>NZ_JNNO01000011.1 GCF_000735585.1 Devosia sp. LC5
GGGGGGGCGGGCCGGCTTCAAGTCCGTCGTCACCGAACGCAAGGCTGCCGATGCCGGCATTGACGGGCGCGGGCGCCTGCAATCCTCGCACGCTGCCGGCACCACCAGTGTCAACCTGGCCGAGGATGGCGTGCACCCCTTCGGCATGAAGGTCTCCACCGTTTCCACCACTAGCGGCGCGGTCAGCGTCACGCAGCCGGCGGCAGGTGGCGGCGCGCTGGGCAATCAGGTTAGCGTGACCTTCGCGCCCATGCCTGCCGAGCAGATAACGGCCGGGCAGACCATTTCCATGGGCTTTACACTGCCCGACGGCACCGAAACACAGATCACCATGCGGGCCATCGGTGCCGCAGATGGGCCTCCCGGAGCCAATGAATTCGTCATTGGCGCAAATGCCGAGGCAACTGCCGGCAATTTCAAGACCGCGCTGGACGAAAAACTGGTCGAAGTGGGCGGCACCACCCTGGCCGGCGCCTCGACCTTCGCCGCCTCGCAGAATTTCTTCAACGGCGCGGGCGAACCCGTGCTGCGCGTCGATCAGAGCAGCGGCAATCCTCCCACTAGCCTGAGGGTCGCCACCGAGGCCGATACAGTCATGTGGTATAGCGGCCAGACGCCTACCGTTGCCGCCGAGGGGCTGGGGCGTCTCGAAATCGGCACCAATGGGGCCATGGTCACCCTGGGCGAAAAGCAACCCGTCTCGGCCGCGCATGGTTTCCAGATCAGCGGCATTTCGGCGTCCACCGCCAGCATCGCCACCGCCCCTTCGACGGCCAATCCCTCCGCTGTCACGGCCCAGTTCACCGCCATCCCCGCCCCTGGGGAAACCGTCAATATCACCCTGACCGAGCCGAATGGCACTACCCGCACCATGGCGCTAACCGCCGTGGTCGGCAAAGCCGGGCCAGGTCAGTTCACCATCGGTGCCGACGTCAACGCCACCGCCGCCAATTTCTCCAAGGCCCTTACCGGCGTGGTCACCGACGCTGCGATCCTGGCCGAAGGCAATCCCCGCCAGAGCGTGACCTCACAGATCGATGACTCGACCCGCGTCAATTATGGCCTCCAGGCCAATGAATCGGGGACGCTGGCGCTGATGCGGACCATGGCCGCCATGTCGGTCGAGACCTACCCCGATAGCGATCCGACCGCCACCGGCCGGTTCGATGCCATGGCCGAGCGCCAGCAATCGGCGCTTTCGGAATCGCATAATTCGCAGCGCGGTTCGGTCGAAATCCTCACCATGGAGCTGGGCATGGCGCGCAGCTCCCTCAACAACACCACGACACGCCACAGCAATTACAAGCTGCAGCTGGAGAACCTGTTGAGCAGCGTGGAGACGGTGAGCAAGGAAAACGTCGCCATGGAAATCCTGGCCCTGCAAACGCGCCTCCAGGCCAGCTACCAGGCCACTTCCATGATCAGCCAGCTCAGCCTCGTCAAGTTCATGTAGTGGTAGCGGGCGCCACCGGCGCTCAAGGCCGGGTGCGGAACCTTCCACCCGGGCGTATGGCTACCCGTGATTCATCGGCTCCATCGTCCCCTGAGGGGTGAGGTGAGATGGTGACTAAGGGGTTCATGTCCGAACGCCGAAAACAAAAGGCCCCGCAATGCGGGGCCTTTTCATTCATTTCACCACCCGCTCAATTCGCGCGCAAACCTTGCGCCAGCTGGCGATTGATGTTGATCAGCGTGTCCAGCCGATTAGGGGACACCGGATCAAGCAGGATCTCGCGCGTCTCGTTGAGGATGTACATCCCCAGATTGGCGATGTTCTGGCGCACCATGGCGGGCAGCGCGTTGTCATCGCGCGTCACCGAGGTCATGAAGATGGTCCAGAGCTTGCGATTGAAGGTCAGCGCGCCCTTGAGCACTTCGCTGTCGGCGGGCCAATTGTCGCGCACGGACTGCAGGCTCGCGGCGGATTTGATGAGGAGCGCAGCTTCACGTTCGCGGGGGGATTCAACCGTCTTGGCTGTCGTCTGGTAGGCTGCCGCGCCGTATTGCTGCATGCTCAAACAGGTCCTGTTCGTACTGAATCAGCTCTTTGGCTGTCTTGAGTGCTTTGTATAGGTCGCCAGTTAAGATGTCGTTATTGATGCGGTCCGCAATTGAAATTGTGGAGGGGGCGGCAGTCACGAAATCGTTGATCAGCGTGAAATATTCGTCGCGCAGCGTCGTGATATCCTCCTGGATATACATCAATTGTACGGCCAGGTAGATGCGCTTGGCAGGGGTGTCGGCCGTCTCGGTGGTCAGGATGTCCTTTTCGCGCAGAATGGGCGCCTTGCCGTCGATAAACAGCCGCGAGCGCTGTTCGGAATTGGTGATGATGCAATTGCCCACCAGCAGTTTCTCGCCGGGCTTGAGTTCGACCTTTAGCGCCAAGGCATTCTCCTTCACATATTCGTTTGCGCGCTCACACTAGCGCCATTTGCGGCGCTTTCTAGTCCGAGCGGACAAAGAAAAAGGCGGGCCGAAAGCCCGCCTTCCTCAAGCTGTTTATGGTGCGATTAACGCAGCAGCTGCAGGATGCTCTGGTCAGCCTGGTTGGCCATCGACAGGGTCGAGGTACCCAGCGACTGACGGGTCTGCAGCGCCATCATGTTGGCAGCTTCCTGGTTCATGTCGGCCAGGGTCAGGTTGCCGGCACCGGTTTCGAGCGTGTTGATCATGGACTTGGTGAAGTCCTGACGGTTCTGCACGATCGACAGGTTCGAGCCGAAGGACGAAGCCTGCGAACGAACCGAGTTCAGCGCGCCCTTGACCTGGTCGAGGAAAGCGTCGATGCCGGCGTCGCTGTCCAGGTCCTTGGCAGTCAGGGTCGTCGACAGCTTCAGGTTGGCGGCGTTGACTGCATCTTCACCCTTGCTCTGGATGTCGATCGAGGAGGTGCCGGTTTCGTTGAAGGTGATCTTCAGCTTGTCGCCGCGCAGCAGGTTGATACCGTTGAACGAAGCATCGTCCGACAGCTTGTCGAGCTGGTCGCGCAGTTCGTTGAACTGGTTGGCCAGATCGGCACGCACGGCGTTGCCAGCGATTTCCGAGGCAGTGGTGCCCTGGGTTACTTCGAGGGTCTGGGTCGACAGGTTCTCGATGCGCAGCTTGCCGTTGTCGTTGGAAGCGCGAACAAAGCCCTCGAGATCAGTATTCTTGTTGATCTCGGAAACCAGTTCGTCGGTCGATTTGGCAACGTTTGTGTCAGCGCCGAAACCGAGAACGGCAGCGCCGCCGGCCGGTGCCGCGCCATCGGCAACAGTGATGGCAGCAGTCGCGGTGGCGTGCGACAGCTTGATCTGACCGTTCTCAACCTTAGCGGTAACGCCGTTGCCGACGGCGGCAGTGGCGGTGTTGATTTTGTTGGCAATGTCGGTGGCCGTGTCGCCGGTAGCCAGCGTGATGTCAGCGGTAGGAGCGCCGGCACCAGTGTCAATCGTAAATGTCTTGCCATTGTCAGCAAGGGCGACGGGACCGGTCAATGCCGAGGTCTTCTCAGTCTTGACCAGCGATACGCTGCGAGCGACGTCGCCAACGGCGCCCTTCTCGAAGCTGATGTCGCCAGTGGTAACGGTGGAGTCGATCGTGTAGGACTGGGTCTGGAACGACTTGTCCTGGCGCGCCTGGCGCAGGGTCGACTGCATCGATTCCAGGTTTTTGGTGATCGAGGTCAGGCCGTTATTTGCCGCTTCGATGGTCTTGATGCCGTTAGCCATCGAGTCCATCAGGTTGTTCAGGTCACCGGCGCGGCTATTGAGCGACGCGGCAGTGAAGAAGTTCGTGGGGTTATCGAGTGCCGAGTTGACCTTGTTGCCGGTCGACAGGCGGTCCTGGGTCTTGGCCATCATCGTCGCCGTGTTCTGCAGCGAGGTGAGGTTGGACCGGACGGAAGCGGTGAGATTGATATCAGCCATGGTAAAGTTCCCTTTCTAGGAGACTCGTATTGCTTTGACGTCTCATTCTGAGACAGCGTGGAGCATGCACTGGGCGGCATAAAAAATCGTTAACTTGATGCCGCAGCTTGCGTTGATATTCAGGATTGCCCAGCGCGGTTAAAAGCGGGTGAAGAACCCGCGAACAGTGCGGAATCCAGCGGGAATCGGGGTCTCCAGACAGAACAAAGCCCCATTGTCCGGGGCTTTTATGGCAAGGGCAAGGCTATGGAGCCCAGTGCATCAGGCCATCAGGTCTTTCAGTCGCGCCATGGATTCTGGGGGAATCGTCGAGGAGCCGATGCGCTGGTATAGCTCGGCCAGCGTCTGTGGCGTCGGGGCGAGGGCGCCGGCAATCACTGCTGCCGCGAACATGGCAGAAGAATCGCGCGCGGGCGCTTCCTGTTCGCTATCGCTGGAGCGCTCTTCGCGTTCCTGGTTCGGCCTGGCATTCTTTGGAGCGGATGGCGTGCCATGGGGCAGCACGGTGCGTTCGCCCGGTGCAGCGCGATGCCGGTAGTCCGTAATATTGGTGTGACTGGGGCCAATCGGCTCGAGTGCGATTGCGGTGACCATGACGCTGTCCTTGCATGCACGAATGCAGTGGCAGCCTAGGCACGAACAGATTGGGGCGCACTTACCAGTTTAGGGCGGATTAGATTCAAATGCAGGAGTGCACCGCCCCTACATCGAGCGATTAACCGCAATTCCCCGCGCCGAACTCGCCGGATCGGTCGCTACCGCACCAGCCCGGCCATAAGTCTTGGCCTTGTTCTGCTGCCCGACGATCTGCGCCACATCGGTCAACAGATCTTCCGTCACGGTCCGCGCCGTTGCCAATACGCGCAGATTCTCGGCCATTTGCGTGGCCAGGCTTTCATGCCCCTGCTTCAGGCGCTCGATGGCCTTGGGCGCCTCGGCGCGCAGGCGATCGCCCTGGCGCTGCACGGCGCGGGCAAAGCCCACATAATCCTGCGCCAGCCGCGTCTTGTCCGGCGTCAACGTACTGGCCTGCTTGATATGGCCGGTGCGCAGCAGCACGGTTTCCTGGTTCATGATATCGACAAGCGCGGCGAGGGCGATCTCGGCCATCTGGCACAGATCGTCGGCCGGCAGGCTGTCGAGGGCGGCGAGGCGGGCTGCGGCGGTCATGCTCAATAGGCTCCCTTGGGGATTGTGAGGCTGTTCTGGGCGTTGGCGGCTTCCTGCAGGGTCAGCAGGTCGCCCATCAGCTGGTCGGCAATGCCGAGCCCGCCATTTTGCGCCATGGAATTGGCGAGTTGTTCCGATTGCATCGAGCGCCAGGTTTCCTCGCCAAAGCCGCTGCCAAAACCGTTCTCGCTCTTGACGCTTTCGAACATTGTCTTGGTCAGGGTGTTGAGGAACACGCCTTCGAATTCCTCCGCCTGCTGGCGCACCTTGGCGATCTGGCTGGCGCTGAGGGTCGATCCCGGCTTGGCGATGGCCTCGACCATTACAGCACCTCGATTTCGGCTTGCAGCGCGCCGGTGGCCTTGATCGCCTGCAGGATCGCGATCAGGTCGCGCGGCGCTATGCCCAGCGCGTTGAGCCCATCCACCAATTCCTGCAGCGTCACCGATTCATTGACCACGGCCAGCGCCTTGTCCGAGGCGAAGACCTCCAGATCGGTGCTCGGCTCCACCGCCGTCACGCCATTGCTGAACGGAGCCGGCTGCACGATGGTCGGGTTCTCGGCAATGGTCACCGTCAGGTTGGACTGGGCGACGGCGACGCTGGACACCCGCACATCCTTGCCCATGACGATAATGCCGGAATTCTCGTCGATAACGATCTTGGCCGGCTGGTCGGTTTCCACCATCAGCTGTTCGATATCGGTGAGCAGGTCGACAATATTGCCGTTGAACCCGCGGGGCAGGGTGACCCGCACCGTAGCCGGGTCCTCCGGCGTTGCCGTAGGCACGCCGATGAAGTCATTGATCGAGAGCGCAATGCGCCGCGCCGTGGTCAGGTCGGGATTGCGCAGCGCCAGCCGCAGCGAGGTTTGCGAGCCGAGCTGGAAATCGATCTCCCGCTCGATCACCGCACCCGAGGAAATCCGCCCCGTGGTCGGCACGCCCGAAATGATCGTGGCGGCATCGCCTTGCGCCTTGAATCCGTTGATATTCACCGGGCCCTGCGCAATGGCATAGACTTCGCCGTCGGCGCCCAGCAGCGGGGTCACCAGCAGCGTGCCGCCCTGCAGGCTGTCGGAATCGCCCAGGGCCGCGACCGATACGTCGATGCGCGAGCCCTGCGTTCCGAAGGGGGGCAGGTTGGCCGTGACCATGACGGCGGCGACATTGGCGGTGCGCACATTCTCGCCTGCCGTATTGACGCCCAGCCGCTCCAGCATGGATTGCAGCGATTGCTTGGTGAAGGGGGAATTGTTGAGCCGGTCGCCCGTGCCGTTGAGACCAACCACCAGGCCATAGCCGACCAGCTGGTTTTCCCGGACGCCTTCCATATCGACAATGTCTTTGATGCGCGCTGCCGCCGCGAAGGCATCGGCCGTCGGGGCCAGCAGCAAGGCGGCGCTGAGGGCAGCCGCCGCGAGCCGTCGCAAGATCATGTGCATTGTCATCCCCGTCACCGGGCCGCTCCATCCCATGGTGCGGCATTTGACGAAGACATTGCGAAAAGTGTGCCAAGCTACGATTGTGCAGCAAGCCATTGAAATAAAATGATTTTAGTGTCGTTTCGTCGACGCTCTCGGTTGCAACGACCGGGCGCTAAGCAATTCTTGCCGGGTCCATTAAGCTCTTGTTAACGCCTTCCGGCAGATTTTGCCGGGGATAGGCACCGAACTGATTTGAGTCTGGCTTTGCGCATCGAAACCAATACTCGCGCCAATGGGGTCAGCGGCCGCGGTGCTGCGGGCCGCGCTGGCTCGGGCATGGCCTTCGTTCCGGCGGGCGAGGATAGTGCGGTGCGCATAGCCGCCGCGGCGCCCATGGCTGCCAGTGCCGGCATCGACGCGATCCTGGCCTTGCAGGCCGTCGAAGACCCGCTGAACGGCAAGAAGAAGCGCGCCGTCAGGCGCGGCGCCTCCCTGCTCGACGCGCTTGACACCATCAAGGCGGACCTGCTGATCGGCCGGGTCGGCGCGGAACGGCTCGATCAATTGGTGATCCTGCTGGGCGAAGTGCGCGAACGCTCCGTGCCCGGGCTCGATGCCGTGCTCGACGACATCGAATTGCGCGTGCGGGTCGAGCTGGCCAAGCTGGGCCGGTTTCTTTAGTTCACCGCCAGGGTAGGTTCAGCTTGCCATCCACGCTCCAGGCGCCTGGTCCGGTAAACACGACATAGAGATAGATAAAGCAGAACAATATGGCCCCGGTCCCCATGTTGACTGCGGGGTAAAACCCCATGGGAGCATGGCCGATCCAATAGCCTACCGCCATCATGCCCGACAGGATGAATGCGGCTGGGCGGGTGAATAGTCCGATGGTTACGAGCGCACCGCCCACCAGTTCAAGCACACCGGCCGTGGTGGTCATCGCGTCCAGCGGCACCGGAAACGGCACGGGAAAGCCAAAGAGCTTCTGCAGCCCGAAATGCACGAAGAGCAGGCCGGTGATAATTCTCAGGATCGCCAGCACATAGGGCGAAAGGCTGTTCAATCTCGCAATCATATTAGTCCCCTCAGACATGATACAGCGAACGGGCACTATACCCGTTCCTCACCACGACGACCAATGGAGGCCAGATTCGACAGTGACGGCGCAGTTGATTGCATGCCGTGTCGAAGTCCGGCCTGGCCGTTCGTTGCAACAGCGAAGCCAACCATGCGGAGCATTTACAAATGATCCCCACCATCACCGCTTTTGAACGCTCCCCCGACGGCGGTCAGGGCCTCGCGCGGGACATGCGCGTACGCTGGGCTCTGGAAGAGGCCGGCCAGCCCTATAATGTCCGCCTCGTCTCCTTCGCCGCGATGAAACAGCCCGCCCATTGCGCCCTCCAGCCATTCGGCCAGATTCCAACCTATGAGGAGGGCGATCTGGTGCTGTTTGAATCGGGCTCGATCGTGCTCCACATCGCCGAGCGCCATGGGGGCCTGCTGCCGGACGATGCCAATGCCCGGGCCCGCGCCATCACCTGGATGTTTGCCGCAATCGGCACGATCGAGCCGCCCATCGTCGAGCGTGAACAGGTCCCTTTTACCGAGCGCGACCAGCCTTGGTACGAAGCGCGCCTGCCGCTGCTTGAGCAACGCATCCGCGACCGCCTGAATGTCCTGTCCGGCCGCCTCGGCACGGCCGATTGGCTCGATGGCGGGTTCAGCGCCGGTGACCTGATGATGGTCATGGTGCTGCGCCGCGCGGAGGGCATGGACATATTGGAGCACTATCCCAATCTTTCCGCCTATATCGCCCGCGCCGAAGCCCGCCCCGCCTATCAACGCGCCTTTGCTGCTCAATTGGCGGTCGCTACCGGCAATAGCGGCTAGGTAGCCGATCCAGCTTGCCCGCCTGCAAAAAAAACGTTACCAAACCAAACATGAGGTACGTACCTCATTGTTTGGAGGGGGAGCCAAAATGCAGGACTTCAAGGTAGATCCGGAATTCACCATCACTGACGAGCAGACGCTGCGCAGCCTGTTTCCGGCGCAAACGGCGCTGGCCATTCACAAGTGCCAGAGCCTGCTCGATACGCATGCGCAGGCCTTTATCCGGCGTTCGCCTTTCGTCTGCATCGGCACCCAGCATGCCGATGGCCGGGCCGATGTCAGCCCGCGCGGCGATCCGGTGGGCTTTGTCGAAATTCTCGATCAGCACACCCTGGCCATCCCGGACCGCCCCGGCAATAATCGGCTCGATAGCCTGGTCAATATCCTGGCCAATCCCAATGTCGGGCTGTTGTTCATCATTCCGGGCTTTGACGACACATTGCGCGTCAACGGGCGGGCGAGTCTGGTGACCGATCCGGCCATCCTGGGCGGCATGAGCGTCAATGGCCGCTTGCCCAAGCTCGCCATCGTGATCAAGGTCAGCGAGGCCTTCATGCACTGCGCCAAGGCTTTCCGGCGCTCGCATTTGTGGGACCCCGAACACTTCCAGGACCGCCACGAAATGCCCTCGCTGTCCAAGATCATCCTGGACCAGACCACCGGCGCCCCCAGCGACGAAGAGGCAATGCGCCAGATCGATGCCGATCTGGAAGTCGAATACAGGAAGTCGATGTACTAGGGCGGGGCAGGGCCCCGGGGTCTCGCCAGCAAATGTGCTATACCGGGCCGGTAAAACGGGGGAGCCACATGAACGACAGGATCAGGACGGGCGGGTGTCTCTGCGGGGCCGTGCGCTACGAAGTCTCGGGCGAGCCCTATATTGCCGGCCTATGTCACTGCACCAAGTGCCGCAAGCTGACCGGTTCGGCCTTTTCGGCCACGGCAAACTGGCGCCAGGACCAGTTCGTCATGACCGGCAGCGTGCAAACCTATGACCGGCGCCAATTCTGCCCCGCCTGCGGCTCGCGCTTGTTCTTCCTGTTCGAGGGCGGTATGGAGATCTTCCTCGGCACCCTCGACGACGCCCCCTACGGCATTACGCCTCATCTCGAAGTCTGGACCACAAGGCGTGAACCTTGGCTGCCGCAGATGCCAGGTGTCGACACGCATGAGCAGAACCCGCCGCCGCTGTGATTTAGGTGCAGCGTTCCAGGGTGGCATCGACCACGCCCGCTATCGACCCCATTTCGGTCGTAGTTTCTCGCTGACTGGCCACCTGCAAGCCGACATCGTCAAAAGCACGTGTTCGTCCGACTCAGAGTTGTCGCTTGAACCAAATGCGGTCCACCGCTTTCGCCTCTACCCAACCTTCCAAACGACCAAACTCCAAGTATCCGAGGCGCAAGTAGAATGCTGGAGCTTGCGTGGTTAGGGTGTCTACGCAACTAGTTTCCGCACCGAGCCGGAGACCTTCGGCTTCTGCAGCGGCGATCAACGATCTCCCGACCCCGCGCCCTCGGGCATGACCATCAACCCAGATGTTGTTGATGAACAACACTGCAAAGGAGATCGAAGCCGTTATTCCACCGACAAACGCCTCGCCATCCCGTTCCACAATCGCGAAGTCGTATCTCGCGATCGACGAGACTTCGTTTTCCCGAGCGATACCTTGCGAGATAACAGATACGATGTTGACGGGCGGCGGCGATAAGATTTCAAGCATCGACCGTCCTTTTGGTGTCGAGCTATGAAGCGTCCCGGCGACTTTCAGATGACAGTGCTGGCTCAAATCGACCCCCTTGTGGACGCGACTGACGTCCCACGCGCTACCCGTAAGTGGGAATTGCCCCGTGGTAGGTTGCTTGAACGTTTCGCGACCTATATCGAATGCGGATCCATAGGGAGATTTGGCCGTGACCAGTAGGGACAACGAGCATGCGGGAATCTCATTTCAGGCCCAGTTGGTCGTCGACAACTACCGCTTTCGCCCTCCGTATCCAGACCAGCTTTTCCAAACCCTCATATCAAGCGCTCCGCAGGGCAATCGGCTCCTAGACCTTGGCTGTGGACCGGGGAAAATCGCGCGCCATCTATCCCCCTTTTTCGAACGCGTCGTGGCCGTGGACCCTTCTGAAGCGATGCTCGTCTTAGCCGTCTCGCTCGAAAATGGTGACGCATCAAACATTGCTTGGGTCCAGGGCCACGCGGAAGACACCGATCTTGGTTCGGACCAGTTCGAACTCGTCGTTGCCGCAAACAGCATCCATTGGATGGAGCCCGACCGGCTTTTTACGAAGCTGCAAAAGCACGTCGCGCAGGATCACGCCTTCGCTGTCGTTTCCGGCGACGACGCACATGATCCCCCTTGGCACGCCGATTGGGTTGAATTCTTAGTCAGGTGGATACCCTTGGCTACCGGTGAACCGTTCGACCTTCAACGAAAGACTTCCGAGTGGTCTGCCTGGAAGAAGCATGTCGATATAGAGTTTGCTGAGACCTTCATTTCGGCCCCACTGACGCAGAGAGTATCGGAATTTATCGCGTGCCAGCATTCTCGTGATGCTTTTGCCCCCTCGCGGCTGCAGGGAAGGATGGAAGAGTTCGATAGGGAACTTCTTGAACTGCTCGAGCCCCACGCAGTTAGTGAAGTACTATCTTTCCGCACAAGGTCCGAGCTTACTATTGGCAGAGTTCGGGCGGCATGACCTGGACCGCCACGGCAGCTTTTCGGGAGCTGTGACGTTAGCTGCCAGTCCGCAATCCACCCCGTTCAAGACATAAGCGCCGCGGCCGTGTGATCCGCTCTTGCGACTACCAGGGCTGCACTGGCGCCGTCCCTTCGGGGATAGGACTCTGTGGCAAGACCACCGCCGCTCACACCCCTCCCATTCATCAAACCGTCGCCGATTATCGGGTACACGGCCGGCGCGGGGCGGTTTGTCGCGTTGTCCACCGGGCCATTTGTGTGCTTGCCCGGTGCGGCCTGCGCGCATATATAGGCCGCCTAAGGGGTGCATTGGAGTTGAGTCTGCTGATGTCTTCGGTTGTTGACCTAGTTGAATACCGGCCCAGCGATGATGAGCCGTTCATGAATCCGCGCCAGCGCGAGTATTTCCGAGCCAAGCTGAATACGTGGAAGGACGAGATCCTTCGCGAAAGCCGCGAGACGCTCGCCAATCTTCAGGAAGAAAGCCAGAACCATCCCGATATGGCCGATCGTGCCAGTTCGGAGAGCGATCGCTCGCTGGAACTGCGCACAAGGGATCGCCAGCGCAAGCTGATTTCCAAGATCGATGCAGCGCTCAAGCGCATTGACGATGGCACCTATGGCTATTGCGAGGAAACCGGCGATCCGATTGGCCTCGCCCGGCTCGATGCCCGGCCGACCGCGACGCTGAGTCTCGAAGCCCAGGAAATGCATGAGCGCCGCGAAAAGGTCTATCGCGACGAGTGATCCGATCGCGCAACGAGAATTTGCAAGGGGCCCGCTATATTGCGGGCTCTTTTTTTGCCTAATGAGCGGGCAAAATGGGAATTTCTGATTAATAATTAAGCGCCATGGCGTGCTGCTATGTCCTAAAGGACTGCGGTGCTGTGGTTTTCGGGCTGGCATGGGTCTTGCAGTTCTGTGGCGGAAGTTATCCGCAAAGGACGCGACATATGCATAGACGGCTTTTCCTTTCCCTCGCCACGCTGACGCTGGCGGCATTGGGCACCGCGCTGCCGGCCTATGCCGATGCGCTGGAAAACATCAAGGCGGCGGGCACGATCAAGATCGCCGTGCCGCAGGATTTCCCGCCATTCGGTAGCGTTGGCACCGATTTGCAGCCGGTTGGTTATGATGTCGATATGGCCCAGCTGATCGGGGAAAAGCTGGGCGTGGCCGTGGAATTGGTGCCGGTCACCAGCGCCAATCGCATTCCCTATCTGCAAACCGGCATGGCCGACCTGGTTATTTCCAGCCTGGGCAAGAATGCCGAGCGTGAGGCCGTGATCGATTTCACCGATGCCTATGCCCCGTTCTTCAACGGCGTCTTCGGCCCGGCCAGTGTGTCGGTGGCAGTGGCGGCCGATCTGGCCGGCCACAAGGTGGGCGTCACGCGCGGTTCGGTGGAAGATCTGACGCTGACCGAACTGGTTGGCGATGGGGTGGATATCAGCCGCTACGAAGACAATAACGGCACCATTTCGGCATTTCTTTCCGGCCAGGTCGAGCTGATCGCCACCGGCAATGTGGTGGCTGCCGCCATTCTGGAGCGCAATCCGCCGATCCGGCCAGAGCTCAAATTCCTGGTCAAGGATTCGCCCTGCTATATCGGCCTCAACAAGAACGAAACGGCCCTGCTGGCGGCCGTCAATGCGATCATTGCCACCGCCAAGACCGATGGCTCGCTCGAGGCCATCTCCCAGCAATGGCTTGGTCAGGCTCTGCCTGTCGATCTCTAGGTCCTAGCGCTTTGAAACGGGAGCGCCGCGTCAAGCGGCGCTCCATCCTGTTCGCGCCCTGGAGGTGCCTGGCATGCGCTATCAGCTCAATTTCGACTGGCTGCCGCAATATCTGCCGACCCTGATCGAAGGGATCGGGGTCACCATCTATCTCATTGTGGTGGGCGCCGTTGTCGGCTGTCTGCTCGGTATTGTTTGCGCTTGGACGCGGGCGCTGGGGCCAAAGCCGCTGCGGCCTTTGGTGGGCGCCTATGTCGAGCTGATCCGCAATACGCCATTCATGATCCAGCTCTTCTTCATCTTTTTCGGCCTACCCTCGCTCGGCGTGCAGATGAACCAGTTGCAGGCCGCGAGTCTGGCCATGATCGTCAATCTGGGCGCCTATAGCTGCGAGATCATCCGGGCCGGCATCAATGCCACCCCGCGCGGCCAGTTCGAGGCGGGGGCCAGCCTTGCCATGGGGCGCTTCCAGACCTTCCGCTATATCGTACTGGTTCCGGCGCTGCAGCGGATCTGGCCGGCGCTATCCTCCCAGATCGTCATCGTTATGCTTGGATCGGCCGTGGTGTCCCAGATCGCCGCCGAGGATTTGAGCTATGCAGCCAATTTCATCCAGTCGCGCAATTTTCGGGCTTTTGAGACCTATATCGTCTCGACCCTGATCTACCTGGCCCTCTCGGTGCTGCTGCGCCAGGTGCTGTCCGGGGTCGGTTGGGCCCTGTTTCCCAAGCGAAAGGCGGCACAATGATTGAGTTCACCTTCTGGGACATCCTGCGCAACCTGCTGCTGGCGGCGCGCTGGACCATCCTGCTGTCGCTGGTTTCCTTTGTCGGCGGTGGGCTGGTGGGCCTGCTCATCATGTTCATGCGCGTCAGCCGCAATCGCGTGCTGGCCGGCGTGGCGCGCCTCTATATCGAGATATTCCAGGGCACGCCGCTGCTGATGCAGCTCTTTCTGTCCTTCTTCGGCTTGGCTCTGCTGGGCATGACAGTGCCCGCCTGGCTGGCGGCCGGATTGGCGCTGATCCTGTGGAGTGCTTCCTTCCTTGCCGAAATCTGGCGGGGATGTGTCGAGGCCATTGCCAAGGGGCAGTGGGAAGCCTCGGCCAGCCTGGGCATGGGGCGGCTGCAACAGATGGCCTATGTCATCCTGCCGCAAGCGCTCCGCATCGCCGTGGCGCCCACCGTCGGGTTTTCGGTGCAGGTGGTCAAGGGCACGGCGCTGACCTCCATTATCGGCTTTGTCGAACTGACCAAGGCGGGCACCGCCGTCACCAATGCCACGTTCCAGCCCTTCCTCGTCTATGGGCTCGTGGCGATCATCTATTTTGCTCTGTGCTGGCCATTGTCCAAAAGCAGCCAGTTCCTCGAAAGGAAGCTCAATGCCGCTCATCACCATTGACGGAGTCAAGAAGCGCTTCGGGGACAATGAAGTGCTCAAGGGCATCGATTTCGATATCGAGCGCGGCGAAGTCATCGCCATTATCGGCAAATCGGGATCGGGCAAATCCACCCTTTTGCGCTGCATTAACGGGCTCGAAACCATCGATGAAGGCGCCATTTCGGTGGCGGGAGAGCATGTGCTGACCAGCGAGGCCGCCCTGCGCGCCTTGCGCCTCAAGATCGGCATGATCTTCCAGCAGTTCAATCTCTTCCCCCATCTCACCGCCGGCCGCAATGTCATGCTCTCGCAGATGGTGGTGCGCAAGACCAAGGCGGATGCCGCCGAGGCCATGGCTCGCAAGATGCTGGACCGGGTGGGGCTGGTGCACAAATTCGATGCTTATCCCGATGAGCTGTCCGGCGGCCAGCAGCAACGCGTCGCCATTGCGCGGGCACTCGCCATGGAGCCGATCGGCCTGCTCTGCGATGAGATCACCTCGGCGCTCGACCCCGAACTGGTCAGCGAAGTGCTGGCCGTGGTCAAGGAACTGGCGGGGGAGGGCATGACGCTCGTGATGGTGACCCACGAAATGCGTTTCGCCCGCGATGTCTGCAGTCGCGTCGTATTCATGCATCAGGGCCGGGTGCACGAAATCGGGCCGCCCGAAACCGTCTTCGCCAATCCCGCAACGCCCGAGCTCAAGCAATTCCTGGGCATGCTATAGACATGCAAAACGGGGCCTTCGCGGCCCCGTGTGTCATTGTGGGTACTGCAGTTCAGAAGCCGAAGACGCCGGTGATAGCGGATTGGCCATTGCCGTTCTGCACGCAGGAGCCATTGGTGTTTTCGCCGAACTGGAACAGGCCGCAACTATTGCCATTGCCGTTCTGCTCGATCGTGCCGGTATGGCCGTTGCCTTCCTGCACGATCAGGCCGTGATTGTCC
Source organism: Devosia sp. LC5 (assembly GCF_000735585.1). GTDB lineage: Bacteria > Pseudomonadota > Alphaproteobacteria > Rhizobiales > Devosiaceae > Devosia. Next base: position 15,175 of record NZ_JNNO01000011.1, read on the forward strand.
CCGCCATTCTGCAAGATGCCGGCGGCATTGCCGAAGCCGTTCTGGCTGGCATTGGCGCCCGAGCTATTGAGCCCGTGGAACAGGGAATACATTTGCAGGCCCAGTCCGAGCATCCGCGCCTCATCGGGGGCGGTGGGGGCGTAGCTGATGGAGACCTGGCCGGCTGCGCTGGCAGGGGTGGTAATCGCGGCGACGCCGATGGCGGCAGCGACAAGGGCGGCAAGGGTAGTCTTGATGATCTTGGTGGTCATGGCGTCTCTCCTGTTTGTCGTTGGCTGGGTGATCCAGCTGATGGTTTGACTATGCAGGGGAGCGGCTGAACCGATCTGGAGCGCGATATTCACTCGGCGTTCACAGTCCGTGCACCAATTGGGCCAAAGTGCTAACGCAAAAAGGGCTTCAGCGAACTGAAGCCCTTTGGTGCCTGCGATGGCATTTTGATTCAAAGCGTGGTGACAAGCTCCCGATCGCAATCGAATTTCTGGCCATTGGCGGTCACCTCGAACACCAGGTCATATTTGGACCCGGCATTGATCATGACCTTGCCCAGCGAGAGATGGTCATGCGCCGCAGCAGAAAAATTGCCGCCCTGGCTGACATTGCTGCTGCCGCCAGACCCCGAGCTTTGCAGCCGGAACTGGTAGGAGCCATTGACCGCTACATCAGTCCGCAGCGCCCCTTCAAGCATGAGCATGCCGTTCTGGGTGGTCGAGATAATCCCGCACTGAACCGGACCGGCATTGGTGGTTCCGGCCTGTCCGCTGGTGACGGCGAAGGCCGCAAGGCCCAGGCCGAACAAAGCGGGGATGATGCTTAAGCGTTTGTCGAAACTGAGCATTTTTCCGTCTCCCGTTCTAGGATGAAGCCGGAAGGAACAAGCCCTTCCGGCCAAAGGTCATCAGGCATCAGGGGCAGGCCTGGACGAACGCGGTGACATTGCCGGCGCCAGCCTGGTTGACATTGGCGCTGCAGCCATTGCCGACCTGCACGCCGGCGGCGACATTGCCATTGCCGTCCTGGGTCAGGATGGCGGTGTGATTGTCGCCGAACTGGCCGACACCGGCGGCATTATTGTTGCCGTGTTGCCAGGTGTCGCCATAGTTATTGTTGCCCTGCTGGCCGATGGCGCCGACATTGTTGTGGCCGGACTGCTGGCCGACAGCGGTATTCCAGTTGCCGGTCTGGTCGATACCCAGGCTGTTGTTCCAGCCAGCCTGGTTGCCGCCGGCGGCATTGCCGAAGCCCCACTGATTGACCCAGACCCCAGCGGCCATGGCGGGCGCTGCGGTGACGGCGAGCATTGCGGCGATAGCGGTGGTGATGACGATGCGCTTCATTTGACTTCTCCTGTTTGGCGGCGCTCCCTCCGAGCGCTTCTTGCCGATGACTGTTGGTTTAAACAGGCGAGCCGGAACGCTGACTGAACCCCGGATTCAGTTTCCGTTCATTCTCAAGGAAAAGCGCAACGGCGGGGCCTTACCCCAGCGCGATCTCCCGCTCGATGCCGATGGCGTCGAGGAAATCGCGGTCATGGCTGACCACGAGCAGGGCTCCGTCATAGCCGCGCAAACCGGCCTCCACCTCCTCGATGGCGTGGATATCGAGGTGGTTGGTGGGCTCGTCCAGAACCAGCAATTGCGGCGGGTTATTGCCGCCAATGGTGCAGGCTAGCCCGGCACGCAGCGTCTCGCCGCCGCTGAGCGTCCCTACCAATTGCAGCGCCGCATCGGCCCGGAACATGAAGCGGGCCAGCGCTGCCCTCCCGGTATTTTCATCGGCATCGGGATTGAGGCGGCGGAAATTGTCGCGAATGCTGAGGGCCGGGTCGAGCAGGCTCACGGTCTGGTCGAGCAGGGCATAGGGCACCAGGATTCGCACCGTGCCGGAGGTGGGCGGCAGGTCGCCCGTCAGCAGCCGCAGCAGCGTTGTCTTGCCCGAGCCATTGGGACCGGTAATGGCCACGCGCTCTGGCCCGACAATGCTGAACGAGGCGTTGGCGATGATCGGCGCGTCAGCGACAGGCCCGCCGCCCAGGCTATCGATCTGCAACACCGTTCGGCCGGCAGGTAGGCCGGAGGGCGTCAGCGTGACAGAGAGTGGTGTGAGAATTTCGATCTGCGACCTAGCCTCGCTGGCCACTTCCGCCGCTTCGCCACGCAGGCGGTTGGCCAGGCGCGAATTGCCGCCGCTGGTATTTTCCGAGTTCTCCTTCATTCCGCCCAGCATGATGCGCGGAATGCCGCCCTTGGCCGCCTTGCGCTTGCCAGCGCTGTCCTTGCGGGCCTTCTTCTCTGCAATGGCCTGGAGCTTGCGGTCGACCTCGGCCACCTTACGTTCGGCCGAGGCCAGTTGGTGTTCAGCGGAGGCCAGTTCCAGCGCCTTGCGCTCGCTATAATGGTCCCAATTGCCGCCATAGGTTTTGGCCCCGAGGCTGGTCAGCTCGACGATGGCATCCATTTCGCGCAGCAAAGTGCGGTCATGGCTGACCACGATCGCCCCGCCACGCCAGCGATGTAGCAGGTCGGCTATGGCCTGCCGCCCATCAGCGTCGAGATTATTGGTCGGCTCGTCGAGCAGGATCATGTCGGGTTTGGCCAGGATCAACCGCGCCAGCGCCAGCCGTGTGCGTTGGCCGCCACTGAACGTCGATATCAAGCGGCCGGTATCGAGCGCTGGCAGTTGCACGTCGGCCAAGGCCGCCTCGATGCGACCGGGCAGGGACCAATCGGCCTCCCCGGCATCCTCGGCCGTGCCAAGCCCCTGTTCGAGGCGATCCAGCCGCTCGAGTTCATCGATAACGCCCAGATGACCCGCGACTGTTTCAGCGGGGTCGACCTGTACCGATTGTTCCAGCACGCCAAGGGTGCCGGTTACGCTGATCGAGCCGGATGCGGGAGAAAGTTCTCCTGTGATCAGGCGGAGCAGCGTTGATTTGCCCGTGCCGTTGCGGCCGATCAGTCCCCTGCGTTCACTGCCGAAGCTGAGGTCGAGGCCGGTGAAAAGCGGCTGATTATCGGGTGTGGAATAGGAGACTTGGTGCAGCGTGATGGAGGCGGGCATGGACGGATTCCGAATGAGCGATGCGGGCGAGGCAGTCGGTCATCGAGAATTCCATTGGGTACCGTCCGGTCTGTGCTGCGGGTGGGTCGAAAATAGGCAGGGTGATGGAGATGTCAAGTTTTGACGGCTTCTTTGCCCTCAAAGACCTCATGATGAGCCTGTCGAAGCACGTGGTCGCGCGAGTGGAGGCTTGGTAGCCACGACCTCGTCCTTCGACAGCTTCAGGATGAGGTCTACTGGGAGTTTACAGGTCGGAAGCGACGAGGACCGATACCCCTCTGCGCCGTCATTGCCCGGCTTGTCCGAGCAATCCATGCTGCAGCGCGTGCGGTGCGATGGATCACCCGGACAAGCCGGGTGATGACGACGGTGGGTAGGTCGGGGCTAGCACAAACTGATTCCGCCGTCCCGCCTACCGCATTGATCCAACTACAAAATCACCCCAGATACCGCTTCTTCAAATGCGCCTTGAAGAAATCCGCATTGAGCGGCTCACCCGTCGCGCGGGTGATCAGGTCAGGGGTCGACCAGCGCGAGCCCTGGCTCCAGATATTGTCTGAGCGCCATTGGTTGACGCCGGTGAAGTCGCCCTTGCGAATGTCTCCGCGCACCTTTGGCTGCGCCTTTTCCAGCGCTGCCCATTGCTGGGCAGCGATCATGGCGCCCAGGGTATAGCTGGGGAAATAGCCGAAGGCGCCGCCGGGCCAATGCACGTCCTGCATCGGCCCATCCTTGGGGTCGGCCAGGGTGGGGAGGCCCAGATATTCGGTCATCTTGGCGTCCCAGGCCTCTGGGATTTGGCTGGCTTCGAGCTTGCCGTTGACCAGGTCCTGTTCCAGCTCGTAACGCAGGATGACGTGGAGCGGGTAGGTGACCTCGTCGGCATCGACACGGATATAGCCGCGTTCGACATAGTTCACTTCGCTCAGGATATCGGCAATGTCCCAGCCGGGAATGGCGTCTTCGCCCAGATGCAGATGCACCAGGGGCAGGGCGAATTCCCAGAATTCGGGGCTGCGCGCCAGCTGCATTTCCACGAACAGGCTCTGGCTTTCGTGAATGCCCATGCCGCGTGCCTTGCCCAGCGGCCAGTGCGACCACTGCTTGGGCAGACCCTGCTCGTAGAGCGCGTGGCCCGTCTCGTGCAGCACGCCCATCAGCGAAGAGAGGAATTCGTCGGTGCGGTAGCGCGTGGTCATGCGCACATCGGTGGGTACGCCACCGCAGAAGGGGTGGTGCGATACGGCCAGCGAGCCATGGGTGAAATCGAAGCCCACCGCGCGCATGGCGGCCAGGCCAAGCTCGCGCTGCTTCTCGATGGGGTAGGGGCCGTTCAGCGCCTTGCGAGGCCGCTTGGCCAGCCGTTCTTCCTGGACCGCCAGCGCCTCGGGCACGAAGCCCTTGAGGAAGCTCTTGAGGTCCCCGAATACCAGATCGAGATCGGCCGTGCGGTTGCCGGGATCGTATTGCTCCATCAGCGCGTCATAGGGTGCCAGCTTCAGCGCCTCGGCGCGCAATTGGGCTTCCTCGCGCACCAGCGCCACGACGCCTTCGAGCGCGGGCAGGAAGCTGTCCCAGTCATTCTTGGCGCGCAGATCGCGCCAGAGCTGTTCAGAGCGCATGGTAGCGGCCGTGCGGCGCTCGACGAATTCTGTGGGCAGGCAGGTGGCGTTGACATAGCTGCGCTGGAATTCGACCAGCGCCAGCTTCTGGTCTTCCGACTCGACCTCGGTTTCCGCCGCCAAGATCCAATCGGCGATTTCGGGCGCCGTGGATTGGGCGTGGTAGAGCCCAGCCAGGTTCGACATGGCCTCGGCCCGCTTTTCCCCGCCGCCAACGGCCATATGGGTGGCTTCGTCAGCGCCCAGAATGGATAGCGCATGCTCCAGCGCTTCGAGTTTGCGGCCGAGATCGTCGAGTTTCTGGAAAGACATGGGCAGGCTCCAAATTTGCGCCCAGAGGTGTTCCATAGCTCGGCCTTAAGGGCAAGACATGCCCATAAAAGGGGAAAAGGCGCAGCCGGGGAGACTGCGCCTCTGGGGAAGGCCGGATCTGTTCTGGAGCCGGCCAGGCAAGGTCCTTCTGGACCCCGCCGGGAGAGCCCGGCCGCACCATTGGGGGAATGCGCGGCGGGAAACCGGGGAGTGGCGCGCTGCCTAGAAAGGCAGAATGGCGTCCATCACCTGCTGGCCATAGCGGGGCTGCTGAACATCGGTGATCTGGCCGCGGCCGCCGTAGGAAATGCGAGCTTCGGCGATCTTGGCCGAGGGGATGGTGTTGTTGGCGCGGATATCGGAGGGGCGCACGATGCCGGTGACGATCAGGTCGCGAACTTCGAAATTCACCCGCACTTCCTGGCGGCCCTCGATGACCAGATTGCCGTTGGGCAGGATCTGGGTGACGACGGCAGCGACCGAGGTTTCAAGGCTTTCCGAGCGGTTGACGGAGCCAGCGCCCTTATTGGCCATGCCCGAGGTGAAGTCGACGGCAGCGGAGGGATCGATGGCGCCGGCCGAAACGTCCTTGATGGCAGTGCCGAGGATGCCGCCCATGCCGGCGCTGTTGGTGGCGCTGCGGCTGGAATTGGTGACGTTATCGATCTGGGCGCTGTCATTGATGGTCACGACGATGGTCAGGATATCGCCGATGCGGTGGGCGCGCTCATCCTTGAAGAATCCGCGGGCCGAGGTGCGATAGAGCGAATTGGCCTGGTAGGTATCGGCAATGGCTTCGGGCATCGGCATGCGAACCGGCTGGTAGCCGGCGAGGGTCGTGGGATCCTCAATGGCCGTCAGCACCGGGGCCTTGCCCACATTGGCGAGACGATCGGTGGTGGTGCAGGCAACGAGCGAGCCGGTGAGCAGCAGCAGGGCGGAGAGTTTGACGAGCTTCATTTGGGGGCTCCTGAGCTTAGAGGCCGGCAATGGAAAGGGGGGCGGCGCTGACTTCGACGGCGCCGGCAGCAATAGCGGTGGCGTTGATGACGCGCTTGGAGATGAGGTTGAGCACCTGCACTGGCCCGCCGGTGGCGGCGCTGGTAATGGCCTGGCCCTTGACGGTCAGCGTCATCGGGCCCTTGCGGAAATAGATGGTGACCAGCTGGTTCTTGGCGATCAGTTGGGGCACTGCCACATCTGATGGCTTGAGCATCATGCCCTCGCGGGTCTGGCGCGTCAGCGCCATGCCCACCAGCTGGTTGAGCTGGGCAATCCCGGCCGTATCGGCAAAGCGCAGTGCCACGGGGCGCATTTGGATATCGTCGGCCGACAGTACGGCACCGGCGGGCAGGCTGGCCTTGAGATGGGGCGCCTCGATCATCAATTCGATCGTGCCGGCGACGTCGAGCGGCTGGGCTTCCCCGGCAATGGCGAAGCGGGCGGTGAAGGTGCCTGTGCCCGGCAGGTAGCGCAGGCTGATAATGCTGGCAGGTTCGGCAACCGGCTCGGCGTTGAACGGGGCGATCCGCGTGTTGAACAGCATGTCGGCCGTCATGCCATCGGTGATGATGCCGCGCTGGCGCAGATCGGCGGTGATCAGTGCAATCAGGCTTGCTTCGTCCACGACGCTGCTGGCGCGGGTCACGCGGCTGGCGGTGACGCCGCTATTGTCGAACCCGGTAATGCCAACCCGCGCGGCGGCGGCGGTGATATCGGCCAGCGGCACCAGCCCGCTGGTGCCCGGCTTGGGCGAACGGAACAGGGGCTGCTCGGCATCGATCCCGGCGTCCTCGAACATGTCGCCCACCGTGACCACAGCGGCTGAAACGACGATGTCGGTCTTGAGCACGGGCGCGGCAAAGGCGGTGCCGATCAGCAATGTGGTGGCGAGAGCGGCAAGCAATGTGCGGGTCATCTGGGCTCTCCCTTAGCGAAGTTGGCTCGTGGCCTGCATCATCGTGTCGGCGCCCGAGATAATGCGTGCATTCATCTCGTAGGCGCGTTGGGCCGCGATGAGGTCGGCGATTTCGGTGACCGAATTGACATTGGCCATTTCGAGATAGTTCTGCAGCAAATTGCCGGTGCCGTCCCGATTGGGCAGTTCCACCTGGGCCGGGCCGCTGGCGGCAGTTTCGATGAACAGGTTATCGCCCAGCGATTCAAGGCCCGACTTGTTGACGAAGCGGGCGAGCTGGAGCTGCCCCAGTTCGGTCGGGGTGGCGTCATTGTTGAGATAGGCTTCGACCACGCCATCGGCCGAGATCGATACCGAAGTGGCCGTGCCCGGAATGGTGATATTGGGTTCGATGGCGTAACCGCTCGAATTGACCAGCGTGCCCTCGGCGCTGCGCTCGAACGAGCCGTCACGGGTATAGCCGGTGCGGCCATCGGGCATGGTGACCATGAAGAAACCCTCGCCGCGAATGGCGACGTCGAGTTCGCGTTCGGTCATGTTCACATTGCCCTGGCTCATCACGCGGGGCGTGGAGACGGTGCGCACGCCCGAACCGATCTCGAGGCCCGCCGGCAGCATGGTGCCCTGGTCCGAGGTCTGCGAACCGGCGCGAGTGATCTGCTGGTAGAGCAGGTCCTGGAATTCGGCGCGCTGGCGCTTGTAGCCAGTGGTGCGCATGTTGGCGATATTGTTGGAGATGACTTCGACGTTGCGTTCCTGAGCGCTCATGCCGGTCGATGCGATGTAGAGGGCTTTCATGGCTTTTCCTCAGGACTTAAGCGTTGGCATCGCCGAGACGCTGAATGGCCGAGCGACGGAGCTCGTCCTGTTTCTGCGTCAGCGAGGCGATGGATTCGTAGGAGCGGGTGACGCGGATCATCTCGGCCATTTCGGAGACGCCCGACACGTTGGAGCGTTCGACAAAGCCCTGCATCGCGCTGGTATTGGTGGCTGCCACGGGCGTGCCGCCGGCATAGAGATTGGAGCCTTCGCGGGTCAGGTCCTGCACATTGGCGAATTCGACCAGGCGCAGCCGGTCCTTGGGGCCGGTGCTGGAGCTGACCGAGCCGTCGGCGGCAATCTCGATGCCGCTTTCTTCGGGGCCGAACTGGATCGGGCCGCCTTCGCCGAGTACCGGGTTGCCGTTGAGATCGACCAGCGTGCCGCTATTGCTGATCTGGAAGGAGCCGGACTTGGTCCAGCGCTCGCCGCCACCGGTCTGCACCGCAAAGAAGCCGTCGCCGTTGAGCGCGACATCGAGTTCGTTGCCGGTCTGCACCATGGCGCCGCCCGACATGTCATGCATCGTCGCCCAGTCCTGCACATAGGAGAGCGGCTGGTTGATGGTCGGGAAATCCTGGTCGCGGGCGACCGGCATGATATATTCTTCAAACAGCAGGTTTTCGGCCTTGAAGCCGGTGGTGTTGATGTTGGCCATGTTGTTGGCCACCACATCCATCTGCCGCTGTAGCGCGATCTGCCTGCTGAGGCTGATCAGTTGCGCGTTTCCGATCATCGCTGATCCCCGGTGTTAACGTCCCCGAAGCCGCCGACTTCCCCAAGCCTTGGCCTCGCCGTTTACACTGCAGAAACCATGCCAAGTCGGAAAATTTAATAAAATCAGATGGATAGGATTTTGGGGTACTTAGCCCTGCCGGGTTAGCCTTTCCCCTTGCGGCAAAAGCTGCCCGGCAAATTTTGCCGCTTTGGGTGCATTTGTAACCGATCGTTAACCATCCGGCGCTTAGCTGGACGCAGAGCCGGAATCGTCCGGAATTCCTCGTGTTTGGCAGGTTGGCATGGTCGCTGAAGCAGAAGCCGGTGAAAGCGCCGCCCGCAAGAAGGGGATACCCAGGCTCTTTCTCATCATCGGGGCCGCCGCCGTGGTCGTGCTGCTGGGCGGGGCAGGCCTATATTATTTCCTCTCTTCGGGAAGCTCTGCCGAGGGCGCCGGCGATAGCCATGGCGCCACTGCGGCGACGCCGACCTTTATTTTCAATCTGCCGCCGATGACGGTCAATCTCAGCAATGAGGCCGGCGGGGAATCCTTCATGCGGCTCACCATTGCGCTTGAAGTCGCCAATCAGGAGGTGATGACCGCCATCCAGCCGAGCCTGGCCAAGGTGACCGATGCGTTCCAGGTCTATCTGCGCGAGCTGCGCAAGAGCGACCTTGAAGGCTCCGCCGGCATTTACCGTCTCAAGGAAGAGCTGACACGCCGCGTCAATGTCGCGATCTATCCGCAGCGTGTCGAGAGCATCCTGTTCAAGGAAATCCTGGTGCAGTGATGGCTGGACCAACCGATCAAGACAAGCTGTCGGAAAACTGGGACCTCGACGCCGCCTCGGGCAAGTCCGAGGAAGCGCGCGCTGCCGAAGCCGCTGCCGAATGGGCGGCGATGATCGAAGGCGCGGCGGGCGACGGTGAAGATAGCGGCGACCGCGTCCTCAACCAGGATGAAATCGATAGCCTGCTCGGGTTTGATGCCAGCGTGGGCAGCAATGTCGAGCTGACGGGCGTGCAAGCGCTGATCAATTCGGCGCTGGTCAGCTATGAACGCCTGCCCATGCTCGAAATCGTCTTCGACCGCCTGGTGCGGCTGACGACGACCTCGCTGCGCAATTTCACCTCGGACAATGTCGAAGTCACGCTCGACTCGATCTCCTCCGTCCGCTTCGGCGATTATCTCAATTCCATCCCGCTGCCGGCGATCCTTTCGGTCATTCGGGCCGAGGAATGGGAAAATTACGGGCTGTTGACCGTCGATTCCTCGCTGATCTATTCGATGATTGACGTGCTGCTGGGCGGCCGTCGCGTCGGCGGCAATATCCGCGTCGAAGGCCGGCCCTATACGACCATCGAACTAGCGCTGGCCCGGCGGATGATCGAGGTCATTCTCGACGATACCCACCGCGCGTTCGAACCGGTGACGCAGGTCAATTTCAAGCTCGAGCGCATGGAAACCAATCCGCGCTTCGCCGCGATTTCCCGGCCGGGCAATGCCGCCATCCTGATCGAGCTGCGCATCGAAATGGACGATCGCGGCGGCAAGATTGAAATCCTCTTGCCCTACGCCACGATCGAACCGATCCGCGAACAGCTGCTGCAGATGTTCATGGGTGAAAAATTCGGCCGCGACCCGATCTGGGAAGGCCATCTGGCCACCGAAATCTATTCGGCCGATGTCGAGATCGAGGCGGTGCTGCACGAGCAGGAATTGCCGCTGTCGCGCGTACTCAATCTCAAGACCGGCGACATGGTGATGTTCGAGCGCACGCCCGCCGACCCGGTGCGCCTGCGCTGCGGCGATGTGGAACTCACCGAGGCTATTATGGGCCATATCGGCAATCATGTTTCGGTACGGGTTACCCACCCGCTCAATCCGCCCAAGGTCACCATGGCGGCCTTTGAGGAACTCGACGACACAGTGGAAGGACGATGATGTTCGGTTTGCCCCTCGGGATATTCGTGGAAGGCGCGGTTGCCGTACTTCTGGCTCTGACCATCGGCTATTGCATGGTCCTCAATCAGCGCCTCAAGCGGCTGCATGCCGACAAGGACGTGATGCGCCAGATGGTGGCGGACCTGGTGGGCGCTACCAATCTCGCCAATCAGGCGATCAAGGAGCTCAAGCAGACCGCGGTGGAGGCCGATCTGGCGCTCAATTCCCGCCTTGAGGAAGCCGAGCGTTTCGGCATCGAACTGGCCAATCACGTTTCCTCCGGTACCGCCGTGATGGAGCGTATCGCCAAGATCACCAGCGTCGCCCGGCAGAGCCAGGCTGCCGAGCCTGAAGAACGGCCCAACAAGGTGCAGTCGGCGCTCGAGCAACTGTCCTCCCGCGTCCGCAATCGTGGGGTTGCCGCGTGAAAACGGTTCGCCTGCTTCCTGTCGTGGTCATGGCAGTTGCGGCCCTCCTGGTGTTCAAGACCATTGGTCTGGTCACCAATGGCGGCTATGTACTCGCCGGCGTGACCACTGCGCGGGCGGCAGGCGCTACCGGCGGCGAAGCTGCGCCAAACCAGGCGGGCGAACCCACCCTCGATGATTCTGCGCCGACGCTGTCCGACACGGCCCCGACTTTGGGGGCGCCTGACACCGCAGCGGGCGGTCACGGTGAGCCAGTTCCGGCCGAGAGCCCTGCGGCCGATCATGCCACGCCGGTATCCGCGACCTCGGGCGACAATTGCGTCGCCGTCGATGCCGAGTTGAAAGAAAACGGTTCGGTGACGAGGACAGCCCCAGCCGCCACTGGCCATGGCGAAGCTGGCCCTGCCGAGGGTGCCGCCGAGGCGGGCACCAGCAGCTTTGTGGATTCGATGGCGCTGGATTGTTTCCCCTCGGGCGACGCCGTGCCGATGCAGGTCAATGCCAGTGGTGTCCCCGTGCCCATGACCGATGTGCAGGGCGGCTCGGCCACGCAAGACAGCATCCTGCAATCGCTGGCGGCGCGCCGCACCGAGCTCGAAGCCTACGAGAAAGACCTGGCCCTGCGTGCCTCTTTGGTGGATGCCGCCGAAAAGCGCGTGGCCGAGCGGCAGACGACGCTGGAGGCGCTTGAAGCGCAGATTTCCGCGTTGGTCGATCAGCGCCAGGAGATGGAAGCGGGGCAATTTGCTGGCATCGTGGCTATGTACGAGGCCATGAAGCCGCGCGACGCCGCCAATATTTTCAATGCCTTGGAGATGGATGTGCTGCTGCGCGTCGCCAAGACCATGAACCCGCGCAAGATGTCGCCTATCCTGGCTGCTATGGATGCCACCCGGGCGCAGGAGCTCACCGTGCGCATGGCCGCGCTGGCCGATCAACCGGCTGCCGAGATGACGCCGGATGATCTGGCGGCACTGCCTCAGATCGTTGGTCAATAGGGCTTTGTCCATATTGGAGTAAGCCGCCGTTAAGCCCGGCGCGCTATGGGTTACCAATAAGAGTTTGTGTAACCCACGTGTTTTCATGGTCCCGGCAAGAATAGCCGGTGCCGAAGACTCGTCAGAGTGCGTTGGGGTAGCGGCCGGTGAAGACCGCAATACTTGCAGGCTGGCAGAATGCCAGGCATGCGTTGGCAATATGTGTGGCGGTGGCGCTTTGCGTCGTCGCGCCCGCTTTTGCGCAGGAGCAGGGCCAGCTCTACGTGACCCAGGAAGACGGCTATGGCCGGCTGATCCTGAGTTTCCCGGGCCTCGACCGCCTGCCCACCTACACGATGCGCATTGAAAATGGCGTGCTCTCGATCGAGTTCGGCGAGCAGGTGTCCGTGATCCTGCCCGATGTCGGCACCACCATGTCCGACTATCTCTCTGTTGCCCGTGTCGATCCGGACGGGCGCGGCCTGCGCATGGGGCTGCGCAAAGCCTTCAATTTCAACCGCATCGAAGCGGGCGAGAAGCTGTTCATCGACCTGCTGCCCACCAATTGGCAGGGCATGCCTCCGGCGCTGCCGCAGGAGGTAGTGGACGAATTGGCCGAACGGGCGCGGCTGGCCGCCATCCGCGCCGAGCGGGAGCGCAAGGCCGCCGATGCCGAAGCGCTGAAGCCTGAGGCCAGCGTCCGCATTGGCCGCAATCCCACTTTCCTGCGGCTGCAATTCGATTGGACCGTGCCGACAACCGCACAATATGTGCAGGATGGCCAGACCGGCCATATCGCCTTCGAGTGGCCGGTCGGGGTCGATATGCGCGGCCTCCTGGCCGATCTCCCCGCCGAGATTGTCGGGGTGGACAGCGCCGTCACGCCCGATGGTGCCAATGTCACCCTGGCATTGGCCGAGGGCGTAACGCCGCGCTTTTACCAGAATTCGTCGCGGCAATTCGTGCTCGATATCGATATTGCCGGGCAGGCGCTGCCCAGTTTCCAGGCGGCCGAGCTAGCCGAAGCCGTCAAGATTCCCGCCAGCGCCGGTCCGGCCGGGGAGGTGGGTGGCGCTCCGCGTATTGGCGCATTGCAGGCCGCCACGGTAAAACCCTTCGTCAATGTGGTGGGATCGACAATCCGGGTCGTCTTCCCGTTCGAGCAGGATACGCCTGCAGCCGTGTTCCGGCGCGGCGATACCGTCTGGATGATTTTCGACACCACGGCCGGCATTGCCCCGCCTGCCCAGTCGGACGAACTTGATGCCCTGGCCGACGAATTCTCGGTGGTTGCCGCCGGCGATACGCAGGTGGTGCGGGTCAATCTCAACCAGGAACGCCTCGCCAGCCTGGGCTCCGAAGGCATGGCCTGGGTGCTGTCGCTCGGCGATACCGTGTTGACCCCCACCGAGCCGATCCAGCTCAGCCGCCGCCGCGATGTCGAAGGCTCGTTCGAGATCGTCGCCAACATCGCCCGCCCGGCCAAGGTGCATGATTTCCGCGACCCCGATGTCGGCGACATGCTCAAGGTGGTCACGGCCTACCCTCCGGCCCGCGGCATTACCCGCGCGCTGGACTATGTCGATTTCTCGGCTTTGCGCAGCGTGCATGGTCTGGTGATCAAGCCAGAAACCGAACGCCTCGCCATGGCCATCGACAGCGATCTGGCTGTCATCTCGACGCCGGGCGGGCTGACCGTTTCGGCGCTCGATGGCCCGCGGAGCATCGGCGGCGCTGCTGCCAGGGAGGGCCTGCGCGGCAGCTTTGTCGATCTGGCCCGGCTCGAGCAGCCCGATCCCCGGGCCTTCGCTGCCCAGCGCGATGCCTTGCTGGCGGCGGCCGCAGAGGCCGACGGCGCCCAGCGCGACGTGGCCCGGCTCGATCTGGCGCAGTATTACCTGGCCAACCAGCTGTCCTATGAGGCCATCGGCGTGCTGCGCGTACTCGAAAGCCAGCTGCAATCCATGGCGCTGACCCGCAAGCTGCGGATGAGCCTGGCCATTGCCGACACCATGGCACACCGCCCCAAGGAGGCACTGGCCATCCTCAATACCTCGGCCATGGCGCAAGAGGTCGATGGCCTGTTCTGGCGTACCATTGCCCGCGCAGATGCCTATGATTTCAAGGGCGCCAAGCTGGATGCCCTCGAAGCGGCCAGCGTGGCCGGCTCCTATCCAGCCTGGGCGCGCAATCGATTCTATTTCGCCGCCATGCGGGCAGCGGTCGAAACTGGCGACAGTGCCGTCGCCGAGCGTTTCCTGGGCCAGGTGGATTTCGCCAGCCTCAATGCCGAAGACAGCAGCCTCTATCATCTGATGTCGGGCCGGATCGACGAGGCCAATGGCCGGGTCGATGAGGCGATCGACACCTATGGCCAGGTCATTGCCGCCGATATTCGCCCCACCCGCGCCGAAGCGGTCTATCGCACGCTCTATTTGCTCGATCAGGCCGGACGGCTGGATCTGGCCAAGGCCTCGCAGACGCTGGCGGCCGAGGCCCTGCTATGGCGCGGCAATCCGCTCGAAGCCGATATGCAGAAGCTGTTGGCCGAGTTCTATTTCCGCGAGGGCGATTACCGGCTGGGCTTTGAGGTGGTGAAGCAGGCCGTCGGCACCTATCCCGATGGTGCCTCGACCAATGCCATGCGCGACGAAGCGCAGGCCGAGTTCGGCGCACTGTTCCTCGATGGCAAGGCCGATACGCTGGCCCCCGTCGAAGCGCTCAGTCTTTACTACGACTTCCGCCATCTCACTCCGCCCGGCCGCCGTGGCGACGAGGTGATCCGCAATCTGGCGCGCCGGCTGGTGCGGGTCGATCTGCTGCCCCAGGCGGCCGAATTGCTCGAATATCAGCTCGACAATCGCCTGCGCGGCGTGGCCAAGACGCAGGTCGCCACCGATCTTGCTGTGATCTATGTCGCCGATCGCAAGCCGCAGGATGCGTTGCGCGTACTCAACGCTACCCAATTGCCGGGTCTGCCGGAATCGCTGGTGCGCCAGCGCCGGCTGCTCGAAGCCCGCGCCATGATCGATCTGGGACGCGACGTGCTGGCGCTGGACATGGTGCGCGATATGGACGGGCGCGACGTCAGCCTGTTGCGCGTCGATGCCCATTGGAAATCCAAGCGCTATGTCGAAGCCAGCGAAATGCTGGAGGCGCTCTATTCCGAGCCCAACCAGACCGACCCGCTGGGCCAGCCCGAACGCATGAGCGTCATCAAGGCGGCGGTGGGCTATGTCATGGCCAATGACACGCTGGGTCTGTCGCGCCTGCGCTCCAAGTTCGCTGACCGTATGGTCACCTCGCCGGAGTGGCCGATGTTCGATTACGTCACCGGCCCGATCCAGGTCGATAGCCTCGAATTCAAGAAGGTCGCCAGCCAAGTGTCAGGCATCGACGGCCTCAATGCCTTCCTTGCGGCCTATCGGCAGACCTATGGCGGCGAGGACGCCCTGGCGCCGCTATCGGCCAGCCGGCCCGATGCTGGGCTGGCGGCGCTTTAGCTGCTGACGAAACTTCGCACCAGCGAGCCCGCCACCAGATACCAGCCATCCACCAGCACGAAAAAGATCAGCTTGAACGGCAGCGAGATTACCACCGGGGGCAGCATCATCATGCCCATGGACATCAGTACCGACGCCACCACCATGTCGATGACCACGAAAGGCAGGAACAGCAGGAAGCCGATTTCAAAGGCGCGGCGCAGTTCCGAAATCATGAAGGCGGGCACCAGCAATTGCAGTGGGATCGCCTCGGGCTCGGCCGGTATTTCGGCGTCGGTCAGGTCGAAAAACAGCTGCAAATCCTGTTCGCGCACATTGGCGCGCATGAATTCATGCAACGGCGCCGATCCCGCTTCAAACGCTTCTGCCACCTCGATCTGCCCAGCCAGCAGCGGCGCAATGCCCTGGTCATAGGTCTGTTGCAGCGTGGGCTGCATGACGAACAGGGTCAAAAACAACGCCAGCGACACCATCACCGAATTGGGCGGCGCGGTTTGCAGCCCGATGGCCGTGCGCAGCAGCGACAGCACCACCACAATGCGGGTGAAGCTGGTCACCATTACCAGGATTGATGGGGCCAGCGAGAGCAGCGTGATCAGCCCGATGAGCTGGACAGCCCGCTCGGTCAGCGTCGCTTCGTCGCCGAAATCGATGGAGAGGTTTTGCGCATAGGCCAGGCCTGGCAGCGCCAGCAAAGTGAAAGCGGCAAGGCCGGCGAGAACGAGCAGGCGCCGCGCATGGCGCGGCGATGGGTCAGTTCCGGTTGGC
Source organism: Devosia sp. LC5 (assembly GCF_000735585.1). Classification (GTDB taxonomy): domain Bacteria; phylum Pseudomonadota; class Alphaproteobacteria; order Rhizobiales; family Devosiaceae; genus Devosia. The sequence goes on from NZ_JNNO01000011.1 coordinate 31,244, forward strand.
CGTGCTATCGCCGTCGACAAGATCAGTGCCTTCCACGTCCTGCTGTGCACTGTCTTCTTTAGCTGAGTCGGCGGGCCGCGAAGCCGGTTTGTCGGAGTTTCCCGCCCTTACTGCGGGTTCGGCGGGTTCCACCGACCGCATCAGCCCGGTCTGCCGCAAGGAGCGGGGCCCGCGGGGCTTGTCGGCCAATTGCTCGACCACCGCGACGGGTGCGCCGGTCGGCGCGACCACCGGCTCCGGCGCCACGGCTTTAGGGACAGGGGCGGCCGGTTGCACCGGCTTGCGGCCTAGCATGGGCACGGGGCGGCGGTTAGAGGCGAGCGCTGTTTCATCGACCGCTATGCCGGTTTCGATCACCACGTCCTGCGGCCCGCCGATTAGCACCAGATGCTCGACATTGTCGCGCCGCACGATCAGCAATTGCCGCTTCTGGTCGACAGAGAGGCTATCAATCACCGACAGCCGCCGATTGCGCCCGCGCGCCACGCTTCCAGTGGCCCCATAGAGCAGCTTGAGCAGCCACACGGCCAGCACGATCAGCACCAGCACGATGCCGAGTGCGAAGACCACGGTGAGGATGGAGTTTTCCGAACCGCCGAACAGGCTGGTAATGAACTGCATAATGGCTCCCAGAACGTGCCGACCCGAATCCGGGCGGTATAAGCGGCATATATTGCCTATTTGGCCGCAGCAATTTGCAAATTGCGAGGCAGGTGCCGGTATTGCAGGGGTTAATTAACACTTGATTAACCATGACCCGGCAAGATTTGCCCATCGCGCCTTATCAAAGACTCGCGGGGGTATCGGCCAATGGGCCTTATGGACATGCCGGTTTTTGCCGCGCTCACCGACAAGATGCGCTGGCATCAGGCCCGTCAAGGCCTGCTTGCCGAAAACGTTGCCAATGCGGAAACGCCCAATTACCGCGGCCGCGATCTGGCGCAGTACGATTTCGCCGAGCAGATGGGCGGTTTCTCCTCGGCCAGCGTCACCACGCTCGCCACCCAGCCGATGCACTTTTCCGTGTCCAGCAGCGAAGGTGGGGCATTCGGCGCCCAACGCATGGCCAATTTCGAAATCACGCCCGAAGGGAACGGGGTCTCCCTCGAAGACGAGATGATGAAGGTCACCACCAATATGATGGACTATCAGGCCGCCACCACGGTCTACCAGAAGTCGATCAAGATCCTCAAAACCGCGCTTGGCCGCTCGGCCTAGGAGCCTCAGGCATGGATTTCAATTCCTCGCTCCGCATCGCCGCCACCGGCCTGCATGCCCAGACGGCTCGCATGCGCGTTATCGCCGAAAACATCGCCAATGCCGACTCGGCCGGCAAGGCGCCGGGCGAGGAACCCTATCGCCGCCGCGTCCCCACCTTTCAGGCCCAGTATGATGCCGAAGTGGGGGGCAAGGTCGTCGAAGTGGGGCGTCTGGCCTATGACATGAGCGATTTCACCAGCCGCTATGAGCCCGGCCATCCGGCCGCCGATACCAGCGGCTATGTGCAATATCCCAACGTCAACACGCTGATCGAGACGATGGATATGCGCGAGGCCCAGCGCACCTATGAAGCCAATCTCAACGTCGTCACCGTCACCCGGCAGATGCTGGGCCGCACGCTCGACATTCTGCGCGGCTAAGCGCGACAAGGACAAGCCAGATGGTCACCACTCCGTTCAATGCCGCCACCGCCGCCTATGGCAATGCCAGCCGCCTGATCAACCAGGCTGCCAAGCCCACCACCGATCTCAGCGCCGCCGCTGGCGGTTCGGGCAATAATTTCGCCAGCATGCTGGCCCAGCAGGTGCAGGGCGTGATGGATGCGGGCAAGGCTTCGGACGCCATGGCGCTGGACATGGTCAATGGCAAGGCCAATGTGGTGGATATGGTCACCGCCCTCAGCCAGACGGAACTGGCTATCGAAAGCATGGTCACGGTGCGCGACCGGGTGATCTCGGCCTATGAAGAAATCATGCGGATGCCGATCTGACACTGACCCCGCGCGGGAATGACGCGAGGGGAGTAGACTGGGGCGCGTGGCGACGATTCGCCCGACAGGACCTGCAATGACCGGCGCCGAAGTTCTCGACATTTCCACCGATGGCATCTGGACGTTGATCATCGTCGCTGCGCCGATGATGATCGTGGGCCTGTTGGTCGGCGTGGTCATCGCTCTATTCCAGGCGCTGACCCAGATTCAGGAACAGACGCTGGTCTTCGTGCCCAAGATCATCGCCATTTTCATCACCATGCTGATCACCCTGCCATTCCTCGGCGCCACCATGGGCGGCTATATGAACCGGGTGATCGACATGATCATCGTGGGCGGCTGATGCTCACCATCGGGCTGGATTGGCTGCCCAATACCGCCTTTGTCTATCTGCTGCTGTTTTCCCGCATCGGCGCCATCCTGATGCTGATGCCCGCGCTGGGCGAAACCATGATCCCGGCGCGCATGCGGCTGGCTTTCGCGCTGGCTTTCACGCTGGTGGTCTATCCGCTGCTGGCACCCAACCTGCCCAATATGCCGGCCGATTTCATGGGCATTGTCGGGCTGATCTTCCACGAATTGGCCATTGGCCTCATGCTGGGCGCCATTGCCCGCATCACCGTCATGGCCACTCAGGTCGCGGGCGCGGTCATCGCCTTCCAGTCGGGTCTCAGCGCCGCCATGGCCGCCGATCCGACCCAGGCGGGGGTGCAGGGCGCGGTGTTCGGCAGTTTCCTGTCATTCCTTGGCGTCACATTGATCTTCGCCACCGACCTGCATCATGTCGCATTGGCCGCCACCTATGACAGCTATGTGGTGTTCGGCGTCGATGCGCCCCTGATGTTCGACGATGCCGCGCAATTGGCGCTGCGCACCGTCGCCAGTGCCTTTTCCATCGGCATCCAGATGTCGGCGCCATTCATCGTCTTCGGCCTCGTCTTCAACCTGGGCGCTGGCATCCTCGCCCGCCTGATGCCGGCGCTACAGGTGTTTTTCCTGCTGATGCCGGCCAATGTGATGGTTGGCCTCGTACTGTTTGCCTTGCTGCTGACCATGATGATGGGGTGGTACATCACCGGCTTTGAGAGCCACCTGGCGATGTGGAGGGGCTGAGTGTCAGACGAAGCTCCGGAACAAGCCAGTAAAACCGAAGACCCCTCCCAGAAAAAGCTGGAGGACGCCCATAACAAGGGCGATGTCGCCAAGAGCCAGGAGGTGACCACCTGGTTCATGCTGCTGGGTTCGGCCACCATCTTTGCCATGATGGCGCCTTCGACCAGCGCCAGCCTGGTGCAATCGCTCAAGGTGGTGATGACCAATGCCGATCAGTTCGAGCTGGGCGGCTCGGGCTTCGCGGTATTCTTCAATGGCTTGGCGCTGGCGCTGCTCGGCACCATTCTCGTGCCGCTGGCCATCCTGACCTTTTGCGGCGTCGCCGCCAATCTTATCCAGCATCGGCCCCTGATCTCGACCGAACCGATCACCCCGAAATTCTCCAAGATTTCGCCGCTGGCCGGCTTCAAGCGGCTGTTTTCGACCGAGTCGCTCGTCAATTTCGGCAAGGGTCTGCTCAAGATCTGCATCGTGGGCACGGTGCTGTTCTTCGTGGTCTGGCCCGAGCGCGACCGGCTCGACACCATGATGACGGCCGATCCGCTGATCATCCTGGCCGATTTCCAGGAGATCGGCCTCAAGATTTTCGGCGCGACGCTTGCCGTGCTGGCCATCATCGCGCTGGCCGATTACATCTATGTCCGCCAGAAATGGTGGAAGCGGCAGATGATGACGGTGCAGGAAACCCGCGACGAATATAAGCAGATGGAAGGCGACCCCAAGGTCAAGGGCCGCATCCGCCAGATGCGGCAGGACCGGGCCCGCAAGCGCATGATGGCCTCGGTGCCCGACGCCACCGTGGTGATCACCAACCCGACCCACTTTGCCGTCGCCCTGAAATACGACCGCTCGATGGGCGCCCCGCAATGCGTTGCCAAAGGCGCCGATGCTGTAGCTCTGCGCATCCGCGAAGTGGCCAAGGAAAACGACGTGCCCATCGTCGAAAACCCTCCGCTGGCCCGCGCGCTGTTTGCCAGCGTCGATATCGACGACGTCATCCCGGGCGAACATTTCCAGGCCGTCGCCGAAGTCATCGGCTTCGTCATGCGCCTCAAGAAACCGGGCGGCTGGAAGGCGGGGTAGGGCGCCCTGCTGCCGCGAGCCGCACTGTCACTCGCTGGGCCGCCAGAAGGTGCGCCTGAGAGACAATTCGATCAGGTCGCGGCCGGCATTGGTGAGGCTTGCAACTGCCGCGCCGCCCCGCACAGACCGGGCCCAACCAAAAGTTAGTGCGCCGAAAACCACAAGATAGGTCAGCGTTGCTACGATGGCGGCCACAGGCGATGTGATCTGTACTATGGGGACCGCCTGCAGCAGCACCGACCCGATGAAGAAATAAACCAGGGTGTTGCTTCCGATGGTCTGCAGCACATTGCGTGTTCCAGCCGGCAACAAAGAATGGACGGCGTAGGTAAGCCCCAGGATGCCGAGCGCAGCAAGGATACCGAAAGCGTAGTAGCCAGGGTGGTTGTGGTGGCGCCAATGCTCGATGTCGGAGATGAAATGGGCGGTCCGGCCGACCCCCCAATACCAGATGAACGTCGCCAGCAGGAAGAAGCTGACGATGCACCCGAAGATGACCGTCGCTCTCGCCCACTTCTGGCGGGTCTGGGCAAAGACCGCGTTTCCCATAGCCATGCCGAAAGTCATAAGGCCCAAGCCGTGCAAAACCGTCGGGCCTCTGTCACCACCGATGCCCAGCAGGACACTCCCCGGCACGCGAAACGGGGGTGGCAGGGGTGCAAGATCTGCCAGCAGGAGCGTGTGGACCAATACGCCGGCCAGAGACAGTAGCACCACTGGGAGAAACCCGAACCTGACCCGCAGCCAGAGCCATAGCGGTGCGATAGCCAAAAGCAGCGCATATGTCAGGAAGATTGCACCATATCCCTCGGTGACCCATTGCACACGCTCACCTGGAACAAGCCCGTTGAGCAGGGCGAAGGCGTTGTTGATAATCGAGAAGACCAGGTAGGTCAGCGCACAGAGCAGCGACCTATAGAGCAGGCCGGCAAAGACCGTGGGCTCCCGCCCCCGCATGCGGTGCGCGTTGGCGATTTCGATCATCACTCCCATCAGAACGAGCAGGGACGGGGTCGCCATGCGCGTGACCACCTTGAAGGCCATAGCCCATCCGCCTTCGGTCTCATCGTAAATCGCGTGGTGAATGACGATGTGGCTGATGATTGCGAGCGTCACGGTCAGATAGCGGAATAGATCGAGTTGGCCCACACGGGTCGCGCGGCTGGTGGGGGCCGGTGCGATCATGAAACAACCTCTAGGCTCTGTTTTTGAGAGTTTGGAAGATTAGGATTAAGGCTTCCGATATATCGGCCGGAAACCCGCACTCGCCGGCACAACGGGCGCCGAAAGGCGTAAAACACCGCTGGCCAGCATCCCGGTCAGTGGTTCCCGGCGGGGGCAATCAGTCCGGGTAGTGTTTCGTTAGGCCGGTGTTTATAACTTTGTTCACCCTCCCAACGGGCCGGTTCCTTTGCTAGACCTGTCGCAGGCCCTGATTCGCCCCGACTCACCGTCATCCGGAGCACCACGACCCATGGCATCGACGCCGCTCGGCGAGGACACCTATCCCGATCCACTTCTGGCCTCCGAGCGCAGCAGCGCCGGGTTGTGGCGCGTTGTGGCTTTGGGCGTGGCGCTGGTGGCGTTGGCCGTCGCCTTTTCCTTTTTCAGCGACCGGATCCCGATGGACCTGGTGATGACCTTTGTCGGTATCCTGGCGGTGGTCGGCGTATTCTGCCTGTTCGGCCTCGCCGCCGGCTTGTTCCGCTTTGCCGGCAATGAGGAACGCCGCACCATTTCGCGCGCCGTGGTCGATAGCCTGCCCTTCGGTGCGGTGGTGTCCGACCGCGACGGCAAGATTTCCTATGTCAACGCGCACTATGGCAATTTCAGCGGCGCGCTGAACAATGGCCTGCCGGTGGGCGTGCCGCGCCTGTTCGCCGGCCAGTCCGATGCCAGCGAAGCGATCTATCGCCTCTCCCGCGCCGCCAAGGATGGCCGCAGCGCGGTCGAGGATATTCGCCTCGTCGGTGGCCTGGGCGGCTCGCAGGCCGAAAGCGCGCGCCCCTTCTGGTATCGCGTCGCCGTGCGCCCCTTGCCCGAAAGCGACGAAACCAAAAAGCCGCTGGTCATCTGGTCGGTCGAGGACATCACCCGCGACCGCGACAATAATGAGAGCGCCTTCCGCGACCTGCAGCGCGCCATCGATTATCTCGATCATTCCCCGGCCGGTTTCTTCTCGGCCGACGCGCATGGCCGCATCCAGTATCTCAATTCCACGCTATCCGACTGGCTCGGCTACGATCTGGCCGAGTTCAATGCCGGTCACCTGGGCCTGTCGGACATCGTGCGCGGCGACGGCGCAACGCTCTTGATGCGCGGCCGTGGCGATGGCGAGATTTCGACCGAAGTCATCGATATCGACCTGGTCCGCCGCAATGGCACCAGCCTGCCGGTGCGCCTGCTGCATCGTGCTGCCCGCATGGCCGACGGCGAATTGGGCGAGACGCGCACCCTGGTGCTCGATATGTCCAGCGCCCCCGATACCGAGGAAGAGCTGCGCGCTGCCGAAGTGCGTTTCTCGCGCTTCTTCAACGACACCCCCTTTGCCATTGCCACGCTGGATGGCGAAGGCCGCATCATCCGCACCAATGCCCCGTTCGGGCGCATCTTCAAATGGTCGGGCGAGGAAAAGAGCCTCGAAATGCAGCCGCTGAGCGAGCTGATCGGGGAGGGGAGCCGCGACAAGTTCGCCCGCGCTATTGGTGAGGCCACCGCCAATCGCTCGGAAATCGAGCCGGTCGATGCCCTGCTCAATGCCGAGGGCGATCATGCCGTCCGGCTCTATCTGTCGGCGTCCGAACTCAGCGAAGGCTCGGCCGAGCAGGTCAATGTCTATGCGCTCGACATGACCGATCAGCGCAAGCTGGAAGCCCAGTTTGCCCAGAGCCAGAAAATGCAGGCCGTGGGCCAGCTTGCGGGTGGCGTGGCGCATGATTTCAACAATCTGCTGACCGCCATTATCGGCTTTTCCGATCTGCTGCTGCTCAAGCATAAGCCGGGCGATCCCTCTTTCAGCGAATTGATGCAGATCAAGCAGAATGCCAATCGCGCGGCGGGTCTCACCCGCCAATTGCTGGCCTTCTCCCGCCGCCAGACGCTGCGCCCGCAGGTGCTCGAACTGCCGCTGATCGTCGATGATCTGACGGTGCTGCTCAAGCGCATGATCGGGGAAAAGAACACGCTCACCGTCGAGCATGGTCGCAATATCTGGCCGGTTCGCGCCGATGTGGTGCAGCTCGAGCAGGTCATCATTAACCTCGTGGTCAACGCCCGCGACGCCATGCCCGATGGTGGCGCCATCACTATCCGCACCTCCAATGTCGAGCAGGCCGATGCCGAGCGCCTGACCTTCGACGGCATGGTGCCGGCCGATTTTGTGCTTATCGACGTGCAGGATACCGGCACCGGCATGAGCCAGGACGTCATCGCCAAGATTTTCGAGCCCTTCTTCACTACCAAGGAATTGGGCAAGGGGACCGGCCTGGGCCTCTCGACGGTCTATGGCATCGTCAAGCAGACCGAGGGTTATATCTATCCCGTCTCGACTGTGGGCGCCGGCACCACGTTCAAGATTTTCCTGCCGCGCCACGTGCCCAATGAAAACGAAGTGGCTGGTAAGGTCGCCGTCGCGGCACCCGCCCGCGATCTTACCGGCCAGGAACGCATCCTGCTGGTCGAAGACGAGGAAAGCGTGCGCGCCTTCTCCGCTCGCGCCCTGCGCGCCACGGGCTATGAAGTGTTCGAGGCTGATGGCGGCGAAGAAGCGCTCGAAGTGCTTGAGGATATCGACTTCAAGATCGATCTGATGATTTCCGACGTCGTGATGCCGGAAATGGATGGGCCGAGCCTGCTCAAGCACGTGCGCAAGCAAATGCCCGATCTCAAGGTGATTTTCGTCTCCGGCTATGCCGAGGAAAGCGTGCGCCGCGACATCGAGGACGACCAGAGCGTGGACTTCCTGCCCAAGCCCTATTCGCTCGATCAGATCAATTCCAAGGTCAAGGAAGTGCTGCAGCGGCTGGGCAAGGGCGAGGTCAATTGAACGAGTTGGGTCGCTTCGGCGGCGCCGAGTTCAATGTGCTGGGCGAGCCCCTGCAACCCTGTTCCAGCGATCCACTCACCGGCTTTTTTCGTACCGGCTATTGCGCCGCTGGGCCGGATGGGGCGGCAGTTCACCTGGTCTGCATCCAGGCGACTGACGAATTCCTCGAATTCTCGGCATCGGTCGGCAATGACCTGTCGACGCCACATCCCGAATTCTCATTTCCGGGTCTGGTAGGCGGCAACCGCTGGTGCCTCGTCGCCGGCCGCTGGGCCCAAGCCCATGCCGCCGGCAAGGCACCAAAGGTGTTCCTGCGGTCGACTAATCAGGCCGTGCTCGGACTTATCCCCCTTGGGGTACTCAAGGCCTATGCTCTGGATTTGAACTAAGGCGGGGAAGGGGTGCGGAAAGCCCCCGGGCTGGCGCCCACCCACCATGCTGCATCTTTAAACAGAGGTTCCCGCTTCCGCGGGAATGGCACCGAGGCGGTAGAGACCTCATGGTGAGCCCGCCGAACCACGAGGCCGAGCGAGTGGAGACCGGTGTGCCACGACCTCCTCCTGCTACAAGCTCAGGATGAGGTCTACTGGGGGCAGGTCTCCTAGCGGCCCAACCCCTCCGCCAACAGCGCATCCAGATGCTGGAAACTCATCTCCATGCCCTCGGCCATGCCCGTCGCGGCAATCTGGTCTCGCAGCGCTTTGGACGCATAGGTCAGTCGATTGACCACCGTTGTCCCCTCCGGCTTCTCCTCAAAATCCACCGCAGACTTCGACGTCCCGCCCGTCTCATCCTGATCAAACGCCTCTTCGCTCAAGATATGCTCTGGCGCCGCAATGGCATGGATCACCCCGGACATGGAAAGGTGCTCCTCGCCCTTGTGCCATTCATAGCGATAGCGGCCTGCCGGCCGTGGCTCGAAGATACAGACCGGCATGGTCCAGCCCGGCGGCCCGGTCAGCCAGCGCTTGATCAGCGGCGGTTGGGTGTAGCAGGCAAACACCAGATGCCGCGGCGCGGCGAAATCGCGCTCGGTGAGGATTTCGGTATCGCTGGGCATGGATATCCGCAACGGTCCGCCAAATGTCATCCTGCTCTCCCTCAGGTCTTGCCCGTCATCGCCTCGAGCCGCTTGAGTTCATCCAGTAGGTCATCGAGCCGTTCGTACTGGGCTTCCCAATATTTGCGATATTCGATCAGCCAGCCTGTCGCCTCGGCCAGCGGCTGCGCCTCGAGCTTACAGGGCCGCCGTTGGGCGTCACGACCGCGGGAAACCAGCCCGGCATTTTCCAGCACCTTGAGGTGCTTGGAGATGGCGGGCTGGCTCATGGCAAAGGGCTCGGCAAGTTCCATCACCGATGCCTCGCCCTGCGCCAGCCGCGCCAGAATGGCGCGCCGCGTTGGGTCGGACAGGGCCTGGAAGGTGGCGTCGAGACTGGCAGACGTCGGCATGAATAACCTATGGTTGCAAAACCGTTTGGTTATTCAACGCCTGTTCGGCACAGTCGTCAAGCGACGCCGCCCGGAATGGGGGTCCCCGCCGCCAGCAGCCCCTGATTGGCCAGTTCCGTCCACAGCGCATCCGGAATTTTGGCGTCCCACCACTTGAGAATGCCGTCCAGTTCTTCGGGCGATTTCGGCCCCGGCAAGACATTGCATACTGCAGGATGTGTCAGCGGGAATTGCAGCGCCGCTGCGGGCAGAGCGACGCCAAAGTCCCGGCAGACGGTTTCCAGCGCCTTGACGCGATCGACAATGGCCTGTGGCGCCTTGGCATAATTGAAGGTCGAGCCACCCACCAGAATGCCCGAATTGAACGGGCCGCCAATAACTACCGAAGCACCGCGCTCCAGGCATGTTGTCATGAAAGGGCTGAGCGAAGTTTGTTCGAGCAGCGTATAGCGCCCGGCGAGCAGGAACACGTCCCAATCGCCCAGCGCAAAGGCGTCCATCAGCACCTGCCATTCATTGACGCCCAGCCCGATCGCCTTGACCGCGCCGCTGTCGCGCAATTCGCGCAAAGCCCTGTAGCCGCCGCTTTCCAGCTGCTTCCACAAGGGCTTATTGCCCTCTACGCCATGGGTGGCCGTGCCGATATCGTGCACATAAAGGACATCGACGCCATTCATCCCCAGCCGCTGCAGGCTGTCCTCATAGGAGCGCATCACGCCGTCATAGGAATAGTCATAGACCTGGTCGAAGGGCAGGGGATTGACCCAGTTATGCGGCTCGCTCCACCCCATTACCGGCTTGAGCTTGCGGCCCACCTTGGTTGACAGCACCGTGCCGGCCCGGCGCTCACGTAGCACGTCGCCGACCAGATGCTCGGAGCGGCCATAGCCATATTGGGGTGCCGTATCGACGTAGTTTATCCCCACATCAAGCGCGTGGCTTATAGTTGCCCGCGCCTGGTCGGCCGGCACATCGGTGAAAATGCCAGCCAGGGACGCGCAGCCGAGGCCCAGCGTGGTGATTTCCAGACCGGTTCTACCGATCTGGCGCTTCTCGATTATGCGTGCCGTCATGACGCCCTCCCAGATGAGGGATAACTGACATGTTAGTTGGCCGCCGTAAAGCCGCGCACCCTAGTAGACGTTGCCGACGATCACCGGATGTTCGGCTTCGACCCGGATCGGGTTGCGCAGGGCCGCACCGAACTGGGCTTCCTCGATCTCGAAAATATCGTCCGGCTTGGTCGAAATGCCGTCGGCAAAGCTCAGCGTGGCCGTGCCGAAGCAATGCACGTGGATATCGCCGGGATTGCGGAACAGCTCATATTTGAAGTGGTGATATTCGAGATTGGCGATGGTGTGGCTCATATTGTCCTCACCAGAGAGGAACGGCTTTTCCCAGACCACCTGGCCATCGCGCCAGATGCGCGACTTGCCCTCGATATGGGCCGGCAGGTCGCCCAGCCGCAGTTCGGGCCCGAACGAGCAGGCGCGCAGCTTGGAATGGGCCAGATAGAGATAGTTGATCCGCTCGGTCACATGGTCGGAAAATTCGTTGGCCAGTGCAAAGCCAAGCCGGCGCGGCTGGCCATTGTGATCGATCAGATAGATGCCGGCGATTTCCGGCTCTTCGCCCGCGTCGAGCGCGAAGCTGGGCGAGGGAATGGGGTGGCCGGGATTGACCACGGTATAGCCATTGCCCTTGTAGAACCATTCCGGCTGCACGCCCTTGGTGCCGTCTTTCGGCTTGCCGTTTTCCAGACCCATGCGGAACATCTTCATGGAATCGGTCAGGTTGTCCTCGGTCTTGGTGCCGTTGGACTTGTGCATGGCGTCGCGCGTTGCGGCGGAACCCAGATGGGTCAGGCCGGTACCGGTGACATAGAGATGGGCCGGATCGGGATGATCCACCGGCGCCAGCAGCCGGCCTTCGGCCAGCAGCGCTGCCTTGTCGACCACTTCGCCCAGCCCTTGCTGCGCGATCAGCGCGCCAATTCCGGATTGAGCGGCAATGGCCGCCTGGGCCAGACCATAGACGCTGGCGGCGCCATTGACCTGGCGCGTGACATCGCCGTCCACCGCGCCAACGGCCCGTTCGCCATTGAGATCAAAATACTGGATCAGATTCATGTGTTTCTCCCGCGGAGCGGCCCGGCGGGCCCGACTGGCAGGCATAGAACGCAACAGGGGTACTCTAGGCAAGCCCAAAAATCATACTAATTAAATCTTGCCGCGCCTGCGCCGTGCGTTGGATTGTGCCAAGCCCCTGGCATCTCTATATCCAGGGCTGCGCCAGGGCGGCGCCGGGGATGACTTTACCATGCTGGATAGCGTCGAAAGCGCGCTCGCGGCGATTGCCGCAGGTGAACTCGTGGTGGTGGTGGATGATACCGACCGCGAGAACGAGGGCGACCTGATCATGGCAGCCAGCAAGGCGACCCCGGAAAAGATCGCCTTCATGATCCGCCATACCAGTGGCATCATCTGCGTGCCGATGACGCTCGATCGCGCCGCCGCACTCAATCTCGACCCCATGGTCGCCAACAATATTGATCCGTTCCGCACGGCCTTCACCGTCACGGTCGATTATCGGGTCGGCATGACGACAGGCATTTCCGCCACCGAGCGAACCGCGACCATTAGGGCGCTGGCGGGCGGCAATGCCCATGCCGGCGATTTCATCCGCCCCGGCCATATCTTCCCGCTGCTGGCCCGCGAGGGTGGCGTGCTCGCCCGCTCCGGCCATACCGAGGCGGGGATCGATCTGGCCCGCATGGCTGGGCTTGAGCCCGCCGGCGTGCTGGCCGAAGTGGTCAACGACGATGGCAGTGTCAAGCGCCTGCCCGAGCTGATCGCGTTCGCCCAGGAGCACAACCTCAAGATCATCTCGATCGAAGATTTGATCTCCTACCGTTTGACACAGGAAAAATTCCTGGCCCGCCAGGCCGTCGTGCCCACCATGGTGGCTGGCCTGCCGGCCGTGGCCTATGCCTATCAGACCCCGTTCGATCCGGTGCAGCAGGTGGCCCTGGTGCTGGGCGATGTCGAGGGCAAGAGCAACGTGCCCTGCCGCATCATTCGCGAGCAGCCCTTGCGCGATTTGCTGGGCCGGGCGGCCGGCGATGCCGATCCGGTCGAACGTGCTGTGGCCGAAATCATCTCCCGCGGCGGCACCGGCATTGTTCTATTGCTCCGCGGCGCTTCGGCCGGGGACCGCGAGGAGGACAGCCGCCGCACTCCGACCCAGGATGGGCAGGGGGGCGAGCATCACGGCAGCGCCGTCAAGCGCATGAAAGGCTGGCGTGAGATCGGCGTCGGTTCGCAGATGCTGCGCGATCTCGGCGTCAAATCCATCGCCCTGATGACCACCTCCGGCCGCCAATATGTTGGCTTGGGCGGCTTCGGCCTCGAAATCGGGGAAACGATTCTGCTCTCCTGACGTCCGGCGCTATTTTCTCATTTTGTTCCGGTTCCCCACTTGACACCTTGGAAACAAAATGAGAACAAATAGGGCACATTAAATGGACAGCGACCTGCGGTGCCAACGCGTTGCGCGGCCCCCCAGAGCGTGAAATAAGGAGAGAACTATGGCTAGCTCGCCGCTTCGCGTTGTTGAGGGTGGAACGATGGATAAAGACAAGGCACTTGCCGCTGCACTCGGCCAGATCGAGCGCAGCTTCGGCAAGGGCTCGATCATGCGGCTGGGCGAGGCTGCGTCGATCGAAGTGGAGGCCATCTCTACCGGTTCGCTCGGCCTCGACATCGCCTTGGGCATTGGCGGCCTGCCCAAGGGCCGTATCGTCGAGATTTTCGGGCCGGAAAGCTCCGGTAAAACCACGCTGGCGCTGCATGTCATTGCCGAGGCGCAGCGCGCCGGTGGCATTTGCGCCTTCGTCGATGCGGAACATGCGCTCGATCCGATCTATGCCCGCAAGCTCGGCGTCAATGTCGACGACCTGCTGATTTCCCAGCCCGATGCTGGCGAACAGGCCCTCGAAATCACCGACACGCTGGTGCGCTCGGGCGCTATCGATGTGCTGGTGGTCGATTCGGTGGCAGCGCTGACGCCGCGAGCCGAACTCGAAGGCGAGATGGGCGATTCCCTGCCTGGCCTGCAGGCCCGCCTGATGAGCCAGGCCATGCGCAAGCTGACCTCGTCGATTTCCAAGTCGAAATGCCTGGTCATCTTCATCAACCAGATTCGCATGAAGATCGGCGTGATGTACGGTTCGCCCGAAACCACGACGGGCGGTAACGCGCTCAAATTCTATGCTTCGGTCCGCCTCGACATTCGCCGGATTGGCGCGATCAAGGATCGCGAAGAGATCGTGGGCAACCAGACCCGCGTGAAGGTGGTCAAGAACAAGCTGGCTCCCCCGTTCCGCCAGGTTGAATTCGACATCATGTATGGCGAAGGCATTTCCAAGACGGGCGAGTTGATCGATCTGGGCGTCAAGTCCGGCATTGTCGAGAAATCCGGCGCCTGGTTCTCCTGGGATAGCCAGCGTCTGGGGCAGGGTCGTGAGAATGCGCGCCAGTTCCTCAAGGACAACCCGGACGCGGCAGCGACCATCGAACGCGGCGTGCGCGAAAGCTCGGGCCTGCTGGGCGAAGTGCTGCTGGTTTCGGGTGGCGACGAAGAAACCACCGACGAATAGTCATTCTACCCTTGCAAGGTATTCGGGAGGTGGCGCGAAAGCGCTGCCTCCTTTGTTTTTTCGGCCACGATTGACCGCTCCAGATGCCCTCTTGCTGCCGCAATGCTGGACAGAGGCGTAAACCCCGCGATAGAAAGCCCGCGACCTTCTGCGGCGCCTGCGCCATTCCGATGAAAGCCTGTTGATGACCAGCGTAAACGATCTCCGCTCGAGTTTTGTCGATTACTTCGCCCGCAATGGTCACGAGGCCGTGCCGTCGAGCCCATTGGTGCCGCGCAACGACCCGACGCTGATGTTCACCAATGCGGGCATGGTGCAGTTCAAGAACGTCTTTACCGGCGTCGAGAAGCGCCCCTATTCGACTGCGACCTCGGCGCAGAAATGCGTGCGCGCCGGCGGCAAGCATAATGACCTCGACAATGTCGGTTTCACTGCGCGCCATCACACCTTTTTCGAGATGCTCGGCAATTTCTCGTTCGGCGATTATTTCAAGGATCGCGCGATCGAATTGGCCTGGAACCTGCTGACCAAGGATTGGGGCCTGCCCAAGGACAAGCTGATGGTCACCGTCTATGAGGACGATGACGAGGCGCTTGAGCTGTGGAAGAAAATTGCGGGCCTGTCCGAAGATCGCATCGTGCGGCTCGGCGCCAAGTCCAATTTCTGGCAGATGGGTGATACCGGTCCCTGCGGCCCGTGCTCGGAGATTTTCTACGATCATGGCGATCACGTCTGGGGTGGCCCTCCGGGTTCCCCGGAGGAGGATGGCGATCGCTGGATCGAAATCTGGAATCTGGTGTTCATGCAGTTCGAGCAGCATGCCGATGGTTCGCGCACCGGCCTGCCGCGCCCCTCGATCGATACCGGCATGGGTCTTGAGCGTGTCGCCGCCGTCATGCAGGGCGTACACGACAATTACGATATCGACCTGTTCAAGGCGCTGATCAGCGCTGCCGCCTCCGCAACCGGCGCTGACATCAATGGCGAAGGCAATCGCAGCCTGCGCGTCATTGCTGATCACCTGCGCTCGATGTCCTTCCTCATCGCCGAGGGTGTGCTGCCCTCCAATGAAGGCCGTGGCTATGTGCTGCGCCGCATCATGCGCCGCGCCATGCGCCACGCGACCCTGTTGGGTGCCAGCGAGCCGGTGATCCACAAGCTGGTGCCGACGCTGGTGCGCGAGATGGGCCAGGCCTATCCCGAACTCAGCCGCGGCGAGGCGATGATCAGCGAAACCGTCAAGCTCGAAGAGGGCCGCTTCCTCAAGACGCTGGGCCGGGGCCTGCAGATTCTGGCCGACGAGAGCAAGGATCTGAGCGAGGGCCAGGTGCTGAATGGCGCCACCGCCTTCAAGCTCTACGATACCTATGGCTTCCCGCTCGATTTGACCGAGGATGCCCTACGCTCGCGCGGCATCAGTGTCGATCAGGCCGGGTTCGATACTGCCATGGCCCAGCAGAAGGCCGAGGCCCGCAAGAGCTGGTCCGGTTCGGGTGAAGCTGCCACCGACACGATCTGGTATGGCCTGGCCGACAAGCTCGGCCCCACCGAATTCCTGGGCTACGAAACCGAGATCGCAGAAGGTGTCGTCACGGCCCTGGTCAAGAACGGCGCGGAAGTTGCTTTGCTCGCTGAAGGCGAAGAGGGCTTCGTGGTCGTCAACCAGACCCCCTTCTATGGCGAAAGCGGCGGCCAGGTCGGCGATACCGGCGTCCTCAAGGGCGAAGGCGTTGCCGCCACGGTCTCCGACACGCAGAAGTTCCACGGCGTCTTTGCTCACAAGGTCACGGTGACTTCCGGTACCCTCAAGGTCGGCCAGCCGCTCGAATTGCTGGTCGATCATGGCCGCCGCTCGTCGATCCGCGCCAATCACTCGGCCACCCATCTGCTGCATGAGGCGCTGCGCATCGTGCTGGGCGACCATGTCGCGCAGAAAGGCTCGATGGTTTCCCCCGATCGGCTGCGCTTCGATTTCGTGCACACCAAGCCGGTGAGCGATCAGGAAATGGCCGAGGTCGAAGACATCGCCAATGCCATCGTGTTGCAGAACACACCGGTCGAAACGCGCCTCATGGGCGTCGAGGAAGCCAAGGAATCCGGCGCCCGCGCCCTGTTCGGCGAAAAATATGGCGATGAAGTCCGCGTGGTTGCCATGGGCGAGCCCACTGGCAATGGCCTGGGCTGGTCGGTGGAATTGTGCGGCGGCACCCATGTGCGCCGCACCGGCGATATCGGCCTGATTTCCATCGTCGCTGAAAGCGCGGTCGGCGCCGGCGTGCGCCGCATCGAGGCCCTGACCGGCAAGGCGGCTCGCCATCGCGGCAATACCAATGTCGCCATCGTCAATGCGGCGGCTGGCCTGTTGCGTTCGGGCAGCCATGAAGTGCTCGACCGCATCGGCGCCTTGCAGGACAATATCAAGAAGATCGAGCGTGAACTGAGCGATGCCCGCAAGAAGCTCGCCTTGGGCGCCGGCGCTTCGGGCGCTGCGGCCGCAGTGGACGAAACGGTCAATGGCGTCATCTATGTGGGTCGCACCGTCGAGGGTATCGAGGCAAGGGACGTCAAGGGCCTGGTTGATACTGAAAAGAAGCGCATCGGATCGGGCGTGGTTACCGTCGTGCTCAAGGGCGAAGACGGCAAGGGCACCGTAGCCGTCGGCGTGACGCAGGACCTGACGGCGCGTTATGCGGCCGGCGAGTTGATCAAGCTGGCCACTGCAGCTTTGGGCGGGCAGGGCGGCGGCGGCCGTCCCGACATGGCCCAGGGCGGCGGACCGGACGGCTCGAAGGCGGCCGAAGCCATCGCCGCCGTGCGAGCCGGGCTCTAGGAAGCCAAGACCTTATCCTGAGCTTGTCGAAGGATGAGGTCTTTGCGCCTCCGCTAAAGCCCGGTGCGGAAGAAGAACAGCCGCGGCTTCCAGACGATCTTGATCTTGTCGGTCAGCACATTGGCAAGGCCGGCCGTCAGCACGATGACGAGGCCCACAATGGCCACCCAGTCGGGGTATTCGCCGAAAAACGCCGCGCCGAACACGATGGCCCAAATCAACTGGCTATATTGCACCGGCGCCAGCAGATTGGCCGGCGATCGCTTCGCCGCCGAAATCAACAACAGCCCACCAGTGCCGCCCATCAGGCCGATGCTGACAAACACCGCCAATTGCTCCAGTGACGGCAGCACGAAAAAAGGGATCATCAGCAACCCGTTGAACAAGCCGGAATAGATCACCTGCAGGCCCACCAGGCTCACCCGCCGCTCGCGCGGCGCCACATGCCGCAGGATGATGGTGGTCACGCCGCCGAAAAACACGCTGCAGAAAATCGCCAGATGCCCCAATTGCAGCTCGCGCACACCGGGGCGGATTACCAGCACGACGCCCAGAAAGCTGATGATCAGCAGCAGCCAGCGATGCACCGCCACATGTTCCTTGAGCACCAGCACGCCCAGCAGCGTCACCATGATCGGGGTGAGGAAGCCGACGGCATAGACGTCGGCAAAAGGAATGTGGGTAAAGGCATACATGACGCAGGCGGTGCCCGCGATTGCCGTAGCGCAGCGCAAATGCACCAGCCACGGGTGCTTGAGCTTATAAAGGTCGCGCCACCGCTCGCCCCGCTTGGTCAGCATGGCGGGAATGATCGAAAAACTGGTGGTAAAGAACGCGATCTCGAAGACCGACATGGCCGGGCCGGTTGCCTTGATCAGGGCGTCGGCCATTGAAAAGCTGGCATAGGCCAAAAAGGCCAGAATGACGCCGACCGGCATCGCAATATCCAAAATATGAAGAGGACTCGGGGAAACCGATCTACCATACGAGTTCGCTGCGATGCCGTCGATTGGCTGGGGCCGGGCAAAGGCGCTAAATTTCGGGTCCCTGCACCTCGGTAATATTGGTCTTGGGGCCGGGACGGGCGCGGTATTCGGCAAAGCGGCCGGCAATGCGGGCGCGGGCGCCATCGAGGAACACATTGACCAGCCCGCTGAGGATCACCACGGCGAGTCCCGCATAGGCGAGCAGATCGGGATGCTCGGCATAGAAATAGGCGCCCAGCCCGATGGCCCAGACGATCTGCACATATTGCACCGGGGCGACCTGGCTGGCCGGGGCATTGCGGGTGGCGGCAATCAGCAGGATATGGCCCATGCCGATAAAGCTGCCGCTAGCGAGCAGCAGGGCAAATTGCTGCCAGTTCGGCACGATGAAGCTGGGCGCCATCAGAACGGCATTGACCGCCAGCAGATACAGCGCGGGCAGGGCGATCAGGCTGACACGTTTCTCCGCGCTCGCCACGATGCGCAGCACGGTGGTGGTGGTCGCGCCGAAAAAGGCACAACCCAGCGCCGCGAGATGCCCCAGTTCCAGCTCGCGAAAGCCGGGCCGCACCACCAGCATGACGCCGGCAAAACCGGCCAGCAACATGGTCCAGCGCATGGCGTGGACACGTTCCTTGAGCAGCAGCACCGACATGGCCGTGATGAACAGGGGCATCATGAAGACCAGCGAATAGGTCTCGGCAAAGGGGATGGTGACGAAGGCGAAGGTGACCAGCGATGAGGACGCCACGCCGCTGAATGAGCGCAGATGCACCAGGCCGGGATGCTTGAGCCGGAAACTGTCGCGCCAGCGCTCCCCCCTGGGCTTGGCGAACATGGCCGGAATCAGCGAGAACAGGGCGATGAAAAAGCCGATCTCGAACACGCTGAGCGTCTGCCCGAAACCCTTGATGATCGCGTCGCCGCAGGCATAGATCGAATAGGCGGCAATCGCGTAAAGCACGCCGATCGGCATGATAAATCCAAAAAAATCGAGGGCAGGCAGGAGTATGACCTTAAGGCCGCTCCATGCCTGCGTCGATGGGCATTATGCCGGCAATCAGTCGTCGAGCGAAATGTCCCCGCCACTCGATGAGTCGAAATCGGTCTGGGCAGGATTGCCCTCCACGTCGATATCGCCGCCGCTTGAGGCTTCAGCTTTGACGCTTTGGGTGGCATGCACGGCAATGTCGGCCCCGCTGGAGGCGCCGGCGGTGGCTGTGGCACAGACGAGGTCGCCGGCATCGATCCCCGAGCCGCTGGAGGCCTCGGCGCCAATGGTATTGCAAGTGCCGGAGAGATCGATATTGGCGCCGCTCGATGCGCCGGCGCGCAACGCGCCAAAGGCGGCGCCGGTCAGCTTGATGTCGGCGCCGCTGGAGGCCTCGAGATCAAGCTGGTCGGATTCGAGGCCCGTGCCGCGCACATCTGCGCCGGAGCTGGCAGAAATGCCCGAGATGGCGGGCAGGGCGATGTTGATGGTTACGGCATTGCCATTGTTGAGCAGCATGCCGACGAGCCCGCCGCTGATGATGAAATCGAGGAAGTCCTGATCGAGACGGGCGGTGAGTACGCCATCGGCGACTGCGAGTTCGAGATTGTTGAGGGCGTCGGCGCTGCCCGATTCGGCGCGGACGGCGAAGTTGTCGCCAATGGTGACGACGGTATCGAGCCCGGTGGCGATATCGATGCGGTCGAAATTGTTCAGCGCGAAATCGCGGCTTTCCGCCTTGGCCGCACCTCCGAATGTCAATCCAATCGCCGTGGCGAGTGCAAGTGTGGCAATGGTCCGCATAGTCTTCGCTCCCTCGTTGACTGCCTGGCATATGGTAGTTGGCGGCGGTCGCTCAAGAGAGCTTGGCGATATAAAGGGGCCGGAGCATGGCTCCGGCCCGCTGTCCTAGAACGATGCCTTGGCGCTGAAGCTGAAGGCCAGGACGCTGCCGGTATCCCAGGTTTCGCCCAGCGCATTGGTTCCCGCTTCGATCATGGAATAGGACACGCCGCCGGACAGCTCGAAATTTTCGCTCGGCTTGTAAGCGGCGCCCAGGTTGGCGCCCCAGCGATCGGCCTGTGTGCCATTGGCCAGGATTCCGGCGCCGTTTTGGCGCGATGTGCCCTTGTCCCAGGTGAGGCCGGCGAGGATTGTCAGGTCCTCGGTCAGTTGGTGCCCAACACCGGCCGATACAGTCCAGCCGTCCTCGTAATTGAGCACCGTGGTCAAGGTGGGCCCGGGCGTGGTTACGGTCAATGCGTCGACCACCGACCAGTCCACCCACTTGATCCCGCCCAGCACCAGCCAGCCGGGCGCAATTCCGCTCTGCGCCTTGACTTCAAGTGTCTGGGGCGTGGTGACGCTGGCGGCCGCAGGCAGGCCTGCGGCGAATGTGCCGGACAGATCGTAATCGATGGCGGCGTTGTAGATGGCACTGACGCGCAGGGCAATTTCGGGCACTTCATAGGCCGCGCCGATGCGCCAGCCAAAGCCGTTCCCATCCAGCTCGACCGGGAGCGTTCCCAGGGTCGGGCCGGGCAGCAGGGCCGGAACCAGTGCTTCATAATTAAGAGTTTGCGCCGAGATGCCGCCGATAATGCTGAGGCTCCCTGGGCCGACAGCAAAACCGTAGGCGCAGGTCAGGCCGAGATCGTTGGACCAGATGCGTTCGCGGGCCGACTGGGCTGTGGCGGCAGCATAGGTCAGCAGACGATCCGTGCCCGAACCCCATGGGTTTTGGGCCGAAACCAGGCAGGAGCCGTTCTCGATCAGATCCGCCTTGGCGGCGAAATTGTAATAGGTGCGGTTGGACGATGTGGCGATCGTGCCCAGGGCAGGCGCCGCAAGACTGGTAATGTCATGGTTGATAATGACACGGGTTACGGTGCCCTTGCCGACATAAGTGCCGGGATCGAACAGCAAATCCCAATTATAGCCATTGGCTTCGAGGCCCCCGGCATGGGCCGCCCCCATGCTCGATGAGGCAACCAGTGCTGCCAGCGCGGTGCTGCGAATGCTTGGCATGTAGAATCCTCCCAGATTTAGAAGCGGCATATTTTCGCCGCCTCGCCCGTCGGGCCGTTTGCCGGCCACGTTGACGTTAACGTCTAGTAGGTCCTGTTTGCGGCAAGCCGTCAACGGCCCCTTTGCCGGATTAAGACGAAAGTGTGTCACTGGCGCACAGGTGCAACAGTGCGTACGGGAGCGGCACAAACAAAAAGGCCGGAGCAATGCTCCGGCCTTTCCGCATTTCTGGGCCTGTGGCGCTTACGCCATCGCCTTTTGCAGGTTCTGGTCGATCGCATCGAGGAAGCCCAGGGTCGATAGCCAAGGCTGGTCGGGGCCGACGAGCAGGCTGAGGTCCTTGGTCATCTTGCCTTCTTCGATCGTGTCGACGGTAACCTTTTCCAGCGTCAGGGCGAACTTGGCCAGCGCCTCGTTGTCGTCGAGCTTGGCGCGGTGGGCCAGGCCACGGGTCCAGGCGAAGATCGAGGCGGTGGAATTGGTCGAGGTTTCCTTGCCCTGCTGGTGCTGGCGGTAATGACGGGTCACCGTCCCGTGGGCGGCTTCGGCTTCCACGATCTTGCCATCGGGCGTTGCCAGAACCGAGGTCATCAGGCCCAGCGAGCCGAAGCCCTGCGCCACGATGTCGGACTGCACGTCGCCGTCATAGTTCTTGCACGCCCAAACGTAACCGCCGGACCACTTGAGGGCCGAGGCGACCATGTCGTCGATCAGGCGGTGCTCGTACCAGATCTTCTTGGCTTCGAACTGTTCCTTGAACTCGGCCTCGTAGATCTCCTGGAAGATATCCTTGAAGCGGCCGTCATAGGCCTTGAGAATGGTGTTCTTGGTGGACAGGTACACCGGCACACCGCGGGCAAGGCCGTAGTTGAAGCTCGAATAGGCGAAGTCGCGGATCGAGTCGTCAAGGTTATACATGGCCATGGCCACACCGGCACCTGGCGCCTGGTAGACTTCGTGCTCGATGACCTTGCCGTCTTCGCCGGTGAACTTGATCGACAGCGTGCCCTTGCCGGGGAACAGGAAATCGGTGGCGCGGTACTGATCGCCAAAGGCATGGCGGCCCACGATGATGGGCTGGGTCCAGCCGGGCACCAGGCGCGGCACGTTCTTGCAGATGATGGGCTCGCGGAAGATCACGCCGCCCAGGATGTTGCGGATGGTGCCATTGGGCGACTTCCACATCTTCTTGAGCTTGAATTCCTCGACGCGCTGCTCATCGGGGGTGATGGTGGCGCATTTGATGCCGACGCCGTGCTTCTGGATGGCATGGGCTGCATCGACCGTGATCTGGTCATTGGTGGCGTCGCGGCTCTCGACCGAAAGGTCATAATATTCGATCGGCAGATCGAGATAGGGATGGATGAGCTTGTCCTTGATCGCCTGCCAGATGATGCGGGTCATTTCATCGCCGTCGAGATCGACGACCGGGTTGGCGACTTTGATTTTGCTCATCGGCTGGGCTCCCTTTGCCTAATGCAATATGCCCGGTTTGGCCGGGCAGTTCATGGTGCGCCCGTATAGCATTGGCACGCGACAGCGCAAAGGCGCGTTATGGCAAGGGGGCATGCCGTTGTGCTTTTGAGCAAGTTTTCGGCGCTTTCTGCGGCCAACACTTGTATGGCTTTGTGCCAGACCCGACATTGCGGTCATTCGCATAGGAGATAATTGATGCTGAAACCCGATCCCGCCGACCCAATCGTGGTCACCGGTATGGGCGCCGTCAGCCCGATGGGCGTTGGTGTTGCGACGCTGTGGACGCGACTGGTGGCCGGCGAGAGCGGGGTGGTCCGCAATGACCGCTTCGATACGACCGGTTTCACCTCGGGCATTGCGGGCATGGTGCCAAGCAAGGCTGATGTGCCGTATGGTTTCGACCCTGCCGATTTCATCGACGGCAAGGAAATCAAGAAGATGGATCTGTTTATCCAGTATGGCATCGGCGCCGCTGCCGAAGCGCTGGATCAGGCCGGCTGGCATCCGACATCGCCGGAAGATCAGGCCGCGACCGCAACCATTATCGGTTCGGGCGTCGGCGGGTCGCCGGTCATGGCCAAGGCGGTCGAGATCATCCAGGAAAAGGGCCCGCGCCGGCTCTCGCCATTCACCGTGCCCTCCTTCCTCGCCAATCTGGCGGCCGGCTGGATTTCGATTCTGCATGGCTTCAAAGGTCCGATCGGTGCCCCGGTGACGGCCTGTGCCGCCTCGGCCCAGGCCATTGGCGATGGCATGCGCCTGATCATGACCGGCGAGGCCGAAGTGGCCGTGGTCGGCGGCGCCGAGGGTTCGGTCGATCCCATCTCCATCGGTGGTTTCGGTGCCTCCCGCGCGCTGACCTCCTCGCATAACGATGCGCCGCATCTGGCATCGCGCCCCTTCGACAAGGGCCATGATGGCTTCGTGCTGGCCGAAGGCGCTGCGGTGCTGGTCATCGAAAAGCTCAGCCACGCGAAGGCGCGCGGCGCGACGCCGCTGGCCATCCTGGCCGGTTACGGCACCTCGGCCGACGCCTATCACCTGACAGCGGGTTCACCCGATGGCGCCGGCGCGCAGGTCGCTATGCGCAATTCGCTCAAGATGGCGGGGCTCGAGCCGAGCCAGATCGGCTACGTCAACGCCCATGCTACCTCTACCCAGGTGGGTGACAATGCCGAAATCGCCGGGATTACCGCGGTGTTCCCGGGCCGGGGCAAGGATCTTGCCGTGTCCTCGACCAAGTCGGCAACCGGGCACATGCTGGGTGCCGCCGGCGCAATCGAAGCGATCATCTCGATTCAGGCGCTGCGCACCGGCGTTCTGCCGCCCACGATCAATCTGGACGATCCTGAGGAAGCGGCCGACATTTTCGACCTCGTGCCCAAGGTGGCCAAACCCAAGGCGGTAGATTACGCGCTGTCCAATTCCTTCGGCTTTGGCGGCGTCAATGCCAGCCTGGTGTTCGGCCGCATCTAAGAAGCCTCGTGCTGCTCTCGATAGGCCTGGTGCCGGGGCAGATGATCTGCCACCAGGTCCCAGGCCTGCTGCGAGCGGGCGAAAATCAGCTGGGTGGGATCAAACCACTGGTTCTGCCCGGCAAAGAAGCCGGCCGGTATCATCCGCAAGCTCGGTGCCCGCGAGGATTGGCCGTAAAGCGGCGTGCCGCAGGCGGGGCAGAAATGCCGGGTGAAGATCGCGCCGGAATCGGCGGGCCGCGCGAAATTCGCCGTGGCCCCCGTAAGGGTGATTGCCTCGGCGGGCACCAGCGCCACGGTGGAATGACCGGTGCCGGTGGCCCGCTGGCAATCAAGACACGAGCAGACCAGCATCGACAGCACGCGGCCGCGCAACGTCATCTCGACCGCGCCGCAGGCACAGGCGGCTGTCACGTCCACCATCAGGCGATCAGGCTTGCTCATGCCGCAGAAGCTGGCACGACCCGCCCGTTGCGGCAAGGCGTGGCCCTTGCCTTTGTGAGCGAGCTTGGCAAGAGTGCGCGCGCCAAAGCTGGAGGACGCAGATTTGCACCCAGACTATCCGCTTGAAACGGCGAGGTTGCTGCTTCGCCCCTTCACGCGCGGCGATGTGGATGCCGTGTTCGATTATCGCCGCCGCGAGGATGTCGCACGTTATCTGTTCGACGTGCCGCTAAGCCGGGAGGAATGTGCGCTGGCCGTGCAGCAGCGCATCGGGCAGGTGGCGCTGGAGGCTGACGACGACAAGATCATCCTGGGCGTGGAGCTGGCAGGCGAAGGCGCGCTGATCGGCGAGGTCTCGCTGATCCTGCGCAATCGCGATGCGCGGCAGGGCGAAATCGGCTGGATTTTTCATCCCGACTATCAGGGACATGGCTACGCAACCGAGGCGGCCGTCGCTTTGCTGGACCTCGCTTTCACGAATGGCGAGATGCACCGGGTCATGGCGCGATGCGATGCCAGGAACCTCGCATCGGCCAAGCTGATGGAGCGTTTGGGCATGCGCCGTGAAGCACATTTCCGCGAGCATGCCCTGTTCAAGGGGGAGTGGGACGAGGAATTTATTTATGCCATTCTGGAAACGGAATGGCCAGAAAAGCGCCTTGCATTCTTCGCTTCTTGAATCAATTGCGCTGTCTTAATGCTTTGATCTAGAACGATTTATTGGAACGTCTTTGGCGCTCGCCGGTCGCTCGTAACGCCGCCGCGGCCCCGCCAGACCGCCGGTTATTGCGGGGTAGAATATTTCTCCGCCTGGCAGGAACATCTCCGAGTCTCCTCGCGTTGAGAATTCCGCAATGCCTAGCGGGAGGGAGCGCAACCATGTCGTCACTGAGTCTGCCCATCGAAACCGAGCGGTTGATCCTTCGTACCTTTGAACGAGGGGATCTGGAGGCGCTCAACACCTATTTGTCGCTGCCTTCAGCACGGCGCTATGCAGTCAGCAGGGCGCGGGACAAACGCGAAGTGGCCGAGGCGCTCAATGTGATGCGTAGCCATGTCAGCCTGCAGCGGCCGGGCGATACGCTGACGCTGGCCATGGTGCGCAAGGGCGACAAGCAGTTGATCGGGCATGTGTCGCTGCATTGGTCGGATGCGACGGCGGGGCAGGGCGAGGTGCGCTTCGTGATCAATCCCAACTATTCGGGGCAGGGCTTTGTCTGCGAGGCGCTGGGCGCGCTGTTCGACCTGGCTTTTGACCATTTCCGCATTCATCGCGTCTTTGCGCGCTGCGACGGTCGCAATCACCATTCCATCAAGCTGATGCAGGGCATGGGCATGCGGCTGGAGGCGCATTACCGCGAACATGCCCTGTTCCAGGGCGAATGGGACGAGGAATTGCATTTCGCGCTGCTGGATCGCGAATGGAACCGGCCGAGCAAAGTGCGGGAATTGCCGCAACGGCATCGTGTCGCCTGATTTGCATCCGGGCCGGCAAATGGGCTATGTGCGCCTGACTTCACGGATTGGGCGCCATGGCTGGTACGGATTCTTCGAAACAACCCACGCTTGCGCCGACCCCGGCAATCATCCTGTGCGAACCGCAGCTGGGTGAGAATATCGGGACAGCCGCGCGCGCCATGGCCAATTTCGGGCTGTGGGACTTGCGCCTGGTGCGGCCGCGCGATGGCTGGCCTAATGAAAAGGCCATCAATGCCGCCTCCCGCGCCGACCACGTAATCGAGCGGGTACGCGTATTCGAAACTCTGGAAGAGGCGATTGCCGACCTCACGCTGGTCTATGCGACGACCGCCCGCTCGCGCGATATGCAAAAGACGGTGCTGGGCCCCGAAGAAGCGGCAACCAACCTGGCCGCCCAGATCGGCTCGGGCCGTCCGGCCGGGCTGCTGTTCGGGCGCGAGCGCTGGGGCCTGCTCAATGAGGAAGTGGCGCTGGCCGATGCCATCGTCACCCTGCCGGTCGAGCCGGCGTTTGCCTCGCTCAATATCGCCCAGGCCGTGCTGCTGCTCTCCTATGAATATCGCCGCCATAGCGCAGCCGGTGCGGCCCTGCCGTTCTCCGATGCCCTGGCAGAAGTTGCGCCGCGCGAAGAACTTGTGGGGCTTTTCGGACATCTTGAATCCACCCTGGACCAGTCCGGTTTCTTCACCGCGCCCGACAAAAAGCCCACGGTGGTCAACAATCTGCGCACCATGCTGGAGCGCGGCAAATTCACCAGCCAGGAAATCCGCACTCTGCGCGGGGTGATCTCCTCGATCGACCGGCGCCATCAGCGGCCCAACCCCAATCGGCAGAAGCGGGCGCCAAAGGACGAAGAATGAGCACCCACCTCTCCCTTGGGGGAGCACCCACCTCTCCCTTGGGGGAGAGGTCGGCGCATAGCGCCGGGTGAGGGGGCCTTGTCTTTTTTGGCAGCGTGGGGAAGGCCCCCTCACCCGCCCCAAGAGGGGTCGACATCTCCCCCTAAGGGGAGAGGTAAGAAGCCTTTGACTGCGACACTCTGCCATGCGATCTGCTTGCCCCATGAGTACGCTCGCCCCGCAAGACAAATCCCGCATCGCTTTCACCTATGTCGGTTTCCGCTTTTTCTGGCTGACCACGCTGCTGGTCAGCTTTGCGGTGCAGATCATGTCGGTGTCGATCGCCTGGCAAATCTACGACGTCACGGGCAATGCCTTCCTGCTGGGGCTGGTGGGGCTGTGCCTGTTCCTGCCGGCGCTGTTGCTGATCCTGGTCACCGGGCTCACCGCCGACCGGTTGAACCGGCGTTTCATTATGGCGGCATGCCTCGGCGTCGAGCTGGTCTGCGCCATGGGGTTCCTGCTTTTCGTCAATGCGGAAGCTCATGAAGTCTGGCCGATTTTCGGTATTCTGATCGTATTGGGCACGGCGCGCGCCTTCTGGGGACCTGCCGCGCAGTCGCTGGCGCCCAATCTGGTGCCGCCCGAAGCGCTCGCCAATGCCATCACCGTCAATGCCTCCGCGTGGCAGTTCGCCGCCATCATGGGCCCCGCCGCAGGCGGCCTGCTCTATGGCCTGGGGCCTTCCGTGCCGTTCGCAACCGCCGGCGTGCTGCTGCTGGCGGGGGCGGTCTGCGTGTTGCTGATCCCCAGGCCCGCCCAGCGGGAATCGCATCAGGCGACCAGCCTCGAAACCATGCTGGCCGGCTTCCGCTATATCTTCTCCAACAAGGTGGTGCTGGGCGCCATCTCGCTGGACATGTTTGCCGTGCTGATGGGCGGCGCCGTGGCGCTGCTGCCGGTCTATACCAAGGATATCCTGCATGCCGGGCCGCAGGAGCTCGGCCTGCTGCGCGCCGCGCCGGGCATCGGCGCCATCGTCATGGCGCTGTTCCTGACCCGCTTTCCGATTCGCAATCATGCGGGCAAAATCCTTTTCCTCTTCGTCGGCCTGTTCGGCGCCTTCACCGTGGTCTTCGGCCTGTCCACGACCGTGTGGATCTCCATTCCGGCGCTGGCGCTGGTGGGCGCGTCCGACATGGTCAGCGCCACCATTCGCGAGACGATCATGCAGCTTTGGACGCCCGAGGAAGTGCGCGGGCGCGTCAATGCGGTCAATTCGGTGTTTATCGGCGCGTCCAACGAATTGGGCGAGTTCCGCGCCGGCACGGTGGCCCATCTGATCGGACCGGTGCCCGCGGTGGCGCTGGGCGGGTTGGGAGCGATTGCCGTGGCCGTCATCTGGAGCCAGGTCTTCCCCGCCCTGCGCGAGCAGAAGACACTCGACAAGAAAATGGTCTGAAGACACGACCTCGTCCTTCGACGGGCTCAGGATGAGGTCTACTGCAAGACCGCGCTGCTCCAGTAGACCTCATGGTGAGCCCGTCGAACCACGAGCTCGTGGCATTAAGGCCGCCAGCGCTTGACTCCCCGGCCTTCCAACTATATCACGCGGCCACCTATCGAGGCTTTCGAGCCTATAGGCGCACCCGGGATCTCCTGAATTATTGGGGTCTGTCGGTCATCCGCAAGGATGGCAGAGGAGGGCGCGATCCATTCAACTGTTAAGAAGGATACGCGATGTCGAAGCGTCATTCAGTCAAGTACAAGATCGATCGCCGTCTTGGCGAAAATATCTGGGGCCGTCCGAAGTCCCCGCTCAATGCCCGTGCCTATGGCCCCGGCCAGCATGGCCAGCGCCGCAAGGGCAAACTCTCGGACTACGGTCTGCAGCTGCGCGCCAAGCAGAAGCTCAAGGGCTATTACGGCTCGGTTACTGAAAAGGCGTTCAAGCGCCTCTACACCGAAGCTGCCCGCGTTAAGGGCGATACCGGCGAGAACCTGATCGGCCTGCTCGAGAGCCGTCTGGACGCGATCGTCTACCGCGCCAAGTTCGTTGCCACCGTGTTCGCTGCGCGCCAGTTCGTGTCGCATGGCCACATCCTGGTCAATGGCAAGCGCGTCAACATCCCATCCTACCAGGTCAAGGTCGGCGACAAGATCGAAGTGCGCGAGCGCTCCAAGCAGCTCGCCGTGCTGATCGAAGCCACCCAGCTGGCCGAGCGCGACGTTCCTGATTACGTCGAAGTCGACCACAACAAGATGACCGCCACCTTCGCCCGCGTTCCCGCGCTGTCGGACGTGCCGTACCCGGTCCAGATGGAACCGAACCTGGTCGTCGAATTCTACTCGCGCTAAGCGTGAGGCAATAACAGATTTGAAAAGGCCGCTCCGAGGAGCGGCCTTTTTGTTTGTCCGGCACCCGCCGGTTTGGGGCATTCCCGGGCGAACCGGGAATGCCTGGGCCTCAGGGGTTGTTTGGCATGCTGGGGGTGCCCACATCGACCACCTCTTCGTGCGGCCGGGGGTGGTCGGGCAAATCGGCATCCACGACCAGCGGCGCGTCGGGTGGGATGTGGCTCTCAAAGGCCTTCAGACGCTTGTGCACCGAGAGTAATTCCACAATGGTCGGCCAGGCTGTCACGAGGAATTGGAACGATCCGGAGACACGGTTGAAGGCCAGGACGACCTGCTGATAGGTGCCCATGGTCATCGCACCGGCCACTAGCGACGGTGCCATCACCAGCATGGGCAGAATGCTGGCGACATTGCCGTAGGAATAGCGCGCTAGATTGAAATAGGTGTAGTGCCAGTAAAGACGGAAGTAGTTCTTCTGCACACCGGCAAAGAGTTGCCGTACCGAAACGGGCTCGGCGCGTTCGCCATTATCCTCGCCATAGACGAGTTCCTTGCGCAGAGCGGCTTCCACACGCTGATTGTGGAACTGCAGGCCCGGCAGTTTATAGCCCACGGCAGCCAGCAGCGCCGTGCCGAACGCCGCCAGAACCAGCGCCACCCAGACCAGCGCGCCATCGACATTGCCGATAACCGGAATGGTTGTGATGTTGGCCGACAGCCCGTAGAGCAGCGGCAGGAACACCACCAGCACCATCATCGAGTCGAAGAAGGCGACTAGCAGCCCCTCGAGGATCTGCGCCAGGCGCATCGTATCTTCCTGCACGCGCTGCGAGGCACCCTCGATATGCCGTAAGCGCTGCCACTGGCTCATGTAGTAGAACGTCATCGCCCGGCGCCAGCGGAACACGTAGTGGGAGGTAAAGAAGGACAACGTGACGATAAGCAGGATGTAAGGCGCCATCACCGCCGCATAGACATAGGTCTGCTCGGCGATTTGGTCGAAAGTCACAGTGCCGGGATTGGACGAGCCGCGCTGTAGCAGGTCGAAGAATATCCCGTTCCAGCCATTGGACCAGGCGTCCCATTGCACCGTGAAATAGGTGATCTCGAGGATCGTCACGGTGCCGAAGACCGACCACCAGTACCAATAATGCCGCCGGTAGACGTACCAGAACAGGCAGAAGGAATAGCCGGTCATCAGTACATATTGGTAGAGCCATATCTTTTCTGGCGACAGGAATGGATCTGGCACTGCTTCGGTCGGTGCCGTGCCCAGCCATGGGCCCAGGCTGATGGCGTTCGCTAGCGCATCGCCCGCCAGGAACCAGATGGCCATGGCCACGCCGATCCACAGGATGGCCGAGGGGAAGAAGATTTTGGGTTCAGGGAAGAAAGAGCGAAACACCGCGAGACTCCTGGGTGCCGGTAAGGTGTGTCATGTAACTGCCGCAAAACGTCTAAAGCAAGAATGGGAAATTAAACGTTGGTAATGTTGGCGGGGCCGGTTTTGCTTCCCTCAAACGGGCAGGGGCGATATCAGCTACGAACCGATTGCGACAAGAGTTCCTCATGAGCGCCGTTATGGATGCTGCCCTCCAGGCCGAAGCCGACGAAACCGAATCCGGCGCGCACCCGATTTTTGCTGGGGCGCCGCGGAGTGTGGAGTTCAACAAGCTGCGCAAGCGGCTGATCCGCAATACGCGCGAGGCGCTGGACCGGTTCGCCATGGTGCGGCCGGGCGAGAAATGGCTGGTGGCGCTGTCGGGCGGCAAGGACAGCTATGGCATGCTGGCGCTGCTGCTGGACCTCAAGTGGCGCGGGCTTTTGCCGGTGGAATTGCTGGTCTGCAATCTCGATCAGGGGCAACCCAATTTCCCCAAGCATATCCTGCCTGAATTCCTGGGCGGGCTGGGGATTCCGCACCGGATCGAATACAAGGACACCTATTCCATCGTCACCGACAAGCTGCCGGTGGGGGCGACCTATTGCTCGCTGTGCAGCCGGCTGCGGCGCGGCAATCTCTATCGCATTGCGCGGGAAGAGGGCTGCACGGCGCTGGTGCTGGGTCATCATCGCGACGACAGCCTCGAAACCTTCTTCATGAACCTGTTCCATGGCGGCAAGCTGGCGGCCATGCCGCCGCGGCTGCTCAATGATGAGGGTGACATCGAAGTGTTGCGGCCGCTGATCTATTGTGCGGAAGACGATCTGCAGCGGTTTTCCGACGCCATGGCCTTTCCCATCATCCCCTGCGACCTGTGCGGCAGCCAGGATGGGCTGGAGCGCAATGCGATGAAGGCCATGCTTGCCGACATCGAAAAACGCATGCCGGGGCGCAAGGATGTGATGATCCGTGCGCTGGGCAACGTCAATCCAAGCCATATGCTCGATCCGAAATTGTTCGATTTTGCTGGGCTGTTCGAACGAAGGACCGGACTATGAGTGTTGATATCGGGGCGCTGGCGGCAATCCTGCGCGATGCCGCCAAGGCCGAAGTCCTGCCGCGGTTCCGCCGGCTGGATGCAGGCATGGTCAAGGTCAAGACCTCGGCCATCGATCTGGTCACCGAGGCCGACGAGGCTGCCGAGCGCTTCATCAAGGCCCGGGTGGCGGACCTGGCGCCCGACGCGCTGTTTGTCGGCGAGGAATCCGTCGCGGCCGACCCGGCTCTATTGGATGCGCTGGCGGATGCTGACCTCGCCGTCGTGGTCGATCCGATCGATGGCACGGCCAATTACGCCGCCGGCCTGCCGCTCTTTGCCGTCATGGCTGCTGTGGTGTCAAAGGGCGAAACCATTGCCGGCATCATCTATGACCCGATGGGCGATGACTGGATGATGGCCGAAAAGGGCAGCGGCGCCTGGCTGCGGCGGCCAAATGGCGAGGCGGTGCGGATGCAGATCGCGGCGCCCCTGCCGCTGGCGGATATGGTGGGCTGCTGTTCGGTGGCCTTCATGCCGGCCGTGTCGCGCCCCCAGGTGCTGGCAAATTTCGCCAAGCTGGCTGTGGTGTCCAACTACCGCGTGGCCGGGCATGAATACCGCACCTTCGTTTCCGGGCATGCGCAATTCCTCTGCTACAACAAGCTGATGCCCTGGGATCACCTGGCCGGCACGCTGATGGCGCAGGAAGCCGGTGGCTATGCCGCCCGGCTCGATGGCTCGCCCTATCTGCCCCATCACGTCGACGGCGGCCTGATCATCGCCACGGACAAAGACAGCTGGCAGCAGCTACGGCGCGAGGTTTTTACCTACTAGCGGGGGACCATAGCCCCAATCCATCCTCCCCACCCTTCTCCCTCGGGCTCGACCCGAGGGCCACTCGCCACCGGCACAGCTCTTCGTGCGCACACCTGACACGCTAACCCCACAGTGTCATTCCCGCGAAAGCGGGAACCTCCGTTCGGGATGCTGAAGAAAGCAAACGGAGGTCCCCGCTTTCGCGGGGATGACACCGTGGCTTGAACGATCACGAACCCACCTCACCATGCCCCCTTGCTCGACTCATAAGTTTGTGCTTATCTATTCTCCATGAGCGAAGCGGATATTTTCAAAGTGCTGGCTGACCCGACGCGTCGAGCGGTGTTCGAGCGCTTGGCGACGGCCGAGATGACGGCGACGGAGTTGCGCGAGGGCTTTGCCATTTCGCAGCCGGCCATGTCCCAGCATCTGGCGGTGTTGCGTGAAGCGGGGCTGGTCAGCGAGCGGCGCGAGGGGCGTTATGTCAATTATCGGATCGAGCCGGCGGGGCTTGCCCCGCTGCATGGCTGGCTGGCGCGCCATCGCGCCTTCTGGCCGGCGCGGATCGATCAGCTCAAGGACCTGCTCAAGGAGATGGACCAATGATGGAAGACGCGTTGGTATATGAATGCGCGCTCGACGCGACGCCGGAAAAGGTGTGGCGGGCACTGGCCATCCCTGAATATCTCGAGCGCTGGCTGGCGCCGGATGCAGCTTCGGGCGAGGCGCTCGACCTGACAATGCTGGCAGCCGAGGAGAACAAGTCGCTGAGCTATCACTGGCGCGAAGCCGGGCAGGGCGCCATTGGCGACGTCGAGGATAGCGTCGTCACCTTCGAGCTCAAGCCCATGGCCGATGGCCGGACGTGGTTCCGGCTGACCCATGAGCCCTTGGTGATGCCGGTGGCGGCCAACAGCAATCTGGCCGGCCCGCTGATGCTGGCCGCCTAACTAATTCCAAACCGAGATCAGAACGGAGCTCGCCGATGCGCGACATGATGCAACTCGTCCCTATGGTGGTCGAGCAATCCAGCCGCGGAGAGCGGTCTTTCGATATCTATTCGCGCCTGCTGCGCGAGCGGATCATTTTCGTCAATGGCGAGATCGAGGACAACATGGCCGCACTGGTCTGCGCGCAGCTTTTGTTCCTTGAGGCGGAGAATCCGAAAAAGGAGATAAGCCTTTATATCAACTCGCCCGGTGGCGTGGTGACCTCGGCGCTGGCCATGTATGACACGATGCAGTTCATCAAGGCGCCGGTGGGCACGCTGTGCTTTGGCATGGCCATGTCCGCCGGCACATTGCTGCTGATGGCCGGAGCCGCCGGCAGCCGTGTGTGCCTGCCGAGCGCCTCTATCATGCTGCATCAACCGAGCGGCGGCTACCAGGGCAAAGTGACCGATATCATGCTGCATGCCGAGGAAAGCCAACGGCTGAAGCGCCTCACGCATGGCCTCTATGCCAAGCATTGCGGCCGGACCTATGAGGAAGTGGAGGCCGCGCTGGAGCGCGACCACTTCATGACGCCCGAACAGGCCAGGGCCTGGGGTCTCGTCGATCATGTCTATCATGACCGCGGCGAGATCGAGGCCTTGAGCCCGCCAGATGCAGACTAATGAGCGGCGTGGTGGCTCATGTCGGTGTGGGCGTGTTCGGTGCCAACGCCGAACAGGCGCCCATTCTCGGCGATCAGGATGAAGATCAGTGACAATACGCCCATGACGAAATAGCCCGCGGCAACAGGAACGACCGTGCCGTTGAACTGCTGGCCGATAAAACCGCCGATCAGCGCGCCGCCGACGGTCTGGATGAAGCCGAAGACGGAGGAGGCGGTGCCGGCGACGGAGCCTAGCGGCTCCATGGACAGCGAATTCATGTTCGACGCGGCCCAGCCGAAGCAGAACATGACGATCGCCAGGATCAGCAGGAACAGCCAGATGGGCAGGAAGCCGACCCAGGCCAGCACCAGCCAGACGCCGCTCATGCCGGTGAACACCAGCATGGCCCCATGCGATAGCCGCCGCATTCCGACCCGCGCGACGATGCGTGAATTGGTGAAGGATGACACGGCCATCAATGCGGCAACGGCGGCGAATGCGACCGGGAAATAGACCCCAAGGCCGTAGATATCGACATAGATCTGCTGGGACGAGCTGATGAAGCCGAACAGGGCGCCGAAGGTGAAAGTGCCGGCCAGGCCATAGCTGAAGGCGACGCGGTTGGTGACTACGATGCGGAAACCATCGAGAATGGCGCTGAGCGTCAACTCGCGGCGGTTGGCCAAGGCCAATGTCTCGGGCAGGCGGATAAAGGCCCAAAGTCCGAATACGGCAGCAAGGCCGCCCATGAACAGGAAGATAGTGTGCCATGGCCCGGTCAGCAGCAGCACCTGGCCGATGCCGGGCGCGATGATCGGAATGGCCATGAACACCATGAAGGTCAGCGACATGACCTCGGCCATGGCGCGGCCCGAATACATGTCGCGCACGATGGAGGTGGCGATCACACGTGTACCGGCGGCGCCCATGCCCTGCAAAAAGCGCAAGGCCAGCAGGATGCCGAAGGTCGGCGAAAACACGGCCGCAACTGCCGCGACAATGTAGACGACGATGCCGATGAGCAGGGGCGCACGGCGGCCGAAACGGTCGGATAGCGGGCCGAAGGCGAGCTGGGCGAGGCCGAAACCCATCATATAGGCGGAGATGACATATTGGCGCTCGTTCTCGCTGCTGATGCCCAAGGCCTCGCCCATATAGGGCAGGGCGGGCAGCATGACGTCGATAGCGAGGGCGTTCAGCGCCATGAGCGCGGCCATCAGGGCAATGAATTCTGGACGGGATAAAACCCGCGAAAAATGATCAGACATGAATGAAACTCAGGCAGGCCACGGCAAAACGCGCGGCGGGAAGACAAGGCGAACCATGAACCTCATGGTCCGCTTTGGCAAGGCGTCAATCGGCAAATGACGATATCAAGCCGGTTTCAGGGCGAAAGCCGGCGCGGTGCGGTCGTTGATCGGCAGGTGCAATGCCGCCGAGGCAAGGCCGAGCAGGATGCCCAGATACCAGACCAGGTCGTAGTGTCCGGTCAGATCGAAAGCTACGCCGCCCAGCCACACGCCCATGAACGAGCCGAGCTGGTGGCTGAAGAAGGCGACGCCATAGAGCATGCCCATATAGCGGGGGCCAAAGAACACCGAGACGAGGCCCGCGGTTGGGGGCACGGTCGAGAGCCAGAGCAGGCCCATGGCGGCCGCGAAGGCATAGGCCGTGATCTCGGTGACCGGGAACAGCATGAACAGGCCAATGGCGATCGCGCGCAGGAAGTAAATGCTGGCGAGCAGGATCTGCTTGGGCACGCGGCCGCCCAGATAGCCGGCCGACAGGCTGCCGACGACGTTGAACAGGCCGATCACCGCAATGGTCCAGCTGCCGACTTCGGGCGAGAGGCCGCATTGCACCAGATAGGCGGGCATATGGACATTGATGAAGGCGAGGTGGAAGCCGCAAACGAAGAAGCCGATCACCAGCAGCCGGTAGGAGCCATGGCCCCAGGCGCGGGACAAAGCCTGCATGAATGGCATTTCCACCTGGCCCGCGGTGCGCTCGCTACGGCCGCGCAGGGCATAGGACAGTGGAATAACCAGCAACAGCATGGCGCCGAGATAGATCAGCGCGGTCTGCCAGCCAAAGGCATTGATGAAGCCCTGGCTGATCGGGGCAAAAGCGAACTGCCCGAACGAGGAGGCGGCGGTGGCGACGCCAAAAATCAGGCTGCGCTTTTCGGCGGGGACGGCGCGGCCGAAGGCGGCCATGACCACGCTGAACGAGCAGACCGCAATGCCGACGCCGGTGATGACGCCACCGGTCAGGGTCATGATGGCGGCATTGGGCGAAAAGGCCATGAGCACGACGCCCAAGGCATAGAGGGCAGCGCCCGCGGCCACGGTGCGGGCGGTGCCGACCCGGTCGGCAAAGGCGCCGGCGAAGGGCTGCGCAATACCCCAGGCCAGGTTCTGGATGGCCATGGCCATGCCCCAACCCTCGCGGCTGAGACCCAGATCGCTGGTCATCGGCAGGGTGAAAAGGCCGAAACTGGTTCGTATACCATTGCCGATCGCTGCGATGATGCAGCCGGCAATGATGATGGCGAGCAGGGGAACGGCGGGGCGCAGGGCCGATGAGGTCATGGCAGGACATCCGGATATGGATGTTCTATCTACGCCCGCGACATCATCACGCAAAGCAATATTGATAAATGGGATCTATCAAGACTGGTGATGGTTGACCATTGCGTCAATCGCATCGACAAGTCGCGCCACTATTGTGGAGTCTGAGCGTGATCCGCCATATCGTCTTTTTCACCGCCAAGTCGGATGACAGTCTCCACGCGATTTGTGAGGGGCTGAACCTGCTTGGGACCATTCCGCACAGCACCCATTTCGAGGTGTCGCGGAACAGCAAGGTGGACAAGATTTCCAACGAGGTCGACGTGGTGGTCTATGCCGAGTTCGCCGACGCTGCGGCGCTGGCGGCCTATAAGGCTCATCCGACCTATGCTGAGGCGACTCGGCGCGTGCGGCCGCTGCGGGAATTGCGGCTTTCGGCCGATTTTGAGGCCACCAGGCCAACCGCCCCTTCCTGCTAGCGATCGCATACACCAGGCATGGCGCTCCATCGTCCCCTCGCTCCTCAGCGGCGAGGGGAGCGGGGGTCTCCTGCCTAATAGAAAACGCCGGCCTCTGGGGACCGGCGTTTTGGTAACTGATCGTCAGACTTAGGCCGAGAGCTTGACCGGGATGCCGGCGCTTTCGAGATGGGTCTGGAGTTCACCGGCCTGAAACATTTCGCGGACGATATCGGCGCCGCCGACGAATTCGCCCTTCACATAGAGCTGGGGAATGGTCGGCCAATTGGTATAGGCCTTGATGCCGTCGCGCAGTTCGGCGCTTTCCAGCACATTGGCGCTGCCATACTCAACGCCGAGATAGTTCAGGATCTGGACGACCTGGCCCGAGAAGCCGCATTGCGGAAAGTCCGGCGAGCCCTTCATGAACAGGAAGATGTCGTTATTCTTCACCTTGTCGTCGATGAATGCGTTGATGTCGGTCATGATTGTTTCTCGTACGGAAGCCGCTGGCGCGGACTAGAAAATCTTGCTGCTGCCCCGGACCTATTCGCCAGGGTGAGGGTGATGTTTGCCAACCTGGCTGTGGGCATACCACGCATAGGCCGCGAGGGCCCCAAATACGATGGCTGGCCATATGAAGAAGGCGTAGAGCTCCATTTGCTTTACTCCAATCTGCCAAGCAGTCTGACTGCGAACAGATGTATCACGAAACCCACAATACACCAAAATCCGCAGGCGGTGGACACGATCATGAAATTGGCCGAGGCCAGGTTGATCGCTCCAATAGATAGGCCTATCGCCGGGGTAATAACAGAGGCGACAACGCTCGAAGATGCGATGGAGTTCAAAAAACTCGCCCGCAGCTTGGTTTGTTCGATCTCCGCGGGGCTCACAATGCCGTGTCCATGCGCTGTGCCACCCAGGGGTGGCTGGTGAAATCGTCGATCGTGTTGAACAGCACCGCCTCCCAACCGGCAGCGCGGGCGCCGTCGATGACCTTGGGCGTGTCGTCAAAAAAGAGGGGCGGTTCGGACTGGGGGCCGATCTTGCTCATGGCGAAATTGAAAAAGGCAGGGTCCGGCTTACGAACGCCAACGCGGGCTGAATAGAACATATCGTCGAACAATTCATTGAGACCCAGATGGCTCCAAAGCCAGCTGGCGCGCAAATGCTCTTGATTGGTCGCGATATAGAGCCGGATGTCGGCTTTGCGCTTGAGCTGGCTTATGCCCTCAAGGAGCGGTTGGTTGAGTTCGCTGTCGTTGATCAGCCAATAATGGTGGAAGGCGACGGGCGAGCCCTTGTAGCCCAGCGAAGGCAGGCGGCGTTCGAGGGCGTCGATTACCGACATTTCGCCGGTTACCACCTTTTTGACGAAGATGTCGAAAATGAACTCGTCGACAAACCGCCTGGGGTCCACGCCCATATCGGCCATCAGGTTCGTGTCCCAGCGGCGGGTCAGGTCGGGGCGGGCATGAAAGCCATGAACCAGCACGCCATCCACGTCGAAGAAAACGGCGCGGGTCATCTGTTCCTGCTTGGGGAAGCGCCAAGGCCGGCAAGGACTTCGCGGGGGATGCTGAGGTCTTGAATCACGTCATTGTGGCGGCGGAAGCCGATCAATTCGCGATGCACGAAATATTCCCATACGGCCTGGCGTGCGCCGGCCAGGGCGGGTTCGGTGTGCGCCTCTGCAAGGGCCGCGAGGGTGGCGATCACCTTGCGCTCGGCGGCGCTGATCGAGGAGGCGCGTTCGGCGGCGATTTCATGTTCGAGCGCAGCCGTCCCGGCTTCGGGACGGACCATGCGGATCAGCTCGAGCGAGTCGCGCAGCGACACCGTTCTATTCGGGGGCGCTGGTCTGCAGGGCCAGGGCGTGCAGGGCGCCGCCCATATCGCCTTGCAGGGCGGCATAGACCAGTTGGTGCTGTTGCACGCGGGATTTGCCCTTGAAGGCGGCGGAAATGACGGTCGCGGCATAATGGTCACCATCGCCGGCCAGGTCGCGAATATCGATGTCGGCGTCAGGCAACGCGGCCTTGATGCGGCGCTCGATCTCGTTGGCGTCCATGGGCATTGCTCAACTCCTTGGTCAGTCCGGCGTCAGCGCCGACTCCACCAAGATATGGCACCGGACAGGGCGCTTCAATACGAGCGCTGCGCCAAGCCGCTATTGCGTGGGGGCAATCGGGGCGGTTTCAACGGATTTGGCTTCCGCGCCGACGCAGCAATCGGCGTCCGAGCGGGTCGAGAAATTGGCGATGATGAAATCGACCATGGGGCGGGCCTGGGCGGCGATCTCGGTGGCGAACAGGCAATCGAGGGTATAACCGCGGCCGGCATCGACGGCTTCGGTATGCACGATGGTGAGCGGGATGCCCATGGGCGAGTCGGTACTCTGGCCGTCGTAGAGCAGTGCGGGGCCGCTCTGATAGGGCGTGGTGGTTTTGGTGCCCAGGGTGAAGCCGGGAAAAGTCTTGGCCCAACTGGCGGTGACTTCGCCGTCATTGAGGCTGGAGAGCGCGCTTTGCGCCGTCCAGTCGGTATCCTGCACCGGCACGATAGTGATGTCGCATTGCAGCGGCACGCTGGGATGGGTGAGGTTCAGCGGCTCGGTGGCGCCGCCCGAGGGCACCATGACGTCCGGATAGATCACCGTATAGGGCTGATCCTGCAGAATCGAGCGCGTGACGTTGACGCTCTGGGCATAGGCGGCGGCCGGCAGCAGGCCCAAGGTCAAAGCCGCTAGACCACTGATCGCCGGTCGAAAATTCATGGTCGTCTCCGAAATGATAACGCCGCCCCGGAGTGTCAAAGCACTCCAAAGAGCGGCGATCATAAGGCAGGCAGATTAATTGATAGCCTTACCCGTTCATGTAGCTGGGGAACCAGCCTTCATGCGCCGCGGCCAGGTCGCGGACGGCGACCGGGCGGGCAGCGCCCAGAACCAGATCGGTGCCGCCGGTGGTGCCGATCCAGGGCGCGTGGATGCCCAGGGATTTGGCCTCGGCCCAGAGGGCGGCGATCTCGTCGCCCTGCGGGTCGAGATTGACCGTCAGCAGGTAGCGGCCCTGGTCTTCGCCGAAATATTGCAGGATCGGGCTCTGGTCGGTGAGATCGACAATATTGGCGCCGATGCCC
The DNA here is from genome assembly GCF_000735585.1 of Devosia sp. LC5. Taxonomy (GTDB): domain Bacteria; phylum Pseudomonadota; class Alphaproteobacteria; order Rhizobiales; family Devosiaceae; genus Devosia. The sequence continues at coordinate 71,498 of NZ_JNNO01000011.1, forward strand.
GAGGCGATGGCCATTTCGGCCAGGCCCACGGCAAGGCCGCCATCGGACAGGTCGTGGCAGGCGGTGGCGGTGCCCGAGCGGATCAGTTTGCGGACGAAGTCGCCCGTGCGCTTTTCGTGGGCGAGATCGACAGTCGGCGCCGTGCCATCGCGGCGGCCGAACAGGTCGCGCAGATAGATCGATTGGCCCAGATGGGTGCCACGCGCGGCGGGCGAGCCGACCAGCAGGATGACCTGATTTTCGGCTGCAAAGCCGATACGGGCCATCTTGTTCCAGTCGGGCAGCAGGCCAACGCCGCCAATGGTGGGCGTCGGCAGGATGCCGCGGCCATTGGTTTCGTTGTAGAGGCTGACATTGCCCGAAACGATGGGGAATTCGAGCACGCGGCAGGCTTCGCCAATGCCCTTCACGGCACCAACGAGCTGGCCCATGATTTCGGGGCGCTCGGGATTGCCGAAATTGAGGTTGTCGGTGGCGGCGAGAGGCTCGGCACCAGTCGCAGTCAGATTGCGCCAGGCCTCGGCCACGGCCTGCTTGCCGCCCTCATAGGGGTCGGCTTCGCAATAGCGCGGGGTAACGTCGGAGGTGAAGGCCAGGGCCTTGGTGTCGTGGCCTTCGACGCGGATGACGCCGGCATCGCCGCCGGGGCGCTGCAGGGAATTGCCCAGGATCAGCGTGTCATATTGCTCATAGACCCAGCGGCGCGAGGCGATCTGGTGGCTGCCCATCAGCTTGAGCAGGGCATCGGCCACCTCCATCTGAGGGATGTCGGTCGCGGCGAGCGCGGCCGGCCTTTGCGGCTCGGTCCAGGGGCGATCGTATTCGGGCGCTTCGTCGCCGAGGTCCTTGATCGGCAGATTGGCGACTTCATCGCCCTGCCAAAGCACGCGGAAGCGCAGATCGTCGGTGGTCTTGCCGACAGTGGCGAAGTCGAGCTCCCACTTTTCGAAAACCGCGCGAGCCTCGGCTTCCTTTTCGGGATGCAGCACCATGAGCATGCGCTCCTGGCTTTCGCTGAGCATCATTTCATAGGCCGTCATATGGGTTTCGCGCACCGGCACCTTGTCGAGGTCCAGCTCGATCCCAAGGTCGCCCTTAGCGCCCATTTCGACGGCCGAGCAGGTCAGTCCCGCAGCGCCCATGTCCTGAATGGCGATGACCGCGCCGGTGGCCATCAGCTCAAGGCAGGCCTCGAGCAGGCGCTTTTCGGTGAAGGGGTCGCCGACCTGCACGGTGGGACGTTTTTCATCGATATCGTCGCCGAATTCGGCCGAGGCCATGGTGGCGCCGCCCACGCCATCGCGGCCGGTCTTGGCGCCGAGATAGACGACGGGCAGGCCAACGCCTTCAGCCTTGGAATAGAAAATCTTGTCGGTATCGGCCAGGCCCGCCGCGAAGGCGTTGACCAGGATATTGCCATTGTAGCGCTCGTCGAATTCGACTTCGCCGCCCACCGTTGGCACGCCAAAGGCATTGCCATAGCCGCCAATGCCGGCAACGACGCCAGAGACCAGATGACGGGTCTTTTCATGACCGGGCGCGCCGAAGCGCAGGGCGTTCATGGCCGCGACGGGGCGGGCGCCCATGGTGAAGACGTCGCGCAGGATGCCGCCCATGCCGGTGCCGGCGCCCTGATAGGGCTCGATGAAGCTGGGATGGTTGTGGCTTTCCATCTTGAAGACCACGGCCTGCCCGTCGCCGATATCGACCACGCCGGCATTCTCGCCCGGCCCCTGGATGACGCGAGGCCCGGTGGTGGGCAGGGTCTTGAGCCATTTCTTGGAGGATTTATACGAGCAATGCTCGTTCCACATCGCCGAGAAAATGCCCAATTCCGTATAGGTCGGTGTACGACCGATCAGCGCGACAATCTTGTCGTACTCATCGGGCTTGAGGCCGTGATCGGCGACCAGCTGGGGGGTAATGACGATGTCGTTGGGAAGGGTCATCAGGCAGCGTTTCCGTAGGGAGGCTCTGGAAAATATTCCATTTGGCGTTGGGTGGCACGGGCGACGTCTTCGCCGAACAAATGTCCGACCAGCCACAAGGACATATCGATACCGGCCGAGATGCCGGCGCTGGTCACCACATTGCCGTCATGCACAAAGCGCTGGTTTTCCAGCAATATGGCCTTTGGTGCGGCGGTGCGGACGAAATCGAAGGCACCCCAATGGGTCGTTGCGCGTTTGCCATCGAGGAAGCCGGCCTTGCCGATCAGCGCGGCGCCAGTGCAGACCGATGTCTGCCAGGTCGCTGCCGCCACATAGGGCCGGAGGCGTTCGATGAAGGCTGAGTCGGACACCAGGGGGCGCGTGCCGCGGCCACCGGGGACAATGACAATGTCGGCGTGTGGGGCGTCGTCGAAAGTGTGATCGGCGGTGACCCGGAGGCCCTCGGCGCAGCGAATGTTGTTCTGTGGCCAGGCTATAGTGAAGGTATCGGCGGGCGCGCCCATCCTGCCGGCCATCCGGAACACTTCCCAAGGGCCGATGAAGTCGAGTTCTTCGACGCCCTCGAAGATGATGATGGCGACGCTGCTGCGTTGGGTGTCACTCATAGCGCAGCGCCCCGTGGGCAATGAGTTTGTCGGCGGTGATGACCGCGATGCAGAGCAGAGCGAGGGCGGCGGCCATGAAGAAGGCGTTCAGGAGCACCTGGCCATAGCCGAGCTCGACCACGTTGAGCACGGGGTAGGGATATTGCTGCACCCAGACGCCGCGAGCCAGGATGTAGAGGAAATAGACCAGCGTTGGCAGCAGCATTGCTGGCAGGTGGTTCCAGCGCAATTGGCCATGCCGCTGGCTCACCAGCCACCACAGCAGGTAGAGCGTGGGGCACAGATAATGCAGGATATTGTCGGCCATGAGAGCCGCACCATCGAGCGTATGGAGGTAGCGCAGCACGAAATAGACGTAGAGACCGACCAGCGCGATATTGGCTGCCATCAGGCCGCGGACCAGCGGCTGGCGGAATAGCTCGAGGCGTGGCGTGGGCAGGACTTCGGAGAGGTAGACCAGCACCAGCGCGATATTGGTCAGGATGGTGTAAAAGGCGAGGAAATGCCCGAGAAAGCCCGGGAAATCCCGGCCATTGGCGAGGGCGCCCTGCATCGAAAGCCAGAATTGCAGGATCAACCCGGCCGCGCCGAACAGCAGGCCCAGCCAGGTCAACAGCAATCGCGGATTGACTGGCGCCCGCAGGTTCATCCTAAGCCGCCTGGCCCAGCAATCCCGAGAACAGCGCCCGTCCATCGCTGCCGCCATGCGCAGACTCGATGAGGTTTTCCGGGTGGGGCATCAGGCCGAGCACGTTTTTCTGCTCGTTGAAAATGCCGGCAATGTCGTTGATCGAGCCGTTTGGATTGGTGCCCTCGGCGTAGCGAAAGGCCACCTGGCCATTGCCTTCGAGGCGGGCAATGGTGTCGGCATCGGCGAAGTAATTGCCATCGTGATGAGCCACGGGGCAGCGGATGATCTGGCCCTCTTTATAGCCGCGGGTGAAGTCGGTCGCGGCATTGACCACTTCGAGCTTGACCTCGCGGCAGACGAATTTGAGGCTCTTATTGCGCATCAGCGCACCGGGCAGCAGGCCCGCTTCGATCAGGATCTGGAAGCCGTTGCAGACGCCCAGCACCTTTACGCCCTGGGCAGCGCGCTCACGCAGCTTGTCCATGATGGGCGAGCGGGCGGCGATGGCGCCGCAGCGCAGATAGTCGCCATAGGAAAAACCGCCGGGGATGACCACGAGGTCGACATCGGGCAAATCGGCATCCTGATGCCAGACCACCTGGGGGGCGGTGCCGGAAATCTTGGTGAGCGCCGCGATCATGTCGCGGTCGCGATTGAGGCCGGGGAAGACGATGACGGCTGATTTCATCGGCAGGTCCTCGCTATGTCTGGGGTTGCGCGAGGCCCTTGTCGTGAGTCTTGGGCAAAAAGGCAAGGGGCGAGATACAATATCCCGCCCCTGTGATCCCGTTTGCGATGTGGTTTGTTATTCGGCCGGCGCTTGCACCGGGCGGGTGGTGTCGCGGCGCGATCCGCTGGCGCCGGGCAGGTGGGCCCAGGCGGGGCGCTCGAACAGGAAGGCGCCCCAGCCGGTGCGCAGCACCAGCCAATAGAGGACCAGCGGGGAAATGATGGCCACGGCCATGATGGCAAGGCTGAGCAGGGTTGGCTCGATGAAGCCGAGCCTGATCAGCACGGTGCGGGCAATGCCCATGGGCAGCACGAATGCCACGTAAATGATCAGTGACTTGGAGCCCATCCAGCGCAGCCAGTTCATCCAGGGCAGGCGGGCCAGCAGCGCGGAAATCGTGCAGAGCGCGGCGGTGCCGGCCAGCGCCAGGATGAGATGCACACCGGGCAGGCCGGCAATGCCCATGACGGGATGGATGGGGTGCATGGCAAAGCCCGGGGAGAAGACCAGGGCAGTATTGAGCGCCGCCCAGGCGAGGAGGCCGGCAAGGGCGAGAATGAGATTGTCGCTGGCCCAATTGGCCAGGCGGAATAGCTGGGGCGCCAGGACATAGCCGGAATAGAAGAACACGAAATAGGCCGCGAACTGATCCACGGCATAGCTGCCGGTGCGAATGGAAGCCATTTGCAGGATGGCGGCGACGATGAAGACGGCCCAGCGGGGCGCGCGAATATCATGCAACAGCTTGGCGGCGGCGCCGCACACGGCCAGCATATAGATGAACCACAGCACGCCATAGGGCTGGACCACGGCCCAGGCCAGTTCGCTCGCGGCGCCCACCGGGTTGGCGGAGAGCAGGCCGGTCTTGAAGACGATGTGGATGATCGCCCAGAGCCCGTAGAAATAAAGATAGTGCACGACGCGGCGATCGGCGAAGGCCTTCCAGGGGCGATCGATGACCTGGGACAGGAACAGCCCGGAGATCAGGAAGAATTCGGGCATGCGGAAGGGCGTGGCAAAGGCAATGGCCCAGTGCAATGCGCCGACACCGCCAGTGTCCTCGCCCACGCTTGAGGCCGCATACATCATCACGACGAGAAAAATGGACAGGCCCTTGGCCATATCCACCCAATCAAGGCGCCTTGCCGATCCAGTCATTGCCAGAACTCCCCAGAACTTGCGGGGCATAATAGAGGCAATGATGATGGGAAGCGTAAAAGCCTGCGTGAAGGCTTAATCGAAATGCTTAACTGGTAAGGATTTAGCTAAATCCCGCCCATGCATTATCCCTAGACGGGCACGGAGGCGTAAGCGGCGAAGAGCAGGCCCATAGTAGCGATGAACATGACTGTGAGCGAGATGGTCTTGAGCATGACAAATGGTCCGGCGCCTCAGTTCGGCGCGCCCGATAGTGTAGCGACGAAAGATTAATTGGAGATTTCGATCGCGTAGTTTTCAATCACCGTATTGGCGAGAAGTTTTTCGCACATATTGGTGAGGGCGGCGCGGGCGGCGGCTTCGTCGCTGCCCTCGAGAGCCAGATCGAACACCTTGCCCTGGCGGACAGCGCCGACACCGGAAAAGCCGAGGCTTTTGAGGGAGCCTTCAATGGCCTGGCCCTGCGGGTCGAGAACGCCATTCTTGAGGGTGACGGTGACACGTGCCTTCATGATGCCGCTCCGCTGCAAGGCTTACTGAACCAGGCGCGGGCCGGTGGCCAGCGCGTTGTCGGTCTCGACCAGGATGCCAAGGCGCTGGGCGACTTCGCGATAGCTTTCGACCAGGCCACCAAGGTTTTCGCGGAAGCGGTCCTTGTCCATCTTGTTGCGGGTCTTGACGTCCCACAGGCGGCAATTGTCCGGGCTGATTTCGTCGGCCAGGATGATGCGCATCAGGTCGCCCTCATAGAGGCGCCCGCATTCGATCTTGAAGTCGACGAGCTGGATGCCGACGCCCATGAACAGGCCGGAGAGGAAATCGTTGACCCGGATGGCCAGGCTCATGATGTCGTCGAGTTCGGCAGGGGTAGCCCAGCCGAAAGCGGTGATGTGCTCTTCACTGACCATGGGGTCATTGAGCGCGTCGTCCTTGTAGTAGAATTCGATGATCGAGCGGGGCAGTTGCGTGCCGGGCTCGAGACCGAGGCGCTTGACCAGCGAGCCGGCGGCGACATTGCGCACGACGACTTCAAGCGGGATGATCTCGACTTCCTTGATCAGCTGCTCGCGCATGTTGATGCGCTTGAGGAAGTGAGTCGGGATGCCCAGGCCATTGAGCTTGGTGAAGATGAACTCGGAAATCCGATTGTTCAACACGCCCTTGCCATCGATGATGTCATGCTTGGCGCCGTTGCCAGCGGTCGCATCGTCCTTGAAATACTGGACCAGCGTGCCCGGCTCAGGACCCTCGAACAGGATCTTGGCCTTGCCTTCATAGATTTTACGACGACGGTTCATGGAACTTCCGGACCGATGAAGGAGGGATGATTTCGGCCGCTTCATGCGCCACAAAGGCACAAAAATGCAAGCTCTTTCGCTAGAAGGCAGGGGATAGATGCGGTGGGCAGCATAAGGTCGCAGCGCTCCGGGCGGCGTTGATTTGGCAGGCTGAACCGCCTATGTCGATTGGCGAGCGCCGGAAAGGCGCCCCATCAGAGCCAGCGGGAGACATTGATGAGCGGGTTTGACGATCGACAGAAGGGCCAGGAAGCCAAGTTTGCCTTCGATGCCGAGAAGAAGTTCAAGGCCGAAGCGCGCCGCAACAAGCTGCTGGGTATCTGGGCGGCCGAACTGCTGAGCCTGACCGGCGATGACGCCAAGACCTATGCCGCCGAGGTGGTTGCTGCCGATTTCGAAGAGGCCGGTGACGAAGACGTGTTCCGCAAGGTCTCGGGCGATCTCAAGGCCAAGGGCGTGGCGATCGGCGACGACGTGATTCGCCAGAAGATGGCGCAGCTGGTGCTGGTCGCCAATGAGCAGATCGCAGCCGAAGGCTGACCTGCGGGCAATTCGAGTTTTGAGGGAGCCGGGCCTTGGGGTCTGGCTCCCTTTTTATTCGGCCGCGGCGGCCGGGTCGATCAGGTGTTGAGTTGGCCGCCGCATACCGAGCCCGGAGCGCTAGCCGAGCGTTACGCTGCTCGCGTCGTATTCCGTGCCATTCTGCTGCCACTTCACGGTGACCTTGGAACCCGTCTTCAGGCCTGGATCCTTGAAGGTGGCCGGCAACTTATAAGCGATGCCATTGGCTAAGGTCAGCGTGTGGGACTTGAGATCGAACGCCTTGACCGTGCTGCTGATGGTCTGCGGCCCGGCAATGGTTGCGGCGGCCGCAGGCTTGGCCGCAGGTGCCGAATAGTTGGCAGCAAATGCCATGCCGGAGGTGCCGGCAACGAAGGCCAGGACAACAGGAACGATGATCTTGCGCATAGTAATGTCTCCGTAAAGACGCCGGGACAGGCCCGGAATTGGCTGGTTTACAGATCGCGTCGAGTCGCAGGTCGTAGTCGAGATGCCGGCGCGGTCCAAACCTGCGAATAGGAAGCTAGGGCCGGCAAAACGCCTTCTCAAGTTAAAGTAATTTAATTGCTGGAGCGGCGAAACAGCCACAAAGTCATGGAGTTAGGCAGATCTTGGGCGCGGCGATGTCGGCGCCGTGATGATTGCGGCTTATATTGGCGCATTGCGGTGGATTTGGTCAGCCGATCCGCGTCGCCATGCCGATCGAGGCGGGCATGACCGGCTCAAAACCATATTTGGCGTAGAGGTGGCGGGCGTCGCCATCGGCAATGAGGCTGACATAGGCGGTGGCCGGAGCATGCTGGCGCAGATGGTCCATCAGCGCTCCCATGATCTGCTTGCCCAGTCCTTTGCCCTGTTGGGCCGGTTCGACGGCGATATCGACGATCTGGAAGGCGGTACCGCCGTCGCCGATGACGCGGCCCATGCCCACTACCGCGCCGTTGTGGCGGATGATGACGGCGAACCAGCTATTGGGCAGGCCAGCCGCCGCGGCTTCCTGCGACTTGCCGCTGAGGCCGGCGATCTCGCGCAGGCGGCGGTAATCGGCAATGCTGGGCGTTTCGGCGGAGAGGACGTAGTCGGACACGGGTCAGATCCGTTGCATCAGGCGGGTGAACATCAGCAGGCCCTCTGGCCAGGGGCCGTGGCCGGAGGCGACATTGATATGCCCGGCTTCACCGGCCTGGTGGAAATCGGAACCCCAGCAGGTGGCGAATTCGACGGCGCGATCGATGGTGCAGAGCGGATCATTGCTGGAAGCGACCAGCAGGGACGGGAAGGGCAGCGGATCGCGCGGGATGGGGCGGAAGGAATAGGTTTCTTCCGGCGCGTCGGGGCTGAGCTCGATATCGGGCGGGGCAACGAGGAAGGCGCCGCGCACATTGGAATCGATCAGCCGGCTCGCCGTATGGGCAACAGCGATGCAGGACAGGGAGTGGGCGACCAGTACGACGGGGCGGGTGGCGAGCAGGATGGCCTGTTCGATGGTGGAGACCCAATCATCCAAGTCCGGTTCGTCCCAATCGGCCTGTTCGACAATGGCGGCATTGGACATGCGCTCGGCCCAGCGCAATTGCCAATGGCCGGGGCTGGAGCCGCCAAGGCCGGGCAGAATGAGGATGTCGGCTTCCGATATCTTCATGTGCGGTGGGTCCGGTCGCGGTAAAATGCAGCATCGGTCTGGGTGAGACCGATCTTCTTGTAAAAGCCCGCCGCGCCCGGCAACGAGAGCAGCGCGATGGTTACGCCGGGCCCAAGAATTTCGGCGGCCTTGTCCATCAGCGTGCCACCGATGCCCTTGCCCTGATAGGTTTCGGCGACGGCGAGGTCGGCGTAATAGCAAATCCAGCCCCAATCGGTCATGCCCCGGAACACGCCCACCAGCGTGCCATTGGTATCGCGGGCCGTGACGACGATGTTGGAATTGTCGAGATAGGCCTGGACCCGCTCGGTATTGCTCAGCGGCCTGGTCGGTCCTAGCGCCGACTGGCCGACGCAGGCAATATATTCCTCGGCGGTCAGGCCGGTTTCCTGGGCGCAGATTAGGCTCATTTGAACACCCGGCTGAAGATCGTATCGACATGCTTGAGATGGTAGGCATCATCGAACATGGCGTCGATTTGTGCGTCGCTCAGAGTCACTTCGGGGTCGGCCTTGAGGTTCTTGGCGAACTGGCCGGTGCGGTCGCCGCGCATTTCCCACACCTTCATGGCATTGCGCTGCACAGCGGCATAGCTGTCTTCGCGGGAATAGCCGGCCTGGGTCAGGGCCAGCAGGACGCGCTGGGAATTGTGCAGGCCCCCCAGCAGGTCGAGGTTTTTGCGCATGTTTTCGGGGTAGACGACCAGCTTGTCGATAACATTGGTCAGCCGCGCCATGGCGAAATCGAGCGTGATCGTGCCATCGGGGGCGATCATGCGTTCGACCGAGGAGTGCGAGATATCGCGCTCATGCCAGAGGGCGACGTTTTCCAACGCCGGGGTGACCATGCCGCGCACGAGCCGGGCGAGGCCGGTAAGGTTTTCCGTCAGCACCGGGTTGCGCTTGTGCGGCATGGCCGAGCTGCCCTTCTGGCCGGGGGAGAAGAATTCCTCGGCTTCGAGTACTTCGGTACGCTGCAGATGGCGGATTTCGACGGCAACGCGCTCGATGGAGCTGGCCACAACGCCCAGCGTAGCGAAGAACATGGCGTGGCGATCGCGCGGGATGACCTGGGTGGACACCGGCTCGATGGCAAGGCCCAGCTTTTCGGCAACGTATTCTTCGACCTGCGGGTCGATATTGGCGAAGCTACCGATGGCGCCGGAAATGGCGGCGGTGGCGATCTCTGCCCGCGCTGAGACGAGCCGCGCGCGATTGCGGGTGAATTCGGCATAGGCCTCGGCCAGCTTGACGCCGAATGTGGTCGGCTCGGCATGAATGCCGTGGCTGCGGCCGATGGTGATGGTGTCCTTGTGCTCATAGGCGCGGCGCTTGAGCGCGGCGAGCAGGGCATCACAATCGGCAATCAGGATATCGGCGGCACGGGCCATTTGCACGGACAGGGTGGTGTCCAGAATGTCGGAGCTGGTCATGCCCTGGTGCACGAAGCGGGCGTCGGGACCGACGATTTCGCTCAGATGGGTGAGGAAGGCGATGACGTCATGCTTGGTGGTGCGCTCGATCTCATCGATCCGCTCGACATCGAAGCCATAATCGCCCAGCTCGGCCTTGCGGGCGTTCATCACGTCCCAGATTTTCTGGGCAGATTCCTTGGGCACGACGCCGAGTTCAGCCAGCTTGGTGGTGGCGTGGGCCTCGATCTCAAACCAGATGGCGAAGCGGTTTTCGGCCGACCAATTGGCAACCATTTCGGGGCGGGAATAGCGCGGAATCATGGGCTTAGGCCTTCGCGTTCAGAATTTGAATCAGAGTGTGGCGGCTGCGCGGAGCGCCGCAATGCGGGGGGCGTAGGTGGCTGGATCATTGCCGCCATAGATCGAGGAGCCGGCGACGAAGACATTGCATCCGGCCTTGGCGGCCGCGCCGGCGTTTTCGGGGGTGATGCCGCCATCGACTTCAAGATCAATGGGCCGGGCGCCGATCAGGGCATTGGCCTGCGCCAGCTTGGTCAGCGCGGCAGGAATGAAACTCTGGCCGCCAAAGCCGGGATTGACCGACATGATGAGCAGCAGGTCGATATTGTCGATGACATGCTCGAGGGCCGAAACAGGCGTCGCCGGATTGAGCGCGACGCCAGCCTTCTTGCCCGCGGCCTTGATGGCCTGGAGGGAGCGGTGCAGATGCGGGCCCGCCTCGGCATGGACCGTGATGATATCGGCGCCCGCCCGCGCGAAATCGGCGAGATAGGGATCGGCTGGGGCGATCATCAGGTGGACGTCGAAGGGCTTGGTGGTGAGCTTGCGCACCGAGGCCATGACGGTGGCGCCGAAAGTGATGTTCGGCACGAAATGACCATCCATCACGTCGACATGGATATAGTCGGCACCGGCCTTGTCGATGGCTTCGATCTCGGCGCCCAGGCGCGCGAAATCGGCCGAAAGAATTGATGGCGCAATGCGGATGGGTCGGGTGGTCATGAACGCTCGCCTTGCCGACAGAAAATGCGTCTTTGCCTTATCGTGGCGGGGTGGCGCGGGCAAGGGTAGGGTGATGGAAAGTGGGGATGGGGATTTCCCTTTCTTCTTCTTCAGAAGGGGTATCCCGCTTCACAAACCAGCGATGCGGCGAAGCCGCACATTGCTTTGGAAACACTTCGCGGTAGAAGAGCGCAAAAGGAGCGTCGCTTGGAATTTTCATTGCCCATGGTGTTCGGCGCCGGCGTGCTGAGCTTTCTCAGCCCCTGCGTGCTGCCGCTGGTGCCGCCCTATCTCACCTATATGAGCGGGGCCAGCTTTGACCAATTGCGGGCCGATGAGAGTGGTTCGGCGGCGTTGCAGCGGCGGGTGGCTGTCACTTCGCTGTTCTTCATCCTCGGCTTTTCGGTGGTGTTCGTGCTGCTGGGGGCGACGGCCACTGTGTTCGGGCAGGCGTTCCGGCAGGCCCTGCCGATCCTGACGCCGGTGGCTGGTGTGCTGATCATCGCCATGGGGCTGCATTTCATCGGCGTCTATCGTATTGGGCTATTGGACCGGCAGATCCGGCATAATGGGCCGGGCGTGGCGAGCGGACCGCTGGGCGGGTTTTTGCTGGGGCTGGCCTTTGCGATTGGCTGGACGCCCTGTATCGGGCCGGTGCTGGCGGCGGTGCTGTCGGTGGCGGCGAGCCGCAGCACGGCGCTGGAAGGGGCCTCGCTGCTGGGGCTTTATTCGCTGGGGCTGGGCGTGCCGTTCTTTCTGGCCGGCATTGCCATCGGGCCGTTCCTGACCTTCTTCAACAGCTTCAAGCGCCACCTGCACACGGTGGAGCGGGTGATGGGCGTGCTGCTGGTGATTACCGGCGTTTTGTTCCTCACCGGAAATTTCACCCGGTTGTCCTACTGGTTCCTCGAGACATTCCCCGTGCTGGCCAATTTTGGCTGACAGTAATCTCCGCTTAACCGCATAGCGCAGCTTTTGCGGCTAGGGTGTTTTGCTAGGCTCTTGTTTAGCTCTGATTCATTGTCGCGATGCACAGTGGCCCCGAAGATTGCAGGGGGCGGGAACTGATACTCAACGCGGCACTATCGGCGCTGCCGGGAACGGCATCGGATACCCATACCGCATCCGGCCTTGCCGTGGCGGCGCTCGATCCCTTGCGCGCGGATATTGCCGCCAGCGTCAGCAATGACATCGAGGCGGTCGAAACCGTGTGGCGGGCCCTATCGGCCAACGGCATCGAATCGCCGGGCCAGAGCTATGATTTCATTCGCCTGTGGATCAAGGACCGCCGCATTACGCCGGCGGATCAGCGTTTTGTCGTCGGCACGCTGGATGGCCAGCCCGTGGCACTGCTGCCGCTGCACCGCAAGACGGTGCGTGGCGTGCCGGTATTTACCTGGTTTCCGGGCGCGCATGCCGGTTGCTATGCGCCAGTGGTCGATTTCAAAAAGCTGGCAGCTTTGGGTCCCGCGGGACGTGCCGCGCTCTGGCAGGCGATGATCGGCCAGTTGAGCGGCGCTGACTTGGTCTATCTGCGCTCGATTCCCATCGAAGTGGATGGGCAAGCCGGCCTGTTTGACGAACTGGGTTCGACCCTCACCGTCGAAACGCTTTACCGTTCGCAATATTCCAGCTGGGAAGAATGCGACAGGCTGCAGCGCAGCAAATCGCGCCGCAAGCATGACCGGCAGCAGGGCGACCGGCTGGCAGCCATGGGCGAAGTCGGGTTCGAGGAAATCCGCAATGGCGGCGACATGCGCCAGGCGATCGAAACCATGTTCGTGCAGCGCGCCGCCCGCTTCAAGGTCATGGGCGTTCGCGACCCCTTTATTCATGACCGGCTGACCGATTTCTATCATGCCATGGCGGCGGAAGGCTCGGGCGTGGATGTCCGCCTGCACATATTGCGGCTCAATGATGCCGTGGTGGCGGTGCGCTACAACGTGGTCCACAACGACCGCATGTTCTGCCTGATTTCCTCGATGAGCGACGATCCGGCCATCCAGAACGGCTCGCCTGGCAAGCAATGCCTGTTGCGCGTCATGCAGACCGTGTTCGACCAGGGCATGCGCGTATTCGACATGGGCAGCGGCTTTACCGACGAGAAGCGGCACTGGTGCAATGTGCAGACGCCGCTGCGCCAGCACTATATCGGGCTGAACGCCCGGGGCGCACTGATCGTGACCGTGCATCAGGCCTTCCAGAAGACGCGGGCGCGCATCAAGGCCAACAAGCAGCTCAAGACGCTGGCGCGCAATGTTCAGGCGCTGGTATATCGGCTTAGCGGCCGGAAGACCGCCGAAACCCCCGAAAAATCAGATTAGCTTGAGGCCGCGCAGCGAGGTGTGGCCCGCCTTGCCGATGATCAGGTGATCATGCAGCGTAATGCCGAGCGGCTTGGCGATGTCAGCGATTTCCTTGGTCATCCGCACATCGGCGGAGGAGGGCGCCGGATCGCCCGAGGGGTGATTGTGCACCAGGATCAGCGCGGTGGCCGATAGCTCGAGCGTGCGCTTGATCACTTCGCGCGGATAGACGGGCGTATGATCCACCGTGCCGGTCTGCTGCACCTCGTCGGCGATCAGCCGGTTTTTCTTGTCCAGAAACAGAATGCGGAACTGCTCGATGGTTTCGTAGGCCATCTGCGAATTGCAATAGTCGATCAGCTGCGACCAGGAGCTCAGGATCGGCTTTTCGGTGGCGATACGGTCGCGGCCAAAGCGGGCGGCCACGGCCTGGATGACCTTGATATGGGCGACCGAGGTGGCGCCCAGCCCATCGATTTTTTCTAAGCGCGCCTGGCTGGCATTGAACACGCCCGAAAAGGTGCCGAATTCGCGCAGCAGGGTCTTGGCCAGCGCCTTGGTGTCGCGGCGCGGCACGACGAGCTGCAGGATCAGCTCGAGCAATTCGTAATCTTCGAGCGCATCGCCGCCCACCTTGAGAAAGCGTTCGCGGACCCGCTGGCGGTGGCCGGCATGGTCATCAATGGGCGAGGGGGCGGGAAACGAGGCTTCCGAGAGTTCGTCCGGCCGGTCAGTCATCAGGCAGCCCGCGATGCGAGCGGATTGAACAGCCCAAGGGGGGAGAGCGTGAAGATCTCGCAGCCGGTTTCGGTAATGCCGATGGAATGCTCGGCCTGCGACGACAGTGTGCGGTCGCGGGTCACTGCGGTCCAGCCATCGGACAGGATTTTGACGTGCGGACGCCCCAGATTGATCATCGGCTCGATGGTGAAGATCATGCCCGGCTTGAGCGGCACGCCCGTGCCAGGCACGCCGAAATGGAGGATATTGGGCTCGTCGTGGAACAGGCGCCCGACACCATGGCCGACGAAATCGCGCACCACGCTCATGCGTTCCCCCTCGGCCACGGCCTGGATGGCGGCGCCGATATCGCCGGTCGTATTGCCCGGCTTGGCAGCGGCAATGCCCGCTGCGAGCCCTTCATAGGTAACTTCGATCAGCCGTTCGGCCTTGCGGGAGATTTCGCCCACCGGATACATGCGGCTGGAATCGCCATACCAGCCGTCGACGATCAGCGTCAGGTCGATATTGACGATATCGCCTTCGCGCAGCGGCCGCTCGTCGGGAATGCCGTGGCACACGACATGGTTGATCGAGGTGCAGAGCGAGTGGCGGTAGCCCTTGTAGAAAATGGTGGCCGGGATGGCGCCATTGTCGCGGGCGAATTCATAAGCCACCCGATCGATGGTGGAAGTGGGCACGCCCGCCTCGACATAGTCCACCAGAATATCGAGCGCCTGCGCCGTCAGCTGGCCCGCCTTGCGCATGCCGATAAAGCCTTCCTCGCCATGCAGCGGGATGACGCCGGCAGTGCGGCGGGCTTTGGAACTGGCATCGACATAGGTGGTCATCTAGAACTCCAACACAGGCATGATAAATCTAATCGCTCGCTTTGCCGATGGGAAGGGCGACACACTTGCTTGACGCAGTTATCGGGGGCGGGCATTGCTGGCTGACAGCAAGCCACGGATTTTTACGATGTCGAGCCCTGCCAGCATTACCGCCGCGTTGATCGTTATCGGCGATGAAATTCTCTCGGGACGCACCAAGGACGTCAATATCGGCGCCACCGCCGATTTCTGCACCGATCTGGGGATCGAGCTCAAGGAGGTCCGCGTCGTCAGCGACGAGACCGACGAAATCGTCGATGCGGTCAACGCGCTGCGCGCCCGCTACACCTATGTGTTCACCACCGGCGGCATCGGGCCGACGCATGACGACATCACCGCCGATGCGGTGGCCAAGGCGTTTGGCGTTGCCCTGCCGATCAATCCACAGGCGCGCGCCATGCTGGAATCGCGCTGGAAAGAGACCGGCACCGAGGTCAATGAGGCGCGGCTGCGCATGGCCCGCATTCCCGAGGGTGCCGACCTGATCGTCAATTCGGTGAGCGCCGCGCCGGGTTTCCGCATCGGCAATGTGCATGTCATGGCCGGCGTGCCGATCATCATGCGCTCCATGCTCGAAGCGCTGGCGCCGACCTTGCAGGGCGGCAAGAAAGTGCTGTCGATGACCGTCAAGGCAGCAGTGGGCGAGGGGACTGTCGGCGGGCCGCTGGGCGAGTTGCAGGCGCAATATCCGGACGTCAAGATGGGCAGCTATCCCCAGATGGGCAAGGATAAGGTGATGACCGAGCTGGTGCTGCGCTCGTCCGATCTGGCGCGGCTGGAAGAGGCGACCGCCAAGGTGCAGGCCATGGTGGATGCGGCCCATGCCAGGGCCGGGATTACGCCACCTGAGGATTAAGCGCCCGGCGCAATAGCGCAGGGCCCCGGCTTTTGCTAAGACGCCAAATTCAATTATTCGGACGCCACGGCGCCGGCGCAGGAGAGATCGAGTGAACAATCCGAATGAAAAGTCCTTCCCGGTCAGCTGGGATCAGTTCCATCGCGATAGCCGGGCGCTGGCCTGGCGGCTGGCGGGCATCGGATCGTTCGACGCCATCGTGGCGATTGCCCGGGGCGGGCTGGTGCCGGCGGCCATCGTGGCACGCGAACTCAATATCCGCACCGTCGAGACCGTGGCCGTCAAGAGCTATGACCACCAGAGCCAGAGCGGCATCAAGGTGCTCAAGGAAATCAGCACCCCCGTGCTCGACCTCGCCCGCAACGGCGCCAAGATCCTGATCGTCGACGATCTGGTCGATACCGGCTCCACCGCCCGCGTGGTCCGCGAAATGCTCCCCGGCGCCCACTTCGCCACCGTCTACGCCAAGCCCAAGGGCCGCGAAATGGTCGACACCTTCATCACCGAAGTCAGCCAGGACACCTGGATTTTCTTCCCGTGGGACCTGGATGTTGCTTATGCGGCACCGATTTCGGGTGGGACGGACTGAGGGAAGTTATCCTCGCAGTCTGACGCGATGAGACCATGGCTCCAAATTTGGTTTGGAGCTGTGAATGGGCCTGTTATCGCCGAAACTTGAGGAAAAGCGTTTGCGGTTGGCACGGGTGGCCAAGCGGCAGGCGTTCGACTGCTATATGCGGCGCGGCCAGGTGCCGGCCGCGTTGGAGCGGCTCGTCGAGGCAGCGGGGAGCCAGGCAAAGTTTCTCGATTTTGGGCTGTCACTCTTCACCAAGGCGCTTGGTGATGACCGGCCGACCACACACTATGTCTGGCGCTCGGCAGGCGATGAACGTGTTCGTGATACCCACGCAGCGTTGAGCGGGCAGGTCTTTGCATGGTCTGATCCGCCGCCGCATGGGCACCCTGGCAGCGAGCCCAATTGCCGCTGCTGGCCCGAGCCATATTATGGTCATCCTGCTGTTCCCGATGCGCTGCTGCGGCTTCAGCGCGTGGTGCAAAGCGATAGCACTGGCAATGCACTCTGGAGCCGTATCGAGACACTGACGCGGCCGGATGGAAGCCTGGCCGAATCCACGATTCAGATGCGGGACGGGACACGCATCTATTCAGCGTTTTCGGGGGCGAGTGTCACCAATGCCGTCACGCTTGCGAACGGCTGGACAGTCCGGTTTGAAAAGCGCGATGGCGTTCGACGGGTCTATCTGGGCAATGACCAGATACCGTTGATGGAGGTCAGTTGGGCGGCGAGCGGTCCACAGGTCGCGCTGCCGCGCGTGCGAGTGGCACAGGTCTCACTTGATACCGAGACGGAGCCGCCCGCGCCCGGACCCCTTATTCTGCCGAGTGCGGGCATTATCGTGGCAGCAGGGTTGTTGTCGCTGCACAATATGCTGCAGGCCGAGCCGGCCAGCCTAGGGGCGACGGCTGCCGCTAGCCCCGTCATTGCCTTCAAGGTCTGGAAGGACGGGGACGACCAGGCCGCGGGGGCGGTTCTGGTCGAAGCATTGACGGCTGAACAGGTCAGCCGCTGGTGCAAGCGGCTGCCTGAGGTGCAGGAGTGGACGAATACTGCGGCCATCGAGCTTGCGCCTTTACGTGCGGTGAGTGGAGCATCCGTGTGGGGAACAGCCGTGCATGCGCATGTTCATAATGCCGTTGAGGCGCTTAGGATCAGTTCGCCGCTTGCCTATGGCAATGTTTTTTCGGAGCTTTCAATTGATGCGGAGGGACGAGACAGCGCGATGCGAATTGGTCCGCGCTATGGTCACGCGGACACGACGCGGCTGGATATTTTGGAGCAGGTCAATCCGGAACTGGTTTGTGTTTATGATATCAAGACGGGCGTCGCTGGCCTGAGCATGTCTCGAGTGCGCGTTATTGCCGACCGGGTTCGCACCAGATTTCCAGGTGCCAATTTCTACATCATGGAAGTGCGGCCATTTGAATGAGTACTGAGGCGCAGGTGGCGCGGCTTGTTGAGCCGTTTCTGGCTCGGCATCCCGAATTTGTCCGGGTTGGGCGCACGTTAGAGCGTAGGCCGATGGGCCATCTTAGTGTGGGCTTTGACATTTGCCGCACGGCGTATAAGGGGCATATCAGCCCGATATGGGGCGCAGGCATCACTTTTGGTCCGCCGCCGCATTTTGGCGGGGGCATAGGCCGCACGCTGGATCGGGCTGTTGGTTTTGTGGATGCGCCGGACCTGCAGGACCGATTGCTTGATGCACTCGAGCTGGCCAATGAGACGATCCTGCAGCGATTTACGTCTCTGGAGGCGCTTGTCGAGCTTGAGATGGCTGTTCATCCGAGCTTTGAGATGATCCGATTTCTCAAGGCGGTGCTGCTGGCGGGTGTGGGGCGTCTTGAGGCGGCGGATAATCTGCTCGCGGCCGATATTGAATATCGCATCCGGGAAGGCGAACGCTTTGACCCGCTCTACGCGAGGCTGAGGACCGGTAGCAAAGCGTGGCACCACCGGCAGGAAGAGGTCAAGAAACGGGGTCTCTTCATAGGCCACCTCAAGTACTTGCATGGCTTCATCGAGCGACGGGACTTGGTAGGATTGGCGGCCCTGCTGCACGATTGGGAGGCACAGGGCGTTGCGGCCAGAAAGATGGCCGACCATTGGCAGCCGTCGCCATTTCCGTTTGAATTGGGCGGAGGCTAACCGGATAGCGCGCTTGCCGCGGGGTGCCTTTTTCGGAAGCGAACTGGTGGCTTTGGGGGGATTGCGGACTGACGGCTTCCGGAGACCTTGGCAGTATGTGGACAGGCCCACATATCTAAGTCCCGGCAGATGGTTATGACGTGCTGTTCTATCCGGCAGAATAGCAGATGAATTACTGTCTGCGCGAAATTCCAGGGTGGCCCGTGTTCCGTGTACTGCGCTGGCTGGCGCTGCTGACGCTGCTCCTATTGCCGCAGCCGGCCCTCGGGCAGGAGGCGGAGGAGGGTACATGTTATGCCTTGGGCGGGCAGGATATCTGCATTGCCGAGCTGAACTATCGCGCGGATGTGTGTGCGGCTATTGCCGCCTATGCCCGTCACTGGAGCCTGCCCGAGGGATTTTTCGCGCGCCTGATCTGGCAGGAAAGCCGGTTCGATCCATCGGCGCCGCAACAGCTCTCGCCGGAACGGTGATATTGCTAGGTCATCTAATGATGACGCTCTCAAGATGATGGCCCATGACCCGCTGCAGGCCGCGAGCAGGGGGCTGGGCCTTCCACCAGCACGGAAGCTTGGGCGGGCGGTCCGCCCCAACCCGTGAGGATGAAGCGAGCCAAGGTTAGCTAATCGCCCGTCTGCTCGCTTCCAGCGACAGGAACGGTGTCCCAAACATAATAACGTTGTTGCGGCCGCAGTGCCGCCGCCCTTCGCCATTCAGGCTGCCGAGTTTCCGACCTGAAGTGGAGTTGGAGACTTTGTCCGTTACGTGACTATCTGATCGCGTCCGCCCGGCGCACAAAGGCGTAGCATCCCCCACTTTTCAACCCGATCTGAAGTCCCTTGCGGTCCGTCCACCAGAACGCCGTTTTCTTGAACCAGTAGGTGTGTCCGTCCCAGTTGTCGTAGTGGGCGGTGAATTGCCAACCTGGTCGCTGAAGGAGCGCATCAAGCTCCTGTTTTTGCAATCCAGGGCAAACCTTCTCGGTGGCATCTATCACAACAATTGTGCCAGCGCTGAAATCGCCATTCTCGTTAATCACTGAAATTAGATGATCCGCCAGAACTTGGTTACTGGGTTTAGGGGGAACGGGTGGCGTGTGGCTAATGAGGACGAACACAAACGCGCCGACTACGAGCAACACGACGAGCAAAATAAATCGTTGGATGATCAATTGCCCCTCGATCTCTAACTCGCACGGTCCTCATTGATCATACGTGCTGTGCCAGCGCACTGACAGCGACAAAGTTGCCGATGCTCCCCGCAAAAAACTTATCCCCGCCCTCTCACCCCATGTCACTAGCCCTCCATCCCCGCCAGTTACGCGGTCCCGCCGCAGGGCCGGGGGGGGG
>NZ_JNNO01000012.1 GCF_000735585.1 Devosia sp. LC5
CATCAAAGCCCGCCGCGAGCAGCGCGGGCTTGAGGAAACGCTGAATTTGCGGCTCGTCATCGACCACGGGGATACGTTGCTGCATCACATGGCCCTTCCCGGCTCGACGAGGGGCAGGCGCAGGGTGGAGCGGGGGACGGCGCTGCGGGTGGAGGGGGGGGTGGCGGTTGTTGAGGGCGCTCGGGCGCGCCGCGCGCGCCCGGGGGTGGCCCGTCCGGGCCACCCCTTGGGGGGGGGGGCCCGCCCCGCCCGCCCGGCCACCTGCGTCAAAATCTGATAGGTTCGCGTTGCCGCGCGCGGATCGCCATGCGCCAGCCCCAGATCGGCATCGAGCACGCCAACCACCGAGAGCTTTTCGAAATGGTGACCCTTGCTCACCAGTTGCGTGCCGATGATCAGGTCATATTCGCCCCGCTCGATCTCGCTGAAGCGCTCGCGCAATTGCGCGTTGGAACCCATATCGGAGGAGAGAATCACCCGCCGCGCATCGGGGAACCGCGCCGCTGCTTCCTCAGCCACCCGCTCGATGCCCGGCCCCACCGCAATCAACGTATCTTCTTCGCCGCAGGCGCTGCAGGTCTTGGGCGTGCGCACTTCATGCCCGCAATGATGGCACATCAACACGCCCCGGAAGCGGTGCTCTACCATCCAGGCAGAGCAATCGGGACATTGATATTGATGCCCGCAAGCGCGGCACAACGTCAGCGGGGCGTAGCCGCGCCGGTTGAGAAATAATAGCGCCTGCTCGCCTCGATCCAGCGCCGCAAACACTTCACGCGCCAGCACCGGGGCAATCCACTGCCCCTTTTCCGGCCCGTCGATCCGCATATCGATCGCGGTAATATTGGGCATGGAAGCCTCGGCAAAACGCGAGGTCAGCAGCACATGGGCATAGCGGCCGATATTGGCATTGTTGCGCGTTTCGACCGACGGCGTGGCCGAACTCAGCACCACCCGTGCATTGGCCAGATGCGCCCGCACAATGGCCATGTCGCGGGCATGGTAATTGACCCCATCGGACTGCTTATAGGCCCCGTCATGCTCCTCATCGAGCACCAGCATGCCCAGCTCGCGAAACGGCAGGAACAGCGCCGAGCGCGCGCCCACCACGGCCCGTACACTGCCATCAAGCACCCCGCGCCACACCTTGGCCCGCTGTACCGGTGTCATGTCCGAATGCCATTCGGCCGGCCGCGTGCCGAAGCGCTTGGTGAAGCGGTCCAAAAATGTGTGGGTCAGCGCAATCTCGGGCAGCAGAATCAGGGCCTGCCGTCCGGCGCGCAACGTGTCAGCTACCGCCTCGAAAAATACCTCCGTCTTGCCGCCGCCGGTGACGCCATCGAGCAAAGCCACACCAAATGCATTGGCATCGAGCGCCACGATCTGCTCCAGCGCCGCGCTCTGCTCGGGATTAAGCGTGATCGCCGCGCCATCCGGGTCAGGCGGCAGAACGATTGGCGGCGGAGGCATTTCCAGGCGTTCGATGGCACCGGCCCGCTCCAGCCCCTCGATCACCGAAGCCGAAACGCCCGTGGCTCCAACCAATGCCGCCTTGGGCCAGGCCATATCGTCCATCAAGGCATCAAGCACCCGCAGCCGCGCCGGCGTCAGTTTTTCCGGCTCCAGCCCGGTGCGCCGGAAGGCGATGACCGGCTTGGGACTATCCAGCGCTTCGGTGGAACGCAGCACGGCGCGCAGCACCTGTCCTGGCGCGGCCAGCGTATAGCGCGCCACCCATTCGACCAGCTTGAGCAATTCCTCGCTGAGCGGGGGCACATCATAGGCCATGGCGATATCGCGCAGCCGGTTATGCGCCACCATGTCCTTGGGCGGCCCCCAGACCACGCCCAGCGTCAGCCGCGGGCCCAGTGGCACAGCCACGATCGAGCCGCGCGTGACGCTCATATGGGCGGGCACGCGGTAGCTATAGGGGCCCTCGACGGCCACCCCCACCATGACGGCGACGATGTCTGGACGTATCTCCATTTGTGCCTGTTCTGTTCGCATTCCAGCGATCACAGCGCAAGTGATTCTGCTGCCATCCCGGACTGCTGACAGGCCCTGTCAGGGGGCGGGTGCAATCTGTCTTCCCAAGCACAGGAGGATAGCATGACCCAGATGATCGATCGGGTGTCCCTATCGGAAGACATCGTCACCATCGCCAAGCGCGCCAGTCTTTATCAGCTGCTGCTATCGGCATTGCGACGCCAGAAGCGGGTGCAGGAATTGCCGGGCCATCTCTATAACGACCTGGGCATACCGCCCAGCCAGCGCCCCGATTTCACCCCGCGCTGCCGGTGACGTCAGCCCTCGGATGAGGGGTCCAATCCCATGCAGGCCTCCCAAAGGCCCCCTCATCCGCCCCCTTTTCCCTGGCTACAATTTTATAACCGACATGCGCTAAATTCCCGGCATGGTCGATTCAGCCTTTGCCACCGACGAGTTCGTTCGCGCCCAGATCGCCTCTTGGCAGCGCGAGTTGGGTTCGGTTCGCCGGCTCGCCGAAAACACGCTTGAGGCCTATAGCCGCGACCTCGATCAATTCCTGCAATTCCTCGCTGGCCATGCCGGCGGCCCGGTGACCTTGAGCACTCTCAAGGACTTGCGCGGCGCCGATATCCGCGCCTTCATGGCCCAGCGGCGCAATGAAAGCCTGGGCTCACGCTCGCTGGCCCGGGTGCTGTCGGCGCTCAAATCCTTCTTCCGCTTTCTCGAACGCGAAGGCGTTTTGGCAACCGAAGCGCTCAACGTCATCCGCACCCCCAAACAGCCAAAATCCCTGCCCAAGGCGCTGACTGTGATCGAGGCGCGCCGCACCATTACCACCACCGAGGAAATGGAAGAGCGCCCCTGGGTCGCGGCGCGCGACATGGCGGTGCTGTCGCTTTGCTATGGCGCCGGCCTGCGTATTGCCGAGGCTTTGGCACTGACTCGGGCGGATCTGGAATCCCAGACTTTGCGCGTCACCGGAAAGGGCGGCAAGGTGCGGATGGTGCCGCTGATCGAGGCGGTACGGAAGTCGATCGAGCTTTATCTCGAGCTTTGCCCGTTCAAATCCTGGCCCCAGGAACCGCTGTTCCGGGGGGTCAAGGGGGGGGTGCTGTCGCCGCGGTTGATCCAGTTGCGTGTGGCCCAATTGCGCGGCGCCCTGGGCCTGCCACCTTCGGCCACGCCGCATGCGCTAAGGCATTCTTTTGCAACGCATTTATTGGGGCGGGGTGGCGATTTACGGGCCATTCAGGAACTGCTCGGCCATGCCAGCCTGTCCTCCACCCAGATCTATACCGCGGTCGACACCGACCGCCTGCTCGACAGCTATCGCAAGGCGCACCCAAGAGGCTAATTGGTGCACGGACTGTTAGCGTTGAGATTGCCATACCGGCCGAACGGTTAACGCCCAAGCCGCCTTGCCAGCCGCAGCAGCCAGCGCTACGAAACTGCCCATGCATTCGTCCGCCACCATCATTCTGCTTGGTCTTTGGCTTTCTGGCTCCCTTTGGGTCCGGAACGAGCGCTGACATCCAGCCCTTCGTCTCACCGGCCCGCCTTTCAGGCGCCGGTATTGCTTGAGGCGGGTGTTTTTGGAACCGCCTCCCATGTCCGCTGCCGTCTCATCCCCCCAAGCCGCCAATGACCCCCTGGGCTATGCCTTTGCCGTGGCCGGCGCCGTGCTGTTCGCCACCAAGGGCATTTTCATCAAGCTCGCCTATGCCCAGGGCGTCTCCACCGAAATGCTGCTCAGCCTGCGCATGATCGTGGCGCTGCCGGTTTACCTGCTCATTATGGTGGGCCTGTTGCGGCGCGAGGAGAAATTGCGGGCTTCCCTGAGCTGGCCCGTGGTGCTGACCAGCATGGCCGTGGGCATTCTGGGCTATTATGTCTCGAGCTATCTCGACTTTTTGGGGCTGAATTACCTGACCGCGCAATATGAGCGGCTGGTGCTGTTCACCTATCCCTTTTTCGTGCTGCTGTTCGGCGTCTGGTTCTTTGGTGATCGCATGGTGTGGGGTGTTGTGCCGGCCATGCTGGTCTCCTATGCCGGGCTGCTGGTGATTTTCGGCTGGAATCTCGCCGTCAACCCCGACGGGCTGGTGACCGGCACGCTGCTGGTGCTGGGTTCGGCCATCACCTTTGCGCTTTACCAGCACCTGGCCAAGCGGCAGATGCTCAAGCTCGGCTCGGGCCTGTTCACC
Source organism: Devosia sp. LC5 (assembly GCF_000735585.1). Lineage (GTDB taxonomy): Bacteria > Pseudomonadota > Alphaproteobacteria > Rhizobiales > Devosiaceae > Devosia. The sequence continues at coordinate 4,194 of NZ_JNNO01000012.1, forward strand.
TGCATCGCCATGTCCACCGCCGCGCTTTGCGCCATCGGACAAAACCTGATCATTGCCGGTCCACAGAGTTATCTGATGCTGTCGCCGCAGATCTGGACCTATGGCCTGGCTCTGGGCGTACTCGGCACCGTGCTGCCCTCGTTCCTGATGAATGCCGGCATGGCCCGCATCGGGGCGCGCGCCACCTCCTCCACCGGCGCGTTCGGGCCCATCATCACCATCATCATCGCCGTCATCGTGCTGTCCGAACCCTTCACCATTTTCCATGCCGCGGGCACCGTTCTGGTGCTGGCGGGTTCGATATTGTTCACAAGAGCTGAACGCCGGGCGCGCAATCGGCGGGACTAGTCCCAATCGGCGTCAGCGAATGGCGATTGGGACTAAAACGCTGTCAGCCGCCGCAAAGCCGCTATATTGTGCGGCCACCACTGGCGGCGATACCTTCGGAAAGGGACACCGATGCAAACATATAAGCGGTTGCTGGGCGCGACCACATTGGGGCTGATTCTGGCTTCAGGGCTTGCCGCACCGGCCTTTGCCCAGAAGCTCGACAACAAGACCGGCCCCAGCACCCTCACCACCTCAGCGGGCGACATCGATTTCGGCGATGATTCGAGCGAATGGGCCAATGACGGGGAATGCGACGATCCGCGATTCTCGGGCACGGGCAGCGCCGCCGAACTGGTCGATGAGGATATCGCCAAGGACGCCACCGATTGCCGCGCCGCCTTTGCCGCCGGCACCGTGACCCTGGTCGAAGGCGGCAGCCCGGCCCAGGCCGATATTGCCAGCCCGATCGACGCCATCGACTTTGGCGATGACAGCAGCGAATGGGCCAATGATGGCGAATGCGACGACCCGCGTTTCAAGGGAGAAGGCAGCGCCGAAGAATTGCTCGATGAGGATACCGCCAGGGACGCCACCGATTGCGAGGCCGCTTATGCAGCGGGCACCGTGACCCTGGCCGACGATAATTCCAACGCCGATGCCACCACCAATATGCCCGCCAGTGCTGCCGAGATCGATTTCGGCGATGATTCGAGCGAATGGGCCAATGACGGGGAATGCGATGATCCCCGCTTTTCCGGCAGCGGCAGCGCCGCCGAACTGCTCGACGCCGATATCCGCAAGGATGCTACCGATTGCCGGACCGCCCATGAAGCGGGCACTGTGACCTTCAATGGCGACAGTGCCGGCAGCACCGCTACCCCGGTCGACATTTCCGACATCGATTTTGGCGACGACACCAGCGAATGGGCCAAGGACGAGGAATGCGATGATCCCCGCTTCTCGGGCGCCGGCGCTGCTTCCGAAATGCTGGACGATGACATCGGCCACGATGCCACCGACTGCAAGGCGGCCTATGCTGCCGGGACGGTGAGTTTCGACCCCGATGGCACTGCCGCCACCAGCGCGAGCCCGGCTTCCACCGAGTTCGACTATGGCAGCGACACGTCCAAATGGGCCAATGACGGGGAGTGCGACGATCCGCGCTTCCTGGGCGAAGGCACCAACAAGAAGCAGCTCTACGAAGACCAGATGGCCGACGCCACCGACTGCAAGACGCTGGAAGCCGAGGGCAAGGTGCAGATCCGCGAAGTCTACCAGCCCAGCTACGCAGCCGGGGCGCCCTATGACAGCGGCCATATCGAGTTCGGCGACAACACCTCGAGCTACGCCAATGACGATCAGTGCGACGACCCGCGCTTTGAAGGCCCCGGTGCCGCCATCACCTTGCTCGACAGCGACCTGGAACACGACGCCGACGACTGCAAGGCCGCCTTCGAGGCCGGCACCATCGTGCTTAAGTAGAGCTGAGGGTCGGTAGGATTTATTTCAACGGCGGGGCGCAGGCTCCGCCGTTTTTGTTTTAGGCGTAATCGCGGGTGCGCGTCAAAGCGAACACCATCCTGCTTGTGGTGCCTTAAGCCGCCTGCCCCGCGGCCCAGCCTGAGGCCCAGGCCCACTGGAAATTGTAGCCACCGAGCCAGCCGGTGACATCGACCACTTCGCCGACGAAATAAAGGCCGGGCACCGCGCGGGCTGCCATGGTCTTGGCGTCGAGATCGCGCGTATCGACGCCGCCTAGCGTCACTTCGGCGGTGCGATAGCCTTCCGAACCGACGGGTTTAAGCGTCCAGTTCTTGAGCCTGGCTTCGATCACGGCCAGCTTCTTGTCCGAGAAATCGCCGAACATGCCCGGCAGATCGAGTTCGTCGCCCAGCAATTGGGCGAGCTTTTTGGGCAGGAGATTGCCGATGACAGTCTGTACCTGAACCTTGGGCGTTTCCCTGCGGGCGGCGCGCAGCAATTCGCCGGCATCGCGACCGGGCAGCAGATCGACCTCAATGGAATCGCCCTCGCGCCAATAGGAGGAAATCTGCAGGATGGCCGGACCGGACAGGCCCCGATGGGTGAACAGCAGGGCTTCCTCGAACGCGGTCTTGCCATGTTTGACAATGGCGTCGGCAGCAATGCCCGAAAGGGGTTTGAGCTTTTCCAGCGCCCCGGTTTCAAAGGTCAGCGGAACCAGGCCCGGGCGGGTTTCAGTGAGGCGGAGGCCGAACTGGGTGGCGAGCTGATAGCCAAAGCCGGTGGCGCCCATTTTGGGGATGGATTTGCCCCCGGTGGCGACGATCAGGCTTTCCGCTGTTGCCGATGTGCTGGTGAACAGCACTTCAAAACCGGTTTCGGTCCTGGTGACCCGCTCGATTGCCGTCTTGAGCCAAAGGGTGACCCCGGCCAGCCGCATTTCGCCCAAAAGCATGGTGTTGATCTGGGTGGCGGGGCCATCGCAAAACAATTGGCCAAGGGTCTTTTCATGAAAGGTGATGCCGTAGCGGCGCACCAGGGCGATGAACATGTCGGGCGTATAGCGCGACAATGCCGAGAGCGCGAAACGTGGATTGTCGCTCAGGAAGCGGTCGCGGCCATGTTCGATCGTGGCATTGATATTGGTGAAATTGCAGCGCCCGCCGCCCGAAATGCGGATCTTGTCGCCGGCATGGGCGGCGTGATCCACCAGCAGCACCTTCCGGCCGCGCTTGCCCGCCTCGATGGCGGCCATCATGCCAGCGGCCCCGGCGCCGAGGACGATCACGTCGTAATGCATTTTTTTGGCCCTTTGGGTTTGGGGCAGTTACAGCCATGGGGCATGTGGTGGCAAGCGCTGAGGGGTGCTTTCCCCGCCCCGCTCCATCCTCATCACCCGGCTCGTCCGGGTGATCCGTCGTTCAGCGCATGCGGCGCCCTGGATTGCCCGGACGAGCCAGGCAATGACGGTTCCTGGGAGAATAGTGGTGGTTTAAGAGGCCGGAGCCAGCCTCTTAAGGGGCCAAAAAAGGTGACCAAAAAACCGAAAGATTGACTCTTTCCTATTTGAGAGTATGACAAGTCCTGCTTGCAACCAAAGCAGTCACAAGATGCGCAGCGCTTTCGCTATGGCCGATTTGCCTACGACCCCGGTTTTCACCGGCGGCGTCGCTGTCCTTATGACCAAAACCACCAAAACCGCCTGACGCTTTTCCCCGGGTCGTCTCCCGACGGGGAGAGGCTCAAAGCACTGGCCGCGATGCAGATCATCGCGCGGGGGCGGAAACTGGTAAGGGACTGGAGTTCCAAAAAATGGGTTATCGCGTCGCTGTCGTCGGTGCCACTGGTAATGTGGGCCGGGAAGTTCTCAATATTCTGGCCGAACGCAAGTTCCCCGCCGACGAGGTTATCGCGCTGGCGTCCTCGCGCTCGATCGGGCGGGAAATTTCCTATGGCGACAAGATTTTGAAGGCCAAGAATCTCGAGGATTTCGATTTCACCGGGGTGGATTTCGCCATCATGTCGGCCGGCGGCGCCATTTCCAAGGAATGGGCGCAGCGCATTGCCGCCAAGGGTGCCATCGTGATCGATAATTCGAGCTATTGGCGCTATCATTCCGATGTGCCGCTGGTGGTGCCCGAAGTGAACGCCCATGTGCTGGACGCCTTCATGGCCAATCCCAACCGCACCAATATCATCGCCAATCCCAATTGCTCGACGGCCCAGCTCGTGGTGGCGCTCAAGCCCCTGCATGACTTCGCCAAGATCAAGCGCATCGTGGTCTCGACCTACCAGTCGGTGTCGGGCGCGGGCAAGGACGGGGTGGATGAGCTGTGGAACCAGACCAAGGGCATTTTCGTCAACGATAGCGCCACGCCCGGCAAGTTCCCCAAGCAGATCGCCTTCAACGTCATCCCCCATATCGATGTGTTCATGGAAGACGGCTACACCAAGGAAGAGTGGAAGGTGCTGGCCGAAACCAAGAAGATCCTCGATCCCAAGATCAAGGTGACCTGCACCGCCGTGCGCGTACCGGTCTTCGTGGGGCATTCGGAAGCGGTCAATATCGAATTCGAAAACCCGATTTCGGCCGACGAAGCCCGCGATATCCTGCGCGAAGCGCCGGGTATTTCGGTGCTCGACAAGCGCGAGCCGGGTGGCTACGCGACGCCGGTGGAAGTGGTCGGCGAATACGACACCTATGTCTCCCGCATCCGCGAAGACAATACGATCGAGAACGGGCTCAATATCTGGGTCGTGAGCGACAATCTGCGCAAGGGCGCGGCGCTCAACACGATCCAGATCGCCGAAACGCTGATCGAGCGCGGGCTGCTCGCCAAGCAGGCGGCTTAATCTTTTGGCCCCGGTTTGCGCCGGGGCCGGTCACTACCACGGTGTCAGCCCGGTGGTGAGGGAAAACTTCAGGCCCAAAAATGTCCCCGCGTGATCTTATTCTAGCCCTCGGCGTCGTCGTGATCTGGGGGCTCAACTTTGTCGCCATCAAATGGGGTGTCGAGGAAGTTCCCCCCTTCATGCTGACGGCGTTGCGCTATCTGGGTTGCGCCCTGCCGGCGGTGTTTTTCATCCGCCGGCCGGCCGTCAGCTGGCGCATGCTGATCCTCTACGGTTTCACCGTGGGCGTGCTGCAATTCAGTTTCCTGTTCACTGCCATGCGGCTGGGCATGCCGGCGGGGCTAGCCAGTCTGGTCATGCAGATGCAGGTGTTTTTCACCATGGCGCTGGCCGTGTTGTTCTTGGGCGAACGGCCGGGCCTGTTCCAGCTGGGCGGGGCGCTGGTGGCTCTGCTGGGACTCGCGACGATCGGGGCCGAGCATCTGGGCGGGGCGGTGCTGGTGCCGCTGGTGATGACGCTGGTGGCGGCCATGTTCTGGGCCCTGTCCAATATCGTCACCAAGCGGGCCGGCAAGGTCGATATGCTGGGCTTCGTCGTCTGGGGGAGTCTCGTGCCGCCCATTCCCATGCTGGCGCTGTCGCTGATATTCGAGGGGCCGGCCGCTTATGGATCGCTCCTCGCCATGACGCCGCGCGGCATTGGCTCGGTGCTGTTCATCGCCTATGGCTCCACGCTGTTCGGCTATGGGCTGTGGGCGGTATTGCTGGGGCGTTATCCGGCCAGCGTCGTGGCGCCATTCTCGCTTTTGGTGCCGGTGGTGGGCTTTGCCGCGGCGATGATCATTCTGGGCGAAGCGGTCACCCTGCCCGAAATCCTGGGAAGCCTTTTGATCTTTGTCGGGCTGGTACTCAATGTGCTGGGCCCGCGCGCCCTGGCCTGGTGGGGCAAAAACAAGAAGGCCGCCCCGCAGGGCGGCCGCTAAAGCCAGCAGGGGCGGACTACTGCACCAGCGAATCGGGGGTTTCGACCGGGTCTGCGGGTGCTGCCGGGGCTGCGGGGTCAGCCGGGACGGCGGCGGGCTGCAGGCCGGCCAATTCGCTGGCCGAAATGCCGCCGCTGGCATCGATATCGGCGCCGGTGAATTCGGCCTCGGTCAGGTCGGGCCAAACCACCTGCAATTCGCTGAGCGACAGCTCGCCGCTGCCATCGGTATCGACATCGGTGAAATTGGTGGGGGTCTGCGCCAGGGCGGCGCCGGCCGATAGGCCCAGAATGGCAAAGCCAAGAACAATCTTGCGCATCAATTCTCTCCTAGATGGGTGCCCGTTCTGGCGGGCGGGGCAAGAGCCGGGGGAAACCGCGCCGCGGGCGTTGGTTCCCCCAGGCTAATTTACATTGCGGGCGCTGGAACCGGGGCCGGAGCGGTGGCCGCGGCAAATTCCTCGGCACTCAGCTCGCCATTGGCGTCGGTATCGGCGGCGGCAAATTGCTCGGCGGTGACGCCGGGCATGGCCACCTGCAGCTCGGTCAGCGAGATGCCGGCGCTGGCATCGGTATCCAGGGTCGCAAAATCGGGGGCAACCGCGTCTTGCGCGAAAGCGGCGCCGGACAGGCCCAGAACGACAGCGACGGACAGGATGAGCTTTTTCATGGGGGTTTGCACTCCATGTTGGGGAGACAGCGGCAACAGGTTAGCCCGTGGCCGACGGATCGCACTCCGCGCGGTCCGTGCAACAAAGAGTGATGGGTTAATGTGTCCTGTGCTGGCCGTAAAACCGGCAGCGAGCGGGAGATAATCGGGCAAATTAGGGGCAGTGATTGCGCGCAATATCTATCATGTATTGCACAAATATTGTGCCGCGGCCGCGATGATTTCGAAGTTTACTTATCGGGATAGTCTTGCATGAGCGGATGAATTTTCATCATCCCGGCATGAACTTCGGATACCGGCAAGTCGGCGCGATCACATAAGCGTGACAGCTTCGAAACGGAAACTTGATCCCCCGCTCCCGCCAAGTCGAACGGCCCGAAAATCTCAGAAATCGGGGCGAACGAAATCGCCGCTGGAATTCATCACCCACAATTCGCCGGTCGAAATATCGAACCAGGCGCCATGCACGGCGATCTTTCCCTCGGCTTCGAGCGCGGCGACATAGGGGAAGGTGCGCAGGTTGCGGATCGAGTTGCGGATCGAAATCCGCTCCAGCGCGGTCTGCCGCTCGGCCGGGGTCATCAGCTCGTTCTGCACGATCTGGTCGGGCAGGCCGCCCAGCATGCTCATCCACTTGCCGATGAAGTCGCCGGTGTCGAGCGGCTTGCTGTCGGGGTTGAGCGCCGCCTTGATGCCGCCGCAGCGGCCATGGCCCATCACCACCACATTGGCGATGCCCAGCGCCTTGACGGCAAATTCGATGGCCGCCGAGGTGCCGTGCTGGCCGCCATCTGGCTGATAGGTCGGTACCAGATTGGCCACATTGCGCAGCACGAAGAGTTCGCCCGGCCCGGAATCGAAGATCATTTCGGGCGCCGCGCGGCTGTCGCAGCAGGCGATGATCATGGTTGTGGGGTTCTGCCCCTCGGCGGCCAGATCGCGAATCCGGTCCTTTTCGCGGGCATAGCGGCCGGCCATGAAATTGGCGTGGCCCTTGAGCAGGTGGTCTGGAAAGCTGTGCATGGCATATCGCTTAGCTCTGTGGCAGAAGAAGATCAACCTGGGGCGCATGGGGCGCCCGCATACCGGGGTTGCAATGCTGATCTACCGCTTTTTGTCCGGGGAAGACGATTCCTCGTTTTGCCACAAGGTCACCAAGGCCCTGAGCGAGGGCTGGGAGCTGCATGGCTCGCCCACCTATGCCTATGATGCGGTCGCCAAGAAGATGAAGGCCGGCCAGGCCGTCACCCGCGTGGCCAGGGACCAGCCCTATGATCCCGACAAGAAGCTGACGGAGTATTAGGCGGAGTTAGCGCCTCGATCGCCCTCGGGGACGGCCTTCAGTCAGCCCCCCAATCCCGCTCACCCACCCCATCTCCCTCGGGCTCGACCCGAGGGCCATTCGCCGCTTGTGCCGTGTTGGGAGAAGCCCTCGGGTCAGGCCCGAGGGAGATGCGGTGGGTGGGGTACACTTGAGCCAATATTTGGCACCGCATTCGTCCTCCCACAATGTCATTCCGGCGCAGGCCGGGATGACACGGTGGGTTGGAGGGTTTTGGGGGCAACCCCAAATCCTGCCCAAAAATCACCCGCGCATCTGTTGCAGCGCCAGCGCCTGCAGCAGCATGATGGTCTTGGCGTCGATGATCTCGCCGGTTCCGATCATGGCGAGCGCTTCGGCAAAGCCGATTTCGAACACTTCGATATCCTCGCCTTCATGTTCGAGCCCGCCACCGGCATGCAGCTGTGCGCCTGGCGTGTAGCGGGCGAGGAAGCAGGCGCATTTTTCCGTCAATGAGCCCGGGCTCATATAGGCATTGAACATGAATTGCAGGCCGGCCGGCTCATAGCCGGTTTCCTCCACGGCCTCGCGATGGGCAGCGACGGCGGCACTTTCCCCGTCCAGCATGCCGGCGGGCACTTCGATCATCCAGGCAGGATCGCCATTCAGGTGCGGCGGCAGGCGGAACTGGCGGGTGAGGATGATCGTGCCGGCTTCGGGCGCATGCAGCAGCACGGCGGCGGCGCTGCCATGGTCATAGACTTCGCGGCGCACCGTCTGGGTTCCCCCGTCACGGCGCGGATGATTGACATGATAATCGTCGAACCGGCCCCAATTATGGGCCAGCTTGGTGACGCTCTCGATAATGATCTTGCCGCTCAATCGGATGCCCTCTCGATGCTGGCAGAGCTATGCCGCAAATGGCGCGCCAGGGCCAGTCATCAATGCCGGCTTGTGCTAACCCTCACCCAGATGCACCCGGCGCAGCTCCGCCATCTGCGCCTCGATGGCGCCGGGGCCGCCTTTGTCGCGCGCTTCGCCAGTGGCGGCGAGTACGGGATCGACGGGCATATAGCTGCGGCTCCAGCGGCTGATCTGGGCAATGATCGGCAGCAGGTCGATGCCCTTTTCGGTCAGCGAATAGATCGCCTTGAGCTTGTGGCTGGGATCGCCCGCGCGGGTCACGATGCCCGCCCCCACCAGCATGGCCAGCCGGTCGGACAGGATATTGCTGGATATGGCTTCGTCCGAGGCCAGGAATTCGCGGAAATGGCGTTTGCCGGCAAACATCATGTCGCGAATGATCAGCAGGGTCCATTTGTCGCCGAACATTTCAAGGCCCAGATTGATCGGGCAGCCGGAACGGAAAGCAGTTTGCGTCATGACTTGACTCTAGGCAATATGGTTGTAAAACGCAAGTGCTTGCATTTTGCAATCAATGGAGGAAGCAATGACCACATATGTGATCGTGCATGGCGCCTGGGCCGGTGCCTGGGGGTGGGACAAGGTGGCCGAGCTGCTGCGCTCGCACGGCCATCGCGTGCATGTGCCGACGCTGAGCGGGCTGGGCGAACGCGCCCATCTGGCCAATCTGCCGATCACGCTGACCACTCATATCGAGGACGTGGTCAACGAGATGGTCTGGCACGAATTGAGCGATGTGGTGCTGGTGGCCCATTCCTATGGCGGGTTCGTTGCCACCGGGGTGGCCGAGCGCGCCGCCGGGCGCATCGCTTCCATTGTCTATCTCGATGCCTTCATTCCCCAGGATGGCCAATCCTTCGCCGACATCATGGGCGAAATGCCGGAGGGGCCGGTGGTTGCGGTCCCCGAGATCGGGAATAACGAATATCCCACCGAGGCCGAGCGCCAGCGCGTTGCTGCCCTCGCCACTCCGCAGCCTACCGGCACCTTCACCGAACGCCTCAAGGTCAGCGGCGCCTATCTCAGAATTGCCCGCAAGACCTTCATCCTCGCCACCGGCTGGGACGGCTTCGGCGGGGTCGCTGCGCCGCTACGAGAGGACCCCGCCTGGAGCGTGCACGAACTGCCCTGCGGCCACGACGTGCCGCTGCTGCTGCCTGTGGAACTGGCGGGACTGCTGGAAAAGGCGTGATGGGGCTCAGGAAATTGCCGGAGCGCTAATCGGCTCCGGCAATAGCGATACTGCCTGCGATCACTGGTAGCGACGCCTTCGCCAGTCCGGCGGTGGTGATGAGCAGAGGCTAAGTCGGTTCGAGCATCAGGCGTGAGTTACAATCGTGGCGGGATTTTTTGCGCCCGTGCTTATGTAAAGGGATTGGGGGGGCATAGTTGCAGCGCGTCCCCGCTAAGCAGCCGCTTCCACCCCGCATTCCGTCGCCCTCCGAACACTTAGTGCGCTATACGAACAAAGTGCGCAATGCGCCAAAAGTTGACCTCCGGGGGGCTTTGAATTGTCATGCGGGGAGGCTAGAAGTCTTGAACCATTCCAAACTACAGCGGTCCCTCCCGCGCGTTCAGGACGGCTCCAGGAAGACTCCATGACGGTTCGCTCCCGCCCCACTTCTCCGCATCTGCAAATCTATCGCTGGACCATCACCATGGCCATGTCGATCGCGCATCGCGCGACGGGCATTGCCAATTATGTGGGCTCGGCCCTGCTGGTGCTGTGGCTGGCCGCCGCCGCCATCGGCCCGGAACCGCTCAATGTGGTCAATGCCATCTATGGCAGCTGGTTCGGGCAATTGGTGCTGTTTGCCTATTCCTGGTCGCTGTTCCACCACATGCTGGGGGGCTTGCGCCACTTCGTCTGGGATTTCATCGAGATGATGGAGCCGGGCCAGCGCGAAGCCATCGCATGGGCCAATCTGGTGGCCTCGATTGCGCTGACCCTTTTGGTCTGGACCATTTTTGTGTGGGTGCGTTGATGCGTGAACAAGTGATCACCCGGGACATCATCGCCGATCCCAAGACCAAATATGGCAATGGGAAAGCCTCGACCCGCCATTTCATCACCCAGCGGCTGACCGGCGCGATCAATGTGCTGTTCATCGGCCTGCTGGTGTTCATCGTCGTGCGCCTGGCCGGGCAGGACCGGGCCGGCATGGTATCGCTGATCGGCAATGGTTTTGTCGGCATTCCCTTTGCCGTGCTGCTGGCCATTGTCACCGTGCATATGCGCAATGGCATGCGCGATACGCTCGAGGATTACCTTTCTGGCGCCACCTATCGGCTGGCCATGCTGCTCAATACGCTGTTCTGCCTCGCCGTGGGTCTTATCGGCGTGGTCTCCATTCTCAAGCTCGTCTTCTGGGGTTAGTGCCTGATGGCTTCCACTTATGAACTCATCGACCACGAATTCGACGTGGTCGTGGTGGGCGCCGGCGGCGCAGGCCTCCGGGCGACCCTGGGCATGGCCGAGCAGGGCTTCAACACCGCCTGCATCACCAAGGTCTTCCCCACCCGCAGCCATACCGTGGCGGCGCAGGGCGGCATTGCGGCGTCCTTGCAGAATATGGGCCCCGATAGCTGGCAATGGCATATGTACGACACCGTCAAGGGGTCGGACTGGCTGGGCGATAATGACGCCATGGAATATCTGGCGCGCGAGGCCCCGGCCGCCATTTATGAGCTGGAACATTACGGCGTGCCGTTCAGCCGCACCGAACAGGGCAAGATCTATCAGCGCCCGTTTGGCGGCCACATGACCGAATTCGGCGATGGCCCGCCGGTGCAGCGCACTTGCGCCGCCGCCGACCGCACCGGCCACGCGATCCTGCACACGCTCTACGGCCAGAGCCTGCGCAACAATGCGCAATTCTATATCGAATATTTCGCGCTCGACCTGATCATGGGCGAGAATGGGGAATGCCAGGGCGTGATCGCCTGGAAGCTCGATGATGGCACGCTGCATCGTTTCCGCGCCAAGCTGGTCGTCTTGGCCACCGGCGGCTATGGCCGCTCCTATTTCTCGGCCACCTCGGCCCATACCTGCACCGGCGATGGCAATGGCATGGTGGCGCGGGCCGGCCTGCCGCTCCAGGATATGGAATTCGTGCAATTCCACCCTACCGGGATTTATGGCGCAGGCGTGCTCATCACCGAAGGCGCGCGCGGCGAGGGCGGGTACCTCACCAATTCGGAAGGCGAGCGCTTCATGGAGCGTTATGCCCCCAATGCCAAGGACCTGGCATCGCGCGACGTCGTCAGCCGCTGCATGACGCTCGAAATCCGCGAGGGGCGCGGCGTCGGCCCCAACAAGGACCACATTTATCTCCACCTCGATCATCTCGATCCCAAGGTGCTGCATGAGCGGCTGCCCGGCATTACCGAGAGCGCCAAGATCTTTGCCGGTGTCGACCTCACCCGCGAGCCGATCCCGGTGCTGCCCACCGTGCACTATAATATGGGCGGCATTCCCGCCAATTATCATGGCGAAGTGCTCGACCCCACGCCGGAAAACCCCAATCGCATCGTGCCCGGCCTGATGGCTGTGGGCGAAGCGGCCTGCGCCTCGGTGCATGGTGCCAACCGGCTGGGCTCCAATTCCCTGACCGACCTTGTGGTGTTCGGCCGCGCCGCCGCCATTCGCGCCGGCAAGGTGATCGATAAGGCCAGCCCCGTACCGGCCATCAATGCCGCCCAGGACGCCAAAATCCTCGCCCGCTTCGATCGTCTGCGCCATGCCGATGGCAGCCAGTCGACCGCCAAGCTGCGCGACGAAATGCAGCGCACCATGCAGGCCGACGCCGCCGTGTTCCGCACCTCGGATTCGCTGCAGAACGGCGTCAAGGCAATGAGCGAAATCTATGCGCGCCTGCCCGACGTCAAGGTGACCGATCGCTCGCTGATCTGGAATTCGGACCTGGTGGAAACGCTGGAGCTGGAAAACCTGATGACCTGCGCCATCGCCACTGTCGTCTCCGCCGAAGCCCGCCACGAAAGCCGCGGCGCCCATGCGCATGAGGATTTCCCCAATCGCGACGACGTGGAATGGCGCAAGCACACGCTGGCCAAGGTCAATGTCGATACCGGTGCGGTGGAACTGAGCTACCGGCCAGTGATCCTCGATCCGCTGACGCCGGAAAGCGAAGGCGGCATCGACCTCAAGAAAATCGCGCCCAAGGCACGCGTTTACTGATGAGCGATCCGGCCGGATATTCGGGTACGCCGCTGGCGCAGAAGCTGGGGTTCAAGGATGGGCAGCGCGTGCTGTTCATCGATCTGCCCCCCGCGCTGGACGGGTTGGCCACGAGCCGGCAATTCGCCGAAGCCGAGCGGATCGCCGCAGCCCAGGCGGGCAAGGCCAGAGCCGGCTATGACGTGATTCATCTCTTCACCGCTGCCCGTGCCGTGCTCGAAGCGCTGGCGCAGACGCTGATGGGGCTGATTGCCCGCGATGGCATGATCTGGGTCAGCTGGCCGAAAAAGGCAGCGAAGATTGCCACCGACATGACCGAGGATGTGATCCGCGCCGTGGTGCTGCCGCTGGGGCTGGTGGATGTGAAGGTCTGTGCCGTCGACCAGACCTGGTCGGGGCTGAAACTGGTGATCCGGAAGGAATTGCGCTGATGCGATTGGCACTGGGTTTGGTGGGTTTGATCGCGCTCACGGCGCCGGCTTTTGCCGTCGCGCCCACGCCGGCGCAGAAGGCCGAATTTTACCAGGTCTGCATGGGGATCGCGAGCGATGACACGCTGTGCGCCTGCAAGGCCGATGCGGCCATGAGCCTGATCGACGAGCGCTTCATGGGCGTGGTGATCAAATCCATGCAGGGTGGCTCCCCGGCCGAGGGCGATTACGTCGCCTACAACACATACGTGGCCAAAAGTAATCAGGTCTGCAAACCGGATTATTGACCACTCACGGAGTCATTCCCGCGAAAGCGGGAACCTCCGTTCAGCAAAACAGGGGTTCCCGCTTTCGCGGGAATGACCCGGTGAGAAGTAGACGATCCTTGAGCCTCATGCGGCTCAGTTGAGAAGGAAGAGCGACCCATGGTCGAACTGATGCTCCCCAAGGCCGACCGGCCGCAGCAGGGCAAGACCTGGCCCAAGCCCGAGGGCGCCAAGCGCCTGCGCGAATATCACATCTATCGCTACGACCCCGACAGACAAGCCAATCCGCGCATCGATACCTATTTCGTCAATCTGGACGATTGCGGCCCGATGATTCTCGATGGCCTGCTCTGGATCAAGAACAAGGTCGATCCTACCCTGACGCTGCGCCGCTCCTGCCGCGAGGGCATTTGCGGCTCCTGCTCGATGAATATCAACGGGCTCAATACCCTGGCCTGTACCAAGGGCATGGATGACTCGACCGGCCCGATCAAGATCTACCCGCTGCCGCATATGCCGGTAGTCAAGGATCTGGTGCCGGACCTGTCCAATTTCTACGCCCAGCACCGTGCCATCGAACCCTGGCTCAAGACGACGTCACCCACCCCGGCCAAGGAATGGACGCAGTCCGTGCCCGAGCGCGCCAAGCTCGATGGGCTCTATGAGTGTATCCTGTGCGCCTGCTGCTCGACCTCCTGCCCGTCCTATTGGTGGAATGGCGAGAAATATCTGGGGCCGGCCGCCTTGCTGCAGGCCTATCGCTGGCTGATCGACAGCCGCGACGAAAGTACGCAGGAACGGCTCGACGACCTTGAAGACCCCTTCAAGCTCTATCGCTGCCACACCATCATGAACTGCGCCAAGGTCTGCCCCAAGGGCCTCAACCCGGCCAAGGCCATCGCCGAAATCAAGAAGATGATGGTGGAACGCAAGGTCGCCGCCTAGTTTTTTGCGCCCGCCTCCGGCCGTCCAGGCCCTCCACGATTCTTGAAACCTGCCGCCCCCCTCAAGGGTGCGGCAGATCACAGAAAGCGGGCATCCGCCGATTGTCTCGCCGGCGCAACCTGGCCGTGGGGACCTGCCGGCCTGCAGCGAACATCTAGTTCACCGCCCAGGTGGCGATGGGCGGGAAGAACAGGATGATCATCAGCACCGCCAATTGCAGAGCGATGAATGGCAGGAGTGCCGTGTAGATGTGCTTGAGCGTAATCTGCCTGGGCGCAACGCTCTTGAGATAAAAGGCCGCCGGGCCAAAGGGGGGCGTCAGGTAGGAAACCTGCATGTTGACGGCAAAAAGGATGCCGAACCAGATGGGGTCGTAACCAAGCTGGATGACGATCGGCACGAAGATGGGCAGGGTGAGCAGGGCGATGCCGATCCAGTCGAGGAACATGCCCAGAACCAGCAGGATCAGCATCATCACCATGATGATGACGACAGGCGGTGCATCGATGCTCAGGATGGCGCTCGAGACGAAACGGTTGCCGCCCATCAGATTGTAGACGCCGACAAGTACGGCCGCCGCAATGCCGATCCAGATGATCATGCCGCAGGTCTCGAGCGTATGGACCAAGCTGGCCTGCAGCATCTTGAGATTGAGCTCGCGCCGCAGCAGGGAAATGACCAATACGGCCGACACACCCAGAGCGGCCGCCTCGGTGATCGAGGCGATGCCGCCATAGATCGAGCCCAGCACCACGACGACGATGAAGAGCGGCGCGGCGACCGAGCGCATCGCGCTGCCAAACGATTCCTGGGACAGCTCCTCCCGGGACATGGGGGGCCCCATTGCCGGATTGCGCAGGCAGATGAACAGCACATAGGCCACGTAAAAGGCCAGGAGCATCAGGGCGGGGGTGATGGCGGCGACGAAAAGGTCGGCAATGGAGACACTGGCAACCAGGCCATAGATGATCAGCACGATCGAGGGCGGCATCATGGTGCCCAGCGATCCGCCCGCGACGACGACGCCAATAGACAGGTTGCGATCATAGCCCAGGCGCAGCATCTGGGGCAGCGCCAGAATTCCCAGCAGCACGATCTCCCCGCCAATGACCCCCGACATGGCGGCCATCAGGATGGCCACGATCAGGGTCTGTACAGCCACGCCACCGGGCAGGCGGCCGGCCAGAATACGCATGCCGCGGAACAGGTCGCGCGCAATGCCGGAGCGATCCAGCAGAGCGGCCATCAGGATGAACATGGGAATGGCCACCAGCGAATATTCGGTGATGAAGCCGAAAATGCGCGAGGTCACCAAAGGCAGGGCGGCACCGCCAAACCAGCCGAAGGTGAAAATCAGGGCGACCAGGCCGGTGACCCAGGCCAGCGGCAGGCCGGTAAGCAGCAAGAGGAAAATGCTGCCGACCAGAATATAGGAGCCCAGCTCGATACCCAGAGTATTCAGGCCCATATCAATGCTCTCCCGTTGCGTCGAGTGTGATGTCCGGCTTGCGCCGGATGGCAGCGATGAGATGGAGCAGGGTCTGCACGAACATGAGGCCGACACAGATCAGCACCAGAACCTTCAGCATGGCTGGGGTCGGCGGGTTCCAGGCGGTACCGGTCCCCTCGAGCCGGAATTCGCCCGCCGGGGTAAACGTGGCCTTGGACGACATGGTCCAGGCAGCGTAGGACAGGCCCGCGAAAAAGATCAGGGCGAGGATGGAATTGACGATATCGAGCCAGCGCCGCCCCTTGGGTGAGACACTGTCATAGAACATGCGCACGCGGATATGCTTGTCGCGCGCCAGGGCGATGGGGCCACCGACGAGGAAAATGGCGGCGATCAGAAATGTTGTCGTCTCATGCGCCCAGAATGTGGGGCTGTTGAAGGCGTAGCGGGAGATGACCTCGAAAACGGTGACCGCAAAAGCCAGGAAAATGGCCCAGGCCAGGACCTTGGTTGTGCCCGCGACAAATCTGTCGAGCCCTGAACGGATTTCGGCGTCGTCCTGGTCAGGCTGAACAGCGATTTCTGGATCTTCAACCATCCGGCATCTCCTGGTGCGCGATAAGGCGCCCGGCGATGAACTGCCGGGCGCTGGTCATTTTTGAACGAGGCTTTCGGCCGCTCTAGAGCAGGTTCCGGCCTTCGAGATAGGCGGTAACGGCATCATAATAGCGCTGGGTCATTTCGCTGCGGCCGGCCCAGTTCAGCCATTCTTCCTGCGCGATGCGCCGGAACTTGGCGCGTTCGTCACCGGACCAGTTGATGATCTCGATTGCCGGGTTGGCGCGGGCTTCGGCCACTGCGGCGGCGTCGAGCATGCGCACCGAATAGACGTGGTCGAAGATGAACTGGTCGACCGACGCGTTCAGGATGGCTTGCAGATCCGCCGGCAGGCCGTCCCAGATTTCCTTGTTCATCGAAATGTCGATCAGCGGCAGCGAATGGAAGCCGGGATAGAGCGGATAGGGCGCGACATCATTCATGCCCAGCGCCTGGTTGGTGGCAAACACCGTATTGTCGGCAGCATCGACCACGCCCTTGTCGAGGGCGGAAAAGATTTCCGAACCCGGCAGGGCGACCGGGGCTGCTCCGGCCTTGGAGAAGATCTCGAACACCATGCCTTCGGGGGCACGCAGCTTGACGCCCTTCAGATCCTCCACGGTGCGGATCGGCACCCCGGCAACGAAGGCCTCGGGCTCGGTGGCTGCGGCGCCGATGAAATGTACGCCATAGGGCTCAACCAGTTCGGCATAGAGCTCGTGGCCGCCGCCCGACTGCATGAAGCCGAGCAGTTCGAACGGGTCGCTCCAGGCGCCGACCAGATTGCCCATCATGGCAAAGGCGGGGTCGCGGCCGGAGAAGTAGCTGGGATCGGTCAGGTGGCCCTGCAGAATGCCGCTGCCGACGGCCTCGAGCGTATCGGTATGGGGCACGACCGAGCCGATGGGCAGAATTTCAATTTCAATGCGGCCACCGGACAATATGCCGACATTTTCGGCCCATTTGGTCTTGTTGACGAAGCCCGGTTCGCCCGCCGTCTCGGAGGTTTGGAAAGTCCAGTTATAATCAGCGGCCTGCACGGCACTGGACAATGCCAGGATGGACGCTGTCAGCAGCACAAGTTTGGAAACTGCATTCGGTACGGTCACGGTCTCTCTCCCAAGTTTGTAACTTCAATTGTTTTTATGCGCTCGGGAGGCATCACGCTTCCGGCACTTGGGGGAAGTTGCGCATGATTTGCCGCCACAGGCAACGTTTGATGCGCCAGTTTTGGGAAAGACAATCGTCTGGCCGGCAGCCACGCTCTTTGAAGTTGCCGCTGTTCGATGGCTCTTGGCAGTGTGTGCCAAGCCGGTTTTTCAGGCGCAAAATCTGCCCTTAGCCGCCGTGATGGAGGCCAAAGCCGAGCTGCTCAAGATCACGGCGCACCGCCGGATCCCGCGAAAGCTCCGCAATAGCCCCAATCCGCCGCAGCCGTGCTTCACGGCGTGCGATCATGGCCTGCGCTAGTCTGGCGACGAGGAAAGACCAGGGGATACGGCCAGGTTCGCGAAACAGCATTTCTTGTGTGGCCCCCAGGTTGTAATCGCGCTACGTGCGCAAGTTCGGCACCACGAGGGGCGCAAGGATTGCGGGCAAGTTGCCTTGGGAGATCGCGCCGCTGATCAGGGTCGCGGCTGGATGGCAGGCTCGAACCGCCGCCAGTTACCCTCCGACACCACCCCATGAACGCCATCGACCACCGTGATGGCCGATTGGTCGTCCAATGCGTAGGTCGGCACCGGAATGCCGGCGGCCCATTTGCCGATATTGTGCAGCGTCGTATCGGGCATGTCCGGATGGTCGAGATGGGGATAGAGCGTGAAATCCACCAGCCCCAGCGCCCGCTCGGCGCCCTCGGCCATTTCGTGGCCGTCGGGCATGAACTGCAGATCCCACTCCGCATCGCAATTATAAGGCGTCACCGCGATACTGCCCGCGCTCACCCCGACATATACCGTTCCGGTCAGCGTCGGCAGCAGGTCCGCAAGGCCCGATTTTCGCATCCAGTAAGTGAGGTAAAGCACATCGCCGCCCCACACCAGCAGCACGTCGGCGTTCTTGACGGCGGGGATCCAGTTCTCCCGCCGGATAGTGGGCAGCGCCGTCAGCTCCAGGACGCCCACCGATTTCCAGCCCAGCTCGACTGCCCGGTTCGGCCCCTTGCCGGCAATCGCCTTCCATCCCAGTTCCGGGCCTACGGGAAAGGGATAGATCGCAGTCGGGATGATCAACGCATTGCACTCGGCAATGGGCTTGCCCAGGAGCTCGACCAGCGCGGCGGCAATACTGGGATTGCTGATGCCCGCGGACGTCAAAAGAAACTTCATCATATGCCCTCCCAATTTCGCGCTACCGTCTCGGTTCGTACCGCAGCGCCAGAGCGCCTGAACTGAGCTCCTTGCGGTCGACGAGCTTCAACTCGACAAATCTGGAAAGCCCGGCGAGCAGGGTGGGCCCATGACCGGCCAGCCTGGGCTGCATCACGAATTCGTACTCGTCGATCAGGCCCAGCTCCGCCAGCGCCAGCGGCAGCTTCACCCCGCCTGTGAACAGCGCCCCGCCTGGCTGCTGCTTGAGCTTTTGTACCGCCTCGCCCAGGTCTCCGCGCACGAGCTCCGTATTCCATCCGACCCGGTCGAGCGTGCTCGATACCAGGTACTTCTTCATCGCGTCGATCTTGCGCGCGAATGGCTCGGTCCAGTCGGGCGGCGTCGAGATGCGCGTCTCCAGCCGCCATGCTCCTTCCATCATCTGGTAGGTGACGCGACCAAAGAGCAGGGCGTCGGCGCGGCCCATGCTTTCGGTGGCGTGGCGATGTGTTGCACGCAGCTGCTCCTCCTGCAGTACCGCGTCCGCCGGTATGGCGTTGTGATCGACGCAGCCATCGAGCGTCACGTTGATGGAGTAGAGAAGAGGTCGCATCAGGGTCGCTGCTCCTTTGCTGCTCGCGCCGCTATGGCCAGGTCGAACCGCTGCAACTGGCTGGTCAGTCCCAGGATTGCGCCGCGTGTCATCTCGGGGTCCGGGTGGCGATCGGCGATCACGATCATCCGCACCCGCCCGGCTTCGGCGTGGAGTTCCATCACCATGTCGTAGGGATACGGCTCGACACCGGGCACGAAGTCGATGTCAAAGCGAATCCGCAGCCGGCGGTGATGCTCAATCTCCATAAATCGAGCGCTCACCCATGTTGTCGGCGGCCTTTCGAATTTGGCCATGTAAGCGACCGCCTCGGCGCTCACCGCAGTCATCACGTGATTGAACGTGCCACCGACCCACAGCTCGAGCGTCGATATCTCCAGGTGCAGCCCTTCGGGCGCGAACCACGCCTCGAGACCTTCCTTGGTGGTCCACAGCGCCCAGACGTCCTCGACCGGCGCGTCGTAGACCCGTTCGAACCTGATCGTATCCGCGCCTGATGCGCTGCCCTGTACCATCACTGCTTCTCCTCGCCTTGCCGCGCATAGCGTCGCTCCAGGGCGGCCTCGAAGCGATCGAGCCGGCTCTCCCAGAGCTTGCGATAGGTCCGGACCCAGTCGTCGATCGCCTGGAACGGCTCGGGCCGGAGCGAATAGAGGCGCCGCGCCCCGTCGGGCCGCATCGCGACGAAACCAGCTTCGCCCAGGATCCGCAGGTGCCGCGAAACGCCGGACTGATCGATATCGACGGCCTGAACCAGCTCGCCCACGGCCTGCTCGCCGGCTGCCAGCACTTCGATGATACGAAACCGCGTAGGATCGGCCAGGATCTGGAATGTGTTTTGTTGCATCATGCTGCATATGTATGATAATGCATATTCATGGTCAAGTCGCTTCGAGCGCCGGGGACCTCGCCAGCCGAACAAAGTGGCGGCAGAGTGCGTATCAACTCGGGCGAAGCTGAGAGGAGTTGAAAAATGCCGCCAGGACACGAAGCCGTGGAAGGTTCCTGTCATTGCGGGGCGGTGAAGATCCGCGCCGCCTCGATGCCCAAGGACCTCAACGATTGCCAGTGCGAACACTGCCAGAAGCGCGGCGCGCTGTGGGGGTACTACGCGCTCGATCAGATCGAGATCAATGGGCCGACCTCGGTTTATATCTGGGGTCCGAGCCTGCGCGAATTTCACTTCTGCACAACGTGCGGGATGACCACGCATTGGTGGCCCATCGATGCCGGCAGCATCCCATGGATGGGGCTTAACGCGCGCGTGTTCGGCCGGGACGTCTTCCAGCAAATTCCGGTGAAGAAGGGCGACTAGGCGGCGTCAAGCTAATAGCTTTCGTTCAGTTCGCGGTTCGTAAACCCCTCCGATTTCCGGCACAGCCCTGCCCGGCTCAAAACCGGATACCGGCGCGGATACCCACATTGGTCAATCCTTCGCTGTCCAGCCCGCACAACCCGCCATCGGTATAATGCTCGGCCGTCAGCATGAGCGAGGCCCCCGGCAGCACATCGACACCCACGCTGCCCGAGGCGCGCAACAGTGCCGCGCAGCCAAAGCGTTGCGGCGTTCCCTCGGCCAGCATGGAGCCGTTCTGCAGCGCTCCGCCCAGGCTTGCTTCGGCAAAAATCGGCAGCACGGGCAGCCGGAAGGTCAGGCTCAACCCGCCATAGAGCATGCTTTCCTTGCCATCCAGATTGAAGGTGGCGCCCAGATGCGGGCGGATTTCGGCCGGCACCAGAACCGGGCTCAGCGCCGGCACGGCAAACAGCAATTCCACATTGGCGTCTTCGATCCGCTCGGTATCGAACAGGCCCGAACTATCCGCATCGGTCACGCCGCGCGAGAAAATGCCGCCGCGGATTTCGGGCACGATATCGAATTGGGCCTGCGCGCTGCCTGCGGCAAACAGCGCCAGACCCAAAGCCACCATCACCCGCCAGACTATCCGCATCGCTCAACTCCAATTCGCCTGCGGCGATTGGAGGGCGTGGCGCCAGGATGCGCAATGTTTGATGCAAATTGTCTTTAACTGGACGTTAACGCTGGCGGGGTGGCCCAATGCCCTCCCACTCGCCAAGCACTCGGAGACCTCATGGTGAGCTTGTCGAACCACGAGGTCGAGCGGGTGGAGGCTCAGGTGCCACGACGTCGCCCTTCGACAAGCTCAGGATGAGGTCTACTGAGGAATTGTGGTGAGCAACCTAGAACTTCCAGCCGACCCGCAGGCCAAAGTTGGACAGCCCGTCATTGGCGTCGCACCAGCCATTGTTGGAGGTGTGCTCATAGGTCAGCGTGGCGGTCATGTTTTCGCTGAGATTGGCGCCAACGCCGAATCGTTCGTAGAAATTGACGCGGCAGCCGAAATTCTTGCGGCCCTCGGGCGCGCCGGTCAGATAGCCGTCATTGATCGCGGCGCCGAACGTGCCCTCGAGGTAGAACGGGGTTTCAAAGACCGGCAATTGCCAGGTCAGGCCCAGATGGGCGATCGAATCGCCGTCACCCAGATTGATCGTGGCGCCAATCTCGGGGCGTGGCGCGCCGACCCAGCGGAAGGCATCGAGGTCTGGCGAAGTAAACAGCACGTCAAAGCTGACATCCTCGATATGGCTGAGATCCCAGTTCTGCACGCTGAAGGGCAGCATGGTGCTGTCCACGGAATGGGCGTGGATGCCGATGCGCAATTCATCGACCACGCCGGCCAGCGGATGAGGGTCCATCAAGTCCTGCGCGGCCACTGGCGCAACGGCACCGACGAGACCCAGGGCAGAAAAAAACAGCGTACGCAGTACCGACATGATCGACCATTCACTTGGAAAACGGCCTGCATTGAGCTTGCAAGCACCAATGAAGTCAATGCCTTCGGAGTGATTTGCGGCCGCTGTGACCCCGGGGCAACGCTCGGTTTGATCGCAATCGGAGGCAAAAAATCCCGCATGCGGGATCAGGCGGGGTGGCATGGCGGGCCTGCAGAGCCTATCTTTCATCGTAATCAGACGATAAAAGCCTAACCATTGCGCCTTTGAGAGACGATTGCCCCGCCATGTCCAAGCCCCTTGCCCTTTCGATCCTCGATCTTGCCCCCATTGCCGAAGGCACTTCGACGCCTGACGCGCTGGCTGAAACCATCAAGCTGGCGCAGCTGGGTGATGCGCTCGGCTATACCCGCCTGTGGTATGCCGAGCATCACGGCATGGCCTCGATCGCCTCCTCCTCCCCCGAAGTGCTGATCGCCAGCGCAGCCGCGAATACCAAGAATATCCGGGTCGGCTCGGGCGGCGTCATGCTGCTCAACCACGCGCCCCTGCGCATTGCCGAGGCCTTTCGCACGCTTGAAGCGCTGCATCCGGGCGGCGACGGCTATGCCATGCGGGCCCTGCGTAGTGGCGGCGGCGAGGAATTTTCCACCTATCTCGCCGAAATGATGGCGTTCGATGAAGACAATTTCCCGACTGACCACCCGTTTTCGCGGGTGCCGGTGGCCCCCGGCGGCATTCGCCTGCCCCCGCTCTGGCTGCTCGGCTCGTCCGGCGCCAGCGCCCAGGCGGCCGGCCAATTGGGCATGGGCTATGCCTTTGCCGCCCATTTCAGCCATACCCCGGCGGCACCCGCTTTCGAAGCCTATCGCTATGGCTTCAAACCGAGCCAAGCCATGCCCGAACCCCACACCATTCTGGGCGTCTCGGTGGTCTGCGCGCCGACCGATGAGGAAGCGCAATACCTCTCCTATTCCCAGGCGGTGCAATGGGCCCTGTTCACCACCGGCGAACAGCGCCGCCTGATGAGCCCGGAAGATGCCCATGCCCGCGTGCTGACCAGCCAGCAGCAAAGCGTCATCGATCATCAATCCACGCTCTGGATCGTGGGCTCGCCCCGAACCGTGCGCGACACCATTGCCGAAAAGGCCGAAAGCGCCGGCGCCGATGAGGTGATCATCACCACGACGGTGCACAGCTATGAGCTGCGCCGCCGCTCCTATCAATTGATCGCGGAGGCCTTCGGGCTGGTGCCGCGGGCGCTGGCGGCTTAAGGCCACCGGCGCCATGGGCGGCCCCGTTAACCTCTCGTTCTACCCACCGCGATAGGATCGGCTCATAATCGTTGGGACCAATGGACGGGGAGCGTTCATTGGCCTGTCTGGGCGATACCGAATGGGGACGCCACGGGCCGTGTCCGGCTCTGGGCCAGAGTTGCGAACATGGGTGCCGCCGGTTTCGTCCTCGCCATCAATATTTTCGTCGCTGGATTGTTTGCCGCGGCCTTTGGTGCCGTGGCCTGGCGCTATAGCAGCGCCATAGGCGCCCGCTGGCTCTCGCTGGCCTATGCCCTGGGCATCCTCAATTCCATCCTCGAATATATCCTGCCCGGCCAGGACGATCCGCGTCTGCTTGGCATCACCGTCTTTGCCGTAGCGCTGTCGGCCTTCCTCGTCTGCGTTGTCGGGCTTGCCCGCCATTATGCCGTCGCCGTGCCCTGGATTTCGCTGGCTCTATTGGGCGGCGGCTCCCTGCTCGCCAATACCATCCTGATCAACGAGCCGGCCACCGCTACGCTGGGCCGGGCCATGATCTACCAGCTGCCCTATTTCTTTGCCCATATCCTGGCGGCAATCGTGGTGTTCCGGGCGCCGCGCCGCGGAGCGCTCGATGTGCTGCTGATCGTGTTCCTGCTGGTCAGCGGCCTGCAATTTATCGCCAAACCGTATCTGGCCATGGGCCTGGGCGATGCGAGCCTCAAGAATTACATGCACAGCCTTTATGGCGCCTGGTCGCAAATGCTGACCGCCTTCCTTCTGGTCTCCAATGGCGTGCTGATGCTGCTGATCAATGTGCGCGAGGTGATGGCCGAAATCACCCTGCGCTCGGAAACCGACAAGCTGTCCGGCCTGCTCAATCGCCGCGGCTTCGAGGAGCGGGCCGAACGGGCGCTGCAAAACGCCACCCGCGCGCGCATTCCCTCGGCGCTGGTGCTGGCGGATCTGGATCATTTCAAGGACGTCAATGACACATTCGGCCATGATGCCGGCGACCGGGTGATTGCCGCCTTTGCCGGGCTTCTGGTCAATAGTGCCGATGCCCGCATGGTGCTGGGGCGGCATGGCGGGGAGGAGTTCGCGATCCTCTTGCCGGGAGCCAATCTGGCCTCCGGGCGGCTTTATGCCGAAGGCGTACGCCAGGCCTTTGCCGCGCTATCGGGCAGCGATCTGGGCGCCAACCGCCCGCTCAGCGCCAGTTTCGGTGTCACCCAGATGCAGGCCGGCGATAGCCTGCATGATCTGGTCCACCGCGCCGACGCAGCGCTCTATGCCGCCAAAAAGGCCGGCCGCGATCGCGTCCATGCAGTGAGCATCGAGCCGGTCGACACTGCCGACCCCCGCCTGAGCGGGCAGGCCGGCAGCTGAAATTCTTGGTCAACGTTAGACTCTATTGATCCAGCGGCTCTTTCGTCCCCTCGCCCCTCAGGGGAGAGGGCCAGGGTGAGGGGTGCGATGCTTGAGCATCACACGTGCTACAGCATCGCACCCCTCACCCGCCGCAAAGCGGCGACCTCTCCCCTGAGGGGCGAGGTGATATGAGATCGTGGCTGCCGAGATCAATTTGATTGGCGGCGGTCCACCAGCTCGAAATCATCGGCGGTGAGGTCGACCTTGAGCGCCAATTGCTGGCGGTCGAGTTCGGCCAGCCACGCCGTCCAGGAACAGGGGCTGATCCCCTCGTTCGGGCCGCCCTGCCAGCCCGGGCGCTGAAAGCTCAGCTTGAGCTGGGCGTGTTCCTCCCCGAACCGGTTGCGCACCCGGGCGATGGCCGGAACACCATGCCGGTCGCTCACCCAGTTCTGGATGTCGCGATGGCGCGTCAGAGTATGAATATGGGTCATGGTCGCGGCCTCCCGTCCGCTAGTTCAGGCCCTCGTTCCGCAACGGTTCCGGTCCTCCACCGGTTCCGCTATGGCAGGTTAATTCTGCGCAAGGTTTGTGACGATCTTTAGTGCCGTCAGCTCCTCGGCAGAAAAATAGTACAGCTGGTCCGGCGGCGTCTGCAAGGCATGCAGCCACATGGCCGGATCAACACCCGATTTGGTCAGATGCGCAATGATATCGGCCGTCGTGCTCTGCGCATCGGCCATGGCGACGCCGGCCGCGCGCAGCGGGTCGCCACTCATGGCGGAAGCGTAAATCTGGTGCACGCCAATGGCGGCATCCGGACCGGCAATCCGCTCCACGCCCGAGGCAAAGACAATGGGGCAGGATGAGGCGCACAGCGATCCGGCCGCGACTTCGGTTGCCAGCCCCTGCTCACGAATCAGATCGCCTATCGCCAGCGCATCCAGGACCGACCCGCCGGGCGAATCGAGAAGGACAATCTGCACATACTCGCCGCGCGCCGCAATCTCGGCGGCAAAGCGCTCGGCGGCGCCCGGATCGATCGTGCCGGTCAGGCGCAATTGCCCGCCAGCGCCCAGGGCGATCTCCAATGGCTGGTCGAGCACTTCGGGGGCCGTGGTGACATTGGGCATCGGACCCTGCGGCAGCGCTGGATTGGAGGGCGGCAGGATGGGATGGCCGGGCCGGGCCAGCCCCGCGCTTTCGCCCGCCGTCAGCTCGCGAAAATCCACATAGAGCACCGAGGCGGTGCCGATCAACAGGCCGAAAAATGCCACCCGCAGGATCGCCCCATCCTCGAGCCCGGCCAGCCAGCGGATCGCCCCGCGATAGAAGGGGCCTTCGTCACTATCGGGGCGGGCATTGGCTGCGGTCTTCATGCCGGGCGCGGCCCGTCAGTGCGCTTGCGCTGCGCCGCGTCGATCGGGGTGACCGTGGTGTCATCGGCCACCTGCGCCGCTGCGGGTTCCTCGACCGGCTCCGGCACTATTTCGGGCTCCGTCACAGCAGGCTCGCTCCGCACCGGCTCGGACATTACCCCGGCCGCTTCCATGCGCCGGTACAGATTCATGGCGCGCAGCATTTCGGCGGCGGTGATATTTTCCGCCTCTTCCAGGCTTTCGGACTCCCGCCGCATGGCGTCATTGACGATCATCAGCACCAGGACCAGCACGACCGGCAAAAGATCAATGGAAATGGCGCCGGCCCAGGAGGGAATGAAATCCTGCCAATAGCGGATCACGGCTTCGGCACTGGACAGCGGCACGAAGCGGCGCTGCTCCACCGCCGGCACCGCCAGGATTTCGTCGGCCGCCGCGGTCAGCGCTGCCGATTGTGCCGCCACCGAGACGCGCACCGTTTCCATCACCTGATCCTGCCGATTGGCCAGATCGGCCGTCTGCCCATTGGCCACCGGCGCGATGAACCCGGCGGACAGATCCGCCGAAGCCCGCTTGACCGATGCGGCCACCCCGGTCTGCTGCAGGGAAGCGATAATGGCCGAAAGCTGCACCGCCTCGGTCTGGAAACTATCGGCGCGCGGCTCGATGGCGCCGGGGGTCGAGACCAGTTCGCGCATGGTGGCGAGCCGCGCCGAGCCCTGCTCGAACTGGCTCGCCACCTGGTCGCGCGAGCCGGTAATGGTGGCGGCCAGCTGGTTCATCTGCGTGCCCATCTGGGTCAGCAATTGCACGACGCTCCCCGAGCCGGTCGTGCCGGTCAGCGCGCCCGATTCCCGCTCATCGGCGGCCAGCCCGGTAAACCGCTCGGCCGCGCGCTGCACATCGGGCAGCAGCGACTGGGCGGCCAGCGCATTGGAATGGGCCTGATCGAGATCTTCGGCATAGCCCTGCAGGGTCACCGCCATATGCTGCTCGGTGGCGGCGGACCCCGCGAGCGCCGCCGCATTGAGCCAGCTCGACATGGCGATGATCATGGCGCAACCCGCCGCCATGGTGATGAACAGCCCGATCCGCTGCACCCCATTGGTCACCAGCGGCACAAAGCGCAGCATGAAGCTCCAGAAGGCATAGATCGCCACCGACACGGCGACCGAATAGATGATGGCGGCAAAGAACACGAAGTTCGCCGAGCCGTCGAGAATCCCCCGCACGCCCAGATAGGTATAGACGCCCGAGGCCAGCGCCAGCACCGCCAGCGCAAAACGGGTCATCGTCTCGACGCCCTTGACGGTTTCGTTGAGGCGATAGGCATTCGGCTTGAGCTGCATTGGCAATCGGGCCCCTCACGGTCTTAAGCGGAGGTTAACACAGCGATCCCGGCGGAACGGTGGCGGATTTGGTGAGGGTTAATGACGAGGCCGTGATGAGGCGGGGGCAACCCGACTTTCCTGTCCCTCGAAGGTAGCGAGCTGCCCCGGCCCACCTCGCCCCTCAGGGGAGAGGTCGCCGCAACGCGGCGGGTGAGGGGTGCGATGCTTCAACATCCTCGATGCCCCAGCATCGCACCCCTCACCCTGGCCCTCTCCCCTGAGGGGCGAGGGGACGATAGGGCCGATGGATCTGCGTATGCGACGGCCTCCCTCAATGGGGGAGAGAGCCCCAAACCTACCCGTTCAATTTCCGCATCACCCGTTCCACCCGGTCCCGCTTGGACTTTTGCGCGATGCCCTTGATGCGCCCTTTCAGCACTGCCAGGAAGCCCGGCTTCTGTTCGGGCGTCATCACGCTCGCGGTTTCCTCGGCATAGGCGGGAAACTGGTTGGGCGCCGCATTCTTGAGCCGCTCGACCAGGAGCGGCACGGCCTTTTGCGCATAGCCCGCCCGCGCCAGCTTGACCAGGATCGAGGTGCAGCGATCCTTGGCGATCACCGAGCCCTTGTCGGCCGCCGCCATGATGCGCGGCAATTCGGCCACCAGCGTATCGGCGCGCTGTTCGGCCACGCTGTCGAGCGCCGCCATGGCGCCCCAGACCTGTTTATTGTTCGAACTGGCCAGCGCCTCGAGAAAGACCGGGCAATAGCCGCCGACCAGGTCGGGCCGCCTTGCGCCGATCTCATACAGCACCTTCATGCCGTCATTGCGCTGCCGGCTGGTGCCCGAGCGCACCAGTTCGACGACCTCGGCAATACCCGCTTTGTCCTCGCGGGCCACCAGGTCTTCGGCCAGTTCGACATTGGGCGCCTCGTCGCGCCGCTCCAACGCCCCCGCCAGGCGATCCGCCACGCTCATCGTCAGGCCTCGATCGCCACGTCAAGCGCCAGCGTCACCATGTCCCTCAGCGAAGTCTGCCGTTCATCGGCATTGATCTCTTCCTTGGTGATCAGGCAATCGGTCATGGTGCAGATGGTGAGCGCCTTGACGCCAAACCGCGCCGCCAGCGTATAGAGCGCCGCCGCCTCCATCTCGACCCCGATCACTCCATGGCTGGGCAGCGCGCCATAGCCGGCAAAGCCGTCGGCGTGGTAGAAAATATCCGAGGAGAGCATATTGCCGGCGTGAAAGCGCATGCCCGCCGCCTCGGCCTTTTCCGCCGCCGCGCGCAGCAGGCCGAAATCGGCGATTGGGGCAAAATTGAACGCCCCGAACCGGTCCTTGACGATGGCGCTGTCCGTGGTCGCCGCCTGCGCCAGGATCAGGTCGCGCACTTTCACCCTGGCATTGAGCCCGCCACAGGTGCCCACCCGCAGCAGGGTCTTGGCGCCATAGACATTGATCAGCTCATGCACGTAGATCGACAGCGACGGCTGCCCCATGCCGGTGGCCTGCACCGAAACCGGCTTGCCCTTCCAGAGCCCGGTATAGCCCAGGCAATTGCGCACCGAATTGACCAGTCTGGGCGCCTCGAAAAACGTTTCGGCAATCCATTTGGCGCGCAGCGGATCGCCCGGCAGCAGCACCGCCTCGGCATAGTCGCCCGACTTGGCATGGTTATGTGGGGTCATTTTGGCTCCCTTGGCTTTGCTGCAAGCATTGCCACCCAGCGCCAGCAACGGCAAGAGCCGGGTCTATAGCGTCTTGACCCCGTCATCCTGCAGGTCCATTTACGCAGGGCTAAAAACGGAGCGCTGCCATGGCCGCCAAGATTTTCATCGACGGGGAAGCTGGAACCACGGGTCTGCAGATCCGCGATCGCCTGGCCGGCCGGCGCGATCTGGAAGTGATCTCCATTGCCGCCGACAAGCGCAAGGACCTGGACGAGCGCAAGCGCCTGCTCAATGCGGCCGACGTCGCCATCCTGTGCCTGCCCGACGATGCGGCCAAGCAAAGCGTCAGCCTGATCGAGAATGACACGACAAGGGTGATCGACGCCTCGACCGCCTATCGCATCAATCCCGACTGGGCCTATGGCTTTGCCGAAATGGACCAGGATCAGCCGGAAAAAATCGCCAATGCGCGCTTTGTCGCCAATCCCGGCTGCTGGCCGCAGGGGCTGATCGCCAATCTGCGGCCGCTGCTCGCCGCGGGCCTGCTGCCGGCCGATTTCCCGATCAGCTATAACGGCATTTCCGGCTATACCGGCGGCGGCAAGCAGATGATTGCCGAATATGAAGCCGCGGGGGACGCGGCCAGCCAGTTCATGCCCTATGGGCTGACCTTCAACCACAAGCATGTGCCCGAAATGACCAAATATACCGGTCTGTCCAGCGCGCCGCTCTTTGTGCCCAATGTCGGCGGCTTTGCCCAGGGCATGACCACTTTCGTGCCGCTGCAGCTGGGCCAGCTGGCCAAAGTGCCGGGCGGCAAGGATATCCACGCCGCCATTGCCGACCATTTCGCCGGGATCAAGGACAGCTTTGTGACCGTTGCACCCTATGATCCGGCCCTGGGCAAGACCCCGGCGCTCGACCCGCAGGCGCATAACAACACCAATACGATGACCCTGCATGTCTTTGCCAATGATGCGCGCGCCCAGGCCGTGCTGGTCGCCGTCTATGACAATCTGGGCAAGGGCGCCTCGGGCGCTGCCGTACAGAACCTCAACCTGATGCTGGGCGTCAGTGCCAGGGAAAGCCTCGCGGCTTAAAGCTCGTCGTCCCCACCCTCCCCTTCTGGGGAGGGAAACGGCTCCCGCAGGGCGAACCGAACGCTTTCCCCCAATCCCGACTTGACCAAATGCCCGCTTTTGCGCGATGAACCGCCCCAAAGCGAGGTTTTCCGTCATGGACAAGTTCATCACTCTGACCGGGGTCGCGGCGCCGCTGCCGATCATCAATATCGATACCGATATGATCATCCCCAAGCAGTACCTCAAGACCATCAAGCGCACCGGGCTGGGCACCGCCCTGTTCTCGGAAATGCGCTACAATGAGGACGGCAGCGAAAACCCCGATTTCGTGCTCAACAAGCCCGCCTATCGCGGCGCCAGCATCATCGTGGCCGGCGACAATTTCGGCTGCGGCTCCAGCCGCGAACACGCTCCCTGGGCGCTGCTCGACTATGGCATCCGCTGCGTCATCTCGACCAGCTTTGCCGATATTTTCTACAATAACTGCTTCAAGAACGGCATCCTGCCGCTGGTGGTCACGCCCGACCAGCTCAAGCTGCTGCTCGACGACGCCGAGCGCGGCTCCAACGCCACCCTGACCGTGGATCTGGAAGCCCAGACCATCAAGGGACCCGATGGCGGCACGATCCATTTTGATATCGATCCCTCCCGCAAGCAGATCCTGCTCGAAGGCCTGGACGATATCGCCGGCACGCTCAAGTCCGATCCGTCCATCACCACATTCGAAACCAAGATGGCGGCCGACCGCCCCTGGCTCTAGTCAGTGGCGGACATCGTCTACGAGGCCAAGCTCACGCCGCAGAGCGAAACCGCCATCGGCGATGCGCTGGTGGCGTTCAATCGCAGCCAAGTGCCGAGCTTTCCGGCCCCGGAGACGATCGGCCTCGTGCTGAAACGGCCGGACGATGGCAGCGTCGAGGGCGGGCTAACCGCCCGGATCAGCTTCAACCACATGTTCGTGGAAATGCTGGTCGTGCCCGAGCGCCTGCGCGGTCAGGGCGTCGGCCGCCAGCTCATGCAACAGGCCGAAGCGGTGGCGCGCGAGCGGGGCTGCGCCGGCATCTGGCTCGACACGTTCAGCTTCCAGGCACCGGGCTTCTATGAAAAGCTCGGCTATGCTGTCTTTGGCGCAATCGGCAATTATCCGCCTGGCCACAGCCGCTTCTTCCTCCACAAACCCTTGAGTTGATATTTCATGGTTCAGCGCGTTTCCACCGGCTCTCCCTTCGAGGCCACTTTCGGTTATTCCCGCGCCGTGCGGCACGAGGACAGTGTCTATGTCTCGGGCACGACGGGCTATGACTATGCCACCATGACCATGCCGGACGATGTCGGCGCCCAGGCCGCCAATGCGCTGGCCACTATCGACAAGGCGTTGAAAGAGGCCGGCTCCTCGCTGGCGGACACAGTGCGCGTCGTCTATTATGTGGGCGACCGCAATGATGTGGATGCGGTGGTCAAGGCCGTCGGCCCCGTGTTCAAGGATATCCGTCCGGCAGCCTCCATGCTGATCGTGCAGATGATCGAAGCGGGCATGAAGATCGAGATCGAAGTCACCGCCCGCATCGGGGCAGCCAACAGCTAGGGACAATCACAGACATGGCGAGCGTATCCAACCCCCAGGGCGCACTACCTCGCACCATGTTGAACCGGGCTCAGCTTGCCCTCGTGCTGCACGCGCTGGCGCTGATCGCCATCCTGCTCGTGCTGGTGCCGATCCTGACCAGCGCGCTGGGCACGACGGGTTATCTGGTGGTGTTTGCGCTCTACTGGATCGGCTTCTGCTCGCCGGTCATCGCCATCCATGCCCTCTCCGGGCGCAGTCCGCGCCTGTTCTCAGAAAAGCTCTCGCGGCGCGACTGGTTCGTGCCGGTGCTGTTGCTGGTGCAGGTTGTGGCAATCGGCGCCCTGGCCTTGGCGCCCAATACGTCGCTGCTCACCACGCCCGGCCTCATGCTGGCGGCCCTGGTCGCCATCATCAATGGCCCGCTCGAGGAAACCGCCTGGCGCGGCGGCTTCATGACCCGCTTTGCCGACCGGCCCAGGCTCGGCTTCTGGCTGGGCTGGCTGCTGTTCACCGCCTGGCATATTCCGCTCACCCTCAGCCATGGCGTGATCTTCGATGGCGGTGCAATGGGCCTTGTCGCCGGCGCTGCCGTGCTGGGCCTGCTGTGGAACTGGATCGCCTGGCGCACGGGCTCGGTGTTCTGGGTGGGCCTGGCCCACGCCCTCACCAATATCGCCACCTTCTGGGTGCTGTTCGACCGCAGCGGCTTCCTCTGACGCCAAGATTCCTGCCTGGCTGAACCGATCCGCCTGCGCACACCCTTGCGCGGCGCGCCAAAATGTCTCTATGTGCGCCCAAGCGTAACCACCAGTACGGCGAGGAGCATATTTTGGCCACCCATTCCCTATTTCTGTTGCCGGGCGACGGCATCGGCACCGAAATCATGGTCGAGGTCGAAAAGCTGATCGCCTGGACCAACCAAGAGCAGCTCACCGATTTCTCGACCGATAGCGGTCTTGCCGGCGGCGCGGCCTATGACCAGCATCAGGTGGCCATCACCGATGAGGACACGCAGAAGGCGCTCGCTGCCGATGCGGTGATCTTCGGCGCCGTAGGCGGGCCGAAATGGGACAATGTCCCCTATGAGCATCGCCCCGAAGCCGCCCTGCTGCGCCTGCGCAAGGAAATGGCGGTTTTCGCCAATCTGCGCCCCGCCATCTGCTATCCCGCGCTCGCCGATGCCTCCTCGCTCAAGCGCGAACTGGTCGAAGGCCTCGATATCCTGATCGTGCGCGAATTGACCGGCGGCGTCTATTTCGGCGAGCCCAAGACCATTACCGACCTGGGCGATGGCCAGAAGCGGGCGATCGACACCCAGGTCTACGAGACCTATGAAATCGACCGCATCGCCCGCGTCGCCTTCGATCTGGCCCGCACCCGTTCCGGCAAGGTTCACTCCGCCGACAAGAAGAACGTCATGAAGTCCGGCGTGCTATGGGACGAAGTGGTCAAGGGCGTCGCCAAGGACTATTCCGACATCGAGCTGCACCACATCCTGGCCGATAACGCGGCCATGCAGCTGGTGCGCAATCCCAAGCAATTCGACGTCATGGTCACCGATAACCTGTTTGGCGATATTCTGTCGGACGTTGCCGCCATGCTCACCGGCTCGCTCGGCATGCTGCCTTCAGCCTCGCTGGGCGCGCCCGATCCGCTCACCGGCAAGCGCAAGGCCTTTTACGAGCCCGTGCACGGTTCGGCCCCCGACATTGCCGGCAAGGGCATTGCCAACCCCATCGCCATGATCGCCTCGGTCGCCATGGCCCTGCGCTACAGCTTCGGCATGATCGAATTGGCCACCAAGATCGAGAACGCCATCTCGGCCGTGCTCAGCGACGGATTGCGCACCGGCGATATTGCGCAGGACAATCGCAAGACGGTCGGCACCGAAGAAATGGGCGCGGCGGTTCTGGCGAAGCTCAAGGCTTAAGACCGACGCTAACTCTCGCCTCCATCGTCCACACCCCTCCCAACGTCCCCCATCAAGGGGGAGGTGCCGTTCGGCGGAAATGGCACCATATTGCCCAAAGCTCGATGTCACCCTCCCCTTCATGGGGAGGGCCGGGGAGGGGTGACGAGAGCCCCAATATCCAGCCTCATGCTCTGACAGAGCCCAAACAACAAAAAGCCCCGGCGCTCGCGCACCGGGGCTTTCTGTTCAAACCGGCCAGATTACTCGGCGGCTGCTTCTTCAGCGGCCGGAGCTTCCTTGGGGGCGTTCTTGGCTTCTTCGATAGCAGCGGCCTTGGCGGCCTTTTCGTCGGCGCGGGCAACGGCCTTCTCGCCGGGCTTGGCCTTGTTCGGGTTGTTGCGGGCGTCGCGCTTGGCAACGCCGGCAGCGTCGAGGAAACGCAGCACGCGGTCGGTCGGCTGGGCGCCAACGCCGACCCAATGGGTTGCGCGTTCGGCATTGAGCACGACGCGGCCTTCATTGTCCTTGGCCAGCAGCGGATTGAACGTGCCGATCTTTTCGATGAAACGGCCATCGCGGGGCGAACGGGCATCGGCAATCACGATGTGGTAGAAAGGACGCTTCTTGGTGCCACCACGGGCGAGACGGATCTTGAGGGACATTGTTGGTTTTCCTTGAGGTTAGCTAAGCGGGATTATTTCTTCTTGCCCAGGCCGGGAAGGCCGGGGAAACGGGGGGGGCCACCCAGGCCGGGCAGGCCCGGAAGGCCGGAACCGGATTTGAGCAGCGCGCCGACATCGCTGGGCAGTTTCTGGGCGATCTGCGGCTGGGCGGCAGGCAGGCCTTGGAGTTGCTTGGGATCGATACCGGCCTGGCGGGCCATTTGTTCGAGCTGGGCCGGGTCCATTTTGGACATGTCCGGCATGCCGCCGAGCATGCCACCCATCTTGCCGCCGAACATGCCCCCAAGCGCGCCCATGCCGCCCTTGGACACCTTTTTCATCATATCGGCCATCTGACGGTGCTGCTTGGCCAGCTTGTTGATTTCGCTGACCTCGACACCGGCACCGGCGGCAATGCGCTTGCGGCGGGACGCATTGAGCAGGTCGGGCTCGGCCCGTTCCTTCTTGGTCATCGAATTGATGATGGCGATCTGGCGATCGAACACCTTCTCGTCGATATTGGAATTGGCCATGGCCTTCTTGATCTGGCCGGCGCCCGGCATCAGGCCCATGAGGCCACCCATGCCGCCCATCTTTTTCATCTGGATCAGCTGGCCACGCAGATCGTCCAGGTCAAAGGAGCCCTTTTTGAGCTTCTTGGCCATTTTCTGGGCGTCTTCGGCCGACACATGCTCGGCGGCCTTTTCGACCAGCGAAACGATGTCGCCCATGCCCAGGATGCGGTCGGCAATGCGGGAGGGGTGGAAATCGTCCAGCCCATCCATCTTTTCGCCGGTACCGATCAGCTTGATCGGTTTGCCGGTCGCTGCCCGCATCGAGAGCGCCGCGCCGCCACGGCCATCGCCGTCGACACGGGTCAGCACGATACCGGTCACATCGAGCCGGCTATCGAACGATCGCGCCACATTGATGGCGTCTTGCCCGGTCAGGGCATCGACCACCAGCAGGATTTCGTGCGGCTTGGCGATCGCCTTGATCTCGGCCGTTTCGGCCATCAGCTCTTCGTCGATATGGGTGCGGCCCGCCGTATCGAGAATGAGCACATCATAGCCGCCCAGCCGGCCCTCGCGCTCGGCGCGGCGGGCAATCTGGACCGGATTTTCGCCGGTGACGATGGGGAGCGTATCGACGCCCACTTGTTCGCCCAGAACGCGCAGCTGCTCCATGGCCGCCGGACGGCGCGTATCGAGCGAAGCCAGCAACACCTTTTTCTTCTGGCGTTCCTTGAGGCGCTTGGCGATCTTGGCAGTGGTCGTGGTCTTGCCCGAGCCCTGCAGGCCCACCATCAACAAGGTGACGGGCGCGGGGGCGTTGAGATCGATCGCGACGGCGGTCTCGCCCAATACGGCGACCAGCTCGTCATGGACGATCTTGACCACTTGCTGGCCCGGCGTCACCGAGCGGGTAACCTCGGCGCCGACGGCACGGTCCTTAACCTGCTCGACAAAGGCGCGGACCACTTCGAGGGAAACGTCGGCCTCGATCAGCGCGCGGCGGATTTCGCGCAGCGCCGCCTCGACGTCGGTCGCATTGAGCGCCCCACGGCCACGCAGTCCATCGAAAATTTTGCCAAGCCGGTCGGAAAGGCTCTCGAACATATTTTTGGTCCTTCTCTGCGGAGTGTTCCGCGAGACATAGGATCCATCAGTCCAAACGCCAAACTCACCCGCGGGCGCAACGCGCTGGCGGATGGTGGCCTCCGGGATCGGTTTATACCCCAAGGGGTCCCGGTCGGCTGGTCAGGGGCAAGCCTGATGAATGGGCTGGCTTTAGGGGAAAGCGGGCGCCGAGTCAAGAAAACGGCAGGCGAGGCCCCGTCCGACCCGCTGGCACTGGCAATTTTGCGGCACTTCCGCCATATAGAGCCGATATGAACTTCCCATGGGCGAGGCAAAAGTGAACGGCGTGCCGTTTCTCAAGATGAACGGGCTGGGCAACCAGATCATCGTGGCCGATATGCGCGGCCGCGCCGATCGGGTGACGCCTGCTGCTGCCATTGCCATCAATGCCATGCCAGCCACCAAGTTCGACCAGATCATGGCCATCCATGATCCCAAGACGCCCGGCACCGCCCATTATATCGAGATCATCAATTCCGACGGCAGCCTCGCCCAGGCCTGTGGCAATGGCATGCGCTGCGTCGTGCAGTTTTTGGCCTCTGAAAGCGGCCAGAAGACCTTTATGTTCGAGACGATTGCGGGGCTGCTGTTCGGAGAAGAACATGCAGACGGCATGATCACTGTCGACATGGGCACGCCAAAGCTGGCCTGGTACGACATTCCCCTGGCCGAAGAATTCGCCGATACCCGCCAGATCGAGCTGCAGATCGGGCCGATCGATGCGCCGGTGCTGCACTCGCCATCGGTCGCCTCCATGGGCAATCCGCATGCCACATTCTGGGTGCATGACGATGTGTGGAACTATGCTTTGGACCGGTTCGGGCCGATGCTGGAAAACCATCCGATCTTTCCCGAGCGCGCCAATATCTCGATCGCTCAGGTACTGACGCCAGACCGCATCATCCTGCGCACCTGGGAGCGTGGCGCCGGCCTCACGCTGGCCTGTGGCACCGCCGCCTGTGCCGCTTTGGTCAATGGCGCCCGCACCCGCCGTACTGCCCGCAAGGCGACAATCACCCTGCCGGGCGGCGATCTGGTGGTGGAATGGCGTGCTGACGACCATGTCGTAATGACCGGCCCCGCCGAGCGCGAATGGGTGGGCATGCTCGACCCCGCCAACGGCTCCTGGATCCGCGCCGGGGAAGCGGCCTGATGGCCGTCGAGACGCTGACATTCGGCTGCCGGCTCAATGCCTATGAAGCCGAGGTGATGAAGGCCGAGGCCGAGAAGGCGGGGCTCGACAATGCCATCATCATCAACACTTGCGCAGTGACCGCCGAAGCCGTGCGCCAGGCCAAACAGGCCGTGCGCAAGGCCCGCCGCGACAATCCGGCTGCCCGCATCATCGTCACCGGCTGCGCCGCCCAGACCGAGGCGCGCAGCTTTGGCGACATGGCGGAAGTCGATCTGGTCATCGGCAATAATGACAAGATGAAAGCCGAGAGCTACCAGCCCATGGTGTTCGGCACCCCGCTGAACGACAAGGTGCAGGTCAACGACATTATGAGCGTGCGGGAAACCGCCGGTCATCTGATCGAGGGCATGGATGGCCGCGCGCGGGCCTTCGTACAGGTGCAGAATGGCTGCGATCATCGCTGTACGTTCTGCATCATCCCGTTTGGCCGTGGGCCCTCGCGCTCGGTGCCGATGGGCATGGTGGTCGATCAGGTCAAAAAGCTCGTCGCCAATGGCTATGGCGAAGTGGTGCTGACCGGGGTTGATATCACCTCCTATGGCCCCGATCTGCCGGGCACGCCCACCCTGGGCAAGCTGACCCAATCCATCCTGCGTCATGTGCCGGACCTGCCGCGCCTGCGCATTTCCTCGATCGATTCCATCGAGGCCGACGAGGCGCTCTATGATGCCATTGCCAGCGATCGCCGGCTGATGCCGCATCTGCACTTGTCGTTGCAATCGGGCGACGACTTGATCCTCAAGCGCATGAAGCGGCGCCATTCGCGCGATGACGCGCTGGCCATTGTCGGCAAGCTGCGCGCCCTCCGCCCCGAAATGGTGTTTGGCGCCGATATCATCGCCGGCTTCCCCACCGAAACCGACGAAATGTTTGAAAATACCCGTCGCATCGTCACCGAGGCGGACCTGACCTATCTGCATGTCTTCCCCTATTCGCCGCGCGAAGGCACCCCGGCCGCCCGCATGCCGCAGGTCAATAAGCGCGTGGCACGCGACCGCGCCGCTATTCTGCGCGCCGAGGGCGAGGCGCAGTTCCAAAAGCTCTGCGCCAGCCGCGTCGGCAAAGTGGAAAACGTGCTGATCGAGCGCGACGGACTGGGCCGCACCGAGCAATTCGTGCCGGTCGCCGTGCCGGAAGCGCAACCCGGCGAGCTGCTGGCCGTTCGCATCACTGCCACTGCCGCCGATGGGCTGGTGGGTGAAGCCCTGCGCGAGGCGGCGTGATAACCAATAGCCGCTTTTTCTCCCACAGTGTCATTCCCGCGAAAGCGGGAACCTCTGTTACAAGGGATAGGGCGGCAAACGGAGGTTCCCGCTTTCGCGGGAATGACTCCTAGAAAAGAGCGGGCCTTCAGTGAACCGCCATCAGAAGTGAAAGCACGTTAATGACCGACAAGAAGCCGGGATTTTTCAAGCGATTGTTCGGTGGCGAGACCAGCCAGCCGGCGCCGCAACCCGTGCCGCCGCAGGAGCTTCCGGTCGAGCCGCCTCAGGACGTCCCACCACCAATCGATCCTGTGCCTGTGCCACCCGAACCGGTGCCGCCGGTCCCCGCGCCGGAACCCGAACCTGTGCCGGCGCCCCAGCCCGAGGAAATCCCGCCACCCGGCCCGCCCGAGACTACGCCCGATTATCTCGAAGATATCGCAGAAACGGCCGAACGCACCGCCGTTCCGCCACCTCTGCCTGTCGAGCCCCCCGCACAGCAGCAGGGCTGGTTTGCGCGACTCGCGTCCGGGCTCAAGCGCTCTTCCGATCAGCTCAGCGGCTCGATCACTTCGGTCTTCACCAAGCGCAAGCTCGATGCGGCAACGCTCGATGAGCTGGAAGACGTGCTGATCCAGGCCGATCTGGGCATCGAGACGGCCTCTGCCATCACCGAAACGCTGCGCCGCGACCGTTTCGACAAGGATGTCACCGGCGAAGACGTGCGCGCCGTGCTCGCTGCCGAGGTGGAAAAGGTGCTGGGGCCCGTGGCGCGCCCGCTGCTGATCGATCCCGGCCAAAAACCCTTCGTCATCCTGATGATCGGCGTCAATGGCTCGGGCAAGACCACCACGATCGGCAAGCTGGCGCAGAAATTTGTGGCCGAGGGCAAATCCGTCATGCTGGCGGCCGGCGATACGTTCCGCGCTGCCGCCATCGAGCAGTTGCAGATCTGGGGCCAGCGGACCGGCGCGCCGGTAATCGCCCGACCGGCGGGTTCGGATGCCTCGGGCCTGGCTTTCGATGCCATGACCCAGGCGCAGGCCGAAGGTCGCGATATTTTGATCATCGACACCGCCGGGCGCCTGCAGAACCGCGACGAGCTGATGAACGAGCTGGAGAAAGTCATAAGGGTGATCAAGAAGGTTAACCCTTCGGCACCCCATGCGACGCTTTTGACCCTCGACGCGACCACAGGACAGAATGCCATGCGACAGGCCGAAGTCTTCGGCCAGCGCGCCGGAGTGACCGGGCTGGTAATGACCAAACTGGACGGCACGGCGCGCGGCGGCATCCTCGTCGCCATCGCCAGAACGTTCGGCCTGCCGGTGCATTTTATCGGCGTGGGCGAAGGCGTGGATGACCTCGAACCCTTCGCCGCCGCCGATTTCGCCCGCGCCATTGCCGGCCGCGAGTGAGGCTTAGCCGCAATCTGACCACGCTGGCGGGTTAAGCGCCTGCTTGCATCATTACGCGCCTGCGCCCACATTGCGGCAGTGCCGAACTTGAAGAACCGAAAAACCGCATGACCGAAAAAACCGCCGAATCCGAGGTCAATTGGGACGAGCTGCGTCCCCAGCTCATCAAGATGGGACTGGAACTCGGTCCGCTGATCATCTTCTTCATCGCCAATGCGCGGGCCGATATCTTCGTGGCCACGGCCTGGTTCATGGGCGCCATGGTGGTGTCGCTGGTGCTGACCTGGGCGATCCTCAAGAAGATCGCCATCATGCCGCTGGTGACTGGCGCGGTCGTGCTGGTGTTCGGCGGGCTGACGCTGTGGCTGCAGGACGACACCTTCATCAAAATGAAGCCGACCATCACCAATTCGCTGTTTGGCGCGGTGCTGCTGGGCGGCCTGCTATTCGGCCATTCCCTGTTGAAATATGTGTTTGGCGACGTCTACAAGCTGCGCCCTGAAGGCTGGAGCAAGCTGACGCTCAATTGGGGCATCTTCTTCTTCGTCCTCGCCATCCTAAACGAAGTGGTCTGGCGCGGCAGCAATGCCTATTTCCCCAATGATCCCAAAGCCGCGACCGATCTATGGGTCGCGTTCAAGGTCTGGGCCACCATGCCGCTGACGGTGATTTTCTCGATCAGCCAGGTATCGCTGCTGAGCAAATATGCCCCGGCGGACGAGCCCAAGCACGTCCCGCCCATCGTGGTGGAAAGCTAGACGCCTAGCCGAATAGCCCGATCATCAGGCCATCGATCAGCAGCACGGCCAGCAGATACCCGCCATTGATCGCGGTCAGGCTCCAGGGCCGGCCTTCATAGCGATGATTGAGGACCATGGCAGTGAGGATGAAGCCCACCCACATATGGGCGCCGACAAGCAGGCCATTGCCCACATTAGTGGCTCCGGTCAGCGCCGGGGTCAGCAGGGCGATGAAATAGGCCATCACGAACAGCACGATGGCCGACCAGATAAAGGGCGTGTAATCGCCCTTGTTCATGTCTTCCATTTTCTTGCCGATACCGGCCAGCCATGGCTTGGACAGCAGCATGTACCAGCCGGCTCCGAAGCCGAAGCTGGCAATGGTGGCGACGATGACGGCAAGCCAGTTGACGGCAAAATGCGACATGCGATCTCCCCCGAAAGCGCGGTCTGCGCCGGGACAGATTAGCGCCTCCGCCGTATCATGAGAAGCTGCGGCATTTCAGTAGACCGCATCCTGAGCCTGTCGAAGGATGAGGGTCGTGGCAGAGTCTGCGCAAGCGACCTCGTGGTTCGACAAGCTCACCATGAGGTCTCTGTCAGAGCCCGCCCATCCTGCAGATAAAGTCCCATTCCGCTTCGCTCACCTTGGAGACCGA
This sequence comes from Devosia sp. LC5, assembly GCF_000735585.1. Taxonomy (GTDB): domain Bacteria; phylum Pseudomonadota; class Alphaproteobacteria; order Rhizobiales; family Devosiaceae; genus Devosia. Next base: position 45,374 of record NZ_JNNO01000012.1, read on the forward strand.
GAGGCGCGAGAGCTTGACCAGTTCGAGGTTTTCCAGCTCCGGCGTCGCCTTGATGGTGGCCAGCGTTACCGGCTTGGGCAGCGGTTTGACCGCTTCCACATCGACGCATTCCCACACCACCTGGCCCTTGTCGTTGGGCTCGGCAGTGCTGTCGGGATGAGCCAGCGCGATCACCTTGATGATGCCCACGATCTCCTTGCCGATATTGGAATGGTAGAAAAAGGCCAGGTCGCCCAGCGCCATGGCCTTCATATTGTTGCGGGCGGCATAGCTGCGCACGCCGTGCCATTGTTCGGGCTCGCCGCGCTTGGTCTTGGCCATCATGTCGTCGAAGGAGAAGACATCGGGCTCGGACTTCATCAACCAATAGGCCATGGCTTTAGTCCTTTTTGGTCATGTTGTTGATCGCCAGCCGCCAGGGCTTGATCTCGTAGCTGGCAAAGATGCCGGCGTCGATAAAGGGATCAGCCATGAAGCTGGCGGTGGCTTCTTCGATGGTTTCGGCTTCGATGACCATCAGCGATCCCTCGGGCGCACCGGCCTCGTTCAGCAGGGCGCCGGCCAGTACCAGTTTGTCGCCCAGGCTGTTGAGATGATCCAGATGCACCGGGCGCACTTCTGTGCGCTGGTCGCCGCTACCGGGCCTGTCCTTGGCGATCATGGCAAAAAGCATCGACTAATCCTCGCGTTTGAGCGGGCGGGACATCAGCCCCGCCACCACTGTGGCAATATCGGCTCTGCCGCTGAGCACAGCCTGTACGGCATGGATCAGCGGTGCGTCGACCCCAAGGCTTTTGGCCAGCGCATCGGCAACCGGCGTCGTGGCGACGCCTTCGGCCAGCTTGGCGCCCCCGGCAATGATGTCTTCCACGCTCTGGCCACGCCCCAGCGTCATGCCGAACTGATAATTGCGCGATTGCACCGAGGTGCAGGTCAGGGTCAGATCGCCCAGCCCGGCAAGACCGGTGAGTGTGGTGGCCGACCCGCCCATGGCGGTGACCATCCGGGCCATTTCGGCATAGGCCCGGGCAATCAGGGCCGAGCGGGCCGAGGCGCCCAGGTCTGCGCCCTCGATGGCGCCACAAGCCAGGGCATAGACGTTTTTCAGCGCCCCCGCGACTTCGACACCAATGCGATCATCGGCGGCATAGGGGCGGAAGCTGGGGCCCGCCAGGGCCAAGGCCAGCGCGGAGGTCTGTGTTGCATCGTCGCCCGCCAACGTCACCGCCGTGGGACGGCCCGCGGCAACATCGGCAGCAAAGCTGGGGCCGGACAGCACGAAGGGGATGGCTTCGGGCGCCATGTCGAACAGGATTTCGCTCTGCCGGTCGAGCGTGCCAGTCTCGAGCCCTTTGGCCGACAGGATCACCGGCTTGCCCGCGAGCAGATCAGGCGCAATGGCGCCAAGCGCAGCGCGGCTGGCTTGGGCCGGTACGGCGAGAATGATGATATCGGCGAGTCCCGCTTCGGTCGACGCGGTAATGTTTTGATGCAGCACTTGCGGGCCCAGATAGCGGGCATTGGTGCGTTTGCTATTGATCTCGTTGACCTGCGCGACATCCCGCGCCACCAGCGATACGCTGCGACCGGCCATGGCCGCCGCCTGCGCCAGAGCTGTGCCCCAGGCGCCGCCACCGATGACGCTGACAGTTTCAAGCCGCATCGGATGCCACCTTCATGTCAGGCAGATCGAGCGGCCAGCGGGGGCGCGCGGTAAAATCGAGCTGGTCGGTCGCGCCCAAGGCAAAGCGCTCGGCGCCCGCCCAGGCCACCATGGCGCCGTTATCGGTGCAGAGGGCAATTGGGGGCACGATCAGAGTGGCGCCGGCCGCGGAACAGACCTTGTCCAGGGCAGCTGCGATAGTGCGGTTGGCGGCGACGCCTCCGGCGACGACGAGCTGGGGCTTATGGTCCGGCAATTCGGCCTTGAAGCGTGCCAGCGCCTGCCCGGCGCGGACGGAGACGACCTCGGCCACCGCTGCCTGAAAACTCGCCGCGATATCGGCCACGTCCTGGTCCGATAGCGGCGCCAGGGCCTCGGCCTGCAGCCGCACAGCGGTCTTGAGGCCGGAGAAGGAAAAATCGAGCCGCGCCTCGCGCAGCAGCGGGCGGGGGAATTTGAACCGCTTGGGATCGCCCGATTTGGCTGTGGCTTCCACGGCGGGGCCGCCGGGATGGCCCAGGGTGAGGAGCTTGGCCACCTTGTCGAAGGCTTCGCCCAGGGCGTCATCGATCGTGGTGCCCCAGCGCTCATAGTTCCCGACGCCGCGCACCAGCACGAATTGGCTGTGACCACCCGAGACCAGCAGCATCAGATAGGGGAATTGCACCCCATCGGTCAGCCGCGCGGTCAGCGCATGGGCTTCGAGGTGGTTGACCGCGATCAGGGGCTTGTCGAGCGCGGCGGCTAGCGCCTTGGCGGTGGTCAACCCCACCAGCACGCCGCCGATCAGCCCCGGTCCGGCCGTGGCCGCGATGGCGTCGACATCACCGAGTGAAATTCCGGCCTCGCGGCAGGCCTGGGCGATGATATGATCGAGATAGGTGACATGGGCGCGGGCGGCGAGCTCGGGCACGACGCCACCGAAAGCTGCATGTTCATCGAGCTGGCTGCGCACCACATTGGAGCGAATAGCTGCCCCGCCCGCGGAATCGCGCACGACTATGGAGGCCGCAGTTTCGTCGCAGCTGGTCTCTATGCCAAGAATAGTGGCTTGCGCTTGCCGGGTCACGACGAACTGGTTACTCCCTGAAGCATCGTGCGGAAACTGGGAGCCAGGTTTCCGCCAGAACGATGCGACGTAAAGTCGAGCCTTTGCCTACTATAGGACGCCAAGAGATTGCAATCGCCAGCCCCCTTCGCCCGGATCGGAACACGCGGCAGCCCGCTGGCACTGGCACAGGCGCGGCTGGTGCGCAAAATGCTCTCCGAAGCGCATGGCGTTCCCGAGGATGATATCGCCATTCTGGTGATTTCGACCGGCGGCGACCGCAGCCAGGCCAGCAATGCCAGCCTCATCGAGATCGGCGGCAAGGGCCTGTTCACCAAGGAAATCGACGAGGCCATGCTGGCTGGCGTGGTCGATATCGGCGTGCATTCGTCCAAGGATGTGGCCACGAGCCTGCCTGAGGGCATTGCGCTGACCGCCTTTCTTGAACGTGAGGATGTGCGCGACGCCTTCATGTCGGTGAGCGTGCAGAGTCTGGATCATCTGCCCGAAAATGCCAAATTCGGCACCTCCTCCATCCGCCGGGCGGCGCAGGTGTTGCGGCAACGGCCTGATCTGCAGATTGTGCCGTTTCGTGGCAATGTCGGTACGCGGCTGCAAAAGCTGCTCGATGGGGTGGCTGATGCCACCATGCTGGCTGTGGCTGGGCTCAATCGGCTGGGCGAGGGGCATCGGGCGACGGCTTTGCTCGACCCTGAAATCTTCATGCCGGCGCCGGCCCAGGGCGCTATCGGCATTGCTGTGCGTCCGGACGACACGCGGATTGCTGATCTGGTTGCCGTGCTCGATCATGCTCCGACCCACACGGCGATTGCTGCCGAACGGGCCATGCTGGCCGTGCTCGATGGCTCCTGCCGCACCCCGGTTGGCGCGCTGAGCCGGCTTGAGGGCGGCACTTTGACGCTGAAGGGGCAAATCCTCAGCCTGGATGGCAAAACCGCCTTTGACAGCACGGCGACGGGTTCCGACCCTGTGGCGCTAGGCAAAACGGTCGGCGACGATCTGATCGCCCAGGCCGGCACCGAATGGCTGGCACAATGGGCCGCTACATGACGAGGATGCTGGTCACCCGCCCGGAACCCGATGCGCAATCGAGCGTGCTCAAGCTGGCCGCTTTGGGGATCGATGCTTTTGCGGCGCCGGTCATGGTGCGCCAGACGCTCGACAGCAGCGTGCCCCCGCCCGATGGCTTTGCTGCCATGGTGCTGACCAGCGCCAATGGCGTGCGTGCGCTGGCCGATCGGGGACTGGTCGGACAATACCGGCATTTGCCGGTGTTTGCCGTGGGCGACCGGACGGCGTTCGAAGCGCGCGAACATGGCTTTACCGAGGTCGCCAGCGCCGACGGCGCCTTTGCCGATCTGGTCAATCTGATTGCGCGGGCGCGGCTCAGCGGCCCGGTCTTCTATCCGGCGGGCAAGCATCAGAGTGGCGATCTGGGCAAGGCGCTGGCCCCGTTCGGCGTGATGGTGGCCACGGCACGGCTCTATGAAATGGTGGCGCTGGATAGCCTGCCGGAAGACGCTCTGGAGCGCTTGGCCGATGGCACGATCGGTGCGGTTCTGGTCTATTCGCGCCGCACGGCAGAGATTTTTGCGCAACTGGCGGGCCGGCTCGATCGGAGCCAGCGCAGCGCCATTGCCATGCTGGCCATGTCGGAAGCGGTGGCCGAGCCGCTGATGGAAAACCACTTCAATCGCATCAGCCTCGCCGACCGGCCCGATGAAGATGGCATGATGACGCTCGCACTGGCTTTTGCCCGCGAGCAAACTGGGCCATGATCGGCACCAAGAACCAAGGAGTCCGCGCATGGCCGACCCAAAGGGCAACGACCCCAAAGCGACCCAGGGCAAAGCAGCAGCCGATCCGGCTGTAGCCAGGCCCGAAGCTGGCAAGTCCGGCGCAGTCCGGCCGCCCGTGCTCGATTTGCAGGCGCGCGAGACTGGGGCTGGCGCCAAAAAGCCCGAGCCCGCGGAAAAGCTCGCGGCCGAAAGCGTTAGCCAAGCGCCCAAGCCAAGCGCTAGCGCACCGCCGCCTCGCGAGGGGTCGCCCGTGCTGCCGGCTATCGCTGGTGGTGTGCTGGGTCTTGCGGCCGCCTATGGCCTGGCCTGGTTCGGCCTTTGGCCAACCACGCCCGCCCCGGCGCCCCCTGCCGATCCACGGCTGGCCCAATTTGCCAGCGCCATTCCCGAACTCGAGACCGTGACCAACACGACCCAGTCGGAATTGGCGACGCTGACGCGACGCGTGGCCGGGCTCGAAAGCAATGGGCCGGCTAGTTCCACCGCCGAACCGGTCGATCTCGCCCCGATCCAGACCGAGATTTCGGCACTGACCCAGCGCATCGACACTTTGGCAAATGCCCCGGCAGCGCCCGGTAATACGACAGCTGTCGAGAGCCTACGAACCGAGTTGGCGGGCCTGACAACGCGGCTTGATGAACTGGGTGGCCGGTTGGGCAGCGCTGAAGCCAATCTGCGCAACCTCGACACCATTGTGAGCCAGACTTCGGCCACCCTGGCTGGCCAGCCCACCGATATCGGCGCCGTGCTGCAATTGCCGCTGATTCTCTCCGGCTTCGAAGCGGCCTTTTCGACCGGCCGGCCCTATGAGACCGAGTTGGCCGCTCTGCGCGCCGCCGTGCCGGATGCCGCCATACCCACTGCCATCGCCAATGCGGCAGTAGCCGGCTTGCCCCGTCCCGATGTCATCGCGCAACGCTTTGCCGATGTGCTCCCGGCCATCCTTGCCGGACGGCCTGCCGATCCCGCCGCCGGCTGGCAGGATGGCGCCGTTGATTGGTTCCGCTCGGCTATTGCCCTGCGGCCGACCGGGGAAATGGAGGGCGATTCGCCCGATGCCATCGCCTCGCGTCTCGAAGGGGCGATTGCCCGGCGTGATTTTGCGGGTGCAAAAGCCCTGTTCGATAGCCTCCCCGCCCCCATGCTGAGTGCGGCGGGTGATGTTCCGGCTCTGGTGGCAACACAGGCAGAGGCCGCGGGTTTCCTCGAACAATTGCGCGCCCAGGCGCTGGCGGGCGAGGTTCGCCCATGATCCGGCTCGCCTCCTGGATCATCGGTAGCCTGGTCGTGGCGGCGCTGGCCGCCTGGATGATCGCCCTGCCGGGCACCTTGACGCTGGAAGTGGCCAATTATCGCATGCAGCCCCGGCTGGGTGCGGCCATTGTCATGTTAATCATTGTGGCGCTGCTCATCATTTTCATCTGGTCGCTGATCCGCCGCGTGCTGACAGCGCCGCGCGCCATGGCCCGGCGCAATCGCGAGAAGCGCCGAGAACAGGGTGTCGAAGCCCTGTCCGACGCCATTGTTGCGCTGCAGGCCGGCGACCCGGCCCGCGCCCGGGCCTTGGCACGCGAGGCACAATCGCGCCTGCCGGCCAATGCGGCGGCACGCCTGCTCGAAGCCCGTGCCGATCTGGCTTTGGGCGACATGTCAGCGGCCCGCGAGCATTATCGTGCCCTGATCGCCAGCGAGAAAACCGCCGTCGCCGCATTGACCGGCCTCTATGATCAGGCCCGCGCCCAGCATCGCCCTGAAGCCGCGCTGACCTTTGCGCGCAAGGCGCTGGCCTTGGCGCCGGGCAGCGGTTGGGCGGCGGAGGCCGTATTCGACGATCTGACCAAACGCGGCCAATGGGCCGAAGCGGTTGCCATGGTCAATGCCGAAGCGGCCAGCAGCCGCGAGGCGCGCGCCGCCAAACGCCGCCGCCAGGCCGTGATCGAAACCGCCCGCGCCCGTGAAGCCGAAACCAGCGCCCCGCTTTCGGCGCTCGATCATGCGCTGACCGCGCTCAAGCTACTGCCCGATTTCGTGCCGGCGGCCCTGATTGCCGCGCGCATCCACATCAATCGCGGCGAGACGCGCAAGGCGATGAGCCTGTTGCGGCGCATCTGGCGCTCCACCGGCCATCCCGATATTGCCGCGCTCTATGCCCATGCCCAGCCCGGCGCTTCGGCGATCGACCGGCTCAAGCGGCTGGGGGAGATCATCGAGACCCCGCCACCGCATCGTGCCGCCGGCATGGCATTGGCTCGCGCGGCCATCGATGCCTATGACTGGCCGCTGGCCCGCAAGGCGCTGGAGCCCTTTGCCGGAGCCGACGCGACACAGGGTGTCGCCAGCCTGATGGCGGAAATCGAGGAAGGCCAATTGGGCGACCAGGGCAAGTCCCGCGAATGGCTGGCCCGTGCCGTACGCGCGCCGCGCGACCCGGCCTGGACCGCCGATGGCCTCGTCAGCGACGAATGGGAACCCATTTCCCCGGTCACCGGGCGGCTGGATGCCTTTGAATGGAAGGCGCCGGTGGCGCTGACCGGGCGGGCCATGCAACCCGCCGCACCAGCCGGTTTGCAATTGCCTGCCGCCGACCCCGCCTTGCCTCTTGCACCGGCCGAAAACCCAACGTAAAAGACCCAGCGTTCCGCTGCGGCGGATAAGCCGCTTTAGCTCAGTTGGTAGAGCACATCATTCGTAATTAGCGGGTCCGCTAGAGAATGACGTTCGAAGCCAGTGCGTTGGGGCTGGTGAGTGAAAGTTAGTAGGGCCATAGTATGGCCAGTGTGAAGGGTTAAGCCGCTTTAGCTCAGTTGGTAGAGCACATCATTCGTAATGATGGGGTCAGGTGTTCGAGTCACCTAAGCGGCACCATAATTTCTCTCGACATCATGGGCTGATCGCTGTCTCTCTTGCGGAGGGCCATTGCGACATGCCGGCCCAAAGGACAGCGCAGATGACCGATAAGACCCCCTTGCCGACCAAGCTCATCGTGCTGCTGGCCTTCGACAAGGGCGAGGATGGCGAGCTGTTCCCCGCCTTTGACGCGCGCGAAATGCGCGACGAATCCACCGCCATGCGCACCGGCCGCGACTTGGCCGGCAAGCATGCCGGGGTGATCGCCTGGTCGCGCTCGGCCGATCTGGTCAATGGCGAATTCGGCGATCCCGTCGTGCTGTTCCAGCACGGCGATGTGCCGGACATGGACTGATATTGCCGTCGGTGCCTAACCGTGCCGGCGATTGGCCTGAACCAGCCGCCGCGGCGCATTGAGCCGCCCGATCAGCTCGGCAATATCGCGCGCCGGCAGCGGACGGCTGAAGAAATAGCCCTGCACCTGCTGCACCTTTGTATGCTGGAGCACCGCATCGAGCTGAGCTTCGGTCTCCACACCCTCGGCCACCACGATCAGGTCGAGATCGCGTCCCAGGCGCGCGACATTGGCCAGCAGCCGAAGCGATTTTTCATCGCTCGCGATATCGGCCACGAAGGAGCGGTCGATCTTGAGCTTGGTGAAGGGCAGCGCATGCAGATAGCTCAGCGACGAATAGCCGGTGCCGAAATCATCAAGCGCAATCGCCACGCCCCTGGCCGCCAGCGCGGTCAGCAGGCGCTTGGCGATGTCAGGCTCTTCGATCACCGCCGTTTCGGTAACCTCGATCTCGAGTCGTGACGGCGCCAGCCCGCAACATGCCAGCGCCTCTTCGATCACGACCATCAGATCGACGCCGCGGAAATCGCGCGCCGAAATATTGACCGCAACGCTCACCGCGCCCGGCCAGGAACTGCATTGCTCGATCGCCGTGCCGATAACCCATTCGGTAATCGGGGAAATCAGCCCCATTTCCTCGGCCAGCGGAATGAAGGTGGAGGGCGCAATAAGGCCCAGTTCGGGATGATTCCAGCGCGCCAGCGCTTCGCAGGCCACCACCTTGCGGGTGGCGATATCGACCAGCGGCTGGAAGGTCAGGGTCAATCCGCCATGCTGCACTGCCTCGCTCAGATCGGCCTTGAGCCGCTGGCGATAATGGTAGTCGATATCCATCTGCGCGTGAAAAATCTGACTCCTGGCCTTGCCGTCGCCCTTGGCCGAATAGAGCGCCAGATCGGCCTTGGTCATCAGCTCGTCGAGGCCGTCATCGACATTGCCGCTGGTGACCAGGCCAATGCTGACATTGGCCTGCAGCGTCAAGCCATCGCGCTCAAACGGGGACGCAAAGGCTTCGAGCAGCGCCTGGGCATCGATATTGGCTTGGGCCGCATCCGCAACGGCACCGCGATAGACGACGAATTCATCGCCCCCCAGCCGCGCCAGGATCGCATCCACCGGCACGGTGGCGCGCAGCCTTTGCGCGACCAGGCGCAGCAGATGATCGCCCATGATGTGGCCGAACGTGTCGTTGACATGCTTGAAGTCATCGACATCGATGATCATCAGCGCCACCGCTCCGCCATCCATGCTCGATCGGCGGCTCGCGATATGTTCGGCGGCCAGTTCGCCGAAATAGGCGCGGTTGGGTAATCCCGTCAGAGCGTCGTGCCGCGCCATGAAATGAATGCGTTCTTCGGAACTGACGCGGGTGCTGATATCTTCGAGCAGCAGCACGCAGCGCTCCAGCCGGGCGCTGACCGTAACCTCATAATAAAGCCCCTCGGGCAGGGTGAGCCGCAACTTGCCCGATTGGCGCCTGCTGATCAGGTCGAGCAGGCGATCCACCGCCATGCGCGGCAGTTGGCCATTTGCGCCCATTTCGCTCAGGATGGCGGCAAAGGGCTGGCCCATCAGCCTGGGCGCGCCAAGCCGGGCGAAGACCCGGACCGCCGGCTCATTCACCACGCAGATCACGCCCGCTTCGTCCAACACGCACAGACCATGTTCGAGCGTACTCATAGCCATGTCGAGTTCGCTCGCCAGCCGGGACGCTTCGGTCCGGCCGTGTACCGCGCTGAGCAGGATGGCGCGGATATCGCCCGCCAGCTTGCGAAAGCTCGACAGCATCACGCCCAGTAGCCCCGCCAGCACGATATAATAGCCGCCGCCATGCAGCGCATAACCGGCCGCAAGCGGCACGGTGACCAGCACCAATTGAATGGTCACCAGCCGGTCGAGCCCGAAATTGCGTGCGCAAATGCCCGCCATTGCCGCAATGGAGAGCGAAGCGCTGGCCACGGCGGCAAACGGGTCCCGCACTATGGCCATCGAAGCAAAGCACCAGATGCCATAGACCAGGGCCAATAGTCCGCCGCTGAGCACGGCCCGATTTTCCCAATATTCGGCCGCCTGCGCATCATCGCTGTCGATGGCGGCCCGCCAGAATGCCCGCATATCGGCATAGCGAAACAGACCGATGATTACGAAAGCCAGCGTCACCAGGGCCAGGGCAGGCGAGTTGGCGCTGTGGGCCGTGAGGGCGGCGGTGAGCGCAGCCGCCAAGGTGCCCAAAAGCATCGCCCGCCTGTCGCCATAGACGGAGCGGATGATGGACACGTAATCGAGCGCCGGCATCGATCTTCGGGCCGAGGTGAACACCTGCTATCCCCAATATGTCGGGCGATATGAGGCGCTTGAGGCATTAAGATCGCCTTGCCAGCCGTGGTTGGGGATCTTGGCCTGCTCACTTTCCGGTGCAGAAGGTGAACGAGGCTTTAATGAGGATCGGGGCCGGGCCATCGCCTTGGAAGCGTCGCTTTGGCCTTTTAAGCCGATAGCATCAGGCACAGGAGGAGCAGGGACATGGTCGAAAAGCTGGTAGGCAAGGCGCGAGAGGATAGTCTTAAAACCCTCAATGGCTGGGTCTATGACGATGCGGCCGGGGCGATCGGCCACGCCTTCAAGTTCAAGGATTTTTCCGAGGCCTTCGCCTTCATGACCCGCGTGGCCCTTGCCGCCGAAAAGGCCGGCCACCATCCCGATTGGTCCAATAGCTATAATAGCGTCACCATCACGCTTTCGACCCACGACGCCGGCGGGCTGACAGAAAAGGATGTCGCCCTGGCCCAGGCCATCGACAAGATCATGGCTTAGGCGGCCGGGCTCAGTGGAAATTGCGCCCGCCCGGTAGCGCGGCATAGGCCTGCCGCCGGGCTTTTTCCTCCTCACGGCTGCGATCCCCGGGTGGGACAACTTCTCCGATATCCCTACCATTGCTGATGTCGAGCAATTGGGGGGTCATATCGATCATGTCCTCGGCAATGACATGGATCACCAACCCTTCCTTTTGCAGCTTGCCACGTACTGCCAGCAGGCGACTCGCCAGCAGCGTTCGGCGCATCTCGTCCTTCTCGAAGAGCTTTGGCCAGATGACGATATTGGCGATCCCAGTCTCGTCCTCGAGTGTGGCAAAGATCACCCCGCTCGCCGTACCGGGGCGTTGCCGCACCAGCACCAGCCCCGCCACCTCGATCCGATGCCCCGGCGTCACCTTGCCCAGATTTTTCGCCCGGACCGTGCCTCGCCCGTCAAGCATGGGCCGCAGGAACTGCACCGGATGCCCTTTGAGCGACAGGGAGAGCGACGCATAATCGTAGATCACCTCCTCACCGGGCCGCATCAGCGGCAGCCCGGACGGCGCTTCTTCCGCCAACGTCGGCTGGGCTGGCTGTGTGGCAGCAAAGAGCGGCAGCATCTCGGCCCCATGCGTGCCCAGCAATCCCCTGACCGTCCACAACGCTTCGCGCCGGTTGAGGCCCAGCCGGGCAAAGGCGTCAGCCCGGGCGAGTTTTTCAAGACTGGCAATCGGTACGCTGGTTCGCAACCACAGGTCACGAATGGATGTATAGCCCTCCCCCCGCAGCTCGATGATCCGCTCTATATCCTTCTTTGCCAGGCCCTGGACTTCCCGCAGGCCCAGCCGCAGCGCCTTTTCTGACCGGATGACTTCTCGCATGTCGACGTGACGATCCCAGACATGGTCACTGGCCTTCCAGCCATCATCCTCGAGCGCGCTATCATGGTTCGACCGGTTGATATCGGGCGGCCGCACCTCGACCCCATGCTCGACCGCATCGCGCACGAGCTGGCTGGGCGCATAAAAACCCATGGGCTGGGAATTGAGCAGCGCACAGGCAAAGACATCGGGATAGTGGCATTTGAGCCAGCATGAAGCGTAGACCAAGAGCGCAAAGGACGCTGCGTGGCTTTCGGGAAAGCCGTATTCGGCAAAGCCTTCAATCTGGGAAAAGCAGCGCTCGGCAAATTCCCGCGTATAGCCTCGCGGATTCTTCAGCATCCCATTGATGAATTTATCCCTGAAAATACCGATCTTTCCGGTTCGCCGCCAAGCTGCCATGGCACGCCGCAACTGGTCAGCCTCACCGGGTGTGAAACCCGCCCCTTTGACGGCCATTTGCATGGCCTGTTCCTGAAACAGAGGTATTCCAAGTGTCTTTTCGAGTACCATATCCAAAGGATCGTCGGGGTTTGCTTCCCAGCTCTTGTCCTGTCGGCGCTTGAGATAGGGATGCACCATGCCGCCCTGGATAGGACCGGGTCGCACGATGGCGACCTCGATAACCAAATCGTAGAATTCGACCGGCTTCAGCCGCGGCAGCATCGACATTTGCGCCCGGCTTTCTATCTGGAACACCCCGATCGTATCCGCCCGATGGGTCATGTCGTAGACCGGCTTTGCCCTGTCGGGATAATCGAATTCCTCATTCTGCAGCTCGACCAGTTTCACTTCTTGCCCATAATGCTCCTGCATCAGATCGAAGGCGCGGCGCAAACAGGTGAGCATGCCCAAAGCCAGCACATCGACCTTGAGAATGCCCAGGGCGTCGATATCGTCCTTGTTCCATTCGATGATATTGCGATTTTCCATGGCCGACTTGCCGATCGGCACCAGGCTTTCCAGCGAGTCGCGGGTGATGACGAAGCCGCCGACATGCTGGCTAAGATGGCGCGGAAAGCCTTTGAGGACCTTGATGACTTCAAACATCTGCGCCAGCACCGGATCGTCCGGGTCGAGGCCGATCGAACGGACCTTGCCCAGTTCGACGCTCGACCCCCAGCCCCAGTTCAACTGGTTGAAGGCATTGATCACATCGTCCGAAATTCCGAAGGCCTTGGCGGTTTCGCGCATGGCGCTCTTGGAGCGATAGGAGATGACATTGGCGGTCAGCCCGGTGCGCTTGCCGCCATATTTGTTGTAGACATATTGCATCACCTCTTCGCGCCGCTCATGCTCGAAATCGACATCGATATCGGGCGGTTCGTCGCGTTCGGTGGAGATGAAACGGCCGAAGACCAGAGTGGCCTTGCGTGGGTTGACCTCGGTGATTTCGAGGCAATAGCAGACCGTGGAATTGGCCGCCGATCCCCGCCCCTGGCATAGGATATTGCGCTCGTAGCGGGCAAAATGGACGATGTCGCGCACCGTCAGGAAATAGGCGGCATAGTTCTTATAGTCGATCAGCTTGAGTTCGGTGCGGATCGTGGCGGCGATATCTTCCGGCACCCCTCCGGGAAACCGCTTGGCCGCTCCTTCCCAGGTCAGCCGCTCCAATGTCTGCTGCGCCGTTTCGCCGTCGCCGATGGTTTCTTCGGGATAGTTATACTTGAGCTGATCGAGCGAAAAATCGATGCGGGCGATGAGGCGCTGGGTTTCAACGATGGCGTTGGGATGCTCGGCAAACAGCCGGCCCATTTCCCGCGCGGGTTTCAGATGCCGTTCGGCATTGGCGGCAAGCTGGAAGCCGGCGGTTTCGAGGGTGAGGTGCTCGCGGATACAGGTCACCACATCCTGCACCATGCGCCGGTCCGGCTCGTGATAGAACACGTCATTGCTGGCCAGCATGGGCGCGCCATGGCGCTTACCAAGCTCGTTGATCCGATTGAGCCGGGCCCGGTCATGGCCATCAAAGCGCACCGAGCCAGCAACCCAAATGCGGCCGCGCGCCAGCGTTGTCAGCTGTCCCAGCACCTGTTCAGTGCGCCCCCAATCGCTCTCATCGGGCATGAGAATGAAAAGCTGGCCCTGTGCATAATTTTCCGTCGGCCCCTGCTCGCTCGTCGAGCCCGGCCCGCCCGAACCGAAGAGGTCGGCGAAATGAAGCACCGGCTTGCCCTTCTCGCCCCGCTGGTTGGCGACGGTCAACAGCTTGCAAAGCCGGCCATAGGCCACCCGGCCGGTAGGATAGGCGATGATATCGGGCGTGTCATCGGCAAAGCAGAGCCGCACCCCGACCAGATAGCGGAAATCGGGATGGCTCTCCTTGAGATCGCGAGCCGCCACATAGCCGCGCACCACCCCGGCAAAGCTGTTGCGATCGGTCAGGCCAAAACCGGTATGCCCCAGATGGATGGCGGCATTTACCATTTCCTCGGGATGGGAGCCGCCATGGAGGAAAGAAAAATTGCTGGTAGAGACCAGTTCGGCAAACTCCGCCTCTACCGGTGGCAAACGAAGCCGCGTCCGTTGCGGTTGCGGTAGCTGGACGATCTGGCTCATGAGAAAATCCCATGCAGATACCAGCCAATTTCGCTCTGGGTCGGATCGAGCCCCTGCCGGTAAATCCAGAAGCGGTGGCCATCGGCATCCTCGACGACATAATAGTCCCGGCTCACCGCATCGGGGGTGAACCGGGCAAGGTTGGGGATATAGGGCTTCTGCTCACCCTTTTTGGGCACTTCTTGTGGAACCAATTGCAGCCGCTGGCCGCTGCGCCACCATTCGGCGCCCAGCCGTTCGGGGCCTGATGCCTTGATCAGCCGGTAGCTGATCCGGCGCCAGATCATCGAGGCCGGCAGCCCATCGGGCACTTCGGCATTGATCAGGATGGTTTCGGGCGCCGGCAGCAGGCGCAGGGGCCGGACCAGGTCGGGCCGCGGTTGATCATCGCCCGGAACATGGGCAATGGCCGGCACCAGCCGGGCGGCGCGTTCGGGGATATGGCTGGCCTGGAACTGGGTGCGCAGCACGACCATGGGTCCCAGCCGGCTGCTCATCCTGTCATGCAGCTGGTCGAGATCCTCGGTCGCGTCACGCTGGGTGAAAGCCCCCAATTGCGCGGCATCCAGCGCCCCCACCGAACTCACCGCCAACCGGATCATGTCAATGCCGAAGCCGGCGTCATAGGCGCCCTCCAGCCGCTCCGAGCGATGGGTGAAGAGCTTGGTGATATGCTCGGGATCGCGGCTGAGCCGGGCCGAATTGACCGAAAGCGTCATGACCTGATGATCGACGCGATAGAGAAAAAGATGAAAGGCCTGCCCGCCCAGCCCCTCGGTTTCAAGGCGAATGGCCAATTGGATGGCCAGGTCATGGGCGGTCATCAGCACATCGTCCATCAGGCCGATCGGATCGGCGAAGCGGCGTTCGGCATAGCGCTCGGCCGGGGGCAGGCGCGGCGTCATACGCTCTTCGATATGCCCAAAAGCCTGATCGAGCCGCAGCAACAGGCTTACTCCGAACCTGGCCTGCAGCGGCTTGCGTTCGCGGCTCCGCAATTGGCCGATGGCTTTGAGCCCCATCTGGGTCAGCCCGGCAATCTGGGCCGCGTCGAGCCGCAAGGCGGCGGCAGGCAACGCGTCGAGGACCCGGTCGAGATCGGGAGGTTCCACCACCTGGCTGCGGGCAAAATGGCTGACCGCCCAGGCCGCCCCGATCGTGGGCGCAATGGCGCCGGAGACGGCATAGCCAAGCTCGCGCAGCCGGGTCAGCAGCATGGCCAGCATGGCCCGTTCGCCACCAAAAAGATGGGCGACCCCGGTAATGTCCAGCACCAGATCGCCAAAGCCGGCGACATCATGCATCACCGCCACCAGCGGACTGGCATTGGAATGCCAATCGGCAAAATCGGCAAAGGCGGCTTCAAGCAGGGGCCGGTCCAGCTCGAGAACTGTGAGTCCCGGCACCATGGCGCGGGCATCGGCCAGGTTTTGCCCCACGCTGAGCCCAGCCCGGCCCGCTTCCGCGTCGATGGCGGCAAGCCGCAAGCCGCCCTTGATGCGCTCATAGAGCGCCAGGGGAGTGGTGAGCTTGCCATCACGCCGTTTCAGATAATCCGTCGGCCAGGTGGGCAGGAACAGCACGAGGAAGCGGCGCGCCGGCAGCATGCCGGTTTGCAGCCCTGTTTGCAGCATCGAGCGTTGTGAATCCATTTTGCGTCCAGCCTAGAAGCCATTCGGTTTGCTGGGTGAGAAGCACCCCCTTCTCCAATTGCACCCGCCAGCGCAGCGGGCCGGGGGCAAGGTGGTCGAAGCGTTTGCGGGCGCTAAGCGCGGGGGTGAGCCGCCAGCGCAGATGCGCGGCACTGGCTTCCCTTGTGGTGCCATAGCGCAACAGGAGAAACGAGGTGCCCGAACTGGCCGCCCGCAGGTTCAAGCGGCGGCTGGCGGTGAAATCGAGCACTTTGGGCTGGTCGGCGATATCGGCGATGACGGCGGCGACGGCTTTGCAGGCCAGAGCTTCTTCGGCAGCCCAGAGCAGCTCCACCATATTGGCCGGACGCACCAGGATCAGGGAGGCGGGATCAAAACCGAAACTGAGCAGGCCCGGGCCATAGGGCAGGCCCATTTCCTGGGACTGCTTGCCCAATTGCAGATAGATGACGGCACAGCGTTTTTCGCTGAGCAGGCTTTTCGCCTGGGCCAGGGCGAAGCCGAGAATGGCGCCACTATTGCGACGCTCATCGGTGAAAATCTCCTGCAGCAGCCCGCCGGCCAGCAGCGGAAACCCATCGCCCGGCGCGGCCGCCAGCACGCTGCGCCGCTCGGCCAGCACCGGTTTGCGCTCGATATCGGCAATAGTGTCGCGCAGCGCGGCAAGGCGCTGTTGTCGATCAGGCAAGCTCATGGAGCCGACCTCTCTTTGTGAACAAAACAAGAACCATTAGACTCCGTTTGCCGGCAGAGTCGAGTCCTTTTTGTTGGGATGAGCTGTTGCGGGGCTGCATCAATGCCGGTCAAGACCGCGTGACCCGGCCGCCCCAGCCATTGAGAGAATCCCAAGGCCTGCTATCTGTTTGAGGCCTGCCTTCCGGCGCGCACCCGTTTTACCGCTGCGCCCCAGAGGAGGCCATTACCATGTTCGAGGCCATTACCCGCCTGTTCAACAAGCCGGAAAACGCGCTTTCCGACCATGATCCCAAGCTGGCCGTCGCGGCTTTGCTGGTCCACCTCGCATCCGTGGATGGGCAGGCCAATGAAGCCGAACGCCGGGCGATCAAGGGCGCGCTGATGGATTATTATAGCCTGGATGAAGCCGCGGTAGACCAGTTGATGGAGCAGGCCGCCTTGCGCGATGCCGAAGCCGTCGATTTCTACAAATTCACCTCGGCACTGTCTTCGCTCGAAGCGAAAGACCGCATCGAGATCGTGCGTATGATGTGGATGGTGGTGTTTGCCGACAGCAAGAACCACGAACTGGAAGACAATATGGTCTGGCGCGTTGCCGAATTGATCGGCGTATCGAGCCGCGACCGCACCATATTGCGCAACCAGATCGGCAAGGCCGAGCAGGCCTGAATTACCAGGCCTTGAAGTCCCCGATGGTCTCGATTTCGTCTGTGGCGCAATCGAATGTGCCGGCCTTATCGGCGGCCTGACGCGCCCGCTCATTGGCATTGTCATTGGCCAGGGCATCGATATAGGCGATGTGGCAGCTATTGCCCTCGGCAAGCTGGGTCACCACCAGCACCTGGCCCTTGTTTTCCCCGCTTTGAGGATCGGCCGTGTGGTAGCGCACGATAGTGGCAATCGGCAGCCAGCGGCCCGAGGCATTGGACAGGCGCCATTCCAGCTTTGGCCCCAATTCGTTGAACGGACCCAGCGTCTGCCCGCGCGGTTCCTTGTCGATATTGAAGCCATAGCGGATGGAAAAGCGCAGATCGCCCTCGCTGACCAGCATGGGATAGCCCTTGTAGCCGGGGCAGGACCATTGGGTGGAAAAATCGTCCGAATCGAGCACCAGGCATTGGTTCAGATCCAGATCGGTATAGGCGCTGTTGAAGGCGGCATGAGCAGGCGCCGCGAGGAGCAATGGCAGGCAGGCGCCCAGCAAGATCGGCTTCATGGCATTTTTCCTTCCCGGGAACACGTTTTTGCCGCGAGCAGCAGGGACAAGCGGGATAAAGCCAAACTGGCTTGCTTTTGCGGCCCGTTCTGGGCAACAAAAGCCCCAATTTCGTCCCCCCCTTGATGAACGGACCTTGAACGCAAATGAACATCGACGCGATCCCAATCGGCAAGAACCCGCCCGACGACCTCAATGTCATCATCGAAGTTCCCCTGGGCGGCGAGCCGATCAAGTATGAGATCGATAAGGCCAGCGGCGCCCTCTTCGTCGATCGTTTCCTCTATACCCCGATGCGTTATCCCGGCAATTACGGCTTCGTGCCCCATACGCTGTGCGGCGATGGCGATCCGCTCGATGTCATCGTGATGAATTCGCGCCCGCTGGTGCCCGGCGCCGTGGTGCGGTCCCGCCCGGTCGGCGTGCTGTTCATGGAAGACGATGGCGGCCAGGACGAAAAGATCATCGCCGTGCCGGTCAGCAAGCTCACCCGCATGTATGACAATATCCTCGATATCGAAAATTTCCCCGAAATCCAGCTCGAACGGGTCAAGCACTTCTTCACCCATTACAAGGATCTCGAGCCCGGCAAATGGGCCAAGATCGACCGGATCGGCAATCTGGCCGACGCCCGCAAGGTGATTCTTGATTCGATCGAACTGGCCAAGACACAGAAATAGGTTTTGGCGCTTGCTCGATAAAACCCGCGCATGGGCGGATATGACGGGCCGCAAGCTGTGAGCGGGCGGATCGTCATTCTCAATGGTACGCCGCGGGCGGGTAAATCCTCCATCGCGGCGGCCATGCAGCAGCACCTGCCCGGGCGCTGGATCAATCTGGGGGTCGACGCGCAGAACAAGACCTTGCCGCCGCAATTGCTGCCCGGCATCGGCCTGCGGCCAGGTGGCGAGCGGCCGGATCTCGAGCCCAATGTGATCCCGCTTTATCTGGCGCTCTATGGCGCGATCGCGGCTCATGCCCGGCAGGGTTTTGATGTGGTTGCCGATGTTGGCCATCATGATGATTATTCGCGGCCGCTCGGTATCCTGCCGCAATGCGCCCGGCTGCTGGCGGGGCTGCCGGTGCTGTTTGTGGGGGTGCATTGCCCCATCGAGGTAATCATGGTGCGGCGCAATGCCGATCCACAGAGCGGGCTTTATGTGGGGGGCGACAGTGTTCCCGCGCCGGTACTACGCTGGCAGGAAGCGGTGCATGTGCCGGGGATTTATGATGTGAGCGTGGATAGCAGTGTCCTCACGCCGCAGGACTGCGTGGCGGTGATTGCCGAGGCGCTGCGGACGCCGAAGCGGCCGAGTGCGTTCGAGGTGCTGGCGGGGATGTGAGCCCCGACAACGTGATTTGCCGCGGCCCTGCCACAGGCGCACCCTCGCCTGAGGAAGGAGGGTCGATATGATGAGCATGTTGAGAAATGCTGTCGGCATTGTCTTGCTGGTGATCGGCGCGGTCTGGGTGTTGCAGGGCGCCAATATATTGACCGGGAGCGCCATGTCGGGCCGCAGCCAATGGCTGGTCGTGGGCATATTGATGGCCGTGGCCGGCGTGGCGCTGCTGTGGTGGAACCGGCGGGCGGGCCAGCGCAGTATATCGGCTGACCCGGCCGGGCATCAGGCGCGCAAGCGATAGGTCTGCACGATATTGCCCTTGGACGTGATGGTGCTGTCCACGAGGATAAGCCGCGTCGCCGGATCGCCCGGCTCGAACAGGTGCCGCCCCGTGCCGGCAATCACCGGATGGGTGATCAGCGTCAATTCGTCGAGCAGGCCGGCAAACAGCAGCTGCCGTACCAGCGAAATGCCGGCCATGGCGGCAATCTCGCCGCCCTCCTGCGCCTTGAGCGCACGCACGAAATCGAACAGCTCGCCCTCGATCAGGCTGGCATTGGTCCAGTCGAGCGGCCCCTTGAGCGTGCGCGAGGCGACATGCTTGGGCACTGCGTTGATGAAGCCGGCAAAATCCATGTCCTGCCCGGCATTGGGCCAATAGCCGGCCCATTCCTCGTATCCCACCCGGCCCAGCAATACCGTATCAACCTTGCCCATGACGCTGCCGAGCAATTGGCCGAGTTCGGCGTCAAACGCATCGAATTGCCAGCGATCGGGGGCTTCCACGACCCCGTCGACCGAATGAAACAGTCCGGCTGTCAGTTTACGCATGATGATTTTCTTTCCCTGTGCGGCGGCCAACTTGGCCACCCTCGCTGTCACGACGAACGCGATCGCGCGGTTTCGACAGAGTGCGGAAAATTTCGGGCGAGCAGAAGCGCCGCCTGGTACGGTTATCGAATGGACGGACGGGGAGAGCGGTGGGGGGAGATTGCGAAATGACCCTCGGTCCTCACCCACCCACAATGTCATCCCCGCGAAAGCGGGAAATCTCTGTTGTTTGGAGAGCCCGGTAAACAGAGGTACCCGCTTTCGCGGGGATGACATTGTGGGTGGTTTGACATTGGGAAGGAGCAGGGCTTCCTACTCCCCAGCCACCCATTCAATCTTGAACTCGCCGCGCCCTTCATCAGCCAACAGCGCCGCCAGCGGCGGCAGCAGCGTTCTCATGTCCTGCTCCAGCGCATAGGGCGGATTGACCACGATCATGCCGGTGCCGAAGAGGCGGGCCGGGGTGGAGGGCGCGCGGATGGTCAGTTCGATGCGCAGGATTTTGGGGATACCGGTCGCCCTGAGGTCGGCCACGAAGCTTTCGACCTCGCTTGGCTCCTTGATCGGATACCAGAAGGCAAAAATCCCGCCGGGCCAGCGGCGATGGCCTTTGATCAGGCCGGCCACCATGCGGGAAAATTCACCCTTTTCCTCAAAAGGCGGGTCGATGAGCACCAGGCCGCGTTTTTCCTTGGGCGGCAGATGGGTGCCCAGGGCGGCCCAGCCGTCGAGATGGGTGACGCGGGTCTGGAAATCGCCGGCAAAGTTTTCGCGCAGCGCCTCGGCATCGGCGGGGTGCAGTTCCAGCGCAAACAGCCGGTCCTGTTCGCGCAGCAGGGAGCGGGTGATCAGGGGCGAGCCGGGATAAAAGCGCAATTGCCCATCGGGGTTCTGCGCCTTGACGCTATCGAGATAGGGTTTTGCCAATTCCGCCGCTGCGGGGGGCAGGCCGGTTTGCACCAGGCGGGCAATGCCCTCGTGCCATTCCCCGGTGCGTTCGGCCTGATCGCCCTCCAGATCATAGAGCCCGACCCCGGCATGGGTATCGAGCACGCGGAAGGCGGCCGGCTTGCGCTTGAGATAGTCCAGAATCCGGACCAGGATCAGGTGTTTGACCACATCGGCAAAATTGCCGGCGTGAAAGGCGTGACGGTAATTCAACTCACTTGCGTCCTTCGGCCAGAAGAATGGTGGCGGCAAAGGCCATGAACACGGCCGCAAAGCTCCAGTTCAGCGCCTTGGAGACCCATTTGTTGTCGCGCAGGGTAGTAGTTAGCCATTCGGCGAAGAGCACAGTGGCGACCACGATCGGGATCGAGACGACGATAAACTCGACGCCCAGGAATAGCAGCTTGCTCGCGGCCGCTGGATCGCTGGCCGAGACGAATTGGGGCAGGAAGGTCACGAAAAACAGTGCCACTTTGGGATTGGTCAGATTGATGCCGAGCCCGGTCATGTAGCTTTGCGCGAAGCTGGGTTGGCGGTCGCCATCGCGCGCGACCAACAGGCCGCCACCACTACGCACCGCCTGGATCGCCAGCCATACGAGATATAGCGCCCCCACGATCTTGAGGACCCAGAAGGCTGCGGGTGCTGCAACAATCAGCACCGAAATGCCGAAGGCGACGAGCGCGGTGTGCACGGCGATCCCGGTCGTGGTGCCCAGCCCCGCCGCAAAGCCATGCGCGCGGCCATGGCTCATGGTGCGCGAGACGAATAGTGCCATGTCGGGCCCCGGCGTGATCGCCAGAACAAAAGCCGCGAGCGCAAAGGTCAGGATCACCGAAAGATCGGGAATGAAGCCGGGCATGGTATTTTCCGTGGGGGCAGGATTTGTGCCCTAGCCATAACGCGGCGCGGGCGGGGAAGCGAGCCTTCCAGTAGACCTCATCCTGAGCCTGTCGAAGGACGAGGGCGTGGCACCCGCTCCTCCACTCGCTCGACCTCGTGGTTCGACAGGCTCACCATGCGGTCTTTGAGAGATGGCCCTCACGCCAGCGGCAGCTCGTAGCTCCGCTTGATGGTTTCCATCGGCACGTCGGTCTTGACGCTTTGTACGCTGGGGATGCGGGTCAGGTAATCGGCCTGGAAGCGCCAATAGGCGTGCAGGTCCGCCGTGACCACGCGCATGATGGCGTCGCATTCCCCGGTGGTGAGATAGCATTCGACCACTTCGGGGAATTTGCGCACCGTCTCGGCAAATTGCGCGGTAATGGTGGAATCCTGGGTCTTGAACCAGACGCGGACGAACACGGTGAGGCCGACACCGGCCTTGGGCCCGTTGAGCACGGCGACATATTGCTCGATGACGCCGGATTCCTCCAAAATCTTGACCCGGCGCAGGCAGGGCGAGGGCGACAGGCCCACTTCATTGGCCAGTTCGACATTGCTCATGCGGGCATTGCGCTGCAGGGCGCGCAGAATGCGGCGATCGATGGCATCGAGCGAAACTGGTATTTTTGGTCTCCCCTGCGCGAGAAATTGGCAGATTGTGCCAGATAATGATGCAAGATTGACGTAATCGCAAGATTGTTGCGCTCGCTCTGGTGTATTACTTTGCGCCAGTTACCAAGGGAACAGAACCTTTATCATGGCAAAAGACATCAAGAAGGTCGTGCTGGCCTATTCGGGCGGGCTCGATACCTCGATCATCCTCAAATGGCTGCAGGAGACCTATCAATGCGAGGTGGTGACCTTCACCGCTGACCTGGGCCAGGGCGAAGAGCTCGAGCCGGCGCGCAAGAAGGCCGAACTGATGGGGATCAAGGAAATCCACATCGAGGATCTGCGCGAGGAGTTCGTGCGGGATTTCGTGTTCCCCATGTTCCGCGCCAATACGGTCTATGAGGGCCAGTATCTGCTGGGCACCTCGATCGCCCGCCCGCTGATTGCCAAGCGGCTGGTGCAGATCGCCCAGGAAAGCGGCGCCGATGCCATTTCCCACGGCGCCACCGGCAAGGGCAATGATCAGGTGCGGTTCGAACTGACCGCCAATGCGCTCGATCCGTCCATCAAGGTCATCGCGCCGTGGCGCGAATGGGATCTGCAGAGCCGCACGGCGCTGCTCAATTATGCCGAAAAGAACCAGATTCCGATCGCCAAGGACAAGCGCGGCGAGGCCCCGTTCTCGGTCGATGCCAATCTGCTGCACACTTCGTCCGAAGGCATGGTGCTGGAAGACCCCGCCGTGCCCTTCCCCGATTATGTGCCGCAACGCACCGTCAATCCGGAAGATGCACCCAACGAGGCTGAGATCATCACCATCGGCTACGAAAAGGGCGATCCGGTCTCGGTCAATGGCGAAAAGCTCTCGCCGGCGAGCCTCCTCACCAAGCTCAATGAGCTAGGTGGCAAGCATGGCGTGGGCCGGCTCGATCTGGTCGAGAACCGCTTTGTCGGCATGAAATCGCGCGGGCTCTATGAAACCCCCGGCGGCACGATCATGCTGGTGGCCCATCGCGGCATCGAATCCATCACGCTCGATCGTGGCGAAGCGCATCTGAAGGATGAGCTGATGCCCAAATATGCCGAGCTGATCTATAATGGCTTCTGGTATGCGCCCGAGCGCGAAATGCTGCAGGCGCTGATCGACAAGAGCCAGGAATTCGTCACTGGCGAAGTCACGGTCAAGCTCTACAAGGGCAGCGCCAGCGTCATCGCCCGCAGCTCGCCCTATTCGCTCTATTCGATGGATCTGGTGACCTTCGAAGAGGGCTCGGGCACCTATGATCATCACGATGCCGAAGGCTTCATCAAGCTCAATGGGCTGCGCCTCAAGACCTATGCCGCGCGCAACAAGAAGGCCGGCAAGTAGCTGATTCTCCTGCCGGGGCTGCGCGGCCCCGGCAGGCCTTAATGGCTCGTTAATGGGAAATCTCTAGCTTTCCCGCCAGCATGGATGCAGTTGCATCGGGCGGGGAGATATCGGCTGGTGCGAGCAGAAGACGCCGGCAGCTTGAGCGAGATGGCCGAGGCCCTGTTGCTCGATGCGGCCCTTGAAAACATTCCCTATGGTTTCTGCGTCTGGTCGCCCCAATTCCGGCTGGTCATGTGGAACAAGAACTGGCGCGACCTCTATGGCTTCCGGCTCGATCAGGTGCATCGGGGGATGAGCCTGGAAGAGGTGGTGGAGCTATCGGCCCGATTGGGCAATCACCACGAGCATGGTTCGCAGGGGTTTTACGAGGCCTATACCGCCGAGCTGTTGGCCAATCGCGGCGGCGCCCGCTACAAAAGCCAGGAAATGGTGCATGGCGGGCGGGTGATCGAAACCGCCCATGTCTATTCCGAGGCGCTGGGTTGGGTGGTGACCCATGAGGACGTTACCGCCGAGCTCGCCCGCACCGAAATCGTCGCCAAGCGCAAGCTGGAGCTTGAGCGGCAGAACATAAGGCTCGATGCAGCGGTCAACAATATCAGCCAGGGCCTGTGCATGTTCGATCCGCGTGGGCGGCTCGTCATCTGCAACCAGCCCTATATCAAGATCTACAATCTGCCCGAGCGCCTGCACAAGCCGGGCACCCAGCTTGAGGATATTCTGGGCCATCTGTTCGATGTGGGCATGAGCGCATCGGGTACGCGCGAGGACTATATCGTGTGGCGGCGCGAGGTGATCGCCCGGCGCGAATTTGGCAAGACCGTGCATGAGCTCAACGGCCGCGTCATCCTGATGCAGCACCATCCGATGAAGGACGGCGGATGGGTATCGACGCACGAGGACATTACCGAGCAACGCCAGACCGAAGCGCGCATCCGCCACCTGGCGCGGCACGATGCCTTGACCGACCTGCCCAACCGCATCGAATTTCTGGAACAGATGGCCAAGACCGAAGCGGGCCTGGGCCGTGGCGAAATGGCCGCCGTGCTCTATCTCGATCTCGATCACTTCAAGGCGGTCAATGACACGCTGGGCCATGCGGTAGGCGACGAAGTCATCAAGCAGGCTTCGGCCCGGCTCTGGGGCACCACGCGGGAAACCGATCTTCTGGCCCGCTTAGGTGGCGATGAATTCGCCATCCTGATGCGGCCGCTCGAGAGTGCGAGCGACGCGGCGCGCGTGGCCGATCGCATCATCAAGGCGATATCGGCGCCGATGAACATTGCCGGCCAGCAGATCGATATCGGCATCAGCATCGGCATTGCGCTGGGGCCGGGCGATGGCATCAAGACTGATACATTGGTCAAGAATGCGGATCTGGCGCTCTACAAGGCCAAGAGCGAAGGCCGATCTACCTATCACTTCTTCGAAGCCGGCATGGATGCCGCGCTGCAGCAGCGCCGCACCATCGAGGCCGGCCTGCGGCTGGCTCTGCAGCGCCAGGAATTGCGCCTGGTCTATCAACCGCTGCTGGGCCTCAAGGAAAACCGCGTCACCTGTGTCGAGGCGCTGTTGCGCTGGGACCATGACGATCGCACCGTCTCGCCGGTCGAATTCATCCCCATTGCCGAAGAAACCGGGCTGATCGTGCCGATTGGCGAATGGGTGCTGCGCGAAGCCTGCAAGTCCGCTGCGAGCTGGCCGGACGAAATCCGCGTCGCGGTCAATCTCTCGCCCGTGCAGTTCAAAAGCCGCGACCTCGTCGGCCTGGTCAAATCTGCACTTAGCGATGCGCGCCTGCCCGCGACGCGGCTCGAACTCGAAATCACCGAAAGCCTGTTGCTGGCCGAAAGCGAAAGCGTGCTCAAGGCTCTGCACGATCTGCGCGCCATGGGCGTACGCATTTCGATGGATGATTTCGGCACCGGCTATTCCTCGTTGTCCTATCTCCGCAGTTTCCCCTTCGACAAGATCAAGATCGATCGCTCCTTCATGGCCGATCTGACCAGCCGGCAGGATAGCCAGGCCATTATCCGGGCAGTGATCGGACTGGGCCAATCGCTGGGCATGTCGACCACCGCCGAGGGCGTGGAGACCGAAGAACAGCTCGCCATGGTGCGGGCGCAGGGCTGCTCGGAAGTGCAGGGCTTTTTGTTTTCGCCGCCACTGCCCCCGACCGCGCTCGCTAACCTGCTGCAGGGTGAGGCGGCCAGGGCGGAGGCCGAGGTGTGGACTGAGCGGAAGAAGGCGTCTTAGGTTTTCCGACACCGCATGTCGGGCGGCCAGTGTTTACTTTGAGTACTTCCCCGCACCGCCCAAACCATCCCCTCCATCGTCATTGCCCGGCTTGTCCGGGCAATCCATTGCTGCCGCGCCCGCTGAAAGATGGATCACCCGGACAAGCCGGGTGATGACGATGAATGGAGGGAAGCGTGCAAATGGTGAGTACTCTCACACCCCAATTGCCTTTTGCCCCGTCCCTTGACACCCTCACGCCGAGGAGACGCCATGCGGCCAAGCCATTACGCTCAATTGCTCGCCATTGCCCGCCGCGCCACCCTGCGGGCTGATGAAGCGGACGATCTGGTGCAGGATGCTCTGCTTGAAGCCGTGCGCAGCGGCCGCGCGATTGCCGGCCCGCAGGATGTCCGCTGGCTGGCCGGCATTATCCGCAACCGCGCCAGGCTCGCCGCAAGGGGCGCCAGCCGGCGAAGGCTGCGCGAGAGCCATTGGCATGCCATGCGGGTCGAGTCCGCGCCGCCTGCCGAACAACCCGACCTCACCACCATGCTTGCCAACTTGCCGCCGGCACTCAAGGCCGTCGCCGCGCTGACCCTGTCGGGTCACAACCGCCGCGAGGTCGCCTATTTGCTTGAGCTATCCGATACGGCCCTGCGCCAGCGCATCACTGCGCTCAAACGCCATCTGACTGCGCAGGGTGTCGCCATGCCCGAAGGCATGCCGGGGCTTAATCTCGATCTGGCCTATGGCCGCATTCGCGACGCGCTGCTGCCGGGCCTGTTGCGGCAAGGCGGGGTTTTCGCCAGCCACGATCCCGATGGGCATCTTTTTATCGTGCGGCGCTCACAAAAGCGCTGAGCGTGGCAACAAGGGCATATCAGACCACAGGAGGACGCCATGGCATTCAAGCCGAAATCGGCCAGTATCGTATTTTACGTTTCCGACATTACCCGTACCGAGAGCTTCTACAATGACGTGTTCGGGCTCGATCTTAGGCGCGAGGACGGCGCCGAGCCGTTCTGGCTGTCCGGCCGGCTCGAAAACGGGCTCGAGCTGGTCTTCTTCCAGATGGATGGCAAGCGCGGTGATACACCGGCTCTGGTCTTTGACGTCACTGAGGGTGGCATTGATGACGTGATTGCCGATCTCGTCGCCAAGGGCGTCACCATCGTCACCCCGGTCTCGGAGGCGCCGGGCGGCTGGAGCGCCGACTTTCTGGACCCCGATGGTTTTGGCCTGGGGCTCTGGCAATCGGAGGCGTTGCCGCGCTCGCTGAAGTAGTCCTGCGGGGCGGTCTTGGCCGCCCTGCAACCCACCTTTGCGTGTCGGGCGCTTGTCGGGCGGGCTCAAGTGCTGTAATAGCCGCGACAAATGCGCCAGCCTGCCCGAAAATGCGGCTGGCGTTCATGTTTCCGCATGATTTCAGCCAAGGCGCGCCCCGAACGACTTCCGGGGCCAATTTTTGGGATCATGCCAAAGAGGCCGATCCCCTATGAGCTTGCGCAATATCGCCATCATCGCCCACGTTGACCACGGCAAGACCACCCTGATCGACGTTCTGCTCAAGCAGTCCGGCTCGTTCCGCGAGAACGAACGCGTCGAAGAACGCGCCATGGACAGCAATGATATCGAGCGCGAGCGCGGCATCACCATCCTGGCCAAGGTCACGTCTTTGCTCTGGAAAGACACCCGCATCAATATCGTGGATACCCCCGGCCACGCCGACTTTGGCGGCGAAGTCGAGCGCATCCTGTCCATGGTCGATGGCGTGGTAATCCTGGTTGATGCGGCCGAAGGCCCGATGCCCCAGACCAAGTTCGTACTCGGCAAGGCCTTGGCCCAGGGCCTGCGTCCCATCGTTGCCATCAACAAGATCGATAAATCCGACGAGCGGCACCTCGAAGTGCTCG
The DNA here is from genome assembly GCF_000735585.1 of Devosia sp. LC5. GTDB lineage: Bacteria > Pseudomonadota > Alphaproteobacteria > Rhizobiales > Devosiaceae > Devosia. Next base: position 73,051 of record NZ_JNNO01000012.1, read on the forward strand.
AAGAAATCTTCGACCTCTTCATCGCGCTCGACGCTTCCCCCGAGCAGCTCGATTTCCCGGTGCTCTACGGTTCGGCCAAGCAGGGCTGGATGGCAATGGAGCCGGAAGGCCCCAAGGAAGATCTGGGCCCGCTGCTCGACAAGGTCATCGAACACGTGCCGGAGCCCACCGTCGAGGAAGGCGCGTTCCGCATGCTGGTCACCACCATCGAGCGCAACCCGTTCCTCGGCCGTATCCTCACCGGCCGCATCACTTCGGGTTCGGTCAAGTCGAACGATCCGATCCACACGCTCAATCGTGAAGGCAAGGAAGTCGAAAAGGGCCGCGTCTCCAAGGTACTGGCTTTCCGCGGTCTCGAGCGCACCCCGGTCGATGTCGGCGAAGCCGGCGATATCGTCGCCATTGCGGGCCTCGTCACCTCGACCGTGGCCGATACGCTGTGCGCCACTTCGGTGACCAAGCCCATCGAATCCAAGCCGATCGATCCCCCGACCCTGTCGGTCACCTTCCGCATCAATGACGGTCCCTTGGCCGGCCGCGAAGGCGACAAGGTGCAGTCCCGCGTCATCCGCGAGCGCCTGATGCGCGAAGCCGAAGGCAATGTGGCCATCCGCGTCACGCCCGGCGACGACAATGACAGTTACGACGTTGCCGGCCGCGGCGAATTGCAGCTGGCCGTGCTGATCGAAAACATGCGCCGCGAAGGGTTCGAGCTGACCATCGGCCGCCCCAAGGTGCTGATGCAGGATATCGATGGCGTCCGCCACGAGCCGATCGAAGAAGTCATCATCGACGTCGATGACGAGCATACCGGCACCGTGGTGCAGAAGCTCACCGAGCGTAAGGGCGAATTGACCGACATGCGTCCGTCCGGCGTTGGCCGCACCCGCATTCAGCTGCTGGTGCCCACCCGTTCGCTGATCGGCTATCAGCCCGAATTGCTCAGCGACACCCGTGGCACGGCCATCTTCAACCGCCTGTTCCACTCCTTCGTGCCCTTCAAGGGCGACCTGCCGACCCGCCGTACCGGCGTGCTGATCTCCAACGGCACCGGCCAGTCCGTCGCCTTCGCGCTGTGGAACCTCGAAGACCGCGGCCCGATCATGATCGATGCCGGCGTCGATATCTATGAAGGCATGATCATCGGCGAGCATTCCCGCGAGAATGACCTTGAGGTCAATGCGCTCAAGGGCAAGCAGCTCACCAATATCCGCACCACGTCCAAGGACGAAGCGGTGCGCCTGACCACGCCCAAGAAGCTGACCCTCGAGCAGTCGCTCGGCTATATCGCCGAAGACGAATATGTCGAGGTCACGCCCAAGTCGATCCGCCTGCGCAAGATCTGGCTCGATCCCAATGATCGCAAGCGCAATATGCGCGCCCAGAAATCGGCGTAAGCCGGGGTTAGGGTTTCGCCACTAGTTTTCCATCACGTCATTGCCCGGCTTGTCCGGGCAATCCATTTCTGGGGCCATCAAATGCGGTGGTGACGCTGGCGCGGCAAGGAGCATCCCCATGACCGACTGGATCATCCAGACCATTTCCCAATGGGGCTATGCCGGCATTTTTGCCGTGATGCTGGCCGAATCCATCTTTCCGCCCATCCCGTCCGAATTGATCATCCCCTTTGCCGGCTTTGCCGCCGCCAATGGCGATCTCAACTTTTTCGGCGTTTTGATCGCGGCCACGGTCGGCGCCGTGGTTGGCATGCTGCCCTGGTATTATGCCGGTCGGCTGTTCGGGCTCGACCGCGTGCGGCGCCTGGCCGACCGTTTCGGTCGCGTCATGACCCTCAATGCCGAAGAGATCGATGTCGCGGTCGACTGGTTCCACCGCTTCGGCCCCATCATCGTGCTGTTCGGCCGGCTGATGCCGCTGATCCGCACACTGATTTCCATTCCCGCGGGCCTCGCCCGCATGCCGCTGCCTGTGTTCCTGCTCGCCTCGACCAGCGGCGCGCTGATCTGGAACACAATCCTGACTTCAGCGGGCTACCTGCTGCATGAGCATTACGAACTGGTCGAGGTGATCCTTGACCCGCTCAGCTATGTCGTGCTGGCTTTGGTCGTGCTGATTTACCTGGTGCGGCTGGTGATGTGGAAGCCGAGCAAGGCGGCGGAATAGGCTTTCGCAAAACGCGAGCCGCCTCGCATTCTGCAAGGCAGGCCCGCTCGCAAAATGCCAATCTTCACAATACTTTAACCTCTGCCGCCCGGTTTGCCTGCCTCCCCGACTTGGCACGCTAGTTGCTATTATGGGGATGTCCGGAAGTTCCCATGTAATGCGTACCGGATGTCAGTCATGTGGGCCCCGCACCGTGCGACCGGTGCGGGGCTCTCATGTCTTTGGGCAACCACACTCTTGTGGCAAGACCGCATAGCCATTAGATAATTCGCCGAACGTTCAACCGGAGACGCCCATGCGCGCCGTGCTCGATATCATCCTTCTCATCCTCCAGCTGTACTGGTGGGTTGTCCTGGCCATGATCATCATGAGCTGGCTGATCTCGTTCAACGTGATCAATACCCGCAATCAGTTCGTCGCCGCCGTCTGGCGCATTCTCAACCAGCTGACCGAACCGGTATTGCGCCCGATCCGCCGGGTCATGCCGAATTTCTCGGGGCTCGATATTTCCCCGATCATCCTGTTCCTGATCCTGTTCTTCATCGAACGCATCATCATCTACTACATCTATCCCAACGTGTTCTGATCCCCTTGGATCGCCCCGCTTGCTATCGGCTCAGCCCCTCGGGGCTGAGCCTTTTTGTTCGCGTTACCCCCAATGCCGGCCGCGACGCCATTGAGGGCGTGGAACAACGCGACGATGGCAGCGCCGTGCTGCGGGTCCGCGTCAAGGCGGTGCCCGACAAAGGCAAGGCCAATGCGGCCGTGGTGGCACTGCTCGCCAAGGCTTTGGGCGTATCCAAATCGGCGGTGAGCGTGGTGAGCGGGGCGACCGCACGGCTCAAGACACTGGCCGTGATGGGCGATAGTGCCGCCTTGATCAAGGCGCTCGGGAATATTCCGTCCTAGCCGCCCACCCACCACTGCGGCAAATCATCGCAATATCCATTGCTTAACGCACAAATCCATCACATCATCGGCCCCCAGAAGGGGCACAGAGGAGGATGGGCTTAGCGCCGATTGGAGGATCGGCCCTGGTCCATGCTGGGTCCCTGGAGGAACACCGAGAGGGACTTAAGGAATGACTTTGGCTTTATGGCTGATCGTCGTCTGTGGCGGGCTCAGCATTGTTTATGGCGTGATCACCACCCAGGGCCTGCTGGCGGCCGATGCCGGTTCGGCCCGCATGCAGGAAATCTCGGCCGCTGTGCGCGAAGGCGCCTCGGCCTATCTCAAGCGGCAATATACCACGATCGCCATAGTGGGCGTGGTCATCCTGATCGCCGCCTATTTCCTGCTCGGCATCTATGCTGCCATCGGCTTTCTGATCGGGGCGGTGCTCTCGGGCGCGGCCGGCTTTATCGGCATGAACGTCTCGGTGCGGGCCAATGTGCGTGTCGCCCAGGCGGCCACCACCTCGCTGGCGCGCGGGCTTGACCTGGCCTTTAAATCCGGCGCGGTAACCGGCATGCTGGTGGCGGGGCTGGGCCTGCTCGGTATCACCCTCTATTTCATCATCCTGACCGGCATGGGCCATGCGCCCACCAGCCGTACCGTCATCGATTCTCTGGTGGCGCTCAGTTTCGGCGCTTCGCTGATTTCGATCTTCGCCCGTCTGGGCGGCGGCATTTTCACCAAGGGCGCCGATGTGGGCGGCGACATGGTAGGCAAGGTCGAAGCCGGCATTCCCGAAGACGATCCGCGCAACCCCGCCACCATTGCCGACAATGTGGGCGACAATGTCGGGGACTGCGCCGGTATGGCGGCCGATCTGTTTGAAACCTATGTGGTCACCATCGTTGCCACCATGGTGCTGGCCGCCATCATTCTGCCCGAGACCTTCAAGCTGACCGGCATGGTGCTGCCGCTGGCCATTGGCGGGGCTTGTGTCGTCACCTCGATCATCGGCACCTATTTCGTCAAGCTGGGTGCCTCCAACAATATCATGGGCGCGCTCTACAAGGGCGTCATCGCCACCGGTGTACTCTCGCTGGTCGCGCTGCTCCCCGTGCTGTGGCTGATGTTTGGCGATCTCAACACCGCCATCGAGGCATCAGACAAGACCTTCACCCCGATGAGCCTGTTCTGGTGCGGCGCGGCGGGCCTGATCATTACCGGGCTGATTATCGTCATCACCGAATATTATACCGGCACCAATCGTCGCCCGGTCAATTCCATCGCCGAAGCCTCGGTCACCGGCCATGGCACCAATGTCATCCAGGGCCTGGCCGTATCGCTGGAATCCACGGCCCTGCCGGCCCTGGTCATCATTGCGGGCATTATCGTCACCTATAATCTGGCCGGCCTGTTCGGCATTGCGTTTGCGGTGGCCACCATGCTGGCTCTGGCCGGCATTATCGTGGCGCTCGATGCCTTTGGCCCCGTCACCGACAATGCCGGCGGCATCGCCGAAATGGCCGGACTCGACAAGGAAGTGCGCCACAATACCGACGCGCTCGATGCCGTCGGCAATACCACCAAGGCCGTCACCAAGGGCTATGCCATCGGTTCGGCCGGCCTGGGCGCCCTGGTGCTGTTTGCCGCCTATACGCAGGATTTGATCTATTTCGCCAATCTCCCCGATGCCCCGGCCATCTTCCAGGGCATGGGCACGCTCAGCTTCTCGCTGGCCGACCCTTACGTCGTGGTGGGCCTGCTGTTCGGGGGGCTCTTGCCGTTCCTGTTCGGTGGCATGAGCATGACCGCCGTGGGCCGCGCCGCCCAATCGGTCGTGGTCGAAGTGCGCCGCCAGTTCAAGGAACGTCCGGGCATCATGGCCGGCACCGAAAAGCCCGATTATGGCCGGGCCGTCGATATGCTGACCAAGGCCGCGATCAAGGAAATGATCGTGCCCTCGCTGCTGCCCGTGCTCAGCCCAATCGTGGTGTTCTTCCTGATCAACTGGATCGCCGGCCCCGCCGCGGGCTTTTCGGCCCTGGGCGCCATGCTGATGGGCGTCATCGTCACCGGCCTCTTCGTCGCCATCTCCATGACCGCCGGCGGCGGCGCCTGGGACAATGCCAAAAAGAGCTTCGAAGACGGCTTCACCGACAGCCACGGCGTCGTCCACCACAAGGGCGGCGACGCCCACAAGGCAAGCGTCACCGGCGACACCGTCGGCGACCCCTACAAGGACACAGCGGGCCCTGCGGTGAACCCGATGATCAAGATTACGAATATCGTGGCGCTGCTGTTGTTGGCGGTGTTGGCGCATTTGGGGTAGCCAGACGTAGTCTGGACTGGAATGAAGAAGGCCCGGGGGCGACCCGGGCCTTTTCAACACGCGCTATTCGTCTGCAGCTTGCGGTTTGCCCGCGTCTTCGGTGCGCTGCGGTTCTGGTCATTCATGAGCGCGTCTCGCGCCTGACCATCCTGGTGCGTCAACCCAGCAAGGCCGCCCGGCCGGTGCTCGACACACCTCACCAGCCGGCTGTCTGAACTCCCCGCCGGTCTGCGCCAGACCATCACCTTCGACAATGGCACCGAGTTCGCCCTGCACTATCGGCCCACCGAACGGCTCGGCATCCAGACTTTCTTCTGCGATCCCCATGCACCCTGGCAAACAACCGGTCCGGCCGCACTGGTTCATCGAATATATCGGTGGCAATATTGGCGAGTAGGGACGCGTCCGCGGCCGTTATCCGGCGACAGTTTATGGTCATGACCCTGCCTGCTCCCAGAGGCGGAGGAGATACCCATCCGGGTCCTGTACGCAAAACTGGCGCTGACGAACCACGTCATCACCAACCCGGTAGGCTTTGGTTTCCAGAGGCTGGAACAGAGCAACGCCCGCCTCTTGCAACCGGGCAAGAACCGGGTCAAGAGCCACAACTTCGATCTGGAAATTGACTCCGCGGCCAAGCGGCAATTCAAGCGGGGCAGTCACCCAATCCCGGCCAATACCAAGCTGGTCGAGCATCAACTCGGCGGCACCCAATTCGAGATAGGCAAAACCCTCGTCCGGCCGGCTATAACGCACCGAAAAGCCCAGCAAGTTGCAATAAAAGTGCAGGCGGAAAGCTCGGGAACCAGCGCGGGCGTCATACACCAGCCAGCGCGTCGCGGTCTTTCTTGGAGAGGCGTTCGCTTTCGCTCTTGAGCTGGCCGCAGGCGGCGAAGATGTCGCGGCCGCGCGGGGTGCGGACAGGGCTGGCATAGCCGGCTTTGTTGACGATATCGGCAAAGCGCTCGATGCGGCTCGAAGGGGAGCAACCATAATTGGTGCCCGGCCAGGGATTGAACGGGATGAGGTTGATCTTGGCGGGAATGCCGGCCAGCAGCCGCACCAGTTCGCGCGCATCGGCATCGCTGTCATTGATGCCGTCCAGCATCACATATTCAAAGGTGATGCGGCGGGCGTTGCTGAGGCCCGGATAATTGCGGCAGGCGTCGAGCAGCTCGGCAATCTTCCATTTCTTGTTGATCGGCACCAGCACGTCGCGCAGGTCGTCATTCACCGCATGCAGGGAAATGGCCAGCATGACATCGATCTCGCGGCCGGTCGGCTCGATGAACGGCACCACACCCGAAGTCGAGAGCGTGATGCGGCGCTTGGACAGACTCATGCCATCGCCGGCCGAGGCGATCAGCAGCGCCTGCTTCACATTGTCGAAATTGTAGAGCGGCTCGCCCATGCCCATCATCACGATATTGGTGATGGCGCGGCTTTCCCCACCGGGAACCAGGCCCCCATCATCGGGGCGGCTGCCGCCGGGAAAATCGCCCAGGCGCTCGCGGGCCATCAGGATCTGGCCCAGGATTTCGCCGGCAGTGAGATTGCGGACGAGTTTTTGGGTTCCCGTGTGACAAAAAGTACAGGTCAGCGTGCAGCCCACTTGGGACGAGACACAAAGTGTCCCGCGATCTTCCTCGGGGATGTAGACGGTTTCGATTTCGACCGGGGGATAGTTCGGATTGGCCGGATCGCGGAAGCGGAACAGCCATTTGCGGGTACCATCGGAGGAGACCTGCTCGGAGGCGATCTCGGGACGATCCAGAATAAAGGTATCGGCCAGTTTCTGGCGCACCGGCTTGGCCACATTGGTCATGCGCTCGAAATCGGTGACGCCATTGACATAGAGCCAGTTCCACAACTGGCTCGCGCGCATGCGGGCTTCCTTGTCGGCGGCAATGCCGGCAGTGGTCAGCGCCTCGGCCAGCTGCAGCTTGCTCAGGCCGATCAGCGACGGCCGGCTCGCCGCGGCGGGGCGGATAACGGACGAGTGATCGAGATTAAGCGCAATGCTCATGGCAAGGGGTCCAGACGTGACGGAAGCGCGGGCCAATAGCATATAGGACAGCTTTAGGCAAAGTCACGGGGCGGGCAGGTGCTTTGCTTGCGGCGCAAGAGGCCCTGCTCCCAGTAGACCTCATCCTGAGCTTGTCGAAGGACGAGGTCGTGGCACACGAGCCTCCACTCACTCGACCTCATGGTCGACGGGCTCACCATGAGGTCTTCTTGGAGCCGCGCTCGCGAGTGGCGTTTCTAGCAGCCGCTGCTGATCGACTGCGATGCGGCGGTGGCGCCGGAAAGCGAAAAGGTCTGCACCACTTTGATGCCACCGGCGGTCGTGCCTTCGACGGTCAGGCTCGAGCCGGCGCGGATGGCGCTGGCCAGGGCATCGGACTGGACGGCATCGTCGAGCCAGGCGGCGTCGTTCTGGGTGAACAGGTTAAAGCTCTGCCCGCCCACGGTGACCGTGGCCATGCTGTCGGGCTGGAAGGCAAAACCGGCAACCAGGTTGAATTCATTGGCGACATTCTCGCCCGGCCTATTGGTGATGTAGAGATAGCTTTGGGTATAGCCATCGGGCTCGGGCTGTACGCTGGTCGGCTTGGTCATGGCAAAGCACACTGCGCCCGCGCTGTCACTGGCGGCATAGCTCGACCAGGCCCGGTGCTCGCCCAGCAGCCGCACCGATTGCGCCATGGCTGCATTGGGCAGCATCACAATGGCGGCAAGAGCAAGTGCGGCAGCGAATTTGATCATCATGGCCTCTTGATATGCAACAGGGGCGAGCCCTTTTCGGACCCGCCCCGAATTATGGTGTTTCGCCCGAACCGGGCAAGGCAAATTACTGGCAGGCCGCGTCGATGGCGTTGACGGCCGCCGTAGCGCCGGACAGCGAATAGATGTCGGTCGTATTGGTGCCGCGCTGGCTGGTGCCCTTGATGACCAGGCTATTGCCCGCCTTGAAGGCCGCGACGAACCCCGCTTCATCCCCGGTCGAGGCGAGCCAGGCGGCCGAGCCTTCGGTGACCATTGGATAGGTCTTGCCATCGATCGCAGCGCTCGCTCCGGCATTGGTGGTATTATAGGGATAGCCGATGATCGTCTGCACCTCGTTCTTGGTGCCCATGCCCTTGCGATGGATGATCATGAAATGGATCGGGTCGCGATTGGCGCCAGCCGGCTCGCTTTTTTGCGGCGTCGCCGAGACATAGCAGATCACGCCAGAAGCGTCCGTCGCCTGCCAGGCCGTCCACGCGTTGAAGGTCCCCAGTTCGGTCGCCTGCTGCGCTTGGGCGGCAGGGGCCAGAGCCATGATTGCGGCGACCGCGAGCCCGAGCATCAGGCCACCGGTTTTCGTCGTCATTGCCAATTTCTTCCTCATCATCAGATCCGGGTTGGGAGGAGCTTGCCCGCTTCAACTTGCCCCAACATGGTTACCAAGGTGTCAAACGCCGCCGCATCCGACCGATTTGTCTCAAATGCGAGCCAATCGCGGCGGCATTTTGGCGTATAGCCGATCATGGTCCCCGGTTTGCGCCGTCGCGGTTAACATAGTGCTAACACTTGCGTGAACGTCAGGCGGCCAAGGGGTAACTCTGTTCAACCACATAGGGGCCACCGCCTACCGAATCCTTGCTCGAATACAGCACGAACCGGCCCACCGGAAAGCTCAGCGGCTCGAACCGCCCGGCCTCGGCCATGAAGCGGGCAACCTCTTCGGCGCTACAATTGCGTAACCGCGCCAGCGACACATGCGGCACGAATTTGCGCCCCTCGGGCGGCAGGCCCGCCCGCTGCAACACCCGTTCCTGCGCTGCCTGCAAACGAACCAGCGCCTCGTTCATCTCCACCCCGGCATAGAGCGCCCGCGGCTTGTCGCCGCCGAAAATCCCCAAATGCGTCAGGCGGATGGAAAAGCGCAGCGAATTGGAAAGCCGGTCCAGACTGTCCACCACTTCATTGGCGGTCTGGTGGTCAACATCGCCGATAAAGCGCAGCGTGATGTGGTAATTTTCGGGGTCGATCCAGCGTGCCCCGGTCAACCCACCCCGCTTGAGCGAGAGGGCAAATCCCACATCGGCCGGGATTTCGAGGCCGGTAAAGAGCCTGGGCATGGGCTCCTCCTCTAGTGGATCAATCACGCGATTCGTGGTTTGACCCTAACACAAGCGCGTCATGGGGCCAGTTCAAACGTCGCGGGGCCCCGTTCGGCCTTGTAAACAACTGGTCCCCCATCCATATTGTGCGTCAAGTGGCGAAGCAATGCGCCCACCGGCGGTGCAACGGACCGCTCTACCAATTGGGAAAGGAAACCGACTATGGCTGAATATGACCGTCAGACCCTCGGTGCGCGGGCCGGCTCGGCCTTGGCCATCGACGAGGGCCTGCGTAGCTACATGCTGCGCGTCTACAATTACATGGGTGTCGGGCTGGTTGTGACCGGGCTTGCCGCCTGGTTTGCCGCTGCCGCCGCCATCACCACCAATCCGGACGCCGCCGTGGGCCAGCTGGCCAATGGCCAATATGTGACCCAGTGGGGCGCCCTGCTCTATGCAAGCCCGCTGCAATGGGTCGTGATGCTCGCTCCGCTGGCTTTCGTGCTGGTGCTCAGCTTTGGCATCAACAAACTCTCGGTGCCGGCCGCGCAAGCCGTGTTCTGGGCGTTTGCCGCCATTATGGGCGTGTCGCTGTCTTCGATCTTCCTGGTCTATACCGACGCTTCGATCGCCAAGGTGTTCTTCATCACCGCCGCGACCTTTGGGGCCATGAGCCTTTACGGCTACACCACCAAGCGCGACCTGACCCAGATGGGCAGCTTCCTGTTCATGGGTCTGATCGGCCTGATCATCGCCTCGTTGGTCAATATCTTCATGCAGTCCTCCATGCTCGAATTCGCCATCTCGGCGGTCGGCGTGCTGATCTTTGTGGGCCTGACCGCCTATGACACGCAGAAGATCAAGGAAGGCTATGACGAAGCGCATGGCGCCGATGTGCTGGCCAAGGGCGCCATCATGGGCGCGCTGAGCCTCTATCTCGACTTCATCAACCTGTTCATGATGCTGCTCCGCCTGTTCGGCAATCGCGAGTAAGCCTCAGTCTCCTTGATTGGACGATCAAGGAATTTGGTTGGACGACAGATCGGACCGCATCCTAAAACGGGTGCGGTCCTTTTCTTTGCCGAGTTATGAGCCGTGTCCAATCCTATCCTGCGCCCCTTTGCCTGGTCCGACGTGCCCGCCATTACCGCGATCTACCGCCATTATGTGGACACGACGGCGATCACCTTTGATACCGAGGCGCCGGGCGAGGCGGCGATGGCAGAAAAACTCGCCCATCTTGTCGCGCTGGGCCACCCCCTGATCGTGGCCGAACAGGACGGCAAGGTGCTCGGCTATGCCTATGCCAGCTTCTATCGCCCACGTGCCGCCTATCGCTTCACCTGCGAAGATTCGATCTATCTCAACCCCGAAGCGACCGGCAAAGGGCTGGGCAAGCTGTTGCTGACGGAGCTTTTGGCGCAGTCAAGAGCCTTCGGCTTTAAGCAGATGCTGGCGGTGATAACAGCCGACACGGCCAATTCCATCGCCATCCACGAAAAATTCGGCTTCACCCATGTCGGGCGCTACGATTCCGTCGGCTACAAATTCGATCGCTGGCACGACATCGTGCATCTGCAGCTGGCACTCTAGGCTTGGCAGGCATAATCCGCCTCCCTCGCCGCGATGGGGGAGAACCACCGCATATGTCTCTATGTCGAGGCTCCATCGTCCCCTCGCCCCTCAGGGGAGAGGGTAGCGGCGCCGGGAGCAAAGCGACCTGGCAGAGCTGGGTGAGGGGTGCCGTGCTGGCATATCCCGTTCTTTGCAGCATCGCACCCCTCACCCGCCGGCTTCGCCGCCGACCTCTCCCCTGAGGGGCGAAGTGAAACCCGGCCATGTGCGATAACCTCCCTTCAAGGGGAAGAACGCTAAGGATTGGACCCACGACATGACCGTTCTGCACCTCATGGTCGGGCTGCCCTGTTCGGGCAAGAGCACCAGGGCAAAGCAATTGGAGGCTGAGCTTGGTGCGCTGCGGCTGACGCCGGATGAATGGCATATTGAGCTGTTCGGCGATGACGTCGCCGATCCCGACCATGACCGGCGCCACGATGCAGTCGAAGCGCTGATGTGGCGGGTCGCCAGTGCCGTTCTGGCCAAGGGTGTGGATGTGATCCTCGATTTCGGCTTCTGGGCGCGCGTCGAGCGCGAGGACTTTGCTGCCCGCGCGGCGGCTTTGGGCGCCGCGACCAAAATCCATTTCATGGACGTGCCTCGCGACGAGCTATTGGTCCGCCTGGCGCGGCGCAATGCCGAAGCGCCCGAGCATGCCTTTATCATTCCCGAAAGTGACCTGCTGGGCTGGCTGGCCCGCTTCGAGCCGCCAACAGCGGATGAGCTGGCGACGATCGCAGCGGCCGGCAGCCAGCATCAGTAGACCTCATCCTGAGCTTGTCGAAGGGCGGGGGCGTGGCATAGAAGCCTCCACTCGCCCGACCTCGTGGTTCGACAAGCTCACCATGAGGTCTCTCACCATCAGGACGCATCGATGACGCCGCAAAAAACTCCGGCCCATGATGCCTGGAGCCCCTTCCACCCACGCGAACTGGCGCAGCGGCTGGAGCATATATCCCGGCCTTGGTGCATTGTCGGCGGCTGGGCGCTGGACCTCTGGCATGGTCATGAGACGCGCGAGCATGAGGATATCGAATTCACCGTGCTGCGCGGCGATGTGAGCCTGTTCCGACAAGCTCTATCGGACCTTGAATTCTACGCGACCGGCAGCGGAGTGGTTGACTATCTACCCGATGGGCAGGAGCCGCCCGCGGACATTTTCCAGATCTGGTGCCAGGACCCGGCGGCGCAACGCTGGCGAGTGGATATGATGATCGAGCCGGGCACGCCGGACCTGTGGGTCTACAAGCGAGACCCGGGCATCACCCGACCACGTGCGGAGATGGTCGCGGTAACGCCGGATGGCCTGCCCTATCTCAAGCCTGCCGCCATCCTGCTGTTCAAGGCCAAGTTGGCCCGGGACAAGGATGAGGTGGATTTCGCCAATGCGGTGCCGAAGCTGGAATCCGCAGAGCGGTTGTGGCTGAAGACAATGCTGGAGCGGGCGCATCCGGGGCACGAGTGGATTGGACGATTGTAAAGCCGCGATCTGCAACTCCAGCTACACCAATACTTTCCGCATCGGATAGCCGCTGACCACGCGGCCGCTGGTTTGCGGGCCGTCCGCCTGCCAGCCCCGGCTTTGGTAAAAGGCACGGGCCGTGTTGGTGCTTTCGAGCCTGCCTTCACGATGGCCTAGCGCGACGAGCGCCTGTTCCAATCGGGCGAGCAGAGCTGTGCTGATGCCGGCAAAGCGCGCCTGCGGAGCGACATAGTTGAGGGCCACTGTGCCGTCCTTCGTTGCCGCGCCGACGGCCACGATCGCGCCGTCGCGCTCGGCCACGTAAAGTTCGAGATCGGGATTGGCCACCATGACAGCCACGCCCGCTTCGCTCTTGTTGCGCGTCCAGGCAGTAATGGCACTGGGATCCCCGCCATGGTCGGCAACACAGAGTTCGGTGATCGAGGCGGTCAGCACCACGCTCATGGCAGGCACATCGGCCGCAATAGCGCGGCGAATGTGCAATGTCACCCCACCACCGCCAATTGCGGATCGAGGACGCGCAGCACCTGGCTGAGGTCGTGGCCGCGCTTGAGGATGCGGCCCTGCTGGTTGGTGACCGAATATTGGCCCTGGCGATTACGCAGCTTGGGGGATTTTTCGACGATGAACAGCGGGCGCTCGGAGACGCGGGCATAGATGGAGAAGACGGCGCGCTCGCGCAAAAAATCCATCGCGTAGTCGCGCCACTCACCCAGCCCGACCTTGCGGCCATAGACCGACAGGATCAACATCAACTCGCGGCGGTCGAACGCCACGATGGGCATGGCCCTGGCTTGAGGCACACTGGAAGGCGCCTCTCCGGAATGGACCAGAGCCAGGCTTACCGGCTTGTCATGCGGCGTACGGCCTTGCACCGGTAACGCTCTCTCCGCTTGTCAACGCAGTGTCATGATTGCGGCATTTGCCTTTGCGCGCAAGGGTGCATGTCCAATCCGGTGGTGGGGAGACAAAATACCCAATTTCGAACACAGTTTTTCCCTCACAGCGCCAGATTGGGCAGTCAGCTTGCCAGCATTGCCTCCAGTGGTTGGCAACCGGACCGAACGAGCCCCCAAACCATGACGTTCGGTTGCCAACCAACCTTTTAGTTGACCAAGTCAGTCTATTCCTCCCGTTCCTGCCCCCAGGAACGGGAGTTCTTTTTGTCTGGATGGCGCTTAGCGCTCGAAGGCCGCGGCACCCAGGATCGGGCCGGGCAGCCCATCCTTTTCCTGCTGCACGATGACCGCCATGCCGGTATTTTCCGCCAGCATTTCGGGGAGCGGCAATTTCAGATCCGCGCCCGTCGCGCCTTCCCACATGCCCAGCGCCTGTCGGCCGGTCACCACCTGGGTATAGACCATGGTCTTACCGGCATTTTCGCCCTTGTCGATGGCCACATCGGCACGATCGAGATAGGTCACCAGCCACACCACCGCATTGTCGAAATCAGCATCGGGCGGCACGGCGATCTTGAGCAGGTCGCCCTGCCTGGTGATATCGACCGACAGGGGGAGCGTGGCAGCATCGAGCGCCCCATGCACCTCGTTGCGGCGCGAACCGACGACCCCCTTGTCGCCATTGACCACCATTTGCGGGGTATAGATACGCGAGGAGCCCCAGCTTTTGGCATAGGCGCGCTGGCGATCGGAATAATCGGCTTGGCCGAACGTGTCTTCCCAGCCCACATAATCCCAATAATCGACATGATAGGCGAGCGCGATGACATCGCCTTCTTCGGCAAGACTGGTCAGCAGCGCATCGGCCGGCGGGCATTGCGCACAGCCTTGGCTGGTGAACAATTCGACCACGGCCTTGGGGCGGTCATGCACTTTTTCCGCACCAGCCGGAAGGGCCAGGACGAGGAAGGCGGCAATGCCGGAGACCGGTGCAAATAGGGAACGCGATATCATGGGCAAACTTGTAAGCTGGCCCTGACAAGCCCCGCCAGTCAAAAGAGGGTGAGAGCGGGAAAAACGCCGCCAGCGTTTCCTTCATGCCACGGTGCAAAGAAAATGGCGGCCCCGAGGGACCGCCATTTCCAATTCGGCAATGTAAGCAGCTTTTACGCGGCGACGAGGCTGCGCAGCACGTAATGCAGGATGCCGCCATTCTTGTAGTAATCGAGCTCATTGGCCGTATCGATGCGGCAACGGGTCTCGACATTGAGGACCGAGCCATCGGCGCGGGTGATCTTGACGGTGACCTGAGCGCGCGGCGCGATCTCGGTGACGCCTTCGATATCAACGGTTTCCGAACCGTCGAGCCCCAGGCTCTGCCAGCTTTCGCCATCCTTGAACTGCAGCGGGATGACGCCCATACCGACCAGATTCGAGCGGTGGATACGCTCGAAAGATTGGGCGATGACGGCGCGCACGCCGAGCAGATTGGTGCCCTTGGCAGCCCAGTCACGCGAGGAGCCCGTGCCATATTCCTTGCCGGCAAAGATCACCAGCGGCGTGCCGGCGGCCTGATAGGCCATGGCGGCGTCATAGATCGCCATCTGGCTGCCATCGGGGCCCTTGGTGTAGCCGCCTTCGACGCCGTCGAGCATCTGGTTCTTGATGCGGATATTGGCGAAGGTGCCGCGCATCATCACTTCATGATTGCCGCGACGGGCGCCATAGGAATTGAAGTCCCGCGGCGCAACTTGCCGTTCTTCCAGATACTTGCCAGCCGGGGTCGATGCCTTGAACGAGCCGGCCGGAGAAATGTGGTCGGTGGTGATCGAATCAAGGAACAGGGCGAGCACCTTGGCCTTTTCGACATTGGTGATGGGCTTGGGCTCCATCGACATGCCTTCGAAATAGGGCGGGTTCTGCACATAGGTGGAAGACGAATTCCACTTATAGGTTTCCCCGCCATCGACGGCGATGCCCTGCCAATTGGTGTCACCCTTGAACACGTCCGAATAGCGGGCGCGGAACATTTCGGCGGTCACGTGCTTGCGCACGATCTCGGCGATCTCGTGGTTGGAAGGCCAGATATCCCTCAAGTAGACCGGCTGGCCATTGCTGCCAATGCCGAGCGGCTCGGTGGTGACATCGACATTGAGCGAGCCGGCCAGCGCATAGGCCACCACCAGCGGCGGGGAGGCCAGATAATTGGCGCGCACGTCAGGATTGACGCGGCCCTCGAAGTTACGATTGCCCGACAGCACCGAGCAGGCGACCAGCTTGTTCTCGTTGATGCAATCGGAAATCGCCTGAGGCAGCGGGCCAGAATTGCCGATACAGGTGGTGCAGCCATAACCGACCAGGTTAAAGCCCAGCGCGTCCAGATCTTCCTGCAGGCCCGCGGCCGTCAGGTAGTCGGTGACCACCTGCGAGCCGGGGGCCAGCGAGGTCTTGACCCAGGGCTTGGAATTGAGCCCCAGCGCCCGCGCCTTGCGGGCGACGAGGCCGGCAGCAACCAGCACCGAAGGATTGGACGTATTGGTGCAGGAGGTGATCGCGGCGATCACCACATGGCCGTCATCAAGGCCATATTCCGCGCCCTTGACCGGGAAAGCGGCATCCTCGGGAATGTCGCCGACGCCGGTGGCGCCCTCATCGACAAAGCGCGATTCCTGCTTGTCCGCCGGCAGGCGGGTGCGTTCGGCGCGGCCACCGGCCAGCTCGGGCAAAGCCTTGGCGAAGGAAGCAGCAGCATCCTTGAGGGCCACGCGATCCTGCGGACGCTTGGGGCCCGAGAGCGAGGGTACGACGGTCGACAGGTCGAGTTCGAGTGTCGAGGTAAAGACCGGATCGGGCGAGCTGGTCTCGCGGAACATGCCCTGGGCGCGCGAATAGGCCTCCACCAGCGCCACACGCTGCGGGTCGCGGCCCGAGGTGGTGAGGTATTTCAGCGTATCCGTATCGACCGGGAAATAGCCGCAGGTAGCGCCATATTCCGGCGCCATATTGGCGATGGTCGCCTGGTCTTCGAGGCTGAGGTAATCAAGGCCCGGCCCGTAGAATTCCACGAACTTGCCGACCACGCCCTTCTTGCGCAGCATTTCGGTGACGGTCAGCACCAGATCGGTGGCAGTGATGCCTTCATTGATCTTGCCGGTGAGCTTGAATCCCACCACTTCGGGGATCAGCATGGTGATCGGCTGGCCTAGCATGGCAGCCTCCGCCTCGATGCCGCCCACGCCCCAGCCGAGCACGGCCAGGCCATTGACCATAGTGGTGTGCGAATCGGTGCCCACCAGAGTATCGGGATAAGCAACGGTTTCGCCATTCTCGTCCTTGGTCCAGACAGTCTGGGCCAGATATTCGAGATTGACCTGGTGGCAAATGCCGGTACCGGGTGGGACGACGCGGAAATTATCGAACGCCGACTGACCCCAGCGCAGGAATTCATAGCGCTCGCCATTACGCTCATATTCGAGCTCGACATTCTGACCGAAGGCCAGCGCGGTGCCGAAGCTATCCACCATCACCGAGTGATCGATGACCAGATCGACGGGAACCAGCGGATTGATCTTCTGCGGATTGGCGCCGAGCTTGGCCGTGGCGTCGCGCATGGCAGCCAGATCCACCACCGCGGGAACGCCGGTGAAATCCTGCATCAGCACGCGGGCCGGACGGTAGGAAATTTCATGCTCGGAGGTGCGGGTCGTCAGCCAGGTGGCGACGGCCTCGATATCGGCCTTGGTGACCGTGCGGTTGTCTTCGAAACGCAGCAGGTTTTCCAGCACCACTTTCATCGAATGAGGCAGGCTCGACACGCCCTTGAGGCCGTTCTTCTCGGCTTCGGCGATGGAATAATAGGTATAGGTCTTGCCGCCGACCGTAAGGGTCGATTTGGACTTGAAGCTGTTTACTGACGTCATGGTGCTCCGCCCTTCGCTGGAATTGCTGCTGACGCGACAAGCGCAGTCGGAAAAGCTCCCGAAATCCGCCGGATAGCGCCGCCTTTTCTGGAATGACTCCAATCTGTGACGGCTTATAGACACTAAAGATTGCCCTTGCCAGTCTTGCCTTTGGTTCAATACGAGATGGGGTCATGACGCAAAGGCAAGCCTACCCATCCTTAGTACTGCGCGCGCAGGGGCTTGCCTGTGGTCGCGGCGGCCTGCCATTGGCCGATGACATGAGCTTTGCCGTGCCCGGCGGCACCTGCCTTTTTTTGCGCGGCCCCAACGGCACGGGCAAGACCACGCTGTTGCTGACGCTGGCCGGCATAGTCGCTCCGCTTGCTGGCTTTTTTGCCATCGAGGGGGCGGACCCGGAGGCCGGGCCGCTGCTGCATTATTGCGGCCATCGTAACGCCACCAAGCCGCGCCTCAGCGTGGCGGAAAATCTGGGTTTTTGGGCCGCGGTCAATGGCGCGGCGGGCGATAGCGTGGAAGCCGCACTCGGTCGCGTCGGGCTGGGCGATCTGGCCATGCTCGATGCCGGCTATCTCTCGGCCGGGCAGAGCCGGCGGCTGGCGCTGGCGCGGCTGCTGGTCACTCACCGGCCGGTCTGGCTGCTCGATGAGCCAACCGCGGCGCTCGACACCGAGGGCCATCAATTGGTGACCGACCTGATCGACGCCCATCTCGATGCCGGCGGCATCGCCATTGCCGCGACCCATGATCCGATCACCCTGCCCGATCCCGCCCGTATGGAAACCCTGGCTTTGGGCAAAGCCGCATGAGGGCGTTTTCCGCCATTATCGGCCGTGAACTGGCACTGGCTTTGCGCGGCGGCGGTGATGTGCTGACGCTGGTGCTGTTCTTCATCATCACCGGAGCCATCGTGCCCTTTGCGGTCGGCCCTGATAAGGCGCTGCTGGCGAGCATTGCGCCGGGCATTATCTGGATCGCGGCCTTCCTCGCCATGCTGCTGGGGCTCGATCGGCTGTTCCGACCCGATCATGAAGATGGCACGTTGATCCTGCTTCGCCATGCCGAGCTGCCGCTCCCGGCCATCATTGCCGCAAAAGTGATCGCCCATTGGCTGCTGACCGCGCTGCCGCTGATTCTTGCCAGCCCCATCCTCGCCGTGCTGCTGGCCATGGACTTTTCCGCCTTCTGGCGCATGGTGCTCTCGCTGCTGCTGGGCACCCCGGCACTGGCCGCTTTCGGCGCCATTGGCGCGGCGGTGACCGTGGCGATAAGGCGCGGCGGGCTCATCGCCCCCATTCTCATCGCGCCGCTCTCTGTGCCCGTGTTGATCTTCGGCACCGGGGCGATCAGCGCCACCCAGTCGAATGCCGCGCTGCTGTTTCTTGCGGCATTGAGCCTCATGGCCGTGGCGCTGGCTCCCTTTGCCGCCGCCCTTGCGATAAGCTCCGCCGAGGATTAGAGCGCTGATGTCATGACCATCCAAACCACACCCAAACAGAGCTGGTGGAGCCGGATTGCCCATCCCGGGCAATTCGTCGCCTGGACCCGCCCGCTGCTCTGGCCGCTCACCATCCTGACCGTCTTGCTGTTCGTCCTGGGCCTATGGTTTGCCCTCTATAATTCGCCGCAGGATTACCAAATGGGCGACACGGTGCGCATCATGTATGTGCATGTGCCCACCGCCTGGCTCAGCCAGTTCGTCTATGCGGTGATGGCGGTTTCAGCTTTGGGTTCGCTGGTCTGGCGCCATCCCATGGCCGATGTGTCGATGAAGGCGGCAGCCCCGTTGGGCGCGGCCTTTACCGCTTTGGCATTGTTCACCGGCTCGCTCTGGGGCCGGCCCACCTGGGGCACGTTCTGGGAATGGGACGGGCGCATGACCTCGACCCTGGTGCTGCTGTTCATTTATCTGGGCATTATTGCGCTGTGGCGGGCCTTTGACGATCAGCTCCGCGCCGCCCGGGTCATCGCCGTGTTTACGCTTGTGGGCGCTGTTAACATCCCCATCATCAAGTTCTCGGTCGACTGGTGGAGCACACTGCACCAGCCCGCCAGCGTGTTCCGTGCCGATGGTCCGCGCATGCCCTTCTCCATCCTGACGCCGCTTTTCGTGATGTTTTTCGCGTTTACAGTCCTGTTCCTGGTGCTGCATCTGAAAGCCATGCATACCGAAGTGAGCCGCCGCCGCGTCATGGCGCTGGAACGGCAGGCCGCGCAGGGAGCCAAGTCGTGATTGATCTGGGGCCGCACGCCATTTTCATCATCGCCGCCTATGCCGGGGTAACCTTGGCCGTCGCCGCACTGATTGTCTGGACCCGCCTCGATGCGCGGCGTGTCGCCAAAAAACTGGCAGATCTGGAAGCCCGCGGTATTCGCCGCCGCTCGGCGGGTCCGGCCTGATGCGCTATGTGTTATTTGCCCTGCCCCTGCTGCTGCTGGTCGCGCTGGTCGCTATTTTTGCCTCGTCCATGAATCGCGATCCCAGCCTGGTGCCCAGTGTCCTGATCGACAAGCCCGCGCCGGCCTTTGCCATGGAAGCAGTGCCTGAACTGGGCGTGCCGGGCTTTGATACTGCTGCGCTCAAGGGCGAAGTCACCGTGGTCAATGTCTTTGCCAGCTGGTGCCTGCCCTGCCGGGCCGAGCATCCGCTGCTCGAAGCGCTCAAGGATGTCGCCAAGGTCCGACTCTTTGGAATCAACCAATCCGACGCGCCCGAAAATGCCCGCGCTTTCCTCGCCGAACTGGGCAATCCCTATGATGCTGTCGGCGCCGACCGCGACCGGCGCGTCTCGATCGACTGGGGTGTCTATGGCGTGCCCGAAACCTTCGTGGTCAATGCCGACGGCATCATCACCTTCAAGCATGTCGGCCCGCTGACGCCGCAGGCGGTAACCGATCACCTGATGCCCGCCATCGAAAAGGCCCGGCTTTAGGAACCCGAGAGCGCTCCAGCAGACCTCATCCTGAGCTTGTCGAAGGACGAGGTCGTGGCACTTATGTCTCCACTCGCGCGACCTCGTGGTTCGACAGGCTCACCATGAGGTCTACTGGGAGTGGGCGGTCTACTCAAAAATCGCTGGTCAGGCCTTTGATTTCCCAATCGCCATAGCGGCCGGGTTCGAGCCCGCCGCGGCCGCCTTTTTCCCTGGGGGCAAAGGCGGTTTTGCCGTCGATGGCGCGGCGGCGTTCCTCCGCTTCCGCCAGCGCCCGCTGGGCGGCGGGGGTCAGCGGCGGGCGGGGTTCGCCCTCATCCGAACTCTGTTCTGCATCGCTCATTGCAGGCTTCCCGATTGTGGTATGGTCATGCGCCTTGCATGAAACCATCGCCGTCACAACATAATTGCAGGAAAGACGAACCCCAAGAGGCTCCGATGTTCAACATGTTTCGTACCGCCGTCCTGATCGCCGGGCTAACCGCCCTGTTCATGGTGGTCGGCTATTTCATCGGCGGCACCGGGGGCATGATGATCGCCCTGCTATTTGCGGCGGGCACCAATCTGTTCAGCTACTGGAATTCCGACAAGATGGTGCTGCGCATGCAGAACGCCGTCCCGGTCGAACGCAGCCGGGTGCCCGAACTGTACGACATGGTCGATACGCTCTCGCGGCGGGCCGGCATTCCCACTCCGGCGGTCTATGTCATCCAATCCGACCAGCCCAATGCCTTTGCCACCGGCCGCAATCCGCAAAATGCGGCCGTGGCCGTGTCGACCGGCCTGCTGCGCGCGCTCGAAACCCGCGAAGTGGCGGGGGTGGTGGCGCATGAATTGGCCCATATCCGCAATCGCGACACGCTGACCATGACCATTACGGCGACCTTTGCCGGTGCGATCTCGGCCTTGGCGCAGTTCGGCCTGTTCTTTGGTGGCGGCAATAATCGCGACAATCCGCTGGGCGGCATTGGCGCCTTGCTGATGGTGTTCCTCGCCCCGCTGGCCGCCATGGTGGTGCAGATGGCGGTGAGCCGGACCCGCGAATATGAGGCCGACAAGCATGGCGCCGAGATTTCGGCCGACCCGCTGGCCCTGGCCTCGGCGCTGAACAAGATTGCCGGCGCCGCCCGTCAAACGGTCAATATGGCGGCCGAGCGGAACCCCGCCATGGCCCATATGTACATTATCAATCCGCTTTCGGGGCAGCGCATGGATAACCTGTTTTCCACACACCCGGACACGGCCAATCGCATCGCCGCCTTGCAGAAGCTTGCAGCGGAGATGCAGGTGAACGATAAGGGCCCCGCGCCTCAGCCCCGTTCGCCATCGGCATCGCCGTCTCGCGACGCAAGTGGCAGCGGCACGAGCGGCTGGCGCGTGCCACCCACCGGAAGGTCCGGCGACGGTGGCGGACAAAATGGTCCCTGGGGATAAATCGTAAGCGTGGCACCAAAATCCGAACCGGCGGGGCTCAAGCTCCGTCTCGTTGCCGCCCAGCGGCTCAAGGCCGTTCTGGCGGGCGACAATTTTGTTCCCCTCAATGCGGTTGACCTGGCCGATGGGCGCGATCGCGCGCTGGCCAATCGGCTGATCACCACGGCCCTGCGCCGCCAGGGCCAGCTCAACTTCATTCTCCATGCCGTGCTCGACAAGGGCATGCCCGCCAAGTCCGGCACATTCGAAGCCATTCTGCGCCTGTCACTGGCCCAATTGGTGTTTTTACCCGATCTGGGGGCGCATAGCGCGCTGTTCCTTGCCGTCGAAGCCACCAAGCGCGACCCCAAGGCGCGGCATCTGTCGGGCCTGATGAATGCCGTCTTGCGCAGCGCCCAGGCCAATTCGGCCAAATTCGGCATGCTGAGCGACGACCTGCTGATCCCCGATACCTTTGGCGACACCTGGCTGGACGCCTATGGCGAAGCGGCCATTGATGGCTTTTCCGATGCCCTGCTCGCCGGCGCCCCGCTTGATCTGACGCTCAAGAGCAATGATCCAGATCTGATCGACACTCTGGGCGCCCAGGTCGCCCTGGCCGATACCGTGCGCATCGAACAGCGCGACCGCCCGGTCGAGGCCCTGCCCGGCTATGCCGAGGGCCAATGGTGGGTGCAGGACGCCGCTTCCGCCATCCCCGCGCGCCTCTTGGCGCTGCAACCGGGCGCGCGCGTACTCGATCTCTGCGCTGCGCCGGGCGGCAAGACCGCCCAATTGATCAAGGCCGGCTATGCCGTCACCGCGCTCGACAGTGACGCCGCCCGCATGGAACGCCTGCGGGGCAATCTCGCCCGGCTCGACTACACCGCCGAAACGATTGTCGGGGATGCCGGCACCTTTGCGCCTGCTTCGCTCTATTCTGGCGTGCTGCTCGACGCGCCCTGTTCGGCCACCGGCACGTTCCGCCGCCATCCCGAAGTGATCTGGCATCGCTCGGTGGGCGACGTTGCAGGTCGCGTCCGCCTGCAGCGGGCTTTGCTGACCAATGCCTTCCGCTGTCTCGATATTGATGGAGTGCTGCTCTATTGCGTTTGCTCGCTGGAGCCGGCCGAGGGCGAGGAGCAGGTCGATTGGGCGCTTGATTCGCTGCCGGGGCTCGAATTGTTCCCGGTTTCGGCTGCCGATCTGCCTGGTCTCGAGCAGGCGGTGACGCCCAAAGGGCTGGTGCGTACCCATCCGGGCATGAGCCCGAGCGGATTGGCTGGGGGCATGGACGGATTCTTCGTGGCGCGATTCCGCCGCCGGCGCTAGAATCGGCATGGGGGCGAATGGCAACGATCGGGGGACGTTGCACCGCAAAGGATTTGGGTTGTTGAGGTTTTTGACTAGCAAGAGACTGATCCCGGGCGCGCGGCGCGCGGGCGCGGTTTGATGTCCGGACAGATTCGATTCGCGCTGCGCCGGCTGTTTCTGGGCCTGGCCGACACTGTCGTGACCCTGCCCGTCTTGCGCTGGACCTGGCGGGGGCTGGCCGACGACGCCTTTGCCGGCGAACTGCCCGAATTCCGTCCCTCCGACCGCGAAGCCGTGCGCGACATGATGAGCGGCCGCTATCTTTTGGCTTCCAAGCTGGTGGAAACCGGCGGCACCTCGCCCTTCGGGCTTGAGGCCGAACACCAGGATTGGTGGCTCAACCTGCACGGCTTTTCCTGGCTGCGCCATTTCCGCGATGTGCGTGACCCCGGCGAGCGCAAATTTGCCCGCGTGCTGTTGCTCGACTGGATCAGCCGCGAAGCCCAGTTCGAACGCGACACCTGGGCCCCCGCACTCTGTGCACAGCGCGTGCTCAATTGGCTGCGGCATTTGCCTTTGCTGCTCGACGGGGCCAATCCCGAACAGGCCAAGACCATCCAGCGCGTGCTAGGCACGCAAATCCAGAGCCTGAAAGTGCGGGCGCCGCTGACCAGCGACCCCATCGAAGCGCTTTATGCCGCCATCGCCCTGCTCGGCGCCGAAATCTGCGACCAGGACGACAAGACCGACGTGCCGGCCCGCATCGCCAAGCTCAATACGATCCTGGCCAGCCAGCTCGATGCCGATGGACTGCATCTGTCGCGCAATCCCAAGCTGCAATTGCAGCTGCTGGTGGAGCTGGCCAGCGTGCGCCGCGCCGCTGGCGGCTACAAGACCGAGGAAAGCAACGAGCTGGGCGCTCAGATCGATCGCATGCATGAAAGCCTCGACGCGCTGACGCTGTCAAACGGCGAGCCGGTCTATTTCAATGGCGCCGGACAATTGCCCCACGACGTGCTGATCGCCGTGCAGGCGCTGTCGCCGCTGCGCAAGCGGCGCTCCATGCTGCTGGGCGGCTATGGCATTCTGCGCAATGGCGAAGCGGTGGTGATCGCCGATTCCGGCCGCATGCCGCCCAAGGGGTTCGACGCCGAAGCCCATGCCAGTGCATTGGCTTTTGAATTTTCCCATGGCAATGAACTGATCCTGGGCTCCTGCGGCCCCGCTCCGGCCGACCTGCCGGAAAGCCAGGCGCTGTTCCGCCAGACAGTGGCGCATTCGGCGCCCTCCATCGACGCCGAGGACGCCGAGCGAACGCCCCCGATCATCACGCTCGACGCGACCGATCATCTGCTGACGCTCGGCACGACCGGCTATGCCAAGCGCTATGGCGTTGATCTGGAACGCCGGCTGACCCTGCTCGCCGAAGGCACAACGCTGGTGGGGCAGGACCGCATGATCGCCAATGGCACGCCATCGGGGCTGCTCTCGGTGCGCTTCCATCTGGCGCCCAAAGTCATGGTGCGGCGTGTTTCCGGCGAAGGCCTGGTACGGTTGGTGCTGCCCAATGGGGCGGTCTGGAGCTTTTTGTGGGAAGGCGCCGATTTCCATGAGGAGGAAAGCGTGCGCCAATCCTCCTATCTCGGTTTTCACAAGACGCGTCAGCTGGTGCTCGAGACCGAAGCCGCCGCTGACCGCGAGATCGCCTGGATCTTTACGCTCGAACAATAGTGCATGGTTCCCATCGCCGCCGCTTCGTGCTAGCGAGCGCGCAGAATTTCCATTCTCTCTGCGGGACATTTTTGATGAGCAAGACGGTCAAGGTCGGGCGCGCACTGCTTTCGGTATTCGACAAATCCGGCATGGCCGATTTTGCGCGGGGCCTGAGCGAAGCCGGCGTGGAGCTGGTCTCGACCGGCGGCACGCATAAGCTCATCAGCGATGCTGGCCTCAAGGTGCGCGAGATTTCCGACCTCACCGGCTTCCCCGAAATGATGGATGGCCGGGTTAAAACCCTGCACCCAAAGGTGCATGGCGGCCTTCTGGCAGTGCGCGACAAGGCGGACCATGCCGCCTCCATGGCAGAGCATGAAATCGGCTCCATCGACCTGGTTGCAGTCAATCTCTATCCATTCGAAAAGACCGTCGCCTCGGGCGCCTCCTATGACGAGATTATCGAAAATATCGATATTGGCGGCCCCGCCATGGTGCGCTCTGCCGCCAAGAACCACGCCTATGTAACGGTCGTGGTCGATCCCGCCGATTATCCGGCTATTCTCGAGGCCATCAAGACCAGTGGCGGCGTGCCGTTCGAGCTGCGCCAGAAATTGGCCGCCAAGGCCTATGCCCGTACCGCGGCCTATGACAGCGCCATTTCAACCTGGTTCGCCAAGGCGATCGACTATCCCGAAATTCCCTATCGCAGCTTCGCCGGCACCCTGCGCGAAGTCATGCGCTATGGCGAAAACCCGCATCAATGGGCCGGCTTTTACGCCAATGGCGACAACCGCCCGGGCGTTGCCACTGCCACCCAGGTGCAGGGCAAGACGCTCAGCTACAACAATATCAACGATACCGACGCCGCCTTCGAGCTGGTCAGCGAATTCGACCCCGCCCAGGGCGCCGCCGTCGCCATCATCAAGCATGCCAATCCCTGCGGCGTTGCCGTGGCCGGCGATCTGGTGACTGCCTATAAAAATGCCCTGCGCACCGACCCGGTCAGCGCCTTTGGCGGCATTGTCGCCACCAATCGCGAGATCGACGCCGAAACCGCCGAAGAGATCGTCAAGGTCTTCACCGAAGTGATTGTCGCCCCTTCGGCCACGCCGGAAGCCCAAGCCATTATTGCGGCCAAGAAGAACCTGCGCCTGCTGCTGACCGGTGGCCTGGCCGATCCCAAAGCCGATGGCCTGACGGTCAAATCCGTGGCGGGGGGCCTGCTGGTCCAGTCCCGCGACAATCGCAATGTCGACGATTGCGATATCAAAGTGGTGACCAAGAAAGCCCCGAGCGACGCCGAAATGGCCGATCTGCGCCTCGCCGCCAAAGTTGCCAAGCACGTCAAGTCCAATGCCATCGTTTACGTCAAAGACGGCGCCACTGTTGGCATCGGCGCCGGGCAGATGAGCCGCGTCGATTCCGCGCTGACCGGCCATCGCAAATCCATTGACGCGGCCAAGGCCGCCGGCATTGAAGGCGCCTTGTCGCAGGGTTCCGTTGTGGCGTCGGACGCTTTCTTCCCGTTTGCCGATGGGCTTGAAGCCTTGGTCGCCGCTGGCGCCACTGCCGTAATCCAGCCCGGCGGCTCGATGCGCGACGACGAAGTGATCGCCGCTGCCAACGCCGCGGGGATCGCCATGGTGATGACCGGGATGCGCCATTTCCGGCACTAATCAGCGTTACCGAATTGTAACGGGACCGGTAAGACCTTTTTGAGATAGACCTGCCACATTGGCCAGGCCGGTTTCTGCCGCCGGTTACTGTGCTAGGAATACGCATGCTGAGGCAAAGGGGCGCTTTGGGGACGCTGCTGCGAACGGGTTTGACCCGATCGCTGGCTTCGCTCGCCATCAAGCTGGCCTCGGCCGGCCTCACCTATATTGGTTTTGTCGTGCTGGCGCGCACCATGAGCGTCAGCGAATATGGCTATTTCGCCTTTGGGCTGGCACTGGCGACTGTGCTGGCGATCGGCGCCGGCATGGGCCAGCAGACTGCAGTAATGCGATTCTATGCCGAAGACATGGCCAAGAAGGACAGCAACGCCGCCCAGACCACGCTGCGAGCCGGCAGCATGCTGACCATCCTGGGCAGTCTCGTTGTCGCGGCGGCGTTGTGCCTTTATGCGGCCATTGCCGATATGGTGCGTGGGACGCCCCCGAGCTGGCCGCTCTATGCCGCGGCCTTGTTGATCCTGCCCATGGCACTGGGCGAATTCACCTCGGCGGCTTTGCGTACGCAAGGCTCGATCTGGACGGCACTGGCCCCTCGCGACGTGTTGTGGCGCCTGGCCCTGCCGCTTGCGGCACTGGCGCTCGCCGCCACGGGCGTCATGCTCCCCGGCTGGGGCGCCTTGCTGCTTGCCGCCGGGCTGCTGTTGGTGGTGGTTGCCACCCAATACGGATTGGCACGAACCGAGCGCTATCAGCTGCCGCTCGGCTTTGCCGGACTTGCCGGCTTCTGGCGGGCACGCGGCAAAATCAGCCTCTGGCTGCTGCTGGGCGGCTTCATCAATGCGGCCGCACTCAATGCCGATACGATCGTCATTGGCGCATTACTGGCCCCTGAACAGGCGGGCGCCTATTTCAACGCCTTCCGCACCGGCGGGCTGATGACGCTGTTCGCCTTTGCCATTTCCCTTGTGATCGCCCCTCCGATTGCCCGGCATTTCTATGCCGGCGAGCGGCACAAGGCGCAAATGCTGCTGGCGGCGGGCACCTGGGGCGGATTCATATTTTCGCTGCTGGCCTGCCTCGCCTTCGTGTTTTTCGGCGAGCCGATCATGAGCCTGTTCGGGGAAAGCTATGGCAATGCCGCTATCTTGCTGATCATTCTTTCAGTGGGCTTTCTGGCTGATGCCGCCACCGGCCCGTCGCGCTCAGTATTGATGCTGACCGGCCATGAAAAGCGCTACGCAGCCATCTTCGGATTAACCACTCTGGCGAGTATCCTGGCCCAGATTGTCGTGTTGCCTAGCTTTGGTGTTATTGGAGTGGCCATAGTAAGTTCACTTAGCCGTGTGCTGGCTTACAGTCTATTGAGCTGGCAGTGCACGGTCCAAACGGGGCTCGACCCCACTATTTTTGGTATTTTGCGGCTTCGGACCCGTTCGGGGGGACAGGACGGCGCCGCCCACGGGACACATTTGGTGAAAAGCGAACCATGAGCATGTCGATGACATCCCCCCACCCCAAAGGCGCAATCATCCTGGCCGGTTCGCACGGCGCCATCGCGCTGGCACGCAGCCTGGCAGGGCAAGGACTCGATATCTGGTTCGTCACCAATTTCACCCCGCTGCCGCGTTTCTCGAACGCCGTGCACCATTGGGCTGAATGGCCGGGTGCCGAAAACCCCGGCGCGATCGAGGCGCTCGAAGCCCTGGTGCGCAAGAACGGCCTCGAGAACTACCTGCTCATTCCGGCCGCCGACGCGGACGTCAAACTGGTCGCCCAGGAACATGCTCGGCTCTCTGCGCTGCTGCAGGTCATGCTACCCGATTGGGAGCAATTGCAATGGGCCTGTGACAAGGCGCTGACCTATCAGCGCGCCGCCGAGCTGGGCATTGCAGTGCCCCGCATTTATGTGGTGGGCGACGATCTGGCGGCGACTGCTGCCAGCATCGAGTTTCCGGTGGTGCTCAAACCCACCATGCGCATTGCGCTTAATCGCTTCACCCGCGCCAAGGCCTGGCGCGCTGACAACGCAAGCCAGTTCATCGACCTCTTTACCCAAGCTGCGCAATTGCAGGGCAAGGAGCACATCGTTGTTCAGGAATATATTCCTGGTGGTGGCGAGACCCAGTTTTCCTATGCCGGCGTGTGGTGGAACGGCACGTCCCGCGCCAGCTTCGCCGCGCGGCGAACCCGTCAGTTTCCGGTGGAGTTCAGCTACACCTCGACATTCGTCGAAACTGTCGAGCAGGCCGATGTGGTGGCCAAGGGCGAGGCATTCCTCGCCTCGATCAACCATCACGGGCTCTGCGAAATCGAGTTCAAGCAGGACCCGCGCACGGGCGAGCTCAAGCTGCTCGACGTCAATCCGCGGCCATGGTCATGGTTCGGCCTGGCCCAGGCGGCGGGCATGGATTTTGGCGCCATGCTGACTGCGCTCAGCGCGGGAGAAACCGTCACCCCGACCACGGCGCGCCCGGGTGTCGGCTGGATGTTCATGCTGCGCGATTTCGTGGTTGCCCTGCAATTGGTGGGCATGGGCAAGCTGCGTCTGGGTGACTATCTGCGCTCAATCGGCCGTACACGCACCTTCGCCACCTTCTCCTGGCGCGACCCCAAGCCCGGCCTGGTCGAGCTGCCGCTGACCGCATGGCGCCTGCTCAAGCGGGGAAGCAAGCCGTCCGGTTCCCGGACAACGGCCCCTGGCGCCGAGCCAAGCACGATTTCGGAATAGCCAGCCGTACCCAGCGGTACGGTTGTGCTTGACCCTCGCCCCGTCCCGGCTTAGAACGGCTCCAAACTTCGTATTCCTGCCGGAACCTAAGCAATGACCAAGGCGCGTACGCTTTACGACAAGATCTGGGACGACCATCTGGTGCAGAACAACGAGGATGGGACCTCGCTGCTCTATATCGACCGCCACCTTGTGCACGAAGTCACGAGCCCCCAGGCCTTTGAAGGGCTGCGCATGAACAACCGCAAGGTGCGCCACCCCGAGCGCACCCTGGCCGTGGTCGATCACAACGTGCCCACTACCGACCGTTCCTTACCCAATCCCGACCCGGAAAGCGCGATCCAGATCGCGGCTTTAGCCGAGAATACCAAGGATTTCGGCATCGAATATTTCGACCCCTTCGACAAGCGGCAGGGCATAGTGCACATCGTTGGCCCCGAACAGGGTTTCACCCTGCCCGGCATGACCATTGTGTGCGGCGACAGCCATACCTCGACCCATGGTGCCTTTGGCGCCCTGGCGCATGGTATCGGCACCTCGGAAGTCGAGCACGTGCTGGCCACCCAAACGCTGATCCAGCAAAAGGCCAAGAACATGCTGGTGCGCGTGGACGGCCAGTTGCCGCCCCACGTCACTGCCAAGGACATTATCCTGGCCATCATCGGCGAGATCGGCACGGCAGGCGGCAACGGCCATGTCATCGAATTTGCCGGCGAAGCCATCCGCTCGCTGTCCATGGAAGGCCGCATGACGGTCTGCAACATGACCATCGAGGGCGGCGCCCGCGCCGGCCTGATCGCGCCTGACGAAACCACCTTCAACTACGTGAAGGGCCGCAATCGCGCGCCGACCGGCAAAGCCTGGGACATGGCGCTCGACTATTGGAAGACCCTCTATACCGATGAAGGTGCGGTCTACGACAAGGTCGTCATTCTCGACGCCGCCAAGCTACCCCCGATCGTGAGCTGGGGCTCCTCGCCCGAGGACGTGATTTCGGTGACCGGCGCCGTGCCGAACCCCGATGAGATCGAGGACGAGAACAAGCGCGCCTCCAAGTGGCGGGCGCTGGACTATATGGGCCTCAAGCCCGGCACGCCGATCACCGACATCACCGTCGAGCGCGTGTTTATCGGCTCCTGCACCAATGGCCGTATCGAAGATCTGCGGGCCGCCGCAGCCGTCATTGGCGACCGCAAGGTTGCCGCGGGCGTCAATGCCATGGTCGTCCCTGGTTCGGGCCTGGTAAAGGACCAGGCCGAGGCCGAGGGGCTGCACACGATCTTCCTCAATGCCGGCTTTGAATGGCGCGAGCCGGGCTGCTCGATGTGCCTGGCCATGAACCCCGACAAGCTCAAGCCGCAGGAACGCTGCGCTTCGACCTCGAACCGCAATTTCGAGGGCCGTCAGGGCTTCAAGGGCCGCACGCATCTGGTGTCTCCGGCCATGGCCGCAGCCGCGGCAATTGCCGGCCACTTCGTCGACATCCGCGAGTGGCAGTAAGCGGGACTGATTGGGGGGCGCGCTTTGCGCCCACCCTCGAGGATATCGAAGCCTTGGCGACAGCAGCCCTCGAAGCGCTGCCGGAGCCATTCCGTTCGCTGGCGGCTGACGTCACCTGTTCGGTGGCTGAATTTGCCGAGGATGACGTGCTCGAGGGCTTTGGCATGGAGAGCCCCTTCGAGCTGATGGGCTTGTTCACCGGCATCGGCATGACCGAAGACGGCGCCATGCCCCAGACCGGGCAGTTGCCGAACACGGTCTTTCTCTACCGCCGCGCCATTCTCGATTACTGGGCCGAAAACGACGACAACACGCTGGGCGAAGTCGTCACCCATGTGCTGGTCCACGAACTGGGTCACCATTTCGGCTTTTCCGACGAGGATATGGAAGCCATCGAAGCAGCGGAGGCAGATGACTAGCCAGGAGACCTCATGGTGAGCTTGTCGAACCACGAGGTCGGGCTACGCCGACGCCTGAGTGCCACGACTTCGTCCTTCGACGGGCTCAGGATGAGTCTACTGTGCGGCCCGCTCGATAAATTCGAACTCCGCTTCATTGCCGCCAGCCAGATCGTCGGACACCCGCAGCGCCAGATTGGCCGCTTCGAGCGCGGCAAACCAATCGTCCCAGCTGACCAGTTGAAAGCCACCAACACGATCCGGCCCCTCATTGCCATCGGTATTGATAGCGTGCTGGCCGAAGGTCAGCTGCAGCAAGGTACGGCTGCCGGTGCCATCGGGTGTTTCCATCAGCATGGGATTGCCGCCGCGTGCCTCGACCCATTGGCGTATGTCGTCGCGGGAAGTCAGAATCTTGGCCATGGCAGCGCTCCAGTGTTGTTGCCCTCACAATCGTTGGAACCATCGCGCGGTTCCCTGTGCCGGAGAATTCCCATTCCTCTCGCCGCCTGCTAGGAACAGCCCAGAAAAGCCGGGAACAACCATGAGCGACCAGACCAACCGCATCCTGATGGGCCAGATCGGTGCCGCCCATGGCATCAAGGGGCAAGTGCGCATCACCCCCTTCACCCAGGACCCCGCCGCCATTGGCGATTATGGCCCGCTGGACACCGACCGGCCGGGCCTCTCCATCACCATCACCAAGCTGCGCGTACAGAAGAATGTGATCATCGCCAACATCAAGGGCATTGCCGACCGCAATGCCGCCGAGGCGCTGAACGGGGTCTCGTTATTCATCGACCGCGCCCGCCTGCCCGAGCCTGAGGACGAAGACGACTTCTATCACGCCGACCTGCTCGGCCTTGAAGCCCGGCTCGACAGCGGCACGGTGCTGGGCAAGGTCTCGGCCCTGCCCAATTTCGGCGCCGGCGATTTGATTGAAATCCGCGATCCCCAATCGGGCGATACCTATTTGTACCCCTTCACCAAGGCCGTGGTGCCTGATATCCACCTTGCCGAGGGCTATCTGACCATCGTTGTGCCGCTTGATGCCGAAGCGGGCGAGGAAGAACCCGATTGAGTTTTTCCGCTGATATTATCACGCTGTTTCCCGAGCTGTTCCCCGGCCCGCTAGGCGCATCCGTGCTCGGCCGCGGGTTGGCGGACGGGCTGTGGTCGCTCAAGGCCACCCAATTGCGTGATTTTGCCACTGACAAGCACCGCACCGTAGACGACACGCCTTCGGGTGGCGGCGCGGGCATGGTGCTCAAACCCGATATCCTGGCCAGCGCGATCGACACGGTCTCCCCTTCCGGGGATCCGCGACCCCGCATCCTGATGTCGCCGCGCGGTGCGCCGCTGACCCAGCAAAAGGCGCGGCAATTGGCGCTTGGTCCCGGCGCGGTGATCATCTGTGGACGATTCGAGGGCATCGACCAGCGCGTTATCGACGGCCGTGGGCTCGAGGAAATCTCGATTGGCGACTATGTACTGGCCGGTGGTGAAGTTGCCGCCATGGTGCTGCTGGAAGCCGTTATACGGCTTATTCCGGGTGTGTTGGGCAAGGCGGAGAGCCATGCCGATGAGAGCTTTGAGAATGGCCAGCTCGAATACCCGCACTATACGCGGCCCCAACAATTCGAGGGCGTCGATATTCCGGCCGTGCTGACCTCGGGTGATCACGGCAAAATCGCCAAATGGCGGGCCGAACAAAGCCTCATGCTCACGCGGCGGCGGCGGCCTGATCTGCTGGATCCGGACAAGTCATAAAACTGTCCCAAACCCTAGACTCCGGGGCATTTTTGCCCTATAGCCGCGCCACGACTGCGACATTGGGCTGATCGGACCTGATGTTGCGCGAATAAAAAGACGAAAAACCTCCGTTACCAACCAAGACCGGGCGATCGGAATTTTCCCAGAAGTTCCGTGCAAACGCTCCATTGAAAAGATCAGAACGGATCAAGACATGTCCAATATCATCGAACAGATCGAGGCCGAGCAGGTCGCCGCCCTCTCCGCCAAGCGCGAGCTTCCCGAATTTACCCATGGCGATACCATCAAGGTGTGGGTGAAGATCAAGGAAGGCAATAAGGAACGCCTACAGGCCTATGAAGGCGTCGTGATCGCCGTCTCCGGCGGTGGCATCACCTCCAGCTTCACCGTGCGCAAGATTTCTTATGGCGAAGGCGTGGAGCGCGTGTTCCCGCTCTACTCGCCCAATATCGCTTCGGTCGAAGTGCTCAAGCGCGGTAAGGTGCGTCGCGCCAAGCTGTACTATCTGCGCGATCGTCGCGGCAAATCGGCTCGTATTTTTGAATCGACCAATTCGCGCACCAAGAAGATCGAAGCCAGCGAACGCACCGCCGCCCAGGCCGCGCGCGAAGCTCGTGAAGCTGAAAAGATTGCCGCTGCAGAGGCTTTTGCCGCTGAACAGGCCGCCAAGGACGCGGAAGCCGCAGCAGCGGCCGCCGCTGCCGAGCAGGCCGCAGCCGCTGAAGGCGAAGCCAAGAGCGAATAGGCTTTTCGGCACTGCCCTGAATTTGAAAGCCCGGTCGCAAGGCCGGGTTTTTTTGTTGGCCACTGACGCCCCATGTCAGCAGTGATCTCTCCATCGCCATTTCCGGCTTGTCCTTGGCGGTCCCCTCCGCGATAAGAATGCCCTCTGCTCAAGGGGCCAATCAATGACCGTCGCCGTCGTCACCTGGAACATCAATTCGGTTCGCCTGCGCCTGCCCATGGTGCTCGATTTCATCAGGCAATATCAGCCTGACGTGCTGATGCTGCAGGAGATCAAATGCACCAATGACCAGTTCCCGGCCAATGCCTTCATCGAAGCGGGCTATCCGCACCAGGCGGTACACGGCCAGAAGGGCTATCACGGCGTCGCTATTGTTTCGAAATTTCCGCTGACCGACATTTCGAGCCGCGTGTTCTGTGAAATCCCCGAATCGCGTCACGTCTCGGCAGTGCTCGATCTGGGCCGCGGGCCGCTGACCGTGCATAATTTCTACATCCCTGCCGGTGGCGACGAGCCGGACCCGCAGATCA
This sequence comes from Devosia sp. LC5, assembly GCF_000735585.1. Classification (GTDB taxonomy): domain Bacteria; phylum Pseudomonadota; class Alphaproteobacteria; order Rhizobiales; family Devosiaceae; genus Devosia. The sequence continues at coordinate 107,149 of NZ_JNNO01000012.1, forward strand.
ATCCCAAATTCAAGCACAAGCTGGGTTTCCTCAGCGAATTGACCAGCTGGTTTTCCGAGCCAGGATTCCAGCGCGGCCATCTGATTGCCGGCGATTTCAATATCGCCCCGCATGAAAACGATGTGTGGAGCCACAAGCAGCTGCTCAAGGTGGTGAGCCACACCCCGATCGAAACCGAAGCGCTCAACGCCATTCTCAATGGTGGCCATGGCTGGACCGATCTGGTGCGCAAGCATGTGCCGTTCGATCAGAAGCTCTATTCCTGGTGGAGCTATCGTAGCGCCGATTGGGAAAACGCCAATAAGGGCCGGCGCCTCGACCATATCTGGGCCACTGCCGACATCGCCGAGCACAGCATCGCCGCCGAAATCGCCAAGCCATTCCGCGGCTGGGCCGACAAGCCGAGCGACCACGTGCCGGTCATCGTGCGGTTTGCCGGGGTTTAGGCCCCAGCGGCCGGATTCACGTGAAACAGGCGGCCCAAAAATCTATTCGCCCTTCATGCGAGCGCGAACGGGTTCAAGTGCGCCCAGATAATTGCCCAAGTCGCGTTGCACGCGTTCGACGGCGCGCTGCGCGAGGTCCGGCGATTGCTGCACGAGCTTGAGGAAAGCCTGGCGCGGCACGAACAGGGTCTGGCATTCGGTGACGGCGGTGATGGTGATCGGCCGCGGCTTGGCCAGGATCAGCGCCATGGCGGAGACCACGCTGCCCGGCTCGGACATGGCATAGGGCTTGCTGGCAGCCGCGCCTTCGGGCTTGGCGCGCAGCGTCCCCGAAATCAGCACGAACGCGCCCAAGGGAACGTCGCCAGCCTTGTACAGCACGGCATCGGCCTCGAAACGGCGTGTATCGCCGGCAAAGGCCAGCATGCGCCTTTGCTCGTCGTCGCAAATATCGAAAAATTCAGCTCTGGCCAGCGCCTCGGCCGCGTCGTCCCTGATCATAAGCCCCAAGTCCAGATGCAAGACTGTCCGCACACGGGGCGCGGACAGTCTTCATCCTATAAGGCATTTTGCCTCGATTTGTACCCGATTTCCGCGTTACGGAACCAGGCGATAGCCACCCTCTTCGGTGACCAGCAGGCGCGCATTGGAGGGGTCGCGCTCGATCTTCTGGCGCAGGCGATAGATATGGGTTTCAAGCGTATGCGTGGTGACCCGGTTATTATAGCCCCAGACTTCCTTGAGCAGCACATCGCGCGTGATGGTCTTGGGACCCTGGCGATAGAGGAATTTGAGGATAGAGGTTTCCTTGTCGGTCAACCGCACCTTGCCACCATCATTGGCTTCGAGCAGCTTGGCCGAAGGCTGGAAGCTATAGGGCCCGATGGTGAAGACCACGTCCTCGCTCTGATCGTGCTGACGCAGCGCCGCATTGATTCGCGCCAGCAACACCGGAAAGCGGAACGGCTTGGTCAGGTAGTCATTGGCGCCCGATTCAAGGCCCTGAATCTGATCGGCATCGCTATCATGACCGGTCAACATCAGGATGGGGCTTTTATAGCCTTTGGTGCGCAGCACCTTGACCGCATCGCGCCCATCCATGTCCGGCAGGCCGACATCGAGGATCATCAGATCGATATTGTTTTCCCGGGTGGCCTTGAGCGCGTCATTGGCGGTGCCGGCTTGGAGAATGTCGAACTCGTTATGCGTTTCGAGCTGCTCGACCAGGGTCTGCCGCAGATCGGTATCATCGTCCACCAGCAGAATGCGTCGCTTGTTCATTGTTTTCTCCGGGTTTTTGGCGCTTTGCCCGATCAAGGGTCACACTATTGCGACCGGTTTTTGTTCAACCAATCACATCGGCGTTACGACAGGCAGGAACGATACGAGAGGGTTAAAAGTTGCAATGATCTCCGCGTTTTACCTTGCTCGTCCACGTTTCAGCGCGCGTCTGCCTTGGGCCGGTAGCCAAACAGCGCCGACCCAACCCGGATATGGGTAGCGCCCATGGCAATGCCAAGCTCGAAATCCCCGCTCATGCCCATGGAGAGCCCAGGCACACCGGCAATCCCAGCCAGTTCGGCCAGATGAGCGAAATAGGGACCGGGCGGCACGCCATCGGGCGGAATGCACATCAGCCCAACGACATCGAGCCCGTGTTCGGCCCGGCAGCGCGCGACAAAAGCTGCCGTTTCGGCCGGCGCGATGCCGCTCTTCTGAGCCTCGCCACCGATATTGACCTGCACGAAACAGGGGAGCTGCTTGCCGGCGCGCGCCATCTCCTCGGCCAGGACGATCGCCAGCTTGTCACGATCGAGCGTTTCGATGACATCGAACAGCGCCACCGCCTCACGGGCCTTGTTGGTCTGTAGCGGACCAATCAGGTGCAATTGCACATCGGGATAGGCCTGCCGCAGAGCAGGCCATTTATCCTTGGCCTCCTGCACGCGATTTTCCCCAAACACGCGCTGCCCGGCCTTGAGAAAAGGCAAAACATCCCCGGCCGAAAAGGTCTTGGACACTGCCACCAGCTCGACGTGTTCGGCGGGCGGGCCGAAGCGCTTTTGCGCCGCCGCCATGCGCGCCCGTATCTCGCCCAGGCCGCGCTCGGCAAGGATCTGCTTCTCGTCCATGCTTTGGCCCTGTCCCTGTTGACCTTGAGGGGGTTTTCTGTTGATGGTCCGGTAGCCAAAATCCCCTTACAACGCAAGCGGCGCGGCAGTTTTCGCCGCTCGCGATTCCAGCATATTCGAGGACGATAACGTGAGCGTCGAACGCTACAATCCGCGCGAGGCAGAGCCCCGCTGGCAGCAGGTCTGGGACGATGCCAAGAGCTTCGTGACCAATACCGACGATCCGCGCGAGCCCTATTACGTCCTCGAGATGTTCCCCTACCCCTCCGGCCGCATTCATATGGGCCACGTGCGCAATTATACGCTCGGTGACGTCGTTGCCCGCTTCCAGCGCGCGCGGGGCAAGAATGTGCTGCACCCCATGGGTTGGGACGCTTTCGGCCTGCCGGCCGAGAATGCCGCCATGGAACGTGGGCTCAATCCCGGCACCTGGACCCGCCAGAACATCGCGACCATGAAGGCCCAGCTCAAGACCATGGGCCTGTCGATCGACTGGACCCGTGAAATCGCCACCTGCGAGCCCCAATATTACCAGCACCAGCAATCCATGTTCATCGACATGCTGGCGGCCGGGCTGGTTACCCGCAAGAAATCCAAGGTCAATTGGGACCCGGTCGACATGACCGTGCTTGCCAATGAGCAGGTGATCGACGGCCGCGGCTGGCGCTCGGGCGCCCCGGTGGAGCAGCGCGAGCTTACCCAGTGGTTCTTCAAGATTACCGACTATGCCGAGGATTTGCTGACGGCGCTGGACGGACTGACCGATTGGCCGGAAAAAGTGCGCACTATGCAGCGCAACTGGATCGGCAAGTCCGAGGGGTTGCGCCTGCTCTTTGAACTGGTGCCCGGCAGTGACGTCAGCCAGCAGAGCATCGAGGTTTTCACCACAAGGCCTGATACCATTTTCGGCGCCTCTTTCCTGGCGCTGTCTCCCGATCACCCGCTGACGACCGAACTGGCCGCGGGCAATGCGGACCTCAGTGAATTCGTTGCCGATTGCCATCGCCAGGGCACCGCCACCGAAACACTGGAAAAGGCCGAGAAGAAGGGCTTTTACACCGGGCTTTACGTCAAGCACCCCGTGATCGAAGGCGCGACGCTGCCCGTCTATGTCGCCAATTTCGTGCTGATGGAATATGGCACTGGCGCCATTTTTGGCTGCCCGGCCCATGATCAGCGCGATCTCGACTTCGCCCGCAAATACGAACTGGCGGTAACGCCTGTTGTGCTACCGCCCGGCGCTGATGCGGAAACGTTCGCGATCGGCATCGAAGCCGCAGTCGATGCCGGCACAATTTACAATTCCGGGTTCCTCGACGGCTTGGCCGTGGAAGAGGCCAAGAAAGCGATTGCGAGCCATTTCGGCGCGCGCACCGTCGATGGCCAGCCACAGGGTCGGGTTGAAGTGAACTATCGTCTGCGCGACTGGGGCCTGTCCCGCCAGCGCTATTGGGGCGCGCCCATCCCCATTATCCACTGCGAAGTCTGCGGCACGCTGCCTGTCCCGAAAAAGGACCTGCCCGTCGTGCTGCCCGAGGATGTCAGCTTCGACAAGCCCGGCAACGCTTTGGATCACCACCCGACCTGGAAGCATACGACCTGCCCGCAATGCGGCGGCGCGGCAACCCGCGAAACCGACACCATGGACACATTCGTGGATTCGTCCTGGTATTTTGCGCGCTTCACGGCCCCCGAGGCGCCCACACCGACCATTCCGGCCGTTGCCAACCGCTGGATGCCGGTCGATCAATATATCGGGGGCATCGAACACGCGATCCTGCACCTGCTCTATTCGCGCTTCTTCACCCGAGCCATGAAGGCCACCGGCCATATCGGGCTGGACGAGCCCTTCAAGGGCATGTTTACCCAGGGCATGGTGACCCACGAGACCTACAAGTCCGCCGATGGCCAATGGCTGGCGCCCGAAGATGTCCGGTTCGAGACCATTGAAGGCGAAAGACGGGCGATCGAAATTCAATCGGGCCGCCCCGCTCGCATCGGCCCCGTGGAAAAGATCTCGAAATCCAAGCGCAACGGCACCGATCCCGACGATATTTTGAAGGTCTATGGCGCCGATGCCGCCCGCTGGTTCATCCTTTCGGATTCGCCGCCGGAACGCGATATCGAGTGGACCGAAGCCGGCGTTGAAGGCGCCAGCCGCTTCCAGCAACGCATCTGGCGCCTAGTCGGCGAAACGGTCGAAATTGCCAAACAGTCTGCTGGCATTGTTCGCGTTTCTGACGACGACGAAGCCCTGTCCTTGCGCAAAACGGTGCATCGCGCCGTACATAATGTCGGCGGCGATATTGAAGGCCTGCGCTTCAACCGTGCCGTAGCGCAGATTTACGAGTTGACCAATGCGCTGGTCCGCTCGGCCGGTCTGGTTGCAGTGGCGCCGGCTGCACGCCTTGCTGCGCTGGAAGAGGGCGTTGAACGCTTGATCCAGCTCATTGCGCCCATGATGCCCCATCTGGCCGAAACCTGCTGGGAAGCCCTCGGCAAGTCCGGCCTGGTCGCCGATGCCTTATGGCCCAGTGTCAATCCCGCTTTGCTGGTGGATGACGAGGTGACCCTGCCTATTCAGCTCAATGGCAAGCGTCGCGGCGAGATTGTCGTTCCCAAAGGTCTGGCGGCGGCCGAGGTCGAAAAACGCGTCTTGTCACTCGACGAGATTGTCCGCATGCTGGATGGCAAGGCACCCAAGAAGATCGTCATCGTGCCGGACAGGATCGTCAATGTCGTTGTCTAAAGCCCTGCGCCTTGCCGCTCTTGCCGGCACTCTGGCCCTGTCAACGCTATTGGGCGCATGCAGCTTTGCGCCGGTCTATTCGAGCGGCACGCTGGCCAGCCAACCGCTGTTGAACCTGGCTTTTGCCAAACCCAATAGCCGGTTGGAACAGGTCGTCTACCAGGAGCTTTCGCTGCGCTTCGGCCATTCCGAGGCGCCCACCGCCCCACTGGCACAAGTATCCGTCAGCGCTCCCGCGGCGGATACCATGCTCTCGCAGACAGCCAATCCGGAAAAGTCGGTGGAAGTCACCGCAACGGCGACGCTCACCATCACCTATCGCGATGGCAGCGGCAAACCTCCAGTCACACTGACGCGCTTTGCTACGGCAGGCTATACCCGTAGTGACCAGGTTCTGGCCGATCGGGAAGCCGCCAGCGAAGCCGCCGAACGCGCCGCCAGGGCCGCCGCCGAATCGCTGCGCCTCGGCCTTCTGGCGGCCCTGAGCCGCTGATGAGCGCGCTCAAGGCGCATGAAGTTGCCCGCTTTCTGGCGCGCCCGGATCTGACCGAAGGCATTTTCCTCGCCTATGGACCCGATGCCGGACTGGTGCGCGAAACCGCGCAGCGGCTGATCCGTTCCCTCACTGGAGACGATCCAGAGAGCGCCAGCCTTGTTGTACTCGACGGCAGCGAGGTGGATGCCGATCCCTCCATCCTCGCCGTCGAGGCCAAGACCATCTCGCTCTTTGGTGGCAAGCGCATCATACGTGTGCGCGGCGCGACCAAATCGCTGGTCATGACACTGACCGAGTTGCGCGACGATCCCGGCGGGGCCGCCATCGTGCTCGAAGCCGGCAATCTCGCCCCAAAGGATGCCTTGCGGGCCCTGGTTGAGGCCGCAAAGCTCGGCCGCGCCCTACCTTGCTACCCCGACAATGACGAGACGCTGACGACGCTCATTCGCGAGACGTTTAATCATCAAGGCATTCGTGTGGATGCCGATGTCATTACTACCCTGCGCGAAATCCTCGGCAATGACCGCGAAATCACCCGCCGCGAACTCGAGAAGTTGTCGCTCTACGCCGCCAGCAGCAAGGTTCTGACGCGTGAGGATGTGCTGCTGCTCTGCGCCGACAATGGCGCCTTGGTGATCGACGCCATTCTCGACGCCACCGGCGGCGGCCATGCTGAAAAGCTGGAACTGGCGCTCAACCGCGCCTTGTCATCAGCCGTCGACCCGCAGCGCCTATTGGCCATGACCACGACACACTTTGCCAATCTGCGCCGCTGGCGGGTGGAAGTCGATGCCGGCAAAACACCGCGCGCGGTGCTGGACGGATTGCGGCCAAAGCCGCATTTTTCGCGCACCTCCGCCTTGGAACAGCAGTTGCGGCTCTGGACGGACAGTGCTCTCGCCACCGCCAGCCACCGCATCTTGCAGACTACCGCCGACAGCCGCCGCCGCCCGGCTCTTGCGGAAACCAGCCTGCGCCGCGCCCTGCTCGCCATCTGCATGATGGCCGCATCGCACTAATCCGCATCAGGAATCAACGTGCACGTTTCACGTGAAACGTTGCGGTTACAAGATCAGTTCGGGTACCCGGTCAGCCGCGCACAAATGCCGTCGAGTTGCTCAAGTGTCTTGTAGCGAATTTCCAGCTTCCCGCCACGTTCACTATGCGCCAGCGACACCGACAGCCCCAGTGCATCCGATAGCCGGCGCTCCAGCGCCACTGTATCGGCATCTCGGCTGGCAGCGGCTTCGGTAGGCTTACGCTTGCCGGCCACATCCCGCTGCTGGCTGAGCGCTTCGGCCTCACGCACAGACAGACCGCCAGAAACGATCTGCTGTGCCAGATGGGCCGGATCTTCCGCCGTAATCAGCGTACGGGCATGCCCTGCCGTCAGCGTGCCGCTGGCCACCATGCCGCGCACATCCTCAGGCAGCTTGAGCAGGCGCAGCGTGTTGGCGACATGCGAGCGGCTCTTGCCGATCACCTGGGCCAGGTCCTGCTGGGTATAGTCGAATTGCTCGATCAACTGGCCGTAGCCCATGGCTTCTTCGAGCGGATTGAGATCGGCGCGCTGCACATTCTCGATAATGGCGAGCTCGAGCGCTTCCTTGTCGCCGACATCGCGCACAATGACCGGCACGTCATGCAGGCCGGCCTTTTGCGAGGCGCGCCAGCGGCGTTCGCCGGCGATGAGCTCGAAAATATTGGGATCTTCGCTCGGCCGCACCAGTAGCGGCTGCATTACACCCTTTTCGCGAATCGAATTGGTCAACTCCTCGAGCTGATCCGGATCGAAACTCCGGCGGGGATTGGCGCGATTGGCGATGATCATTTCGACCGGCAGGCGCTTGACGCCGCCGCTCTCGGTGACTCTTGCGCCTTCGATAGTCGCCATATCGCCGATCAGCGCGGCCAGCCCGCGGCCCAGTCGTGTCGGTTTTTCGTTCATATCGGGCTCCTATGCCGCGTTGAGCTGCCGCTCACGGCGGATCACTTCGGTCGCCAGCCGCAGATAGGCCTGGCTGCCGGCACATTTCAAATCATAGAGCAAAGCCGGCTTGCCGTAGGACGGCGCCTCCGAGAGCCGCACATTGCGCGGGATCACGGTGTCATAGACCAGATCACCCATTTCGCTGCGCACGTCCTGCAAAACCTGTTCGGAGAGATTGTTGCGCTTGTCGAACATGGTCATCACCACGCCTTGGATCGACAGGCGTGGGTTCAATGTCGAACGGATCTGCTCGATCGTCTGCAACAACTGGCTGAGACCTTCCAAAGCAAAAAACTCGCATTGCAGTGGTACCAAAACGGCATCGGCGGCCACCAGGGAATTGATGGTCAGCAGATTCAGCGAAGGCGGGCAATCGATCAGGATATAGCTGACCGGCCGATCATTGATCGTCAGATCGTTCAATTGCTTGAAAGCATTACGCAATTTAAATGCGCGGTCGGCCTGGCCGGCAATGGTCAGCTCAACGCCCAACAGGTCCATGGTCGAGGGAACGATGGCAACATTGGGCACGCTGGTCATGATCGCCGATTGCGCGACACTCGCCTCGCCGACCAGCAGATCATAGGAGGACACTTCGCGATCGTTGCGGGAAATCCCCAGACCCGTCGAGGCATTACCCTGCGGGTCGAGATCAACGATCAGCACCCGTTCGCCAATGGCCGCCAAGGCCGTCGCCAGGTTGATCGCCGTCGTGGTTTTACCCACGCCGCCTTTCTGATTGGCCAGAGTCAGAATTCGGGGCGTCAAATCAGCCTCCAGTGTCTTTCCGCTAACGCACTGATTTCCGTCGCAGATTCGTGATCTCAAGGATCACTCCACCCGGATCGGTGTCGCTAGGAACCATTAACACGTCATGGTGCCAGTGGGCACCCGAATCCGCCAATTCTTCAACATATTCCCTTCCCTTGTGCAGTAAGGCCCGGGTTTTGCTAGCGAAAAACGGCTCCATCCAGTCGCAAAGCAGCGGCATTGCCGCCAAGGCGCGGGAGGTAATGACGTCGGGATTCGGTGTTTCACGTGAATCAATCTGGTCGCTGCGCCGCGCAAAAACCGTCACTGCCAGTCCCAGTTCTCGTGCTACAGTACGGAGAAAGCTGGCCTTTCTTCCATTCGGCTCCACCAACACGAATCGTTGCGGCCCGCCCTTGAGGGCAATGGCCAATGGCAGCGCGGGGAAACCGCCACCGCTGCCCAGGTCCATGAAATTGTGATCGCCCGCGCGCAGCAGCGGCAGAATCTGCAGGCTGTCAGCGAAATGCCGGGTCCATACCTGGTTCAGTGTTTCACGTGAAACAAGATTCTGCACCGCCTGCCACTTACGCACCAGCTGAGCATAAGATTCCAGGTCGCCAATAGTCTGGTCCGCTGACCGTACAAAGTACGGTGCGTATTTAAGAGATGCCGCGGTCTCCGACATCAGCTCGCCTTACGCAACTCGCCGCGGCGAATCACTGACAGCAACAGGGTGATCGCTGCCGGCGTCATCCCATCCAGCGCCTGTGCCTGGGCAATCGTCTGAGGCTGGTGCTGCTGTAGCTTCTGACGAAGCTCGATGGAGAGGCCGGGAATGGCCACATAGTCCACCCAATCGGGAATGGTGCGCTGCTCATCCCTGCGTACCGCGGCAATATCGTCGCGCTGACGTTCGAGATAGACGGCATATTGCGCATCCACCACCAGCTGTTCGATGGTTGTCGCGTCAATTTCTGTGATCTCTGGCCATAGCCGAGCAACGTCAGCCGGCGTCACATCTGGATAGGACAGCAGATCGAAGGCCGAGCGCGCCTTGCCGTCCTCGTTGACAGCAATGCCGGCCTTGCGTGCAGCACTTGGCGAAACGCTCAATGTTTCGAGCAGCCTACGGCCACTTTGTAGACCATCGGCCTTGCGCCAAAACATAGATTCACGTTGTTCGCCAACCAATCCGACCTCGATGCCCGTCTGGGTCAGGCGCTGATCCGCATTGTCGGCGCGCAGATAGAGTCGGAACTCGGCGCGCGAGGTGAACATGCGATAGGGCTCGGACACACCACGCGTCACCAGATCATCCACCATGACACCGAGATAGCTTTCGGTGCGCGACAATGTCAGCGCTTCGGCGCCGCGCGCGGCCAGGGCGGCATTGGCGCCAGCCAGCAGTCCCTGCGCGCCCGCTTCTTCATAGCCTGTCGTGCCGTTGATCTGGCCAGCGAGATAAAGGCCCGGCTGCTTCTTGACCTCGAGCGTCAGGCGCAGTTCACGCGGATCGACATAGTCATATTCGATGGCGTAGCCGGGACGGACGATCCGCACATTTTCAAGGCCTGGCATGGACCTTAAAAAGGCTTCCTGCACATCGGCTGGCAGCGAGGTAGACAGGCCGTTGGGATAGATGGTGCTGTCATCGAGCCCTTCGGGCTCAAGAAAGATCTGGTGGCTGTCGCGATCGGCGAAACGCACCACCTTGTCCTCGATGGATGGGCAATAGCGCGGCCCCCGGCTCTGGATCCGGCCGGAATACATGGCCGAGCGATGCAGATTGTCCGAGATAATCTTGTGGGTTTCGGCCGTGGTACGGGTAATGTGGCAGCTGACTTGCGGCGTGGTGATCGCCGTGGTCAGCGCGGAAAATGCCTCTGGCGGATTATCGCCGGGCTGCTCTTCAAGGGCCGAAAAATCGATGGAGGTGCCGTCAAGACGCGCAGGCGTGCCGGTCTTGAGGCGGCCCAGATTGAGGCCAAGGGCCTCAAGCCGGGTGGACAGCCCGAGTACCGGCTTCTCGCCAACGCGGCCGGCGGGCACGGTTTCCTCACCACGATGGATCAGGCCGCGCAGGAATGTGCCGGTAGTCAGCACCACGGCTTTGGTCGTGATCTGGCGGCCGTCCAGCAGCACCACGCCGCTGACGACGCCGTCGGTAACAACAATATCATCAACCTCGCCCTCGATGACATCGAGATTGGGCTGTGCCGTGATCGCCGCCTGCATCGCCTGGCGGTACAGTTTGCGATCAGCCTGGGCACGAGGACCGCGCACGGCGGGGCCCTTGCGGCGGTTGAGTACGCGGAACTGAATACCGGCCTGATCGGCGACGCGGCCCATCAGCCCATCCAGCGCGTCGATCTCGCGCACCAGATGGCCTTTACCGAGGCCACCAATAGCGGGATTACAACTCATTTCACCGATGGTCGCAAATTTGTGGGTCACCAGCGCGGTGGGAACGCCCAGACGTGCCGAAGCCGCGGCAGCTTCACAGCCCGCATGACCGCCTCCGACAACGATGACTGCATAGTCGCGCATGATAAGATCTCCGGCGCGTCCTCATAGGCCAATGTTTCACGTGAATCAATTCACGGCGCCGCAGGGCCGTGTTTCACGTGAATCATTTGCCGATGCAAAAGCTCATGAACAGCCGATCCAACACCCGCTCGGCATCGAGGCGACCCACCAGACGCTCCAACGCGAATGAGGCCTGGCGTAGGTTCTCGGCGGCAAGTTCCATATCGTCCAACCGCGTCGCGGCGGCATCGAGGGCGGCACTGGCATCTTGTAGCGCCAGCCGGTCGCGTTCCCTGCTCAGCAGGGAGGGTTCGCCAGTCCCCAGCGTTTCGCCGATGGTGCCTAGGCGGGCAAAGAGCTGATCGAGGCCTGCGCCAGTCTGCGCGGAAACGGCAATATCGGCCGCCGCATCCGCTCTGCCAAGATCGGACTTGGTAGCAATATGCAGCATGGGAACTGACACGGACGGGGGCGCCATATCGGGAGTGTCGGGCGCAGTTAGCCACAGCACGATATCGGCAAGCTCGATAGCGTGGCGGGCACGTCGCACGCCTTCGGCCTCGGCCTTGCTGTCAGTCTCCCGAAGGCCGGCGAGGTCCAGCAGCACAAAGAGCTGGCCAGCAATATCGAGAGGTACTTCGCGCACGTCGCGGGTTGTTCCGGCTTCGTCGGTAACGATAGCGATGTCGGAGCGCGCCAAGGCGTTGAGCAGACTTGATTTTCCGGCGTTCGGCACACCCGCCAATGCCACCCGAATACCTTCGCGGACTATGCGGCCGTGTTCGATCGAGGCTAGCGCTGCGCCAATACTGGATTTCAGCGCGGCAATATCGTCACCGAATTGCGGCGGCAGACCATCTGCCACATCACCCTCATCGGAGAAATCCAGTCGCGCCTCGATTTCGGCACGCAGATCCAACAGGCGATTGCGCCAGTCATCGATCTGCCGCGACAGACCGCCTTCGAAACGCGCCAAGGCCTGACGGCGCTGGTTTTCCGTTTCGGCGTCGAGCAGATCGCCCAGGCCCTCGATTTCAACCAGATCGAGCTTGCCATTCTCAAAGGCCCGGCGGGTGAATTCGCCGGCCTCGGCCAGGCGGGCACCCTGCCCGGCCAGCAATTTAAGGATGGCGCGCACGCCGGCGGGTGAACCATGCACCTGCAATTCGGTGCAGTCTTCACCGGTAAAACTATGGGGCGCGGGAAAAAACGCAACGAGGCCACGATCAAGCACGGAGCCCAGGCCAATTGGTCGAAGCACCATGCGACGCGGCTCGGGGACGCTGCCAGCCACCTGGGCGAGGATTTGGGGCACAGCGGGACCCGAGAGGCGGATCACCGCGACGCCCGAGGGCGGTGCCCCGGAGGACAACGCCACGATTGTATCGCCTGATCGCATCGGATCAGACGGCAATAGGCGCGGCGAAGGCTCGCAACGCGCCCATCTGCCTTAGGTATTCATCGAATCGAAGAAGTCGGAATTCGTCTTGGTCTGGCGGATCTTGTCCATCAGGAATTCCATGGCGTCGATCGTGCCCATCGGGGTCAGGATACGGCGCAGCACATACATCTTTTTGAGAATGTCGGGCTCGACCAGCAGTTCTTCCTTGCGGGTGCCGGACTTGGTGATGTCCAGCGCCGGGAAGACGCGCTTGTCGGCGACCTTGCGGTCCAGAATGATTTCCGAGTTGCCCGTGCCCTTGAATTCTTCAAAGATCACTTCGTCCATGCGCGAACCGGTATCGATCAGCGCGGTCGAAATAATCGTCAGCGAGCCGCCGTCTTCGATATTGCGGGCGGCACCGAAGAAGCGCTTGGGGCGCTGCAGGGCATTGGCGTCCACGCCACCGGTCAAAACCTTGCCGGAGCTTGGCACGACAGTGTTATAGGCCCGCCCGAGGCGGGTAATGGAATCGAGCAGGATGACCACGTCGCGCTTATGCTCGACCAGGCGCTTTGCCTTCTCGATCACCATTTCAGCCACCTGAACGTGGCGGCTGGCCGGCTCGTCGAAGGTCGAGGAGATGACTTCGCCGCGCACCGAGCGCTGCATATCGGTAACCTCTTCGGGGCGCTCGTCGATAAGCAGCACGATGAGGTAGCATTCGGGGTGATTGGTGGCGATTGATTGTGCAATATTCTGCAACAATACCGTCTTACCGGTACGCGGCGGAGCAACAATCAAAGCACGCTGGCCTTTGCCAAGCGGCGCCACCAGATCCAGAATCCGGGCCGAACGATCCTTCAAAGTGGGATCGGGCAGCTCCATGCGAAGCCGCTCTTCGGGATAAAGCGGGGTGAGGTTATCGAAGTTCACCTTGTGGCGAACCGCCTCGGGATCTTCAAAATTGATGGTCGAAACCTTGAGCAGCGCGAAATAGCGCTCGCCCTCCTTGGGAGAGCGGATTTCGCCCTCGACCGTGTCGCCGGTCCGCAAGCCGAAGCGGCGGATCTGGCTGGGGCTGACATAGATATCGTCGGGACCAGGAAGGTAATTGGCGTCGGGAGAGCGCAGAAAGCCGAAGCCGTCAGGCAGCACTTCGACCACGCCTTCCCCGGTAATATCGATATCCCGGGCCGCCAACTCCTTGAGAATGGCAAACATCAATTCCTGTTTGCGCATGGTCGAGGCATTCTCGACCTCGTGTTCTTCGGCGAACACCAGCAATTCGGCCGGAGATTTGGCCTTGAGCTCGCTGAGCTTCATATTCTGCATGTAGCGGATGGACCCTTGAGGGAAATCGAAAAGCGTTTGAGGCTATTTGGGAGGGTGGGCACCGCGCAGCGACTTGGGAAGTCAGCTTTAAGTCTCGGATGCGTTGGCCACCATGTAGCGTGATCCCGGCGCGATTTCAAGATCGAAACACGAACACCCGCAGAGGATTCACGTGAAACAGGATTTTAGAACGGCCGCGCGATCACCGCGATGACGATGATGATCATCAACACGGTGGGCACTTCGTTGATGATGCGGAAGTACTTTTGCGGCCTGGTATTCTTGTCTCCGGCAAATTCGCGCGTGTGCCGGGCCAGAATCCCATGGCAAGCGGTGAGCGCCAGAACGCAGACGGCCTTGAGATAGGGCCAGCCGGCGCTCCAATCGACCGCGCCCAAAACCACCATCCAGAGGCCAAAAATCCAGGCGGCGATCATGGCCGGGGTGATGATGCCCCGCAGCAGCCGGCGTTCCATGATCTTGAACGTCTCGGACTTGTCCGAGCCAATCTCGGCTACCGCATGATAAACGAACAACCGGGGCAGATAGAGCATGCCGGCCATCCAGGCGACGACGGCGATCACGTGGCCCGCCTTGATCCATTCCATTTTCGTGAACTCCTCAACAGCTCAGCTTTTTTGTCCGCTAGCCGTTTTTGACCAGATCGACCAGGCGCTCGACATGGGCAATCGGCGTCTCGGGGACGATGCCATGGCCCAGATTGAAAATATGCGGCCGATCGGCAAAGGCCGCGATGATCTGGCGCGCCCGGCCGTCCATCTGCGCGCCACCGGCCACCAGCCGTAACGGATCAAGATTACCCTGCACAGTGAACCCGGCCGGTACGTGCTTGGCGGCAAATTCGAGCGGGGTGGCATAATCAAGCCCGACGGCATTAACGCCTGTCGCCGCGACATAGGCCGCAATATTGCCAGCCGCACCGCGTGGAAAGCCGATGATCGGTGCATAGGGCACCCGGGCGCGAACACCTTCGACAATACGGCGATTGGGATCGATGACCTGGCGGGCAAAGGCCTCATCATCCAAATTCAATGCCCAGCTTTCAAACAACTGCACCACATCGGCGCCGGCGGCGAATTGGGCGACGAGATAGTCGATACTGGTTTGCACCAGCACGTCCATCAGCGCCGCAAAGGCCTGCGGATGCTGCAGAGCAAACAAGCGCGCCGCGGCTTGATCGGGCGAACCCCGGCCGCCGATCATGTAAGTCGCCACAGTCCAGGGTGAACCGCAGAAGCCGATCAGGGTCTTATCGGGAGCCAGCCCCGCGCGAACCCGGCGCAGCGTCTCGAACACCGGCGCCAAATGCTCCAAAGCCCGCTCGGGCTGCAATTGCCCGATTGTCTCGGCCGACACAGGTTCCAGGACAGGTCCTTCCCCAGCCTCAAAGCGCACCGATTGGCCCAGGGCGTCGGGAATGACCAGAATGTCCGAGAACAGGATTGCCGCATCGAGCGGAAAACGGCGAAGCGGCTGCAACGTGACTTCAGCAGCCAGCTCCGGCGTATAGCACAGATCAAGGAAGCCGTTGGTCTTGGCGCGCAGCTCGCGATATTCGGGCAAGTAGCGGCCGGCCTGCCGCATGATCCAGATCGGGGGTCGTTCCTGGCGCTCGCCCAGCACTGTTGCCAGCAAGGGTTTGTGGGCCACAGCGCTCATTCCATCACCCCTTCCAAGACCCCTAAAGAGAATCTTGAACTTAGTATTTGTATTATCATGGCGGTGTTTTGGATGAATTCATCGCCGTCCACAATCGCCCATCGCGGTGACACAAGGGCGCATCCCAAAGGTTAACAGGATGTGAATCAAAATCGGCCGGCCCCAAACCTTAACGAAAGGTAAATGGTTAACACCACGTTAAGAGGGCGCGTGCCGAGTCAACGATTCGATTCTGCCTGTGCGAATCCGCTTGATAGAAGAAGCCCGCCCCAGACCGGTTTTCCCCAGAGCTATCCATAGCCCTGGCGGCCCGTTCCCCTGAGTCCAACTGTTAATGTTTAATTTACCAAGTCGAACAAGTTTGGCCTCGAGCCAAAACCATGAGTCATTATCACAGGGAAGGCTTGAGCTGTGGATGACAGTGTGGAAAACATGGACCCATGCTGATCCTAGCCTCCCAGAGCCAGACGCGAAAAACCCTGCTGGAACAAGCCGGTTTGCGATTTTCGAGCCAGCCCGCCGCCATTGACGAACGCGCCATCGAAACCGCCGCTTTGGCCAATGGGGCCGATGCCCGCGACGTGGCTTTGCTGCTGGCGCAAAAGAAGGCCGAGGCCGTCTCAGAAGTTAACGCCGGGGCTTTTGTGATCGGGGCTGACCAGACCCTGGCGCTAGGCACCGAGCTTTTGCACAAGCCGGCTGATCGCGCCGCGGCTGCTGCCCAACTCGATCATCTCAAGGCCAAGACGCATCGCCTCCATGCCGGGGTGACCTTGGTGCGCGATGGCGCGGTTTTATGGTCTGATCTCCAGACAGCGGAGCTCACCATGCGTGATTTCTCCGCCGAAGAGCGTGAGGATATTCTGGATCGCGAAGGCCCCGCGGCGCTCAATTCGGTGGGTGGTTACCGACTCGAGGGCCCGTCCATTCGCCTGTTCGAAACCGTGACCGGCGATTATTTCACCATTCTGGGTCTGCCGCTTTTGCCGCTATTGTCAGTTTTGCGCTCGATTGCCCCCCACCTTCTGGCCGGAAAGCCATCCGCGTGACCATCAAAGCCTTTGTTATCGGGCATCCCATCGCCCATTCGCGCTCGCCCTTGATTCATAGCACCTGGATCGCCGAACACGGCATCGAGGGCAGCTATGAGGCCATCGATGTGGCGCCGGCCGAATTGCCCGGCTTTTTCGAGCGGCTGCGGGCGGGTGAATTTGCCGGCGGCAATGTTACCATTCCACACAAGGAAGCGGTGTTTGCCCTCTGCGACAGCGTCGATCCGCTGGCCAGGACCATCGGAGCCGTTAACACTTTGGTGGCGCACGACGGCAAGGTGCACGGCACCAATACCGATTATCTCGGTTTTTTGGGCAATCTCGATGCTGGAGCGCCAGATTGGTCCGCGGGTAAAAAGCCTGCCGTGGTGCTGGGTGCCGGCGGGGCGGCGCGAGCCATTCTGGTAGCGCTCAAGAGCCGGGGTATTCCCGTCATTCTGCTCAATCGCACGCGGGCCACAGCGGACCGTCTGGCCAGGGACATTGGCGGCGATATCAGCACGGGGGCATTAACTGATTTCAATACCGCGGTGCCCACGGCGGGCCTCGTCGTCAACACGACATCCATTGGCATGCATGGCAGCCGGTTCGACGGTTTTGACCTCGATCTGCTCCCGCCGGACGCGCTGGTCACCGACATCGTCTATGCGCCGCTGGTGACCCCGCTTCTGGCCGATGCCAGGACGCGTGGCTTGCGGATCGTCGATGGTCTGGGCATGCTGCTGCATCAGGCCGTGCCGGGATTCGAAGCCTGGTTTGGCGTGAGGCCCCAAGTGACCAAAGACTTGCGCGCCAGGATCGAAGCCACACTGGAGCATTGAGCATGTGGCGCATCGGCGTTACGGGATCGATTGCCACCGGAAAGTCTACCGTGCTCAAGGCCTTTGCCGACCTGGGGGTGCCGGTCTTTTCCGCCGATACGGCTGTGGCCGAGCTCTATGAGGGGGAAGCCGTCACCCCCGTCGAGGCCCTCTTTCCTGGCGTCACGCAGCATGGCCGCGTGGATCGCGCCCTGCTCTCCAAAAAATTGAGCGAAGATCCCTCCGGCTTCGAGCGGCTCGAAGCATTGGTGCATCCTTTGGTGCGGGCCCGTATCGCGCAATTTCTCGATACCGCCGAAGCGCAGGGCCATGCACTGGCGGTGGTTGAAGTCCCGCTCCTTTTCGAGAGCGGCCATGATTATGGCTTTGACGCCATTGCGGTCACCTTTGTCGATGACGCTATCCAGCGCGAGCGGGCTTTGGCCCGGCCGGGGATGTCCGTGGAAAAGCTCAATACCATCCTTGCCCGGCAGACTCCCCAGGCCGAAAAGAAGAGGCGCGCCACCTATCTCTTTGATACCGGCAGTTCCATCGCCCAGACCCATAAAGAGGTCGCCGCGCTGGTCGCTGCCATCCGCGCCAAAGGGCCAAAAAAATGAACCGCGAGATCGTACTCGATACCGAAACCACGGGCCTGTCGCCCGCCGATGGTGATCGGCTGGTGGAAATCGGCTGTGTCGAGCTGATCAACCACATCCCTTCGGGCCGGCATTATCACGTCTATATCAATCCGCAGCGCTCCATGCCCGAAGAAGCCTTCCGGGTGCATGGCCTGTCGGAAGAATTTTTGTCCGACAAACCGCTATTTGCCGCCGTGGCGGGCGAATTTCTCGATTTCATCGGCGATGCCAAGCTGATCATCCACAATGCGGCCTTCGATATCGGCTTTCTCAATGCCGAGCTCAAAAAGACCGGCCGGCCGGTTCTAGCCAATGAAGTGATCGATACGGTCATGGTGGCGCGGGCCAAGCATCCCGGCTCGCGGGTGAGTCTGGACGCGCTGTGCAAGCTCTATGGCATCGACAATTCCCGCCGCACGCTGCACGGCGCCCTGCTCGATAGCGAGATCCTGGCCGAGGTCTATCTCGAGCTGATCGGCGGCAAGCAGGTGAGCCTGGCGCTGATCGCGGAAAACCGCGTTTCGGGCGCCGACGCCATTGCCGCCCGCGCCGATGTGGCCCCGCGGCCCGTGCCGCTGGTCCGCCATATCAGCGAGGCCGAACTGGCCGCGCACGCTGCGCTAGTGGCAAAGCTGGGCCCCGATTCGATCTGGGCGCAATATGACAGCGAAGTGGCTGCCGCCGAATAGAAAAACCCCGGATGGATCATCCGGGGTTGCTTCATCACAGAACCAAATGGCCAAATTAATTTGGCTTGTCGGTCTCGGCATTGGCGGCGGTCAGCGGAGCAGCGCCCTGCTTGGCGGCGAGCTGGGCCAGGTTCTGGCGATAGATGGCGGCGAAATCGACCGGCTCCATCATCAGCGGCGGGAAACCGCCCTGCTGGGTGACGCTCGCCAGCACCTGACGGGCAAATGGGAAGATCAGGCGGGGGCATTCGATCATCAAAAGCTGGCTGAGCTGGGCTTCGGGCACATTCTTGAGGCGGAACACGCCGCCATAGACCAGCTCGACATTGAACAGGATGGTGGTCTCGCGATTGGCCTTGGCGTTCAGCGTCAGCTCGACCGCATAGACGTCATCGGCCTGCTTCTTGACGCCGACCGAAATCGACACGTTGAAGGCTGGGTTGCCGCCACCGGCCATGATCGAGCCCGGCGCGCCGGGATTTTCGAAGGAGAGGTCGCGAATATACTGACCCACCAGGTTCATGGAGGGCAAATTGCTGGCCTGGGGTGCTGCGGCGCCCTGGTTCTCGTCAGCCATTCTCTAGTCCTTTGCGGCAATATCGTTGGCGGGCTGGCTAACATCTTTGGCCTTGCGCCACAAGCGCAGCGCCCGCTTTGGCGTCATTTCGGGCGATAGTCGTCCTCGTCCAGATCAATCGTATCCGGCCCGTGAATACGCCCATCCTGCGGGTCGCGCTGGCTTCGATAGCTGGCGGTTTCGACAACCGTTACCCGGCTGGCCAACCCGCCGTAAATCCAGCTCCGCACCGGCGGCAGCAGCAGCGCCAATGCCAGTATATCGGTGAGGAACCCGGGCAGGATCAGCAGCAATCCGGCCAGCCCGATCATCATCGTGTCGGCAATGGTGCGGGCCGGCAATTGGCCGGCGCTGATATTGCCGCGCAATTGATTGACCACGCTCAATCCCTGCTGGCGCAGCAGCATGGCGCCGAACAGGGCAGCGCCGATCACCAGCGCCAGGGTTGGCCACAGGCCGATCGTTTGCCCCACCTTGATGAACAGGGCAATTTCCACGATCGGCAATACGAGCAGACCTAGGGCGAAAAAACGGGCCAAAGACAGGCATCCTTCCGGTAAATCCGCGTCACGGCGCGGCAAATTGCAACTCGCCCCAACGTGAACTGGTTTTGAGGTGAGGCTTTGCCTATATATAGGCCAATCTCCGCGCTCAGCGAGCGTCACCCGTGTCGATTTTCCGATGCGTCTTGCGCAAGGTATTCATTGATGGCCGAATTTCTAGATCTTCCGACCCTCATCGTCATCGCCGTCGCGGTGTTCGTCCTGTTCAGGTTGCGCTCCGTGCTGGGCACCCGGACAGGCAACGAACGTCCGCCGGTAGAGCGGCGCAAACCCGCTGACGCCCCGGCAACCGATGACACCGTGGTGCCGATGCGCCCCCGGCCGACGGCTGCTGCCCCCGATCTGGATGACGAGCGCCGCGCCCGCAAGACCGAGGCGGAGATCGAACAGCTCTCCCATGGCGATGCCGGTCTCGCCACCGGCCTCCGCCAGGTGGTCGAGGCCGATCCGACCTTCTCGCCCAAATCCTTCCTCGATGGCGCCAAGCAGGCCTATGAGATGATCGTCACCGCCTTTGCCTCGGGCGATCGTACCACGCTCAAGAACCTGCTGGAAAAAGACGTGTTCGATGGCTTCCAGCGCGTCATTGCTGACCGCGAGGCCGCTGGTCAGAGTGTCGATTTCACCTTTGTCGGCCTGCCCAAGGTGGAAATCTCGGACGCCGAATACGACAAGAAAAATATCCTGCTCACCGTGCGCTTCCATGCCGAAGTGGTGTCGGCCACGCGTGACAAGGATGGCAATCTGATCGAGGGCAATGCCGACCAGGTGCAGACCGTGGCCGATGAATGGACCTTTGCGCGCAATCCCAAATCGCGCGATCCCAATTGGAAAGTCACCTCCACCAGCCAGCTTGATTGAGCCAGTGTCCGGCAGGCGTGACCTTGTATGTCCAAGCGTGATTCCAAACGCCTGCCGCACGATTTCCACCTGTGGACGGCCGTTGCCGCCACGGTCGATCCGCTGCGGCGCAAGGGCCTGCTGAAAATGGCCACCGGCCCGCTGCCTCTGCCGGTTGCCGACCCCCAGCCTGACCTACCCAAGGCCCCGCCCGCCCGCAAACCGCCGCGCAAGGCGTTTTTGCCGCCCTATCAGGCGCCAACGGCCAATACGCCGCTGCCCGACAAGGTAGTGGAGCCGTCGCTGCGCAAGAAAGTGGTGCGCGGCCGGATCGAGATCGACGGCACGATCGATCTGCATGGCATGACCCAGAACGAGGCGCGCGGCGCTTTGTACCGGTTTATCCAGGCGCGTTTTGCCCGGGGTGACCGCACCATATTGGTCATCACCGGCAAGGGCCTCAAAACCGATAATGACTATATCGCGGCGATGAGCGAGCGCGGTGTGTTGCGCACCATGCTGCCGATCTGGCTCAATGAGCCGAGTCTGGCGCCGCTGGTGTCAGGCTGGAGCGTGGCGGCGCGTGGCCATGGCGGAGAGGGGGCGTGGTATGTGCGCCTGCGCCGCTCGTGACCCCGCTCGGCGCAAAGATAAGGGCGCTGCGCGAAGAACGCGGCATCTCGCTCAAGGAGATGGCCGCGGCGCTCAATGTGTCGAGCGCCTATCTGTCGGCGCTCGAACATGGACGGCGCGGCAGGCCCACCGGCTTCCTGCTGCATCGCATGATCACGTTTTTCAATGTGATCTGGGATGAGGCCGAGGAGCTGCAGCGGCTGGCTGAACTGAGCGATCCCAAGATCACCATCGATACGGGTGGTCTGGTGCCCGAGGCCACCGAGCTGACCAACCGGCTGGCCAAGGATATCGCCAGGCTCGATCCCGAGGATTTGCGGTTTTTGACCAATGAGGTCATGCGGCGGTCGGGGAAGAAGTAGGCCCTTCTTCCCCGCTCTTTTGATCGCCTACAGCACGAACTTGCTCAGATCCGTATCTGCCGCCAGCACGCCGACCTTGTCCGCCACAAAGGCGGCGTCGATCAGAATCGTCTGGCCCTGCTTGTCCGGCGCATCGAAGGAAATGTCCTCGACCAGCCGTTCCATCACGGTCTGCAGGCGTCGGGCGCCGATATTTTCGACCGAATTGTTGACCTTGACGGCCGCATCGGCGATCGCCTCGATGGCGTCCTGGGTGAAGTCGAGCGTGACCCCTTCCGTGCCCATCAAGGCCACATATTGCTTGATCAGGCTCGCTTCGGTGCTGGAGAGAATCTGGATGAAATCCTCCCGCGTCAGCGCCTTGAGCTCGACCCGGATCGGCAGGCGACCCTGCAATTCCGGCAAGAGGTCACTGGGCTTGGATACATGGAAGGCGCCCGAAGCGATGAATAGGATATGGTCGGTGCTGACCGGGCCATATTTGGTGGATACCGTGGTGCCTTCGATCAGCGGCAGGAGATCACGCTGCACGCCTTCGCGCGACGGGCCGCCGGACACGCCACCCTCGCGGGCTGCGACCTTGTCGATCTCGTCGATGAAGACGATGCCGTGATTTTCCACCAGCTCGATGGCCTCCGCCTTGAGCTGTTCCTGGTCGAGCAGCTTGTCGGCCTCTTCGGCAATCAGCGGCTCATAGGCATCCTTGACCTTGATCTTGCGCTTGACGCCGCGCCCGCCCATTGCCTGCTTGAACATGTCGGAGAGGTTGATCATGCCGATGCCGCCATTGGGCATGCCGGGAATTTCAAAGCCTCCGGTGCCGGTCGATGGCGTCATCTCGATCTCGATTTCCTTGTCGTCGAGTTCATTGTCGCGCAGCTTCTTGCGAAAGCTATCGCGCGTTGATGGCGCGGCCGAACCACCCACCAGCGCGTCGAGTACGCGTTCCTCGGCATTGTGATGGGCCTGGGCCTGCACATCGGCGCGGCGCTTGTCGCGCAGCACGGCAATGCCGGCTTCCACCAGATCGCGGATGATCTGCTCGACGTCACGCCCGACATAGCCCACTTCGGTGAACTTGGTGGCTTCCACCTTGATGAAGGGGGCTTGGGCCAGGCGCGCCAGGCGGCGGGAAATCTCGGTCTTGCCGACGCCCGTCGGCCCGATCATCAGGATATTCTTGGGGCTGACCTCGCGCCGCAATTCTGGCGGCAGCTGCTGGCGGCGCCAGCGATTGCGCAAAGCCACGGCCACGGCGCGCTTGGCGTCCTTCTGGCCCACAATATTGCGATCGAGTTCGGAAACGATCTCGCGCGGGGAAAAATTGGTCTCACTCATTTTTGTTCTTTCCTGGTGCCTCATCGAGATAGCGCACCATCAAATGATCGCCGTAGAACCGTCCGCCCCAGTAATAGGCACGGGGATCGCTGGCATAGATATGGAAGCCGGCTTTTTCGTAGAAGCGGATGGCGGCCGGGTTCTGGTCCCAGACGCCCAGGTGAATTTGCATCACCCTACCCCTGGCATGGTTGAGGATGGTTTCGACCAGGCCCATCGCGCAGCCGGTGCCCCGCATATGGGGCCGGACATACATCTGGATCAGCCAGCCGCGATGGCGGTCCTTGTCGCCACCTTCCTGCATGAACCCCGCAAGTCCGACCAACGCCCCGTCCGGGGCGAAGGCACCGAACAGCGCAAGGGCCTCGATCGTCTGGCTCCAGGATGAATCGGGCCGCCGAACCGCATTCTCGTAAACGCTGGCATAGGCCTCGGGGTGGTCCCTGAGGCTGTCCAGCCGTACCTGCCGGTAGGCATCGGCATCGTCCTGGGTCAGGCGGCGGACGGAATAGCTCACGCGTTGAGCTCGATGGTTTCCAGCGTCACATTGCCATTGGTGTAGACGCAGATTTCCTCGGCGATCTTCATGGCGCGGCGGGCAATGTCTTCGGCATCGAGCTCGGTTGCCTGATGCAGGGCCAAAGCCGCCGAATGGGCGTAATTGCCACCCGAGCCGATGGCGATGACGCCGTGGTCAGGGGTGAGCACGTCGCCCGTGCCGGTCAAAACCAGGGTGTCGGTCTTGTCGGCCACGATCATCATGGCTTCCAGCTTGCGCAGATAGCGATCGGTGCGCCAATCCTTGGCCAATTCGACCGCGGCCCGCATCAATTGGTCGGGATATTGCTCGAGCTTGGCTTCAAGGCGTTCGAACAGCGTGAAGGCATCGGCAGTGGATCCTGCAAAGCCGCCGATCACCTTGCCACCGGCCAGGCGCCGGACTTTTTTTGCGGTGTGCTTCATCACCGTCTGGCCCATGGAGACCTGGCCATCGCCAGCCACCACGACCTTATTGCCCTTGCGCACGGAAACGATCGTCGTCCCGTGCCACCCGGGGAAATTACTGTTACTCATTGGGAAGGTACTCCAGAACTGTCGAGTGATATTTAGGTGACATGGACGCGAATGCAATGCGTGCAAAAGCGCCGCACGGCGCGGGCGCCTGCGGAGACACGGTAACGGGCGGCCTTTGACTCGAGCCAGTTTAGTCTAGGGGAGCCAAAGGCCGCCCGTCACGATCCGCTTTTGTGCAGGGTCCGGTTCAGGCGGTACCATTCTTGCAGGTCCGGCTGCCGAGTTTCCAACCCCACTGGACAGGCGCCCCCATCCCACGGCCACCCCGCCCGGCCCTGCGTGGGGACCGGTGACTGGCGGGATGGGGAGATAGTGGCATGAGGTTTTGGGGGCGGGGATAAGGTGGATAGATCGGGGCATGTGGTGTGGTCGCCGCTGTTCCCAAAATCACCGGGTCTCCCTCGGGCTTGACCCGAAGGCCTTTCTCAATGCGGCGCAAGCGGTAAGTGGCCCTCGGGTCAGGCCCGAGGGAGAACGGTGGGCAGGAGAGGTGGTGCCCCCAAAATCTCAATCAATCACGGGAGGGTTTGGTGCAATCACCGCTCCACGCCCCCGCCCGCAACGCAATCTTTATGCGTTTGCGCATATCTGATAGACAGCCGCTCTATTCTGGAGACACGCCAATGCGCACCGCAACAATCGCCCGCAAGACCAACGAGACCGAGATATCCGTCTCGATCAATCTCGATGGCACCGGCGCGCATAACATGGCGACCGGCATTGGCTTTTTCGATCACATGCTCGACCAGCTTTCCCGCCACTCGCTGATCGACATGGATGTGTCTTGCACGGGCGACCTGCACATCGATTTCCACCACACGGCGGAAGACGTGGGCATTGCCATCGGCGAAGCTATTCGCCAGGCGCTGGGCGACAAGAAGGGCATCCGCCGCTATGCCTCATGCGACCTGCCGATGGACGGCACGCTGACCCGCGCGGCGCTGGACGTGTCCGGCCGGCCGTTCCTGGTGTTCCGCGCTGAATTCAGCCGCGACAAGGTGGGCGAGATGGATACCGAACTGTTTCGGGAATTCTTCCAGGCCTTTGCCATGAATGCCGGCATCACGCTGCATATCGAAAACTTCTACACCGACAACAACCACCATCTGGCCGAGTCGATGTTCAAGGCGGTGGCCCGCGCCCTGCGCGATGCGGTGGAGATCGATCCGCGCGCTGCCGATCGCGTGCCGAGCACCAAGGGCGTGCTGTAGGCTTACTCAGTAGACCTCATGGTGAGCCTGTCGAACCATGGGGTCGTGCCACGACCTCGTCCTTCGACGGGCTCAGGATGAGGTCTGATGCGGACCTATACTTTCAGCACACTTTTACCGCGCTGTATTTTGCTCTAAAGGCACGGCTAATTCCCGTCACAACGGCATCGGAGCCGCCATGACCCTCTTCGCCATTTTCGATGCCCAGGCCGGCAAAACCCTGGCCCCGGCTGCCATCCCGGAAAAGTTCTCCTGGTTTGCGGCTTTGCTGCCACCGGCCTTCGCGCTGGTGCATGGTCTCTGGCTCGAGCTGATTGGCTTTGTCGTGGCGCTGGTGGCGCTGAGCTTTGCCGCGCCCTGGCTGGGGGCTGACGCGGCCATCTGGCTCTATATCGTTTTCGCCATAGCCATCGGCTTTTCCGCGCCCGGCCTGCGCCGGCACAGCCTTGCATGGCGTGGCTGGCGCCACCGCGGCGACCGGGTGGCGGGCGACGCGGACCTGGCGCGGCTGGGTGCGCTGGAGAGCCGCTCATGAGCCTGGTTACCATTATCGATTACGGCGCGGGCAATCTGCACTCGGCGGCCAAGGCGTTTGAGCGCGTGGCGGCGGGGCTCGATGATCGTCCGGTGATTGAGGTTACCTCTGATCCCGATCGCGTGCGGCAGGCCGATCGCATCATGCTGCCCGGCGTCGGCGCCTTTGCCGAATGCAAGGCGGGGCTCGATGCCGTTGATGGCATGGTCGAGGTTTTGCAGGAGCGGGTGATCGGTGGCGGCGTGCCCTTCCTCGGGGTCTGTGTCGGCATGCAATTGCTGGCCAGCGAAGGCCGCGAAAAACTGGTGACGCCGGGGCTGGGCTGGATTGCCGGGGCGGTCGAAAAGCT
Source organism: Devosia sp. LC5 (assembly GCF_000735585.1). Lineage (GTDB taxonomy): Bacteria > Pseudomonadota > Alphaproteobacteria > Rhizobiales > Devosiaceae > Devosia. The sequence continues at coordinate 133,301 of NZ_JNNO01000012.1, forward strand.
CACCCCGTCCGATCCCACGCTCAAGATTCCGCATATGGGCTGGAACACCATTTCGGTGCTGCGCCCGCATGCCTTGCTCGCCGGTATTCCGACTGGGCCCGATGGGCTGCATGCCTATTTCGTGCACTCCTATCACCTGGTGACGGATGTGGCGGAGACGCTGGTCGCCACCGCCGATTATGGTGGGCCGGTCACGGCCTGCGTCGGGCGCGACAATATTTTCGGCACCCAGTTCCACCCGGAAAAAAGCCAGGCGCTGGGCCTGCAACTGATCGAGAACTTTTTGCGGTGGGCGCCATGATCCTGTTTCCAGCCATCGACCTCAAGGATGGGCAATGCGTGCGCCTCAAGCTGGGCGACATGAACCAGGCGACCGTGTTCAATGACGATCCGGCGGCGCAGGCCAAGAGCTTTGAGGACCAGGGTTTCGAGTATCTGCATGTCGTTGATCTCAACGGTGCCTTTGCCGGGGAGAGCGTCAACGGGGCGGCGGTGGAAACCATCCTCAGGAATGTCAAATTTCCTGTTCAGCTCGGCGGCGGCATTCGCAATCTGGGCCATATCGAAAGCTGGCTCGACAAGGGCCTGGCCCGCGTCATCCTGGGCACGGTCGCGGTGCGTGATCCGGCTTTGGTGAAAGAAGCGGCGCAAAAATTCCCCGGTCAGGTCGCCGTCGGCATTGATGCCCGCAAGGGCATGGTGGCGGTGGAAGGCTGGGCGGAAACGTCCGAACTCAGCGTGATCGAATTGGCCAAGCGCTTTGAAGGCGCCGGGGTCGCGGCGATCATCTATACCGATATCGACCGCGATGGCGTGCTGGCCGGGATCAATTGGGACTCCACCCTCGAGCTGGCCCGCGCCACCTCCATTCCGGTGATCGCCTCGGGCGGCTTGGCTTCGATGGCCGATATCGAGCGCATGACCCAGCCGGATTATGCGGTGCTCGAAGGCGCCATTTCTGGCCGCGCGCTTTATGACGGGCGGATTGATTCACGTGAAGCATTGGCCTTGTTGCGGCAGGCGTCGCCCGCAGCGCAGCAAGGACGCGCGAACCAAGGAAGCTCCGCATGAGTCTCAAGACCCGCCTGATCCCCTGCCTCGATGTGATGGGCGGCCGCGTGGTCAAGGGCGTGCAATTTGTCGACCTGATCGACGCCGGTGACCCGGTGGCGGCCGCCATCGCCTATGATGCGGCCGGCGCCGATGAGCTGACCTTTCTCGACATCACTGCCAGCCACGAGGGCCGCGACACCATTTTCGACGTGGTGGCGCGTACGGCCGAACATTGTTTCATGCCGGTGACGGTGGGGGGCGGTGTCCGCAGCATCGAGGATATCAGGAAGCTCCTGCTCGCCGGCGCCGACAAGGTCGCGATCAATTCGGCGGCGGTGAACGATCCCGATTTCATCGAACGGGCGGCGGACAAATTCGGCAATCAGTGCATCGTGGTGTCGGTCGATGCCAAGCAGCGGCTTGACCAGCGCGTCGGCGGCGACAATCGCAGCGAGTGGGAAATTTTCACCCATGGCGGCCGCCGGCCGGCCGGGCTTGATGCGGTGGAATTTGCCACCCGGCTGGTCGCGCGCGGGGCGGGCGAACTTTTGGTCACCTCGATGGATCGCGACGGCACCAAGTCGGGGTTCGACCTGGCGCTGACCCGGGCCATTGCCGATGCAGTGGAAGTGCCGGTCATCGCCTCGGGCGGGGTCGGCAGCTTGCAGGACCTGGTTGACGGGGTGAAGCAAGGCCATGCCAGCGCCGTACTGGCGGCGTCGATTTTCCACTTCGGCACCTTCACCATTCCCCAGGCCAAGCACTATCTGCGCGAGCATGGCGTGGATGTGCGGATGGACCGCGCGGCCTGATCGACGCCATTGGAGGCATTCATGCCCATGACTCTTGAAACTCTCGACCAGCGCCTGGCTTTGCGCGCTGCGGCTTCGCCCGAGGAAAGTTATACGGCCAAGCTGATTGCCCGGGGCGTGGAAAAATGCGCGCAAAAGCTGGGCGAGGAAGCCACCGAAGCGGTGATCGCTGCCGTCTCCCGCGACAAGCCGGAACTGACCAAGGAAGCTGCCGACGTACTCTATCACCTGCTGGTGCTGCTGCGCGCTTCGGGCGTGGCGCTGGACGATGTCATGGCCGAGCTCGATGCCCGCACCGCCCAATCGGGCCTCGCCGAAAAGGCCGGCCGCAAGGACAGTAACTGAATGAGCAAGCGCAAGGCGCCCGCCCCCTACCACCACTTCACCAAGGCGGAGTGGTCCGCCTTGCGGGCCGACGAGCCGATGACGCTGACCCGCGAGGACGTCGCCCGGCTGCGCACCCTGTCCGATCCGATTTCGCTGGAAGAGGCCGAGGAAGTCTATCTGCCGCTGACACGCCTGCTCTCCTTCTATGTCGAGGCCATCCAGGGCCTGCATAATGTGTCGGCGCGGTTCCTCGAAACCCCCGACCACAAAGTGCCCTTCATCATCGGGGTGGCCGGTTCGGTGGCGGTGGGCAAATCCACCACGGCACGTATCCTGCAGGCGCTGCTGCAGCGCTGGCCCTCAAGCCCCAAGGTCGATCTGGTCACCACCGATGGGTTTTTGTATCCCAATGCGATGCTGACCGAACGCGGCATCATGGAGCGCAAGGGGTTTCCCGAAAGCTATGATCGCGGGCGGTTCGTCTCGTTCCTGGCCGATATCAAATCGGGCAAGGCCAATGTCAAAGCCCCGGTCTATTCGCACCTGGTCTATGATGTGGTGCCGGGCGAGGAAGCTGTGGTCGACCGGCCCGATATCCTGATCGTCGAGGGGTTGAACATTTTGCAGCCCGGCGAATTGCCCAGGAATGGCAAGCCCATCGTCTTTGCCTCCGATTATCTGGATTTTTCGGTCTATATCGACGCCGATACCGATGACCTCGAAGGCTGGTATCTTGAGCGCTTCTTCCGCCTGCGGGAGACCGCATTCAAGGACCCCAATTCCTATTTCCGCCGCATCGCCGAAATGAGCGAGGAAGAAGCGGCCAGCTTCGGCCGCATGATCTGGCGGACGATCAACCTGCCCAACCTGCTGGAGAATGTGCTGCCGACGCGCGGCCGGGCCGATCTGGTGCTCAAGAAGGGCAAGGATCATCTGATCGAGGACGTGCAGCTGAGACGGGTTTAGGTTCGCTACTTGCATATTTCAGCGATCGTCATTGCCCGGCTTCGTCCGGGCAATCCATTTCAACGCTGGCGCGGGCTCGCAGATGGATCACCCGGACGAGCCGGGTGATGACGATGGGGTGGGATCGGGTTACGGCCCAAGCGTCAATCGCCCCTCAATAGGTCCCATGCTGGGGTTGGCTCAGCACGATCTGGTTGCCGTCAGGATCGCGGAATTTTGCGGTCTTGAAGAAATCGCCGATGGCCTTGGCGACCGGCACGATGCCGTGCAGGCTCAGCCGGCCCAATTCCTCGGCAATATCGTCGACCACCAGGGTCAGGGCCGAGGCGCCGGCGCGGTCGGCATCGGTGAACACCTGGATCCAGCCGCCGCCGGAGGTTTTCCATTCGGCTACATCATTGATCGGTCTGGCATCCGGCATGCGGCCGAACAGGCGTTCGTAAAAGTCGATCGCCTCGCCAATGTCTTCCACGGCAATGCCGGCCAGGGCGTTGGTGATGGTCATGTCGCGTCCTGATTTGGTCTGCGTTTTTCCAACACTAACACGCCCATTGTGTTCCGGTAGCGGTGTTGGCGTTTGCATCTGCCGCTGCTATAGCCGACGTGACTGTTTGGAGATGGACGATGACGCAGCTGAAGGTGATCGTGGCGGGGGCTGGCGGGCGCATGGGCGCGGCCAATATCAAAGCCATCGCCAATCACCCCGATCTGGTGCTGCATGCCGCCATCGACCGGCCCGGCTCTGCCGCCATCGGCAAGGATGCCGGCTCGCTTGTGGGCGGTGACGCCTTGGGCGTGGCCATTACCGACGATATTGACGCGGTGCTCGATGGCGCTGATGCAATCGTGGATTTCACCGCGCCGGGCGCCAGTGTTGCCCTGGCACAAAAGGCTGCCGCACTTGGGTTGGTTCACATCATCGGCACCACCGGCTGTTCGGAAGCCGACGACGCGGCGATTGCTGCCTCTGGCGCCGCCGGCGCGCGGATCGTCAAGTCGGGCAATTTCTCCATGGGCATGGTGGTGCTGGCCAATCTGGTGCGCCAGGCGGCGGCGGCCCTGGCCGATTACGACATCGAAATCTTTGAAATGCACCACGCCAAGAAGGTCGATGCCCCCTCGGGCACCGCGCTGATGCTGGGCGAGGCTGCTGCGGCGGGCCGCAATGTGTCGCTCAAGGACAAGAAGGTCAGCGGCCGTGATGGCCATACCGGCGCGCGCGAGCCCGGCACTATTGGTTTCACGGCTTTGCGCGGTGGCACGGTGATTGGCGATCACATGGTGATCCTGGCCGGCCCTTCCGAGCGGATCGAGCTCAACCACAAGGCCGAAGACCGCACCATCTACGCCAATGGCGCCGCCCGCGCCGTGCTCTGGGCCCATGGGCAAAAGGCAGGGCTTTATTCCATGGCCGACGTGCTCGGCCTTACCGACTGAACAAGGATATTTCTGACATGACCGGCACCCTGATCCTCGTGCGCCACGGCGAAAGCGAGTGGAACCTCAAGAACCTGTTTACCGGCTGGCGCAATCCGGACCTGACCGAAAAGGGCATCGGCGAAGCCCGCGCCACCGGCAAGGCGCTCAAGGCCAAGGGCATCGTGCCCGATCTCTACTACACCTCCGCCCTGCGCCGCGCCCAGCACACGCTGGACCTGATGCTGGAAGAGATGGACATCCTCAACGTCACCATCACCCGCAACATCGCGCTGAACGAACGCGATTATGGCGACCTGTCGGGGCTCAACAAGGATGACGCCCGCGAAAAATGGGGCGAGGAACAGGTGCTGATCTGGCGCCGCTCCTTCGACGTGCCCCCGCCGGGCGGCGAGAGCCTCAAGGATACGGCTGCCCGCACCCTGCCCTATTACGAGGCGGAGATTTTGCCGCTGCTCAAGGCCGGCAAGACCATCCTGATCGCCGCCCATGGTAATTCGCTGCGGGCGCTGGTGATGGCGATCGAGGGGCTGACGCCCGAACAGATCCTCAAGCGCGAAATCGCGACGGGGCAGCCGACGGTTTATAATATCGGGACTGAGGGGCAGCTCGAGGCGCGGGTGGAGATTTAGGGGTTTTCAGAACCAGCCCCAACCACCGCATCTCCCTCGGGCTTGACCCGAGGGCCGCTCGCCGCTTGTGCCACATTGAGAATGGCCCTCGGGTCAAGCCCGAGGGAGAGCCGGTGGGTGTGGGCGCTATGTGCCCCACCGATTCACGTGAAACTAATGCGCGGCGGAGATCACGCCGGCTTCCCAGCCCAGGATGGCCCGCTTGCGCGGCACGCCCCAGTGGTAGCCGGTCAGCGCGCCGGTGCTGCCGACGACGCGGTGGCAGGGCACGACGAAGGAAATCGGGTTCTTGCCCACCGCCGCGCCCACTGCGCGCGACGCCGTGGGGCGGCCGATATGGTTGGCCACGGTCTGGTAGGTCGTCGCCTTGCCGCAGGGAATCTTGAGCAGCGTTTCCCAGACCTTGACCTCGAAATCGGTGCCGATCAGCACCACCCGCACCGGTCTTTCGGGTGACCAATGCGCCGGGTCGAACGCCTGGGCGATCATCGGGGCGACCTTGGCGTCATTGCGGGTGAAGCGGGCATTGGGCCAGCGATTGGCCAGGTCCTCGAAGGCCTGCTCCACACTCATATCGGCATCGGCAAAGCCCAGGCCCGACATGCCATATTCGGTGGCGGTGACCACGGCGAGCCCGAAGGGCGAGGGCCCCACGCCCCAGACCATGTCGAGCCCCGCTCCGCCGGCCCGGAAAATTCCCGGCGGCATGGCTTCATAGGCGACGAACAGATCGTGCAGCCGCGAGGTCGAGCTGAGTCCCACTTCATAGGTGGTGTCGAGCACGCTTTCCCTGGCGCGCAACAGGCTCTTGGCATGGTCGAGCGCCACGGCCTGGGCGAAGCTCTTGGGGGACAGGCCACACCAGCGGCGGAACAGATCAGTCAGCTGCCGCTCGGTCAGCCCCAGCGCGCGGGCAAAGCGCGGCAGGTCGGCGACGTCCGGCCCGTTTTCGCTGAGATAGCGGATGGCAGCCTGGATGGTTTCGTAATCTGTATCGGGCGTAAGGGGCATGATCTGGTTCATCGGGACACCCATGATCGGTTTTTTGTCATGGCTTGATCTAGGCATTTGGGCGCGCCAAAGCGACCCGGTTTTGACGCAGTTCTAGGCGCGCGCCTTGCGCAAGGCCGTGCCAAACACCTTGGCAAAACTGGCCTTGTCGTCGCCATTGAGGAAGGCCCCGATTTCCATCTCGTCCCTATTGGCGCGCAGATGCAGCGCCAGCGTCTTTTCATTGACGTCCCGATCGAGTACCAGCCGCACGCTTTTGGGATTGAACCGGCGCAAGACGCGATCGCCCTTGGCGTCCACGCTGACCACTTCGAGCTGATCGGACCAGAGCCGCACGATCTCGCGCCTTTTGCCCTGGCGCGAGGCGAAAAACAGCGTCGCGCCAATGGCGATCATGTCGAGCACGATAAAGCCGAGCAATGGTCCAATACCGGCCGAGAAGGCCAGCAGCAGCGGCGACAGGATCAACAGGGCGCCGAGGCCAATGACGAGCTGCATGCCCCCCCGTCCCAGCATGCGATGGGGGGTCAGCTCGGCGGCAAACAGCGGCGAAGTGGTTGTGGCTTGCATCGGCATGGCTGTCTCTGGGAAAGACTATAGGCGCAGAATCAGTGTCGAGAGAATGGCTGTGGCGAAAAAAGTGAAGAGCCTGCCCAAAGCCGATGTCGAAGCCATCTTCGCCCGGTTCCACCAGATCGAGCCCGAACCCAAGGGCGAGCTCGATTATATCAATGCTTTCACCCTTCTGGTGGCGGTAGTGCTATCGGCGCAGGCCACCGATATCGGGGTCAACAAGGCGACCAGGCATTTGTTCCAGCTGGCGCCCTCGCCTGCCGCCATGGTGGCTTTGGGCCAGGAGAAAATCGAAGCTGAGATCAAGACCATTGGCCTCTATCGCACCAAGGCCAAGAATGTCTTGGCGCTGAGCCAATTGCTGCTGGAGCGGCATGGCGGGGAGGTGCCGCAGGATCGCGAGGCGCTGGAGGCCCTGCCCGGCGTGGGCCGCAAGACCGCCAATGTGGTACTCAATATCTGGTTCAAGCAGCCCACCATCGCGGTGGACACCCATCTGTTCCGCGTCGGCAATCGCACCGGGCTGGCGCCGGGCGCAACGCCCTTGGCGGTAGAACAGGCGCTGCTCAAGGTGATCCCGCCGCAATACTTGCTGCATGCCCACCATTGGCTGATCCTGCACGGGCGCTATGTCTGCAAGGCGCGCAAGCCCGAATGCTGGCGTTGCGCTATTGCCGAGTGGTGCCGGTTCGAGCCGAAGACGCCACTGCCGCGAGGGACGTGAGGCGTCAGGCTACGCCATAGCCGCGCGCCATTGCGGCGGCGAAAATCGGGATCAGCACCAGGATCGCCACTTCGCCATGCACGAATTTGCGGCTGGCGGCGATTTCGCTGGCGGGCGGGGCAAAATCCGGTTCGCTAGCCAGACGCTTGCGCCAGCGCGCCAGTGACAGCGTCGGCTGGATCGACAGCAGGCCCACGGTGACGAAGGCTGCCATCTTGGCCCAGAAGGCGAAATTGGTCAGGTAATAGCTGGCGTCCACGCCGCCAAAGAACACGCGGGTAAACCCGACGGCGATCACCAGCACCGCCACTCCGCCATAGGCGCCGTCGATGCGCGCCAGCTGGCCAAGGCGGGTGCCGGCAAGGCCCGGCCGCAGCATGGCGAATTCGGCGGCGATGATGCCGACCAGCGCAAACACCGCCAGATGATGGGCAATGGCGAGGAGAAGTCCGATATCCATTTGCGAGCCCTCAACGCTCCATGTTATCAATGTTCACATATCTGCTCTTTCATGTGATCAATGTCAACATCATCAAACGCGCCCTATCATCACGGCAATCTCCGCCAGGCTTTGCTCGAAGCGGCCCTGACCATTCTGCAGCGCGATGGCGAGGCGGGGCTGGGCCTGCGTGATCTCGCCCGCGCTGTCGGTGTCTCGGCGGCGGCGCCCTATCGCCATTTCGACAGCCGGGCGGCTTTGCTCGAGGCTCTGGCCGTCACCGGCTTCCAGCGCTTCACTGCCGCGATGGAGGCCATCCCCCTGACCAATCCGCCCGATCTGATGGCGGCCATGGGCAAGACCTATGTGCTGTTCGCGCTCGACAATGCCAATCTCTTCCGGCTGATGTTCTCGCCCCAGCTCAAAAAGGACGGCCGCCCCGGCCTGCGCATGGCCGCCGACGCGGCCTTCGACACCTTGCGCCATATCAGCGGTGGCGACACCAAGACCGGCCGCATTGTCGCGCTGGCCGCCTGGGCAAAGGTGCATGGACTGGCCGTGCTGTTGCTCGATGGCCAGATCGCCATCCGGGCCGGCGAAGACACTGAAGCCTTGATCGCCGAGATCGTGGAACACCTCTAGGACCAACCGGCATTCATCTGATGTTGGCCTGCAAATGGCAGTTTTCTGCGCTTCCGGTGCTCACGTACTTAAGTACGCTCCGCTCCGGTTCTCGAAAACCACCATTTCGGCTCAGCCTGAGATGAATGGCGATTGGTCCTAAGACTTGCCCCGGCGGCCCTGCCCGTCTAAACCGGGCGTCGGAAAATTTCCTCACCGGCGGACCCCCTGCATGTCCCATACCCGTTTTGACGTCCTCACCATCGGCAATGCGATTGTCGATATCATCGCGCCGGTCGAGGCGGGGTTTATCGAACGCGAGGGCATGAGCGAGGGCATCATGCATCTGATCGATACCGATCGGGCCGAGGAGCTTTATGGCAAGATGCCGCTGACCCGGCAGCAGATTTCGGGCGGCAGCGCCGCCAATACCGCTGCCGGCGTTGCCTCCCTGGGCGGCCGCGCTGCCTTTGTCGGCAAAGTGGCCGATGATCCGCTGGGCGATGTGTTTGAAAGCGACCTGGACGCCATCGGCGTGCATTATGCCACCAGCCGGCTCAAGAATGGCGCGCTGACGGCCCGCTCGATGATCTTCCTCAGTGAGGATGGCGAGCGCACCATGAATACCTATCTGGGCGCCTGCCACCAATTGACCGAGGCCGATATCCGCCCCGACGAGATCGGCGCCGCTTCCATCACCTATATGGAAGGCTTTTTGTGGGACCCGGTCGAGGCCAAGAAGGCCTTCGTGCTGGCCGCGCATTACGCGCACAAGAATGAGCGCGCGGCCGCCTTCACCCTGAGCGACCCGTTCTGCGTCGATCGCTACCGCGCCGAGTTCCTGGACCTGATCCGCAGTAAGACCATCGACTACGTCTTTGCCAATGTGCATGAGCTGAAATCACTGTACCAGACCGACGATCTGGGCGAAGCGGTGCGCGAAATCGCCAAGGATGCCGAGCTTGCCGCCATCACCATGGGCGCCGATGGGGCCATGGCGGTCTATAATGGCGAGATCACGTCGGTGCCGGCCTTCCCGGTCGGCAAGGTGGTCGACGCCACCGGCGCGGGCGACCTGTTTGCCTCGGGATTCTTGCTGGGCATGGCGCGCGGCCAGACGATGGAATCAGCGCTCAAGACCGGGTGCCTGGCGGCGTCCGAAGTGATCAGCCATATCGGCGCACGGCCGCTGGTGGAACTGACGGGGCTGGCCGAGGCGCATGGGCTGGCGGGGTAGTCCGCTACTTCTGGCACTACACATCCAACCATCGTCATTGCCCGGCTTGTCCGGGCAATCCATTCTTGGGTTAGCGCTGGTTGAAGTATGGATCACCCGGACGAGCCGGGTGATGACGGTGGGGAAGGATCGCGCGCGGTAGCCAACCTCCCTCAAGAAGCGAGGGGAAGAAAAAATTACCGCCCCAGTTCTACCCGCGTCTCGTCCAGCGCTGCCGCCGTCTCGCCCGTCGGCCTGAATTCCAGGCCGACATAGCCGGCATAGCTATTGGCGGCGAGCCAATCGAGTGTCGGAGCCAGCGGTAATTCGCCGGTGCCGGGCTGGTTGCGGCCGGGATGATCGGCGACGTGGATATGGGCGATGCGCTCGACGCGGCCGGCCAGCACGTCCTGGGGCACTTCGCCCATCACCATGGAATGGTAGAGATCGTAGAGCAGCGCGATTTCGGGACGATTGACGGCTTCCACGATATCGAGACCTTCAGCCGTCGAGTGCAAGAAGTAGCCGGCGTGATCGACAAGCGTGTTGAGCGGCTCCAGCGCCAGCTGCACGCCCGAGCCCTTGAGCACGTCGGCGGAGCGCGCCATGGCCTCCACCAGCGCATCATGCTGGCTCGCGCGCGATACGCCCTCGAGCAGCGGCCCGGCCTGGGCGATCATCACCCTGGTGCCCAGCCGCTGCGCCACGGCAAGGCTTTGCGCCAATCCATCGAGGAAGCGGTTGTGGTCGCTGGTGCGGGTCAATTCGGCAAAGGGTTCGGCGACGATGCCGGCCAAAGCCAGCCCGGTGGCGCCCAGCGCATCTTCAACGGCGTTGAGGTCCTTGTTGGACCAGAGCCAGAATTCCACCGCATCCATGCCCGCCGCCTTGGCCAGGTGAATGCGCTGCGCCATATCGGCCGTTTCGGGCACGAAAAGCATGTCGATACAGGCCGAATAGAGCCTCATGCCAGCCGCGTACCGCTGTTCATTTCGTTGAGAATGCCCAGTGCCGCAGCCTTCGGATCGGGCGCCGCGATGATCGGACGGCCCACCACCAGGTGGGTCGCGCCCAGGGCCAGGGCCTCGCCCGGCGCCATGACGCGCTTCTGGTCGCCCAGTGCCGTGCCGGCCGGGCGAATGCCCGGGGTGACGATGAACATCTTGTGCCCCAGAATGGTGCGCACCATTTCGGCCTCATGGGGGGAGGTCACCACACCGCCAATGCCGGCGTCGCGCGCCTGCTGGGCCCGCAGCGCCACGAGCCCCGCCGCATCGCGGGCATAGCCGGCATCCTTGACGTCCGCATCGTCCATCGAGGTCAAAACGGTGACGCCCAGCACGCAGAGATCGGAGCCCGTGGCGGCCTTGGCAGCAGCCTGCATGGTCTTGGGATAGGCATGCACGGTCAGCATGGTGGCGCCGGTCTCGGCAATGGCGGCGACGCCCTTTTCGACCGTGTTGTCGATATCGAGCAGCTTGAGATCGAAGAAGACTTTCTTGCCGGCCTTGAGCAGGTCGCGGCCCAGCGCGTAGCCATCGGCGCCGTAAAAGCACTGATAGCCGATCTTGTAGAAATCCACGCTATCGCCCAGCAGGGAGACGATTTCCTCGGCGCGCGCGCGTGACGAAACGTCAAGGCCCACGATTAACTGGCCAGTCATGGTCTTTCCCTCCGATGTCGCTATTGGACTGGCGTTAACGCAAATCCGGCTGCGCCGCAAGTCTCAGTGCCGGTGCCAGCCGGCGGCAATGTCCTCGATGCGGGTCCATTCGCTATGCAATTGGCTTGCGGCAAAATCGAACACAAAGCCATTGCCGCCGCCCGGCCCGCCGGTGCGGCCCTGGTCTTCGGCGCGGCTGATGGGGCGGCCAGCAACATGGCATTTGAGCAAGGTGCCCACCGCGCCATGGCCGCAAAACACCACCGGCCCATCGCCGGACACCCCGGCCAATGCTGTCGCGACGGCGTCCACGATGCGGGCCTGGGCATCGATCGCCCGCTCCCAGCCATCGACGCTGGTTTCCGGCGCGGCAAAGAAGCGGTCGGCGGTGGCCTCGAACAGCTCGGGCGGCAGGAAGCCGGTAGCGCTGCGATCATTCTCGCCCATATCATGCTCGCAGACGATGATGCTGCCCGTGACGGCGGCGATGATCTCGGCCAGTTCGACCGCCTTGCGCTCGCTGCTGGAAAAGATTGGTGCGCCGGAGGGGATCGCGCCGCTATTGGCAAAGGCCTCGGCGCGGCGCCTGCCCTCCTCGGAGAGCCCCCAGAGCGGCACGGGCACATCGGGGTCCATTCTGACCTGCGGATGGGTCACGTAGAGCGCCAGCATGGTTTTAGCCCCGCGAAAAATGGGTCAGTTCTTTGACCATGCTGTCGACCTTGCGGATGATGGCGGGCTCGACCGGGGCGCCGGCCTCGTCAAAGGCTTCGCTGGCCGGTCCGATCCCCAACAGCGTCGGCACCACCAAGGCGCCCACCTTGGTCAGCGATTCGCGCAAATGGCTGAGGCCCCAGATCGTGCCATATTTGCCCGAGCTGACCCCGCCAATGCCGAATATGGCATGCTGGAACGGGCTGGGCCGCTGGCGGCTGACCCAGGCCAGCGTGTTGACCATCAGCGGGGAAGCCCCGCCATTATATTCGGGGCTGGCAATGAAGATGATGTCGTGGCTGCGCCACAGCTCGGCCAGTCGCACCGCGGCTTCGGGCACATTGTCGGGCTCCAGATCCTCATTGAAGATCGGCATGTCGAAATCGGCGAGATCGAGCGCGGTGACGGTGACGCCGGCGGCTTCGAGCTTGCGGCCGATATGAGCCTGCAACAGGCGATTATACGATCCGGTGCGGATGGAGCCGGAAAGGGTAAGGGCGGTCGGCATGGTTGGGAGAGTTCCTGCTGCGGTGCAGTGACTGTGCCTGCGTGCCCCATATTCGGCAAGGGGCCGGGCTTGACTTCCCGCCGGCGCGCCATTTAACTTAAGCGAATGCCTTAGTAATTGCGCAAGGGAGAAGCATCATGGCCACCAATATCTTCATCAACCTGCCCGTCGCCGATCTGGAGGCGTCCAAGACGTTTTTCGGCAAGCTGGGTTTCAGCTTCAATCCGCAATTCACCGACGAGACGGCGGCGGCCATGGTGATCGACGAGAACATTTTCTCCATGTTGCTGACCCATGAAAAGTTCAAGCAATTCACGCCCAAGGCGATTGTTGACGCCAAGACGTCAAGCGAAGTGCTGATCGCCATTTCCCGCGACAGCCGCGAGGCGGTGGGCGAATTGTTCGACAAGGCGATAGCGGCCGGCGGCACCGAAGTGCGCCCGGGCGATGATTACGGCTTCATGGTCAGCAAGGCTTTTGCCGATCTCGATGGCCATATCTGGGAAGTGATGTGGATGGACCCGAACTATGTGCAGGGGTGAGGCTCGATGGCGCAGCGCTTTCACGCTCTGGTGAGGGCGGAAGTGGACTTCGTCACTTGCGCCGTGCTCTTCATTCATCGTCATCACCCGACTTGTTCGGGTGATCCATATCTCCGCGGGCGCTGCGGTGATGGATTGCCCGGACAAGCCGGGCAATGACGATTGGGGGGGGGGTGGCTTGGAAGGCCGCTCCGCCCGCCTAAGCCTCGAACATCTTCTTGAGCTTGTCGAAGAAGCCGCCAGAGGTCGGGCTGTTCTCTTCGGTCTCGAGCCGGGCGAATTCCTCAAGCAGTTCGCGCTGCTTGCGGCTCAGCGCCTGCGGGGTTTCGATATCGAGCTGCACATAAAGATCGCCGACATCCTTGCTGCGGAGCACGGGCATGCCCTTGCCCTTGAGGCGGACGCGCTGGCCAGGCTGGGTGCCGGCGGCGACCTTGACCTTGGCGCGGGTGGCGTCGAGCGTGGGCACTTCGAATTCCCCGCCCAGGGCCGCCGTGGTCATGGCGATGGGGATGCGGGCATAAAGATCGGCCCCGTCGCGCTGGAACAGGTCGTGCGGGCGGATCGAGATGAAAATATAAAGATCGCCCGGCGGGCCACCGCGCAGGCCCGCTTCGCCCTCATTGGCAAGGCGGATGCGGGTGCCGTCCTCGATGCCCTTGGGGATATCGACCGAGAGCTTGCGATTTTCCTGGCGCCGGCCCTGGCCACCGCAATCGGTGCAGGGCTGGTCCATCATCTGCCCGCGCCCCTGGCAGACCGGGCAGGTCCGCTCGATGGTGAAAAAGCCCTGGGCAGCGCGCACCTTGCCATGGCCGTTGCACTGCCGGCAGGTATGGGTGCCGGTGCCCGGCTTGGCGCCCGAGCCATCGCAGGTGGCGCAACCGACCAAAGTGGGAACGTCGATTTCGACGGTGCGGCCGGCAAAGCTCTCTTCCAGGCTGATTTCAAGATTGTAGCGCAGATCGGCACCGCGCAGCTTGGCGGCGCCACCACCGCCTCCGCCACGGCGGCCGCCGCCCATGAAGTCGCCAAAGATGTCTTCAAAGATATCGGACATGGAGGAGTTGAAATCACTGCCGAAACCGGCTCCGGGACCACGCCCGCCGCCATTCTCGAACGCGGCATGGCCGAACCGGTCATAGGCGGCGCGCTTCTGGCCGTCCTTGAGCGTGTCATAGGCCTCGTTGATTTCCTTGAACTTGGCCTCGGCCTCGGCATTGCCGGGATTGCGATCGGGGTGATGCTGCATGGCGAGCTTGCGATAGGCACTTTTCAGCGCTGCATCGTCGGCGCCCTTGGCCACGCCAAGCACCTCATAGAAATCCCGTTTGGCCAAGAAACAACTCCGAATGCATTTTGGGGGCGCATACGCCCCTGATCAAACCAGCCCCACGTCTCGCCCTAGATGGCAATCGACCCCGCTCCCCGCAAGGGGCTGGGGCCGGTTAACGGGCAAAACCATCGCCGCCGCTCTTAGCAAGGCACGGCGGGCGGTTCAACATTGCTGATTCGGCAGATGTTCAGGCGATCACCCGCGCCGGTCGGACATGAAGGCCTTGCTCAGCGCATCGGCGGCGTCGCCTTGGGCAAACAGCGCCTTGGTGACCAGGACGCCCAGCCCGAAAAAGCCCTGCGTGACACCGTCATAGACCCAGCAATTGACCGGCACATGGGCCGCTTCCAGCGCTTCGGCCAGGGCCTCGCCTTCCGAGCGCAGCGGATCGATCCCGGCGAGCACGATGGTGGCCGGGGCTACGCCGCGCCAGTCGTCGCGGGCGACCAGGTCAATGCGGTGGTCTTTGATGGTCTGGGCATCCTCGAACAGATGGCGGAAGCGCCAGCGCATGGCGGCCAGCCCGATCGGGCGGACCCGGAGCGTCGCGCCATAGGAGGCGGTGGTAAGATCGCTGCCGGCAATGGGGTGGATCAGCAATTGATGCAGCGGCTGGGTGACGCGTTCCGCGCGGGCGCGCAGCGCCACATTGGCGGCGAGGTTTGCTCCCGCATCTTCCCCGGCTATGGCCAGCCGGCGCGGATCCCCACCCAGCTCGCGGGCCTTGCCAATCAGCCAGCGCCAGGACGCCCAGGCATCGTCATGGGCGGCCGGGAATTTGTGCTCGGGGGCGAGGCGATAGGCGACCGAGACCACGATGGCGCCGGTACGCCGCGCCAAGGCACGGGCCGAGGCGTCGTGGGTATCCAGATCGCCGGTGACAAAACCGCCACCATGGAAATAGAGAATCATTGGATTGAGCCGGCTGAGCAGGCCCAGCGGCCGGTAGAGCCGCGCGGGCAGGCTGATATCCTCTGACGTCTCGATAGCGATGTCCTCGGCGGTCACGCCATCATCGGGAGCCTCGCGGGTCTGTAGCGCCAAAATGCCGGCGATCGCATCGGCGGCCTTGGGCTGGCGTCTTGCCGAGGCGGGTGTCGCCTGTTCCAGCGGCCGCGCGCCAAGCTCGGCCAGGGCGTCGAGCACATGCTTCATATCGGTATCGAGCCGGCTCATCGGATCGCCGCCGATCAATTCGGCAATGCGCCCGATAGTATCGGCCTGATGGGCCGGCTCAGGAATGTTCGCGCTGGAATCGCTCATCGAGCCACCTCGTTTTTAACTGGCTCTGTTTGATCCCCCCATTCGGCCGGGATTTAGGCCCAATCGTGCTGTTTTTGCGGCGGATGATTCACGTGAAACGGAATCACACCACAACCACCGGCCAGCACCAGATTCATCGGGGCAAACAAAAAAGGGCCCGGCTTGCGCCGGACCCTTTCATATTCTTGGCTTGAGACTTAAGCCGATTTCTTGTCGTCGTCGTCCTTGACCTCTTCGAAGTCGGCGTCGACGACATCGTCTTCGTCCTCATCGGCGGTGCCATTGGCCTTGGCTTCGGCTTCCGCCTGGCTGGCCTTGTACATGGCTTCGCCCAGCTTCATGGAGGCTTCGGCAAGCGCGGCGGTCTTTTCCTTGATCGCCTCGCCATCCTCGCCTTCGATCACGCCCTTGAGGTCGGCGATGGCGGCTTCGATGGCAGTCTTGTCCTCGGCCGAAACCTTGTCGCCATATTCCTTGAGCGACTTTTCGGTCGAGTGGATCAGGCTTTCGCCCTGGTTCCTGGCTTCCACGGCTTCGCGCTTGGCCTTGTCGGCCTCGGCGTTCTGCTCGGCTTCCTTGACCATCTTTTCGATATCGGCGTCAGACAGACCACCCGAGGCCTGGATGCGGATCTGCTGCTCCTTGCCGGTGCCCTTGTCCTTGGCCGAAACCTGCACGATGCCATTGGCATCGATGTCGAAGGTCACTTCGATCTGCGGCACGCCGCGCGGTGCGGGCGGAATGCCGGTGAGGTCGAAATTGCCCAAGAGCTTGTTGTTGGCGGCCATTTCGCGTTCGCCCTGGAACACGCGGATGGTCACGGCGCTCTGGCTGTCCTCGGCGGTCGAGAAGGTCTGGCTCTTCTTGGTCGGGATGGTGGTGTTGCGATCGATCAGGCGGGTGAACACGCCACCCAGCGTTTCGATGCCGAGCGACAGCGGGGTCACGTCGAGCAGCAGCACGTCCTTGACGTCGCCCTGCAGCACGCCGGCCTGAATGGCCGCGCCGAGTGCAACGACTTCGTCCGGATTGACGCCCTTGTGCGGCTCTTTACCAAAGAGCTGCTTGACCACTTCCTGCACCTTGGGCATGCGGCTCATGCCGCCGACCAGCACGACTTCGTCGATCTGGGCTGCGGTGAGGCCGGCATCCTTGAGCGCCTGCTTGCAGGGCTCGACGGTTTTCTGGATCAGGTCATCGACCAGCGATTCGAATTTCGAACGGCTCAGCTTGAGCGTCAGATGCTTGGGGCCCGAAGCGTCTGCCGTGATGAAGGGCAGGTTGATTTCGGTCTGGGTCGAGCTGGAGAGTTCGATCTTGGCCTTTTCGGCAGCTTCCTTGAGGCGCTGCAGGGCCAGCTTGTCATTGCGCAGGTCGATGCCCTGCTCTTTCTTGAACTCGTCGGCAAAATAATCGACCAGGCGCATGTCGAAGTCTTCGCCACCGAGGAAAGTGTCGCCATTGGTCGACTTCACTTCGAACACGCCATCGCCGATTTCCAGCACGGAAACGTCGAACGTGCCGCCGCCAAGGTCATAGACGGCGATCGTGCCGGCGGCCTTCTTGTCGAGGCCATAGGCGAGCGCGGCAGCGGTCGGCTCGTTGATGATGCGCAGCACTTCAAGCCCGGCAATGCGGCCGGCATCCTTGGTGGCCTGGCGCTGGCTGTCGTTGAAGTAAGCGGGAACCGTGATCACGGCCTGCGTGACGTTTTCGCCGAGATACGACTCGGCGGTTTCCTTCATCTTCTGCAGGATCATGGCCGAAACCTGCGAGGGCGAATACTTTTCGCCCGAGGCTTCCACCCATGCATCGCCATTGTCCGCCTTGACGATCTTGAAGGGGACCAGATTCTTGTCCTTGGCCACGACGCCATCGTCAAAGCGGCGCCCGATCAGGCGCTTGACGGCAAACAGCGTGCCTTCGGGATTGGTGACCGCCTGGCGCTTGGCCGGCTGGCCCACGAGACGCTCGCCATCCTTGGAAAAGGCGACCATCGAGGGGGTGGTGCGCGCCCCTTCCGCGTTTTCGATGACCTTGGGATTGGCGCCGTCCATTACTGCAACGCAGCTATTGGTGGTGCCCAGATCGATACCGATGACTTTAGCCATTTACTCTAGCCTCTCTTTCAGCAAACCCATTGTGGAGCCCTCCTTGCGAAGCAGCCCCATGGCCGCGCAGGCCGGGTTCCTTGCAACTGGAATGTGCCCATTGCTGGGCCTTGGGCGTATATAGGGGGGTGAGCATGGCGCTTCAAGCGCGCAGAGCCCGGATTTGCCTTGGGTTTGATTCATTCTTGCCGTCTTGGCTCACGCCGGCTTGTACCAGCCAGGCATGAGCAACCGAGCCAATTAATCGCTCAGCCCATATTCGTCCAGTGCGCAGTTGGGCCCTCTTGCCCAAAGTGCCCGGCCCAAGGCACTCTGATGCCAGTTCATTTGAGGAGTTTGCACCATGACGATCACCATCACACCCCAGGACGTGCTGGTCGTCGTCGATATGCAGTATGATTTCCTGCCCGGCGGCAATCTGGCGGTTGCGGGGGGCGATGACATAGTGCCGCTGATCAACACACTGGCCAAAAAATTCACCAATGTGGTGCTGACCCAGGACTGGCACCCGGCCAATCACATCTCCTTTGCCAGCAATCATCCCGGCAAGAACCCGTTCGAGACGATCGAGCTGCCCTATGGCAATCAGGTGCTATGGCCCGACCATTGCGTGTGGATGAGCCATGGCGCCCAGATCTCGGCCGATCTCGACATCCCCCAGGCCCAGCTGATCATCCGCAAGGGCTATAATCCCCGGATCGACAGCTATTCCGGCTTCCAGGAAGCCGACCGCGAAACGCTGACGGGCCTGGCCGGTTATCTCAACGAGCGCGACGTGGACCGGCTCTACCTGGTCGGCCTCGCCACCGATTTCTGCGTCGGCTGGACCGCCATCGACGGCGCCGCCGCGGGTTATGACGTGACAATCATCGAGGACGCTACCCGGGCCATCGACAATGCAGGCAGCCTGGCAAAGGCCTGGGCCGATATGGCGGAAGCGGGCGTGGAGCGGGTGCTGAGCAAGGATATTCTGGGGTAGCGACAGGCGCTCCAGCGCCACTCCCGCACAACCGCAATGTCATTCCCGCGAAGGCAAGAACCTCTGTTTTCCTTGCATAATCCGGCAAACGGAGGTCCCCGCCTTCGCGGGGATGACACCGTGTTTGGAACGAGGATTTCTGCCTAGCTACCTCACCGCGCAGATCACCACCTGCCGCATGCTGGTGGGCGTGAGCGGACTGCGATCAAACCCACCAAAGCGCTCGACCAGCGCAAACCCGCCGCGTTCCAGCAGGAGCAGTAGTTCCTGCGGATAGATTTGCCGCATCTCCAGCCTGGTATGGCGGAAATTCCGCTCGGCTGGATGTGACCAATACCAGTCGATCTGGCTGATCTGGCTGACCGGGTCATAGGCGATGGTCTCTTCGATGCTGACCTCGCCCAGTTCGGGATGCTGGAACACTCCCAATAGCTGCCGCTCATCACCGGGCCGGCTGAGTATCCAGGCGCTGGGCACGAAAATATCGAAGATGAGCCGGCCATCCGGCTTTAAATGCCGTGCCGCGCTTTCAAGGAAAGCCATCTGGTCTGCCGTTCGGGTAAGATGCAGCAGCGAATTGGCCGCCACGACGATCGTGTCAAAGCGCCGCCCAAGCGCGAAATCGCGCATGTCGAGCTGCACCAGAACCGGCGCTAATCCCTCCGCACGCGCCCGCTGTTGCGCCATATCGAGCATGGCCTGGGAGAGATCGCCGCCCGTGACATCGGCGCCCGAGCGCGAAAGCGGCAGGGTCAGCCGCCCGGTGCCGCAGGCCAGTTCCAGAACCTGCCTGCCGGGCCCGCCCGCCATAGCCACATAGAAGCGCTCCATATCCGGATCGGGCGGCGACGCCAGATCATAAAGCTCGGGCCGCTCGTAGAGATCGTCTGCCAAGGCCATCCTCCTCCCCAAACAAAAAGGGCGCCATTGCTGGCGCCCTAGATTGGTGAGTTGGCCTTAGACCGTCAAACGCTCTTATCCACCGTTTCGTCGGCCGGGGCGTGGCTGGGGCCGCCTTTGGCGACGCCGACCATGGCGGGGCGCAGCACGCGGTCGCCGATGGCAAAGCCGGCCTGCACGACCTGCACGACCGTGCCTTCGGGGCGGCTGGGATCGGGGACTTCGAACATGGCCTGATGCTTGTGCGGATCGAATTTCTGCCCTTCGGCCTCGATCGGCTTGACGCCGTGCTTGGCGAGCAGACGCTGCATTTCGCGCTCGGTCATCTCGATGCCTTCGATCAGGCTCTTGGTGGTCGCGT
This sequence comes from Devosia sp. LC5, assembly GCF_000735585.1. Taxonomy (GTDB): domain Bacteria; phylum Pseudomonadota; class Alphaproteobacteria; order Rhizobiales; family Devosiaceae; genus Devosia. Next base: position 153,489 of record NZ_JNNO01000012.1, read on the forward strand.
CGCCCGATTCGCGGGCTTCGGGCGGCAGCACCAGCAGAGCCCGGCTCAGCGCATCGGTGGCCGAGAGCATGTCGCGGGCAAAGCCGGCAATGGCATAGGAGCGCGTATCGGCGACATCGCGCTCGGTGCGCTTGCGCAGGTTTTCCATCTCCGCAATGGTCCGCAACACCCGGTCCTTGAGCTCGGCATTCTCGGCGCGCAGCGCTTCGATCGGGTCGATCTCAGGGGTCGCTTCAGGGGTTTCGACTTCGGGCGTTTCGCCATTGGCGGCGTTTTCGTCGCTCATCATGAATTTGGGTTCCGCAGAGAGTTCGGGATTTAGTCAGCCATATCGGCCAAACATGGCTGATTTTCAAGCCTTGGGAACGCCGCACTAGCGCTTCCGCGCCATCATCGCGGAAATCACGTTGGCGGTATAATCCACCACCGGCACGATGCGGGCGTAGTTGAGCCGGGTCGGGCCGATCACGCCCAATACGCCGACCACCTTGTCATTGGCGTCCTTATAGGGCGACAGAATCACCGAGGAGCCGGAGAGTGAGAACAGCTTGTTTTCCGAGCCGATAAAGATGCGCACGCCCTGTGCCTTTTCGGCGTCACCCAAGAGGTCCAGCAAGCCATCCTTGCTTTCGAGCTCATCGAACAGCTGCCGCATCCGCGCCAGATCGTCGGAGGCCATGGCGTCATTGATCAAATTGGCCCGGCCGCGCACGATCACCGTGGGCTGGCTCGAGGCCGAGGGCTGGCTGAGCGTGGCAATCCCCGCATCGACCAGCTTTTGCGTCAATTCATCGAGTTCGGCCCGCTGTTCGGCGCGTTGCTCGGCCAAGGCCTTGCGCGCCTCGGCAATGGTGCGGCCCACCACGTGATGGGCCAGATAATTGCTGGCCTGGGTCAGCGTGCTGGCGGCCAGACCCGGTGGCAGGTCCAGAATGCGGTTTTCCACCTGCCCGTCCTGCCCCACCAGCACGGCCATGGCGCGCGTCGCGTCGAGCCGCACGAATTCGATATGGCGCAGTACCATGTCGGCCTTGGCAGCGATCACCACCCCTGCCCCCTGGCTGAGGCCTGAGAGCAATTGGCTGGCCTCGGTCAAAAAATCCTCGACCTGGCCCTGCCGCCCTTCGATATGGCTGGCGATCTGGCTGCGCTCACGCTCGTCGACCGCGCCCACTTCGAGCATGGCATCGACAAAAAACCGCAACCCTTCCTGCGTCGGGGCGCGGCCGGCCGAAGTATGCGGCGCCGCGATCAACCCCAGATCTTCGAGGTCCGCCATGACATTGCGCACCGAGGCGGGCGACAGGCCCACCTGCAGCATGCGCGACAGATCGCGCGAGCCCACCGGCATGCCGGTATCGAGATAGCGCTCGACGATCTTCTTGAAGATGTCCTGGCTACGGGCATTGAGGACGCTGAGAAAGTCTTCCGGGGGCTTTGTCATGAGAAAAGATTCAAATTATCCCTTTAACCCTGAGCTCTCATTTAAGGGCATTGCTGCCTCCCGCCAAGCGTCCGCGACTTGTGAGCGGGGCCCATCAGGGTTAAGAGGCGGTTAACAGCCCTTTTCTTTGACTTGTCTTCAGGTGATTTGCCCATGCGGCCTTCCGGACGTGAGCCCAACCAGATGCGCGCCGTAAAAATCGAGCGCGGCGTCGCCCAGAAGGCGGAAGGCTCGTGCCTCGTCAGCTTCGGCAATACCAAGGTGCTGGTGACGGCATCGGTGGAAACCAGCATCCCGAGCTGGCTGCGCGGCAAGGGCCAGGGCTGGGTCACCGCCGAATATGGCATGCTGCCCCGCGCGACCGGCAGCCGCACCCGCCGCGAGGCGACCGCCGGCAAGCAGTCCGGCCGCACCCAGGAAATCCAGCGGCTGATCGGGCGGTCCTTGCGCGCCGTGGTCGACCTGCAATTGCTGGGTGAAAACCAGATCACCGTGGATTGCGACGTGCTCGAGGCCGATGGCGGCACCCGCACTGCTTCGATCACCGGCGCTTATATAGCGCTGCGCGACGCCATCGCCTGGATGGACGAGCGCAAGCTGACCAAGGGCGTGGCCCTGCGCGACTCGGTCGCCGCGGTGTCCTGCGGCATCTATCGCGGCGCCCCGGTGCTGGATCTGGACTATCTCGAAGATGTCGAAGCCCATACCGACGCCAATTTCGTCATGACCGGCTCGGGCAAGTTCGTTGAAATCCAGGGCACGGCCGAACAGGTCCCCTTCAGCCGCGACGAGCTCGATGCGCTGATGGCGCTGGCCGAACAGGGCATTGGCGAATTGACCCTGCTGCAACAGGGCGCGTTTGCCTCATGATCGGCTGGATTCTCAAAAAGCTCACCCGCAACCAGCCCGCCCCCAAGAACGAACCGCCTCGCTCCGTGCCGGGCGAGAATTGCGCGCTCTGGCACGATGTGAGCCGGGCGCTCGATCAATCGGCCAGCGCGCGCAAAGCCAAGGGAGCGACACGATGACCGCCATTCCCCGCCTGCGCGAAGGCGACCGCCTGGTTTTGGCCTCCCACAACAAGGGCAAGCTGGTCGAATTCCAGGAATTGTTCGAGCCCTTCGGCCTCGAAATCGTCTCGGCCGCCGAGCTTGACCTGCCCGAGCCCGAGGAAACCGGCACCAGCTTTGCCGAAAATGCCCGCATCAAGGCCCATGCGGCTGCCCAGGCATCCGGCATGCTGGCGCTATCGGATGATTCGGGCCTCTGCGTTGATGCGCTGGGCGGCGATCCGGGCGTCTATACCGCCAATTGGGCCGGGCCGAACAAGGACTTCATGCATGGCATGAAGCGCGTCGAAGATGCGCTGCAGGCCGCCAATGCCACCTCGCCCAATCAGCGCCAGGCCCATTTCATGGCCACGCTCTGCCTCGCCCATCCCGATGGCCGCGACGTGCTGTTCGAGGGCCGGGTCGATGGCACCATTGTCTGGCCGCCGCGTGGCGATCGGGGCCATGGCTTCGATCCGGTTTTCATGCCCGCCGGCTATGACATCACCTTTGGCCAGATGGCCGCCGAAGCCAAGCATAGCTGGGCGCCCGGCGAGCAGGGTCTGAGCCACCGCGCCCGTGCCTTTTCGAAATTCGTCGAGGACCAGATTGCCAGGGACTGACCGCATCATGTGGCAGCCATTATTGGGAGCAGGGAATGCCGCAATCCAGCAATGACCTGTTCGGCGTCTATGTGCATTGGCCGTTCTGCGCGTCCAAATGCCCCTATTGCGACTTCAATTCCCACGTCCATCGCGGCCCCTTTGACGAGGAAGGCTATGTCGCCGCCTATGAGCGCGAGATTGCCCATGCCGCCCAGCTGGCGCCCGGCAGGGTCGTGCAATCGGTGTTTTTCGGCGGCGGCACGCCCTCGCTGATGAGCCCCTGGGCCACCGGCAAGATCATCGACGCCATTGCCAGGCACTGGACCGTCGAGCGAAATGCCGAGATCACGCTCGAAGCCAATCCGACCAGCGTCGAAGTCGATCGCTTCAAGGGGTTCCGCACCGCGGGCGTCAACCGCGTCTCGCTGGGTGTGCAATCGCTGCGCGACAAGCCGCTGGCCGAACTGGGCCGCCGCCACAGTGTGGACGAAGCGATTACGGCGGTGCGCATCGCCCAATCGGTGTTCGAGCGCTCCAGCTTCGATCTGATCTATGCCCGTCCGCACCAGACGCTCGAAGATTGGGAAGACGAGCTCAAGGAAGCCCTCTGGATGGCGCGGGGCCATATCAGCCTCTACCAGCTCACCATCGAGCAGGGCACGCGCTATTTCGACCTGCACAAGGCCGGCAAGCTCAAAATGCCCGACGAGGACCTGTCGGCCGATTTCTACGAGCTGACCCAGGAACTGACCGCTGCGGCCGGCCTGCCCGCCTACGAGATTTCCAACCACGCCCGCCCCGGCCAGGAAAGCCAGCACAATATGCTCTATTGGCGCTATGGCGAATATGCCGGCATCGGCCCTGGCGCGCATGGCCGCCTGATGATCAACAACCAGCGCCACGCCACCGCCGCCGAAAAAATGCCCTTCGACTGGCAGAAAAAGGTCAATGCGGCCGGCCACGGCATGGTGGTGGATGACGTGCTGACCTGGGAAGAACAGGGCGACGAATTCCTCGTCATGGGCCTGCGGCTCAAGGAAGGCATTTCGCCGTCTCGTTTCACCGCGATTTCCGGCCGCAAGATCAACCAGCGCCAGATTGATGATCTGAAGGGCTATGGGTTCGTCGAGACCCTGCCCAATGGCAATATCCGTGTAACGGACCGTGGCTGGCCAGTGCTGGATGCCGTGGTGGCGGATCTGGCGGCTTAGGCTTCTTCCCCCTCCCCTCGAGGGAGAGGGGAAGAGTTCAGAGCTTCACGCCATCCACCGTCACCGCCCCGCCCGGTGCCAGCTTCTTGATCACCAGCCCATATTCGCTGCGCCCATTGCCCAGGAACCGGAATATCCCATCCCGCCCGTTGAAGCCCGACGCCGCCAGCATCAGGCTCGGATTATAGGGCGGGTTGGCCATGGACAGCGTGTTCACATTGGCGAGGATCGTTGCCGTATAGGCGATGGTCGCTAGCGGATGCGGCTGGGTGCCGAAGCGGGCCTGGTAGTCACCGCGGATGGCATTGAGCCCGCCATCATCGACGCTGGGATAGACCGCCCCGCTCAATGACGGCGATTGCAAGATCGCCAGGTCGCCCTGCCAATCGGCCGAGCCGACCAGCAGCACTCGGCCTGGCGCCACTCCGGCTTGCTGCAAGGCCGCGGCAAAGCTTGGTGCACTCGCCCGGTCGGGCAAAAAGAGCGTATCGATCACCCCGCTCTGGATCAGCGGCAGCGCCTGGCTGATGACCTGCGGCACTTCCCCGGCGCTGGAAAAGCCATAAACCGCCTGCGGCTGATAGCCCGCCACCGCCGCCTGTTGCCGGAACGCGGCTTGTTGCGCCTGCCCGAACTCGGTATTGGGAAAAATCCCGGCAATGCCGCGCTTGCCCTGCGTCCGCACATAGGCGAGCGAGCGCTTCATCTCGGCATCGGGCAAGACGCTCAAGAGGTATACGCCGGGGCTGGCCGCATTGGGATTGTTGGAAAACCCGATCAGCGGCAGTCCGGCCGAACGCGCCACGGCGCCTGCCGCCGTCACCTGATCGGCCCGCAATGGCCCCAGGATCAGCTTGGCCCCATCGGTCACGGCAGCGCTCGCAGCGCTGGCCGCCCCCTCGATGCTGGTGCCGGTGTCGCGCAGCGTGATGGTGATATTCTCGGCAATATTGGGATTGGCTTCGATGAAGCTGATGGCCAGCTTGCTGGCATTGGCCAGCGCCATGCCGACTGAGGCCGTGCCAGGATCCCCGCTCAGCGGCAGCAGCAAGGCCACCTTGACCGGACCGCGACCGAAACTCTCCGATGGCCCTGCCGCCACTGGCACGGGCATCATGCCACCCTGCTGCATCGGGATGGGCTGGCCCTGCTGCTGCGGGCTCGAACCGCCAAAGGGAAAGCTGAAGGTGCGCGAACCGATCTGGTATTCGCCAGGGGTGCAGGAAGATACGGCGAGCAGCGCCGCACTCAGCAGCGCCAGCCGGATTCGCCGCGTGGATGGTTTGACAACGCCCACCCCATGCCCTCGAATTGATAGCAATCGGTTAACATCTTGCGCCGATATCGTTAACCCGGCGTCAATGACGTGCGACAAGGCAAAGCCATGACCGAACCCTCCTCCGGCTATTTCATCGCCGGCACCGCCTTCGTTGCCCCGCCCCTCGCCCCCGGCCTTTATGTGGTAGCGACGCCGATCGGCAATCTGCGCGATATCACCATTAGGGCGCTGGAAACCCTCGCCGCTGCGTCCGTCGTGCTATGCGAGGATACCCGCATGTCCGCGCGCCTGCTCGATCACTATGGCATCAAGGGCCGCCGGGTGGCGCTGCATGAACACAATGAGCGCGCCAAGGCCGACGACATCGTCGCCCGCGTCGCTTCCGGCCAGGCCATCGCGCTGATTTCCGACGCCGGCACGCCGCTCCTGTCCGATCCCGGCTTCCCGCTGATCCGCGCTCTGGCCGAAGCCAATCTGCCGGTCTTTCCCATTCCCGGCGCCTCGGCCCTGCTCTCGGCGCTGGTGGTGGCGGGCCTGCCTACTGATGCCTTTGCCTTTCATGGCTTTTTGCCGAACAAGGCCGGCGCCCGCGCCAATGCCATTACGGCGCTCAAGGATTCACGTGAAACTTTGGTGTTTTACGAAAGCCCCCGCCGGCTCGATGACACGCTCGCTGCCATGGCCGAAATCTTTGGCGAGCGGCAGGCCGCCGTGGCGCTGGAGCTGACCAAGCGCTTCGAGCGCGTCCACCGCGGCACGCTGCCTGCTCTGGCCGCTGAATTCGCCGACACCGAAACCAAGGGCGAAGCTGTCATCGTCGTCGCCGGCGCTGCCGAAGCCTCGGCTCCCGACGCCGCCGATTGGCAGGCCGATCTCGTCGCAGAAATGGCTAAGCACCCCCTGCGGGCAGCGGTGGACGAAGTGACCAAAAAATATGGGCTCAAGCGCAAGGAAGTCTATGATGCAGCCCTCGCCCTCAAAGCCGAAAAGTAAGGCCCGCATTGCGGCCCATCTGGGCGGCCACCGGGGCGAGGCGCTGGCTGCGTTTTTCCTGCGCCTCAAGCTCTATCGCATTGTCGAGACCCGCTACAAAACCCCGGTCGGGGAAATCGATCTCATCGCCGAGCGCTTCGGCACCACCGTCTTTGTCGAGGTCAAGGCGCGCACCAGGGCCAGCGCCCATGCCGAGGCGCTCGCTGCGGTCAATCAGTCGCGCATCGTGCGGGCGGCGGAATATTGGCTATCGCGTCACCCTGCCAAGGCCCATACCAACCTGCGCTTCGACGTGATCTTTCTCGCGCCGCGCACATGGCCGCGCCATTTGCACAACGCCTTCGGCGGCTAGGCCACTTCACCTCTCCCTTGGGGGAGAGGTCGGCCCGCTTGGGCCGGGTGAGGGGGCCTTCCTTTAACTCAGTACCAAGAAAAGGCCCCCTCACCCCACCCTCTCCCCCAAAGGGAGAGGGGGCGATAGCTGAAACGCCTCAGCAAAATCCTGGCAACCTGCAAAATCCTGGCAACCTGAATGGTGATTGGTCCTAGGGCAGGTCGGAAAGTTCCACCCAGATAAGGTGGTGATCGCTGGCGGCGTGGATGTCCTTGTCCAGCTCGGGAAACACTTCCCAGCGCTTGGGCCGCGAACCCGGCCAGGCGCCCTTGCGGAAAATGCCGGCCGCGGTGACCCGGGCAAACAGCGCCGGGGACAGCAACAGATAGTCGATCTTGTTGCTGTCATTGCCCAGCCCATAGGTGCCCTTGCCGGCAAACGCCCCGGTGGAAAAATTGGGGTGCTCGCTGACCTCCATCAGGTCCGTATCGGCCAGCAGGCGCTGCAGCGGTTCGGATTCGGGCGTGTCATTGAGATCGCCCAGGACGACGATCTTGTCGTGCCCCTCGGCGCGCAATCCCTCATAGATCTCGGCGGTGCGCCTGGCCTGGTCGCGCCGCTTGGCGATCGAATTCTCGTCATTGCCGCCGAATTTGGATTTGAAGTGATTGGGCAGGATCCAGATGGTTTCCCCGCTTGGCGCAATCACCTGATATTCCGGGCAATCGCGCGAATAGATGCGCTCGCCATTTTCCCGCATATCGGCGATGTGGCTGCGCATCAGACCCACCGAATAGCCATTGGTGAGCATCAGCCCGACATCGATGCCGCGCTCGTCATTGCCATCGATCAGCATGATCTCGTCATAGGGATCGCCGCCCAGCTTGAGCAGCACCTGTTCGGAAAACTGCTTGAGCGCCACCCGATCTTCCGCCTCGATCACCGCCAGAATATCGGCTGCGGCCTCCATGATCACCCGTCCGGTATTCATCACCGCGACCGCATTATTGGGCTCGGTGCGCAATTCCACCCAGCCCACCCAATCGGCGCGCCCCTTGGCTGTGATAACCATTGGACCGGTCTTGGGCCGCTTCCAGAAACTGCCGCGAATCTTGCGGAAAATGGCGAAGGGTGGGCGGGGCGAGGTGAGCTTGAGCTGCTTGATCAGCGCCAGCATCCGCTTCTTGTCGGCATCCGAATAGACATCCTTGCCGATCAGCACATTGATTTCGGCTACCGCATCGGTAATCGCGGCGCCCTTGGCCTGGTCTTGCAGGTTAAAGGCCTTGGGCCGGTCGAACAGATTCTCCACATTGAATGCTGCAATCTTCATGATGCCCTCCAGCGCATGAATAGCCCACTCACTATGCGCCGCCATTGTGACGCTGGCGACTCGAGAAAAATCACTGGGCCAAAAGCTCTTGCGTCAGGCCGCGTCGCGCGCCATGTCATTGCACTCACTGCCAAGCAAAGGGCCCTCCATGTCGCTCAAAGTCGCCGTCCAGATGGACCATGTCGCCAGTATCAACCCACGCGGGGATTCCACCTTCGCCATGATGCTGGAGGCCCAGGAGCGCGGGCACCAATTGCTGCATTATACGCCCGACAGCCTGGCCCTGCACGGCAATGTCGTCTCGGCGCTGGCCGCCCCGATCACCGTCATCGACAAGCCCAAGGGCGAGCATTTCACCCTGGGCGAGGCGAGCCGGATCGATCTTTCCACCCAGGACGTGGTGCTGATGCGCCAGGACCCGCCCTTTGACATGAACTATATCACGCTCACGCACCTGCTCGAGCGCATCCACCCCAAGACACTGGTGGTCAATCCGCCCGCTGCCGTGCGCAATGCGCCCGAAAAAATCCTCGTCACCGATTTCCCCGAGCTGATGCCGCCGACGCTGGTGACGCGCGACCGCAGCCAGATCCACGAATTCCGCAAGGAACATGGCAATATCATCGTCAAGCCGCTCTACGGCAATGGCGGGGCCGGCGTGTTCTTCATCCAGGAGGGCGACCACAATCTGGCCAGCCTGCTCGAACTGTTCGAGGCCAATTACCGCGAACCCTTCATGATCCAGAAATACCTGCCCGATGTGCGCAAGGGCGATAAACGCATCATCATCGTGGATGGCGAGCCGGTGGCCGGGCTCAACCGCATCCCCGCCGATGGCGAAGCGCGCAGCAATATGCATGTCGGCGGCCGCCCCGAACTTTCCCCCCTCACCGAGCGTGAGAAGGAAATCTGTGCGGCGATTGCCCCCGCTCTAAAGGCGCGAGAAATGATCTTTGTGGGTATCGACGTCATCGGCGACTACCTCACCGAAATCAACGTCACCTCCCCCACCGGCATCCGCGAAATCAAACGCTTCGGCGGACCGGACATTGCGGTGATGATCTGGGACGCGATCGAGAAGCGGCGGAGCTGATTTGCGGTGCGCCCGCTGGCATCGCTTGTCGATTCGGCGTGCTTTCCGACAGGCACACCGCTGGCCGTGGCGCGGTGCACGGCATCGGGCGTCATCGAGGATATTGTCGCCGGCAGTTGGCCGGATGGCCGGGCGGTGGAGCGGTCCGATCGGTTTTATGGCGCCAGCCTCGCCAAGCAATTGACCGGCGCAGCCGCGGCCATGCTGGTGCGCGACGGCCGCTTCGATCCAGACCAGCCGGTGCGGCGCTATCTGGGTGAGCTGCCGGAATGGGCCGCAACAATAACGGCGCGCCAGCTGGCCCATCACCTTGCCGGCCTGCCTGCCGCCGGTGAACTTGAAGCAGTGGCGCCGGGCGATTGGACCGACGACTTCGTGCTCGGTGCGCTGGCCGCCCTGCCCGGCCTCTCCGCGCCGCCCGGCACCGGCTATGCCTATTCGAATATTGGCTACATCCTGCTCGCCAGGATCGTGGAGCGCGTCTCGGGCCAGCCCTTTGCTGCTTTCGTTGATTCCCAACTGCTGGCGCCGCTGGGTGTTGAAGGCATGGGCTTTGCCAGTGACATTGCGGCTTTTCCGCAGCGCGCTGTCATGGGGCCGCGCCTACCGCTGACCCTGGGCGATGGCGGCCTTTGGTCGTGCGGGCGAAGCTTTGCGCTGTGGCTGCACCTGCAGAATGAGGATGCCCTGGGCATAGCCGGCATTGTCGAAACGCCTGGCCGGTTGGTGGATGGGAGCGAGGTGCGCTATGGCTGGGGTCTGGGTCTGCGGACCCATCGCGACCATCGCTTGCTCATCCATGGCGGCGAATGGACCGCCACTGTCGCCAAGGCCGTGCGTTGCCCCGCGCTTGGCATTGCCGTTATTGCCATGGCGGCCGATTGCCCATTCCAGACGCTGGATTACTTGGTGCAAATGGCGTTGAACGACGCCGCGTGATCCCTGAGCGCCGGGACTGGTCCCCGGCCGTTTAAGCCGCTAATGCTGGTGGCGATAGCGAGACCCAGCACCATGCCCACTACGACATTTTTCGTCGCCTTTGCGACCCTGTTCGCCACTGTGGGCGTGGCCGACATAGCGTTCATCTTCGCCGCGCTTACCAAGCATAATACGGCCAAGCAGCGCTTTGCCTTTGCCACGCGCGGCGTGATCATTGCCGGTATTATCCTGCTGCTGTTCGGCGTTTTGGGCAGCGCCATTCTTGAAGTCTTCGGCATTACCATTCCGGCCTTGCGCACGGCGGGTGGCTTGCTGCTGTTTTTGATCGCCATCGACATGGTGTTTGCCCGCCATTCGGGCGGCACCGGGACCACCGATGAGGAAGAGGTCGAGGCCCGCCAGCGCGAGGACATTGCCGTCTTTCCGCTGGCCATGCCGCTCCTGGCCGGTCCCGGCGCCATCTCGGCGGTGATCCTGCTCACCACCGGCACGACAAGCGATCTCGAATTCTGGGCGGTACTCGCCGCCATCGTGGTGATTCTGTTCCTCGCCTGGCTGACCCTGCTGGTCGCCATTCCCATCCAGCGCCTGCTGGGCGTCACGGGCTTGGCCGTGGTGTCGCGTGTCGTCGGCATTCTGCTGGCGGCTTTGGCGGTGCAATTCGTCTTTGACGGGGTCAAGGCCAGCGGCCTGCTTGGCGCTTAAAATGCGCGTAAAATTGCTATGTTAATCAAGTCTTAACGTGGTTGTTGACCCTGCTGATGGCGAGGCGCACCTATCTGCCAAGACCTTGAATGGGGCGGAGGGGTTTTATGCGTATCACCGCGGCAATCGTCTTGCTGATCTTTGCCATTATCGGCACCGGCGCGGCCGGCATTGCCGCCACGCAGACCTCGCCGCCCGCCGCGTTCAGCACTACGCAATGAAACGAAAACGGCCGGCATGCGCCGGCCGTTCGAGATTTCATCCTGGCAATAGCAGCCTGGGCTATTTCTTGGCCACATTGCCGGCGCTGCCGGCGCCCAGCCCCGTGACAGGCTTGGCCGCGGCCAGCTTGTCCTTTTTGGGTTTCTTGGCTTCCTTGTTGCTGCGCATCTGTCCTTTGGCCATCCAATGGTCCTCCTCTAGTCGGGCGCCCGCCCGCAATTACAATTGTGAGGCTAATCCTGCCCCAGAAGGCTGGCAAGGCCCGCAATTATTTGGCATAGCCACACCGTCCGGTCGGTAGCAGCGCTGAAATGGCACGCGGATCGCAGCCCGTCGAGAGGAACGTCAGCCAGTCATTCTGGTTGCCATAAAAGGCATTGCGGTCCACTTCCCCGCGCACGCCGCGCACCACCCCGGTCTGGGTCCACTGCCAGAAGGTCCAGGTGCGGTTGTGGTAGCGCTCATGCGGCTCAGCGGCGGTCGAGCGCAGCCAGAACGCATTGGGGAAATACTCGCCTTCCAGAATATCGCGGTGGAAATTCATGTCGGTATAGATGATCGGGAGCTTCCCGGTATGGCGCTCCATGGCGTCCAGCATGACGCGGATCTTTTCCAGCGCATCGGCCCGGCTCGGCTTGTTCTTGCAGCTTGAATGATTGTTCCATTCCAGATCCAGCACCGGCGGCAGCGCGTCGGGATCATTGGGCACATTGGCGACGAACCACGCCGCCTGTTCGGACGCCAGCGAACACCAGGTCATGAAGTGATAGGCGCCGCGCGGCATGCCCGATTGGCGCGCCCGCTCCCAGTTCACCCGGAAATTGGGATCGATATAATCCTTGCCCTCGGTCGCCTTCATGAAGACGAAATGGATACCAGCGCCAAAAGCGGCCGGGAAATCCACATTCTCCTGATAGCGCGCCACATCGATCCCCTGGATGGGCATGGTGCGGGCCCGGTCGACCCCCTTATGCGGGCGGTTGTCGCCCGGAATGGCGCCGTAAAGCCCGCCGCCGGTCGAACAGGCAGCCAGAATGAACACGATAGCGGCAGCCAGTGCGGTCTTGGCTATGGCAGAAAACGAGAAGAATGGCCGGCTGGCGGTCATTGGGCGGAACTCTATGCAACAAACAAATCTGGCCTTTGATTCAACACGGCGCGGTTAATGGAGGATTAGGGTAACCATTGTGGCAGCGCGCATGGTTAATGAGCCATATTTTGTTCGCCAAACGTTCTTGTCGGCCAAAAGAAGGCCTGCTAGGCTCCCCATGGGTTTAGGGGAGTCAAAGGGCATGGTCACCCGCGTTGCGACCGTGGCGTTTCAGGGCATCGAGGCCGTGCCGGTCGATGTGCAGGTGCAGATCGCGCCCGGCGTGCCGAAATTTCTCATGGTCGGATTGCCCGACAAGGCGGTTAAAGAGTCCAGCGAACGCGTCTATGCCGCGCTGATCGCTTCGGGACTGGGCCTGCCGCCCAAGCGCATTACCGTCAATCTGGCGCCCGCCGACCTGCCCAAGGAAGGCAGCCATTATGATCTGCCCATTGCGCTGGGCCTGATGGCCGCCATTGGCGCCATTCCGCAAGATGCGCTGGATGGATTTCTGGTGCTGGGCGAATTGGGCCTTGATGGCCGATTGGCGCCGGTCAGTGGGGTACTGCCTGCGGCGATTGCCGCGCAGAGCCGTAATCTGGGGATTATCTGTCCTGCGCCTTCCGGCCCCGAAGCGGCCTGGGCGGGGGAAGGCATCGATATCATCGCGGCGGAGAGTCTGCTGGCACTGGTCAATCACCTGACCGGGCATCAATTGGCGGCGCGTCCGCAGCCGCGCAAATATCTGCCCAATGGCGCCCTGCCCGACCTCAGCGAAGTGCGTGGCCAGCAGGTGGCGCGCCGCGCGCTCGAAGTAGCGGCGGCCGGTGGGCATAATATGCTGATGATCGGCCCGCCCGGCGCCGGCAAATCCATGCTGGCGGCGCGCCTGCCCTCCATCCTGCCGCCGCTCAATCCGCGCGAATTGCTGGATATTTCGATGATCCAGTCCATTGCCGGGGAACTCGCCGGTGGCGCTATTTCGGACCGGCGCCCGTTCCGTGCGCCGCATCATTCCGCCTCCATGGCCGCTTTGGTGGGCGGTGGGCTGCGCGTGCGGCCGGGCGAAGTGAGTCTCGCTCATAATGGCGTGCTGTTTCTCGACGAATTGCCCGAATTCGCGCCCCAGGTGCTCGATAGCCTGCGCCAGCCGCTCGAAAGCGGCGAAACGGTGATCGCCCGCGCCAATGCGCGGGTCAATTATCCCAGCCGCGTGCAGCTGATCGCCGCAATGAATCCGTGCAAATGCGGCATGGCGGGCACGCCGGGCCACACCTGCAAGCGCGGCGCGGCCTGCGCCGGCGCTTACCAGTCCCGCGTCTCCGGCCCGTTCCTTGATCGCATCGACATCCGCATCGACGTACCTGCCGTCACCGCCGCCGACATGATCGCCCCGGCCGCCGCCGCCGAAAGCTCGACCGTGGTTGCCCAGCGCGTCCATGCTGCCCGCGAGCGGCAGCGCCAGCGCTTCCTTGAGCATGGCGTGCCCGACATTTTCACCAATGCCGCGGCTGGTCCGACGCTGATCGAAAAGCTGGTCAATCCCGACAAGGAAAGCCAGGCGCTATTGTTGCAAGCCGCCGAACGCTTCAACCTGTCCGCCCGCGCCTACCACCGCGTACTCAAGGTCGCCCGCACCCTGGCCGATCTTGCTGGAATGGATCGCGTCGCCCGCCCGCATATCGCCGAAGCGTTGAGCTATCGCGTCAATATGGGGCTGGCGTGACCCGTGAGGCACATATTGCAGCAGCGCATAATAGCGGTTTGCGATCGCAAGATCGCCGCCAAGGGGCCCGAGGTCGGACTGTCCTTCTATGCCTTCTTCGCCAACAGGAATGACGATCCCGAACTGCTGATGGAGGCGGCCGAATGGTGGATCCGCACCCATCAGCTCGATCATTTCGAGAAGGCGGTCAGGATACGGGCTATGGTCAGCGCCGAGGCCGCGTCCGGCTAGGTTGGCCGCCCTGCCCGGCGCGGTTTCCCGAGCCTGTGGATAAATGTTCCACGTGAATCACCGTACGCTCGTATAGCCGCCCGGCACGCCATGCGGCGACAGCACCACTTGCCAGAGGCTGATATTGCGGGCGCGGAACAGGGCGGCGAAGACGTTGAGATAATAGCGCCACATCCGGTAGAAGCGCTCGTCATACTGATCCTTGAGCTGCGGCCAGGCCGCGACGAACCGCTCATGCCAGGCCATCAGCGTTGTGTCGTAATCGGCGCCGAAATTGTGCCAGTCCTCTATCACGAACAGACTCTCTGTAGCCTTGCCGATCTGGGCGATGGAGGGCAGCATGCCATTGGGAAAAATATACTTTTCGCTCCAGGGGTCGCCGTGGCTGGTTGAGCTGTGCCCGCCAATGGTATGCAGCAGCATCAGCCCATCCGGCACCAATAGGCGCGCGGCCTTTTCGAAATAGGCGCGGTAATTCTTGTAGCCGACATGCTCGAACATGCCGATCGAGATGATGCGATCGAATTGGCCGTCCAGCGCCTGATAATCGAGCAGCTTTGTCTCGACCGGCAAATGCGCCGTGCGCTCATTGGCGAGCGCGGCCTGTTCCTTGGAGACGGTGACGCCGACGCCTGACACGCCATAACGCTCGGCGGCAAATTGCAGAAAACCGCCCCAGCCCGAGCCGATATCGAGAATGCGCATACCCGGCTCCAGCCCCACCTTGCGGCAGATCAGGTCGAGCTTGGCTTCCTGCGCTGCGTCAAGGTCGCTGGCATTCTGCCAATAGCCGCAGGAATAGATCATGCGTTTGTCGAGCATGGCGGCATAAAGATCGTTGCCGATATCGTAATGCTTCTCGCCCACTTCGGTGACGCGCCGGCGCTGCATGTTGAGCAGCTTGCCCTTGAGCACGCTGCCGATCAGCGCCAGGTCCTTGGGGAAATTGTCCTGGATATTGGCTTGGATCAGCTTGAACAGGAACTGGTCGAGCGCCTCGGCATCCCACCAGCCATCCATGTAACTTTCGCCCAGCCCCAAAGTGCCCTGGCTGAGCACGCGCCCATAAAGGCTTTCATTGTGCACCTGCACGTCCCAGGGACGGCTGCCCCCGATCTCGATCTGTGTGCGGGCCAATTGGGTTTGAACGAAGCGCTTCGCGGTATCGGACATGGCAAACGGCATGAAAAAATGGAAGGAAGTACCAGCCTACATCCATCGTCGTTTACCGATCAATGGTTTTTTCAGGCTATTTTAAGCCCCGCAAAGCCTGCTTAACCGGCCTGTGGCTATGCTGGCCGGCTGGAGGAACAGCATGCGCAAAAGCGGACAATTGATCGATTGGAACGATGATCGCGGCTTCGGCTTCATCCGCGACACCGAGGGTGAGCGCTATTTTGTGCATATCAGATCCATCGGCCGCATCGCCACGCGCCCGCTGATAGGCGATCATCTCGATTTCGACGCTGGCATGGATGCACAAGGCCGCCCACGCGCGCTCAATGCCCGAATCCGGGGTGCCAATCCCGCCCCGCCCCGGGCCGTCCGCTCGCGCGGCCTGCCGCCTGCTGCCAATGCACAGCGTTTCGATCCGCGGCCATGGCTCGCCTCGGGCCTGCTCGCTTTGCTCTTTTGCGATCTGGCGCTGGGTCTGGCGCCACTCTGGCTGGGGGTCGGCTATCTTGCGATGGGCGCCCTGTCCTTCGGGCTATACGCTACCGACAAGCATTATGCCCAGACCGATCAATGGCGCATTTCCGAAACCATGCTGCACAGCATCGATCTGGGTTTCGGCATTATCGGGGGCCTATTGGCGCAGAGCCGCTTTCGGCACAAAACGGTCAAGCCGGGTTTTGTCCTGCTCACCTGGTGCCTGGTGGGTTTGCACGCGCTTTGGCTGGGCGGCATAGCGATTGGCCGTATCGCGCCGGCCGATCTGGTGGGTCTGCTCGATCTATTCGGCTGATTCACGTGAAACGGGTGAGGCCCGTTGGCGTCACTCGCCACGCCGCTCTGCGGCCAGCACTTCGCGCCATTCGCGTTCCAGCATGGCGCGGCGCTTGCCGTAGCGGTCTTCGGTCATCAGCAGCGACACGATGCGGTCGGTGCGGAAATTGCGGAAGGCCTGGCGCAGGCAGCACCAGGCGGCGATGACCTGCTTGCCTTCGTAATAGGCCAGTTGCACGGGCCAGATGGCGCGTTCGCTGGGCCGCCCGCTTTCGTCGGCATAGGCAATCTGCAGCGCTTTTTCGGTGCGCATCGCCAGCCGTACCTGGCCCAGAACCGGCATGGGCGTTTTGGTGCTCCACACCGCCACCGGCCACAGGCCCGTATCATTGATGCGATCGCGTAAATCCTCGGGCGAGGCGGTGGCAATCTTGGCCAGGGCATTTTGCGCTGCGGCACCCAGCCCGTCATCGGGCTGCGCCCCCACCCAGCGGGCGCCGAGCACCAGGGCCTCGAGCTCTTCAGGCGTAAACATCAGGGGCGGCAGGAAGAAGCCGGGTTTCAGCATATAGCCCACCCCCGCTTCGCCATCGATGGGCGCACCCAGCCCGATAAGCGTCTGCACATCGCGATAGAGCGTGCGCACGGAAACGCCCTGTTCCTCGGCCAAAGCGGCAGCCGTGACCGGCCGGCGATGGCGCCGCAGCGCATCCATGACAGCAAAGAGCCGCTCGGTCTTGTCCATGGTTCGTTCTCCTCTGGCAGTCTTGGATGCCAGATTCCCGGGACGGAGCCAAGCGTCTGCCGAGCGAACTTCGCGGCGCCGGAATTACGCGATCTGGCCATGGAAGGCACGAATGTCGTGAGCCATCGCCTCGGGCACTTCGAGCGCCGGGAAATGACCGCCCTGGCTCAGTTCGGTCCAGCGCACGATGTTCCACAGATTGCGTTCGCCCCAGGCCCGCGGCGCCGGATTGTCGGCGGGCGGCACGAGAATGGCGTGGGGCACCTCGTGCCGGGCCGGCTTTTTGGGCAATTCGGCATCGGCAAAAGCCTCCTTGTAGAGCCGGACAGACGAGCCGATCGTCTGGGTGAACCAATAGACCGACAGGATCGTGCAGAGGTCCTCGAACTCGAAGGCATTGCTGATCTCGCCGCCATTATCCGACCAGGTCCGGTATTTTTCGAGAATCCAGGCGGCGAGCCCGGCCGGGGAATCGTTGAGACCGACCGCCAGCGTTGCGGGTTTGGTACCCTGGACCATGGCATAGGCGCCTTCGGCGAAGGCCCAGTAATTGCCGCGCTCGACATAGGCCTTTTCCTCGGGCGAAAGGTCGTCCGGCTTGGGAAAGCCGAAATAGACATTGATGTAATGGGCCCCGATCAGCCGGTCGGGAAAGTCGCGCACCAGCGCCATTACCGCGCCGGCCCCCATATCGGAGCCGGATACGAGAAATTTCGGATAATCGAGGCGGCGCATCAGTTCGGCCCAGAGCGGAGCGACCCGGGTCAGGTTCATGCCGGGCCGGCTGGGCTTGCCCGAAAAGCCGAAGCCGGGCAGCGAAGGGATGATCACGTCGAACGCCACGCCATCCACCGGTTCGGTCAGCAGCGGCACCAGCGGCAGCAATTCGACGAAATTGGACGGCCAGCCATTGGCCAGGAGGAGCGGCACATTGGTCTGGCCGCGGCCGCGAACATGCACGAAATGCACCAGCTCACCTTCGATCACTTCGGTGAATTGGGGGAAGGCATTGAGCCTGGCTTCGGCGGCGCGCCAATCGTAGATGGTGCCCCAATAGGCGAGGAAATCGCGCAGGAATTTTTCGTCTATGCCATCGTCCCAGCCGGCATTGGGCAAGGCATGGGGAAATCGGGTGCGGCCGAGCCGGTCTTTGAGATCGGCGATATCGGCGTCGGAAACAGCGATGGTGAAAGGGGTCATTTGTCTCTCCTCATGTCGCAGCAACGCGACATCATGAGGAAAACTTCAGTCACACGTACTGACAGGCCGTGGCAGCAGTGATTCGGCCTGCTCCATTGCCTGCGGTCAGTTTGCTGCCCACGAACCCTGCCGTCATTGCCCGGCCTGTCCGGGCAATCCATGCCGCAGCGTGAGCGGAAAATGGATCACCCGGACGGGCCGGGTGATGACGATCGTTGAGAGTTTACAGGCGTCAGGCGATCTCGAATTCGCACCAATGGCTGTAGGGGCGTTCGGGCGAATAGATCACATTGGGGAAATGCGGATTGTGCACCGCATCGGCAAAGGCCTGGTCCTCGAGGCAGAAGCCGGCATGTTTGCCATAATGCCTGCCGCCCAGACCGGGGACCGGAATGTCGGTCCATACGCCATTGTAAACCTGCACGCCCGGCCGGTCGCTCCAGAGCTTGAGCGTCAGCGCCTTGTCCGGTCCGACCACGGTGGCGATGGGATCGGCATGATTGCGGCCGGTGTCGAGCACCATGCCGATATCGTAGTCAACCGGCGCGCCATTGCTGTCGCGCATGCTGCGCGGCTGGCGCAGGTCATATGCCGTGCCGGCCGATGGCAGGATGGCGCCGGTCGGCGCCAGATCCTCGCCCAGCTGGGTATAGGCCGATGAATTGACCTGGATCGTATGGTCGAGCACGTCCGCTGATGTGCCCAGGTTGAAATATTGGTGTTGCACGAGGCTGATCGGGGTCGCCCGGTCGGTCGTTGCAGTCAGCTCCAGCAACAGGCGATGGCCCTTGAGCCGGTAGGTTGCGGTGAAATTGACATTGCCGGGATATCCCATGGCGCCATCCGGGCTGAAATGGGTGAAGCGCACGGCAGTGTTGGCTTCGTCCACTTCCCCGTCCCACACCTGCCGGCCCAGGCCCTCGGTCCCGCCATGCAGCTGCAGGTTGCCGGCATTTGCAGGCAGGTTGTAGGTTTTTCCGTCAAGATCGAAGGAGGCATTCTTGATGCGGTTGGCGACGCGCCCGGCAAGCGAGCCCAGATGAGGGCTATGGGCGGGATAGGCGTCGAAATTGTCAAAGCCCAGCACCACCGAGCGCGGCGCTCCTGCAACTGGCACGCGCCAGTCGCGCACCACCACGCCATAGCCGATCAGGTCGACTTCAACGCCCGTATCGCTCACCAGGCGGAACTGGTCCACCCGCTTGCCTGCGTGTTCGCCGAATGTCGATACCGCAATGGTCATGCTGCCCCTCCAGGTTTTGGCGCTATGGTCTAGCGCGCTTTCTCGGCGCCCTGCAATGTCGGACTTGACCTTTTCTCGGGCGGTGTCGAGTGTACGCGCAATGAGGGAAGGAAAGTGCCGTGAATGAGATCGCTGGCAGACGGCGCGTCACCGTCCATGACGTGGCGCGGGTGGCGGGCGTATCGCTGGCCACGGTCGATCGCGTGCTCAATGGGCGTCCGGGCGTGCGCGCCGCCACCGTCGAAAAGGTCGAGACGGCCATTGCCGAGATCGGTTTTCACCGCGATCTGTCGGCGTCCTTGCTGGCCCGCGCCCGCGATATCGGCGTCACCTTCATCATCCCCGATGGCTCCAATGCCTTCATGGCCAGCCTTGCCGAGGCGATCGAGCGCTGGACGGCGCCGGCGCTAACCGACCGGGTGCATACCCAGATCCTGCGGGTCAAGGCGCTGGATGGCGCCGCCCTGGCCCGGGCGCTGGATGGGCTCGACGCAAAAACCTGCGATTGCGCCGTGATCGTGGCGGGCGAAGATCCGGCCGTGCTGGCCGCTGTCGACGCCGCCAGCCGCCGCGATATTGCCGTGCTCACTTTGGTGTCGGACCTTCCCGGTTCGCAGCGCCGCCATTTCATCGGCATCGACAATGTCGCCGCCGGGCGCACGGCTGCCTCGCTATTGGGCCGGTTCCTGCCGCAGGGCGGCAAGGTGGCCTTGATCGCCGGATCGCTGCATCTGCGCGATCACTCTGATCGCCTGGCCGGTTTTCATGCGGTATTGGCGGCCGAATTTCCCGCCATTGCCGTGGTGGGGCCGCTGGAAGGGCATGACGAGGCCTCCCAGACCGAATCAATCGTCGCCGCGCTCCTCGCCGAGCATCCCGATCTTGCCGGGCTCTACAATCTGGGCGCGGGCAATACCGGGCTGGTCAAGGCGCTGGATAGTTCCGGGCAGGCTGGCGCCATCCGCGTCATCGCCCATGAATTGACCGCCGCCACGCGGCAAGGCCTTGTTGGCGGGGCGATTGACGTGGTGCTCGACCAGAATCCGGATGGGGAAATCCGGCAGGCGATTGCGGCGGCGCGGGGCCTGGCTTTGGGCGGCAATGGGCTTTCCGGCAATGCCCCCATTGAAATCGGGATTTTCCTGCGCGACAATCTGCGCTAAGAAGCACGCCATCACCAAACCGGCGTGGCCCCAAAATGGGGCGGGAGGACGTTCAGATGTTGTTTGTGACCGCCAATGAGGTACGTGCCTCATGACCTTTCTCGGCATCGATATCGGCACGTCCGGCGTCAAGGCATTGCTGATCGACGATAGCGGCAAGCCCATCGGGGAGGCTTCGGCACCGGCCGTCGAGCCCGTGCGCCCCCATCCGGGCTGGTCCGAACAGAACCCGGCCGACTGGTGGACGGCAACCCTTGCCGCCGTGGACAAGCTCAAGGCCAGTCATCCGGCCGATCTCGCCAAAGTGCGCGGCATTGGCCTCTCCGGTCACATGCATGGCGCCACCTTGCTGGGTAAAAATGATGAGGTTCTGCGGCCATGCATTCTGTGGAACGACGGCCGCTCGGCCGCCGAATGTCTCGAGATGGAAGCGGCGCTTCCCAGCCTGCGTGAGATTGCCGGCAATATCGCCATGCCGGGCTTTACCGCCCCCAAGATCGCCTGGGTGCGCAAGCACGAGCCGGACATCTACGCCAGAATCGCCAAGGTGCTGCTGCCCAAGGCCTATGTGCGGCTGCTGCTGAGCGGCGAGCATATCGAGGACATGTCCGACGCGGCCGGCACGCTCTGGCTCGATGTCGCCAGGCGCGATTGGTCGGACGAGCTGCTGGCCGTGACCGGGCTGAACCGCTCCCACATGCCGCGACTGGTCGAGGGCTCGGCGCCCGCCGTCAGCCTCAAGCGTGAGCTGGCCGCCCGTTGGGGCATGTCGGGCGATGTGGTCATTGCCGGCGGCGCTGGTGACAATGCCGCTTCCGCCTGCGGCATCGGTGCCATCCGGGCCGGCGAGGGCTTTGTCTCGTTGGGCACGTCGGGTGTGCTGTTCGTTTCCAATGATAAGTTCCGCCCCAATACCAAGGGCGCCGTACACGCCTTCTGCCACGCCATTCCCGATACCTGGCACCAGATGGGGGTGATCCTGTCGGCCACCGATAGCCTCAACTGGCTCGCCCGCATCAGCGGCCAGAAACAGGCCGATCTTTCCCGCGCCGCCGAAGCAGGCTTCAAGGGTCCGGGCGAAGAAATTTTCCTGCCTTACCTGTCGGGTGAACGCACCCCGCATAACAATGCCAAGGCACGCGGCTCCTTCACTGGCCTCAGCCAGAGTACCGAGCCGGCCCAATTGGCCCAGGCCGTCATGGAGGGCGTGACCTTTGCCATGCGCGATTGCCAGCGCGTACTCTCTGATGCTGGCACGAAAATCGACCGGCTGCTGGCCGTCGGCGGCGGCAGTAAATCCGCGCTCTGGCTCAAGCTGCTGGCCACCAATCTCGACATGGAAATCGCCCTTCCCGAGGACGGCGATTTTGGCGGGGCGCTCGGCGCCGCCCGGCTCGGCCTGTGTGCCGCGACCGGCGCCAACCCGGCCGACATCATGACCATGCCGCCGATCAAGACCGTCATCGCGCCCGACAAGAGCCTGTCGGTCGCCTATTCCGATCAATATGCGCGCTATCGCGCCCTTTACCCTGCCATCGAGGAGGCAATTTCGTGAGTGATTTTTTCAAGGGTCTGAGCCAGGTCAAGTATGAAGGCCCTGCCAGCAAGAACCCGCTGGCCTATCGGCATTACAACAAGGACGAAGTGATCGCCGGCAAGCGGATGGAAGACCATATCCGCCCGGCCATCGCCTATTGGCACACCTTTGCGCAGGAAGGCGGCGACCCGTTCGGCGGCCGTACGTTCGACCGCCCCTGGTTCGACAAGGGTCTGGAAGGCGCCAAGCTCAAGGCCGAAGTGGCCTTTGAATTCTTCAACCTGATCGACGTGCCCTTCTTCGCCTTCCACGACGTTGACGTGGCCCCCGAAGGCGCAACGCTCGAGGAGAGCAACAAGAACCTGCGCGTCATCGGCGATATCCTTGCATCCAAGATGCAGGAAACCGGCAAGAAGCTGCTCTGGGGCACGGCGAACCTGTTCTCCAACCGCCGCTACATGGCCGGCGCCGCCACCAATCCCGATCCGGAAATCTTCGCCTATGCGGCCGGCCAGGTGAAGGCCGTGCTCGAGCTGACCAATGAACTGGGCGGCGAGAACTATGTGCTCTGGGGCGGCCGCGAAGGCTACGAAACCTTGCTCAATACCAAGATCGGCCAGGAACAGGACCAGATGGCCCGCTTCCTGCATCTGGTCATCGAGCATGCCGAAAAGATCGGCTTTACCGGCCAGATCCTGATCGAGCCCAAGCCACAGGAACCGAGCAAGCACCAGTACGACTTCGACGTCGCCACGGTGTTTGGGTTCCTGCAGAAATACGGCCTCGAAAAGAAGGTGAAGTGCAATATCGAGGTTGGCCACGCGTTCCTGGCCGGTCACTCCTTCGAGCATGAACTGGCTGTTGCTTCCTCGCTGGGCCAGCTCGGCTCGGTCGACGCCAACCGCAACGATCTGCAGTCCGGCTGGGACACCGACCACTTCCCCAACAATGCGGGCGAAATGGCCTTGGCCTTCTACTACATCCTCAAGCAGGGTGGTCTGGGCAAGGGCGGCTTCAACTTCGACGCCAAGGTGCGCCGCCAGTCGCTGGACCCCGCAGACCTGCTGCATGGCCACATCCTGGGTCTCGATACCCTGGCGCGCGGCCTCAAGGGCGCCGTCGCCCTGATCGAGGATGGCGAATATGACAAGCTGCTCGATGGCCGCTATGCCGGCTGGGACAATGGCCTCGGGCAGGACATCCTTGCCGGCAAGCTGAGCCTGGCTGACATCGCGGCCAAGGTCCATGCCGATGGCATCAACCCGCAGCCCAAATCCGGCCGCCAGGAATATCTCGAAAACCTGATCAACCGCTTCGTCTAAGCTAAAACGCGGACCCCTTCCCTACCAGGGAGGGGGTCTTTCAACCATCGCAGACCCCTCATCCGGCGCTGTGCGCCACCTTCTCCCACAGGGGAAGAAGGGAAGCGGTGGCGGGAGGAGGAAATATGCCCCAGATCACCAATCCCATCCTGCCCGGCTTCAATCCCGACCCATCCATCCTGCGGGTCGGCGAGGATTATTACATCGCCACCTCGACCTTCGAATGGTTCCCGGGCGTGCAGATCCACCACTCCAAGGACCTTGCCAATTGGGACCTCGTCACCCGTCCGCTGACGCGCAAGGCTCAGTTGGATATGCGCGGCGATCCCGACAGCTGCGGCGTCTGGGCGCCCTGCCTTACCCATGACGGGGAAAAATTCTGGCTGGTCTATACCGACGTCAAGCGCAAGGATGGCTCATTCAAGGACGCGCATAATTACATTGTCACCGCGCCCAGCATCGAAGGTCCCTGGTCCGACCCGGTATATGCCAATTCCTCGGGCTTTGACCCTTCCCTGTTCCACGATGACGACGGCAAGAAGTGGTTCGTCAACATGCTGTGGGACCATCGCACGCGGCCGCTCAAGTTCGCCGGCATTGCACTGCAGCAATTCGATCCCGCCCAGGGCAAGCTGGTCGGCCCGATCAAGAACATCTATCAGGGTACCGACCTGAAGCTGGTCGAAGGGCCCCATCTCTATAAGCGGAACGGCTGGTATTACCTGCTGACCGCCGAGGGCGGCACGGCCTATGACCACGCAGTCACCTTTGCCCGCTCGCGCAATATCTGGGGGCCTTACGAGACTCATCCGGACAAGCACATTCTCACGTCCAAGGACGCGCCCTTCGCCGCCCTGCAGCGCGCCGGCCATGGCGATCTGGTGGAAACGCCCGAGGGCAAGACCTATCTCGTCCACCTCACCGGCCGCCCCACCACGCAGAACCGCCGCTGCGTGCTGGGCCGGGAAACCGCTATCCAGGAGGCCTATTGGGGCGACGACGACTGGATTCACGTGAAACACGGCCCGGTCCCCTCGCTGCATGTCGAAGTGCCCGGCGCGTTCGACACGGCAAAATACTGGGCCGAGCAGCGCTACACATTCGAAGGCGCGCTGCACAAAGACTTCCAATGGCTGCGCACGCCGGAGCCGGAGCGGATTTTCGCCCTTGCGGACAACAAGCTGCGCCTGTTTGGTCGCGAATCGATCGGTTCGTGGTTCGAGCAGGCATTGGTCGCCCGCCGCCAGACCCATTTCTCCTATGATGCCGAAACCGTCGTGGACTTCCCCGCCACCGACGAGCGCACCATGGCAGGCCTCGCCGCCTATTACAGCCGGTACAATTTCTTCTATCTCGCGGTTACGGCGCATTCCGATGGCCAGCGCGAATTGCTGCTGATGACCTCTGAAATAAGCTGGCCCGACGGCAATCTGGGTTTCCCGGCCGATCCAGTGCAGATTCCGAATAGTGGTAAGGTCAAGCTGGCCCTGAGCATTCGCGGGTCAAAGCTGCAATTCTTCTACGCGCTGGAAGGCCAGGACCTGCAGCCCATCGGTCCCGTACTCGATGCCTCGATCCTGTCGGACGAATGCGGCGGCCACCAGGCCCACGGCAGCTTCACCGGCGCCTTTGTCGGCGTGGCAGCGCATGATCTCAACGGCACGGCCAGCCCGGCGGATTTCGATTATTTCGTCTATCGGCCCGTGGAGGATAAGACGGACCGCTACGAGATTTAGAAACTGTCCGACAATTCCAGTAGACCTCGTCCTTCGACAAGCTCACCATGAGGTCTCCTGGCGCCTTCACAATTTTCCGAGCCGGGGGCGACAATCTGCCGCAGCTGGGTTATCCTTCCTCGTCTGGCAGGTCGCGCTTCGTGGCCGAAGCGATGCTACAAGGTCATGCGACGCGGCCTCCCCATGTTCTGGAGGAGGACATTCATGGCGAATTTTCACGTGATCGGTGGCGCTACCGAGGCGTTGGACCACCCCGTTATTCGCAAGATCACCCTGGCGGACCTGATCGATGCGCTCAAACGCGGTGCCGCCGATTTCTGGGCCAAACCGTCCCATTATGTGCTGCTGACGCTGATCTATCCGATTGTCGGTATCGTGCTGGCGGTGTGGATGTCGGGCTATCACACTTGGCCCCTGCTCTATCCGCTGATGGGCGGCTTTGCGCTGATCGGCCCCTTCGCCGCTATCGGGCTTTATGAAATCAGCCGGCGGCGCGAATTGGGGCTCGATACCTCCTGGATCCACGCTTTCGAGGTGCTGCGCTCTCCCGCTATCGCTTCGATTGCGGCTGTCGGCATTTTCCTCTTTGCCGTGTTCACGCTCTGGCTCACCGCAGCACAGGGGCTTTACGAAAATCTTTTCGGCTCCTCCGCCCCCGCCCAGCTCAGCGCCCTGATCAATCAGGTGCTGACCACGCCGGAAGGCTGGACGCTGCTGATCGTGGGAAATCTCTTGGGTCTGGCCTTTGCCGTGATCACGCTGTGCACCACCGTGGTGGCCTTCCCGCTGCTGCTCGATCGCGATGTCGGCGCCTATGTCGCGGTGACCACCTCGATCCGCGCCGTGCTGAAAAATCCCATTCCCATGCTGGCCTGGGGCCTGATCGTCGCCGTTGGACTGGCGCTGGGTTCACTGCCCTTGTTTGTGGGCCTGGCCGTGGTGATCCCGATTTTCGGCCATGCCACCTGGCATCTTTATCGCAAGGTCATCGAGCCGGTCGAAATGGCGCCACCGCCACGGCGGCGGGCATCCACAGCCAAAGCAAAAACTCGCTAAGGCGCGAACATTCCGCCATAATCCCGGGCACCGGTTCCTCTGGCCGGTGCCCTTGTCTTTGGCTCGAGATGTCATGCGTCGCTTCCTGATCACCGCCGTGCCCATCATCCTTGCTGCGCTTTGTGCCCTGGCCATCGTTCCCTGGTTGTTGGGCGTTCCCGGCACCGACAATAATTACGCCAAGGGCTGGACGATCGGCTTTTATGCCCTTCTGGCCTATCTCACCGCCTTCATTGTTCTGGCCATATTGCGCGTCGCTGCCCATCTGGGCTGGTTCCGCTTCCCCGCCCATACCGCCGATAGCCTGAGCTGGTCGGCGGTGCTGGGTTTCGTCATCGCGCAGGGCCTTGCCTGGTGGCTGATTCTGGGCGCCAATTGAGCGGGACAATGAGCCTTGCGCGGTTGTATCGGGCCGCAACCTGCCCTAGTTTGGCCGCTTCCTGCCGCATAGTTTAAAGCATTCATGGACCAGTCGCTCCCCGACTCCGCATCGCTTTCGCCCGCCCCGGCCCTGACGCCGATGATGGCGCAATATTTCGAGATCAAGGCGGTCAATCCGGGCTATCTGCTGTTCTATCGCATGGGCGATTTCTACGAGCTGTTCTTCGAGGACGCCGAGATCGCCAGCGCCGCCCTGGGTATTGTGCTGACTAAGCGCGGCAAGCATCTGGGCCAGGATATCGGCATGTGCGGCGTGCCCATCCATGCCGCCAATGATTATCTCAACAAGCTGGTCAAACTGGGCCACCGCGTCGCCATTTGCGAGCAGGTGGAAGACCCCAAGGAAGCCAAGAAGCGCGGCGCCAAATCGGTGGTCAAACGCGATGTCGTGCGGCTGATCACGGCCGGCACGCTGACCGAGGATGATCACCTCGATGCCCGCGCGTCCAATTTCCTCGCCGCCCTCTCCATGGTGCGGCATGGGGAAACCGATTTCGCCCTTGCCTGGACCGATGTATCGACCGGGGAGAGCTTCACGGCCGATCTGGGTGCCGATCAATTGCAGGACGAATTGGCCCGCATCGATCCGGCCGAACTGATCCTGAGCGAGGCCACCCGTCTGGCTTTGGTCGAGCGGCATCTGTTCGCCCCCGCCTGGCTGCCGATCAGCCATATTGCACCCGCGGAGATTTTCGACAGCGAGGCGGCGACCGCCAGTTTGCGCGACGCCTTTCCCGGCGGAGCTTTCGATCCGTCCGCTCTCTCCCGCGCCGCCCGCTCGGCTTTGGGCGCCATTGTGGCCTATATCAGCGATAGCCAGAAAGGCGTCGGCGTCGCGTTGCGCGCGCCCGTATTCGGCACCAATGCCCGCACCATGGCCATTGACCAGGCGACCCGCGCCAGCCTGGAACTGCACCAGACCCAGCGGGGTCAGCAACGCGGATCGCTGCGCAATGCTATCGATCTGACGGTCACCGCGCCCGGCTCGCGCCTGCTCTCGGCGCGTTTGGCGGCGCCGCTGGCCGATGCAGCAGCAATCAATGAGCGGCTCGACGCCGTCTCGGTTCTGGCCGGCGATACCATGCTCAATGGCCGGTTGCGCAGCGACCTCAAGGCCGTGCCCGATCTGGCCCGCGCGCTGACGCGATTGGCGCTTGATCGCGGCGGCCCCCGCGACCTGGCCGCCATCGGCAAGGCGGTCAGCGCCGCTCTCGCGCTCTCGAGCCATTTCGCCCGGCTCGATGATGTCCCCACGGTCCTTGCCCGACTATCGGCGACCCTCGCCGCTGCCCCCGCGCCGCTGGCCTCCATGCTGGCGCTGGCGCTGGATGATGAATTGCCCCTGTTCAGCCGCGATGGCGGTTTTGTGCGCAAGGGCTATGACCAGACCCTGGATGACGAACGCGCGCTGGCTAGCGAAACTCGTGCTGTCGTCGCCGCGCTGCAGGCCCGCCTGATCGAGGAAACCGACGTCCGCTCGCTCAAGATCCGGCACAATGGCGTCCTGGGCTATTTCGTCGAAGTGCCGGCGGCGCATGGCACGAAATTGCTCGAAGAGCCGCACCGCCAGAGCTTTATCCATCGCCAGACGCTGGCCAACGCCATGCGCTTCACCACGACCGAACTAGCTGATCTCGAGGGCCGCATCGCCCGCGCCCATGAAGCGGCGCTCGATATCGAGATCAGGATTTTTTCGAGCCTGCGTTCGGAGGCTCTCGGCCGCACCGATGCGCTGCGCGAGCTCGCCGACGCCCTGGCCGAACTCGACGTCACTGCCGCGCTCGCTCATCTCGCTGCGACCCGCAATTATGCCCGGCCCGAAATCGACACCTCCCTGGCCTTCGAGATCAAGGCCGGCCGCCATCCGGTGGTCGAGGATATGGTGCGGGCCGAGGGCCAGAGCTTTGTCGCCAATGATGCGGACCTCTCCGGCGCCGATGATATTGGCGGCGGCCGGCTCTGGCTGGTTACCGGCCCCAATATGGGCGGTAAATCGACCTTCCTGCGCCAGAATGCGCTGATCGCCATCCTGGCGCAGATGGGCAGTTTCGTGCCCGCCGCCTCGGCCCATATCGGGGTCATCGACCGGGTCTTCTCCCGCGTCGGCGCGTCCGACGACATTGCCCATGGCCGCTCGACCTTCATGGTCGAAATGGTCGAAACCTCGGCCATCCTCAATCGCGCCACCCGCCGCTCGCTGGTGGTGCTCGATGAAATCGGCCGCGGCACCGCTACTTTCGATGGTCTGTCCATTGCCTGGGCCGCCGTCGAAGCCCTGCATGAAACCACCGGCTGCCGCGCGCTGTTCGCCACCCATTTCCACGAGCTGACCAGCCTGGCCAAAACCCTGTCCCGCGTGTCCAATGTCACCATGAAGGTGCGCGAATGGGAGGGCGAAGTGGTGTTCCTGCATGAAGTAGGGCCCGGCGCCGCCGACCGCTCCTATGGCATTCAGGTGGCCCGGCTGGCCGGCCTGCCCGAGCCGGTGCTGGCCCGCGCCCGCCAGGTGCTCGATATTCTCGAACAACGCTCGGCCGGTACGGCCTCTTCCAGCCAGAAGGCCAGCGTGCTAGATGATCTGCCGCTCTTTGCCCATCAACCCGCTCCCAAACCGGCGGGTCCTGATCCAGTCCATGCCGCGCTCGACGCCGTTCGTCCCGACGAAATGACCCCCAAGCAAGCGATCGAAGCCCTCTACGAACTAAAGAAACTCCGCGATGACGCTCGCCGAAGCTGAAGCCAAGCCGCGAAAACCCCAGTTCGCGCTGAAAAGCGCCGAAGCCCTGTTGGCTGAACTGGACACCGCCATTGGCGATGAGGCGCCCAAAAGCGCTGCCGCCCGTGCCGTGGTGCTGGCCCATATGCGCAAGACCCTGGCCGAGGCGCGCAAATCGGCCGAAGCCGAATTGCTCGCCAATGGCAAAGGCACCCGCTGCGCGCAAAATCTGTCCGACGCGCAGGACGAGATCATCACCGCGGTCTATCTCTTCGCTACCAGCCGGGTCTATCCGGTCGACAATCCCTCCGGCGCCGAAGCCATCGCGCTCTCTGCCGTTGGCGGCTATGGCCGCGGCACGCTGGCGCCCGGTTCCGATATCGATCTGCTGTTCATCCTGCCCTACAAGCAGACGCCCTGGGGCGAGCAGGTTACCGAATATATCCTCTACCTGCTATGGGATCTGGGCCAGAAGGTCGGCCACGCCGTCCGCTCGGTCGATGAAAGCATCCGCATGGCCCGCGCCGACATGACCGTGCGCACCGCCACCCTCGAGGCGCGTTATCTGACCGGCGACAAGGCTCTGTTCGACCAATTGGTCCGGCGCTTTGAAACCGAGATCATGCCCAAGACCGGGCCGGAATTCATCGCCGCCAAAATGGCCGAACGCGATGAACGGCACAAGGCGATGGGCAATACCCGCTATGTGGTCGAGCCCAATATCAAGGACGGCAAGGGTGGGCTGCGCGATCTCAACACCCTGTTCTGGATCGGCAAATATTTCTACCAGGTCAAGACCAGCCATGAACTGGTCGGCAAGGGCGTGCTGTCCAATGGCGAATACCGCCTGTTCTCCCGCGCCGAGGATTTTTTGTGGGCGGTGCGCTGTCACCTGCATTTCCTGACCGGGCGGGCCGAAGAAAAGCTGACCTTTGACGTGCAGCCCGAACTGGCTCACCGCATGGGCTATGCCCAGCGCCTGGGCATGCTGGGCGTCGAGCGCTTCATGAAGCGCTACTTTCTGGTCGCCAAGGATGTGGGCGATCTGACCCGCATCATCTGCGCTTCTCTCGAATTCAACCACGCCAAGGATATGGACCTGGTCGGCCGCGTGCTGGCCCCGTTCCGTTCGGGCAAATCCAGGATCAAGGGCGAAAGCGATTTCGTACTCGATACTGGCCGGATCAACATCGCTGCCCCCGACGTGTTCGAAAAAGACCCGGTCAACCTGATCAAGATTTTCCTCGTCGCCGGGCGCGAGGAACTGCTGTTCCATCCCGATGCCATCAAGGTCATCTCCCGCTCGCTGCGCCTGATCGACAACCGGGTACGCAACGACGCCAAGGCCAATAGCTATTTCCTGACCATCCTGACCGCTCCCATGTCGGTCGAGCGCATCCTGCGCGCCATGAACGAGAGCGGCGTTCTGGGCAAGTTCGTGCCCGATTTCGGCAAGATCGTCGCCCTGATGCAATTCAACATGTATCACCATTATACAGTGGACGAGCATCTGATCCGCTCGGTCGGCGTCATGGCCGATATCGCCAATGGCGGCCTTCGCGATCAGTTGCCGCTGACCCATGAATTGCTGCCCCAGCTCAACGACACGCGCCTGCTCTATGTCGCGCTGTTCCTGCACGATATCGCCAAGGGCCGCCCGGAAGACCATTCCATTGCCGGCATGCGCATTGCCAAAAAACTCTGCCCCCGCTTTGGCCTCACCCCGGCCGAAACCGATACGGTCAGCTGGCTGATCGAACATCACCTGTTGATGAGCGAGATCGCCCAGGCCCGCGATATCCAGGACCCCGAAACCGCCAAGGCCTTTGCCGACGTGGTCCAATCGCCCCAGCGCCTGGCGCTGCTGATGATCCTCACCGCCTGCGATATCCGTGCCGTCGGCCCGGGCGTGTGGACCGGCTGGAAGGGCAGCCTGCTACGGGCGCTCTATTACGCCACCGAACCGCTCCTTTCCGGCGGCCATAGCCAGGTCACCCAATCGGACCGCATCGAGGCCGCCCGCCGCCAGCTGGCCGAAAAGCTCGAGACCTGGCTGCCGGCCGATGTCGAAGCCTATATGGCCCGCCATTACGATCATTACTGGCTGCGCGCCGAGCCCGAATTGCAGCTCGAGCATGCCCGGATGATCCGCCAGGCCGATAGCTCGGGCGAGACCTTTGCCGGCTCGATCCGCATCAAGGCATTCGAGGGCATAACCGAGGTCAGCTTCTACATGGCCGACCATCCGCGCCTGCTCTCGCTGATCGCCGGCGCCTGTACCATGCAGGATGCTTCGATCATTGGCGCTCAGATCTTCTCCACCCGCGATGGCCGCGCCATCGACACGTTCCGGCTGCGCCGCTCCTTCACCTCCGACGAGGACGAAAAGGTTCGCGCCACCCGCATCATCGATACGGTCCGCCAATTGCTGCAGGGCAAGCGGCAGATTCTGATCGATCTGGGCAAGGAAAGCCGCCACAACAAGCGCCTCAAGCCATTTGCCCTGCCCGCCCAGGTTTCGGTGAGCAACGCATTGTCGGAAAAATTCACCGTCATCGAGGTCTCCGGCCTCGACCGCATGGGCCTGCTCCATGCCATGACGCGCGAGATTTCCGATCTCAACCTCACTATCGGCTCGGCCCATATCGGCACCTATGGTGAAAAGGCCGTCGACGTCTTCTATGTCACCGATCTGACCGGCCAGAAGATCATGTCCAAGCCCCGCCAGCGCAAAATCCATGATGCGCTGATGAATGTGTTCCACCCCAAGCCGGCGGAGCAGAAGGTGGTCAATGGGTAGGGGCTGGGGCGCTGTGCGCTCCTCACCTCTCCCTTGGGGGGAGAGGTCGACGGCAAAGCCGGCGGGTGAGGGGGCCTTCCCCCAACACCAGGCCAGGAAAAGGGCCCCTCACCCGGCCCTGCGGGCCGACCTCTCCCCCAAAGGGAGAGGTGAAGAAGGCGCCTGCCTCCCATGAGCCTCTATCGCAATTTCCTCTCCGTGGGCGGGCTGACCCTGGTCTCCCGCATTGCCGGCTTTATCCGCGATGCGCTGATGGCCGCCGTGCTTGGTATCGGCCCTGTCGCCGATGCCTTTTATGCTGCCTTCCGCTTCCCCAATCTGTTCCGGAGGCTGTTTGCCGAAGGCGCCTTCAACACCGCCTTCGTGCCGATGTTTTCCACCGCGCTCGAAACCCAGGGCGAAGAAGCCGCCAAGCTGCTGGCCAGCCGCATCATGAGCTGGCTGGTCGCGGCGATCCTCACCGTCACCATCCTGGCCGAAATCTTCATGGACCCCATCATGCGGGTCTTCGTGCCGGGCTTCGATGATCCGGAAAAATTCGCGCTGACGGTCTTTTTGGCGCGCGTCATGTTCCCCTACCTGGCCTGCATGTCGTTGATGGCCGCCTATGCGGGCATTCTCAACACGTTGGGCCGCTTTTTCGCTTCCGCCTTTGCCCCGATCATCCTCAATATCGTCAACATTGCCGCTCTGATCCCGCTGGCTATTCTAGCGCTGGAAGACAAGGCCGATATCGCCTTTTGGGTCGCCATCGCCACACTGGTCGGCGGGGTCGCGCAACTGGCTTTGGTCTATGGCGCGGTGCGTCGCGCCAATTTCGCGCCGCGCCTGGGCATTCCCTGGCCCAATGCCGAAGTGCGCCGCTTCTGGCTGCTCGCTATTCCAGCAATCCTGGCGGGCGGCATTACCCAGATCAATATTTTGGTGGGTACTGCAATCGCCTCAGGCGCCGAAGACGCCATCTCGGTTCTCGGTTATGCCGACCGCCTCTACCAGCTCCCCCTCGGCATTATCGGCATTGCCATCGGCACCGTGCTGCTGCCCGAGCTTAGCCGCCATCTCAGCGCCGGGCGCAATAAAGAGGCCAGCCAGAGCCAGGATCAGTCGCTATTGCTTTCCATGCTGCTGTCCATGCCCGCGGCGGCCGCTCTTGCCGCGCTTTCCGTCCCCATCGTGCGGGTCCTGTTCGAGCGCGGGGCGTTCGACGCCAGCGCCACCATTCCCGTCGCCGAGGCGCTGGTCGGCTATGCCTGGGGCCTGCCGGCCTTCGTCTTGATCCGCGTGTTGCAGCCAGGCTTTTTCTCGCGCAAGGACACCATCACGCCGACGATTTTTGCGGGCCTCTCCGTGCTCGCCAATATCGGCATTTCGCTCTGGCTGTTCCCCAGCCTGCAACATGTCGGCATTGCGCTCGCCACCACCATTTCGTCCTGGCTCAATGCGGTGCTGCTGGCGCTCTTCCTCGCCCGGCGCGGCTATTTCGCCCTGCCTGCGGCTTCGCTGCGCAAACATGTGCTGATCATCGCCAGCAGCCTGATCATGGCCGGGGTGCTGTATCTGCTCGCCCAGCGCGCCACCACCCTCTTCGCCCCCGGCGCGCCGTTCCTCACCCAGGCTGCGGCTTTGTTCGTCATCTGCGTGTTCGGCAGCGCGGTCTATTTCACCCTGGTCCACATTACCGGGGCGCAAAAGCTGGGCATGCTGGCCAATAGGTTGCGCCGCAAGCGCACCCAGTAGACCTCATCCTGAGCCTGTCGAAGGACGAGGTCGTGGCACTCAAGCCTTAGCGTACCCGGCCTCATGGTTCGACAAGCTCACCATCAGGTCTCCGAGAAGACGGTTTTCAATATCTGTTCTCGGATATAAGTGTTCCCCATATCCGCGTTATCGAACCTCCGGGCTCCCCTTCATGGCTTTCACCCCTCGCGTCTTTTCCGGCATCAAGCCTTCGGGCGACCTGCACTTAGGCAATTATCTCGGCGCCATCCGCCGCTTCGTGCCCCTGCAGGACACGCATGAGACCATCTATTGCGTGGTCGATATGCATGCCATCACCGTGTGGCAGGACCCCGTTGACCTCAAGCGCTGGACCTATGAGATCGCGGCCGCCTATATCGCGGCGGGGGTCGATCCGAAAAAGTCGATCATCTTCAACCAATCCCAGGTGATGGAACATGCCGAACTGAGCTGGATATTCAACTGCGTCGCCCGCATGGGCTGGATGGCACGGATGACCCAGTTCAAGGACAAGGCGGGTGAAAACAGCGAGAATGTCTCGCTGGGCCTGTTCGCCTATCCCTCGCTGATGGCCGCCGATATCCTGCTCTATAAATCCACCGGCGTGCCGGTGGGCGAAGATCAAAAGCAGCATCTCGAACTGACGCGCGATATCGCCAAGAAGTTCAATCACGACTTCAAAAAGCAAATCAAGGCGCTGGGCCATAAGGGCGATTTCTTCCCCATCACCGAAACCCTGGCCACCGGCCCCGCCATGCGGGTCAAGTCGCTCAAGGATGGCTCCAAGAAGATGAGCAAGTCCGATGCTTCGGACCTGTCGACCATCTATATGATGGACGATGCGGCCACGATCGCTAAAAAGATCAAGCGCGCCACCACCGACGCCGATGCCTTGCCCAGCGAAGCCGCCGGCCTTGCCGGGCGTCTTGAGGCGGAAAACCTGGTCGGCATTTATGCCGCCCTCTCCAACCGCAGCGTGGACGACGTGCTGGGCGAATTCGGCGGCCAGGGCTGGGGCGCGTTCAAGCCGGCTTTGGCCGATCTTGCTGTCGCCGTGCTCTCCCCCATTGCCGACGAAATGCAGCGGCTGGTCAGCGATCGCGGCGAAATGGACACGATCCTGCGCAGCGGCGCCGACCGCGCCCGCGCTATCGCCCAGCCTATCATGGCCGATATCCGTAATATCGTCGGCTTCATTCGATAACCGGAGGCGCAATGTACGAGACCGAGTACAAGCGAAAATTCCTCGTCGTCATTGACGAGACGCCCGAATGCGACCGCGCTCTGACCTTTGCCGCCTATCGCGTCAAGCGCACGGGTGGCGTCGTGGTGCTGATGAGCGTGGTGCAAAAGCCCGAATTCATCGGCCTGGGCGTCGAAGATGTGCTGCGCGCCGAAGCCGTCGAGGAGGCCGAGCGCAATCTGGACGCCCGTCTCGCCCGCATAAGGGATATCGGCGACGTCAAGGTCGAGTCGGTCATCCGCGAGGGCGAAGGTCCCGAGCAGATCGAGACCGTTATCGGGCAAGACCGCGAGATCGCCATCCTGGTGCTCGCTGCCTCGACCTCCACCGATGGCCCCGGCCCTCTGGTGATGCACTTCGCCGGTCGCGCCAACGCCCTGCCCATCCCGCTGACAGTGGTCCCCGGCCGCATGAGCGACGAGGAGATTATCGCGATCTGCTGAGGGCTGGTGCTGCCTCAGGCGATCCGCGACTCATCCAGCAACTGCTTGCGCTTCAGGAACGGGTCATTGAGAAATGTGCCGAACGGCACAAAGGCCGCGATGGTCGTGCGGGCCCATTCCCCGCGGGTAAAGCCCCTCCCCCATAGGCACGCGATCATCGCCATGACATAGGCAATGAACGCTACGCCATGGATCATGCCCACCGGTGGCACGAGGCCCGGCGTGGCGAACCAATATTTGAGCGGCATAGCGACAACAAACAGCGCCAGCGTGGTAATGCCTTCGACAAGGCCGATAAAGCGGAACAAGCGGATCATGGCCAAAGCCATATCGCCGGCCCACCCCGCTGTGAACGCGGCGCATGGTCGCGATGCGCGATTGGCCTTGCACTCCGCGTCTAAAAGACTATTTTAGAAGCGTTCTAAGTGTAGAACCTGCCCGTCCGAGGATCATTGATGTTCATCCAGACCGAAGCCACGCCCAATCCGGCAACCCTGAAATTCCTGCCCGGGCGCGATGTGCTGGTTGGCGAACCGCGCGATTTCCGCAATACCGAAGCCGCCGCGGCCTCCCCGCTGGCCACGGGCCTGTTCGCCATTTCCGGCGTCACCGGCGTGTTCCTCGGCTCCGATTTCATCTCGGTCACCAAGGACGACACCAATTGGGCCCATATCAAGCCGGCCATTCTTGGCGTCATCATGGACCATTTCCTGTCCGGCAAGCCTGTCATCGCTGAAGGCGCCGCTCCGGCGGCCGACTTCGACGAGGTCGAGGAATTCTTTGAATCCGAAGACAGCGAGACTGTTGAAGTGATCAAGGAACTGCTGGCCACCCGCGTGCGCCCGGCCGTCGCCATGGATGGCGGCGACATCATCTTCAAGGGCTTCAAGGAGGGCACCGTGTTCCTCCACATGCAGGGTGCATGTTCAGGTTGCCCCTCCTCCACCGCCACGCTCAAAAGCGGCATCGAAAACCTGCTCCGCCACTTCGTCCCCGGCGTCGAATCGGTTCAGCAGGTCTGATCGCAAAAGTTACGCAGCAAGCCAAAGGCCCAGGGAGAAATCCTTGGGCCTTTTGTTGTTTTGGCTACCCAAAGCCAAAAGCCCGGATCGCTCCGAGCTTTTCTTATTCCGCGGCAGCCTTGTCGGCTTCACTGCGCTGATCGGTAATCGCCAGTGGTTCGTCATTCCCCCCAACACGCTTGCGGCGGATGCGCAGGCGCTTGATGCGGCGGCTGTCGGCGGCCAGGATTTCGAAATCAAAACCCTCGAGCCGCGTCACGCGTTCGCCGCGCTTGGGGACGTGCCCGGCCAGGTCGAACACCAGCCCACCAATGGTTTCCACCTCTTCGCCGAATTCGCCCGGATCGAAATCCGGCCCGATCAGGCTGCGCACGTCGCTCAATTCGGCGCGCGCGTCGGCGATATAGGTATCGGCCCCCACCTTGCGGATCAGCGCGGCAGCCAGCTCGTCATGCTCGTCCTCGATCTCGCCGACCACCGCTTCAAGCAGGTCCTCGATGGTCACCAGCCCGTCCGTGCCGCCATACTCGTCCACCACGATCGCCATATGCACGCGGGAAGCGCGCATGGATTGCAGCAGGTCGCCCACCGGCATGAAGGTAGGCACGAACATGGCCGTGCGCATCAGGTCGAACTTGCCGATCTTCTGCTTGAGCACGGTGGAAATGAGCTTTACCGGCACATCCTTGCCCGGGTCGGTCACCGGCTCGGTGATCCTGCCCAGTGCGTCCTTGACGTGGATAAAGCCTAAAATATTGTCGAGCCCATCATCATAGATGGGCAGGCGCGAATGGCCGACTTCGCGGAACTTGGCCAATAGCGTACCCAGATTGACGTCGAACTCGATGGCCTGGATATCGCTGCGCTCCACCATCACGTCGGCAACCGACACATTGGAGAGCTTGAGTACGTTTTGCAGGATGGTCCGCTCGCTTTCGGAAAAGTCGGCGGTTTCGGCGCTCCCCTGCTCTTCGAGCGCGACCTGCAGGTCGTCGCGCAGGGAAACCGTGCGCAAGGCCAGCATGGCCTTGATGCGGTTCCAGATCGATGGCCTCCGTGCATGCACGGAGGCGGGACTAGAAGGAGGCTCGGGATTGGCGGGCGCGGTGTGGCCCAGACTGTCGCTATCGTTCATTGGCATGATGCCGCAAGAATTGCGGCTTTCTATCCTCAAATGGGAAACTGCGCCCCAATTATAGGGGCACCGCGCTAATCGGCATAGGGGTCGTCTATCCCCAATGCCGCCAGTATCTGGGTTTCAAGGCTCTCCATTTGAAGGGCCTCGGCGTCGGTAAGGTGATCATAGCCTAAAATATGCAGAAATCCATGCACCACGAGATGGGTGAAATGGTCGGGCAGGCTCTTGTCCAGTTCGAGCGCTTCCCGCTCCAGCGTTTCGCGCGCCAAAGTGATGTCACCCAGAATACCCACCACCGGCCCGAATGGCTCGATCTGGGGAAAGCTCAGCACATTGGTCGAGCTGTCCTTGCCCCGCCACTGCTGGTTGAGTTCATGCTGCTCTTCATCGTCGGTGAGCAGGATGGACAGCTCGGCCGCCCCCTTGATCTTGGGCTTGGCATGCTTGAGCGCCTCCAGCACGGCGCGTTCGGCCAGAGGATCGAAATCCTCCGGCCAGTTTTCATCATTGCGGATAATGGCAATGTCTATGGGTAGTGCAGTCAGCGCGTGCTTCCTTCGGCCTTTTCGGCCAGTTTCTTGGCCGTATCAGCCTCGTAGGCCCGCACGATGCGGCCCACCAGGGCGTGGCGCACCACGTCCTTATCGCCAAACCGGCTGACATGCACGCCCTCGACGCCATCGAGCAGATGCACCGCCTCGACCAGTCCCGATTTTTCCCCGCGCGGCAGATCGACCTGGGTCGGATCGCCGGTGACGATCATCTTGGAGTTCTC
The DNA here is from genome assembly GCF_000735585.1 of Devosia sp. LC5. Lineage (GTDB taxonomy): Bacteria > Pseudomonadota > Alphaproteobacteria > Rhizobiales > Devosiaceae > Devosia. The sequence continues at coordinate 192,007 of NZ_JNNO01000012.1, forward strand.
GCCCAGGCGGGTCAGGAACATCTTCATCTGCATTGACGTGGTGTTCTGCGCTTCGTCCAGGATCACCACGGCATTGGCCAAGGTTCGCCCACGCATGAAGGCCAAAGGCGCCACTTCGATAATGCCCGAGGTGATGCAGCGCTCGACATTTTCCGGCTTCATCATGTCGTAGAGCGCGTCATAGAGCGGGCGCAGGTAGGGATCGACCTTTTCCTTCATGTCACCGGGCAAAAAGCCCAGCCGCTCGCCCGCTTCGACGGCCGGCCGCGACAGGATGATGCGATTGATATCGCCACGTTCGAGGAGCGAAGCGGCATGCGCGACCGCAAGATAGGTCTTACCCGTACCGGCCGGACCCACGCCGAACACCAATTCACTGCGGTCCATGGCGCGCATATAGGCGTCCTGGGCCGGGGTGCGGGCGACGATGGTGGATTTGCGCGTGGCGATCTGGGCCATGCGCACCTTGCCCTTGCGTTCCAGCGTCGGCAGGGTGAGCTGGCTATCCTCGGTCTCGATCATGCGGATCACGGCGTCCACGTCGGCAATGTCGACGCTGCGGCCCTCCTCGAGGCTCGCATAAAGCGATTCCAGCACGCGCCGCGCCTGGTCAACCGTGCTGGCGGCGCCTTTAAGCAGAACGTGATTGCCGCGGGGAGTGGCCGAAACCTTGAGCCGCTGTTCGATCAGGGCCAGGTTCTGGTCGAAATCGCCATAGAGCTGTGCAGCCAGACGATTGTCTTCAAAAGCGAGTTCGAGTTGGGATGCGAGTGCGTTGTCGGCGGTCGGTGACAAGTGCCTGCTCAAACTGATGTGGCTCCCGAAAGGAACGCGGCGCGGGCTTGCACCGCGAATACAAGACCAAGGCTAGGCCGATTTGCGCGTGATGTCTGTAGCAATATTGTGACTGTCCCGCGCAAGGACAAGGGGGCGCCCGCTTAACTTGCCGGCCGGATCAGGCCCACTTTCATATCCTTGGCGGTATAGATGACCTTGCCATCCGCCACCACGCGGCCATCGCCCATGCCCAGCGTCAGCGCGCCGCGCTTGACCCGGTGCATATCGACTTCATAGCGCACCAGCTTGGTCTTGGGTGTGATGTCGCCCTTGAACTTGACCTCGCCGACGCCGATTGCGCGCCCCTTGCCGGGCGATCCGGACCAGCCCAGCCAATAGCCGACGATCTGCCACATGGCATCGAGCCCCAAGCATCCAGGCATCACCGGATCGCCGGCAAAATGGCAGTCGAAAAACCACAGTTCAGGCGAAATATCCAGTTCAGCCACGATGTGGCCTTTGCCGTGCTCGCCGCCATCCAGGCTGATTTCGGTAATCCGGTCCATCATCAACATGGGCGGCGATGGCAATTGTGCATTGCCCGGCCCGAAATAGCCGCCCCGGGCCGAGCTCAGCAGATCGGCCTTGGAATAGGACGGTTGCGGGGTATGAAAGTGAATTGGATCGGCCACTCAACTGCGCTCCTGGTTCAAAGCACTAGGAGTAATGCAAAGCTGTGGTGTTGCAAGCCGGCGTCCGGCAGGACTTCAAGCCACCTGTGCTTGCCTGAGCCGTCCCACCAGCGAATTTGTGCTGGTGCCGATAATCTCCACCTGATGGATCGCCCCGATCAAATCGGTCGATCCCTCCAGATGCACGGCCTGCAGATAGGGCGAGCGGCCACCGACCTGGCCCGGCATGCGGCCGGGCCGCTCGATCAGCACCGGCAGGGTCTTGCCGACGCATGAGGCATGGAAGGCAGTGGTCTGGCTATTGACCAGATCCTGCAGCCGCCACAGGCGTTCATTCTTGACCTCTTCAGCGATCTGATGCGTGAGGTTCGCGCCCGGCGTGCCGGGGCGAGTCGAATATTTGAACGAATAGGCCGAGGCATAGCCCACATCGGCAATGATCTTGAGCGTGTCCTCAAAATCCTTGTCAGTCTCGCCGGGGAAGCCGACGATGAAATCGCCCGACAGCGCCATATCCGGCCGCGCTGTCTTGATGGCCTCGATGACCTTCATATATTCAGCCGCCGTATGCCGCCGGTTCATCGCTTTCAGGATCGTGTCGGACCCCGACTGCACCGGCAGATGCAGATAGGGCATCAAAATATCGAGATCGCGATGCGCTGCGATCAGGGCGTCGTCCATGTCGCGCGGATGGCTGGTCGTATAGCGCAGCCGTTCCAGCCCCGAAATTTCGGCCAGCAGATAGCTGAGTTCGCCCAGGCCCACCGCCCGGCCCGCGCCGTCCACGCCATGATAGGCGTTGACGTTCTGGCCCAGAAGCGTGATTTCCTTGACGCCGGCTTCCACCAGCCCGCGCGCCTCGGCAATCACCTGGCTGACCGGCCGCGACACTTCGGCGCCCCGCGTATAGGGCACCACGCAGAAGCTGCAGAACTTGTCGCAGCCTTCCTGCACGGTCAAAAACGCGGTCAGCCCGCGCTTGATGGTCACTTCCTTCCTGGGTGCCGGCAAATGGTCGAACTTGTCTTCCTCGGGGAAGTCGGTGTCGATCACCGCCTGCTTCAGGCTCGGATGCATATGCCGCTGCGCCTCGGCACGGGCCAGCATGGAAGGGAGGCGATGATAGGCCTGCGGGCCAAACACCATGTCCACCACTGGCGCCCGGCGGGCGATTTCCTCGCCTTCGGCCTGCGCCACGCAACCGGCGACGCCGATCATCATGTCGCCACCCAAAGCGCGGCGCTCGCTCTGCAATTCCTTGAGCCGCCCCAGTTCGGAAAACACCTTTTCCGAAGCCTTCTCGCGGATATGGCAAGTGTTGAGCAGCACAAGATCGGCCTGCGCGATGTCGCCGGTCGGCTCATAGCCTTGCGGCGCCAGGGCGTCGGCCATCCTGTCGCTGTCATAGACATTCATCTGACAGCCATAGGTCTTGATGAAGAGCTTCTTGGTATTGGCGCGCATTTCGGTCATGGCCGCTCTTTACCAGAGGCGGCACCAAGACTCCAAGCCCGAGACTGCAGGTGCAAGACGCTTGCAACCCGGCGCCACCCGCATGGGTTGATACCGGAGAGGCAGAAAGATCAGGAGGTCGCCATGCTCAAGAAAACCAGCCGTGACAAGTCCAGGCCCGATGCCGCCGCCATGAAGGACGGCAAGAAACCCGGCCCCCAGGATTCCCCGGTGCAGGTGCGCAATGCCGGCAAGGAGGAGCAAGCCGATTCGCCCAAGGACTGGGATGACCAGGACGAAGCGGTCGACGAGAGCTTCCCCGCCAGCGATTCCAGCGCGAAATACTAGGCGCGCTGCCGCGTAGTCCCGCCCGTGCGGCAGCGATACCACCGCAAATCGCCACACCGCTTTAACGGCCCGCGAAGGCTATGGCCAAACTTGGGCGAAGTCATCTGCTTTAACGACCTCAAGCGGGGAGTTGCTCATTGCATGGGCAAGGCTCGCGGGGCTAGCATCACCGATGTTGCGTACCCATTTTGAGTACAGGCGAGACGTGATCCCGAAATCCGGGAACCGGCTTTCGGAGATCCTCGTGTCGATAACAACGACAAGAAGGAAGAGGAAGCCATGACCTTACGTATTTCGGGAAAGAACATGGATGTGGGCGATGCGCTGCGCGGCAAGGCGGCGGATCATTTTGCCACGGTCGTCGGGAAATATTTCGACGGCGGCTATGACGGCCACCTGACCCTTACCCCCGACGGCATCGGCTTCCGCGCGGATTGCGTGGTGCATCTGGATACCGGCGCAACCCTGCAGGCCAGCGCCCAGGGCGGGGACGCCACCAGTGCTTACGAAATCATGGCGCTCAACATCGAAAAGCGTCTGCGCCGCTATAACCGCAAGCTCAGATCCCATCGCAAGGGACCCAATGGGGTCTCTGATGCCGTGACCGCACAATATACCGTGTTCGGCGCCGGCGACGAGTTCGACGAACTGGACGAGGATTATGCGCCCCCGGTGATCGCCGAAACCACCAAGAACCTGCGCCAGATGAGCGTGGAAGAAGCCGTGATGGAGCTCGACCTGACGGGCGGCCAGGTGGTGATGTTCCGCCATGCTGGACATGGCGGGCTAAATGTGGTCTACCGCCGCTCCGACGGCAATATTGGGTGGATCGATCCCGCCCTCGGGACCAATTGAACGCGCCCGGCGCCACAATTGAGCCAACAATAGTCAAGGCAGACTTATGGAATTGTCCGATATCCTGGCGGAACGGGCAGTGCTTTCTTGCACCAGCCTGAAATCAAAACGCCAGTTGTTTGAACAGCTTGCCGAAAAGGCAGCCGAGATGACCGGGCGCCCGGTCGAAGACATCTGTTCCGCCATCACCAGCCGGGAAGAACTCGGCTCCACCGGCCTGGGTAATGGCATTGCCATTCCCCATGGCAAGATTGCGGGCCTTGATGGGGTCACCGCCGTGTTCGCGCGGCTGGACGATCCCATCGAGTTCGACGCGGTCGATGACCAGCCTGTGGATATTGTGATGATGCTGCTGGCCCCCGCCGGGGCCGGCGCCGACCATCTCAAGGCCCTCTCGCGGGTGGCGCGCCTGCTGCGCACCGAAAGCGTGGTGGACGATTTGCGGCGGACCGATGATCCGCACCGGCTCTACCAATTGCTGACCAGCCCGCTCGAAGGCAGCTACGCCGCCTGAAACGGTCATGGCGAACAGAAAAACCCCCGGATCGTCTCCGGGGGTTTTTGAGTCCTGGGACTCGTGCCAGGGGCATTAGTGCACAGTAGCGAGCCCCAGATTCTTGTCGCCCAGCCAATCGGCCACGGCGTCGGCAGTGTCGGTGACCAGAAGCGGGGTACCATTGGCCGACATGACCAGCTGATACAGCTCATCCTCGTCGAACTGGGCGTCCTGGATCATGGTTGAAAGGGTCTGCCCGCTGACCGGGCGCACATAGACGACGGCATCGCCGCCCAGCGCCATGAACTGGGCAGGGGTCAGGCCCCTGAGGGGGTGGACGGGCGCGTCCGTTGCGGGCGCATCATTGCGTTTTTCGTACATTTGTCGGCCCTTTCCTCATACTGAGCGAATGTCGATACGTCGGGCGATCTTTGGCGCTTGCGGGCGCTCAAGAGCAACAACGAGCATACCGTGCCCTAAAGTTGCATCTTTCACGATCATGCCATCAGCAAGAAGGAAGGAACGCTGGAACTGCCGTGCGGCGATACCGCGGTGCAGGTATTGTTTTCCAGCCTCATCCTTCTGCCTTCCGCGGACAATGATCTGATTGTCCTCGGCGACCACTTCGAGCTCATCGACCGAAAAACCGGCGACCGCGATGGAGACGAGAAACTGTTCGGTTCCCCTATCATCTTGAGTTCGCTCGATATTATAGGGCGGGTAGCCGTCGGCGGACTTGGCCAGCCGATCAACTCGTTCCTCAAAGGCATCAAAGCCGAGGAGAAATGGGGCGGAAAACACCGAAATACGCGACATCTACGCCGTCCTTGGTCACAAGCAACGTCTTGGCGAAGGACCCAAAGAGAGTGGCATCCAGCGCCTGAGGAAGATATGGGACAAGCTCCTGCCCGGTTCAAGTCCGGCATAATGCAGTCCTGTTCATGAACGGATGCTGACGCGCAAATGAATGAAACCGTCGCCGTGATCATGCCGGCCTATCGGGCAGAGCAGACTATCGCCGCAAGCGCCGCCAGCGTGCTGGCGCAGAGCTATCCGCATTTCCAATTGCTGATCGTCAGCGATGACGGGGTCGATTACGCCGAATTGCTGGGACGGCAGGGCCTCGCCGATAAACGCATATTACAGCTCTCGAGCGGGGTGGTGGGCAGCGGTGCCTCGGCGGCGCGCAACCTGGCGCTGGAGGCCAGCACGGCGCCCTATGCCGCGATTCTGGATGCCGATGACCGGTTCAAGCCGGAAAAACTGGCGTTGGCCGTGGCCGCGCTCGCCGATCAAGCCATTGTCAGCACCGCGCTCGACGTGATGACCGATCAGTTCGTGCATCTGCGCCATGTCGCCATGGGCCCCGACCGCCTGGTCAAAGCCGGCGCGCATAAATGGCTGAACCTGTCGATGGATTCGATGATCGTGTGGGACCGCCGGCGCACTGACGGGCGCTATGATACCACGCTCAGCAACATGACCGATCTCGAGCTATTACTGCAGCTCTATCGCACGGTGCCGCAATCCTGGCATCTGGGCACCCCGTTGCATGATTATATCAAACGGTCGAACTCGATGAGCAATGGCGCCAATGTCGCGGCGGGGATGATTGCCAGCAAGACGGCCATTCTGAGCCGGGTGGAGACGGGCTATTACGGGCTATCCGAGGCGGACGCAGAGGGTGTCGCCGCCTTTCTGCGCATCTCGCTGGAGGCGGAAAAACGCTATGGCGGCGCGCTGGCGGCCCGGCCCGGCCTGTTGTTCGAGGATCATCTGGAGCCGATGCTGGCGGCGGCAAAAGCGGGGCCTGCCGGCATTTAGCGCCTGCTATGGTATTTCCCGCCATGGATCGCGGTGCCTCTTGCCTTCCCCCCGCTTTCCCCCTATAGAGCCCACTTCTCCGGACCGCCCGGCCAACAGGCATGCCGTGGCGGTTCTTGAATGCGATGGGCCCAAATCCATCCAAATACTCTGAAGGACCCGCAAAATGCCCAAGATGAAGACGAAATCTGGCGCGAAAAAGCGTTTCAGTTTCACAGCGACCGGTCGCGTCAAGGCTGGTGTCGCAGGCAAGCGTCACCGTTTGATCAACCACAACGCAAAGTACATCCGCACCAACCGCGGCACCAAGATCCTGTCCAAGGGCGACGAGGGTCTGGTCAAGTGGTACATGCCGTACAACCGCTAAAACGCTGAAAAGGAAGCTGACACATGTCACGCGTTAAAAGAGGCGTTACCAACCACGCCCGTCACAAAAAAGTTTTGAAGGCTGCGGAGGGCTATTATGGCCGCCGCAAGTCCACGATCCGTATCGCCAAGCAGGCCGTCGAAAAGGCCGGCCAGTACGCCTATCGCGATCGTCGCGTCAAGAAGCGCAATTTCCGCGCCCTGTGGATCCAGCGGATCAACGCTGCCGTGCGCGATTATGGCCTGACCTATGGCCGATTTATCGACGGCCTCAGCAAGGCTGAGGTTGCCGTTGACCGCAAGGTGCTGAGCGATCTCGCGATCACCCAGCCCGAAGCGTTCGGCGTGCTGGTCGAAAAGGCCAAGGCAGCGCTCGCGTATCTCGAAGGCGTCGAAAAGACGACCCACGAGCGCGTCTCCGCCTAATACCTCGCTTACGCTGAGGCCCAAATTGACGCCTTGCGCTATCCCGAAAGGGCTGGCGCGAGGCGTTTTGTTTTGGTCTATAGCGGCCAAACACTGACGGGACCCATGAGACCTCATGGTGAGCCTGTCGAACCACGGGGTCGGGCACGCCGATCTCGCCACGACCTCGTCCTTCGACAGGCTCAGGATGAGGTCCACTGCATGACCCGGACGCCCTTGGAACCAACGATGTCGCTCGAAAATCAGATCGCCACCCTCCGCGCCGAACTTTCGGCCGCCATTGCCAATGCCGGCGACGATGCCGCGCTCGATAGCGTACGCGTTGCGGCCCTCGGCAAGAAGGGCAGCGTGTCAGCGCTCCTCGCTTCGCTGGGAAGCATGGCTCCGGAAGAGCGCAAAAGCGCGGGTCCGGCCATCAATGGCCTCAAGCAGGAGATCGCTGGGCTGATCGAAGCCAAGAGCGGTCAGCTTAAGGCGGCCGCCCTCGACGCCCGGCTCAAGGCCGAGACGGTCGATATCACCCTGCCTTTGCCCGCAGCGCCCACGGCGCGCGGCCGCATCCATCCGATCAGCCAGACCATTGACGAGATCACCGCGATCTTCTCCGACATGGGTTTCTCGATCGCCGAAGGGCCCGATATCGAGACAGATTATTTCAACTTCACCGCGCTCAATTTCCCCGAAGGCCATCCGGCCCGGGAAATGCACGATACCTTCTTCATGAAGCCGGGCGCCGACGGCGTCAAAAAAGTGCTGCGCACGCACACTTCACCCGTGCAGATGCGGGTGATGCAGAAGACCAATGAAAAGCCGGCCGCCAGCTATCTGACGCCACCGATGGATCCGCCGATCCGCGTGGTGATGCCCGGCCGCACCTATCGCAACGACAGTGACCAGACCCATACCCCCATGTTCCATCAGGTCGAGGGCCTGGTCATTGATAAGGAAAGCCATATCGGCCAGCTGCGCTGGGTGCTGGAGGAATTCCTCAAGGCCTATTTCGAAGTGCCCAATGTGACGCTGCGCTTCCGCCCGAGCTTCTTCCCCTTCACCGAACCCAGCATGGAAGTGGACGTGCAATGCGACCGGTCGGGCAATGAGGTCAAGATCGGCGAAGGCAGCGATTGGCTCGAAATCCTGGGCTGCGGCATGGTGCATCCCAATGTGATCCGCAATGCCGGGCTCGATCCCGATGTCTATCAGGGCTTTGCCTGGGGCATGGGGATCGACCGCATCGCCATGCTGAAATACGGCATGCCGGACCTGCGGGCGTTTTTCGATGCCGACCAGCGCTGGCTGGACCATTACGGCTTCCGCCCGCTCGACCTGCCGACGCTGTTCGGGGGGCTGAGCAGCTAAATGAGCGACACCCCGCTCGAGCCGATCTTCATCGTCACCGATATCGAAGCGGATGGGCCGACGCCGTTGCATTCATCCATGCTGAGCTTTGCCTCGGTGGCGATCGAGGCGGATGGCACCCCGCATGGCGAGTTCGAGGCACAGCTCACGCCGCGTCCCGATCGCAAACCGGACGAAACAACCATGGAATGGTGGGCGACCCAGCCGGAAGCCTGGGCGGCGACCACGGCCAATGCCGAGGACCCCGCCGTGGTGATGCCGCGCTTTGCCGATTGGGTGGAAAGCCTGCCCGGACCAAAAGTCTTCGTCGCCGCGCCGATGATTTTCGACGGGTTGTGGATGGACCATTATCTGGACGAATTCGCCGGCACGCGGGTGTTGGGCGGACCGTTCAAGAGCCGGCAGATATTCAAGGGCGGCGGGGTGTGTCTCTACACCATGGCCGGAACCTTGCGCGGCGTTCCCTATCTCGATTGGGGTATGAGCAAGCTGCCGGCCGAATTTTACGGCCATATCGCCCACACCCATAAAGCCATCGACGATGCGCGGGGCTTTGCCCATGTGCTGGTCGAATTGTTCAAGATTTCCCGTGCCCTGCCGCCGATCACCGGCAGCAAGTCCGACTTCCGCTAAGGTGCAGAACAGATGAAATTCACCCTCGATTGGCTCAAGGAGCATCTCGATACCACTGCCTCCGTGGACCAGATCGGCACGGCGCTGACCTCGGTCGGGCTGGAGCTCGAAGGCATTGAAAACCAGGGCAAGTCGCTTTCGGCCTTTGTCGTGGCCCATGTGGTATCGGCCGAGCAGCACCCCAATGCCGACCGCTTGCGGGTGTGCAAGGTGGATGCGGGCACCGGCGAATTGATCGATGTGGTCTGCGGCGCGCCTAATGCGCGCACGGGCCTCAAGACAGTGTTCGCCTTCCCCGGCACCTATATTCCGGGCAAGGACATGACCATCGGCAAGGGCAATATCCGCGGGGCCGACAGCAATGGCATGCTGTGCTCGGGGGAAGAGCTGGGCCTTTCCAACGACCATGACGGCATTATCGAGCTGCCCGCCGATGCGCCGGTTGGCGAAAAATATGTCGACTATGCCGGGATCAATGGCGTGGTGTTCGATATCGCCATCACGCCCAATCGCGGCGACGCCACCGGGGTTTACGGCGTAGCACGGGATTTGGCGGCATTCGGACTGGGGACGCTGAAAGCCACGGACATGTCGGTTGTGCCCTCCAAAGGCAAGAGCCCGATCGCCCCGCTGCCCCACGAGTTTGGGGCCGACGAGCCCAAGGCGATCCGCAAATTTGGCGGCCGCTATATCAAGGGCGTCAGGAACGGACCCTCGCCCGATTGGCTGCAGCAGCGCCTGCGCGCCGTGGGCCTGCGGCCGATCAATGCTATTGTCGACATTACCAATCTGGTGTCGCTGGGCTGGGGAAGGCCCCTGCATGCCTATGACGCCGACAAGATTGTTGGCGCGCCCGTACTGCGCAATGCCAAGCCAGGCGAGGCGTTCGATGCGCTGGACAACAAGATCTATGCGCTGGACGAGACCATGACGGTGATTGCCGACCACAATGGCCCGCTGTGCCTGGGCGGCATTATGGGCGGGGTTCGCTCGGGCGTGACCGACGGCACCACCAATGTCTTCATGGAATGCGCCAGCTGGGACCCCGAACTGATCGCCCGCACCGGCCGCAAGACCGGCATCGTTTCGGATGCCCGCTACCGGCTGGAGCGTTCGGTCGATCCGGCGCTGACCGAGCCGGGGCTGGAACTGGCGACGCGCCTCGTGCTCGAACTCTGCGGCGGCGAACCGATGGAACCGGCGATTTCGGGCGAGGATGTGTTCCCCGATACTGTCATAGAATTTCCGCTGCGCGAGGTCGGACGCCTGACCGGGCTCGACCTGGGGGCTTCCCGGATCGAAGCCATCCTGACATCGCTGGGCTTCGTTCTGTCGGGCGCTGGCGAGAGCCGGACCGTCAAGGTGCCGAGCTGGCGGCCGGATGTGACGCAGAAGGCGGACCTGGTCGAAGAAGTGATGCGCATGGTGGGCGTGGACCATGTGCCCGTCGAGCCGCTGCCCCGCCTTAATCACGTCGCCCAGCGCATGCTGACCAATATCCAGAACCGCCGCCGCATTGCGCGGCGGGCTTTGGCGGCACGGGGGCTGGACGAAGCGGTGACCTGGTCGTTCATTCCCCATGCCGAGGCCGTGCGCTTCGGTGGTGGGCAGGAAAGCCTGCAATTGGCCAATGCCATTGCTTCGGACATGACCGATATGCGGCCCTCGCTGCTGCCGGGTCTTTTGGCCGCGACGCGGCGCAATGCCAATCGCGGCACGGCGGATCTGGCGCTGTTCGAAGTGGGCCAAGTCTTCCTGAGCGACATGCCGGACGGACAGCACACCTATGCCACCGGCATTCGCACCGGCACCGCCAAGCTCGATGGCGCCGGGCGCCATTGGAGCGGCAAGGCCGAGCCTGTGGGCGTGTTCGACGCCAAGGCCGATCTGGGCGCGGTGCTGGACGCACTGGGCGTCGATATCGACAAGGTGCAGATCTTTGCCGAGCCGGCGCCCTGGAGCCATCCGGGCCGGGGCGGACGCATCGCGCTCAATCCCAAGGTGACCCTGGGCTGGTTTGGTGAATTGCACCCCGCCTGGGCGGCCGAACTCGATATCGAGGGGCCGGTTTCAGCGTTCGAACTTGATCTGGATGCGCTTCCCGAGCCGCGCAGGAAAGCCACCAGGACCAAGCCGGCGCTGACCCTGTCCGGGCTGATGCCGCTATCGCGCGATTTCGCCTTTGTGGTGGACCGGGGTGTCACGGCCGCAACGATTCTGAAGGCGGCCCGCGGGGCCGACAAGGGACTGATCCGCGATGTGAGCGTGTTCGACGTGTTCGAAGGCACCCATGTCGGTGAGGGCAAGAAGTCTGTGGCTATCGAGGTGACGTTGCAGCCCCTGGACAAGACGCTGACGGATGAGGAGATCGAAAAGGTCTCCGCGTCCGTGGTGGCGGCGGTGACCAAGGCGAGCGGCGGGGCGTTGAGGGCTTAGGTCGGTCTGGATCTCGCCACGTCCATCTGGAGCCACGATGTATGAACTCTATCGTCCCCTCGCCCCTCAGGGGAGAGGGACAGGGTGAGGGGTGCGATGCTGGGACAATAGCGGATGCGGAAGCATCGCACCCCGCACCCGCCGCGTTGCGGCGACCTCTCCCCTGAGGGGTGAGGTGATGTCCGGTGGTTGAGATGAGATAGAGCTAACTCACACCCAACGCGGCTGGACAAAGCCGGGGGGAACCATTCAAATCCGGCCATGAGTGAACCCCGATTCCCCGATGTGATGCTGCTGGCTGCGGGCCTGGGTACGCGGCTGCGGCCATTGACCGACAGCTTGCCCAAGCCGCTGGTGCCGGTGCTGGGCGTGCCGCTGATCGAGCGGATCATGGTCAACGCGCGGGCCGAGGGCGCCAGGCGCTTTGCCGCCAATGCCCATTACCGGGCCGATCAGCTGCTGGCCCATTTCGGCGGCCTGCTCAAGGTCAGCCGCGAGGATGATCTGCTGGGCACTGGGGGTGGGGTGAAGCGGGCGCTGCCCATGCTGCATTCGGACCCGATTTTCGTGATGAATACCGATGCCTTCTGGCCGGCGGGGCAGGACCAGCCGCTGGGGCGGATGGTCGGGCGCTTCGAAGGCGAAGACGAGGCGGTGGTGCTGCTCTGCGTGCATCCGCACCGGGCGACGGGGTTTGATCGCAGCCACGATTTTTGCCTCGACCCCATGGGACGGATCACCCGCGATTATGGCGCGCCAGTGATTTACGGCGGGGTGGCGCTGCTGGGCAAAAGCTGGTTCGCCGAGGCTGCCGACGGGGCGTTTTCGCTGCTCGATATTTTTGAAATAGCGCTGGAGCGCGAAAAGCTGTTCGGCGTCGCACTGGATGCCGATTGGTATCATGTGGGCGACCCCCAAGCTCTGGCCGAGACCGAACGGCTTCTGGCTCGATGAGCCTTTTTTCCATACCCCCGCACGAGCGGTTTCTCGCCACACTGGCCGCGCGGGTAATGGATGGCACGCTGCTGGGCGGGTGGGATCGCGCCAGTAATCCATTCTGGCTGAGCGATGTCACCATCGTCGTGCCGACGCGCCGGGCCAAGCAGGTTTTGGCCGATGAATTCGCCAGGCGCGGCACGGGCCTATTGCCCGACATTCGCACCTTTGGCGGCGAGGCGGCCGACGAAGAACCGTTCCTGCCGCCCTTCGATGTGGCGGCGCCCATGGCCAGTGCGCTGGAGCGGCGGCTGGTATTGTCGCAATTGGTGGCGGCCTGGGCGGAAACGCCGGCGGGGCGGCAGGCTTTTTCCAGCCCGCCAACGGCCGCCGAAATCCTCTCCATGGCCGAATCGTTGGGTGCGCTGATCGATGACCTGCTGACCGAGGAACGCAGCGCCGCCGATATCCGCGCCATCGTGCCCAAACTGGCGGGCGAGCTGGGCGCCTATTGGCAGCAGACGCTGACCTTTCTCGATATTGCGCTCAGCTATTGGCCGGAGCGGCTGGCGGCCAAGGGGTTCGAAGACGGCATGAAATTGCGCGGTCTGCGGCTCGACCGGCAGGCGGCGGCAGCGCCCCTGCTCTGGGGCGACCGGCCAGTGATTGCCGCGGGCTCGACCGGCTCGATTCCTGCTACCGCACGGCTGCTCAAGGCCATCCACCAATTGCCGCGCGGGGCGGTGGTCCTGCCGGGGCTCGATTGCAGCATGAGCGAAGCCGACCACGCGGCATTGCTCGATGCAGCCAACAATCCGCATGGCCATCCGCAATATGGCCTGGCGCGGCTGCTGCGGCTGCTGGGGGCGACGGCAGATTCGGTGACCGAACTGGGCCAGAGCGACAATCTGCGCACCATTCTGGTCAATCGCGCGCTGGCGCTGACCAAGGATACGGCACGCTGGCCCGAGCAACGCCTGACCCAGCTCGAAATCGGCACGGCCTGCGAGGGTCTTTCCATCATCGCCGCCCGCGATGAGGATGAGGAAGGGCGCGCCGTGGCGCTGGCGGCGCGGCAGGCACTGGCTGGCGGCAAGAGCGTCGGTATCGTCACGCCCGACCGCAATTTGGCCCGTCGCATCGCCGCCGAGCTCAAGCGCTTCGCCATCGAAGTGGATGATGCGGCGGGCGCGCCGCTGTTCCAGTCTCCGGCCGGCCGGCTGCTGCGGCAGATCCTGACCCTGGCCGCGGGCAATTGTGCGCCGGTGGATGTGATGGCCCTGCTGCGCCATCGCGCCGCCCGCTTCGGCATGGCCCGTCCCGATATTGCGCGGCTGGCCGATGATATCGAACTGGGCCTGTTGCGGGGGCAGCGGCCAAATCCGGGGCTGGCAGGGCTGCGCGCCCTGCTCGCGGCCAATGCTGGCGAGGTGACCACCCATGTGGCCAAGCGGCTGAACGCGCGGCAGGCCGAGGCGATCGAGGCGCTGTTCGGCCGTATCGAGACGGCACTGACGCCGCTGCTGGCCTTGCTGGGCGAACACCGGATCACGGCGAGCGCACTGGCTGCCGCGATCTGCCAGGCCTTTGACGCGGTGGCTGATGGCGCCGACATTCCCGGCCGTGCGGAACTGGCCGATTGGGCCAGCCAGATGGCGGCGCAGGCCAACGAGGGGCACAGCTTTCCGCCCACCGGGCTCGATAGCGTGCTGGCGGCGCTGATGGCGGGATTCCAGGTGCGCACGCGCGAGGAGCGGCGCAGCGATATCGCCATCTGGGGGCAGATCGAAGCCCGGCTGATGAACCCGGACCTGCTGATTCTCTGCGCGCTCAACGAGGATAAATGGCCTGAAGCGGCCGATCCCGGACCCTGGCTCAGCCGGGGCATGCGCCTGGCGGCGGGGCTGGAACCGCCCGAGCGGCGGCAGGGGCTGGCGGCGCATGACTTTGCCCAGGGCCTGGGCAATGAAAGTGTCATCATCGCCTTTTCAGGCCGCATCGGCACCAGCCCCGCTCTGCCCTCCCGGCTGGTGCAGCGGCTGGAAGCCTTTGCCGGCGAGGACAATGTGGCGGCCTGGCAAAAGCGTGGTGCGGTGTGGCTGGAACAGGCGCGGCGGCTCGATGCGGTGACCGAAACCCGCGCCGCCACGCGGCCGGCGCCCAATCCGCCGGTCGATACAAGGCCGCGCCAGCTCTCGGTCACCGAGATCGAGACGCTGATGCGCTCACCCTATGACATTTATGCCAAGCATGTGCTCAGGCTGCGGCCGCTCGACGCCTTGGGCGAAACGCCCGAGGCGCGCGAGCGCGGCACCATTATCCACGATATCCTCGCCCGCTTCGTCGAGGAGGGGCATGACGTGATGGCCGCCAATGCCGCCGCGCTGTTGCGGCAATTTGCGGTCGAGGCCTTTTCGGGGCTCGAAGGCATCGCCGAGCGGCGCGATATCTGGATCCGGCGCTTCGAGACGGCGGCGCGGCAATTCCTCGATTTCGAGCGTGCCCGCAATGCCGAGGTGCGGCGGCGCCATGCCGAGATCGCGGGGCTGTGGCCACTGCCCACCGGCTTTACCCTCAACGGCCGGGCCGACCGGGTTGATGAGATGGTCGATGGCAGCTTGCAAATCCTCGATTTCAAGACCGGCTCGCTCCCCACGCCGGGAGCGATGAAGGCCTTCGAGGCGCCGCAAATGCTGCTCGAGGCGCAGATGGCGCGCGCGGGTGCCATGGCGGGCGTGCCGCCGGCCGACACGTCGCGGCTGACCTATATCAAGATCGGGCTGGGCCCCGAGGCGTTCAGCCCCAAGGATTTTTCGCTGGGCGAGGGCCACACCATCATGAGTGCGGCCCAGGACATTGCCGAGCGCATGCAGCGCCATGTGGATTTTTTCCTGTTCAACCAGATGCCCATGCCGGCCCGCATCCTGCCGCTCAAGACGCAGCGTTTTGCTGGCGCCTATGATCATCTGGCGCGGGTGGATGAGTGGACCGCGGTGGACGAAGACGAGGAGGACGGATTTTGAGCGAGCGCGGCAAACCCGTCATTTCTCCGCAAACCCGCACCAATCAGGCAAAAGCGGCGGACCCGAACCTGTCCATCTGGGTGTCGGCCAATGCCGGCTCGGGCAAGACATTCGTGCTGACCCGGCGCGTGCTGCGGCTGCTGCTGGCGGGAGCCACCCCGCAATCCATCCTGTGCCTCACCTATACCAAGGCGGCGGCGGCCGAAATGCGCGGCCGGCTGGCCCGGGAACTGGCCCGCTGGGCCACCCTGCCCGAGCCCGAACTGGTGCGGGAGCTCAAGGAGATCGAAGCCAATGCCTATCGGCCCGCGCTGGTCGAGCGGGCGCGCACCCTGTTTGCCCAGGCGCTGGAGACGCCGGGCGGGCTCAAGATCGTCACCATCCACGCCTTTTGCGAATCGGTGCTGCATCGCTTTCCGCTCGAAGCGGGCGTGCCCTTCGATTTCAAGGTGATCGAGGACGAGGAACGCATCCAACTGCTGACGCAGACCCGCGAGGCCGTGCTGGCGCAGGGACTGCGCGGCGAGGGCGCGACGGCGGCGGTCGAGACGCTGTTCGGCCTGCTCAGCGATTTTGCGCTGAGTGACGCCATCGAATTGGCGCTGGGCGACGGGCGTAAGCTCAAGGCGGTGCTGGCCGACATCCCGCGCGCCAAGGCCAATCTGCGCCAGCTGGTGGGCCATGCCGGGGAGAGCTCGGCCAGCCTGCAGCGGCAATTGGTCGAGCAAAGCCTGCTGACGCCCGAGGGGATCAGGGAGATCGTGCGGCTGTTCGGCGGCGACCCCGGCGGCAATAACCGCTTTGTGGATCTGCTGGCGCGGCTGGACCCCGATGCCATCGATACCGGCACCTTGCGCACGGCTTTTCTCACCGACAAGGGCACGGCCCGCAAACTACTGACCGCCAAGCAGCAGGCCGACCGCCCCGATATCCTGACATTGCTCGAAGCCGAACAGGCTCGTGTCACGGCGCTGGTCGATGCGCTCAGCACGGCACTGCTGGTCGAGCGCAGCGAGGCGTTGCTCGACGTGGTGGCGCTGATTGCATCCCGCTATCAGGCGCATAAGCGGGCCCGCTCGCTGCTGGATTTCGACGATCTGGTCGAAAAGCTGGGTGACCTGCTGGAAAATCCCGACGCCGGGCCCTGGGTGCAATACAAGCTCGATACCGGCATCGATCACATCCTGGTCGACGAAAGCCAGGACACCAATCCCGAGCAATGGCGGGTGGTGCGAGCCATTGCCGACGAATTCTTCAGCGGCGCCGGCGACGTGACGCGGCTGCGCTCGCTGTTTGCGGTGGGCGACCAGAAACAGTCGATCTATTCGTTCCAGGGGGCGGAGCCGACCCTGTTCGGCGCCACCGGCGAGCTGTTCCGCCGCCGCGCCGCCGAGGTCGAGGTGCCCTTCCTGCCGCTGCGGCTGCATATGAGCTTTCGCACCCTGCCCGAAGTGTTGGCGGCGGTCGACAAGGTCAGCGACGACCCCAATATCCAGGACGCGCTGCTCGAAACCGAGAAGGTGCATCACGATACCAGCCGCCCCACCAAGGGCGGTAGCGTGTGCTTGTGGCCACCGCTGCAACAGGCGGCGTCCGCAGGAGACGCTGGCGAATGGCCGACCGAGCCGGCCGAGGGTGGCGAAAAAACCGCGCCGCGCCAGGTTGCCGAGCGCATTGCGCGGGAAATCAAGGGCTGGATCGACACCAAGCGGCCGCTCACCAATCGCGGCCGGCCGGTGCGGCCCAATGACGTGCTGATCCTGGTGCAATCGCGCGGGGCCGTGTTCCAGGAGGTGATCCGCGCACTGCGGCAGGCGGGACTACCCACGCCCGGCGCCGACCGGCTGGCCGTGTCCGACCATATCGCGGTGCTGGACCTGCTGGCGCTGTGTGACGTGCTGCTCAATCCGGCCGATAGCCTGCAATTGGCGGCGCTGCTGCGCTCGCCTTTGTTCGATATCGGGGAGGAAGAACTGTTTGCTCTGGCCCAGCCGCGCGAGAAAGGCCGTACGCTCTGGCAGGCACTGGAAACAGCGATCACGCCGGGCTGTGCCGAGGCCTATCGTGCCCTGTCGCGCTGGCGCGGCGAACTCGACTTTGAGCGGCCGTTCGAATTTCTGACTCAGGTGCTTTATGCCGAGGGCGGGTTGCGGCGCTTCCATGCCCGGCTGGGCGAGGAGGTGGACGAGGTCTTCGCCGAATTGCTGGAACTGGCGCTGGCCCATGAGCAGGGGTCGCAGCCATCGCTGCAGGGCTTTGTCGTCGCCATGCGGCAAAGCGCGGTCTCGATCAAGCGCGAATTGGCCGAGGCCGGTAATGGCGTGCGAGTGATGACGGTGCATGGCGCCAAGGGGCTGGAAGCGCCAATCGTCATTCTGGCCGATGCCGCCAGCAAGCCGCAGGGCAATCAGGTCAACCGGCCGGTCTACCTGTTGACCGAGGCGCCGGGCCCGCTGCTGGTGCATGCCTCGGGCAGCAAGAACCATGTGCCGGGCAGCCTGGGCGTCAAGAGCCAGGTCGAGGCCAATCTGGCCAAGGAATATTGGCGCCGGCTCTATGTCGCCATGACGCGGGCGGAAGACGAACTCTACGTCACCGGCGCGCTGACCCCCTCGGCCAAGCCCGAACGGCAGCTTGAGGGCACCTGGTATCAGGCGATCGAGCGAGCCTTGCGCGCCGACGCCGAAAGCGTGCTCGACGATGAGGGCCGCGAAACCGCGCTGATTTATCCGCGCGATCGGGTGGCGCCGCAACCGGTCAAGCGGCTGGCCGAACCGCTCGCCGCCGCGAGCCCGCCGCAGGCTTTCGTGCCGGTGCCGGCGCCCACCAGGGTGAAGGTGGTTCCTCCCTCGGCCGCCCGCAGCCATGTGGCGCCGAAAATGGCGCTCGATACTCTGGCCGAACAGCTGCGCGATGCCGAGACTGCCCGCAAGGAGGGCATTGCCCTGCATGCCCTGTTGCAGCATCTGGGCCGGGTGGAACCAGGCCTGTGGCCGGCCGTGGTGCCCAAGGCACTGGCAGCGCTGTGGCCCGAAGCACCCGACCAGCATGCCCGGATCGGGGCCAAGGCCATATCCATCCTGACGCGGCCCGAGCTGGCCCCCCTATTTGCCGCCAATAGCCGGGCGGAAGTGCCGTTTTCGGTGGCGGCGCAGCGCGATGGCACCCCGATCTGGCTGGCCGGACGGATCGACCGGCTGGTCATTGACGACTCAAGGCTATTGGTGGTCGACTACAAATCCGACATGTCGGTGCCCGGCGACCCGGGGGATGTGCCGGGGCCGTATTTGACGCAATTGGGCCTGTATGCGCTGGTTGCAGACCAGCTCTTCCCGGGCCATTCCGTCGAGGCGGCCATCCTGTGGACCGGATTGGAATCGTTGATGATTTTGCCGTCTGATCACCTTGGCGCAGCGACCGGGGGCTTCACCTTGCAGTGACGCACGCTTGCAGCAAGGCTGGACTCTCACCAGCTTTGGGAGCAATGAGACCACCGCTTTCAACCAAAAGGCAACATAACCCATGACTACACACGTTTCCGACGCCAATTTTGGCGAGGAAGTCCTTAACTCCAAAGAGCCCGTTCTCGTGGATTTCTGGGCGGAGTGGTGCGGGCCCTGCCGCGCGATCGCACCTGTGCTCGATGAGCTTTCGAGCGAACTGGCCGGCAAGGTCAAGATCGTCAAGCTGAACATCGACGAAAACCCGTCCACCACGGTCAAATACGGCGTCCGCTCCATCCCCACCATGATCCTGTTCAAGGGCGGGGAAGCTGCCGATATGAAGATCGGCGCTGGCACGCCCAAGGCAGGCCTGACCAAGTGGCTCGAAGGCCACGCGGCCTAAGACCGCCCATTCAAGAATTGCAGAACACCGCTGGGCGACCCGGCGGTGTTTTTGTTTGGGGCAATCGGCACGCAAAGACTTTCCCTCCGCCCGGTGCACACTACATTTTGTATGCCTTTCCATAGCGCCCGACTCTCTATAGCATTCATCGCTCTTTACCGATGGAGACGATCATGGCCCACCACGTTACCGACGCCGACTTTGCCGCCGAAGTGCTGAATTCCAGCGAGCCGGTGCTGGTGGATTTCTGGGCGGAATGGTGTGGGCCCTGCAAGGCGATGGACCCGATCCTGGAACAGGTCGCGCTCGATCTGGCCGGCAAGGTCAAGATCGTCAAGCTCGACGTGGACAGCAATCCGGGCACCGTGACGCAATATCATGTGCGTGCCATGCCCACGATGATCGTGTTCAAGGATGGCCAGCCCGCCGATGTGAAAGTGGGCGCCGGCCAGTCGCGCGCGCAGCTGATCAAGTGGCTGGAGAGCCACGCCGCCTGATTGGCTGATATCAGCCGGCCTGATAGTCTCTCCTCCATAAGAAGACTTGGAGGAGAGGCCCGTGGCCCCTATCGATCTCGCTGCCGCCCCGTTCAACCTCGATGACGAGGCCATGGCCTGGGTTCACACCACCCGCGATGGCCTGACCCCGCGCGACAAGCTGGCCCAGCTCTTCGTGCTGCTGGCGCGGGGCGAGCCCGGCGAGGTGCTCGAGCAATTGCGCGCCTTCAAGCCCGGCGGCATTACCCGGGTCTATTCGGGCGATCTCACGAGCGAAATGGAACTGGCCCAGGGCCTCAACGGCATTGGCGCCGTGCCCATGCTGGTCAGTGCCGATCTCGAAGGCAGCCGCATGAGCCTGCCTTTCGGCACGCCCGTGCCCAATCCGCTGGGCCTGGCGGCGGTGGACGATTTGGAAGCGACCACGGC
This sequence comes from Devosia sp. LC5, assembly GCF_000735585.1. Taxonomy (GTDB): domain Bacteria; phylum Pseudomonadota; class Alphaproteobacteria; order Rhizobiales; family Devosiaceae; genus Devosia. The sequence continues at coordinate 212,402 of NZ_JNNO01000012.1, forward strand.
GATTTCCACCATCATGGCGCAGGAAGCCCATGCGGTGGGGCTCAACTGGAGCTTTACCCCGGTCATCGATATCAATGCGGCCTTCCGCAGCGCCATTGTGGGCACCCGCTCCTATGGCAGCGATGTGGACCGCATCGAGCGCCACGCGCTGGCCCAGATCGCCGCGTTCCAGGCCAATGGCGTCGCCGCCACGGTCAAGCACTGGCCGGGCGAGGGCTATGACGATCGCGACCAGCATCTGGTGACCACGGTCAATCCGCTGACCATGAAGGCCTGGGAGAGCAATTTCGGCCGGCTCTATCGCGCCGCCATCGAGGCAGGCGTGATGAGCGTGATGTCCGCCCATATCGCCTTTCCCGCCTTTGTGCGGGCGCTCGACCCCGATGCGGGCGCCGAGGCCTATCGGCCCGCGTCGTTGAGCCGGATTTTGAATGAGGACCTGCTGCGGCGCGAGCTGGGGTTCAACGGCCTGATCGTTTCCGACGCCACGCCCATGGCGGGCATGGGCGATTGGGGGCCGCGCGACACTGTCCTGCCCGAAGTGATCATTGCCGGCTGCGACGTGATCCTCTTCTCCGATGATCCCAATGCCGATCTGATGCGGCTGGTCAAAGCCGTGGCTGACGGGCGGCTGAGTCAGGAACGGGTGGACGAGGCGGTGACGCGCGTACTGGCGCTCAAGGCCGCGCTGGGACTGCATCGCAATCCCACCCTGCCCAGCCTTGCCTCTGCCCAGCAGGTGGTGGGCAGCCAGGCCAATCGAATGACCGCCGAAGCCGTACACAGGCGAGTGCCGACGCTGGTCAAGGATGTGGCCGGATTGCTGCCGCTGTCACCCGCCAGGCACAAGCGGGTGCTGGTATTTTCCGGCGGGGCGGTTGTTCCCTTCGTGCCCCAGCCATTGCCGCTCAGCGTGCCGGAGCGGCTGGATCGCGAGGGTTTCTCCGTCACGCTGTTCGAACCCGGCATGAGCGTGAGCCCCAAGGATTTTGACCTCGTGCTCTATCTCTTTGCTGAGGAAACCGTGCTGACGCGTAGCCGCATTTTCCTCGATTGGGTCAAGCTCACCGGCAGCGTGTTCGACGGCATGGCGCGCTATTGGCACGACCTGCCCACGCTGATGATCAGCTTCGGCTATCCCTATTATCTCTATGACGCGCCGCGCGTGCCCACCTATGTCAACGCCTATGGCTCCAGCGAGGCGCTGCAGGCGGCAGTGGTCGAGGCACTGATGGGCCGCACGGAATTTGCCGGGACCAGCCCCGTGGACCCGTTCTGCGGCAGCGAGCAGGGTAAGTATTGAGGGCTTAGGCCTCCGCAGGCGGAGAGCCCCGATCCAGTCCCCTCCCCCTCGAGGGGGAGGGAGGCAGATCGAGCTACTCCGGGAACGTCCCGTTCTTGAGCAGCACCTGCCCCGCCAGATACAGCGAGCCGGAGATCACCACGCGGGCATTGGGCGTGGTTGCGGCCGATTTCAGCGCGGCCTGGATCGATCTGGCGGGTGTCGCATTGAACCCGGCCTTGTTGGCCTCTTCGGCAATGTAGCCGGCGTCATGCGCATTGGTCTCGCCGGGAATGGTCAGCGTGATGATGCGCTCGGCCATGCCGGCAAAGGGCGCCAGTACCGCGCCGGGCGAGCGGGTGTTCATCATGCCCATGATCAGCACCAGGGGGGCGGGGCGCGCCCGCTCCATATCCGCCAGGGCCCGTGCGAGAGCCCGTGTGCCATGGGCATTGTGCCCGCCATCGAGCCAGAGTTCGGCCCCGGGGCCGAGCAGATCGCGCAGCCTGCCCACAACCGGCGAAAGGCGGGCCGGCCAGCTGACATCGCCCAGCCCCTGCGCGATCGCCGACTCATCGACGGGCAGGCCGAAATGGCGAATGGCGGCGATGGCGACACCGGCATTTTCGAACTGGTGATTGCCCACTAGCTTGGGCGGCGGCAGATCGAGCAGGCCCTTTTCGTCCTGATAGATCAGCCGGCCATCCTGGGCAAAGGCGTCGAAATCCTGCCCGCCGACAAAGGGCACCACACCCAGCTTGGCGGCGACGCGATTGATCGAGGCCAGACCCTCATCAGCCTGACGGGCGACCACGGCAAGCGAACCGCGCTTCATGATATTGGCCTTTTCGACCGCAATCTTGCCGATCGTATTGCCCAGGAACGCCATGTGATCGAGATCGACCGGGGTGATGATAATGCCCAGCGGGTGCTCGACCACATTGGTCGTGTCATAGGTGCCACCCAGACCCACTTCGAGCAGCAGGTAATCGGCCTTGATCTCGGAGAACAGCACGAAGGCGGCGGCCGTGGTCACCTCAAAATAGGTGATGGGCTGGCCGGCATTGACCTGTTCGACCCGCTCCAGCACTTCATTGAGCCGGCGGGTGGAGACCAGCTTGCCGGCTAGGCGGATGCGCTCGTTGAAGCGCACCAGATGGGGCGAGGTATAGACGTGCACCGACTTGCCCGCCGCTTCCAGCATGGCCCGCAGATAGGCGATGGTCGAACCCTTGCCATTGGTGCCGGCGACATGGATGACGGGCGGCATACGGTGATCGGGGCGGCCGAGTTCGTCCAACAGCCGATTGAGCCGCTCCAGGCTGAGATCGATCAGCTTGGGATGCAACACCGAAAGGCGCTTGAGGATGGCGTCGGTACGGGACATGGGGGCGGACTCAATTGCAGCACGGGATCGGCCGGGCCGGTTTACAATGGGTCGGATGCCGCCTCAAGGGCGGCGTGGTCCTAGCCGCGGCCGCGATAGCTTGGCACGCCGGTATCGGGCAGCCAGATACCCTCGGGCGGGGTGCCGGTCTGCCAGAACACATCGATGGGAATGCCGCCGCGCGGATACCAATAACCACCGATGCGCAGCCAGCGCGGATCGAGCAGGGCCACCAGCCGCCGGCCGATGGACACCGTGCAATCCTCGTGGAAAGCGCCGTGATTGCGGAACGAGGTCAGATAGAGCTTGAGCGATTTGGATTCGACCAGCCAATCGCCAGGCACGTAGTCGATGATCAGATGAGCGAAATCGGGCTGGCCGGTCACCGGACAAAGCGAGGTGAACTCGGGCGCGGTGAAGCGGGACACATAATTGGTGTCGGCCTGCGGATTGGGCACGCGCTCCAGAATGGCGGCCTCGGGCGAGGCAGGAATACCGGCATTCCGGCCGAGCTGGGTGAGATTGAGACTATCGGACATCAAAGTTTCTCCTGCGGACAGGCAACACAGACCTGCGCTGGTTTTCGAATAGAGGGTCACGGCGCATAAAAAAAGACCGGTCGCAATGGACCGGCCCTTTCAATGCTTGAATGCCAGAATTATTCGGCGTGCGCGGCGCTGGGCGCGGCCAGATCGCCGTCATCGCCTTCGGCGGCAATCGCCGCGTCGCGCAGGCTGACGGCAGGCAGGGCCGGAGCGGTGCCGGTCAAATCGGCACTGGGCTCGGCACGGGTCAGGATGCCGGCGAGTGAACCGATGGTGGACCGCAGATTGTGGCGGTGCACGACCATGTCGACCATGCCGTGCTCATGCAGATACTCGGAGCGCTGGAATCCCTTAGGCAGTTTTTCGCGAATGGTCTGCTCGATGATGCGGGCGCCGGCAAAGCCGATACGTGCGCCCGGCTCGGCCAGGTGCACATCGCCCAGCATGGCATAGGAGGCGGTAACGCCGCCGGTGGTGGGATCGGTAAAGACCACGAAGAAGGGCAGTCCCGCCTCGCGCAGGCGCAGCACGGCAACCGTGGTGCGCGGCATCTGCATCAGCGAAAAAATGCCTTCCTGCATGCGGGCGCCGCCGGAGGCGACGAACAGCACGAAGGGGGTCTTGCGAGTAACGGCGGTTTCGAGCCCGGTAATGATGCCCTGCCCGGCCGCCATGCCCAGCGAGCCACCGATGAAATCGAAATCCTGCACGGCGACGGTGGTGTGGCGATCATAGAGCTTGCCGGTGGCCACGATAACGCTGTCATCATAGCCGGTCTTGGCGCGGCTTTCCTTGAGGCGGTCGGTATAGCGCTTCTGGTCGCGGAATTTGAGCGGATCGACCGGCACGGCCTGCACCGGCACGAGATCATACTTACCCTCGTCAAAAAAGGTCGCCAGCCGATCGGCCGGCTTGATCTTCATGTGATAGCCCGAATTGGGCACGACCCACTGATTGGCCTCGAGATCGCGATAGAACACCATCTCGCCGGACTCAGGGTCCTTTACCCACAGATTCTCCGGCGTTTCGCGCTTGTTGGAGAGGAAGGAGCGAATTTTGGGGCGGACGAAATTGTCGATCCAGTTCATGGCGGCGGCCTTATCGGATGTCCTGTTGGAACAGGACGTAATGGTCAATTGTGGCGGATATTATCAGGGGTGGCGCGGCATGGCAAAAGTCAGCCTTTTCTAGCCCCGCGCCCGCTTCACCCCAGCGGCGAGGCTCGCCACGATATCGCGGACGGCGCTGACGGTTTTGTCGCTCGCCTTGCCATCGACCAGCGATTGTCCCACGGCATCCACCAATACGGTACCCACCACAATGCCATCGGCATGGCGGCCGATTTCGGCGGCGTCTTCGGCGGTCTTGATGCCAAAGCCCACGGCGACGGGCAGGCCGGTATGGCTCTTGATGCGCTCGACGGCCTCCCCCACTGCGCCACGCGACTTGATGGCAGCGCCGGTAATGCCGTTCATTGAGACATAATAGACAAAGCCCGAGGTGTTCTTCAGCACGGTGGGCAGGCGCTGGTCATCGGTGGTGGGCGTGGTGAGGCGGATGAAATTGATGCCGGCCTTGAGGGCGGGAATGCAGAGTTCTTCGTCTTCTTCGGGCGGCAGGTCGACGATGATCAGGCCATCGACACCGGCATCCTTGGCAGCGGCCAGAAACTTGTCGACACCGAAAATATAGATGGGATTGTAATAGCCCATCAGCACCACCGGGGTGGTTTCGTCCTTGCGGCGGAAATCCTCGACCATGCCGAGCACGCCGCGCAGCGTCTGCCCGGCGGCAAGCGCCCGCTGGCCACCCAGCTGGATGGCAACGCCATCGGCCATGGGATCGGAAAACGGCATGCCCAATTCGATCACATCGGCACCGGCCTGCGGCAGGGCCTCGAAAATAGCTTGGCTGGTGGCCAGATCCGGATCGCCGCCCATGACGAAGGTCACCAGAGCCGGACGGTTCTGGGCCTTGAGTTCGGCAAAACGCTTTTCAATACGCGACATGGCTAGAGCAGTCCCAGATAATTGCCGACGCTTTCGACATCCTTGTCGCCGCGCCCGGAGAGGCACAACACTACGGATTGGTCCTTGCCCATAGTGGGGGCGAGCTTGATGACTTCGGCCAGGCCATGCGCGGATTCGAGCGCGGGGATGATGCCTTCCATGCGCGTGCAGAGCTGGAAGGCGGCGAGCGCTTCATTGTCGGTAATGGGCACATAAGTGACGCGCTTGGTGTCGTGCAGGAACGAGTGTTCCGGGCCGACGCCGGGGTAATCAAGACCGGCCGAAATGGAATGGCCTTCCAGAATCTGGCCGTCCTTGTCCTGCAGCAGATAGGTGCGGTTGCCATGCAGCACGCCGGGCGAACCGCCGGTCATGGAAGCGGCGTGGCCGTTTTCGACATCGACGCCATGTCCGCCCGCTTCGGCGCCATAGATGGCGACTTCGGGGTTATCGAGAAAGGCATGGAAAGTGCCGATGGCATTGGAACCACCGCCGACACAGGCAACGATCGCGTCGGGCAGCTTGCCCTCGGCTGCCTGGAATTGTTCCTTGAGCTCGGTGCCGATGACCGATTGGAAATCGCGCACCATTTCGGGATAGGGATGCGGGCCGGCGGCGGTGCCGATCAGGTAATAGGTGGTGTCGACATTGGTGACCCAGTCGCGCAGCGCCTCGTTCATGGCGTCCTTGAGCGTGCCGGCGCCGGCGGTGACGGGGCGCACTTCGGCGCCCAGCATTTTCATGCGCAGCACATTGGGCTTTTGCCGCTCGACGTCGGTCGCGCCCATGAAAATGGTGCAGGGCAGATCGAATTTGGCGCAGACCGTGGCCGTCGCCACGCCATGCTGGCCGGCGCCGGTTTCGGCGATGATGCGGGTCTTGCCCATGCGCTTGGCCAGCAGGATCTGGCCCAGGCAATTATTGATCTTGTGGCTGCCGGTATGATTGAGCTCTTCGCGCTTGAACCAGACCTTGGCGCCGCCCAGATGCTCGGTGAGGCGCTTGGCGAAATAAAGCGGGCTGGGGCGGCCGGTATAATGGACCGCCAGGTCCTTGAGCTCGGCCTGGTAGGCGGGATCGGTCTTGGCGGCACGATAGTGCTGCTCCAGATCAAGGATCAGCGGCATCAGGGTTTCGGCGACGAAGCGGCCGCCATAGAGCCCGAAACGGCCGTGCTCGTCCGGGCCGTTGCGCAGGGAATTGATGCCGGTGTTATCCAATCGCCAGTCCTCTTACAAAGTCCAGGAAAGGACCTCATCCTGAGCTCGTCGAAGGACGGGGTCCGGTGCGCCCGGCCTCGTGGTTCGACAGGCTCACCATGAGGTGTCAATAAGCTGGGGTGCCTGGCAAATGCAACCGCTAACCGGCTGCCCGCGCGTTTCGAATGAACGCTTCGATCAGCCGCTTGTCCTTGACGCCGGGCGCGGATTCGACTCCGGAGGACACATCGACCCCAAAAGGGCGCACGGTCAGAACAGCGTCGGCCACGGTTTGCGGCGTCAGGCCACCCGAAAGCATGAAGGGGATGGACGGGTCAAGCGCCTTGAGCAGCGACCAGTCGAAGGTTTCGCCCAATCCACCGGGCCGATCCGCGCCTTTGGGCGGCTTTGCATCGAGCAGGATGCGGTCGGCGACCTCGACGAAATCAGCCACATGCGCCACGTCCTCGGCCGAGCCGATGGGCAGGACCTTCATGATTTCCACCCCGGCCTCAGCGCGGATGGCCTCGACGCGATGTGGTGTTTCGGGGCCGTGCAACTGGATCCAGTCCGGTCCGAGCGCGGCAATCTCGGCCACGCTGGAATTGTCTGGGTTGACCAGCACGACGCAGGTCTGGATCCGGCCGCGCGCCTGGGAAATCAGCGTGCCGATCTGCTCGATATTGGCGTGGCGGGGCGAACGCGGGAAATGCATGAAGCCCACCATGTCAGCGCCGGCCGCTATGGTGACGTCCAGCATTTCGGGGGTCTTGATGCCGCAGATTTTGATGATCAGGGGGTCGGCCATGGGGTCGCTCAACGGAGCTCCAAAAGGTCATCGACGTCGCTCAGCGGCCCGCCGGCTGGCGATTGGCCCTGGCTTTTACGCAGGGATTCAAGCTCGGTGTTGAGCATATGGGCCTCGCGGCGCCAATGGCGCTCGCGCTGGCGGTGCTGTCCCTGGGCAAACCAGGTGGCAATGCCGCCCAACAATACCCCCACCAGCAGCACGATATACAGCACCACGAACAGCGGCACGCCATAGCCGGGCGTCGCCAATTGCTCGACCGGCGCGAAGGGGTTGAAGTTGACGATCACGAATTGCCGGTTGGCCAGGGCAAAGACAATCAGCACCAGACAAAGCGGCACAAGGACCAGCCAGCCGACAATCTTGTTGAGCATACTCGCTTTTGCCTATTGGGAGCCGCTTGCCCCGTTACGAGCGGTTGAGCCGCTCGCGGATTTCCTTGCCCGCCTTGAACTGGGGCACGTATTTCTCGCCGACATCGACCTGTTCGCCGGTGCGTGGATTGCGCCCGACACGGGCCGGCCGGTTCTTGACCGAAAAGGCGCCAAAGCCGCGCAACTCAACGCGGTCACCCCGCGCCATGGCGTCCCCGATCTCGTCGAGGATGGCATTGACGATGTTTTCGATATCACGCTGGAACAGATGCGGATTTTCCGCCGCGAGCTTCTCGACGAGTTCCGACTTGATCATCCCTGGCTCCGGGTGCGAGACCGTTGTGCCCCGCAAGGTTACGAGGCTGCGCCAACCTGCCAAAGCGAGACCAGCCCGTCAAGCGTGATGGCCCCATTCGCGGGCAAACCAAGCGCTGCACGGGCCTGTCCGCCCAAAAAAGTGCCAATCCAGCCCAGCCCGGAGCTTTCCAATGGCCAGGCGGTAATGATTTGCAGGTCCTTGGGCACGTCGCGCTCGGCTTCGAGCCAGGCCTGGGCCTCCAATTCGCCGCCCACCGCGTCGATCAGCCCAGTCTCGACGCCGGCCCGCCCGCTCATGATGCGGCCATCGGCAAGGCTCAGCGCCACCGGCCGTGCCAGATTGCGGCGTTCGGCAACGATATCGACGAACCACTGGAAGCTGTCATCGACCAGGGCACCGATCGAGGCGCGCGCCTCGCCCGCCATGGGTTCGTCATAATCGGGCTCGGCCTTGAGCGGGCCGGAAGCGACCTTGTCGAGATCGACGCCGATCGTATCGAGCAGCTTGCCGGCATTGATATGCTGGTAAAGCACGCCGATCGAGCCGACAATGGAGAGGCGCCGGGCAAAAATCTGGTCGGTACCGATGGCGGCCATATAGGCGGCCGAGGCGCCCAATTCCTTGATCACCGCCACGACCGGCTTTTTGGCCCGCAATTGGCCGAGCGCTTCATAGAGTTCTTCGCCGCCGGCCGTGGTGCCGCCGGGCGAATTGATGGCGACGACCACCGCCTTGACGCTGTCATCCTCGGCCAGTTCCTCAATCAGCTTGAGGCGCGCCGGATCGGTGGCAATGGTGCCATCGATCACCACACGGGCGATGTGTTCGCCCACTGGGGCATTGGAAAGGGCAAAGCGGCCGGCCACAGCCAGAACAGCAATCGCCAGCGCCACAAAGGCCAGAATGCGCCAGAAACCCCGCGAGCGCCGATAGGTCTCGGCGGCAATGATCTCATGCGGATTGGTGGGGCGGGATGACTCTTCGGCAGGCTGATCACTCATCATCGCCTCGCTGGTTTGGTGACCGCAGGGGTAGCGAGCGTGCGCAGGCTTGGCAAGAGCGCGTCAGCCAGCCTTCTTTTGTGCCCGTTTCTCCTGCGCCGTCACATAGGCCCGCAGCGCCTTGTTGATGTCGGTCTGATAGCCCTTGCCGTCCTTGGCGTGGCGCTTGAACCAATCGAGAATGTCGGCGTCGAGGCGGATGGTCAACTGGGCCTTGAGGGCACGCGCATAATAGGGATTGCGCATGCCGTTTTTGAAGAAGTCGTCGCTCAGCCGCGGAATGTCGGAGAAGTCGATATCTTCGTCGCGCAGATTGTCGAGCGCCTTGAGCCGTTCCACCTGCTCCTCGGTCAGAGGCGGCGGATTGAGCAAGTCCAGCTCGTAGCGCACCGTTTTAGGAGGCTTCGTAGCGTCGTCGTTCGATTTTTTCGGCTTTTCGGGCCGAGATGATGCGGATGAGTTCTTTGCCATTGTTTTGATCGGTCGTGGTGTGGGCGACGAGGAGAAGTGTGTATCCGCCAATTGTGCCGATGATTTGCCAGCGCTCTTCGCCATCTACCACCCTATCCTGTTCGCGAATGGCCAGCGGATCGAAAAATACCCGGACCGCGTCCTCGAACGCTACGCCATGCTTGCGCAAATTGGCCGCAGCCTTGTCGTCATCCCATTCAAATTCCACGCGTTGCCCCCTCCGCGCCTACTCTAATGTAACTACAATTCTGTAACTACACAAGCCGCTTGACCATGAACCGCGCCGCTGCCTCGTAGCTCAGCAGCTTTTCGGCCAGTTCGGGAGCCGGGAAGGGCCGGAAGCCGTGTTTGGTCCAGAAGGGGATCGAGCCATTGACCGCGACCAGACTCATATTGGCAAAGCCTTTTGCCCGGGCGTGGCGCTGGATGTCGCCGATGATCATGGCAGCAGCGCCGGTGCCGCGGGCGGCGGGCAGCAGGGCCAGGTCATGCAGGTAATAGGTGTCGGCGTCAGGCGGAATGGCGCCCAGCAGCGCATTGAGCGCCGGCAGGGATTTGAAGCGCCAAGGATGGGAAAGGATATAGCCCGAAGGGGCGCCGTCGAGCTCGAGCAGGCGCGTACCATCGGGATAAAGCTGCTGGCGTTCGATGAACACCGCCAGGTCTTCGGGAAAGCCGGGATGCACTTTTTCTGCGATCGCTTCGACCACGGGCAGATCGAATGTGGTCAGGGCCCGCCAGTGCATTGCTTGTTTCATGGGGCTTCTTAAGGGCAAAAGGCCCGCACTGTGAAGTGCGGGCCCCTGCAGATTTGCAAAGCTAGGACGAATTACTTCTCGTCGCGGCCCTTGAGGGCTGCGCCCAGGATGTCGCCGAGCGAAGCGCCCGAATCGGACGAACCGTAATTGGCGACGGCTTCCTTTTCCTCGGCGATTTCGAGCGCCTTGATGGAAAGCTGGATGCGCGACGTCTTGCGATCGTACTGGGTGACGCGTGCGTCGACCTTTTCGCCCTTGCTGAAACGCTCGGGACGCTGGTCGTTGCGGTCGCGGCTGAGATCGGCACGACGGATGAACGCGGTCAGCTCGCTGTCGGCGATGCGGACTTCAATGCCCCCATCGTTGACTTCGATAACGGTGCCGGTGACGACAGCGCCCTTGCGGATGCCGCCGGCTTCGCCGGTGTCGCCCGACGCAGCGGTCGCTTCGCCAGCGGCGAGCTGCTTGATGCCCAGCGAGATGCGTTCCTTTTCGACGTCAACATCGAGGACCTTGGCCGAAACCATGTCACCGCGGTTGTAGTCTTCCAGGGCCACTTCGCCCGACTTCTGCCAGTCGAGGTCGGAAAGGTGAACCATGCCGTCCACATCGCCGTCGAGGCCGATGAACAGGCCGAATTCGGTCTTGTTTTTGACTTCGCCTTCGATGACCGAACCGACGGGGAACTTCTCGGCGAAGCTCTCCCACGGATTCTGCAGGGTCTGCTTGAGACCGAGCGAAATGCGGCGCTTGTCGGGATCGACCTCGAGCACGACGACTTCGACTTCCTGGGAGGTCGAGACGATCTTGCCGGGGTGAACGTTCTTCTTGGTCCAGCTCATTTCCGAAACGTGGATCAGGCCTTCAATGCCCGGCTCCAGTTCGACGAACGCACCGTAATCGGTGATGTTGGTCACGCGGCCGGTGAACTTGGCCTCGATCGGATACTTGGCTTCGATGCCATCCCACGGATCAGCCTGAAGCTGCTTCATGCCGAGCGAGATACGGTGGGACTCGTGGTTGATGCGAACGATCTGGACCTTGATGGTCTCGCCAATCGTCAGCACTTCGGACGGATGGTTGACGCGACGCCATGCAATGTCGGTGACATGCAGCAGGCCGTCAATGCCGCCCAGGTCGACGAACGCACCGTAATCGGTGATGTTCTTGACCACGCCGTCGACAACCTGGCCCTCTTCGAGCTGCTGGACGATTTCCGAACGCTGTTCAGCGCGCGATTCTTCGAGGATCGCACGACGCGACACGACGATATTGCCGCGGCGCTTGTCCATCTTCAGAATCTGGAACGGCTGCGGCACGTTCATGAGCGGCGCAATATCGCGGATCGGGCGGATATCGACCTGCGAACGGGGCAGGAAGGCAATGGCGCCTTCGAGGTCGACGGTGAAACCACCCTTGACCTGGTTGAAGATGGTGCCTTCAACGCGCTCATTGTTGTTGTACATTTCCTCGAGCTTGACCCAGCTCTCTTCGCGGCGGGCCTTCTCGCGCGACAGCACGGCTTCACCGGCGGCGTTTTCGACGCGGTCGACATAGACCTCGACGATCGAGCCAACCTGGATGGTGCCGTCACGGCCGGCCTGGCCGAATTCCTTGAGCGCGATGCGCCCTTCGGTCTTCAGACCAACGTCGATGATCGCCAGATCCTTTTCGATCGCGACCACGGTGCCCTTAACAACGGCGCCCTCTAGGGGTTCGTTGTCGATGAACGAGTCCATCAGAAGGGATTCAAAATCTTCTTTCGTCACAGTTTGCTGTGCCAAATTCATATCTCCAGTGCACCGGGGGCTTGAGGTTGAGACCGGAAACCCGCCACTTCGCAAACGCAAAATGCCGGCGCGCGAGCGCCCGATCGATGTCTATTGGGTATGTTTCCGGACCAAAGTTTGGGTGATTGGCGGGACCGAAACACGCAAGGAGGAAATTAGGGCCTTTTGAACCCTGCCTTGTGCGCCATGGTCGTCTCGACAATCGCGATGGCTGCGCGGAGTGCGGTCTCTATATCGAGAAGCGTCGTATCGAGCAAGTGCGCGTCGTCCGCTTTATAGAATCCACCATTGGGATTGGCCATGTCGCGTGCGTCCCGCTCTTCTATCTGGTGATAGAGGGCGTAGCGATCAACCTCCAGGCCGCGCGATTCCAACTGACGGGCACGGCGCTCCATGCGCGCCTTGGAATCGGCCTGGATGAACAGTTTCACATCGGCATCGGGGCAGATATTGGTGCCGATATCGCGGCCATCGAGCACGGCGCCGCCCGGCTGGGTGGCAAAATTGCGCTGATAATCGAACAGAGCCGCCCGCACCGGGCCGATCACCGCGACCTTGCTGGCGAGCACGCCCGAGCGGGCCGAGGTCAGCTCAGTGACGTCGGCCAGGTGGCTGGCGTCGAGCGCCCGAGCGGCGGCGATGGCGGCGTCTTCAAAGCCGGGCTGGTCTTCCCTATCGGAAACGGCACGGCCGACAGCGCGATAGAGCAGGCCGGTATCAAGATGGGGCAGCCCATAATGGCGGGCGAGGCCCGAGGCCAGCGTGCCCTTGCCGGATGCGGCGGGTCCGTCAACGGCAATGATCATGGCAGCTCCCCTCGCATGCGCGTTTGTTACTTATTGGCTTTGGCATAATCACCGGCCGAAAAGAACCGGCAATCGCGCGAAATCCCCGTGCCGTGGCCGGCAAGCGCCCTACCCCGCCGAAAAGCTGGCGCCCACTGCGCTTAGTGCAGCAACAAAGCCGGGAAAGCTGGCGGCGATGGGGCGGGCGTCATCAATGGTGACGGTTTTTTTGCTGGCCAGGCCCAGCACCAGAAAGCTCATGGCGATGCGGTGATCATGGTGGGTATCGACCCGCCCGCCGCCGGACACGGTGCCATTCGCCTTGATCAGCAATTGATCGCGGCCCTCGAGGCATTCAACGCCATTGGCGGCGAGCCCCGCTGCCGTCACGGACAGGCGGTCGCATTCCTGCTCGCGCAGGACAGCAATACCTTCGATCATCGTTGAGCCATCGGCATAGGCTGCCGCGATGGCCAAGGCGGGGATATCGTCGAGCATGGCACCGGCATGGCCGGCTGTTACATGCACGCCCCGCAGCCGCGAGGAGCGGACACGCAGATCGGCGATATGTTCGCCCCCCGCCTCGCGCTGATTGATAAAGGCAATATCGCCACCCATTTCGAGCAATGCATCGATCAGTCCCGTGCGGTTGGGATTGATCAGCACATTTTCGATCACCAGATCCGAGCCGGGCACGATCAGCGCCGCGACAATGGCATAGGCGGCCGAGGATGGATCCCCCGGCACGATAACGCGGCGCGGCTTGAGTTCGGGCTGGCCGGTCAGTGTGATTGTGGCGGCACCAGCCGCGTCAAGAACCGTCGAAATCCGGGCGCCAAAATCGGCCAGCAGCTTTTCGGTATGATCGCCGGTCGGCACCGGCTCGATAATGGTGGTGATGCCGGGGCTGTCAAGACCCGCCAGCAGCAGCGCCGATTTGATCTGCTCGGATGGCGCCGGCATGGTGTGGCGGATCGGGGCGGTGGCCAGCGGCCCCTGGATGGCGATCGGCAAATGCCCGTCATCGCTATCCAATACGCTCATGCCCGTAGCACCCAGCGCATCGAGCAAAGGCTGCATCGGCCGCCGGGTCAGAGTCGGCCCGCCCGTAAAATGGCTGATGAAGCGATAAGGCGCCAAAACCCCCAGCATCAGGCGCACGCCGGTGCCGGCATTGCCGAAATCGAGCGGTGTGGCCGGCGCGAGCAGGCCATTGATCCCAAGGCCATGCACATCACAGCCGCTATCGTGCAGTTCGATGACCACACCCAGCGCGCGCAGAGCGTTTGCTGTGGACAGCACGTCCTGGGCCGCCAGCAGGCCCTCGATGCGCGTGCGGCCGACGGCTAGCGCCCCAAGGATCAGAGCCCGATGGGAAATCGCCTTGTCGCCGGGGGTGGGGAAACGCCCGGAAAGCGGGGCGGCGCGCTGGGCGGAGAGCGGCTGGGCGTGCGGATCGGCGTCGGGCATGGCGGCCATGGGCTGGTTTGCGGCGGGGCGGGTTTAGCATGGCCCGGCCGCCCGAAGCCACCGCCGAGATGGCCCGGCGCCAGCGCGCCCGCATTTTCGGTTTGACAGGGGCTTGGTTTGCCCATAACCGGACTGACCGAAGCGGCGGCACCTGCCCCCCGCAAACCCAATCCCCACGAGGAACATCGATGGCCAGTTCCGAACGCGGCACCAAGCGGACCGATCCCGATACCGGGAAGAAGTTCTACGACCTCAACATGGATCCGATCGTCTCGCCCTATACCGGCAAGAGCTATCCGCGCTCCTATTTCGAGCAGCTGCTGGTCGGCAAGCCCTCTCCCGCCACCGCCCGCAAGGTGGATGACGAGGATGAGGTCGAAGAAGAAGAGGAAGTCGAGGACGTCGCAGCGCCCGAAATCGTCTCCCTGGAAGATGCCGACGCCGAAGAATCCGGCGACGAAACCATTCCCGATACCGACGATGTCGAAGTTGACGAAGAACTCGGCGACGATGATGCGGACGTCTTCCTCGAGGAAGACGAGGACGAAGACGACGAGCTCGGCTTCGATGTCGGCGGCGACGAAGACCGCTGATTTCAAACGACTTTTCCGCCGGATTCACAAAAAATCCGGCGGGACAAAAAAGTGTCAAATAGGCACTTGCATGGGGGCGGATCATCCAATAGGTTCCGCCTCGCTCCGGACGGGAACACCCTCTGGAACCCTTGGAATGGGGCCTTAGCTCAGCTGGGAGAGCGCTTGCATGGCATGCAAGAGGTCAGCGGTTCGATCCCGCTAGGCTCCACCAGCCTTCGCTGCTCCGCAGCTTCGGCTCGGCAGGCCTTTGAGGCCTGGCCCAAAGCCTGCGGATATCACTGCGAAGGCTGTCGCGCCAAAGTTGCGTAGCAACGGCGGCGGACGAGATTGGCACTTGGGCCTCCCCTCCTCTGATATTGAAACCGCCTCGCGGTGCGCTAAACTTACGCCATGCAATATGTGTACATCCTGCGCAGTCTCGATGAGCCAGACCGGCATTATGTTGGCACAACCGGCGATCTCAAGGCGCGCCTGGCCAAGCACAATAGTGGCCAGGTGACCCACACCGCCAAGTTTATGCCATGGGCTGTCAAAACCTATTTGGGATTTGACGACGAGGCGCAGGCATGCGCCTTTGAAAAATATCTCAAGACGGCGTCCGGCCGGGCTTTTGCGAAGAAACGGCTCTAACGCCGCGTCACCTCCACCGTGACATGGGATAGCCCGGCAAGGCCGGCGAGGCGCTGCTTGTACCAGTCGGCATCATGCGCGGTTGGGGTCAGCACCGAAACGATCAGGCCGGCATGGCCGGGACCCAGGCGCCAGAAGTGGAGGTCGGTCACCGTGTCGCCGTCCGATTCGATATTGGTGCGCACTTTTTTTGCCATGGTCTGGTCGGGCACCGTATCGAGCAGCGTTGCCGAGGATTGACGGATCAACATCCACGACCAGCGCGCAATGACGGCAGCGCCGACCAGACCCACCAGCGGGTCCATCCAGAGCCAGCCGAAACTGCGGCCGGCCACCAGACCGATAATGGCGAGGACCGAGGTCAATGCATCGGCCAGCACATGCAGATAGGCCGCTCGCAGATTGGAATCATGTCCGTGATCATGGTGATGGTGATCAGCCTCGTGATCATGGTCATGATGATCATCATCATGCGCGTCGTGGTCGTGGTGATGATGGCCGTTCGAATCATGCAGCAGGAAGACGCTGACGATATTGACCACGAGTCCCAGTACGGCGACCGCGATGGCTTCATCGAACCGGATCGGGGCGGGCTGCAACAGACGTAGCACGCATTCATAGGCGATGAGCAGCGCCACCCCGCCCAGAATCACTGCGCTGGCAAAGCCGGCCAGTTCTCCGACCTTGCCGGTGCCAAAGCTATAGCGCGGATCATGGGCGTGGCGGCGGGCATAGAGATAGGCGCCGGCCGCAATGGCGAGCGCTCCGGCATGAGTGGCCATATGAAAGCCGTCGGCGAGCAGGGCCAGCGATCCGAAAGCCGCGCCGGCGGCGATTTCCGCGACCATCATGGCGGCCGTCAGCAGGATGACCCAAAAGGTCCGCCGCGCATTGCGATCGTGATCGGCACCGAGAAAGACGTGGTCGTGGGTTTGGTCAGCAGCAAGGCTCATCGGACGATACTCAGAGATATTTGGTAATTTCGCGGAACACGGCGAGCCGCGATTTGATTTCGGGCGGCAGGGGCGCGTCGCTATCGGCCAGGTGATGGTCGATATGGTCGATGATGATCAATTGCTTGGCCTTTTCGAGCGCGCTGATCACGGCCGTCATCTGCTGGGCAATGGCCAGGCCGTCCTGGCCCTCGGCGACCATCTTGACCACCTTGTTCAAATGCCCCTCGGCGCGGCGGAGACGGGCGTGGATTTGGGGGTCATCGATATGGCTCATGAGCATATCCTATCCCCCTGGAGGGGATATTGGCAAGGCGGACGAAAGCGGGTGGCGGAGACCTCTGCGCCATTCTAGGTTTGTTTCCGAAAAATCCCTTTACCGAGTCGCCCTTGCCGAAATCCCGCGCCCTGTCACCCGATCATGCTCGCCACATCTGGCTGAGCGCGCAGCGCCTCGACACTGCGGCGCCCTTTGGCGCGGGGCCGGAAGCGGTGCTGCCGGCTATTACTCATCTGGGCTATGTGCAGATCGACACCATCAATGTCATCGAACGCTGCCACCATCATATCCTGTGGTCGCGCATGCCTGATTATGCCCGCGCGCACCTGGCGCAGGCGCAATCGGCCGATAAATCGATCTTTGAATATTGGACCCACGCGCTGAGCTACGTGCCGGTGGCCGATCTGCCGTTCTTCCTGCCGGCGATGAAGCAATATCGGCAGACACCCAGCCGCTGGTTCGGCTCGGTGACCCCGCTCGAACTCCGCAAGATGGCCAAGCGGCTGCGGGACGAGGGACCGCTGTCGATTCGCGATATTGGCGATGACGAGCTGGTCGACAAGGATCATCCCTGGGCCAGCCGCAAGCCGAGCAAGCGCGTGCTGGAGATGATGTTTTTTCAGGGGCTGGTGACGATCGGCACCCGGCAGGGCATGGTCAAGACCTATGACCTGATCGGCCGCCATTTCGGCTGGGACAAGGCACCCAAGCCTGCGACCGAGCGGCAGATCACCGCTTATCTGCTCGATCGCGCGCTGCGCAGCCAGGGCATGGTCAGCCTTGATTCGGTCTGTCATCTGGATGCGCCGCGCAAAAAGGCGGTGCGCGAATTGATCGAGAGCCGGGTGCGGCGCAAGCTATTGGTGCCGGTGCATATCGAAGGCCACGACAAGGCAGAGCATTGGGCCGCGCCCGAAACGCTGGCGCATGAGCGCGTGGCGCCGCCGGGGCTCACCCATATCCTCTCGCCCTTTGATCCGCTGGTCATCCAGCGCAAGCGGCTCAAACTGTTCTTCGGCTATGAGCACCTGTTCGAGGCCTATGTGCCAGCGGCCAAGCGCAAGCTGGGCTATTTCGCCCTGCCCGTGCTGGTCGGGGACCGCATCGTCGCGGCTGTGGATCTCAAGGCAGACCGGGCGGCGGGCAAACTGCTGATCCAGAACTGGACCTGGCTGGAAGATGCCGGGGCAGAGGCCAAGGCGGCCATCGATGAGGCCCTGGGGCGGTTCGAGCGGTTCCAGTTCGGGGACTGATTGCCGGCGCCAATTGGACGGCTTTGCCCATCCCCGCCTTTCCATCCCCCGTTCGGCGCGCTACAAGGCCAGCCGCGCATTGGGGGCCAAGAGCCATGGCGACTTATACCGATATAGCCCGGCGGGTGTATAACCACACCTGGAAGCTCGATCCCATCGTGCGCAGCCTGCTCGATACCGATTTCTATAAGCTCTTGATGTTGCAGATGATCTGGGGGCTTTACCCGCGGGTCAATGCCAGCTTCTCGCTGATCAACCGCACCAGATCGGTCAGATTGGCGCAAGAGATCGACATTGATGAATTGCGGGCGCAACTCGATCATTGCCGCACTTTGCGCTTTACCAAGAAGGAAATGATCTGGCTGGCCGGTAACAGTTTTTACGGCTCCAAGCAGATTTTCGAGCCGGCCTTTCTCAAATGGCTGGAAGAATTCCGCCTGCCTGAATACCGCTTGGAACAGCGCGACGGCCAATTCGTGCTGGAATTTCCCGGGCTCTGGGTCGAGACCTCGATGTGGGAAATCCCCGCGCTCGCCATTATCAACGAATTACGTTCGCGCGCGGCGCTGAAGAATTACGGCCCCTTCGCGCTCGACGTGCTCTATGCCCGCGCCAAGGCCAAGATGTGGGAAAAGGTCGAGCGGCTGCAAAAGCTGCCCGATCTCAAGATTTCCGATTTCGGCACGCGGCGGCGCCATTCCTTCCTCTGGCAGCGCTGGTGCGTCGAGGCGCTCAAGGAAGGTATTGGCGAGGCTTTTACCGGCACCTCCAATGTCAAATTGGCCATGGACAATGATCTGGAAGCCCTGGGCACCAATGCCCATGAACTGCCCATGGTGCTGGCCGCCCTCGCCCAGACCGACGAGGCGCTGAAGGCGGCGCCTTATCAGGTGTTGCAGGATTGGGAGAGCTATTATGGCGGCAATCTCAAGATCGTGTTGCCCGATGCTTTCGGCACCGACAGCTTCTTGAAAAACGCGCCCGATTGGGTGGCCGACTGGACCGGGTTCCGTCCCGATAGCGCGCCGGCCATCGAGGGCGGCGAAAAGATCATCGCCTGGTGGCAGAGCCGGGGCCGCGACCCACGCGAAAAGCTGCTGATCTTTTCCGATGGGCTCGATGTCGACATGATCGAGGAAGCCTATCTGCATTTCGACGGCCGCGTGCGGATGACCTTTGGCTGGGGCACTAATCTCACCAATGATTTTGAAGGCTGCGCACCCGATGGCCCCAATCCGGGGCTCGATCCGATTTCCATCGTCGCCAAGGTCAGCGAGGCCAATGGCCGCCCGGCGGTTAAGCTCTCGGACAATCCGGCCAAGGCAACCGGCACGCCGGAGGAAATTGCCCGCTATCTCGGCATTTTTGGCGATGACGGCATGGCGCTGCATGCTGTCAAGGTGTGAATTCGCCTAAAAAGTGAACCGCCTGCCCGCAAAAGCGGAGAATCGGCTAGTCCCTGCCATGGCGATTAACCCGCCGTGAACCATCCGCTATTACCGTTTGCATGGGGGCTCCTCTCGGGGCCGGAATGACTTTTCAACTGATCGACATCGAAGTGCAAAGCCGGGCGGCGCATCAGCGGCTGGCCGGACGCACCACCGGACGCGTCCGCGCGGTGCTCAGCGAAACGCGTGATGGGCGCGAACAGACCCATGAATTATCGATTCCCGTCTGGGCCGACCTGCCCGCCGATGCCAGTGATGGCGATATCGACATGGCATTAATGCTCAAGGCGGCCGATATCGTGGCCCGGCTCAAGGCGCAACTTGAAGTGGGCGTGGTGAGTTAACGTGGCTCGATGCCCAGAGCCCGCTGGAAATAGGCCCGGTCACTGTGCCGGATGGCGCTGGAGCGCGGCTTGGGCAATGGGATGGCTTCGGGCCGATTGATTTGGCGGCGCATGGGGACGTGAGCGTAATAACGGGCTGCGCGAACCAGCGCCCGTTCGCTCTCCAGCCGGCGTTCGTCGCGCACGAACCAGACGATCGTGCTCACCACGATTGCCCAGATTGCCAGCAACTGCCAGGCGATTTGCACATCCATCATCATGGATGGGTTTATAGCTAACAGCAGGTTAACGCCCAAGTGCGGGCTGATATTAGGCTTAATCCGTCGCGTTTTATCGAACCCGTCTCAGGCCGCCCTGGCCCACAGCTTATGGCCGCAATTGAGCGCCACCAGCATGGCAGCTCAAAGCCTGCAGCGGGATAATCACGATCATCACCGGCACGAAGACCAAGAACGGCACGCGGAAGATCACTTGGCCTTATCCTTGCCCTCCACCGGCACGGCATAGAGTTCGAGCCGGTGATCGACCAGCCGGTAGCCCAGGCGCTTGGCTATGACATCCTGGATGGCCTCGATTTCCTCATTGCGGAATTCGATGACCGTGCCGGAGCGGATATCGATCAGGTGGTCGTGGTGCTCGTCCGGGATCAGTTCGAACCGGGCGCGGCCATCCTTGAAATCGTGCTTGGTGACGAGCCCGGCTTCTTCGAACAGGTTCACCGTGCGGTAGACGGTGGAGAGCGAAATACGCTCGTCGATTGCCGAGGCACGGCGATGGAGCTCCTCGACATCGGGGTGATCCGAGGATTCCTCGATCACCCGGGCAATGATGCGGCGCTGGTCGGTCATGCGCATGCCCTTGGCAACGCAGGCTTCTTCCAGCGTGGGGTCAGTCTGGGTCTTGCTCATGCCAAATGCTCCACTGGTCGGCCCGTTTCGGGGTTATCCAAGATCGCGAGCCATGACAAGCGCGGTTGCCGCACTGCCATCGGGCCGCGGATAATAGCCCTTGCGGCTCGAAATAGCGGCAAAACCTTCCTTGCCATAAAGCCGCACCGCCGGCGCATTCTGCTCGTCGACCTCAAGGAACATGCGCCGGGCCGGGCTCATGCGCAAATCCTCGAAGGCGGCACGCAACAGCGCCTGCCCCACCTTCTTGCCGCGCCATTTGGGATCGACCGCAATGGTCAAGAGTTCGGCCTCGTCGGCCGCGATGCGAATCAGGGCGAAACCGGCAATGCGGCGCTTGGCGTCGCAGGCCACATAGACCGGGGTGCTGCCTTCGGAGAGGAAGGACAAAAATTCCTCACGCGGCCAGCCGCGATAAAAGCCGGCCTTGTGGATACGCGCCAGCGCATCGGCATCGCGCGTCTGGCCGGGCTCGATATGCAGGCCCTGCGGCGCCATCCAGAGCTTCATCATGAATTGAGCCTTTCGATCCGCGCCGCCGTTTGCGGCTTGGCATCGGCATCGCGCACATAAGTTGCCTCGGGCACATGGGCAAGCGGGTCGGCCGCTGCGCCATAGCGGGCGAGTGCGGCGATATCGACAAAGGGCGTGGTGAGAAGAAGCGAATTGGGCAGCACCGCCTGCTGCGCCACCGCCATCGGCAGCAATTGCGGTCCGCCATCGGGCACGCCGGGGGCCAGGAAAGTCTGGAAATAAGCCTCGCCACGCCGCGCATCGAGCAGCACGGTGGTCGCGCCATTTCCGGCCAGCGACAATGCCAAAAGGCTGGGCACCCCGAGCACCGCAATATCGCGTGCTAACCCGATGCCGCGCGCTGCCGACAAGCCGATGCGCAGACCGGTGAACGAGCCGGGGCCGGTCGTGGTCACCACGCGCTGCAGATCGGAATAGCCGACACCATTGTGCGCCAGCAGCGTCGCGATCCGCTCGAAGATCAATTCGGCGTGGCCGGTGGCGATTTCGTCCACGGAAACGTCGGCGCTGCCATCGGCCCGCAGCAGCGCCAATTGCAGGCGCGGCGCGGCTGTGTCGATGGCAAGGGTGATGGGCAGAACACTCATGGCACCGCTCTAGCGCCATGGCTGAGGATTGTCGACTGAGAGCGATGACATTGACTGTCCAGGCCGACATCGCCAGCTTGCCCCCATGCGCCCTGATTCGATGACAGCTTTCCGATGACCTGGCTGGCCGAGACCGCAATGCTCAGCCATGGCTGGCGGCGTTTCCTGTTGCTGGTCGTGGCGGGTGCGCTTGCCGGCCTCTCCATCCCGCCATTGTTCATCGTTCCCACGCTGTTCGTTGCCTTTCCCATCTGGGTCTGGTGCCTTGATGGCGCCGAGCGCAAAAGCGGGCTAAGGCGGCTGTTCGGCCCGGCCTTCAGCATCGGCTTTGCCTTTGGCTGGGGCTATTTTACGGTGGCTTTCCATTGGCTGGGCGCGGCCTTTTTCGTCGATGGCGGGGTGATGATCGCGCTGATGCCCTTCGCCATTCTGGCGCTGGCGGCGTTGATCGCCCTGTTCTGGGGTGCCGCCAGCGCGCTGGCGCATCTGCTCTGGAGCCATGGCTCCTGGCGAATCCTGACGCTGGCCACGTTCGTTACCATCGCCGAATGGGCGCGTGGCCATGTGCTGACCGGGTTTCCCTTCGATCTGCTCGGCTATGCGCTGACCCCCAATGACGAAATGATGCAGATCACTTCGGTGATCGGAATTTATGGGCTGACTTTCGTCGCCGCGCTCCTGGCCATGACGCCGGCCCTGATCTGGCCGGCCGATAATCGCCCGCTCAGCCGGCGGCTATTGCCGATCTTCCTCGCCCTCGGCGTCATCGCCGCCCAGCTCGGTTACGGTTATAACAGGCTGGCCGGCACCACCGCGACACCGCGCCAGGATGTATCGATGCGGCTGGTGCAGCCCATGGTCTATGAGCATGCCGATTGGGGTAGTGCCGATCCGGTGGCGCTGATCGACCGGCTGCTCATGCTATCCGACATGCGGATGAACCCCGAAGACCAGGGCCTGGCCGATATCACCCATCTGGTCTGGCCCGAATCGAGCCTGCCCTTCTTTCTCTCGGCCTATCCCGACGCCTTGGCGCGCATTGCCCGCATGCTGCCCGACGGCGCCATGCTCCTTGCGGGAGCGCCGCGCCAGCAATATGAGCCAGGCGATGCCACGAGCGGTCAGCCGTTCAATTCCCTGCTCGCCATCGACAACAATGGCGAGGTGGTCGCCTCCTACGACAAATCCCATCTGGTGCCATTCGGCGAGTTTCTGCCCTTCCAGGAATTCTTCGGACGGCTGGGCATCAAGCAATTCGTGCCGGGCGCCGAAGGCTGGGGGCATGGGGATGCGCGGCGGCGGCTGATGAACCTGCCCAATACGCCCAAATTCCTGGCACTGATCTGCTACGAAATCCTGTTCTCGGGCGATCTGGGCGACACGGCGGGCGCGCAATATATTCTCAACATCACCAATGACGCCTGGTTCGATGGCTCGATCGGCCCGGCCCAGCATGCCCATCACGCCAGAGTCCGGGCCGTCGAAGAAGGCATGAGCCTGATCCGCGCCGCCAATTCGGGCCTGACCTTTTCTACCGACCCGCTGGGCCGCATCACGGCCGAGCTTGCTCCCCTGCAGATGGCGGCTCTCGATGTGCGCCCCGACCAGCGCCTGGCCAGCACGGTTTTTTCGCAGGTGCGATATTGGCCGCTGCTGATCGTGCTGGGAGCGGGGCTGCTGGTTTCGGTGGCGGTGTCGCGCGGCGGGCGCAAGCGCCGGACCCGCTAGGCGGGGCGCCAAACCATTCCGCTTGCAATGGCCCTGGCATATCAAGGTTTCTTTATATCCGCTTGACCGCGCGTCGCCCAAGTGTCAAAAACCAGCCCGAATAGCTCATTTTTGGCAGTTTTCGACAGATTCGAGGATAGTGTGGCGCGGTCGTCTTATCTCTTCACTTCGGAATCGGTGTCCGAAGGCCATCCCGACAAGGTCTGCGACCGCATCTCCGACGAAATCGTCGATCTGGTGTTCCGCGAGGCCAAGAAGGCCGGTATGGACCCCTCCCAGGTCCGCATCGCCTGCGAAACGCTGGCCACCACCAATCGCGTCATCATCGCCGGTGAAGTGCGTGTGCCCGAAACCCTGCTCAAGAAGGGCAAGGATGGCGCCATCGTCAAGGATGCCGCCGGCCACCCGCTGGTAAACCCGTCCAAGTTCAAGTCCACGGCCCGCAAGGCGATCCGCGCCATTGGCTATGAGCAATCGGGATTCCACTGGAAGACCGTCAAGATCGATGTGCTGCTGCATGGTCAATCTGCCGATATCGCGCAGGGCGTCGATGAATCGGGCAACAAGGATGTGGGCGCAGGCGACCAGGGCATCATGTTCGGCTATGCCAGCCGGGAGACCCCCGAGCTGCTACCGGCCC
This sequence comes from Devosia sp. LC5, assembly GCF_000735585.1. Classification (GTDB taxonomy): domain Bacteria; phylum Pseudomonadota; class Alphaproteobacteria; order Rhizobiales; family Devosiaceae; genus Devosia. The sequence continues at coordinate 236,501 of NZ_JNNO01000012.1, forward strand.
CGATCTATTATGCACACAAGATTCTCGAGACCCTGACCATTGCCCGCAAGGCCAATAACAGCGCGGCCGGCAAGCTGGGGCCCGATGCCAAGAGCCAGGTCACCGTGCGCTACGAAGACGGCAAGCCGGTGGGCGTGACCCAGATCGTGCTGTCGACCCAGCATCTGGACGAAAGCCTGACTTCGGCCGATGTGCGCGTCATTGTCGAACCCTATATCCGCCAGGCCCTGCCCGATGGCTGGATCGATGAAGCCACCGTGTGGCACGTCAACCCGACCGGCAAATTCGTCGTTGGCGGTCCCGATGGCGATGCGGGCCTGACCGGCCGCAAGATCATCGTTGATACCTATGGCGGCGCGGCTCCGCATGGCGGCGGCGCCTTTTCGGGCAAGGATCCGACCAAGGTGGATCGCTCGGCAGCCTATGCGGCGCGCTATCTGGCCAAGAATGTGGTTGCCGCCGGCATTGCCGATCGCGCCACCATCCAGCTCAGCTATGCCATTGGCGTGGCCCAGCCGCTTTCGATCTATGTCGATCTGCATGGCACCGGCAAGGTGGACGAGGCGGTGGTGGAACTGGCGCTGGCCAAGGTCATGGACCTCACCCCGCGCGGCATCCGCACCCATCTCGATCTCAATAAGCCCATCTATGCCAAGACCTCGGCCTATGGCCATTTCGGCCGCAAGGCGGGCCGCGATGGCAGCTTCTCCTGGGAAAAGACCGATCTGGTCGGCGCGCTGAAGGCTGCGGTGAAGTAATTCTCGCTGCCGAAAGCGCGGCATCTTTAGTAGACCTCATGGTGAGCCTGTCGAACCACGAGGTCGTGCCACGATAGTATCATTCTGCCACGACCTCGCCCCTCGACAAGCTCAGGGTGAGATCTACTGCGATATTGAGTAATTCGATGACCGACCATCAGCTTCCCAAAACCCGCTCGGGTGAACCGCGGGCCTTTTTCGGCCGCCGCTCCGGCAAGAAGCTGCATGGCGGACAGCAAGCCGTGTTCGACGCCACCCTGCCCGATCTTGAAATCAAGCTCGACGGCAAGCTCGATCCGAAAAGCCTGTTCCCGCAGGCGGAAAAGCTCATCATCGAAATCGGCTATGGCGGTGGCGAGCATCTGGCGCTTGAGGCCAGCCGGCACCCCAAGACCGGCTATATCGGCTGCGAGGTATTTACCGGCGGTATCGGCAAGATGGTGCAAACCATTGTGGCCGAGAACCTGAACAATATCCGGCTCTTTACCGATGATGCGCTCAAGCTGCTGTTCGCACTGCCGGACGCTTCGATCGACGAGATCTATTTGCTCTATCCCGATCCCTGGCCCAAGACGCGCCACCACAAGCGGCGCTTCGTCTCGCCGACCACGCTCAGGGAGCTGGCGCGGGTGATCCGGCCGGGTGGCCTGTTTCATTTCGCCACCGATATCGAGGATTACGCCAATTGGACACTGGCCCATATCGTACGCTCGCCCGATTTCGTCTTCCTGCCGGAACGACCGGGCGGCTGGCACGAGCCTTATGAGGGCTGGCAGGCGACGCGTTATGAGCAAAAGGCCCGGCGCGAGGGGCGGATGATCAGCTTTTATTTCAGCTTTCCGCGGCGTTGAGCCCCGCGCATCGTTCGCTGCAAGCGAACAGGCTGAATAGCTGCTATGTCAAAGTTTAATCGAACACTGGCCTAGAACCGGCCGGATTCAGCCCCATATGCGAAGCTCCGCCAGCGTCATCGAGGTTTCGTCATGTCAGCATTATCTGCCAGCCATGGAGCCGATCACGATCGCCTTGTGGTCAAGCCGGGCAAATGGACCCTGGTCGTGGTCATGCAATTGCGCAGCGAAACGCGGCGCTTCAGCGAATTGCGGCGTGGCATTGGCGAGATATCCCAGAAGACGCTGACCGTCACCCTGCGCGAACTGGAGCGCGACGGGTTTGTGTCGCGCACCATCTTTCCCACCATTCCGCCGCGGGTCGATTATGAATTGACCGCTTTGGGCCGCGAATTGCTTGAGCTGGCCGATGGCTGGCGCCAGTTTGCCGCCCGCAACCGCGTAGCGGTGGAGGCGGCCCGGCATCGATTCGACTCGGCCGCCGGTGATCCAGCCATAAGGCTGATCTCCAGCAGCTGAGAGTTATCCGGGCGTCGCCGGCCATCCGGCGGCGCCTGGAGCAGAACCGGCACGGTTACAGGTTAACCGGTGCCAGGGTGTCGCGGTCGAAATACTGCATGGTCTGCTTGCCGGACTCGTCAGAGACGAAGGCACGCACATAACCATTCCAGTCTTCAGCAGTGACGGCATTGATGCCCTTGGCGCGCAGCTTGGCAACGTCAACCTGAGCGTCCCAGGTGCTGTAACCGCCATTGTCATGCGAGGAGAACGAGGAGGTCAGCGAGTCGCTGGCATAAGTGGGAAGAGCCACGCCAACGAGACCAGCAGCGGCAACCAGGGCAAGCATTGTGTTCTTGATCATTTTAGTGTTCCTTTCGTTTGAACACCCTGGAAATGGGACCATTGCCGAACAACGGCAAGGCCTCAAATTTGTGCGTTTGCCCCTTGAAATTTGAAAACGCGTTCAGAGGGTTTTGCTAAGGAAATCAAGCGCTTCCAGTGTAACCTGGTTTCTTCCACGCCACCTGGTTTCGTCCCCGACACGATCAGCAATGGCGGGGGTTTGCGGTGGTTTGAGCCAGCTCGAGCCAAGCCATTTTGCTCCCGAACGGGCGCGCAAAACCCGAATTCCCGGGTTCGAAATCGCTCTCAAAAACGGGCGAAAACGCCGCCGATAAAAAACGAAAAAATTTCACTTTTTATCTGGCGAGTGCGCTTGCGGGAGCATTTTGCGGGGTTCGGGAACCCGGCGAACGCCTCTTATGGCCGTTGCGTGACACAATGACGACGCCGCCCGCGTTTGGCCGACCTTATATATGATATATGGCGTGGCGAAATGGGAGGGCTCCTCCCCACCCTTGCGGTATGGCGCTAACGGCGCTATATAGGCGAACAACATCTCTGGCAGTTTGCAGAGTGGGAGCCGCCCGGCCCCGCTCTTTTTTATTATCCGAAGGGACCCATGGGTTTCGATCTTACAGAGAAACGCTACATCAAGGAGACGGGCCTGGAAGCCCGGATCGCCCGCATCGTCGAGCCCGTGGCCAATGGTCTGGGCTTTTCGCTGGTGCGCATCAAGGTGACCCAGGAAAACGGCTGCACCTTGCAGATCATGGCGGAGGACGAGCATGCTCGTTTCACCATCATGGATTGCGAGGCGCTCTCCAAGGACCTCTCGCCCGTGCTCGACCTGGAAGACCCGATCGATCGCGAATATCATCTGGAAGTCAGCTCCCCCGGTATCGACCGGCCGCTGGTGCGCCGGCGTGACTTCGAGGCCCATATCGGGCACGAAGCCAAGATCGAGCTTTCCGACATGATCAATGGCCGCAAGCGCTATCGCGGCTTCATCAAGGCGACCGATGAGACGGCGGTGACCATCACGCTGCCCGACGCACCGGCCGGGACCGATCCCGACCATCGCCTGCTCTTTACCACCCTGGCCGACGCCAAATTGGTGATGACCGACGCCCTCATGGAAAAGGCGCGGCTCGACCAGGAACTCCACCCGATCGACGACGACGAGACCGAAACGGTCGAAATCGCCGCCAATGACGACGAAGATATCTCCAAGGAGACACATTAAATGGCAGTCAGCGCGAACCGCCTCGAGCTTTTGCAGATCGCAGATGCCGTTGCCCGTGAAAAGTCGATCGACCGCATGGTCGTGATCGAGGCGATGCAGGACGCCATGGAAAAGGCCGCCAAGGGTCGTTATGGCGCCGAAACCGAGATCAAGGTCGAGATCAATCCGCGTTCGGGCGAAACCCGCATGTGGCGCCTGCTCGAAATCGTCGACCAGGTCGAGGAAACCAGCCGCCAGGTCGATCTCAAGACCGCCCAGCTCAAGTCGCCCGAAGCCAAGGTCGGCGATTTCCTGACCGAGCCGCTGCCGCCGATGGAATTCGGCCGCATCGCTGCCCAGTCGGCCAAGCAGGTCATCGTGCAGAAGGTGCGCGATGCCGAGCGCGACCGCATGTATGAAGAATATTTCGGCCGCATTGGCGAGATCGTCAATGGCAGCGTCAAGCGTGTCGAATATGGCAATGTCATCGTCGATCTGGGCCGTGGCGAAGCCATTATCCGCCGTGACGAGCTGATCCCGCGCGAAATGTTCCGCTATGGCGACCGTGTTCGGGCCTATGTCTATGACGTGCGCCGCGAACAGCGCGGGCCGCAGATTTTCCTTAGCCGCACCCATCCGCAGTTCATGGCGAAGCTCTTCATGCAGGAAGTGCCCGAGATCTATGATGGCGTGATCACCATCCGCTCGATCGCCCGCGACCCGGGTTCGCGCGCCAAGATTGCCGTGACCTCCTCGGACAGCTCGATCGATCCGGTCGGGGCTTGCGTTGGTATGCGTGGTAGCCGCGTGCAGGCCGTGGTGGCCGAATTGCAGGGCGAAAAGATCGACATCATTCCCTGGACCGATACCATTGCCGACCTCGTGGTTTCGGCCCTGCAGCCGGCCGATGTGGCCAAGGTGGTGCTGGACGAGCAGGCCGAGCGCATCGAAGTCGTGGTGCCCGACGAACAGCTCTCGCTGGCCATCGGCCGCCGCGGCCAGAATGTGCGCCTTGCGAGCCAGCTGATCGGCTGGGATATCGACATCCTGACCGAGCAGGAAGAGAGCGAACGCCGCCAGAAGGAATTCACCGAACGCTCGACTTTGTTCATGAATGCCCTTGATGTCGATGAGATGGTTGCCCAGCTATTGGCTTCGGAAGGCTTCTCCTCGGTCGAGGAACTGGCCTATATCGAGCCCAATGAAATCGCCTCGATCGAGGGCTTCGACGAAGAAACGGCCGGTGAAATCCAGAACCGCGCCACCGAATACCTGGCCGAGATCGATCGCGCATTCGACGAGGAGCGCAAGGCGCTCGGCGTCGAGGACGAGCTTTACGAGATCGCCGGGCTCAATGCGGCCATGCTGGTTGCGCTGGGCAAGGATGACGTCAAGTCCGTGGAAGATTTCGCCGGTTGCGCTGCCGACGACCTGGTGGGTTGGTCGGAGCGCAAGGATGGCGAGACCAAGCGCTTTGAAGGCACGTTCAAGGATTTCCCCGTATCGCGCGAGGAAGCCGAGGACATGATTTTGCAGGCCCGCATCAAGGCCGGCTGGATCAATGCCGAAGACCTGCCGGTTGCCGATGATGGTGAATTCACCGAAGAGGCCTCGGCCTGATCGGTTCCGAGCGGGAGGGCAACATGGCCCAGCGCGAAGAAACGAGCCGCATGTGTGCCCTCACCAGGGCCGAAAAGCCGGTAGCGGAATTGATCCGCTTCGTGCTCGGCCCCGATGGGGTGCTGGTGCCCGATACCGAGGCGAAAGCCGAAGGCCGGGGCGTATGGATCAGCCTCAGCCGCGATGCGGTGGCCGAGGCGGTCAAGAAGAAGGTCTTCGCGCGCAGCCTCAAGACCGAGGTTGTGTTGCCCGAGGATCTGGCCGGGCTGACGGAATTGCGGCTGGTGCAGCGCTATCTGGGCGCGCTCAGCATGGCCAGGAAGGCCGGGCAGTTCATCAGCGGCGCGATGAAGGTGCGTGGCTTGCTCGATACGGGCAAGCTGATCGCGCTGATCACCGCGAGCGATGCCTCTGCCGATGGGCGCAGCAAGATGGTGGGTCCGCTTAAGGCCCTGCATCACGCGGCCCGCGAGGAGGGAATTTCGGGCTTTGAGGTGCCCCATTTCGAATTGCTCAGTTCTGAGCAATTGGGTTTGGCACTTGGACTCGAAAATGTGATACATGCTGCCCTAACGAGAGGGGCGGCAGCCCAAGCGGCGGTAGAAAAGGCCCGAAGACTGGCCCTTTATACCGCCAAACCGACGGATGAAGGCACCGGCCGCCCTGCGGTTGACGGTGACCTTTTGCCGAACGGACAAGTTTGAGAGACGCGAGAAGTATGGCTGATAACGACGACAAGCGCACGGACGACACTGGCGCCAAGAAGACGCTGACACTCAAGGGCGGCCCGGGCCTGGGCAATCGCCCCGGCATGTCGCGTGCACCGTCGCGCAGCACAGTGGTCGTCGAAAAGCGGACCCGCCGCGTACCGACGCCCGGTGCCCCTTCCGGCGCGCCGCAGCGCCCGCAATCGTCTGTCCCCTCGCAAGGGCAGCGCCCACAGCAAGGCCGCCCGGGCGCCCAGCAGCGTGCCCCGCTTGGCCTGAGCGCGGCCGAAGCCGAAGCCCGGCGCCAGGCGCTTGCGCTGGCCGGCGCCCGCCAGGCCGAGGATCGCGAGCGCTTTGCGGCCGAAGAGGCCCGCCGCATCGAGGACGATGCGCGCCGCCGCCAGATTCGCGAAGAAGCTGCACGCCTTGAGGAAGAGCGCCGTCAGGCTGCCGAGCCCGAGACCGGCCCGGCTGAAGCCCCGGCCGCCGCGGCAGGATCGCAGCCCGAACAGGCTTCCGCTCCGCAGGCGCCGGCAGAACCCGCCGAGCCGGTAACCCCGGCTAGCCAGCGCAATGCCGGTCCGTCCAGCGTGCGTGTCGTGGCCGGCCGTCCTGGCCAGCCGCCGCGCCCGCCGCGTGTCGAACGCCCAAGCAATACCCGCCCCGAAAGCGAACGCGGCGCCAATGCGCTGATTCGTCCCGGTGCCGCCGGTGCCCGTCCGGGCGCTCCTGGCGCGCGTCCTTCGGGCACTGCCGGCCGCCCGGCCGGTGAACGCCGTCCGGCTGGTGCCGGCATGGCCCCGATCGGCAATGTGCCGCCTGCCGGCCCCAACGAGGCTGACGGCCGCAAGGTTCGCACCGGCTCGCCTTCGGCGCGTCCGACGACGGAAGCCGAACTCGAAAATGCCCGCCGCGCCTCGCGTGCTGCCCCGGAACGTCCGACCCGTCGCGTTGGCGAAGAAGCCAATGCGCGTGGCCGCCTGACAGTCACCAATGCCGGCACCGAAAGCGATCGCGACAAGGGCCCGTCCCTGGCCGCCATGCGCCGCCGCCGCGACAAGAAGATGGGCCGCAACCAGCAGGTTGCGCCCAAGCTCAGCCGTGAAGTGGTCATTCCGGAGGCCATCACGGTCGCCGAACTGGCCAACCGCATGGCCGAACGCTCCGTCACCGTCATCAAGATGCTGATGGCGCAGGGCCAGATGGCCACCATCAACGACGTCATCGACGCCGACACCGCCGAGCTGATCGCAGCCGAGCTGGGCCACACGGTCAAGCGCGTTTCCGATGCCGACGTGGAAGAAGGCCTCTATGACATCCCCGCCGATGACAAGGCCGAGGATCTGACCGATCGTGCGCCGGTCGTGACCATTATGGGCCACGTCGACCACGGCAAGACCTCGCTGCTCGACGCGATCCGCGAAGCCAATGTGGTCTCGGGCGAAGCCGGTGGCATCACCCAGCATATCGGCGCCTACCAGGTCGAAAAGAACGGCAACAAGATCACCTTCCTCGATACCCCGGGCCACGAGGCGTTCACCGCCATGCGTGCCCGCGGCGCCCAGGCCACCGATATCGCGGTTCTGGTCGTGGCGGCCGACGACGGCGTGATGCCGCAGACCATCGAGTCCATCAAGCACGCCAAGGCGGCCGGGGTTCCGATCATCGTGGCCATCAACAAGATGGACAAGCCCGAAGCCAACCCGACCCGCGTTCGCACCGAGCTGCTGCAGCACGAAGTGTTCGTGGAATCCATGGGCGGCGACGTGCTGGACGTGGAAGTGTCGGCCAAGACCCAGGCGGGTCTCGACAAGCTGCTCGAAACCATCCTGCTGCAGGCCGAAGTGCTCGAGCTGCGCGTGGCCCGCGATGGCCGTGCCGAAGGCCTGGTCATCGAAGCCAAGCTCGATCGCGGTCGCGGTGCGGTCGCCACCGTCCTCGTGCAGCGCGGCACTCTGGCCATCGGCGACATCCTCGTCGCCGGCACCGAATTTGCCCGTGTGCGCGCCCTGATCAACGACAAGGGCGAGCAGGTCAAGGAAGCCGGTCCCTCCATTCCGGTGGAAGTGCTGGGCTTTACCGGCGTGCCGAGCGCGGGCGACCGGTTCTCTGTTGTGGAGACCGAGGCCCGCGCCCGCGAAGTCACCGAATATCGTCAGCGTGCCATCCGTGAAAAGACGGCCGGCGGCGGTGCGACGAGCCTCGAGCAGATGATGAATCAGCTCAAGGTCGCCGGCATCTCCAAGTTCCCGCTGATCATCAAGGGCGACGTGCAGGGTTCGGTCGAAGCCATCGTTGCTTCGCTCAACAAGCTGTCGACCGATGAAGTCTCCGCGCAGATCCTGATGAGCGGCGTGGGCGGCATCACCGAATCCGACGTGACCCTGGCTTCGGCCTCGAACGCCATCGTCATCGGCTTCAACGTGCGTGCCAACAAGCAGGCTACCGATCTGGCCACCCGCGACGGCATCGAAATCCGCTATTACAACATCATCTACGACCTCGTGGATGACGTGAAGGCGGCCATGTCCGGCCTGCTCAAGCCCGAGCGGCGCGAAACCTTCATCGGCAATGCCGAAATTCTGGAAGTCTTCTCGATCACCAAGGTCGGCAAGGTTGCCGGTTGCCGGATTACCGAAGGTATCGTCGAGCGCGGCGCCGGTGTGCGTCTTATCCGCGACAACGTCGTTATCCACGAAGGCAAGCTCAAGACGCTCAAGCGCTTCAAGGACGAAGTCAAGGAAGTCCAGACCGGCCAGGAATGCGGCATGGCCTTCGAGAACTACGAAGACATGCGCGCCGGCGACGTCATCGAATGCTTCCGCGTCGAGACCGTGCAGCGCACGCTGTAGGTCAATCGGCAGGCGAGATATTGCAAGGGGCGCGGCCAGCTGGCTGCGCCCTTTGTCATTGCGAGGAGAGGTAGATGGGCAAGCTGATCCTGATCCGGCACAGCGCGCCGCTGATCGATCCGGCAGTGCCGGCTCGTGACTGGATGCTAAGCACAGAGGGCCAAGCTGCCTCCGTGACGCTTGCCGAACGGCTGGCCAATCATGGCATAGGCGCCGTAATCTCCAGCGACGAGCCTAAGGCCTGCCAAACTGCCGAGGCGATCGCCGCCACCCTGCAATTGCCGCTGGAGGTCGACCGTGACCTGCGCGAGCACGAGCGGGCCAATGTCGGTTTTCTGCCAAGGCTCGAATTCGAGGCGGGTATCGCCCGTTTCTTCGCGCACCCCGGCGAACTGGTCTTCGGCGAGGAGACGGCCGACCAGGTCTTCTTGCGCTTCTCGGCAGCCGTAGAACGCAGCATGGGACAAAACCGCGGCACGATCGCGCTGCTCACCCACGGCACCGCGCTGACCCTCTATCTCGCCCGCACCACCGGTATTGCTCCGCTGCCCTTCTGGCGCGCGCTGACCCTCCCAATGGCCATAGCGGTGGAAGGCCGCGCGTTGACAGTCCTGTAGCAGGGCTCGAGGCCGCCGGCATTCCCCAGGCTGACTTGGGAAAAACCACCTTGGGCAGAGGTCTCACGGCCCTGCGAGGCTCTCCCCATCATCAGCCTTCTCCCCACCGTCATTACCCGGCTCGTCCAGGTAATCCATCTCTCCGCGCATGTTGTGGCATGGATTGCCCGGACGAGCCGGGCAATGACGGTGGGGGTGTGAGCTAGATACTTGGCCGCGCGGGAAATCTGCCATAAGCGGCAGGGTCAAAGCCTCACAAACCAAAAGACCCAGCTCTTGCAAGCTGGGTCTTCGTGAAATTTCCGGGCCATTGTCGCGGCAGCGGCAATCTTTTATTCGGTGACTACGGATTCCGAAACAAGGATCCCCGCTGTCGCGATAATGGCCCGAAGGCCGTTTTAGTTGATCACCACGACGCGGGTGCCGGTGGGAACGCGGGCATAAAGATCCAGAATGTCCTGGTTCATCAGGCGGATACAGCCCGAGGAAACATTGGTGCCGATCGTATAGGGCTCGGTCGTGCCATGCATGCGGAACAGCGTGTCCTGGCCATTCTTGTAGAGATAGAGCGCGCGCGGGCCCAGCGGATTGGTCGGACCGCCTTCCATGCCGCCGGCATAGGGGCCGTAGCGCTCGGGTTCGCGCTTGATCATGGACTGGGTGGGGGTCCAGCGCGGCCACTGGGCCTTGCGGCCGATCGTGGCGGTGCCGCGGAACACCAGGGCCTCGGTCTTGCCCACGCCGATGCCATAGCGCAGCGCCCGGCCGCCCTCGAGCACCAGATAGAGGAAGCGGGCCGGGGTATCGACAACGATGGTGCCGACCGGCTCGGAGGTCATATAGGGGACTTCCTGGCGCCACCATTGCGGGTCGACACGGCGCAGATCCATCGCTGCGATGGGGAAGGGCTCGTTATACACAGCGCCATACATGGCCTGATAATAGGGGTCGATACGGGGTTCTTCGACCACCGGGGCACGCGAAGTGGTGCAGGCGGCCAGAGCGAGGGGCATACCGATCATGAACAAACGGCGATTAAGCACAGCGAATCCTATGGGACGACGCAATTAGGTTGAGTTAGCAATGACCTATGCAGCCAAAGTGGACTTGCATAGTGCAGGAAAGCATCACTTGCCGAACGGGATGCAGGCCCATCGGTTCCTCGCAGGAAAGTGAAGCACTTATGCTTGTTGCAAAGTTACCACAAAAACGAAAAGGCCCGGAAAAATCCGGGCCTTCCAGTGGTCTAGCCGGCCGGATTATTCGGCGGCGGCTTCTTCGGACTTGATTTCCTTGCCGCTCGCCTGGTCGACGACCTTCATGGAGAGGCGGACCTTGCCGCGCTCGTCAAAGCCCAAGAGCTTGACCCAGACCTTGTCGCCTTCCTTGACCACGTCGGTGGTCTTGGCAACGCGCTGGTCGGCCAGCTGGGAGATATGCACCAGGCCATCCTTGGCGCCGAAGAAGTTCACGAAGGCGCCGAAATCGGCGGTCTTGACGACGGTGCCCTGATAGATGGCGCCCACTTCGGCTTCGTCGGTGATCGACTTGATCCACTTGATGGCCGCATCGATCTGCGCGCCGTCGCTGGAGGCAATCTTGATCGTACCATCGTCGTCGATATTGATCTTGGCGCCGGTCTTTTCGACGATCTCGCGGATCACCTTGCCACCGGTGCCGATCACTTCACGGATCTTTTCGGTCGGGATCTTGATGGTCTCGATACGCGGAGCGAACTCGCCCACTTCCGAACGGGACGCGGTGATGGCCTTGGCCATTTCGCCCAGGATGTGGATACGGCCGTCCTTGGCCTGACCCAGCGCGATCTGCATGATCTGCTCGGTGATGCCGGCGATCTTGATGTCCATCTGCAGGCTCGTGATACCCTGATCGGTACCAGCCACCTTGAAGTCCATGTCGCCCAGGTGATCTTCGTCACCCAGGATATCGCTCAGCACGGCGAATTTTTCGCCTTCGAGGATCAGGCCCATGGCAATACCCGCCACCGGACGCGCCAGCGGCACGCCGGCATCCATCAGCGCCAGCGAGGTGCCGCAGACGGTTGCCATCGAGGACGAACCATTGGATTCGGTGATCTCGGAGACGATTCGGATCGTATAGGGGAATTCCTCGACCGAAGGACGGATCGGGTTGATCGCGCGCCAGGCGAGCTTGCCATGGCCGATTTCGCGGCGGCCAGGCGAACCCATGCGGCCAGCTTCACCCACCGAATAGGGAGGGAAGTTGTAATGCAGCAGGAAGTTCTGCTTCTGGGTGCCTTCGAGCGAGTCGATATACTGCTCGTCTTCGCCGGTGCCCAGGGTTGCAACGACCAGCGCCTGGGTTTCCCCGCGGGTGAACAGCGCCGAACCATGGGTGCGGGGCAGCACGCCGACTTCGGAAACGATCGGGCGGACGGTCGACAGATCGCGGCCATCGATGCGCAGGCCGGTATCGAGCACGTTCCAGCGCACAACCTTGGCCTGCAGGTGCTTGAACACTGCGCCAACGTCTTCGGCCGAGATTTCGCCGGCTTCGATGCGGGCGGCGAAGTGGGCCTTGGCGACGGCCTTGACGGCGTCGACGGCCGCGTAGCGCTCTTCCTTCTTGGTCAGCTTATAGGCAGCGCGCAGATCGGCTTCGACCACGCCCAGCATTTCGGTTTCGATGGCGGAATGATCTTCCGGCTCGAAATCGCGGGCATCCTTGGCGGCGAGTTCGGCCAGCTTGATGATGGCGTCGATCACCTTGCGGCTCTCGGCATGGCCGAACATCACGGCGCCCAGCATGACTTCTTCGCTGAGTTCCTTGGCTTCGGATTCAACCATCAGCACGGCATCGGCAGTGCCGGCCATGACCAGGTCGAGCTTGCTGTCGGCGCGGCGGTCGACGGGCAGGTTCAGAACATATTCGCCATCGACATAACCGACGCGGGCGGCGCCGATCGGGCCCATGAAGGGAACGCCCGAAATGGTGAGGGCAGCCGAGGCCGCGACCATGGCCAGCACGTCTGGGTTGTTCTCCATGTCATGCTGGAGCACGGTTACGATGACCTGGGTCTCGTTCTTGTAGCCATCGGGGAACAGCGGGCGGATCGGACGGTCGATCAGGCGGCTGGTCAGCGTCTCGGCTTCGGTCGGGCGGCCTTCGCGCTTGAAGTAACCACCCGGGATCTTGCCGGCGGCAAAATACTTTTCCTGGTAGTTGACGGTCAGCGGGAAGAAATCGATGCCCGGCTTGGGCGATTTGGCTGACACCACGGTCGCCAGCAGCACGGTTTCACCCAGCGTGGCGAGGACGGCGCCATCGGCCTGGCGGGCAATCTTGCCGGTTTCGAGCGTCAGGGGCTGGCCGCCCCAGTTGAGCTCGACTTTATGGTGGTCGAAATTGATGGTCATCTTGTTCGTCTTTCCATTCTGCCGGCTGAGCGGGAACGCGGGGGCGTAGCAAAACCCCGCGAACTCATCCGGTGTGCCCGCACCCTTGACGCACCCCATGTGCGCAAAAGGCTCAAAATCAGGCACTGTTACGGCTGGCTAGGACGAAACATGGGCAAGACAACAAGCAGCTCCCCGGCGGAAGCGGCCAATAATCCTGCCATGCTCCGGCACTCGCCGGTCTACGCTGGCGCCCCATTTCCGCTCTCCCGATGAACGGGCTCCGGGCGGAATCTGCGGCAAAGGCGAATGCGGAGAATCCCCCGCATTCGCAAGTTCAGAAGCTGCGCTTAGCGGCGCAGGCCGAGCTTTTCGATCAAGGTCTTGTAACGGGCGTCGTCGATCTTCTTGACGTAGTCAAGCAGGCTGCGACGGGTCGAAACGAGCTTGAGCAGGCCGCGGCGGGAATGGTTGTCCTTGCCGTGATCCTTGAAGTGCTCGGTGAGATTGGCAATGCGCTCGGAGAGGATGGCAACCTGCACTTCGGGCGAGCCCGTATCGTTCGGCTTGGTTGCGTATTCCTGGATCAGAGCAGTCTTGCGCTCGGGCGTAATCGACATCGGAAATATCCTTTCAAAGGAGGATTGGGTCGCCCCGGCCGGGATGTCGTCCAGGCGGGGCCGTTGACGCCCGGTGCCCGCAAAGGCGCCGAACCTGGGGCTGCATATAGGGCAAAGCGGGGGATAACGCCAGAATTTATTCCGAATCAGGCTCGCCGGCCGGGGCAGGGGCCAGCGCCGGGTCGATGCCGGAAAGGGGTATGAGGAAGCGCCACTCCAGCCCATCGGCGCGATAGATCCGCTCGACCTTGGCATTGAGCGAGCGCCCGACCATGGATTTGAGCACTGTGGTGCCAAATCCGGTGCGCTCGCTGGCTTCCAGCCCCCGCACCAGGGTTTCCCGCCAGATCAGGTCGAGCCGCTCGCCGTCCTTTTGCCAGGTGACCGACAAATGCCCCGCGTCATCGAGAAATGCGCCATATTTGACCGCATTGGTCGCCAATTCATGCACGGCCATGCCCAGGGTCTGCGCCGCCTGGCCATTGAGCCGCACGGCGGGGCCGGCAATGTGTACGCGGCGGTCCGTAACCGGGCGGAAGGGCTCGATATGGTGCTCGATCAATTCTCCCAGCAGCACGCCGGCCGTGCCATGGGTGAGCAACAGGTCGGTCGAGCGGGCCAATCCCAGGATGCGCCGCTCGAAAGCCTGCACATAGCTGGGCAGATCGGTGGCGCCGCGGGCGGTCTGCTTGGCCATGGCGGCAATCACGGTCATCTGGTTCTTGGAGCGGTGTGCCAGTTCGCGCAGCAGGAACCGCACTTCGCGTTCGGCCGCCTGGCGGACCTCGGACGCCTGTTCCAGCGCCTCGGAGACTTCGGCAATTTCCGAGACCGGATAGGGTTTGGCGACCACGGGCTCGCCTGCGCCCAGCCGCCGCGCGTCGCGCGCCAGGCCCCGCACCGAACTGCCGATGCGCTTGCTGCCCCAGAACAGGGCCGCCAGGATCAGCCCAAGCAGCACGATGCCGCCGGCGATCAGCGTCAGCACGGCGATCAGCAATGGCTGGGAAATGCTCGACACCGGGGCCCAGGCCACCAGGCGCCAGCCGGTGGTGACTGAGCGCTGGATCACGCCCAAAGCGGCGCCCTGATCGGTGTCCAGATGTTGCCAGCCCAGGGAGAAGGCCTGCGCCATGGCGTTGAACGGGGCAAATTCCTCACCCGCTTCGCCCACGCCGGGCGTGGCGGCGATGATCCGGCCCTCATTGTCGAGTAGTGCCGTGTTCCAGCCCTCGGGCAGGCTATTGGCCGACAGCGCGCCGGCAAAATTGTTGGCCGGCTGGTTGAGCGCGATGAGCTTGGTGCCCTCGGGCCCCAGATCGACCGGCAGCAGGATATTGTAGACCCATTGCTGGGATACCGCGCCAAGCACCAGATCGGTGATCACCGGCTCGGTGCCGGCAAAGGCCCGCTCGCTGGAGGCAATGTCATTGGTCAAGCTGGGCGGGCTGTCGAAGGGCTCGCGTGTGCTGGCAAAGGTGGTGAAATCGGGATTGACGATGAACAGATTGGCATTGGTGCCGGCCAGAGCCACGACGCTGGTATTATGAAACCTGCGATAATCGCCGGCGCGCAGGGCAGGGGAGGCGGCCAGCACGCGCAGCGTCGTGATATTGGCGGCGATTTCGCGTTCCATGGCTTGCACGATGGAGCGCGACGTCGCCACGATCAGCGTTTCGACAATGCTTTCCTGCGCCGCTTGATTGCGCTGGATCAGGATGCCGGCAAACACAAAGCTGGGCACGATACCGGCAAAGGCCAGCACCAGCAGGTAGAATATGATCGAACGGGATCCAGACCGGGTGTGGATCGTCTTGGTTTCCGCCTTGCCCATGCACACTCAAATCCGGTGGCAGCAGGCGCGCGATTCGTCCCACTTCTGCCCACAAGGACCATAGGGGCTATGCCCCATATTGGGCAATCGCAAAGGCGGCTCTAGGGGGTATGCTCCAGATTCTTCTTCTGCCGGCGGCGGACCACCGAGGAGGGGATATTCATGCCCTCCCGGTATTTGGCCACAGTGCGCCGGGCCAGCTCGATCCCCTGCTCCTTGTGCAGCAGCGCGGCAATGGTGTCGTCCGAAAGCACATCGGTGATGACCTCGGCCTCGATCAATTGGCGGATGCGGTGGCGCACCGCCTCGGCGGAGTGATCCCCGCCGCCATCGCTGGAAGCGATCGCGGTGGTGAAGAAATATTTCATCTCGAACAGGCCGCGGGGCGTCGCCATATATTTGTTCGACGTTACCCGGCTGACGGTCGATTCATGCATGTCGATGGTTTCGGCGACCATTTTGAGCGTCATCGGCCGCAAATGAGCAATGCCATGCACCAGGAACTGATCCTGCTGCCGCACGATTTCGGCCGCCACTTTCAAAATCGTCTGTGCCCTTTGGTCCAGACTCTTGGTCAGCCAATTGGCGGTGGCCAGGCAATCGGACAGGAATGCCTTTTCGGCCGGCTCGCGGGTCTTCTTGGTGACGCTGGTATAATAGACGCGGTTGACCAGGACGCGCGGCAGCACTTCGGTATTGAGCTCGATCTGCCAGGCGCCATCCGGCCCCGGCCGCACGAAGACATCGGGCACCACCGCCTCGATTGGCCCGCTGTCAAAAGCCAGGCCCGGCTTGGGGTCAAGCCGGCGGATTTCGCCCAGCATGTCGGCCAGGTCCTCGCGATCGCACCCCACCGCGCGCAGCAATCCCGCCACATTATGCTCGGCCAAAAGCCCGATATTGTCGAGCAGCGCCTGCATCATCGGGTCAAGCCGGTCGCGCTCGCGCAATTGCATGGCCAGGCATTCCGGCACATTGCGGGCAAATACTCCCACCGGATCGCAGCCCTGCAGTGCCCCCAGCACGGCCTCGACATCGGCCAGTTCGGCCCCCAGCAATTCGGCAATGCTGTCCAGCTCGACCGCCAGATATCCGGCCTCGTTGAGATTGTCGATCAGGTGCCGCGCAATCATCCGGTCGGCCGGCATGCGCAGGATCAGATTGGCCTGCGCCTCCAGATGCTCGGAGAGCAAAGGCCGCGAGGCCACGAATTGATCGATATCGGGCGCGTCCCCGCCTTCGCTGGCCCCGTTGCGGTCGAGCCGGCTGGTGGGGATCAACTGGTCCTGCGCCGCCTGGTCGGGAAATACATTCTCCACCGCAGTGTCATAGCCATCGGCAATCGAGCCGGCATCCTGGATGCGCTCGCCGCGCTCCACCGTATCCTCATAGGCGCTGATTTCGGTGGTGCGCTCGGGCACCTCAACCGGTTCGGCTTCGCCCGGCTCGGCCCCGTCCTCGCGCTCGAGCAGCGGGTTGCGCAGCAATTCGGCATCGACGAAATCGTTGAGTTCGAGATGGCTCAATTGCAGCAGCCGGATCGACTGCATCAATTGCGGCGTCAGCGTCAGGCTTTGAGCCTGCCGAAATTCGAGCCGCGGCGAAAGTGCCATCCATCCGTCCCTGAAATGCAAAAATCCTGGCCGTTTCCGGCCATTTCCCGGCGGCACCATGCCCCATTTCGCGGCAGGGGGCAAGCGATAGGGCAAGTTCCGTGCCAAGTGCGGTCGCGGGCTAAATCTCGAAATTCTCGCCCAGATAGACGCGGCGGGCATCGGGGTCGGCGCTGATGGTTTCGGGTCGCCCCTGGATCATCACCTTGCCACCATGGATGACATAGGCGCGGTCGACCAGGCCCAGTGTTTCGCGCACCGCATGATCGGTGATCAGCACGCCAATGCCCCGCCGCGTCAATTGCTTGACCAGCGCCTTGACCTCGGCCACCGCGATCGGATCGACGCCCGCAAAGGGTTCATCGAGCAGCATGAACACCGGATCGGCGGCCAGCGCCCGGGCGATTTCGACGCGCCGGCGCTCCCCGCCCGACAGGGCCAGCGCATTGGCCTTGGCCAGATGTTGAATCGAGAATTCCTCGAGCAGGGATTGCAGCCTTGCCTGGCGCGCGGCCCGACCCTTCACGTGGTTTTCCAGCACCGCCATGATATTGTCGGCGACGCTCATTCCGCGGAAAATCGAGGGCTCCTGCGGCAGATAGCCAATGCCCAATTGGCCGCGCTGGAACAGGGGCAAATGGGTGATCGGCCTGCCATCGAGCCTTATGTCGCCGCTATCGGGCTTTACCAGCCCCATGATCATGGTGAAAACCGTGGTCTTGCCCGCGCCATTGGGTCCGAGCAGCCCTACGGCCTCGCCGCGCCGCACGGCCAGCGACACATCACGCACCACACTGCGCTTGCCAAAGCTCTTGGCCAGGCTATGCGCCACCAGCCACCCGGTCTGGTCGATCCGGGGTTTTGCCGCTGCATCATTCATTGTGAGTTGAAGACCCCGGTCACCCTGCCGCCGCCAGTGCTGGAAAAGGTCGATACATTGGTCTCGAGATTGACCACCAATTCGCTCGAATTGACCGTGCCGCCCGAATTGACCACCACCACATTGCCCGTCAGCCGCAGCAATTGATCGGACGGCGTGAAGACGGCGCGCTGGCCGGTCGCGGTCTGGTCCTTGGTCTCCAGCTTGACGTCGCCGGTGGCTTCAAAGCTCTTGATGTCATTGGTGCCGCCTTCGCCATAAATGGCCACGACATGGGGCGCCCACACAGTCACCGTGGGATGCTTGACCACCACATTGCCCTCGAACACGGCTTCCCGCCTGGTTTCCTCGATGGTGAATTTGTCGGCGGTGATCTCAACCTTTTGCTGCGCCCAGGCCGGACTGGCCAGCAACAGCAAGCTCATGGCGAGCAGGAGGCGCGGCATCATGGAATGGTTTCTCCAGGGGTCGAAGGCAGGGTGACAATGGCCCTGGTAAATGTCCAGGTCTGCTGTTTGGCATCATAGACCATGCCATCGGCACTGATATCGCTGCCGTCCGAATAATTGATGGTCACCGGGCCCTTGGCGGTCAGCACCGAACTGGCCCAGTCGAATTCCGATTGGTGCAATATGCCTTTGGTGCCGGTCGTATCGGTGAAATGGGCCACCCCGTCGATAAAGACCACTTGACTGGTGGTGTCGAGCAGCGCCGCTGCCGAGATGGCGCGCATGGACACCCCGCTGGTGCGGTCCACTTCGAGCACGGCATCGCTCAATTCGATCCGGTCGGTGGCATTCATCGCCGCCCGCGCCGCGCTGGCCGTCACGCGATAGGCGGCGCCATCCTCGAGCAGGCCCGCATATTCGGGAGCATCCACCGAAACCCCGTCGCGCGTCACCGAAATCTGGCCGACGCCGAAGCGGGTGCCAATGCTGGACAGATAAATCTGCCCGGCCAGCAGCACCAGCGTCAGCGCCCCCAAAGCGGGTACGCCAATACGCAGGATCGACACGATCCGGTTGCGCCGCATCAGGCGCCGATAGGTGGCCAGCCGTTCCGGCGCGTCGGCATGGATTGTCATCGCAACCCCTTGGGTTTCGCTCTCAGCTATGGGCGAAAATATCGGTTTCGTCCCAGCCCAACAGATCAAGCTCGCACCGCGTCTTGAGGAAATCAAAGCATTGGCGGGCCAGCTCGGTGCGGTTTTCGCGCTGCAGCATGCGGTCCAGGTGGCGCTTCAGATCATGCAGATAGAGTACGTCGGAGGCCGCATAATCGAGCTGGGCATCGCTGAGCTTGTCCGCCCCCCAATCCGAGCTCTGCTGCTGCTTGGACAGGTCCACATTGAGCAGTTCGCGCACCAGATCCTTGAGCCCATGCCGGTCGGTATAGGTGCGCACCAGCTTGGACGCGATCTTGGTGCAATAGATCGGCCCGGTCACCACGCCAAAGCGGTTCTTGAGCACAGCGACGTCAAAACGCGCATAGTGAAAAATCTTGGTGACTGCAGGGTCGCCCAGCAGTTTGACGAGATTGGGCGCTTCATTGCTGGCTTGGGGGATTTGCACCACATCGGCGCTGCCATCGCCGGGCGACAGCTGGATCACGCAGAGCCGGTCGCGATGGGGATCAAGACCCATCGTCTCGGTGTCGATGGCCACTTCCCTGCCATAACGGGAAAGGTCAGGCAGGTCGCCGCGATGCAGTCTGATGGCCATGGGACGTCTCGAAAATTGCACGTTCCGCTCCTCTTGGCACAGCAAGAGGGCATTGGAAAGGCGGCTCCCCGAAAAGCGAAGCGCCGGTCACGACTTCCGTCATGACCGGCGCTCAAAATTTGGTGCCCAGAAGAAGACTCGAACTTCCACACCTTGCGGTACACGGACCTGAACCGTGCGCGTCTACCAATTCCGCCATCTGGGCAAGTGGCGGTGTAACTAGGGTGCCCGTCGGCGCTTGTCAACGGGCTTTTGCGCCCATACTCAAAAGTTCGCGCCGTCCCGGTGCGTGACCGTGTTTGCGGTCCGCCGCCGGGGCGCCATCGAGGCGGTCCACCCAGAGCCAATCCGGGTTCGATGCCCTCGACAGCCACGCCCTGCCTGCGCTAGAACCCGATCAACTTGCCGCGCGCCCTCGCGCCTTTGCCGGAGCTTTTGCATGCACAGCCTCGAACCCAAACTCGTCACCATCTTTGGCGGTTCCGGCTTCGTGGGAACCCAGATCGTGCAATTGCTGGCCGATCGCGGCCATCGCATCCGCGTCGCTGTGCGCCGGCCGGACCTTGCCGGGCACCTCAAGACACTGGGCATGGTCGGGCAGATCCTGCCCATCCAGGCCAATGTGCGCAACGAGGCGTCCATCGCCCGCGCCGTCGCCAAGGCCGATATCGTCATCAATCTGGTCGGCATCGGCTATGAACGCGGTGCCCAGACCTTCAAGGTGGTGCATACCGAAGCAGCTGGGCTGATCGCTGCCGCTGCCAAGGCCGCGGGTGCCGAAACGCTCGTGCATATGTCAGCTCTCGGCGTCGATCAGGCTGCCGCCGTCAGCGCCTATGCCAGCTCCAAGCTCGAAGGCGAGGCCGCCGTGCTCGCGGCTTTCCCCAATGCCGTCATCTTCCGCCCCTCGATCATGTTCGGCCGCGATGACGGCTTCTTCAATCTCATGGGCGGTCTGGCCCGGCTGTTCCCGGCGCTGCCGCTGATCTCAGGCGATACGCGCTTCCAGCCCGTCTATGTCGGCGATGTCGCCCAGGCCTTCACCAAGGCGGCCGAAGGCGAGCTCAAGACTGGCCGCATCTACGAACTTGGCGGGCCGACGGTGGAAACCCACCGTGCCCTCTTGCAGCGCATCCTGCGCGAAGCCGGCCGCAAGAATTCGCTGCTGCCGCTCTCGCCCGGCTTTGCCAAGGCGCTGGCCGCCCCCCTCGCCATCCTGCCCTTCCCGCCACTGCTGACTGCCGACCAGGTCGATCTGCTGGGCGTCGACAATGTGGTGTCCGATATCGCTATCAAGGAAAAGCGCACCCTGGCCGGCATCGGCATCGCGCCCACTTCGATGGACACTATCCTGCCCACCTATATGTACCGCTTCCGCAAACACGGCCAATTCGACCGCGACCCGGGCCTCGACGACAAAACCTCGTTCAAGGCCGATCCCTCGCACTACGAGAAGGTCAATATCTAGCCTTCGAGCAAACCGCCGGATCTTAAGAGCCACCGCCTAGTGCGGTGGCTTTTTGTTTGCGGTTCTAATTTTTGCCGGTGTGCCCGTATCTCTCAAACCCCACCGTCATTACCCGGCTCGTCCGGGCAATCCATGCCGTCGCGTGCGCTGAGATATGGATCCCGGACGAGCCGGGCGATGACAGCGACGAGGAGATCGAGACCGGCCGCTCCCTCGCCACCTACAAAAACAATCGTAAGATATATCTTGAAATCGCCGTTATCCGCAACGATCTTAGCTTCAACGCAATTCAAAGATATATCGGAGACACATCATGGGACAATATTGGCGCGATGGAGAGCCCAATTGGCGCCGGCTTGAAGCCATGGCCCGCCGCAGCTGGGGACAGTTTGCCGGCGGCGCTGGTGGCGATGGCTGGGGCAATATGGGCGGCAATTTCCGCATCGGGCGCATGCTCGCCTCGGGCGACCTGCGGCTGGTGGCGCTCTATCTCATCGAGCAGCAACCCCGCCATGGCTATGATCTGATCAAGGCCATCGAGGAAAAATCGGGCGGCTTTTATTCGCCCAGCCCGGGCATCGTCTACCCGGCGCTGACCTTCCTCGAGGAAGCCGGCTACGTCACCTCGGAAGCTGATGGCAATAAAAAGCTCTATACCATCACCGATGAAGGCCGCACCCATCTGGCCGACAATCGCGAAGCCATTGAATCAACCCTGTCATTCCTGGCCAAAGCCGGCGAGCAGATGAACCGCTTCCGCGAATTCGCCAAGGCCGACTGGCCGTTCAACCGCGAACAGGGCCCCGATGTCGGCAATCGTCCCCATCATCGTGGTCGCGGCTTTGGCTTCGGTCCCGGCAGTCATGAGCCCGATGCCGACCGCGACCTGCGCGATGTCGTGCCCGAGCTCAACGACGCCCGCCGCGATCTCAAGGCTGCGCTCAAGAAGGCCCGCGCCGGCTCGCCCGAGCAGCAGCGCGAGGCTGCCGATATCCTGCGCCACGCTGCCGCCCAGATCGAGGCCATCGGCGAAGACGACGTCGATATCTGAGTAAATTATGGGGCGCCGCAAGTATGGCGCCCCATAATACCTATCTAATACCTCTTTCGCCGGCCCCAGCTGACATGTTAGCCTCGCCGCCATGCAGCAAGCCGCCCTCTCATCCTCCCCCGTCCATCAGCCCACGCCCGACCGCATCGCGGCCGGCGAGCGCCTTGTCGCCCGCCTCAAGGGGCAAATTGGTGGGCGCATGTTTACCGATGCGTTGATGACCTATGCCTGGAGCGGGGACGCCAGTTCCTACCGGCTGGTGCCGGCCGCCGTGGTCTTCATCAATTCCGAGGATGAGGTGCGCGCGGTGATCAAGGCCTGCCGCGCCGAACAGCTACCCCTCACTTTCCGCGCCGCCGGCACTTCGCTCTCGGGTCAGGCCGTCACCGATGGCGTCCTGGCCGTATTGGGCGATGGCTGGCGCAAGCTCGATATCCATCCCGGCGCTGACCAGATTACGCTGGGGCCGGCCATCATTGTCGCCCAGGCCAATGCCGCGCTCAAGAAATTCGACCGCAAGATCGGTCCCGATCCCGCGAGCCAGGCCACCTGCAAGATTGGCGGCGTGGTCAACAATAATTCCTCGGGCATGTGCTGCGGCGTTGCCCAGAACACCTATCACACCATGGCGCGCCTGCGGATCGTGCTGGCCGATGGCACCGCACTCGATTCAGGCGATCCGGCTTCCTGCGACGCCTTCCGCATCAGCCACGCCAATATGCTTGACGCCATCCATGACCTGCATCACCAGGTCATGGCCGACCCCGATCTGGTCGCGTTGATCAAAAAGAAATACCGCATCAAGAACACGGTGGGCTATTCGCTCAATGCGCTGGTCGATTATCACGACCCGCTCGATATCCTGATCCACCTCATGGTGGGCTCCGAAGGCACGCTCGGTTTCGTTTCCGAGGTCACCTACAATACAGTCCCCGAACACCCCTTCAAATCGACCGCATTGGTGCCCTTTCCAGACCCCTATGCTGCTGCCAGTGCTATCAGTGTGTTAGCCAATAATGGGGTTCAGGTGACAACTGGTGTCACCGCCGCCGAATATATCGAGCGCCGCGCGCTGGCCACGGTGGAGCACCTCGCCCCCATGGCGCCGCTCCTGCCCTGGCTCACCGACAACTCGCCCGCCGTACTCATCGACGTCACGGCGCCCACCGCCCAAGAGCTTGAAACAGAAGTCGAAAAAGCCGTTGCGATCCTCTCGGCCAATGGCGCGACCCATATCGATTTTTCGACCGACGAAGCCCGTTCCCACGCTCTCTGGGATATCCGCAAGGGCTTCTTCGCCTCGGGCGGCGCTGCCCGTCCCAAGGGCACCTCCATGCTCACCGAGGACGTCGCCGCGCCCATCGATCGGCTGGCCGATTTCGTCATCGCCATGCGCAATCTGCTTGATGATCACGGCTATGAAGACGCCATCATTTTCGGCCACGCCTTGGCAGGAAACCTGCATTTCCAGATGAGCGACGATTTCGCGGCGCCCGGCGCGGCGGAAAAATTCGATATGTTTTCCAAGGCCCTGTCCGGCCTGGTCTCGATCCAATTCGGCGGCTCGCTCAAGGCTGAACATGGCACCGGCCGCGCCATCGCGCCCTTTGTCGAGGCCGAATGGGGCCCCAAGGCCTATGGCCTGATGCACCAGATCAAGGCCCTGTTCGATCCCGAAAACCTGCTCAATCCCGGCGTGCTGCTCAATGCCGATGACAAGGTGCATATCAAGCATCTCAAGGTCATGCCGCTGGCCGATGAACTGGTGGACATGTGCATCGAATGCGGCTTCTGCGAGCCGGCCTGCCCCAGCCACCAGATGACGCTATCGCCGCGCCAGCGCATCGCCGTCACCCGCGAGCGCGAACGCCTGCGCGTCAGTGGCGAAAATCCCGAACGGCTGGCGATCCTCGACCGCGACTTCCAATATCCCGGCCTCGACACTTGCGCCGCCTGTAATCTCTGCTCCCTGCGCTGCCCCGTCGGCATTGAAACCGGCACCATGATCATCGGCCAGCGCGGTCAGCGCCGCGGCAGCACCGCCCGTTCGGTGGCCGGCTTTGCCGCCGATCACACCGGCAGCGTCGAAGCCTTCATGCGCGGCGGCGTGGCCCTGGCCGATATGGCCCGCGCCATCATCCCCGCGCCCGCGCTGGAGGCCATCACCGAAACCGCCCGCCGCGCCAGTGGCAATCGCATTCCGCGCCTCTCCCGTGCGCTGCGTCACGGTCCCGGCGCGCCCAAGGCACCGGCAAAAGTCTCGCGGGACGATCCACGCGACACCGGCTTCCCTCTGCCCATCGTGCAAGGCGACCGGCAGAAAATCGTCTATTTCCCCTCCTGCGCCAGCCGCATGTTCGGCGCGCCGCAAACCGGCGAGAACTTGCTGCCGGTCACTGACGCCATGCTGGCTTTGCTCGACCGGGCCGGGTTCGATGTCACCATGCCCGAGCATCTGAATGGCCAATGCTGCGGACAGCCCTTCCAGTCCAAGGGTTTCCCCGAACAGGCAACTGAGGTGGGCGGCGCGCTCAAGCGCGAGCTCTCCGCTCTCAGCGATGGCGGCGCGGTATCGGTCGTCACCGACGCTTCCACCTGCGCCAAGCACCTCAAGGAATTCCCCGGCACTGCGCCCGTACTCGACTCGGCGCAATTCCTCGTCACTCATGTGCTGCCGCGCCTGACCATCACGCAGAAGCTGCCGACGGTGGCCGTACACCACAATTGCTCGGCCCAGCGCCTCAAGGAACAGCCCTCCACCGAAGCCATTGCCTGCGCCTGCGCCGAGCATATTGCCGTGCTCAGTTCCGTCACCTGCTGCGGTTATGCCGGCGACAAGGGCCTGTTCTTCCCCGAACTCAACCAGCACGCCACCCGCTTCGCCAAAAATGACATACCTGCAGGATGCACGCTGGGCGTCTCGACAGTCTCCACCTGCGCCTCGGGGCTGAGTGAGCATGCGGGCGTGCCGTTCGTGGGCCTGGCGAGTTTGTTGGAGTGGGCCAGCCGGCCGCTGCACTAAGCCGGGTGAGGGGGCAAAAGCCCCGCCCTTCACACATCGCCCGCAAAAGGCTACTGAACCCTTCAGCAAGCCCCGGACGTTCATGACCATCACCACACACATTACCAGCCTCGGCCACAAGGGCGAGGGTGTCACCGAGATCGACGGCACCAAGATCTTCGTGCCGCTGACCCTGCCCGGCGAAATGGTGGAGATCACCGCCGACGGCGAACGCGGCACGCTGGTCTCGGTGCTCGAATCGGCCGCCAGCCGCATCACGCCATTCTGCCCGCATTTCGGCGCCTGTGGCGGCTGCCAGCTGCAGCACATGGACAGAGCCAGCTACGAAACGTTTAAGACCGGGCTGGTTGAAATCCCGCTGCGCTTCGCCGGGCTCGACCACAAAGTCACCCGTTTCATCGACGCCGCCGGCAATGGCCGCCGCCGCGCGACGCTCCATGCCCGCAAGGAAGGCGCCGGCTATATGCGGCTGCGCAGCCATCAGGTGCATGATCTGGATGCCTGCCCGATCCTGGTGCCCGAACTGGCCCGCGCCCCCGATATCGCTCGCGCCGTCATGGCGGCTCTGGGCGAGGCCGATGTGAGCTTTACCGCGACCGTTTCCGGCCTCGACGTCGCCGTGCGCACCGAGAAGAAGCAGGCCCGCGCCGATCGGCTGCAGCCGCTGGTCGGCCGCTTCCGGCTGGCGCGATTGGCGCTCAACGGCGAAATGATCCTGCAAGCCCAGGCGCCGATCATCGCCATGGGCCGCGCCCAGGTCGAACTGCCCATTGGCAGCTTTTTGCAGGCCACCGAAGCCGCCGAGACTATCCTGTCCGAATACGTGCTGAACGCCGTCGGCAAGGCCAAGAGCGTGGCCGACCTGTTCTGCGGCATCGGCCCCTTTGCCCTGCGGCTGGCCGAACAACGGCCGGTTTCGGCTTTCGACAGCGACAAACCCGGCATTCTGGCGCTCGACAAGGCCCGCCGCTTCACCAAGGGCCTGCGCGAGATCATCGCCAAGCCGCGCGACCTGTTCCGCGACCCACTCACCCAGTTCGAATTGCCCTATGAGGCAGTGGTGCTCGATCCGCCCCGCGCCGGCGCCGAGGCGCAGGTGCGCGAACTGGCCAAGTCCAAGGTGAAGACCGTGGTGATGGTCGCCTGCGATAGCAGGACCTTTGCTCGTGATGCTGCGATCTTGGTGGGCGCCGGCTATGTCATGAGCGATCTGGTGGCGGTCGACCAGTTCACCCAATCCACCCATATCGAGATCGCGGCCACCTTCCGCCGCTGATCATCACATTGTTCCGGCGGGCGCAACCCTTGCCACGGGACCGCGTTGGGAAACCCATCAAGCAAACAAGCGACTGCGTGGGGCGGGCGTTGTTGTGAATGGAGCAAACCCATGCAATTTCTAAATACTAGCCTTGTCGCCGGCCTGCTCTTGGCCAGCTCCATCCCCGCTTTCGCCCAGGATGCAGCGCCCGCCGAGGGTGAGGCAGCCCTTGCCGCCGATCCGAGCGGCGATTTCGTTGATGAATACGGCACCTCGTTCAGCTTCACCCTTTGCGGCGACAGCGGTACCGACCTTTGCGGTGTGCTGACCAATCTCGAGGGTGAATCGGCCACCGAGGAAAACCTGGCCTTTGTCGGCAAGCAGGTGATGCAGGCCCAGCAAACCGCTCCCAATGAATGGAAGGGTTCGCTGAGCGCCGGCGGGCTGACAGCCGATGCCACCATTACCCAGACCGGCCCCGATACGATCGAAATCCAGGGCTGCCGCGCCGGCATTTTGTGCCAGACGCTGGCCTATAACCGGGTCTAGCAGACCGTAGCGACGCGGTCCTTGATCACGGCGAGAACCTCGTCGCCGGGGCGTTTCCACCAATTGTCGGCGGAGAAGATTTCCACTTCCTGCGGCCCGAAAAACCCGGCATCTTCAATCATTTGGCGGATGCCAGGCAGGTCGATGACGCCGTCGCCCATCATGCCGCGATCGAGCAGCATGTCCTTGGTGGGCACCAGCCAATCGCAGATATGGTGGGCGAAAATCCGGTTCATGCGGCCGGCGCGGGCGATGGCCTGGGCCAGCCTTGGGTCCCACCAGACGTGGTAGACGTCGATGGCGACGCCGACGGTTTCGCCCAGCGTTTCGCAGATATCGAGCGCCTGATCGATCGTGTTCACGCAGGCGCGGTCGGCGGCATACATGGGGTGCAGCGGCTCAATGGCAATTCTGACGCCCGAGGCCTTGGCATGGGGCAGCATGGCGGCGATGCCGTCGCTGACCATTTGCCGCGCGCCCGTTAAGTCCTTGGAACTCCCCGGTAATCCGCCGACGACCAGCACGAGGCAATCGGCATTGAGCGCGGCTGCTTCATCGATCGCCCGCAAATTATCGTCGATATTGGCCTGCCGTCCGGCAGCACTTTCGGCCGGGAACATGCCGCCGCGGCAGACGCCGGTGACCTGGATCTTGTTGTCGCGCACAATGCGGGCGGCTTCGTCCAGGCCAATGGCGGCGATCTGGTCGCGCCAGGGGGAAATGGCGGTGATTCCGGCCTTGAGGCACCCGTCCACGGCTTCCTTGAAGCCCCAGACCTGACGGGTAGTGGCCAGGTTCAAAGAGATAGCACGCTGGGTCATTACGCTAACACACTGTTGACGTTGAGAACCGCTTTCATGCGTGAAACCGCCAATTCAGGGTCACTCAAAACCCGCGCCTTGTCGGCGAGGCGGAACAGCTGCGCGAGATGCTGCACCGAGCGGGTTGATTGCTGCCCGCCGATCATCTGGAAATGGTTCTGCAGCCCATTGAGATAGGCGAGGAAGACCACGCCGGTTTTGTAGAACCGGGTGGGGGCTGCAAAGATATGCCGGCTGAGCGGCACGGTGGGTTCGAGCAGGTCGAAGAATTCATTGGTATTGCCACGGCCCAAGGCGGCCAGGCCCGCCGAGGCGGCCGGGGCGATGGCGTCGAAAATGCCGAGCAGGGCGTGGGAATAGCCAGCATCGTCGCCGGCGATCAGTTCGGCATAGTTGAAATCGTCCCCGGTATACATCTTGACCGAAGCGGGCAGGCGGCGGCGCATGTCGATTTCCTTTTCCGCCGAGAGCAGGGAAATCTTGATGCCATCGACCTTGTCGGCATGAGCGGCAATCACGTCGAGGCAGACATCCATGGCCTCTTCATGGCTGCCCTTGCCCCAATAGCCGGCCAGCGCCGGATCGAACATTTCGCCCAGCCAATGCATGATGACGGGTTGCTTGACCTGGCTGAGGATGCGGCCATAGACCTTGGCGTAATCGTCGGGCGACTTGGCCGACGCAGCCAGCGCACGTGATGCCATCAGGATGATCTGTCCGCCTTCGCCTTCGACAAAGCCGACCTGTTCTTCATAGGCCTTGATGATGGTGTCGATGCTGACATCGGGGCCGGGGGCCAGGTGGTCGGTGCCTGCGCCATAGGCGATCAGGCTATCGTCGCGCGTACGGGCCTCGGCCTGAGCGCGGCGGATCAATTCCTGCGCCTCGGCCCAGCCCAGGCCCATGCCGCGCTGGGCGGTATCCATGGCTTCGGCAACGCCGAGCCCGAGGTCCCAAAGGCGATGGCGGAATTTGAGGGTCGTGTCCCAATCGATGGCGGGTGTGAGCCATGGATCGTTATTGGCCAGCGGATCGGCCACCACATGGGCGGCGGCGTAAGCGATGCGCGGGAAATCAGTGGCCTTGTGGCGGACAAAGGGGATGGGCTCCCCGGTGAGAGTGTAGGGCGTGATGGAGCGGTCTGGATTGGGCAGGTTGATGCTGGTCATTTTTCCTCAAAGCCTCAACAAACGCGGTGTCACCCCGGCGCAGGCCGGGGTCCATGCTGTGTTCCCTCCCAGCATTCGATGTCGCTGAAGGTCTTCAGCATGGATTCCGGCCTGCGCCGGAATGACATCGAGGTTGTGAGGGGCCGGGTGAGGGGGCCTTTGGCCCCTCCTAGAAATCCAGCTTCGGCACGTCGAGCCAGCGGCGTTCGGCCCAGCTTTTGAGGCCGAGTTCGGCCAGTTGCACGCCCTTGGCTCCGGCTTCGAGGCCATATTCCCATGGCGCGTCTTCGGCGACGTGCTTCAAGAACATTTCCCACTGCGCCTTGAAGCCATTCTGGGCCGGCCAATTGTCCGGCACTTCTTCCCAATCGTTGAAGAAGTTCATGGTCTGGGGCTGGTCGGGATTCCATACCGGCTTGGGCGTGTTGACGCGATGCTGGCTCCAGCATTTGTGCAGCCCTGCAACGGCTGAACCGTGGGTGCCATCGACATGGAAGGTCACCAGATCATCGCGGCGAACGCGGGTCGTCCAGCTCGAATTGATCTGGGCGATCACCCCGCCTTCCAGCTCGAACGTGGCATAGGCCGCGTCATCGGTATCGGCCTTGTAGCGGTTGCCCTTCTCGTCGACGCGCTCGGGAATATGCGTGGCGCCCAGGCACGAGACGGCCTTGACCTCGCCGAACAGGTTATCGAGCACATAGCGCCAGTGGCACAGCATATCGAGAATGATGCCGCCGCCATCGGCCTTGCGATAGTTCCAGGAGGGGCGCTGGGCGGGCTGCCAATCGCCCTCGAACACCCAATAACCAAACTCGCCGCGCACGGAGAGAATGTCGCCAAAGAAGCCGGAGTCGCGCAGCATCTTGAGCTTCATCAGGCCTGGCAGGAACAGCTTGTCCTGCACCACGCCATGCTTGAGGCCCGAGGCGCGGGCGGTTTTGGCGAGGTTGACGGCAATCTCGAGGGAATCGCTGGTCGGCTTTTCGCAATAGACATGCTTGCCGGCAGCCAATGCCTTTTCGATCAGGCTGGCGCGCATCAGCGTGGTGCCGGCATCGAAGAAGACTGTGTCATCGGGATTGGCCAGGGCCGCGTCGAGATCGGAACTCCAGCGGGCAATATTGTGCTTCCTGGCCAGCCGCTCGATCTTGTCGGCATCGCGGCCGACGATGATGGGGTCAACGATCAGCCGGTCGCCATTGGAGAGCGCAATACCGCCCTGGTCGCGAATGGCCAGGATCGAGCGCACCAGGTGCTGATTGTAACCCATGCGGCCGGTCACGCCATGCATGATCAGCCCAAGCCGTTGTTCCGCCATCCGAAAATCCTCCCAATCAGGCATTCTGTGTAACTGTTTAGTTACTTAGGTACACGCGGTGCCGGCCTGCCGTCAAGATGGCATTGTGCGATTGCGGGGGCGTATCGCGGTGCGGGCTGCTGGGCCCGGCCTTTACCCCAAGGGCTGGCGCTGCTATCTGAAGAGTTCAAGGCAAGCCGGGGTAACCGGCCCGTTCACACAGCGAGGCTCCATGGATCAGCGGCTGACACAGCCGGCGCCGCCAGCCAAGCGGACGCGCAATTCGAGCAAGACCAAGGCCGACATCCTGGTCGCGGGGCGTGCCGAATTTGCCGAGCGCGGCTTCGAGGGCGCCCGGGTGGATGCCATTGCCGAGCGCGCCGGGGCCAATAAGCGGCTGCTCTATCATTATTTCGGCAACAAGGAAGATCTCTACCGGGCGGTGCTGCTCGACGCCTATCAGGAGATCCGGCGCGGCGAACGGGCGCTGAGCCTGGATCAATTCGGCCCGGTCGACGCCATGGACCGGCTGGTGCGCTTCACCTTCCGCCATTTCCTTGCCAATCCCTGGTTTCCGCGCCTGCTGGGCACGGAAAATATCGAGAATGCCAGGTTTCTCAAAACCTTGCCCGATATCCAGGCACTGCATTCTCCGCTCGTCGGGCAGATCACCACCATCCTGCAGCGTGGCGCCGAGGCGGGGATTTTCCGCCGTGACGTGGATGCGGTGCAGCTCTATATCTCCATCGCAGCTTTGGGTTTTTTCTACGTGTCCAACATGGCGACGCTCTCGGTGATCTTCGCCCGCGACCTGGGTGGGGTGGCCATGCTGCAGGAGCGCGAGGCGCAGGCCGTGCAGATGGTGCTCGACTATCTGCGCACCCAACCCAGCTGACACCAGACGGCCGCAAATTCCCGCAAATTATTTGCTGTAGCGGCGGCAGCCGCCTCACGAAACATTGCGCAAATGCGCTATTTCCTTGACCTTTCATCCGCTTTATTCTTCCATACAAGAACGGCGCGGTGTGACTTGACTTCGGACCGAGACTGACACAGTGTTGTAACTAGTTGGTTATTTAGCGACGGGGAGGTCGCTAGCGACGTTTCGCCCGCAGGACGGGCGTTATCTGCATCATGGGAGGAAAGAACATGACACTTCGATTCGACAGACGGCAGTTTCTGCTCGGCAGTTCCGCGCTGGTCGCCGCTGGCGCCGCCGGCGTAATGCCGGCCTGGGCCCAGGCCGCCAATCTGCGCCTGACCTTCTGGGGCGGCCAGGCCCGCGCCGACCGCACCTATGGGGTGACCGACCTTTATGAGGCGGCCAATCCCGGCACCACGATTGAAGGCGAATTCCTGGCCTGGAACGATTACTGGCCCAAGCTGGCCACCCAGACCGCGGGCGGCAACGCGCCCGACGTGATCCAGATGGATTACCGCTACATCGTCGAATATGCCAAGCGCAATGCCATTGCCCCGCTTGACGAATTTGTCGGCGGCGCACTCAAGCTGGACGGTTTTGACCAAGACCAGCTCGAAGGCGGCAAGGTCGATGGCAAGCTCTACGGCATTTCGCTGGGCGCCAATTCGGTGGCAGCTCTGGTCAATACCGCAGCCTTCGAGGAAGCCGGCGTAGAAGTGCCGACCAATGCCTGGACCTATGACGATCTGATGACGCTCGGCGAGGCCTTCAACTCGGCCAATATCCGTGGCGGCATGAAGGTGATCGCCGACGGCTCCTATTCCGAACCCATGCTCGACAATTGGCTGCGTCAGCGCGGCAAGGCGCTCTATACCGCCGATGGCAAGCTAGGCTTCGACGAGGCCGATGCCGTGGAATGGTATACGCTGTGGAACAAGCTGCGCGATGCCGGTGTCTGCGTCACCGCAGAAAACCAGGCCATCGATACGGGCGCAGTGGAAACCACCATGCTGGTCATGGGCAAGGCGGCCATCATGCCGTCCAACTCCAACCAGCTGGTCGGCTACCAGGCCATCATGCAGGACAAGCTCGGCATGATCGGCTATCCGCGTATCGCGGCCGGCGTCGGTGGCGGTCACTACCGCAAGCCGTCCATGTTCTTCTCGGTTGCCGGCGCTTCGGCCAACAAGGAAGGCGCCGCTGCCTTCCTCAGCTATTTCGTCAATGATCCGGAAGCCGCCAAGCTGCTGGGCGTCGAACGCGGCATTCCCTGCATCGCGGCAACCCGCGATGTGGTGGCGCCGACCCTGGACGAGCAGAACCAGCTGGCGCTGAACTTCGTGGCCAATCTGGGCGATCTGCTCGGGCCTCTGCCGCCACCTCCGCCAGCTTCGGCTGGTGAAATCGACGCCTCCCTGATCCGTACCCTGGGCCAGGAAGTCGGCTTTGGCGCCAAGACGCCCGAGCAGGCTGGTCCCGAACTGATCAGCGGCGCCAACGCCATTCTCAGCCGGTCCTGATAACCGGTTTCGCCGCGCGCCCTTTTGGCGCGCGGCATTTTTATAAGCCTATGGAGTTTCATCATGGTATCGGTCGCCAGCAGACGGCAATTTCTCTTGGCCGGTTCGGCCCTTGTGGCGGCAAGTGGTCTGGGTGGGTTGCCCGCCTTCGCCCAGGATACCAGGCTCCGGCTGATATTCTGGGGCGGGCAGGCCCGCGCCGACCGCACCTATGGGGTGACCGATCTTTATACCGGCACCCATCCCGGCCTTGCCATCGAGGGCGAATTTCTGGGCTGGGCCGATTATTGGCCTAAACTGGCCACCCAGACCGCGGGCGGCAATGCGCCCGATATCATGCAGATGGATTACCGCTATATCGGGGAATATGCCCGTCGCGGCACCTTGGCCCCGCTCGACCAATATGTCGGCGCCGGGCTCGATATCGCCTCGATCGACGCGGACCAGCTGCAGAACGGTACCATTGACGGCAAGCTGATCGGCATCAGCCTGGGCGTTGCTGCGGGCGCCGCCGTCTACAATACCAAGGCGCTGGCCGATGCCGGCATCGAGATCGATCCCATGGGCTGGACCTATGATGATCTGCTGACCAAGGGCGCGGCCTTTGCCGACAGCACGGGCGGAGCCATGGCTTTGGCGCCCGATGGCAGCGGCGTCGAGTTGCTGTTCGAGAACTGGCTGCGCCAGCAGGGCAAGGCGCTCTATACCGCCGAAGGCCAGCCCGCCTTTGCCGCCGAAGACGTGACCGCCTGGTTCAAGCTCTGGGCCGAGTTGCGCCAGGCGCGCGCCATTGTCAGCCCCGACGAGCAGGCCATCGATGTGGGCAAGCTCGAAACCTCGCCTTTGGTGCGCGGCAAGGCGGCGATGAATTTCACCACCTCCAACCAGCTCGTCGCCTATCAGACGCTGGTGCCCGATCCGCTGGGGATCGCCATCTATCCGGCGACCAAGGCTGGCTCGACCGGCGGGCATTATCGCAATTCCTCGCAATATTTCGCCATTTCAGCCGGCTCGGCCGCGCCCGAACAGGCGGTGGAATTCATCAATTTCTTCGTCAATTCACCCGAGGCGGCAGCGCTACTCGGCGTCGAGCGCGGCGTGCCGGCGTCATCGGCCATGCGGGCGGCTTTAGCGCCATCGCTGGACGAACGCAGCCAGCAGGCGGTACGCTATATCGACCAATTGGGCGCCATTGCCGGCCCCGTGCCGCCGACCCCGCCGGCCGCGGCCGGGGAAATCGAAGTGGCGCTCAAGACCAAGAGCCAGGAAGTGGGTTTCGGCATGCAATCGCCTGAAGACGCCGGCCCCGCCTTTTTCGACGAAGTCGTCGCCACCCTCGCGCGGGCAGCCTGATCATGACGGTTCACTCAACCATCGCCACACCGATCGAGCAGGCGCAACGCCCCTCGGTCTGGTCGCGCATCTGGCAGAATGATGCGCCGGGCTATCTGTTCCTCCTGCCCTGGTTCATCGGCTTTTTCGGCCTGACCATCGGGCCGATGATCACCTCCTTCTATCTCAGCTTCACCAATTTCGACCTGTTGCAGGCGCCCCAATGGGTGGGCGCCAGCAATTATGTCCGCATGTTCACCGCCGATCCGAAATTCTCGGCCTCGATGCGGGTAACGCTGTTCTTCGTGATTTTCTCGGTGCCGCTCAAGCTGGCCTTCGCCTTGGCCGTGGCCATGCTGCTCAATCGCGGCATCAAGGGGCTGCCCATGTATCGGGCGCTGTTCTATCTGCCCAGCCTGCTCGGGGCTTCGGTGGCCATCGCCATCCTGTGGCGGCAGATCTTTGCCGGGGACGGACTGGTCAACAAGCTCCTCGCCCTGTTCGGCATCATTGGCCCGAGCTGGATTTCCAATCCCAATTATTCGCTATGGACGCTGATTATCCTATCCATCTGGCAGTTCGGTTCGCCGATGATCATTTTCCTGGCTGGGCTCCGCCAGATTCCGCAGGATATGTATGAAGCG
The DNA here is from genome assembly GCF_000735585.1 of Devosia sp. LC5. Lineage (GTDB taxonomy): Bacteria > Pseudomonadota > Alphaproteobacteria > Rhizobiales > Devosiaceae > Devosia. The sequence continues at coordinate 271,072 of NZ_JNNO01000012.1, forward strand.
GCCAGCCTCGATGGTGCCAGCAAATGGCGGCAATTCGTCAAGATCACGCTGCCGCTGCTGACCCCGGTCGTGTTCTTCAACGCTATCATCCAGACCATCGAGGCGTTCAAGAGCTTCACCCCCGCCTTCATCATTTCGGGCGGCACCGGCAATCCGATCAATTCGACGCTGTTCTACACGCTCTATCTCTACCAGGAGGCCTTCGGCTTCTTCCGCATGGGCTATGCTTCGGCTCTGGCCTGGGTATTGCTGGCACTGGTCGGGTTGTTCACGGCGTTCTCCTTCCTCACCTCCAAATACTGGGTGCACTATGACGATTAATGCCCCCGCCAAATTGACCGTGGTGACCGAGGGCATGCCCTCGCCGCTCCGTCGCCGCACCACCTCGATCATCGTCCATGTGCTGCTGATCGGCGCATCCATCCTGATGCTCTATCCGCTGCTCTGGCTGCTGGCCGCCTCGTTCCGGCCAGAAAACGAGATCTTCACCTCGGCCAGCATCTGGCCCTCCTCGTGGAGTCTGGATGCCTATTTCCGCGGCTGGAATGGGTTGCGCACCGGCTTTGGCACCTTCTATCTCAACAGCTTCATCATTTCGGGCCTGTCGGTGATCGGCAATGTGCTGGCCTGTTCCATGGCGGCTTTCGCCTTCGCGCGACTGAATTTCAAGTACAAGAACTTCTGGTTCGCCATGATGCTGATGACCCTGATGCTGCCCTATCAGGTGACGCTCATTCCCCAATATGTGCTGTTCCGCCAGCTCGGCTGGGTCAATACCTTCCTGCCTTTGGTCGTGCCCAAATTCCTCGCCGCTGACGGCTTCTTCATCTTCCTCATGGTGCAGTTCTTCCGCGGCCTGCCCAAGGAGTTGGACGAGGCGGCGCAAATGGATGGCTGCTCGCCCTGGCGCATCTATTGGCGCATCATCATTCCGCTCTCCATGCCCGTGCTGGCGACCGCCGCCATCTTCACCTTCATCTGGACCTGGGACGATTTCTTCGGGCCGCTGATCTATCTGGGCGAAATGCGCCAATATACGGTCATGCTGGGCCTGCGCACCTTCACCGACTCGACCGGGGAAAGCGATTATGGCGGGCTGTTCGCCATGTCGGCGCTCTCCCTTGTGCCGATCTTCCTGTTCTTCCTCTTCTTCCAGCGCTTGCTCATTGAAGGCATCGCCACCACCGGTATGAAACGCTAGGCTCATGACTGACATCAAATTTGCCGCCATCGGCATCAATCACGCCCATATCTACGGCCAGGTGGAATGCCTCAAGCGCGCGGGGGGCCTCTTCGTGGCCTTCCATGCGGTGGAAGACGATCTGGCTGCCACCTTCTCGGAAAAATTCCCCGAGGCGCGGCGCGTTGCCGACCCCAAGGAAATCCTTGAGGATGCTTCGATCGCCGTGATCACCACGGCCGCCATTCCCGCCGACCGCGCCGCCATCTCCCTGGCCGCCATGCGGGCCGGCAAGGATGTACTCTCCGACAAGCCCGGCATGACCACCTTTGCCCAGCTCGAAGAAATCAAACAGGTGCAGAAGGAAACCGGCCGCATCTATAGCGTGCTCTATTCCGAGCATTTCGAGGTCAAGGCCACGGTCGAAGCGGGCAATCTGGTGGCACAGGGCGCCATCGGCAAGGTGATCAATACTATCGGCATGGGGCCGCACTCGCTGCGCCTCAACAACCGGCCGGAATGGTTCTTCACCCGCAATCGCTATGGCGGCATCCTGACCGATATTGCCAGCCACCAGTTCGAACAATTCCTGTTCTTCTCGGACGCCATGGACGCCGAAGTGGTCTCGGCCAGCGTCGCCAATCGCGGCCACCCCGACAAGCCGGGCCTCCAGGATGTGGGCGATGTGCACCTCAAGGCCGATGGCACGTCGGGCTATATCCGCGTCGACTGGTTCACCCCCGAGGGCCTGCCCACCTGGGGCGACGGGCGCCTGACGATTCTGGGCACCGAAGGCTATATCGAGCTGCGCAAATATATCGACATTGCTGGCCGCCCGGGCACCGATCACCTGTTTATCGTCAACAAGGATGGCCCCCGCCATATCGATTGCTCGAGCACGGATCTCCCCTTCGGCCGGCAATTCCTCGACGACGTGCGCAACCGGACTGAAACCGCCATGCCGCAGGAGCGGTGCTTCAACGCCATGAAACTGGCACTGACCGCCCAGCAATTGGCCGAGCGCGGCACGGAGTGGGCACAATGAGCCGGGTTTTCAACGTCGCCATTGTCGGCGTCGGCATTGGCCGCAGTCATCTGGTCGAGGGCTATGTGCCCAATGCGGACAAATACAAGGTGCTGGCCCTCTGCGATCTCAATGTCGAGCGCATGACGCCCATCGCCGATGAATTCAACGTCGAGCGCCGCATCACCGATTTTGACGACATCCTGGCCATGGACGATATCGACATTATCGATATCTGCACCCCGCCCGGCCTGCACTATCCCATGGTCATGGCGGCGCTGAAGGCCGGCAAGCATGTGATCTGCGAAAAGCCGCTGGTCGGCTCGCTCGCCCAGGTCGATGAAGTGATTGCCCAGGAGAAAATCTCCAAGGGCAAGCTGATGCCTGTGTTCCAATATCGCTTCGGCGATGGCATCGAGCAGGCCAAGGCCATTATCGATGCCGGGATTGCCGGCAAGCCCTTTGTCGGCACGGTGGAAACCATGTGGCGCCGCGGCCCCGATTATTATGAAGTGCCCTGGCGCGGCAAATGGGCCACGGAATTGGGCGGCGTGCTGATGACCCACGCCATCCACCAGCATGACCTGTTCACCTATCTCATGGGCGACGTGAAGCGCCTGTTTGGCCGGGTCGCCACCCGCGTCAATGCCATTGAAGTGGAAGACTGCGTCACCGCCAGCCTCGAGCTGGAAAACGGCGCTTTGGGCAGCTTTACCGCCACGCTTGGCGCGGCCGAGGAAATTACCCGCCTGTTCCTCACCTTCGAGAATGTCACCTTCGAAAGCGATTACGAGGCCTATAATCCCGGGGCCAAGCCGTGGCGCATCCAGCCGCGCAATCCCGAGACGGCGGCGAAAATCGAGGCCCTGCTCAAGGACTGGCAGCATGTGCCCTCGCGCTTTGAAACGCAGATGGCTCGCTTCCACGCGGCGCTGCTGGACGAGGCGCCGATGCCGGTGACCTCGGCGGATTCGCGCCGGGCACTCGAGCTCGTCACCGCCTTCTACCATTCCTCGACCACCCACGAAGATGTGGCCCTGCCCATCGCGTCCGACCATCCGCGTTACCAGAGCTGGGTTCCGCCCCAGTTCCGCGCCGCCTGAGGAGACAATCCATGTCGACAAATATCGAGCTGCGCAAACTCGTCAAAGCCTATGGCGATATCGAGGTGATCCACGGCATCGACCTGACCATCAATCCGGGTGACTTCACCGTGTTTGTCGGTCCGTCCGGCTGCGGTAAATCCACCCTGCTGCGCATGATCGCCGGCCTCGAGCCGATCACCGGGGGAGACCTGTTGATCGACGGCCAGCGCATGAACGAAGTGCCGGCCGCCAAGCGCGGCATCGCCATGGTGTTCCAATCCTATGCGCTTTACCCGCATATGAATGTCTACCAGAACCTGGCTTTTGGCCTGGAAACCGCCAAGACCCCCAAGGCCGAGATCAAGGAACGGGTGCAGCGCGCCGCCGAAATCCTGCAGATCGTGCCGCTGCTCCAGCGCAAACCCAAGCAGCTTTCGGGTGGCCAGCGCCAGCGCGTCGCCATCGGCCGCGCCATCGTGCGCGAGCCCAAGATCTTCCTGTTCGATGAACCGCTGTCCAATCTCGATGCCGAACTGCGCGTGCAGATGCGCGTCGAGATCGCCAAGCTGCACAATGATCTGGGAAACACCATGATCTATGTGACGCACGATCAGGTCGAGGCCATGACCATGGCCGACAAGATCGTGGTGCTGCGCAATGGCGTCATCGAGCAGGCCGGCGCCCCGCTCGAGCTGTACAATAATCCGCGCAACCTGTTCGTTGCCGGCTTTATCGGCTCGCCCAAGATGAACTTTTTGGCCGCCAAAGCCGAAGGCAGCGGCCTCAATACGGCCGGCAATAGCGTGGCCCTGCCGCGCAATGTGGCTGGCGCAACCACGCTGGGCATCCGCCCCGAGCATATCACCCTGGCCGATGGCTCGGGCGTCAAGCTGGCCGAGGTCAAGGTGGACCTGGTGGAAAGCCTGGGCGGCCAGACCGTGGTCTACGCCACCACTGCCGACAAGCAGTCCATGACCATCGTGCTCGAAGGCCAGCGGCAGGTGGAACTGGGCTCGACGGTGACAGTGCATGCGGATCCGTCGCGGGTTCATTTGTTCGATGCGCAGGGCGATGTGATCCTGGGGTAGTGGGGCCATCCAGCTCTCCGTGAGGAGAGTGTCCGGCTTGTCTAAAACGCCTTCATCCGCAAGCTAGACGTATCGGCTCTCGCCCTCCCTCCCCCTAGAGGGGAGGGCCGGGGTGGGGGTCGTTGCGGCTCTTGCGCTAAAGCTCGTGGACCCCCACCCTCAATCCCTCCCATCAAGGGGGAGGCGTATCGTGGCTCTCCGCCTCATCGCAAAACCCCCGGTAGACCTGATCCTGAGCATGTCGAAGGACGAGGCCGTGGCACCCTGCCTTCACTCACCCGCCCTCGTGGTTCGACAGGCCCACCGTGAGGTCTCCCTGCACCCGCGAACCATCCCTTGACTCATTCATACCTATCCAGCTATACATAAACCCATAGCCCACGAGGTATGGATTTGTCGCAACCAACACCAGCGCCGGATGTGATCTTCAGAACGCTCGCCGATCCGACGCGGCGGGCGCTGTTTGAGCGTTTGTGCCGCGAAGGCGAGATCACCGTGGGGGCGCTGACCGCCAAGGCGGGGGTATCGCAGCCGGTGGTGTCGCGGCATCTGGGCGTGCTGAAACAGGCCGGGCTGGTGCGCGATCGCCATGCGGGCCGGCAGACCCATTATCGCGCGCTGCCGGGGGCATTGGCGCCCCTGGTCGATTGGACCAGCGAAATGGCCAGCTTTTGGGACGGCCGGTTTGATGCGCTCGAAAACCTGCTCGACAGGATGGACCAATGACCACGCCTCCCATTCGCACCGTCGTGCTTGAACGCGAATTCGCCGCGCCGCCGGAAAAAATCTGGCGCGCGCTGACCCAGCCGCATCTGCTCGAGGAATGGCTGATGCGGACCGATTTTGAGCCGGTCAAAGGCCGGAAATTCACCCTGCGCAACCAGCCCCGGCCCGATGTCAGCGTGGTCATCGACTGCCAGGTGCTGGCGATCGAAGAGCGCAAGACCCTGTCCTATAGCTGGGATGCCTTCGGGCTGGAAAGCGTCGTGACCTTCACGCTGGAGCCGACGCCGGCGGGCACCAGGCTGCGCATGGAACAGACCGGTTTCCGGCCGGATCAGGACCTGGCCTTCAAAGGCGCGCAGGCGGCCTGGAAGCAGTTCACAGCCCGGCTTGACGCGCTGCTGGCGCGGATCGATTGACCCCATAACAAGGAGAAAGCTCATGGCTACCAGCAAGAAGAAGACCTTTTCGGATGCCGAACTGGAGGCGATGCAGGACGCCAAGGTCGAGCGCAGGAAGGGCAAGAAAGCCGATGGCGAGGCGGACCTGGTGGCCAAGGTCGCCGAAATGAATGACAGCGACCGCGCCATCGCCGAGCGCCTGCGTGTGCTGGTGCGCGAGAATGCCCCTGAGCTCTCCCCCAAGACCTGGTATGGCATGCCGGCCTGGGCCAATGGCGCGGGCAAGGTCGTGTGCTTTTTCACCGCCGCCGGTAAATTCGACAGCCGCTATGCCAGCTTCGGCTTCAACGAGGCCGCCAAGCTCGATGATGGCATGATGTGGCCCACCGCCTTCGCCATCACCAGGCTGACGCCAGCCGACGAGGACAAGCTCGCCACGCTGATCAGGCAGGCCGCCAGCTAGAGCTGCTTTTCCACCTCCGGCACGAGATCGGCGGGCAGGACATCGGGCGCGAAGCGCGCGGCGACCTGGCCGTCGCGGCCGATGAGGAATTTGGCGAAGTTCCACTCGATATCGCCGGGATGCTCGCTCTTGAGCCAGGTATAGAGCGGGCTTTCGCCTGATCCATTGACCTCGAGCTTGGCAAACAGCGGGAAGCTCACGTCATAGGTGAGCGAGCAGAATTCGGCGATCTCCTCGGCCGTGCCCGGCTCCTGCCCCATGAACTGGTTGCAGGGAAAGCCCAGCACGACGAGGCCCTGATCCCTATAGCGCCGATAGAGCGCCTCCAGCCCCTCATATTGCGGGGTCAGCCCGCATTTGCTGGCGGTATTGACGATCAGCACGGGCCGGCCGGCATAGGCGGCAAACGGCTGGGGCGTGCCATCAAGCAGGGGGAGGGTGAAATCGGCAAGCTGGGTCATCAAAATATCCGGAACGAGTCGCCTGCCAGCATAGCGGTTCGCGCGCGGCGCGAGAAGGCGCGCCAAGGCGCCGGCCGGCGCGGGAGGGAGGCAGTTCAAAACCTGAATGTCGATTCGGCCTAGCGATTGTGGAATTGCTCGATGCGCTTGGCAAGTTTTGGCGCAGATCGGCCATTCTGGCCTTATAGGCAGCATAAGCGGGATCGGCATGCGGCGCCGCGGCGGCGACCAGTTTGGGCCGCAGCCGCTGCACCGGCAGAACCGGATCGCCCACCACTTTCCAGACAAAGGCATTGAGCTCCCCGCGCCACTCGGCATTGACCGCCTCCCAGGCATCGAGCCCGGCCAGCGCCTGGCCGAGCTGGGTCAGCAGGCCCCCATGATCCGGCGCCGCCATGGGCAGAACATCACCCAAGCCGAGAAAGACCTGCGCATCACGCAACAGCGCCTCGGCCACACTGATCGTCTGCCCGGAAACCGGCGCCTGCGCCCGCCGCGCCGCCACGGCGGCAATCTGGGCATGCAGCGCCGTCAGCCGCAACCAAAGCGCCTCATGGCGCGCAGCCAGGGCATGGGTAACACGGGGCGGTTTTTTGGGCTGGGACAAGGTGAGATCTCCTGATGCGGCGGGATGCCGGACAGGAGAGGGTAAGGCGGGGTGGATGGGCGGGGATTAGTTTTTTGGGGTTCTCTGGTCAATGGATGATGCAAATGCCGTGGATTCACAAGCCAGGTTGCGACCTCGTACTGGCGAGTAGCGATGTTCACCCGTATCTTCCAAATTAACAGGTAGGAGAATCGGGCATGGCAAAGACAACGATCCAATATCGGCAGCTGAAGACTGAAGATTTGTTTGAAGGCATTCAGTTGAAGCCAATGGTCGTGGACGTTTTGCGTCGGCGGGGATGGGCCGACAGCGCCAAGCAGAGGATACTGGACCTAGATCAGGATGGAAGTGCCGTTATTCTGAACAAGTTACTGCCGCCAGATCAATGGGACAAATCGGTCTTCGCCGGCCAGTTGATCCACGTGCAGGCCGGCGCTGATGTGCATGCTGTGATGCAGTCGCTCGATGACGACACAGCCGAATACGTTCTCCGAAGCCTAAATGTCGCCGATCAGGCACGGGTGCTTAAAGGTGTGCTGTACTTTGCCGTGGTAGACAACCATGTCGGTCTAATAGAGGGGCAACAGGTTCGCGGACGTCTATTGGAACGATATCTCACCGCACTTTTGCAAAAGGCCGGCGAACTAGAGCCCGGCGATGCCATCATCCTCAATGGCAAGTTTATGGCTGGCGACGGAAAGGAACTTGACGCTTCGACCGAGGTTACAGTGGCCGCTAAGCCTAATCGAGGCGGCGATGAAGGAGCCGTCCGAATTGCGGAGCGGGAGGCCGCTGAAGCTCGAGATCACGGGTCAACGGTGTTCGACGTGCTGCGCACGCTTGGTTGGAGTGCAGAGGCCGTTGAGAGCCTCAGGTCGGAAGTCCCCGACGATGGCTGGATCGAAGGCTTCTTCAAGGTATTCATCAAACGGAAGACGCGCGCCAAAAAACCAATATCGCGTGCCACCATCAACGAAGCACTGCGGAATGTCGACGCTGCCGATCTTGGATTGCGAGGCAACGGCAGTGAGAAAAATGGTATCGTAAAACTATCCGTGCAACGGGCCGTGCAGACAAACAACTCGCTTTTAGACCCTGCGGATGCTATGGAACAGATTGTGAACGCACTTCGGGAATGGGCAGAAGCAGGTAAGATAGATTGTCGCTTCGACCCCTAGAAATAGGTGCAATTTTCGCTGCTGCCACTGCTAGCAGCGTGCTAGGTCCTGGCACAATTTCTTCTGATGCCGGGCGTGTTCTAGTGACATTTCTAGGATTGGTTGCCGCGAGCGTTCTCCCCACCATCACTCTGCTGATTAACAGCATGACGCCCAATGGTCGCTCAGTTTACAGCATAAACAGGCTGGATGAGGAACTTCGAGCAGCGATGGACGCTCTCTTTCTGCTTTTCGGAGGAGTATGTATCGCGGTCATGGCGCTAGTCGCGCTTGCGATACCTTCTCCAGCGGTGTTTGATATCGTGCCGCATCTATCTTCGGAAGTGCTGCCGCGAGGCGGGCAAGCAATAATTGGTGGAGCGACCGCGCTTATTCTTTGGCGAATAGGTCAGATCCCGGGCATTCTACGACGTACTCTAAAAGTTCGACATGAGGCCGCCCTGGAAGAGGCAAAGTTGAAACTAGCGGCCAATGCGCCGGACGCGGGCGCGATAGGAAAAGCGTTTGCCACTCACCCCGACTTCGGAAAACCTGCGCGCAAGGAAGAAACGGGCTAGTGCAGCGCTCCCAAAGGACCGAGCTGCATTTCGAGAGAGATTGGCATTTAGATAATGAGCTTCGGCGTTTTTATCCACCGCGCAGATTCGATCTATGATGACAGTCCAGCGGAACGATATCAGTTCCCGAAGCCGTATCTGGCACGGGCTTCGGCCAGCATCGGCGATTGGATCGTCTACTATGAGCCGGTCAAAGTTCGTGGTTCGAAGGGCTACTACGCCATCGCTCGCGTATCGCAGATCGTGCCGGACCCAACGGCCAGCAACATGTACTTGGCTTTGATTGAGCCCGGTAGCTATCTGGAGTTTCCCAATCCGGTTCCCTTCGATGATGGGAACGGCCTGGTCGAAACCGGATTGTTGAATGAACAGGGCAGGGTTTCGGGGCGAGCACAGGCGGCCGTCAGGCCGATCTCGCCGAGGGATTTTGATCGCATCCTGACGCGCGGACTGGCCGAAGACCAGCCATTGTTGCCACGAATTGGACTGCCCGATGACTTAGCGGACCTCCCATTCCAGCTTGATGAGTCGCAGTCGCCGTTTGTCTATGAGCAGGAACGTGAGCGCGTAACTGCAATGACAACGCGGGTGGTGCGGGACCGGGTGTTTCGTCGTGTCGTTCTGCGCGCCTACGGTGAACGCTGCGCCGTGACGGGGCTCAAACTCATCAATGGCGGTGGTCGGGCCGAGGTGGCGGCAGCCCATATTCGACCCGTTGAACATAATGGCCCTGACATCATCAACAATGGCATAGCGCTTTCTGGCACTGTCCATTGGATGTTTGATCGTGGACTGATCACGCTATCTGATGATCTGGATATCCTGATCTCGCGCCAGGTGAACGACCGGGACGGCGTGGAGAGCCTCGTCAACAAGACTGGGCGGCTGATCGGGCCGCTGGCGGCGCGGGACCGGCCGCATCCGGCCTTTCTGAACTGGCATCGGGAGAACTGCTTCAAGCAGTGAGGCGGCTTCATCCACTGAACGGCATCTCCCCCTTGATGGGGAGTGTTCATTCTGGACTCACCCCACCGCATTCTTGAATGCCCCCAGAGTAAAGACTCCCCTCTTGATTGGGAGGCTGGGAGGGTGGTGGGAGCCACGATGGTTTGCGTGTGCGGAAGGTAGCCACGCGCTAGCCGTGCCGGCGACGGCATCGTGGGTGTGGGGCGGTTCGAAGAAGGCCCCCTCACCCGGCGCTGCGCGCCGACCTCTCCCCCGAAGGAAGAGGTGAAAGGAAGGTGTCCGCTGCCTTGACGCAATGTTGTCTAGCGCGGCTGGCAGACGAAGCGGGTGGGGCGAATGTCGGCGAAATAATTGGGGCCTTTGCCATCCACATCGCAGGCAATCTTTTCGGCCGTGTTGCCTGGCAGATTGTAGTTGCAACTTAGGGTCTGGAGGGCTCGCTCGCCCTCTATCGTATATTGGCAGGATGCCGTGCAGGCATAATTGCCGGCGCCGCTATTGGATACGGTGAGCGCGATACTGGACTTGTCGGCGTTGAAGTCGCACTTGGCCGCTGGGTAGCCTTCAATGGCTGCGGACGGCTGCAGGGCCAGAGCCATTCCGGTCAATGCGATAAACGTAGTGGCGATGATGCGAACGAGCATTTTGTAGTCCCCAAATCATGGGACCCAAAAAGCAGGTTATCGCTTCAGCAACAAGCCAAACAGCTGTCGCTGAGGGGTTTATCTAATCATCACCCATCTTCAGCGCCTTGATGAAGGCTTCCTGGGGAATATTGACGCTGCCATATTGGCGCATCTTGGCTTTGCCCTTCTTCTGCTTGTCGAGCAGCTTGCGCTTGCGCGTCGCGTCGCCGCCATAGCATTTGGCCGTCACGTCCTTGCGCATGGCGCGGACGGTTTCGCGGGCGATGATCTTGCCGCCGATGGCCGCCTGGATCGGGATGACGAACAGGTGCGGGGGGATCAGTTCCTTGAGCTTTTCGCACATGACGCGGCCGCGCGTTTCGGCGACGGAACGGTGGACCAGCATGGAAAGGGCGTCGACGGGCTCGGCATTGACCAGGATGGTCAGCTTGACCAGATCGCCCGGGCGGTGGGTATCGAGCTTGTAGTCGAAGCTGGCATAGCCCTTGGAAATGGACTTCAGGCGATCGTAGAAATCGAACACGACTTCATTGAGCGGCAGGTCATATTCGACCATGGCGCGATTGCCGACATAGCTCAGGTTGGACTGGATGCCGCGGCGATCCTGGCAGAGCTTTAGGATGGAGCCGAGATATTCGTCGGGGGTGAGAATGGTCGCCTTGATCCAGGGCTCGCGGATTTCCTCGATCTGCATCACGTCGGGCAGATCGGCCGGATTGTGCAGCTGCAGCGTTTCGCCATCGCGCATGACGATTTCATAGACCACCGAGGGGGCGGTGGCGATCAGGTCGAGATCGAATTCGCGGCTCAGGCGCTCCTGGATGATTTCCAGATGCAATAGGCCCAGGAACCCGCAGCGGAAGCCGAAGCCCAGGGCCGCCGAGGTTTCCATTTCGAAGGAGAAGCTGGCGTCGTTGAGCCTGAGCTTGCCCATGGCGGCGCGCAGCTCGTCAAAGTCCGACGCATCGACCGGGAACAGGCCGCAGAACACCACGGGCTGGGCCGGGCGGAAGTCCGGCAGGGCATGGGCGGTAGGCTTTTTGTCGTCGGTAATGGTGTCGCCGACATTGGTATCGGCCACTTCCTTGATCGAGGCGGTGAAGACGCCCAATTCGCCGGGGGTCAGTTCCTTGACCTCGACCAGCTTGGGCGTGTTGACGGCGACGCGATCCAGTTCATAGACGGCGCCCGAGGCCATCATGCGGATCTTCTGGCCCTTTTTCATCACCCCATCGATGATGCGGACGAGGACGACGACGCCCAGATAGGTGTCATACCAGCTGTCGACCAGCAGCGCCTTGAGCGGGGCCGCGATGTCGCCCTTGGGGGCGGGCAGGCGGGTGACGATGGCTTCGAGCACGCCTTCGATATTGAGGCCCGTCTTGGCCGAGATTTCGACGGCTTCACTGGCGTCGATGCCGATCACGTCCTCGATCTGCTGCTTGACGCGCGGAATGTCCGCAGCGGGCAGATCGACCTTGTTGAGGACCGGGACGATTTCGTGATTGGCGTCGAGCGCGTGATAGACATTGGCCAGCGTCTGCGCTTCGACGCCCTGGGAGGCGTCGACGACCAGCAGGCTCCCTTCGACGGCGGCCATGCTCCGGGAGACTTCATAGGCGAAGTCGACGTGACCGGGCGTGTCGATCAGGTTGAGAATATAGGTCTCCCCGTCATTGGCCTTATAGGTCAGCCGGACGGTTTGCGCCTTGATGGTAATGCCGCGCTCACGTTCGATATCCATCGAATCGAGCACCTGCTCCTTCATCTCGCGCTGCTCGAGACCACCCGTGGTCTGGATCAGGCGATCGGCGAGCGTGGATTTGCCATGGTCGATATGGGCGACGATGGAAAAATTGCGGATATGGGAGAGCGGCGTTGTCATAGGGCCGCTGATAGCAGATGCCGCAGGACCCGCAAAGATGGTTTAAGCGGGGTTAAGAGGGGCTTTTTGCAACGGGGCGGTGGCGCGGGGCAATCTAGCCGCCATAGGCCATCAATTGCCGCCCATGCGCCTTGAGCCAGGCGCGGCCGCGCTCCATGTCCGGCAGCGTGCGCTTGACCGTCGCCCAGAAGGCGGCCGAATGGTTCATTTCCACCAGATGAGCAACTTCATGGGCCGCCACATAATCGAGCACGAAGGGCGGCGCCAGGATCAGCCGCCAATTGTAATTGATGTTCCCCGTGGATGAACACGAGCCCCAGCGGCTCTTCTGCTCGCGCAGCTTGACCGCCTTGACCACCACGCCCAGCCGGGCGGCATGCACGGCACTCTGGCGCACCAGGTCGGCCTCGGCCTCGGTTTTGAGCCAATCGGTCAGCCGCCGCGCCTGATGCGCCGCATCCCCCGGCACCAGCAGAGCGGGCGCGCCATCGATTTCGGTCAGTTCCACCCGCCCGCGCAGCTTGCCGGTCGCGATGATGCGATGGTCCACCCCGCGCAGTGTCACCACGCCGCCATCGGCAAAGGGCGTCGCCTCGGGCGCCCGCTTCAGCCGGGCCGCCAGCCAATTGTGCTGCCGGTGCAGGAAATTCTCGGCCTCGGCCCATTTGCCATGCGGGGGCAGGGTGAGCACCGGCCCGCCATTATGGGGAATGGACAGGCGATAACTGCGCGCCCGCGCATGAATGCGCACGGCGACAATCACCGCCCGCCCGTCGATCTCGATCACGGTCGATGCCGGGATTTTCGGCTTTGACTTGAAGAAGAGGTTCATGGCCATCCGGGAATCAGCATTGCCAGTATATCACGCCACGACCTCGTGGTTCGACAAGCTCACCATGAGGTCTGCTGAGACGCACAGCCCCACCAGTAGACCTCATGGTGAGCTTGTCGAACCAAGAGGGCGTGGCGGGATGCCCGGTAACAAAAAAGCGCCCCGGAGTGGGGCGCCAGTTGCCGTGTCGTTGGGAAACGACTGGCCTCAGGAGGGAGCTATCGGCTGGGGATTAGCCGTTATTATTGCCCCAGCCATTGTTCGGGTCGGTATTGGTTGGCTTATTGTCGTCGGAATAGCCCTGGCGGCTGCCGCGGCGTTCGTTCATGAAGCGGTCGAATTCTTCACGATCCTTGGCCTTGTTCAGGTTCGCCATATATTCGTGGAAGGCTTCGATTTCGGCGTCGAGGCGGGCGCGTTCTTCTTCGAGGCGCCGCAGCTGTTCGGCGCGGTAATCGTCAAAGGCGGCATTGCCGCTCGAGGTCGAGCCATAGCGGTGGCTGCGGAACTGGCTTTTGCTGGACGAGCACCAGCTGCGGCCCTTGTTCCAATAGGCCTGGGCTTTTTCCGGCGAGCCGCCGAATTTTTCGCCCCAGATGATATAGGCAAGCATGGCCAGGCCGAGCGGCCAGAACACGATAAAGCCCACGACCATGAGTGCAATGGTCAGGGGCGAGAATTGAGGTTTGATGATTGCTGTGGTCATTTCGGTTTCATTCTCCCAGTCACGATGAGCATAACGTGGCCCCTCAAGGGACAGGATCAAGCATGTGCCTGCCGATTTTTGCCCTTGAAATGGAATTTGTGATCACCATAACGCCCCGGTTTCCCCGGTCTGAAAGGCCAAAAACATGAGCTTGACCCAGGCCGATGGCCTGCCTTTGCCCTCTACCTGGCGTCCCTTGCGCCAGCAAAGCCTGGTGCTGCTGCGCTGGCTGGCCGTTATCGGGCAGACCATCGGCGTGCTGTTTGTCGATTTTGGCCTGGGTTTTCCCCTGCCGCTGCTGCAATGCCTGCTGCTGATCGGCGCTTCGGTGGCGCTCAATATCTGGCTGGTGGTCCGCTTCGGTGCTGCCCATCGGCCGTCCTCGCTGTTCACTGCCGGCCAGATCGCGTTTGACCTGTGCCAGCTCGGGTGCCTGCTGGCGTTGACCGGGGGCCTGCACAATCCCTTCGCGCTGCTGCTGCTGGCGCCTGTCTCGGTTTCGGCAACGACGCTCCCCCAACGCGCCAGCACGATCATTGCAATCCTGGCCGCTGCTATCGCCTCCCTGCTCGCCATCTGGCACCTGCCTTTGCCCTGGACGCCGGGCGAGGCGCTGGTGTTCAACCGCATCTATGTGATCGGCATCTGGGTCTCGATCGTTTGCGGCGTGGTGTTCATCTCCGCCTATACCAGCCGCGTGGCTCACGACGCCCGCCAGATGGCCGATGCCCTTGCGGCGACCGAACTGGCCCTCTCGCACAAGGAACAGCTTTCCGCGCTCGATGGCCTGGCCGCCGCCGCCGCGCATGAATTGGGCACGCCCCTGTCCACCATTGCGCTGGCCGCCAAGGAAATGCGGGCCGACGCGGTGCCCGGCACCGATCTTGCCGCCGATGTCGAATTGATCATCGAACAGGCCGCCCGCTGCCGCGCCATCCTCGCCAAGCTGCGCAATCTGGACAATGAAGCCGGCGATCCCTTCGCCGCCGTGCCGCTCACCGACCTATTGGCCGAAGTGGCCCGGCCCCATGACGGGCGCGGCAAGGCCGTGCTGTTCGATGCCGCCAACACCTCCGGCCCGCCCCCGGTCTTCACCCGCAGCGTGGGCCTGCTCTATGGGCTGGGGAACCTGATCGAAAACGCCGCCGATTTCGCCGTCAGCACGGTGCGCATCGAAGCGGCCTGGGATGCCGCGGCGGTCTCGGTTGCCATCACCGATGACGGCCCCGGCTTTGCCCCCGAGCTGATCGCCCGGCTGGGCGAGCCCTATCTCACCAGCCGCCCCCGCGACGCCCAGGGCGCCGATGCCCATAAGCCGGGCGGCCTGGGCCTGGGCATTTTCATCGCCAAGACACTGCTGGAACGCAGTGGCGCGCGGCTGGCCTTCCAGAACATTGCGCCGAATGGGCATGCCCAGGTGCGGATTGTCTGGCCGCGGGAGGCGGTGGAGTAGGGCGGCCATTTGGCACAATCGCTATCCCACCCACCGGCTCTCCCTCGGGCTTGCCCCGAGGGCCTCTCCCAGCGCGGCACAAGTGGCGAATGGTCCTCGGGTCAAGCCCGAGGAAGATGCGGTGGGAAGGAGGAGACGGGATGGGTGCTCACTTTGCCCGGCTAGCCACCGGCCTCACCCTCCCCCTTGTGGGGAGGGAAGCGAGATAGGATTTAGCTTCAGCTAAATCCGTGATCGAGCAGGGTGAGGGTATGCTTCCGCAACCTCGATCAGAGCAAGACAACTATTGCGGGGTAAATAACTGGGAGCCAAAGGCAGAAGGGCTCCAAATATGTTTGATTTTTGTGTGCAGCGTTTCATTTGGGAAAACGGACAGTTTACCCAGAGCGGTATCGAACGGGTGGTTGCCAGCAGCGGGGAGAGTGCTGCGGAAGCTGTGCTTGAATGCCGCGTAGTGGATGCCGGTCCAATCCACTTTCTTGCGGTGCGTGTCTGGCAATATGGCAAGGCGAAGCGCACCAGCGACGTGCGGTATTTCTGGACCGCATGATCGAGGGGGAGTTTTCTCGGCGCATGGATTGCCGTCTCCCCCGCCCCATATCGCCGCACCCCCGTGCCATATTTTGACCTTTTCCCCGCGAACGCCTATGTCAATTGGCATGAGCACGATCGAAGACCTTCTGGCCACCGACCCCAGCCTGCTGCTCGTCGATGACGATGTGGCATTCCTGCAGCGCCTTGAACGCGCCATGGCGCGGCGGGGCTTTGATGTCCGCAGTGCCTCGAGCGTGGCCGATGGCCTGGCCGCGGTCGCCAGCAAGCCCCCCGCCTATGCGGTGGTCGATCTGCGGCTCGAGGATGGCAATGGCCTGCAGGTGGTTTCGGCGCTGCATCAGGCCCGTCCCGATGCCCGTGCCGTGGTGCTGACCGGCTATGGCAATATCGCCACCGCCGTCACCGCGGTGAAGCTGGGCGCCGTGGATTACCTGAGCAAGCCCGCCGATGCCGACGACGTCATCAATGCCCTGCTCGCCACCGGCGAGGACAAGCCCGAGCCGCCGGAAAATCCCATGTCGGCCGATCGCGTCCGCTGGGAACATATCCAGCGCGTTTATGAATTGTGCGACCGCAACGTCTCGGAAACCGCACGGCGCCTGAATATGCACCGCCGCACCCTGCAGCGGATTTTGGCGAAACGCGCGCCGAAGTAAGTTTGTATACTGCGGAACGCCTAGCTTGCGTCCCCTCGCCCCTCAGGGGAGAGGGCCAGGGTGAGGGGTGCGATGCTGGCGTTGAGTGTCATCCAACCGCTTCACCCCTCATCCGGCGCTACGCGCCACCTTCTCCCCTGAGGGGCGAAGGGAAGTCAGCTCAAAACTCCCCTCTTTCGCCGTAATGTCAAAGCGTTAGTCTAGACATCAACGGCAACGCGGCGGAGGAGCCCAGAAATGACTGTCACCCTACACTTCCATGGCGCCTCCGGCACGGTAACCGGCTCCTGCTATCGCGTCGTCCATCCCGCCGGCCAGTTCCTGGTCGATTGCGGCCTGTTCCAGGGCAATAAGTCAGTCCGCGACCTCAATCTGAAGCCCACCCCCTTCGATCCGCGGGCGATCGATTTCCTGCTGCTCACCCATGCCCATATCGATCACGCGGGGCTCTTGCCAAAGCTCTATCGCGAACGCTGGCGCGGCCCGATGTGGATGACTGAACCCACTTCGGGCCTGCTCGAATATCTGCTGCCCGACAGCGCCGGCATCCAGGAAAGCGAAGCCGAGCGCGAAACCAAGAAGCGCGGCCGCCGCGGCGATGAGCCGGCCACCCCGCTCTACACCATGGAAGATGCCGAAGAGGCCCTCAAGCACCGCTTGACCTGCAATTACGGCGAATGGATCAATCCGGGGCCCGGCGTGCGCGCCCGCTATTGGAATGCCGGCCATATTATCGGCTCGGCCTCCATCGAGGTGGAAGTGGCCAACGGCGATGGCAAGCCGGTGCGCCTGCTGTTCTCGGGCGATATCGGACCGGACGAAAAGGTGTTCTATAACGAGCCCGAAGGCCCGGCGGGCTTTGATTACATTCTGAGTGAATCCACCTATGGCGGCCGCGAGCGGGTGGATTATACTTTGGTGCAGCGCCGCGAAGCGCTCAAGGCCGAGATCAACACCGCCCTGGCGCGCGGTGGCAATCTGGTCATCCCCGCCTTTGCCGTCGAGCGCAGCCAGGAATTGCTACATGATATCGGCTATCTCATCAAATCGGGCGAGATCGATCCGCGCCTGGTGTTTCTCGATTCCCCGCTCGCCAGCAAGGTCACCGGCGTCTATCGCAAATATTCCAAAATGTTCGAGGATGTCGAACTGGGGGCCGATGAGCTGTTCAACGATCCGCGCTTCCGCATCATCGAGGCGGTGGAGGACAGCAAGGCCATCAACACCATTCGCGGCGGCGCCATTATCATGTCCGCCTCCGGCATGGCCGATGCCGGCCGCATCAAGCACCATCTGCGCAACAATCTGATCCGTGCCAATGCGACCGTGCTGTTCGTGGGCTACCAGGCGCCCGGCACTTTGGGCCAGATCATCCTCTCCGGCGCCAAGGAAGTGCGCATTCACGGCACGCTCGTGCCGGTGCGCGCCGCGGTCCGCGCCATGGGCAATTACTCCGCCCATGCCGATCACTCCGAACTGATGGCCTGGATCAAGGCTCGCCTGCCCGCACATGGCGCGATCTTTCTGACCCATGGCGAAGACGAGGAGCGCACCGCCCTGCGCGCCGCTTTGATGGCGACGGGGCTTTCCGGCGATCAGGTCATCCTGCCCCAGCTCGACGATTATTTCGAACTCACCGCCATGGGCATTTCTGCCAAGGCGCGTCCGGCGACGCCACGGATCGATCCGGCGCAATTGCCGTCCGACTGGCACAATGCCTTTTCGGACTTCACCATCCGCCTCAGCCAGGCGCTGCAAACCGGCAGCGACGCGGAAAAGCTCGCCCTGATGCGCAGCCTCCAGGCGCAGCTCTCGAGCCTGGGCGCAGCGCCCTCACCGGGCCATGTGCCCAGCCCGATCACGCCGGTGGAGACGCGGGGGTATGACGAATAGCGGGGTACTCCGATCCATCAGCCCGATCCTCGATCCATTCTCACCCACAATGTCATTCCGGCGGAGGCCGGAATCCATGCTGAAGGCCATCCCAGCGCTGGATGTGTGCGGCTCACCACGGACATGGATTCCGGCCTGCGCCGGAATGACACCGAGGTTGATGAAGTATCGGCGACGCACCCACATCTCCCCTCCGCACCATCTCCCTCGGGCTCGACCCGAGGGCCTTTCGCAACCCGGCACGAGCGGTGAGCGGCTCTCGGGTCAAGCCCGAGGGAAAGCGATTGTGTCGTTCTGGAGTGGTGCACCACCCCTTGGGCGGAAAGCGGGCAAATCTCACCCCCGCGACTGATACACATACCCCCGCACCGAAGCCGGTACCTCCGCCTCCAGCCATTCGCGGAATGCCCGCGTCTTGCGTGGTTCCCGCCTTCCCTTGGCGATGGCCAGCCAATAGCCATGCGGTCCGCTCACCGGCAGCTCGAACGGGCGCACCAGCCGCCCGTCGCTGACCGGATCGGCGCTCATCATATCCACCGCCATCAGCACGCCCTGTTCGGAAATGGCCGCATCGAACGCCAGGGATGGATCGGAATAGGTCGGCCCCACCAGCAGCCCGTCACGCGCCAGCCCGGCCGCATCCAGCCACAGGTCCCAGCTCAGCATGGTGGTCTCGTCGCGGATCATCGGCACAGCCATCAGATCGGCCGGGGTCCGGAGCTGCCGCGCCAGAACAGGTGCGCAGACCGGCTGGAACGCCTGCCCGCCGATCATCGTCGCGGTCACCCCGGGCCACTTGCCCAGCCCGAAACGGATGCCGCAATCCATGTCGGGACGGCTCAGATCGATCATCTGCGCCGTCACCGTCAGCCGAACCTCGATATCGGGATGCAGGGCGGTGAATTTGTTGATCCGCCAGATCAGCCAGCGGCTGGCAAACACGCTCCCCACTGTCAGGTTCAGTACGCCCTCGTCACTGCCCTTGAGCGTGGTCAGCCCGTCCTGCAGGGCGGCAAAGCCGGCCGTCAGTTGCGGCAGCGCCTGTTTGAGCGCCGGCAAGGGCACGAGCCCAGCTGGCGTGCGCTCGAACAATTCCATGCCCAGCCGTTCCTCGGCCCGCCGCAAATGCTGGCTGACCGCACCCATGGTCACGCCCAATTCCTCGGCCGCCGGGGCGAGCGAACCGCGCCGCGCCACGATCTCGATGGCCCGCAAGGCATTGAGGGGGATGGAAAACAGCGAACTCATATAGATTTTCTATACCTTGGCCCAGCTCTTGTCCATTGCTCGAGCCCAATGGATGGCGCATTGATTAGGTATCAAATAAATACTGACCCGAAAGGAGGTCACAAAATGTCAAACCTGATCTTGTTGCTCCGTCGCCTCACCTCCTGGCTCACCCCGCGCGATGGCACACAAACCCATCCCGACCAGATGAGCCTGCAGGAATGGGCCGATTTGCCCGCTTATCACCCCCTCGCCGACCGCGCGCCGTGCTGAGGCCATAATCACGCGCTTGAAGGGGAGGCAGAAAGCCCGCACGGGCCCCCGCCTTCAAGGAGATCGTTATGATCCGCACCTTCACCGCGCTGACCCTGCTGCTGGCCGGCACCGCTTCGCTCGCCGCCCAGGAGGCCGCCCCCGCTGCGCCCGCCACCCCGCCGGCGGCCAATATCGTGGTCGATCCGCTGGCCCAGATCGACAATACGCCCAAAAATGCCAACCTGCTCACCGGCCTCTACGCCACCAAGGCGGTGATCGAATTGTGCAGCGTCACCGTCGATCCCGCCGTGCTGACCCGCATGAGCAATGACCAGAAGCGCTTCGAGACCGGCATGGGCATGGACCAGGCCACCGGCGAAAAGGCCTATATCCAGGTCAAGGCCGATGTCGAAAAGACCAGTCCCGACTGCGCCGAAGGCAGCACCGACCGCCAGAGCGTCGATGCCGTCGTCTCCATCTATGCCAACCAGGGCGCCGCTGCCGCCGCACCGACGACTCCCCCCGCGCCGGCCACGCCTGCGCAATAATTGGCGCAGAATCCCGGAGGTCACACCTGCGTGACCTCGGTGGATCGCCCGCCCTGCTCCCCCTATAGAATGGCCATGCAGCGCTTTTTGCCGCTTATCGCCGCGCTTTTTACGCTTGCCTCGGTCTGGGGCGGGGCGAGTGGCTATGCCATGGCCTATTCGAGCGATATGCCTGGCGTGACCATCCCCGCCGGGGATGATTTTTGCCTCGCGCCCTTGGCCGAGAGCGATCCGGTCGTGTCCTTCAAGGTCTGCGGCAAGAAGAAGACCGGCATTGTCATGCCCTGCAATGGGCATCCGGGAATCTTGGCGGATGCCTGCGTCGAACCGGTCGACGCGGCCCGTGACGACCATGTTGTTCGGACCGAGCGGTTCACCCCGTCCCGGCTGATCCTCGAACAGCTCAAGCCGCCAATAGCGGGCTAGGTCCGGGCGCCATCGCGCCCTTTTCACCCTGCCCTCTTCCCCAAGCAGCCGGCATTCCGGCCGCCGAAAGACCTTTGTTCATGACCCTTTCTGTTCCCACCCCGTCGCTGACGCGACGGCAATTGCTGGCGGGTGGCACAAGCCTTGCCGCCCTGGCTCTGGCCGGTTGCACGACCACCACACCCATTCAGCGCCCCGTTATGCCCGCTGGCCCCATGACCTATGAAGTGACACCCGAAGCACTGGCCATGTATGGCCCGCTGCCGGACGAAGACTTCCCCATTCCGGCCGCGCGGGTCGATCTGCTCAATCCGGTTTACCGGCGGCAGGAAGTGGCCAATGACACCGGCGAAGCGCCCGGCACGATCATTGTCGATACCGCCAGCCGGTTCCTCTATTGGACGCTGCCGAATGGCCGCGCCATGCGCTATGGCGTGGGGATCGGCCGGGCGGGCTTTGCCTGGGAAGGACGCGCCCACATGGCCTATAAGCGCAAATGGCCGGTCTGGACGCCGCCTGCGGACATGATTGTCCGCCAGCCGGAGCTGGAAATCTACCGCCATGGCCAGAAACCGGGGCTCGACAACGCGCTGGGGCCGCGGGCGCTTTATATCCACCAGGGCAATGTGGACACGCTCTATCGCATCCATGGCAATATGGATGTGCTGTCGATCGGGCAGGCGGTGTCGAGCGGCTGCGTGCGGCTGCTGTTTCAGGATGTGATCGATTTATACGAGCGAGTGCCATCGGGCGCGCCGATTGTGGTGCTGCAATAGGGGGGGCTGCCACCTTCCCCCAGGCTCAGTTCCGCCGTCATTGCCCGGCTTGTCCGGGCAATCCATGCCTCCGCAGGCGCTGAAAGATGGATCACCCGGACAAGCCGGGTGATGACGATGAACGGAAGAACCGGCGCAGGCGACGAAGTCCTATTTGCCGAAGCGCGGCAAACAGAGGCTCCCGGTTTCGCGGGAATGACCCTGTGCTTGGAGGCAGGCGCGGTGCTGGACCGCCATCTCAGGCCCTAATTCCCGAAGATCAGGTCCATCAACGTGCGCTGCTGCTCGGGCTCCTGGTAGATCACCTGGCCACCGACCGGCTGGGGCGGGGCGAACTGGCCCTGCTGCTGGGCGGGGGCCGAGGGGACCCAGACCTGCTGGCCGGTGGAGGGATCGAGCACCAGCACCATGGGCATGCCGGTATCGGGATCGATCGGCGCCGTAGTGCCGGCATCGACGGATGGACCCTGCTGGAAGCCTTCACCCGGTTGCAGGGGCATGCCGGTGGCCGGATCGATGGCCTGACCATTGGGGTCCACGATCTGCTGGCCCACCGGCAGGCCGGTCATGGGGTCGACCATCTGGCCGGTCTGGATCGGCTGGTTGGCGGGCGCGGCGACCGGCTGGCCGGTCTGGGCATCGACATGCTGGACCATGGGCTGGCCGGTGGCGGGGTCGATGGCCTGCTGGCCGGTGGCCGGATCGATGACGGGCTGCGCCACGCTCTGCCCGGCATAGGAGCCGTGCGGAATCTGGGCGATCTGCTTGCCGGCATGGGCCTTGGTCATGAATTCGGACCAGATCACAGCTGGCACATTGCCGCCCGACAGGGTGGTCTTGGTGTCGTTGTCATTGCCCAGCCACACGCCGGTGACCATGGCCGCGGTATAGCCGACAAACAGCGCATCGCGCGCATTCTGGCTGGTGCCGGTCTTGCCGCCGAACTGCCAGCCATTCAGGTTCGCCCCTTTGCCGGTGCCCACTTCGACCGCGGTTTCCAGCATGTCGTTCATTTCGTCGAGTACATTGGGGGCGATGACGCGGCCGGGGCCGGCGTCGGACGCCTCATAAAGCTGCTCGCCGTCCTTGGTCTCGATCTTGGTGATGACATTGGGGATCACGCCCATGCCGCCATTGGCGAAGGGGGCATATGCGCCGGTCAATTCGAGCAGGTTCACTTCCTGGGTGCCCAGCGCAATGGAGGGCACAGGTGTCAGATGCGAAGAAATGCCCATGCGGGTGGCCACGTCGACCACGGCCTGGGGCGTGACGTCGATGGCAAGGCGCGCCGCGATGGTGTTGAGCGAATAGGCCAGGCCCTGCCGCAAGGTCACCGTACCGGCATATTTGCCCGAGGCATTGCGCGGGCTCCAGCCCTGATATTCGAACTGGGCATCTTCGGCCAGGGTCTCGGGCGTATAGCCCTTTTCCATGGCGGCCAGATAGACGAAGGGCTTGAAGGTCGAGCCGGGCTGGCGCTTGGCGGTGACGGCGCGGTTGTATTGGCTGGCCTGATAATCGACGCCGCCCACCATGGCGCGCACCGTGCCATCCACATCCATGGCGACCAGGGCACCCTGGTTGAAGCCGCGCTTGGGACCTTCGGAGGCCACCAATTCCTTGACGATGAACTCGGCGTCCTTCTGCATTTTCCAGTCAATGGTGGTCTGCACCACCACATCGGTTTCGATCTCCCCGATATAGGCGGTCATCAGGCTCTCGACCCAGTCGGCGACATAGGATTCCGAGCCCGCGACCCGGGTGCGCACGGATTGGTTGGGGTCGATCTGGGCGGCGGAGGCTTCCTCGCGCGTGATATAGCCTTCTTCAGCCATGGAATTGAGCGTCAGGCGCTGGCGTTCCTTGGCGCGTTCCGGATTGGATTTTGGATTATAGGCCGAGGGCGCGGGCAGGATGCCGGCCAGCATGGCGGCCTGGCCCAGCGACAGATTGCGCGCGGAGACGCCGAAATAGGTTTGCGCGGCGGCCTCGATGCCGGTGGCGCCGGCGCCGAAATAGACGCGGTTCATATAGAGTTCGAGGATTTCTTCCTTCGTATAGTTCTGCTCCAGCCACACCGCCAGAATGGCTTCCTGCACCTTGCGGCCCAGGGTCTGGTCGGGGGTGAGGAAGAGGTTCTTGGCCACCTGCTGGGTGATGGTGGAGGCGCCACGGGTGACCCCGCGCGCCTGGATCATTTCGCGCGCCACCGACAGCAGGCCAATGGGATCCACCCCGAAATGGCTCATGAAACGGCGGTCTTCGCTGGCGATGATGGCCGCGGGCACATAATAGGGCAATTCGCGATAGGTGATCGCTTCGCCACCGGTCTGGCCGCGATTGGAGATCAGGCTCCCATCAGCCGCCAGGATGCGGATATTGGGCGGGCGATCGGGAATGGCCCAGGTATTGGACGAGGGCAATTGCGCGCCGTAATAGACCACGATGCCGATAACCGCGATGCCGGCCCAAAGCGCCAGCACGAAGCCCCAGTAGAAAATGCCCATGAGCAAGCCACCGGTACGCGAACGGCGCTTCTTCGGCTTCCTGTCGCGGGCGACAGAGGCCTTGCCGCGGCGCGGTGGCTTGGGGGGCTTGCCCTTGGGATTGGGGGAGGCACCGCCCGAGCGTTCATCATCGACAAACACGCCGACCGCCTTGCCCATGGAGGGTTCGACGCGCTCGCCGCCCTTGGCGCGGCTGGCCGCAGCCGGCTTGCCCTTGGGCTGAGCGCCAACGCGATCATCGGCGGAAATGCGAAAATCCATCAATCGAACCCGAAATAGAAAGAGCCTGAGCCTTGCCTTCTACTCTCATCCGCCATCATGGCAAACAAAGAGGTTAGCAAAGCGTAAAGACCGACCAAGCCGTCCGCTGGCGCATCATTCCCGTGTTGATCGACAGGGGGCGCTTCCTGCGCGGCTACAGCAGCGTTCTCATGGGAAATTGTGGCCGGTTTATGTGAGCTTTTGCGGGTTACCCCGCCCCTGTTGCCGGTGGGCAACAAGGGGCAGTCACATTGCAGTGGGTGGGGTTATTCGGCCGCGTGATAATATTCGCGCGAGGGGCGCACTGCGGCAATGACCGCATCCTCGGCCAAGGCCTGAAATTCAGCATCCTGACGTAGAGCTTCCAGACTCCGTGCCACCGGCAAAGGACCGGACCAGTCTTCAAAGGCGAAAGCCAGAGCCGCAGCGGCTTCGGCAATGGCTTCGTCCAGCGTGTCGGCAACGGCAATGACGCCCGCAACATCGGGGAAGGAAACGCCATAGCCGGACCCGGCGTCCTTGTGGATCAGGGCGATGTAATGGGCGTCACGCATCGTCATTCTCGCTCAGCGCCAGCCCAGAGCCGGGGCGACGAGTTTCAAAATCGACTCGATGACATGGGCATTGTATTCGACGCCGAGCTGGTTGGGGACGGTGAGCAGCAGGGTATCGGCTTCGGCAATGGCTTCGTCGGCCGCCAGTTCCTTGATCAGCACATCGGGCTCGGCAGCATAGCCGCGGCCGAAAACGGCGCGCTTTTCCGGCTCGATATAGCCAAAGCTGTCCTCTTCGCGGCCACCGCCGCCGAAATAGGCGCGGTCGGTGTCATTGACCAGGGCGAAGATCGAGCGGCTGACCGAGACGCGTGGTTCATGGGCGTGGCCGGCTTCTTTCCAGGCGGCGCGATAGGCGCGGATCTGTTCGGCCTGCTGGATATGGAAGGGCTTGCCGCTTTCGTCGAATTTGAGCGTCGAGCTTTGCAGATGCATGCCCAGCCTGGCCGCCCAGATGGCAGTCGCGTCGGTGGCCGCGCCCCACCAGATGCGCTGGCGCAGGCCCTCGGAAAAGGGTTCGAGCCGCAGCTTGCCGGGCGGATTGGGGAACATGGGGCGCGGATTGGGCTCGGCAAAACCATGGCCCTTGAGTACTTCGAGCAGCACTTCGGTCTGGCTGCGGGCCATATCGGCGTCACTCTGGCCCTCGGCCGGGGCATAGCCGAAATAGCGCCAGCCGTCGATCACCTGTTCGGGCGAGCCGCGGCTGATGCCCAATTGCAACCGGCCGCCCGCGATCAGGTCGGCCGCGCCGGCATCCTCGGCCATGTAGAGCGGGTTTTCATAGCGCATGTCGATGACAGCGGTGCCGATCTCGATTTTCCTGGTCCGGGCGCCGATGGCGGCCAGCAGCGGAAAGGGCGAGGCCAGCTGGCGGGCAAAATGATGCACCCGGAAATAGGCGCCATCGGCCCCCAATTCTTCGGCGGCAACTGCCAGGTCGATCGATTGCAGCAGCGCATCGCCCGCCGTGCGGGTGCCGGACTGCGGCGAGGGCGACCAATGGCCGAAGGACAGAAAGCCGATCTTTTTCATGGCAGAACCCGTGTGCTTGCTCCCACTGGCGGGAACATTGGCTAGATATGTCGCCGCTGGCGCGGGAAAAAGCCAGATAGGAAGAACGCATTGTTCAGGGCGCGGCTCTAAGCCAGCGCGATCCAGTACAGCCGCTTGGCCGGATCGGTGGGTGAATGCCCGCCAAAGACGCCGCCCTGGCTCTCGATCACCCGTCGCGAGCCGGTATTGCTCTCGTTACAGGTGAGCAGGACGCGCTCGATATCGAGGTCGCGGGCGAGGATAAGCGCCTGCCGCAGGATTTCGGAGGCGTGGCCCCGCCGGCGGTGTGAGCGCAGGATGCCGAAGCCGATATGGCCGCCATTGGTGCGCAATTGATCGTTGAGCGCGTGGCGCAGCGACAGGCGGCCAACGATCTCCCCATCGACTTCGGCAAGGAGAAAGGTTTCGGGAACCTCGCCCGGCGCCAGACCCTGCCCCAGCCGCCGCGCATCGAGATGGGCCACGTAGCCGGCAAATGCGCTTGCCGTATCGAGCCCAAAGGCGAAGGTAAAACCCTCTGCGGCCAGTTCGCGCGCCGCAGCACGGATTGCGGCCTCGTCGCCAAGGGCGACAGGTCGCAGGTGCAATGGGCTTGCCTGGTCGATCTTTTTCATGAAGCACGCCGTGGATTTGAGTGCCGAAAGTGGGCTTGGCACTAACCAGCTATAGCGGGGTTCCGAGGCGAAAAGCCAGCGGGCTGGGCCGTTGATGACAATGGCGGGGCGGGAGCGTAGGCTGATGGCCCGCCGCGCAATGGGCTGCATCATGCTTCGACTTGCCGGGCTGACCTTGATTGCCATCCTCGCTTTTGCCGCCAATTCGGTGCTGGCCCGGCTGGCGCTGGCGGGCGGCACGACCGATGCGGGGCTCTATACCGGGGTGCGCCTTCTTTCGGGGGCGCTGGTCTTGGCCGGGCTGGTTCTGCTGCGCCGGCACGGCTTGCGGCCGGTGCTGGTAGCCGGAAGCTGGGTGGGGGCAGGGGGATTGTGCGCCTATGCCTTGGCGTTCTCCTACGCCTATATAGCCTTGGGCGCCGGGACCGGGGCGTTGATCCTGTTTGCCAGCGTCCAGTTCACCATGCTGGGATGGGGCGTCCACAAGGGCGAAGCGCCCGGACCGGCGGAATGGCTGGGCATCGGCGTGGCGCTGCTGGCCTTTGGCTTTCTGGTCTGGCCCGGCCTCACCGCGCCTGACCCCGTGGCAGCCGGGCTGATGATGCTGGCGGGCACAAGCTGGGCCGTCTATTCCCTGGTCGGCCGCGGCTCGAGCAGCCCGCTGCTCGACACGGCCGGGAACTTCCTGCGCAGTGTTCCACTGGCGCTGCTGCTGATCGGGCTGGGCCTGCTGCATCCGCTGGGCGATTGGTGGGGTCTGTTATGGGCGGTGCTCTCCGGCGCCGTGGCCTCGGGGCTGGGTTATGCCGTGTGGTACGCGGCCCTGCCCGGCCTGCAGCGCAAGCAGGCAGCAATCGTGCAATTGAGCGTTCCGGCCGTGGCCGCCATTGGCGGCGTGGTTTTCCTGGGCGAGACGCTGACAGGCCGGCTGCTGATCTGCAGCCTGGCCATCCTGGGCGGCGTATTGCTGGCCATAATTGCCGGCGAGAGGCGGCGCCGGATCGCCGCCATCTCGGCCTAGCCCATCAGACGTCCAGATTGCTCACGCTGAGCGCATTGTCCTGGATGAAGTCGCGGCGGGGTTCGACGAGGTCCCCCATCAGCGCCGTGAAGATGGCGTCGGCTTCGGTGGTTTCGTCGATTTCCACCTTGAGCAGGGTGCGGGCATTGGGGTCGAGCGTGGTTTCCCAGAGCTGGGAGGCGTTCATTTCGCCCAGGCCCTTATAGCGCTGCAGCGACACGCCCTTGCGGCCCGCATCGGTGACCGCTTTGAACAGGGTTGCGGGGCCATAGATCGGGATGGTTTCGCCCTTGCGGGTGAGGGTCGGCACGCCGCCGAACAGTTCGTCAAGGCGGCTGGCCAATTGGCGCAGCTTGCGGGCGTCGGCGCTTTGCAGGAGGGCCCGGTCGAGCAGGTGCTTTTCGGTGACGCCGCGCACGGTGCGCGAGAAGGCCAGGCCCTCGTCATCGGTCAATTCGCCGGTCCAGCCGCGTTCCAACTCGTCCGAAATCCGGTCGAGCCGGTTGGCGACGCGGCTCATGGTCTCTCCGATCCGGTCCGGATCGCTCAGCCCCTCAGGGTCGAGCCCGCCCACGATGGCGGCCTGTTCGACAAGGCTTCGATTGTAGCGCGTGTTGAGATTGTCGATCGCTTTGACGATGTCGCGTGCCTGCTGGAGAATATTGAGCAGGTCGGGGCCGGCATGTTCGACGCCATCGCGCGTCTTGAACACGGCTTCGTCCAGCCCCGCATCGAGCAAATAGTCTTCGAGCGCCCGCTCGTCCTTCAGATACTGCTCGGACTTGCCGCGCATGGCTTTGTAGAGCGGGGGCTGGGCGATGTAGATATGGCCGCGCTCGAGCAGTTCGGGCGTCTGCCGGTAGAAGAAGGTGAGCAGAAGCGTACGGATATGGGCGCCGTCCACGTCGGCGTCGGTCATGATGATGATCTTGTGGTAGCGCAGCTTGTCGGCGTTGAACTCTTCGCGGCCAATGCCGGTGCCAAGCGCCGTGATCAGCGTGCCGACCTGGTCCGAGGAGATCATGCGGTCAAACCGGGCGCGCTCCACATTGAGGATCTTGCCGCGCAGCGGCAGCACGGCCTGGTTGGAGCGGTCACGCCCCTGCTTGGCCGAGCCACCGGCCGAGTCACCCTCGACGATGAAGATTTCGGACTTGGCGGGATCGCGTTCCTGGCAATCGGCCAGCTTGCCGGGCAGGGAGGAGATTTCGAGCGCGCCCTTGCGGCGGGTCAGCTCGCGCGCCTTGCGGGCGGCCTCGCGGGCGGCGGCGGCTTCCGCCACCTTGCCGACAATGACCTTGGCCTCGTTGGGATGTTCCTCGAACCACTGGCCCAGCTTCTCGTTGACGATGTTTTCAACGACGGGGCGCACTTCGGAGGAGACCAGCTTGTCCTTGGTCTGCGAAGAAAATTTCGGGTCGGGAACTTTTACAGACAGCACGCATGTAAGTCCCTCGCGCGTGTCATCGCCGGTGACCGACACCTTTTCCTTCTTGGAAATGCCCGAGCTTTCGGCATAGCCGACCACCTGGCGCGTCAAGGCGCCGCGCAGGCCGGCCAGATGCGTGCCGCCATCGCGCTGGGGGATGTTGTTGGTGAAGCAGAGCACGTTTTCGTGGTAGCTGTCATTCCACTGCAGCGCCACTTCGACGGTGATGCCGTCCTTTTCGCTGATCATGGTGATCGGCTTGTCGATCACTGCCTGCTTGGACTTGTCGAGGTAATTGACGAAGGCTTCGAGCCCCCCCTCATAGAACAGGTCGATATCGACCGGCTCGGGATGGCGGCGATCGGCGAGCAGGATATGCACGCCCGAATTGAGGAAAGCCAGCTCGCGCAGGCGGTGTTCGAGCGTCTTGAAATCGAACTCGATCATGGTGAAGGTTTCGGACGAGGGCATGAAGCTGACCTCGGTGCCGTTGCGCCCTTCATAGGTGCCGGTAACCGTGAGCGGACCATCGGCATTGCCATGGGTGAAGCTCATCTCGTGGATCTGGCCGCCGCTGCGGATCTTGAGCTTGAGCCAGACCGAAAGCGCGTTCACCACGGACACGCCCACGCCATGCAGGCCCCCCGAAACCTTGTAGGAATTCTGGTCGAACTTACCCCCGGCATGCAGCTGGGTCATGATGACCTCGGCCGCCGAAACGCCCTCTTCCTTGTGGATGCCGGTGGGAATGCCGCGGCCATTATCGGTCACTGTGACCGAGCCATCGGCATTGAGCGTCACCGTCACCAGGTCCGCATGGCCCGCCAGGGCCTCGTCGATGGCATTGTCGACCACCTCATAGACCATGTGATGCAGGCCCGATCCGTCATCGGTATCCCCGATATACATGCCGGGGCGCTTGCGCACGGCATCGAGCCCCTTGAGCACTTTAATGCTGTCGGCATCATATTCGGTCGGGACGGGAATTTGGCTATCGGTCATGGGGTCCGAATCAGGTCATTTCAGAGTGAATTAGTTCTAACGGAACAGGGGGCTATCCCCAAGCAAAATGGCCTTTTTAGGGGCTTTTGGCGGGGGATGAAGGCTGGATTTGAGGGCCGGAATTCCGGCCATCGGGCGATCCCTGTCTTCGTCACCCCCACCGGCTCTCCCTCGGGCCTGACCCGAGGGCCTTTATCAGCCCGGCACAAGTGGCGAATGGCCCTCGGGTCAGGCCCGAGGGAGAGCCGGTGGGTGGGGTCAGCAAGGCGGTTTCAATCCTTGTAGAGCCGTCCATCACGCACCGTGATCGCCTGCGCCCGCGGGCCCAGCGCTTCGAACAGCAGCCGGTCGGTGCCGGTGAGGAAGCATTGCGTTCCCAGCCCGTCCAAGGCGGAAAACAGGGCCCGGCGGCGGTCCGGATCGAGATGGGCGGCGATTTCGTCGAGCAGCAGGAATGGAGTGATCGCGGTGCGCAGCTTGACCAATCTGGCATGGGCCAGGATCAGCCCGACCAGCAGGGCCTTTTGCTCGCCGGTCGAGCCTAAAGCAGCCGGCATGCCCTTTTGGGCATAGGTCACTTCCAGATCAACACGGTGTGGTCCAGATATGGTGCGTCCGGCGGCGCGATCAAGGGCGCGCGAAGCCTGCCAGGTCTCGATCAGAGCGGTTTCGAGCGCGGCCGAGGAAGTGGGTTCGCCCTGGTTTTCAAACAAGGGCGTCAGCGCCAGATGGGCGGCGGGGAAGCTCACATCATCCAGGCTCTGTTCGATCAGCGCCTGCAAATGCGTGAGGCTATCGGTGCGGGCCAGATGGATGGAGGCACCCAGTTCGGCGAGCTGGACTTCCACCGCCGAGAGCCAACGGGCGTCGCCACCCTCTTCGAGCAGGCGATTGCGCTGCCGCATGGCCTTGTCATAGTCGGCAACCGATGAAGAATGGCTGGGAATGAGCGTCGTCACCAGGCGGTCCAAAAACCGCCGCCGGTCGCTGGCGGGGCCGGAAAACAGCCCATCCATGGAAGGGGTGAGCCAGAGCACGCGCAGATAATCGCTCATCGCCTCGATGGAGCGGGCATTGGCGCCATTGATGCGCACGCGGCGGCCGCCATCCGGCGTGGCGCCGGTGCCGATATCGGCGGGGCCATCATCGGTCTCGACGGTTGCAGCGACCGCCCAGCCGATATCGCTGCCTTGCGCTTGCACAGTATCGAAACTGGCGCGCCGCAGGCCGCGGCCGGGCGAGAGCAGGCTCACCGCTTCAAGCAGATTGGTCTTGCCGGCGCCATTGGGGCCGGTGAGGACCAGATGGCGATCATCGAGGTCCAATGCCGCCGCCGTGTAATTGCGGAAGGCGGTAAGGCGGAGGCGGGAGAGGTGACGGGTCATCGGCACGCTCCGATAGAAGGCCCCCTCACCGCTCTCCCCCCAGGGAGAGGTGAAGGAGGGCTCTCGTCGCGCAGCGACACCTCTCCCTTTGGGGGAGAGGTCGGCCCGCAGGGCCGGGTGAGGGGGCCTTCATGACGAAGCGATATTGCCGATCAAACCCGCATCGGCATCAGGACATAGAGCGCCTTGGTCTCGCCTTCGTCCTTGACCAGCGTGGGGGAGCCGGCGTCGTTAAACATGAAGATGGCGCTTTCGCTGCGGATCTGCCCGATGATATCAAGCAGATAGCGCGCGTTGAAGCCGATCTCGAAGCCATCGGTGTCGAATTCGACGGCCAGTTCTTCGCTGGCCGTGCCGTGGTCGGGATTGGTCACCGAAAGTTCGAGCAGGCCATCCTTGGCCGAGAGTTTTACCGCCTTGCCGCCACGATCCGACGCAATGGTGGAGACGCGATCGACCGCGGTGGCAAAGCTCGCCCGGTCGACATTCATCTGCTTGTCATTGTTCTTGGGGGTCACCCGATCGTAATCGGGGAAAGTGCCCTCGATGAGCTTACTGAGCAGCACGACCGGGCCGACCGTGAAGCGGATCTTGGTGTCGGAGACTTCGACCTTGACCTCGCCCTCGGCGCCGTCGAGCAGTTTCTGCACTTCGCCCACGGTCTTTTTCGGCACGATAATGCCAGGCATGCCCTTGGCGCCCTCGGGCGCTTCGATTTCGGCGCGGGCCATGCGGTGGCCATCGGTGGCGACGGCGCGCAGCACGGTGCCGGTCGCCGAATTTTCCACGGCATGGAAATAGATGCCGTTGAGATAATAGCGCGTCTCTTCGTTGGAAATCGCGAATTGGGTGCGCTCGATCAATTCGCGCAGGGCGGAGGCGGCAATGGAAAATTCATGGCCGAAACTGCCCGATTTCAGATCCGGGAAACTGTCGGGGCTGAGACACGCCAGATTGAAGCGCGAGCGGCCGGAAGTGAGAACCATGTTCTCGCCGCCATCGGTCTCGAGCCGCACTTCGGCGCCATCGCTGAGCTTGCGCACGATTTCGTAGAGCGTATGGGCGGGAACCGTGGTGGTGCCGGGAGTGGAGACCATGGCCGGCACGGCCTCGGTCACTTCGATATCGAGATCGGTGGCGCGCAGCTCCACCCGGTCCTCGGCCGCCTTGAACAGCACATTGGCGAGGATGGGATAGGTGTTGCGCCGCTCGACCACGCGATGCACATGGCTCAGCGACTTGAGCAGATGATTGCGTTCGAGCGTGACTTTCATTGACGATCAATCCTTGGCACTACGCGGCCGCCCTTGGGAGCGACAAAAAACCCCGGCAAGCCGGGGTTGGACATTTACAATTTGTGATCGCAAAGGCAAGGGCAGCAGGCAGTTTGCCGCAGGGATTCCACAAAGAGACGCGGCGAGGACACTCGCGGTGGCATGACCTCATGATTCGACGGGCTCACCATGAGGCCTGCTCTGAGGCCGCCGCCGTCCCGGCGTCATTCCCGCGAAAGCGGGAACCCCTGTTTCCTGACCAGCATCGCCAACGGAGGTTCCCGCTTTCGCGGGAATGACACCGTGGGTGGGGCGAAGCTTCAGTGTAAGCCCTCGCATGGATCACCCGGACAAGCCGGGTGATGACGGCGGCGGGCAGAATGGCGCTGAGCACCACCGCAGCAAAAGGGCCAAAAACCTATTCTTCCAGCATGCGTTTCAGCAATTCGATCTCCTGGCAGAGCTCGATATCGTCCTTCATCATCGATTCCACCTTGCGCACCGAATGCAGCACCGTGGTGTGATCGCGCCCGCCGAAGCGGCGGCCGATTTCGGGGAGCGAGCGGGAGGTCAAGGCCTTGGCGAGGAACATGGCGATCTGGCGCGGGCGCACCACGTCGCGGCTGCGGCGGGCCGAGAGCAATTCGTTGCGCGGCACTTTGTAATGGCGCGAGACTATCCGGAGAATGTCCTCGATGCGGACGCGCTTGGCGTCGCGGGCGCGGATCAGGTCGGCCAGGGTCTTTTCGGCCAGGGGCACGGTGATCAATTCGCCGGTCAGCTGATTGGCAGCGACGAGGCGATTGACGGCGCCATCGAGGTCGCGGCCATGGCTGACCACGGCGCGCGAGACATAATCGATCACCGGGGTGGGGAAATGCATGCCGTAGCGGGCGCTGGCCTGGTCGGCGCGGCGCTGCACGATGGCGCGGCGCAATTCCATGTCAAAGCCGGTGATCGGCACGACCAGCCCACCCGACAGGCGCGAGCGAATGCGCTCGTCGATCATTTCGAGATCCCGGGGGGGCGCGTCGCCGGCCACCACGACCTGCTTGGCGCCGGTCAGCAGCGTTCCCAGCGTATGGCCGAATTCGGTGGCGGACTTGCCCTGCAGGAATTGCATGTCATCGATCAGCAGCAGATCGACCCGGCGCAGCCATTCCTTGAAGCCGAGCGCGGACTGGCGCTGCACGGCGGTGATGAAATGGTACATGAAATGGTCGGCGGTCAGATAGACGATGTTCTTGGATGCATCGGCCGATTGCACCGCATGGGCGATGGCGTTGAGCAGGTGGGATTTGCCCAGCCCGACCGTCGAATGAATATAGACCGGATTGAAGGTCACCGAATTGTTGGCGGCGGCATGGGCGATCTGCTTGGCGACGCCAAAGGCCATTTCATTGGCCGCGCCGGGCACGAAAGTCTCGAACGTCATGCGCTGGTCGATGGCGCTGCCGGCCAGGGCATCGCCCTTGCTTGCACTATTGTCGCGCACCAGCCGCGGCGTGGCGGGCGCCTGGGGGGCAGCAGCCACACTTGCAGGCGCACCCGCATCGCCGCTCGGGGCGATTTCGGCGGCGGGGGCCAGTTTCTTGGTGGCCTGGCCATTGACGCGCAGGGTGACCTGCAGGCGCGTGACGCTGTCGACGTCCTGGCGGAAGGATTCAATGATGCGGTCGGCGTAATTGGATTGGACCCACGAGCACAGGAACCGCGTGGGCGCCGACAGATGCACCAGATCGTCGACGATTTCTTCCAGCTCGAGCCGGGCGAACCAGGAGGTAAACACATCTTCGCCCACGGCGGCCTTGAGGCGGGCGCGCACCCGGTTGAAGAGGTCGCGCTGCGCTTCGGAACCGGAGGTGATCATGACAGACATTTCGCCTTTAAGTGTCGGAGTGGTGGAGGATGGCTGGGGATTTCCCCAATCGTCCTTTCCGGCGGTCTGCATCATCATCGTGAGTGCCCCATTTGCTGTTGCTTCGGCCGGTCCGCAAAGCCCGGCCAAGTGACTGTCCAAGCCGGATAGCGAAAACGCCGGCCCCTTGGTTCTTCGTTCTCGCCACGCCGCCTGGACTTGCCCGTCCAATTGGCCATAGCTTCGCCGGGGCGCCCGATGACACGGACGCAATACACCAGCCCGGTGGGAACGCCACCGTTAGCCTGCATTACTCTTTGACGTGAAGCCGGACCGAAACGGCCGGCGCTCTACTGAACCCAATTTGCCCGGGATTACCGGAAAAACCGCCCCGGCATTGCTGCCGAAACGCGCCCAAAACAACGCCCCGAAATATGACCCCATCCGCTCGGTGAGAAGGTCCTTGATGGCCCCCGTTTTCGAGCTGACCAGGCCATAGTAGTGGCTCGATTTTAGGGGGGCAATGCCCCTTTTCCGAAAATGAGGGCTTGACTCTGACTATGTCTTTTCCGCCACCCGGCCTGAGGAAAACATGGCTCCGGCAAGGCTCTGTGACTCCATGCAGATTCTTGTCACAAGCCGAGCGCCCCAACCAAAATTATATTTCCCCAAACCACAGTTTGGAGTGGTTCCAACGGTTTCGTGACAATTGCAAAAACCCCAAATGGGCTCACAAATCCTTGCGCGTACTGACTATTTTGCAAGGATGGGTGAAAACACCGGGATGTCGCAATCGCGTCATCTGGATGACATCAAACCGTCAAGGCGGAAAATCCTTGCCGCGATTCCGTGTGCTGGAAAGGGCAAAGAAAATGGGCCCCCGAGGGAGCCCATTGGCATCCTGTCGCAGCCATGCTGCGCAGGGTCTGGCCGGGTCAGGCGAGAGCCTTGACGCGGCTATTGAGGCGGCTGACCTTGCGGGCCGCCAGATTGGCATGAACGATGCCCTTGGTGGCGGCGCGGGTGATTTCGGGCTCGGCAGCCTTGAGGGCGGCAAAGGCCACGGCATGATCGCCGGCCACGATGGCTTCTTCAACCTTGCGGATGAAGGTGCGGACGCGCGAGCGGCGCGACTTGTTGACCGCGGTGCGGGCTTCGATCTTGCGGGTAGCCTTTTTGGCTGACGGCGTATTGGCCATAACGGTCCTCTTGGCGTCCAACCGGCCGAAGGCGCCTTGGCAGCGCACCGTCCGGGATGAAATGAAAGCGGCGGCCTTACGTCAAGCCGCCAAGTGGGGCGGTCTATAGGGGAAAGGGGGGGAAGCGTCAACTGGATTCAGGGGACGCATGGCTGCCATGGAGGTGATGAGATCACTGTTGCCAGCGGGTAGCCCCCCGCCCTCTCAGTTCCATCGTCATTGCCCGGCTTGTCCGGGCAATCCATGCCTCAGCATATGCGGGACGATGGATCACCCGGACGAGCCGGGTGATGACGACGACGAGGAGATTGGTGTCCCAGCAAGGCTCGACTGGCAGATCAAACCCGTTCACGCCTTCTTCTGGCACACCCGACAAAAGAACGTCGAGCGCCCCGATTGGACGATGCGTTCGATCGTGCCCGTACACATTGGCGTGGGGCAGGGCTCCCCTTCCCGGTCATAGACGGCAAAGCGGTGCTGGAAATAGCCCGAGCCGCCCTCGGCATTGCGGAAATCGCGCAGCGTGGAGCCGCCCACTTCGATGGCTTCGATCAACACCTGCCGCACGGCATGGGCGAGGTCTTCGAGCACCGGTTTGGGCTGGCCCCCGGCGGTGACCAGGGTGCCGGCGAGAACCGTGGGCAGGATATGGGCGCGATGCAGGGCTTCGGCGACATAGATATTGCCCAGGCCCGCCACCACGCGCTGGTCGAGCAAAGCCGCCTTGATCGGGGTCTTCTTGCCCTTGAATTTTTCGGCCATTTCCTCGGCGTTGAAATCATTGCCCAGGGGCTCGGGGCCAAGACCCTTGAGATAGGGGCTGTCCTCGACATGATCATAAAGATCGACAAAGCCGAAACGGCGCGGATCGGCATAGATGAGGTGGCTCTTGCCATGCTTGGGATGGGAAATGTCCCAGACCATATGATCGTGCCTGGGCACCGGCTCGACCTCATAATAGCGCGGCGGCTTGTCGATGCCGTGTTCGGCAAAGCGATAGCTGCCGGTCATGCCCAGATGGCTGAGCAGGGTCTTGCCATTGGACAGCCCGATCAGCAGATATTTGGCGCGGCGGCCCACCGAGACTATTTCTTGCCCCTCGAGCGCCGATTGCAAATCCTTGGGGAAGGGGAAGCGCAGATTGGCGCGGTTGAGCGTGACCTTCTCGATAGTGGCGCCCTCGATCCAGGGCTCAAGACCACGCCTTACGGTTTCGACCTCGGGCAGTTCGGGCATCTCAACCTCATGTCCCATGTGCCGCTTTGCGCAATTGGCAAAGCACCAGACGCTTCTATATGGTGCGCGCGAAACGCAAAAGAGAAGCGAGCAATGCCATGACCGAGGCGCGTGAAACCACCCATTTCGGCGAACAGACTGTGGCGCTCGAAGACAAGCAGGGCCTGGTCAACAAGGTCTTTCACGACGTGGCCGACCGCTACGATCTGATGAACGATCTGATGAGCGGGGGCATTCACCGCATCTGGAAGGATGCCATGGTGGCCGATCTCGCCCCGCCCAAGACCGGTTCGCGCCCCTATCGGGTGCTCGACATGGCCGGCGGCACGGGGGACGTGGCCGAGCGCATCATCAATGCCTCGGTGGGCTATGCCCAGGTCGTGGTCGCCGACATCAATGCGGACATGCTGCGGGTCGGCGCCGAACGCGCCAAGTCCTGGCGCTTTCCGGCCCAGGCCAGTTTCGTCGAGGCCAATGCCGAAGAGCTGCCATTCCCCGACAGCAGCTTTGACGCCTATACGATCGCTTTCGGCATTCGCAACGTCCCGCGTATCCAGCAGGCTTTGGGCGAAGCCCATCGCGTGCTCAAGCGCGGCGGGCGCATCCTGGTGCTCGAATTTTCCCAGGTCGACGTGCCCGGGCTCGATAGCCTCTACAATGCCTTTTCCGACCGGGTGATCCCACCCATGGGCCGCATGGTCACCGGGGACGGGCAGCCCTATCAATATCTGGTCGAATCGATCCGCAAATTCCCCAGCCCGCCAATGTTCTCGGGCATGCTGGCCGAGGCCGGGTTCAAGCGGGTGAAACACACGCCCTATACCGGCAATATCGCGGCGCTGTTTTCGGGGTGGAAGATTTGAGCTCGATGCTGCAACGCGCCTCGGCCGTTCCCACCCAAGCCCCTCACCCCCACAATGTCATCCCCGCGAAAGCGGGGACCTCTGTTTGCTTGGAGAGCCCGGTAAACGGAGGTTCCCGCTTTCGCGGGAATGACACTGTGATTGTATGGGCGAAAACCGCATGCTGATCTCCGCCTATTACCGGCTCGCCCGGGCCGGCTATGTGCTGGCGCGCGAGGGGGCGCTCTCGATCGTCTCGGCCAGGGACCTGCCCGGCCCGCTCAAGCTGGGCATCTTTCTGGGGCGGCTGATCGAGCGGCCCAGCGTGCGCAAGACCGGCCATGTCGAACGGCTGAACAAGGCGCTCAACCGCTTGGGGCCGACCTATGTCAAATTCGGCCAGACGCTGGCCACCCGTCCCGATGTGGTGGGGCCGCAAATCGCCAATGACCTGGCGGGCCTGCAGGACAAGATGGACCCGTTCGATGCCGCGCTCGTGCCGGCCATCCTCAGCGAGGCGCTGGAAAGCAAGGCGGCGGAGTTGACCGAATTGAGCCCGCCCATTGCGGCGGCCTCCATCGCGCAGGTCCACAAAGCCCGCCTCGTGCCGGCCAATGGTCTGCCCAGGACCGTTGCAGTCAAGATCCTGCGGCCCGGCGTGGCCCAGCGCTTCATGGCCGATATCGAAAGCTATTATGCGGGTGCCGCTTTGGCGGAACGCTTCGTGCGCTCGACCAAGCGCCTCAAGCCCACCCAGGTGGTGGAAACGCTGGACCGCTCGGCCCGGCTCGAACTCGACCTGCGGCTCGAAGCCGCCGCCATTTCCGAAATGGCCGAGAATATCAAGGATGACACCGGCTTTGTGATCCCCAGTGTCTCTTGGGACCATGTGGCGCAGAATGTGCTGACCACTTCCTGGGTCGATGGCATCCCGATCCGCGATCATGCAGCGCTCGAGGCGGCCGGGGTGGACCGCAAGGCTTTGGCGGCCAAGGTGCTGCAGAGCTTTTTGCGCCATGCCATTCGCGACGGCTTCTTCCATGCCGACATGCATCCGGGGAACCTGTTTGCCGATCCGCGGACGGGCGACGTGATCGCGGTGGATTTCGGCATTATGGGCCGCATCAATCGCCGGGAGCGCCGGTTCCTCGCCGATATCCTTTATGGCTTCATCACCCGCAATTATCGCCTCGTGGCCGAACGCCATTTCGATATCGGCTATGTGCCCAAGGACCAGTCGGTCGACGATTTTGCCCTGGCCATCCGCTCCATCGGCGAGCCGCTGCATGGCCGCACCGCGCAGGATATTTCCATGGCGCGGGTGCTGGGCCAGCTCTTTGTCATCACCGATCTGTTCAACATGCAGACCCGGCCCGAACTGGTGCTGCTGCAGAAATCCATGGTGCTGGTGGAAGGTGTCGCCCGCGCGCTCGATCCGGGCCTCGATATCTGGACCGTGGCCGAGCCCGTGGTGGGCGATTGGCTGCGCAAGGAGGAAGGCCCGCTCGGCCGGGTGCAGGATATCAGGGATCATCTGAGCGTCTTTGCCGAGGCGGCGCAGCGGGTGCCGGTCATCCTGGGGCAGGCCGAACTGGCGCTTGCCGATTACCACGCCAATAAGCGCCCGCCAGACCGGCTGATGCGCGTGGCCCTGTTGCTGGTTGCGGCGGCCGGCACCATTTTCTTTGCCGTGGCCACGGTGCGCGTGCTGCTCTCGACCTCCTGACTTGCCCTCCCCGATAGCGGTCCCTAGATTGCCGGCACGTTTCAAGAGGACGATCATGGCCGCCAAACTGCTTTCCAGGCTCGCCGCCATGGTCGGGCTGGGCCTGATACTCACCGGCTGTATCGACGCCAAGGTGGATATCGCGCTGACCAGTCCGACCACGGCCCGGGCCAGCCTCACCCAGGTCATGGCGGCCGATTTCTATGCCATGCTCAAGATGAATTCGGGCCCCGCCGGCAGCAAGGACGATGACCGTTTCTGCACCAGCGGCAAGCTCACCGAAAACCAGGATGGCAGCGCCACGTGCCTCGTCGACCAGGAAGGCCGCTTTGCTAGCCTGGATCTGGGCGAGGTCGAGGCGCCGGTGCATTTCCGCAGCGCCGGGCGCGGGCTGGTGCGCATCTCGGTTTCCACCAGGCAAATGAAGACCGAAGTGGATATGGGCGAGGAACTGGATGCCGAAACCAGGCAGATGCTCGAAGCCTTCTTTGCCAAGCGCACCATCACCCTGCGCTTCTCCGGCCTTTCCGTCACCCAGACGAATATGAAACGCTCCCCCGATGGTTCATCCGCCGAAATGGTCATTCCCATTCTCGACCTGATCGACGGCACCGCCGTCTTGCCCGACGAAATCTATGCCGTGGTGCGCGCGCCATGAGTGTGCGGATTGGTCTGCGCTGGTTGCCCCATGGCGAGGGCCTGCCCCTGCCGCGCCAGCAGACATCGGGCGCCGCCGGGCTTGATCTGGCGGCCGCTTTGGCGCCCGATGAGAGTATCGAGATCGCGCCGGGCGCCTATGCCATGATCCCCACCGGCTTCGCCATCGCGCTGCCCGAGGGCTATGAGGCGCAGGTCCGGCCCCGCTCGGGCCTGGCGGCCAGGCATGGTATTACCGTGCTCAATTCGCCCGGCACGGTGGACGCCGATTATCGTGGCGAGGTCAAAGTTCTGTTGATCAACCATGGCGCGGCGCCCTTTATCGTCCGCCGGGGTGAACGCATTGCCCAGATGGTGGTGGCGCCGGTCAGTAGCGTAGTATTGATCGAGATGGAGGCACTGGATGATACGGAACGCGGCCAAGGCGGCCACGGCTCGACTGGCCGCTAGTTTTT
This sequence comes from Devosia sp. LC5, assembly GCF_000735585.1. Taxonomy (GTDB): domain Bacteria; phylum Pseudomonadota; class Alphaproteobacteria; order Rhizobiales; family Devosiaceae; genus Devosia. Next base: position 311,740 of record NZ_JNNO01000012.1, read on the forward strand.
TCGCATTTTTGGTACTGATGCTGCCCGCCTGGGCCGGGGATCGGGCGGGGATCGACTTCATCGGCTTTTCCGAGGATGGCGATTATTTCGCCTTCGAGGAATTCGGCATTCAGGATGGCTCGGGCTTTGCCTATGCCAATCTCTACGTCATCGACATGGCGCGCGACGCCTGGGCCAAGGGCACCCCGATCCGCATCCGCGTGGACGACGAGACCATTACCCTCGCCGAAGTCAGGCGGCGGGCGCAGCGCCAGGCCAGGCCGGTGCTGGATCGCCTGGGGATCGACGGGGCTCTCGAAGTGCTGGCGCTCAATGGCGATGGCGCGCTGGGCACCAATCCTGGCGAGTTGAGCTTCGGCCTGCCCGGCTATGGCCGGGACGAACCGCGCGGCGACTATAGCCTCAGCCTGGCCAGCCACATCGTCACCTCCCCGCTCCCCTGTGCCGATTGGTTCAGCATGCCGCCCATGGGTTTTCAGCTGACGTTGAGTGAGGGTGAGAACACGCGGCTGGTGCATGACGAGACCAGCATTCCCGAATCGCGCGGCTGTGCGCAGGAATACCGCCTCTATGCGGTGCTGCAGCCCTTCTGGGCGCAACAGATCGACAAGGCCGTGGCCATTATCGCCGTCTATCCCGGCGGCTTTGAGGGGCCCGACCGGCGCTTCATTGCCGTGCCGCTGGGCGACTAGCATGGTGTTTTCGCCCGAGGAGAGCCGCCGCTATGCCCGCCATCTGGTGCTCAAGGGCATGGGCGGGGGCGGCCAGCAGGCGCTGCAACGCGCCCGCGTGCTGGTCGTGGGCGCCGGCGGGTTGGGCAGCCCGGTCATCGCCTATCTGG
>NZ_JNNO01000013.1 GCF_000735585.1 Devosia sp. LC5
GGGCCGATGTGGCGGCGGCCGGGACCGGGGCGGGCGGCGCGTTCCTCGATTTCAGCGACGGCCTCGGCGACCTGGCGGATGACGGTGCCCAGAACGGAAATATCGGCCTCGACGCCTTCAAGGCGCCCCCCGGCATCCAGATCTGTCAGCGCATTGATGCGCTGGCCCAGCACGGCGCCGGCCTGGGCGTCGGTGGCGAGGAGGCGCGAGAGATCTTCAATGGCTTTTTCGAGCCGGCGTTCGGCACGCTGGCGCAGGCTGCGTTCGAGCAGGACCACGCAGACGCAGCCAAAGACCACCGCGGCGAGAATTGCTTCGGCCGGGGTGAACGTCAGGCCGAAATAGGCGATGGCGCCAATGCCGGCCGCTGCAAACCCGATGAATGTGTAAACCAGTGCCTGCACGGGCGGACCTGAACCCTTTCCACGCGCCGGGATTCGGCTTCCCCTTCTAGCATCGCCCTCCCCCGGGCAAAAGCGGCATAGCTAGGTTTTGCAGGGGATACCCCCTCCTAACCTCCCCCTGATAGGGGGAGGGATCTCTCCGCGACCAGGGCCGACGCGTCAGGTAACCAGCAGATGCCAGCTGCGGGAGAAATAGCGGCGGTAGAGGTGGAGCTGGGCGGCGCCGGTGGCGGCGGCAGAACTGGCCTGGACGCCCGGCTCGACACGCGGGCGCGGACGCACCAGATTGGGAATCTGGGACAGATAATGCGTGGTCCGCTCGAGCAGGCGGGTCAGGATGGCGCGGGGAATGACCCCGTCGATCACGGCCTTTTCGATATCGATCATGGCGCGGGTGCTGAGCACGGCGGTGGCCAGGGCCCGGCCGGCCTCATCGATCCAGGCGGAGGCGACGGGCTCGAGCGCAGCCCAATCCCAATCCTGCGGGAAGCCGGGCGGGCGGCGCATTCCGGCCTCGATCAGGCGCCGATCCAGCGCATAGAGCGAGGCCACCATATGGGCATAGGTGGGGGCACCGTCGGGGCCGGCGACGATGACACTGCCCAGATCGGCGGCATTGCCGGAAGGGTCCTCCCACAATGCGCCATTCATGACGATGCCGGCACCGACAAAGGTGCCGACCTGGAAATAGGCAAAGGTGGTGGGGCGCGGCAGCGGCTGGGCCAGAATTTCGGCCCAGCAGGCGGCGCTGCCATCGTTGAACCAATTGGTGGGCAGGCCAGTGGCCGAGGCCAGGCGGGCGGCCGCATCGGTGCTGCGCCAGAGCTCGACCTGTTCGGGGGGACCGCCGATGCGGACGATACTGCCGTGGATGAAGGTGGGCGTGGCAAGGCCGATGCCGACCAGCCGGTCATGGTCCTGGGGGGCCATGGCGTCGCGCATGATTTGTATATCAGCCGCGATATCGGCGAAAATCGTGGTTGCGTCGGGATATTCGTAGCTGGACCGCAGGGTGGCGAGAGTGCGCCCGGCCAGATCGTAGAGCAGGACTTCGCGGTGGTGCCAGCCGATTTCCACGCCAATGCAATAGGCGCCGCGCGGATTGAGAAAAATGGGGGTGGCCGGCTGGCCGCGGCGGCCGCGCAGCACCTCGCCGCGCATCACCATGGAGCGGGCTTCGAGATCGGAGACAATGCGGGAGGTAGTTTGGGGCCCGAGCCCGGTGCGCCGGGCCAGATCGGCATTGGACAGACCGGGGAAAATGGCGACCAGCGTCAGCACCGCCCGTTCATTGGCGATGCGCACCCCGGCCTGGGCAACGCCGCGGCTGATGGGCTCGAACATATCGATGGGAGATTGGTCTTCCATGGCGGCGACTTAACCGTGTGTGCGTGCGGCGATCAAGCACCGAAACGACATGCTCGAATACGGTTTATTTACCCTGTTGACCAACAATCGGGGCAACACCGGAGATGGGCGCCATGCCGGCGCGCAGAAGCCGGGCGGATTTGACGTTTAAAGGACCGGCCGTATGGCGATGCACACTCGAAGCGACAGCATGTCGCAGGGCCGTTTGCTGCTGGTCGAGCGCGACGCGGCCGCCGCGCAGCTCACCGCCGAAGGCCTGGCGCAGAACCTGGTCACGGCACCGCGAATCACCCTGGCCGCATCCGGACGGCAGGCGGCCGAGGCCCTGCGTGAGGGACGTTTCGATATTGTATTGGCAGATCTGTCGAGCCTGGGCGACCTGGATGAGCGGAGCGATGAGGCCGTGGCGCGGATGACGCGGCTGGCCAATGGCGCGCTAATGCTGGCGCTATCGGACGGGGCATCTGTTTCGGCGGCGGTGGGCGCGATGCGTGCCGGGGCGCATGATTACATGGCCAAGCCCGTGACCGGGCCGGCGCTGGCCGCCAAGATCGGCGAATTGGCCGAGCGGCATGGCAAGGGCCGCGCGCTCAGCCTTGAGGCCAATAGTGGCGGGCGAATGGCCGATTATGCCGGATTTATCGGCGCCTCGAGCGCCATGCAGTTCGTTTATGAGCAGATCGGGCGGATCGCCACATCGTCAGCCCCGGTCTTCATCACTGGCGAAAGCGGCACGGGCAAGGATGTGTGCGCCGAGGCGCTGCACGCCGAAGGGCCGCGGGCCGGCAAACGCATGGTGGCGATCAATTGCGCGGCCATTCCGCGCGATCTGATGGAAAGCGAATTGTTCGGCGTGGCGCGGGGCGCCTTTACCGGCGCGCATGAGGACCGCAAGGGCGCGGCCGAACTGGCCGATGGCGGCACGCTGTTTCTCGATGAAATCGGGGAAATGGACCTGTCGTTGCAATCCAAGCTGCTGCGATTCCTGCAAACCGGGACCTTGAGCCGGGTCGGCGAATCGGGCGTGCGGCGGGTGGATGTGCGGGTGATCTGCGCCACCAATCGCAACCCGATGCAGCTGATTTCGGAGAAAAAGTTCCGCGAGGACCTGTTCTACCGGCTGCATGTGCTGCCTATTCATCTGCCGCCACTGCGGCAGCGGCCGACCGATATCATGGTGCTGGCGCGGCATTTCCTCGAGCATTACGGGCGGGAAGAGCACAAGGGCTTTTCGGGCTTTACGAGCGAGGCCGGTGCGGTGCTGGCGGCGGCGAACTGGCCGGGCAATGTGCGGCAATTGCAGAACCTGGTGCGGCGACTGGTGGTGATGTTCGACGGCGGGGAAATCACCGCCGCGATGCTGTCAGCGGCCGATGTGGAATCGCGCGGCACGATGGCCGTATCGACACCCTTGGTAGGGCGGCGGCCGGCGATCCTGCCGATGTGGCAGCAGGAACAGCGCATTATCGAAGACGCGATTGCCAGCTTTGGCGGCAATGTCTCGCTGGCAGCAGCGGCGCTGGAAATCAGCCCATCGACCATCTATCGCAAGCGGCAAGGCTGGGCGGAAATGGGCGTGGCCGGCGCGGCTTAGCGCCAAACGCTATTCCAGCCCAGCGCTCGCCCGCAGGGCGGCGTTGATGCGGTCTTGCCAGCCGGGACCGTCTTCCTGGAAATGCTCCAGCACATCGCGGTCGAGGCGCAGCGAGACCAGTTCCTTGCCGCTGGGCGGGGTTATCGTCTTTGGCGCGGGCGCGGCTTTGGCCGGCTTGCTGGTTACCGCCTTGAAGGCGGCTTCGGCCTGATCGAGGGCGCTGCCGCCGCGGCGCATGGGTGGTCGTGTCATGATCGGCTCCCTTTTCTCCGTTTTGCCATCGGGCGGCATTGCCGACAACGAAAAAGGCGCGGTGTTTCCACCGCGCCTCCTGCAAAGTCCGTGACTGGGAAGTAACGAGACTTCGTAGCTCGGGATGAGGCTGGATTAGAAATCCATGCCACCCATGCCGCCCATGCCGCCGCCGCCACCCGGCATTGCCGGTGCTGCGTCCTTGGGGGCTTCAACGATGAGCGCTTCGGTGGTGATCAGGAGCGACGCAACCGAAGCTGCGTCCTGGAGCGCGGTGCGAACCACCTTGACCGGATCGATAACGCCGAGGGCAACGAGATCACCATATTCGCCGGTCGCGGCATTGTAGCCGAAGGTCAGCGAGGCATTCTCGAGGATCTTGCCGACGACGACGGAGCCTTCGGCACCGGCATTGTTGGCGATCGTGCGCACGGGCTCCTGCAGAGCGCGCTTGACGATGGCGATACCAGCAGCCTGATCGGCATTGGCGCCCTTGACGGTCATGGCGTTCGAAGCACGCAGCAGCGCAACGCCACCACCAGCAACAATGCCTTCTTCAACGGCAGCGCGGGTGGCGTTCAGCGCATCGTCGACGCGGTCCTTGCGCTCCTTGACTTCGACTTCCGTCGAGCCGCCAACCTTGATCACTGCAACGCCACCGGCGAGCTTGGCCAGGCGTTCCTGCAGCTTTTCCTTGTCGTAGTCCGAAGTGGTTTCTTCGATCTGCGCCTTGATCTGGCCAACGCGACCCTGGATGTCTTCCTTGGTGCCGGCACCATCGACGATGGTGGTGTTTTCCTTGGTGATTTCAACGCGCTTGGCAGTGCCCAGCATGTCGATGGTCACGTTCTCGAGCTTGATGCCGAGATCTTCGGAAATCACCTGGCCACCGGTCAGGATGGCAATGTCTTCCAGCATGGCCTTGCGGCGATCGCCGAAACCCGGAGCCTTGACGGCAGCAACCTTGAGGCCGCCACGCAGACGGTTGACGACGAGGGTCGCAAGAGCCTCACCTTCAATGTCTTCGGCAATGATCAGCAGCGGGCGCTGGCTCTGCACAACCGATTCGAGGATCGGCAGGATGGCCTGGAGATTGCTCAGCTTCTTCTCGTGCAGAAGGATCACGGGATCTTCGAGAACCGCGGTCATCTTCTCGGCATTGGTCACGAAGTAGGGGCTGAGGTAGCCGCGGTCGAACTGCATGCCTTCAACGACATCGAGCTCGGTCTCGGCGGTCTTGGCTTCCTCGACGGTGATCACACCCTCGTTGCCGACCTTTTGCATGGCTTCGGCAATCATGTCGCCGATGGCGGATTCGCCGTTAGCCGAGATGGTGCCGACCTGAGCGACTTCCGAAGACGACTTGATCTTGGAGGAAGCAGCCTTGAGCGAAGCCACGACTTCGTCAACAGCCAGATCGATACCGCGCTTGAGGTCCATCGGGTTGAAGCCGGCGGCAACAGCCTTGACGCCTTCGACAACGATGGCCTGACCCAGAACGGTCGCGGTGGTGGTGCCGTCGCCGGCAATGTCATTGGTCTTGGAAGCGACCGAACGCAGCAGCTGGGCGCCCAGGTTTTCGAACTTGTCTTCCAGTTCGATTTCCTTGGCGACGGTCACGCCGTCCTTGGTGATGCGCGGGGCGCCGAAGGACTTTTCGATAACGACGTTACGACCCTTGGGGCCGAGCGTTACCTTGACGGCATTTGCCAGGATGTTGACGCCGCGCAGCATCTTGTCGCGGGCATCGGTCGAGAATTTGACTTCTTTAGCGGCCATGTGAGGCGCTCCTTAAATTCGGACAAAAAGAATGGGCAACAGAAGGGATTAGCCTTCGATGATGCCCATGATGTCGGATTCTTTCATGATCAGCAGGTCTTCGCCGTCGACCTTGACCTCGGTGCCGCTCCACTTGCCGAACAGCACGCGGTCGCCGGCCTTGACGTCGAGCGCCACGGTCTTGCCAGCGTCGTCACGGGCGCCGGGGCCTACGGAGACGATCACGCCCTCGGAGGGCTTTTCCTTGGCGGTGTCGGGGATGATGATCCCGCCTTTAGTCTTTTCTTCGCTGTCGAGGCGACGGACGACCACGCGGTCGTGCAGAGGACGGAAGCTCATGATTGCTCCTATGGCATCAATTTCAATGCAATATCGGACCTGTTAGCACTCGATATCGGAGAGTGCTAACAGGGTGCCGTGGATATAGGAGGGGGGCTTTGCGGAGTCAAGACAAACGCACCCGGCCGAAAGCAAACTTTGCCTAGTCCGCGACAGTGAATTTATCACGACAGCCATCCCAAAACTCGAAGTCACCCCGGCGCAGGCCGGGGTGACACCGTGGGCGTGTGAAATGTGGCCGTCAGCTCTGCCACCCTAAAATCAAACCATTGCCGCCTAGCCATCGCCGCTATACCACAAGGGCCGATTTTCCCAGGTATTTGGACGCGTCATGGCCAGCACCGATGTTTCTCCCCGCTCGTCCGCCAATCCAGCGGTTTGGGCGCTTGTTCTAATCGGCGTTGCGCTGGTGCTGCGGCTGTGGGGGGCGACGACCATCGGGCTGGGCACGGGGGAGGCCTATTATGTCAGCAGCGCCCGCGAGCTGCATCTGAGCTATTTCGACCAACCGCCGCTGTCGCTGTGGATCATCTGGGCGACCATGCAACTGACCGGCTCGGAAGCGGTGTGGGTGCTGCGGCTGCCGTTTGTGCTGATGTTCGTGGTGACCTCGTGGCTGGTGTACCGGCTGGGCGAGCGGGTGCATTCGGGCTGGGCAGGCTTTTATGCCGTGCTGATCCTGAATGCCTCGGCGATCTTTTCGCTCTCGGTGGGCAGCTGGCTGCAACCAGATGCGCCGATGATGCTGTTCTGGGCGGCCACGTGTCTGGTGCTGGTCGATATTTTCTGCGGGCAAGGTGGAGAGCGGCCCTGGCGCAGTTGGCTGCTGGCCGGGCTATGGCTGGGGCTGACGCTGCTGTCGAAATATCATGGCGCCTTTATCGGGCTGGGCGCGGCTATTTTCATGCTGGCCAACGCCAATGCGCGCCGCTGGTTTGCCCATCCGGCGCCCTATGCCGCAGCGCTCCTGGCGCTGGTCATCTTCCTGCCGGTGCCGATCTGGAATGCACAGAACCACTGGGTGTCCTTCGCCTTCCAGGGCGGGCGGGCGCTGGCCGAGGAAGGCTGGGACTGGGCGCGGCTGATCCGCATGATCGTGGGGCAATTGCTGTATATCGTGCCATGGCTGGCGCTGCCGGCTATCTGGGTTGGGCTGCGCGCCATTTTTGCCGGACCACGTGCGCAATATCCGGAAGGCAGTGTACCGGGCGCTGCCGCGCTGCTGGCCTATATCGGTGTGCCGCCGGTGATCTTCTTCACGCTCGTCGCCCTGTGGTCGGATACCCAGTTCCATTTTCACTGGCAGGCGCCAGGCTATATGTCGCTGTTCATCATCCTCGCAGCCGCCACCGCCGTCATCGCGCGCCGCCACGCATGGCTGATCCGCTCGTGGCTGGGCGCGACCGTGGCTGTTACCGTGCTGCTGATCGGGGCGCTGCTGAGCCATGCGGCGACGGGCTGGGCGCGGCAGGCATTTCCGGGCCAATGGGAGGACCCCACCGTGCCGCAAATGGCCTGGACCGAGGTGGGCGAAGCGCTCGACCGGCTCGGTGCCTTTGCCAATCCCGCTACGTTTGTGGGCAGCCTCAACTGGATCGATTGCGGGTATCTGGACGCGCAGACCGCCGGCCGCGTGCCGCTGCCCTGCATTGGCGAGGATCCGCGCAATATCGCCTTCAATGTGGACCTGGCGGACCTGGCCGGGCGGAGCGGCTATTTCGTCACCCGCACCAGTGATCCGCAGGCGGCGATTGCGTATCTGTCGCCATTGTTCGACAGCGTGACACTGGCCGAGAAGGTCGATATCCACCGCAATGGACTGGTGGAAATTCCCGACCTGCAAATCCTGGCGGCGACCAATTTCCATTTCGAGGGGCCAGTGCCCGGGGTTTCGGGCCGGAGTGTTTCGCTGCTGGAACTGCCACGTACCGCCATTACCCATGTCGAGGGGGAGTTGAGCGGCTCGGGCAATGTGGAGCTGTGGTTTGATGGCGCGCTGCTGGGCTCGGCCCAGGGCTCCGCGCCCTTCGCCTTCGACACCACTGCTGGCTGGAATGTCGGGGCGCGCAATGTGACGCTGGAAATCCGTGGTGACGAGGGTGTGCAATTCACCAACGTCTCGATCACCCGGCAGTAGGCCGGGGTGGTGCTTCTATCGCAACCCAGGCCAAATTGCTGCGTTGGGATAGGGTAACAGGAGACGCCTCATGGCAAGCCAATGCCTCGACAAGGATATCAAGATCAGACCGGCACAGGGCCGGGTGCATGTCATTTATGACGGCGCCGAGATTGCCAGTTCGCTCAATGCGCTTGAACTGGACGAGCCGGGTGCGCCGCTGCGGATCTATCTGCCGCGCGAGGATGTGCAGCCGGGGATTCTGGAAGCCTCGGAAACCAAGACGGTGTGCCCCTATAAGGGGGAAGCGTCCTATTATACGCTCAAGACACTGACCGCGACCGGGCCGGACCAAGCCTGGTATTATCCCGACCCTTGCCCGCTGGTCGAACCGATCCGCGACTATCTGGCCTTTTGGGGCGATCGCATCGAATACAGGCGCAGCGACGTGTAGAGGCCAAATCGCCAAAAACCCTCTTCCCCCTCGCCGCCACCTGCTGCATAAGACGGCCATGACCCAATTCACCGCACCCCTCGCCATCAAGCTGCGCCTCAAGGGCGGCAGCGGCCCCAATGCAAACTGGCACTGGGAGATTCACGACGCCGACGCCAAGGTCATCAAGACCGGTAGCGCTGTGGGCCCCGAGCACAAGGCTTTCGCTACCGCGCGTATCGCCAAGGAAAAGCTAGAGCAGACCGCCGGCTAAAAGGCCGGCCCAACGCTGCCCTGGCAGCACGAGAGTTTCGTGACCGTTCCGAAAGCCGCCAGTGCCCCTTCCGCTCACGCCGGTGGCACACGTCCGCTGCGCGGCATCGGGCTCAAGATCGCTTCGGTCTGCATTTTTGTCATCATGGCCACCTGCCTGAAGGCGGCCGAAGGCATTCCGGCCGGCCAGCTGGTGTTCTATCGCTCGCTCTTTGCCATTATTCCGGTGATCGGCTGGCTGGTGTGGAAACGCCAGCTCGTTGCCGGCCTCAAGACCGCCAATCCGCTGGGGCATGTGCTGCGGGGGCTGATCGGGGTGGCCTCGATGGGGCTGGGCTTTTTCGGGCTGACCAAGCTGCCGCTGCCCGAATCCACTGCCATTGGCTATGCCTCGCCGCTGCTGCTGGTCATTTTGGGCGCGCTGCTGCTCAAGGAACGCGTGTTCATCTATCGCTGGACGGCGGTCATTGTCGGGCTCGCGGGCGTCGGCATCATGCTGTGGCCGCGGCTGACGCTGTTGACCCATCCCGCAGGCCTGGGCGCCGAGGAAACGCTGGGTGTCATCGCGGCCCTCGGCGCGGCATTTCTCAGCGCCTTTGCCATGCTGCAGGTGCGCCGCCTGGTGCAGACCGAGCGCACCGAAGCCATTGTGCTATATTTCTTCGTCACGGCGAGCCTGCTCTCGCTGCTGACCGCGCCCTTTGGCTGGGTCTGGCCCAATCCGCAGCAGGCGGCATTGCTGGTCACGGCCGGGATAGCGGGCGGTATCGCACAGATTCTGCTCACGGCCTGCTATCGCTATGCGGACCTGTCGGTCATCGCGCCGTTTGAATATACCTCGCTGCTGCTGAGCCTGATTATCGGCTATGTGATTTTTGGTGATATTCCCACGCTGATGATGATGATCGGCGCCTCGATCGTGGTTTGCTCGGGCATATTCGTGGTGCTGCGCGAGCACTATCTGGGGCTCGACCGGATCAAGTCGCGCGAAGCTAATACACCTTAGGACCGGTCAATATTCAGGTGATGCTTGGCATGGGAAAGGCCCCCTCACCCGGCCAAAGGGGCCGACCTCTCCCCCAAAGGGAGAGGTGAAGATCAGCGGAAAAAGATCAGCTTCAGCGCCAGGGCGATCGACACTATTGCGACGACGGGCCGGATGACCTTGGCGCCGTAGCGGATGCCGGTGCGGGCGCCGATATAGCCGCCGGCCAATTGGCCGATCGCCATGGCGATGGCGGCGGGCCAGACCACGTCACCGGCCGGGATGAAAATGACCAGCGCCGCAAGATTGGACACCAGGTTCAGCGCCTTGGTGTGGCCCGAGGCGCGGGTGAGCCCGAGGCCGAACAGGGTGACGAAGCCGATAGTGAAGAACGAACCGGTGCCGGGGCCGAAAATGCCGTCGTAAAAGCCGATGACCAGGCCCATGAGCGGCACGAAGCGGGCAAAGGGCAGGCGCGCGGCCTTATCGGCATCGGACAGGTTTGGCGCGAAGACGAAGTAGAGCGCGATGCCGATCAGCGCGATGGGCACAGCCAGGGTCAGCAGGCTGGTATCGAGCTGCTTGACCGCCAAGGCGCCGCAGAAGCTGCCGGCGAAGGTGAGCGCGATGGCGGGGAGCAGCGTCTTGAACGCGATGAAGCCGCGGCGCCAATAGGTGAAGGTGGCCATGGCGGTGCCGACCACGCCCTGCAGCTTGTTGGTGGCAAGGGCCGCGACCGGCGGCAGGCCGGCTGCCAGGAGCGCGGGAATGCCGACCATGCCGCCGCCGCCGGCAATGGCATCGACAAAACCGGCCAGCATGCCGACCGCAGCCAGCGCGAGGAGAATCAGTGGGTCGGAAATCATGTCGGGCCTGGTGGGTCGGGAGCGGCGGCGTGTTGTGGGGCAAATAGCGGCAGCCGGCAAGCTGGCTTAGTCGCCGCCGCCCCCGCCATCTCCACCGCCACCACTATCTCCGCCGCTGTCGTAGCTGGAATGACCATCGCCGTGGTGGCGATCGCTGCCATCGGGGCTGGCTCCATTGTCGCCATAGCTTGAGCCGGAATCGCCGGAACTGCGCGAGAGGCGGCGCCGGTTGATACGGCCACGGCGCTTCCGGACGACGGACCAGGCCGAGAGGCCAATCAGGGCGAGCGGGAGGAGAAAGAGCCAATCCATCTGCCTGCCCCGATCAGAAACTGGTTTCCGCCGATAGGCGAGTCAGCAGCGATTGCATGCTGGCGCGGCGCTCGGGCGACCAGCCGGCAGTGCGCGAGACGATCAGGCAGGCCTGGCTTTGCAGCATGACGCCATCTTCGAGGACGCGCAGATTGTTGGCGGCCAGGGTCGAGCCGGTGGTGGTGATATCGACCACGATATCGGCAACGCCCGAAGCGGGGGCCGCTTCGGTGGCGCCCAGGCTTTCGACGGTACGATATTCGGCAATGCCGGCCTTGGCGAAATGCTGGCGGGTGATGGTGATATATTTGGTGGCAATGCGCAGCCAGCGGCCGTGGCGCGAGCGGAAATCGGACGCCACATCGGCCAGATCGTGCAGATGAGTGACATCGATCCAGGCATCGGGCACGGCGACGACGACATCGGCATGGCCGAAATCGAGCGTCTTGGCGAAGGCGACCGATTGGGGACCGGTTTCGCTGGTTTCGTGGATGAGATCGCGCCCGGTGACACCGATATCGATATTGCCGCGGATCAGTTCGCGGGCGATTTCGGAGGCGGGGAAGAAACGCACGGTGACGTCGGGCAGCCCCTCAATGGCCCCGAGATAGGAGCGCGCGCCGCCAGGGCGGGAAATGGTCAGGCCGTTTTGAGCGAACCAATCGCGGGTGAGTTCTTCAAGGCGGCCCTTGGAGGGGACGGCGAGGGTGATGCCGGTCATGAGCGGACCTCCTGCTCGAGGCGATCGACCCAGACGGCGCAGCCGGAAGCGGCGATGGGGGCTTTGGCGCCGAGGCGTTCGAGCAGGCGGTCATATTGGCCGCCCGAGGCCAGCACGTCGCCATTGGGCCCGGTCATTTCGAAAACGATGCCGGTGTAATAATCGAGCCGCGGGGAAAAGCTGGCATCGAAGCTGACGCGCGCTTCGCCCAGGCCATTGAGATGACGGCGAATGGCGCGGATGGGGGCCCCGAGCATGAGGCGGTGTTCAGCGGCAAGACCCTCAATGCGGGTTAGCGCCTGCAGGACCGGGCCAGAAATGGCCAGGTAATCGCGCAGCAATTTGAGCGTGCTGGCGGGCACGTGGGCGGCGTCCAGCGCCTGTTGTTCGAGATAGCGGTCGGCGATTTCTTCGGGGGTACGGCCCTCGGAAAGGCTGAGGCCGGCGGCAACCATTTGCTCGGTAACATCGGCCACGAGCGCGTCGCGGGACAGCTGCTGTTCGCGCGGAAGGTCGGGGGCCAGTTCGAGCCGGGTCAGCAGGCGATCGAGCGCTTCGGTATGGCCGAAACGGTGACGGATGCGCGAGCGCCATGGATCGGGCATGTCGGCCTGGGCCAGGAGCGCTTCGAAGAGCCCTACCCCGCCCAGACGGACGACGGGGCTGACGCCGAAAATGGAGAGCGCGGCGCGGGCGAAGGTGAGCACCTGATCGAGCGCCACATCGCCATCGCGCTGGGCGAGCAATTCAATGCCGCCCTGATCGAATTCGGCAGCGCCGGTTTCGCGCTGGCGGAAGATGGCACCGAGATAGGAGAAGGCCGCCGGTTCGCCCACGCCATTGGCGATGTAATCGGCCACGATGGGGAGGGTAAAATCGGGGCGCAGGCAATATTCGGCGCCGGAGGCATCCGTGGTGAGCAAGAGGCGGCGGCCGAATTCCTCGCCGGCGAGATCGAAATAGGGATCGGCCGAGAGCAGCAATGGCGGAGTGGCGCGGGTGGCGCCCTGGGCTTCGACCAGGGATTCGAGGTTAGCGCGGCGGAGGGCGGCGCCGGTCATGATGTGGCTCCCCTTGCCTCTCCCTGGGGGGAGAGGTCGGCGCAACGCGCCGGGTGAGGGGGCCTCCCGCGATCAGCGAACCAAGAAAAGGCCCCCTCACCCGACCCTGACGGGTCGACCTCTCCCCCAAAGGGAGAGGTGAAGGAGCGCAACGCCAGCGATAGAGTGATGAGCATCATTGTTCGCTCAGCAGTTTCTGGATGGCGGCCACCAAGTCACCGCGCTTGACTTCGAACTGGCCAGGCCTTGCGGCTTTCCATTCGGCGTTGTCGGTGATGGCGGCGGCGGCTTCTTTCCCGGCGATCAAATCCTTGATCTGGATGATGCCCTGGTCGCGCTCCTGGCTGCCTTCGATGATGACGGCGGGCGAATTGCGCTTATCGGCATAGGAGACCTGTTTGCCGAAATTCTTGGTATTGCCGAGGAACATTTCGGCGCGGATGCCGGCATTGCGCAACTCGGCCACCATGGCCTGGTAGGAGGGCGTCTGGTCCTTGTCCATGACGAGGACGACGACGGGGCCGACCGGCTCGCTCGAGGCGATATTGCCGGTGAGCTTGAGCGCGTTGAACAGGCGCGAGACGCCGACGGAAAAGCCGGTGGCGGGCACGGGTTCGCGACGGAAGCGGGAGACCAGGCCATCATAACGGCCACCGCCGCCCACCGAGCCGAAGACCACGTCCTGGCCCTTTTCGTTCTGGACCTTGAAGGTCAGTTCGATCTCGAAGACCGGGCCGGTGTAATATTCGAGGCCGCGCACGACGGAGGGGTCGAGAATGACGCGGCCACCAAAGCCGGCGGCACTGACCAGGCCAAAAATGGCGGCCAGTTCCTGCACGCCTTGCAGGCCCGTTTCCGAGCCGCCGATCAGGCCAGCAAGGGCATTGATAGTGGCGATGACATGGGCATTGCTGCCCTTTTCCACGCCATCGGCGGGTACGCCGCTTTCGATATAGCCGACAAGGGTCGCGATCTGGGCTTCGGTGAGGCCGGCACCTTTGGTGAAGTCGCCGCTTTCGTCCTTGCGCCCGGCCCCGAGCAGCAGCTTGACGCCATTGGTGCCGAACTTATCGAGCTTGTCGATGGCGCGGAGCACGGTGAGCTTTTGCTCGTCGGTGGTGACGCCGGCGGCGTCAAGCACGCCATCGAGCACTTTGCGATTGTTGACGCGGACCACGTATTTGCCGGCCAGGCCGAGCGCATCCATGACATCGGCCATCATCATGCACATTTCGGCATCGGCCTCGGGGCCACCGGCGCCGACCGTATCGGCATCGAATTGCATGAATTGACGGAAGCGGCCGGGGCCGGGCTTTTCGTTGCGGAAAACATAGCCCTGGCGATAGGAGCGGTAGGGCTTGGGCAGGGTTTCGAAATTTTCGGCAAAATAACGGGCGAGCGGCGCAGTGAGATCATAGCGCAGGCTCATCCACTGCTCGTCATCGTCCTGCAAGGAGAAGACGCCGGCATTGGGCCGGTCGGTATCGGGCAGGAACTTGCCGAGGGTTTCGGTGAGTTCGAGCAACGGGGTTTCGACCGGGTCGAAGCCATAACGCTCATAGACTTTCCTGATCGTGTCGATCATGGCGCCAACGGCAGCGATTTCGCCGGGCGTACGGTCCTCGAAGCCACGCGGCAGGCGCGGGGCGATGAGCTTGGCTTTTTCGGTCATTTTGGGCAGTCCTTCGGGAACGGGCCGTTGTTAGCGGATCGGGCATGGAGGGGCAACAGCAGAGCGGGGGAATGTGCCCCCTCGCTTTCGGGTAAAAGCGAGGGGGCTGGGGCTACAAGCCAGGCCTCCACAGGGGCGGTGGGATCTGGGGGCTGTCCCCAGGCTGCAGCCATTGGTCAAAGCCGTCGGCAGGCGGCAGGCCCACATCGGCCCGCAGGCGAGCGGGCAGATGGTCAGCCCGTGCGATGCGGGGCCGGTTCCACCAGGCCACAATTGCAGCGCGCAGAACGGAGAACAGGCCACGTTGATGGACGGCATCGGCGATGGAGAATTCAAGGCGCAGCACGACGCTGCCCTCATTGAGTGCATTGTAGGACATGGTTTTGTCCGGCAGCGCTGTTACGCGGACCGGCCTTCTGGGGTTGAGGAGCATCGGAGGGGGCGGAATCAGAGAGTCGGAAAGACCCTGGGCTTCAACCGATTACGATGCTGGTCTGGGGGGAAGTGTCCGCGACGGCAGAACCGGCGGAGGTGACAACAAGGAGGCGTTAACCTCGGGCCATTGGCCACGCATGTTCGCCCAGATGGAGATCACATACAGTATTCATGTAGCGCCTCCCTCTGGTCTGGCGTTGTTGGACAATTTGCTTCTAGCTCACGGCCCTGTGAGCCGCAATATGGGGTGTGGCGGGTTGTCGCAGAAAGTGTCGGGTGTTGCCGATGGGCAACAGGGTCGAGCGCAGCATTCACCGACGCGGGGCCATATCGTCCCCTCGCCCCTCAGGGGAGAGGTGAGACCGTCCGGTGCTATCTGACCGGGCGCTGCAAAGCCGCCCGCGCGGCTTCCACTTCGGGGCGGCAGAAGCAGGTTTCGATGTGGTCGTTGACCATGCCCATGGACTGCATGAAGGCATAACAGGTGGTAGGGCCGACAAAGTTGAAGCCGCGCTTGCGCAAATCCTTGGAGAGGGCGCGGGAGGCGTCGGTCTGGGCGACGGCGCTGAGGGCGGACCAGGAATAGTCATCGGCGCGATGGCCCGGCTGGGGCTCGAAGCGCCAGATATAGGCGGCGAGCGAGCCGAATTCCTGCTGGATTTCCAGCGTGCGCCGGGCATTGTTGATGGCAGCAGCGATCTTGCCGCGATGGCGGATGATGCCGGCATCAAGCAGGAGGTGCTCGATATCGGCCTGGGTCATGGCGGCGACCTTGGCGATATCGAAGCCATGGAAAACCTCGCGGAATCGGTCGCGCTTGCGCAGGATGGTGATCCAGGAGAGGCCCGACTGGAAGCCTTCGAGGCAGATCTTTTCGAAGAGGCGCGTGTCCGAGGTGACCGGGCGGCCCCATTCGTTGTCGTGATAATGGCGGTAGAGCGCGTCATCGCCCGGCCAGGGGCAACGCGGCAGGCCATCCTGGGGCGAGATTTCGGTGGGCATGGCGGGCTCCGCTGATCGAGGATGATTGGCGCATAGGGGTAGCGGGGTGGCGCGATTCGGGGAATTGGATGGATGGAATTCCATAGCGCCGAGTTATTTAGAGTATTGGGCAGGCGCGTAACTAACGCGATTGTGAGCGGTGCTTGCCGCCGGGTAAAACTTTATTGGCTCCTGGTGGTCTTTTAATAAGGAATATCACCGATATTCCGGCCTGCTCCGCTGTGGGGCGACAGATCCCACGGGTGCTTGCGTCATGCGTCCTTTCCTTCGGCTTGTCGCGCGATTTGGCCGCGACGAGAGCGGTGTGTTCGCAATCATGTTCGGCCTGATGGCCGTGGTGCTGATCGCCATGGGCGGCGCCGTGGTCGACTATGTGCGGCTGGAGCAGACGCGCAACCGGGCACAGATCGCACTGGATGCGGCGGCGCTGGCTTTGCACCACGAGATTTTCGAGGACGCTACGGAAGCGACGATCAAGAAGCTGGCGGGGGCACTGGTTGTCGAGCGCGTCGGCGACAGTGCGGTTTTTGCAAATGTCGATGTGGCCCACATCGATCTTGAAAAGGGATCGCTCTATCTCGAGGCCGAGATGAAAATGCCGACCTTGTTCGTGGGACTGGTCGGCGTAAACGAGCTTGGCGCGCGCATTGTCTCGGAATCGACCCGGCGCAGAAGCGAACTCGAAGTGGTCATGGTGCTCGATAATTCGGGCTCGATGGAGGACTATTTTCAGGGCCTGGACCAATTCCGCATGACCAATCTGGTCAATGCCGCGCAGAACGCCGTCAGTATCCTATATGGCGATGACGCGGCGCAGGCTCAGAAAAACGTCAAGATCGGCATCGTGCCGTTTACCCAGTTCGTCAATGTGGGTACGGCAAACGCCAACAAGCCATGGCTCAACCGCTCCGGCACCAATGCCATCATGCGCGACAATTTCGACAATGACGGCAATCCGGCAACCAGCTTCATCGACAGCTTCGACCGAATTGCCCTGTTTGATCAATTATCGGGAACATATAGCTGGGGCGGATGCGTCGAGGCCAGGCAGAGCCCGTACGATACCAACGACACGGCACCAACGACGCCCGAAACCAAATTCGTGCCGCTGTTCGCGCCGGATGAGCCTGACGCACAAGGCTTTGGCAACAATTACCTCAGCGACACGGGCGGTACTTGCACAGCCGCTGCGACCTGCACTGCTGTAACGACGTATAATAGCTGCAATTCCTGGAGGCAAACCTGCTCTGGGGAAATATCAACGAAGTACAGCTTCAAAGCGGCTAACGGCACCGTGACCAACAATCTCACCGCCTGTCCGCAGATGGCCGGTGAGCCCTGGGTAGCCCAGAGAAGTGAGATAAATTTTAGTGCACGCACCAAAACGACGCCCCAGGTGCTGGGACGGGCAATGCAGGAGCGCATCTGCAAATATGATGGTGGCGTGGTAACCAAAGCCAGCCGCACCCAAGCAACTGGCCCCAATGCGGACTGTCCCATTCACCCCGTCGTGCCACTGACGCTCACCAAGCAAACCGTTGTCGATGCCATCGAGGCGATGAGGCCACTGGACGAAGACAGCAACCAGCCTGAGGGTGGCACCAATATCGCGCAGGGCGCGGTGTGGGGGCTGCATGCCCTGACATCAGGCGAGCCACTTACCGAAGCCGCCCAACCGTCGCCCTATCTGCAAAAGGTGATGATCCTGATGACGGACGGCGATAACTTTCACAGGCCGAGCGACAATATGAATGGCTCGGCCTTCTTCCCGGCCTACGGTTATCCATACAATAATACCCGCATGAATGCAGGGCGACTGGGCACGCCCGGCCAGACCGAAGTAGAGCTGATGGACGAAATGAACCGGCGCACCCTGGCGACCTGTGCGGCGGCAAAAGCGGAACCGAACAATATCCAGATCTACACGATCGGGCTCTATTCGACTAACGAGACCACTATCCAGATGCTCAAAGATTGCTCAAGCGGGTCAGGATACTACTATCCGGCGACTGCAACCAATCTGTCGGCCGTGTTCCAGTCGATTGCTCAAAGGCTGCAAGCGCTCCGGGTGAGCCAGTGACCTGTGCCTGGAAAGAATGGTACCACCTCTCGGGATCGAACCGAGGACCTCTAGATCCACAATCTAGCGCTCTAACCAACTGAGCTAAGGCGGCAGGGGCCTGTCAAGGGACACCATCAAGGTCGTCCCGAAAGCGGGCGGAACATAGGTCGAGAATTTCTCGATGACAAGCACCCATTTTGCCTCATTCCACCGCTGAAGGCTGCGCATTTCCACAACAAGTGCATGACGGGCACGCAAACGTGACCATTCGTAAGGTTTTTGCACTTAACCATGGCGATCAAAGCGTACGGAAGCGTGTGCCACCCGCTCTGGACCATGCGACACGCGCACTATATTGAAGAAACCGTAAGGACTTTGGGCACATTTGTGCCGATCTGGCACAGCGCGGCGGAGCCCGCCCCTTCTCGACGGAATTTGGCTGTATATGGATGCCGACTGGATCACATCGCCGAGCGCCCGTCGCGTGCTGCAGCATGCCGATGATGCTCGTCCGGCCTGGCTGTGGTCGCGCGAGGGCGACCAGCTGATCTGGCAGAATGCCGCCGCCGGGCTATTCCTCGCCAAAATCAAGAAACATGGGCTCAAGCGCGCCCCGCTCGCCGCCCCGATCAAAGGGCAGGTGGCGCGCAATATCCGGCTCGGCTCGACCGGGCGGACCAGCCTGGCGCGAGTTCAGTTTCTGGCAGGCGACAAGCCGGCCTCGAGCACCTGTGCGACGACGCCACTGATCTGGCAGGACGGGCAGCCGGTTCTGCTGATTGTGGGGGTGGACCCGATCGCGGCGGAAATTCTGGCGGCAGGTGCGGCAGAGGATGATGCGGCGGAAGCGGAGGCCATGCGGCAGGACGATTCTGTCGCAGGATCCGTAACTGCCGATGGCGACGCGGATGCACCACCCGAATCTGTCACTGAGGTTCAGAGCAGCGACGCGCCGGATGAGGAGATGATCGCAAACGACGTGGTTGGCGATCTCATCGTCGCGGATGAACAGGCCTATGAGCAGGAATTAGCCAATTGGCACGCGGCCGAACAGGATACCGCGCCGGCCACCGAAACTGCGGGCGGAGAGCCTGAGGGGCCGGCAGCGTTTCGGGATGGGCCGGGGGCTGAATGGCACGAGAACGAGGATGATGTGGCGGCCGAATCGGTTAGCCGGCTCGCGGCGCTGGTCGATCGGCTGGCGGCGGATGAGGCGCTGTTTACCCCGCTGACGGCGGATGATGACGTAATGTATGCGGCGCAGGATCCGGATGAGCCTGAAGCGCCCGTACCAGAGCAGCTTTTCCGGGTGACGGGGCGCGGATTTGTGGCCAATGCAGGCGATGATGATGCGGAAGACGCAGAAGCGGCGGTGACAGAGCTGGCAGGCACGGATCCGGAAAGCGTGGCGGCGGCGGTGGCCGAGATTGCGCCGACCTTGCCAGAGGATCCCGAAGCTGTCGAGCGGGTGTCGCGCTATAATTTTGATGAATTGTCGCGGATTTTGAATGATCGGGTGGGTGCGGGCGAACCTGCCCAGCCGGCGACGCCGACCGCGGCGGGACCGCCAATGCCAGCGCCGCAGCCGCAGCGAGCGGCCGGGGCGCTGATCAATCTGGGCGGGGAAACGCTGGTACTCAACCGGCTGCCGCTGGGCATATTGGTGTTTCGCGACCAGCAGGTGCTGTTTGCCAATCGGGCCATTACCGAAATGGTGGGCTATGATTCGGTGGAGCAATTGCGCGCGGCGGGGCTGGCCTCGGTGTTTCCCTCGGCGGGACCGGATGAGCAGGAAGCCGGGCCGGTCAACCATTTGATGCAGCGTGACGGCACGCTGGTGCCGGTGACGGCGCGGCTGCAATCGATCTCCTGGCAGGGGCGCCCTGCCCTGATGCTGTCGGCCAGCGCCACCGAAGTGCGCACCGGGCACGAGGCGGCGGTGCGCGCCTTTGCCGAATCGTTTGCCGAGCTGCGCGGCGACGGCTTTTTCGACGCCAACCGGGCCGGGGTGATCAATCTGGCCAGTCCGCACGCCGTGACGCTATTGGCGGAACCGGGCGCGGGCCTGGCCGGTCGGCCGCTGAGCGGGCTGGTGGCGGAAGACGAATTGCCGGCTTTGCGCGAATTTCTGGAGCGGCCGGCCCGCTTTGCCGAGACGGCGCGTCCCTGCCTCGTGCTGGCCAGCGATGGCGGCAAGGCGGAAATGACGATTTTCGCGCAGGGCCAGGCGGGGATCGTCACCGGCTATTTCGGCTTTGTCAAAGAGCGCGGCACGGCTCCGGTCCGGCTGCCGGGTGCCGGCGAACCCGATCCGGCGCTGCTGGCACGGATCAGCCGCGGCGTGCGGCGGCCGCTCAATACGATTGTCGGATTCTCCGAACTGATCCGCTCGGAAGCCTTCGGGGCGCTGGGCAATGAGCGCTATGAAGAATATGCGCAGGACATTGCGGCGGCGGGGCAGGAAATCGCCGCGCTGGTCGATGAGCTGGACGATTATGCGCGGCTGCGCGACGGGCGCTATATGCCGCAGCGCGCCAGCATCGAGCTGACAAGCCTGCTGGAAAGCTGCGTGATGCGCATTCGCCAGCAGGCGAGCAATGCCCGCGTCATCGTGCGCAATGCGATTTCGGAGAGCCTGCCGCGGGTGACGGCGGATCGCGCGTCGCTGGCGCAGGCGGTGCTCAACCTGTTGGCTTCGGCGATCGACCAGACACCGACCGGTGGCGCGGTGGTGATTTCGGCGCAGCGCGAAGATGATGGCGGCATTGCCATTCATGTGCGCGATAGCTCGACCGCCCCGGTGGACATGGCGGAGCGCTTCGTGGTGTTTCGCGACGGGCTGAGCCGGGAGGGCCGCGCGCTGGCGCCGGTGCGCTCCAGCGTGGGCCTGGCGCTGACGCGTTCGCTGCTGGCGGTCAATGGCTTTGCGCTGTCGGTGGACCCGGCGGGGGCGACGGGCATGCTGTTTACGCTGGTGATCCCGTCGGACCTGGTGGACCGGCCCGCCCTGAAATCGGACCAGCCGAGCAGTTAAGCGCCTGCCTGCAGATCGGGCTGCGATGCCGCAGATTTTAATATGAATTCCGCGCTCAGCTAACGGCTTGTTTTCGCACCGGATTTGACACCTGAATTTGAATGATTCTAAGGTGCAAGCCTTTGTTATTATTGTATTTTATTGACATGGCGGAGCGCTGCCGACACAACGCCTCCATTAGCGGGCCTTTAACGCTCCGCCTTGGGAGAGAACCATGACAAAGACGACGCGCCTTGCCTTTGCCCTGCTGAGTTCAACATTCCTGTTGGGCCTGGGCACCCCCAGCTTTGCCCAGAGCGGCGAAGTCAATATTTACAGCTATCGCGAACAGGGTCTGCTGCAGCCGCTGCTGGACAAGTTCACCGCCGAGACCGGTATCGAGGCCAATGTGCTCTATGCCGGCGATGGCCTGCTGGAACGCGTGGCGGCCGAGGGCGAGCTGTCGCCCGCCGACGTGGTGCTGACCGTCGATATCGGCAATCTGGTGGGTGCCGAAGAGCAAGGCCTGACCCAGCCCATCACCACCGCCGCGCTGGCAGAGCGCGTGCCCGAAGCATTCCGCGATGACGATGCCAATTGGACTGCGCTGTCGCTGCGCGCCCGCGTGTTCTACGTCTCCAAGGATCGCGTCACCGAGACGGCGCTGACCTATGAGGACATCGCTGGACCCGAATGGAAGGGCCGCCTTTGCACCCGCCCGGGCGATCATGCTTACAATATCGGGCTGATCGCGCAGCGCATCGCCGCCACTGGGCTTGATGCGACCCGCACCTGGCTGGCCGCCGTGCGCGACAACATGGCCTATGCGCCATCGGGCAATGACCGTGAAGGCGTCAAGAATATCATGGCGGGGACGTGTGATCTGTCGATCACCAACACCTATTATATGGGCGCCATGCTGAACAACGAGGCTGAGCCGGAGCAGAAGGAATGGGCCAATTCGGCACGGATCATCTATCCCGATGCCGAGGGTGAAGGCACCCAGGTCAATGTCGCCGGCGGATTCATTGCCAAGCATGCGCCCAATGCTGAAAATGCCAATGCGCTGATCGCGTTCCTCTTGTCAGACGAAGCCCAGCAGATCTATGCCGACACCAATTACGAATTCCCGGTGGTGGCGTCGGTAGCGCCGGCCGAATTGACCCTGTCCTGGGGTGCGCTCAACCCGGTGGACACCCCGCTGGTCGAGGTCGCAGCGAACCGTGCGGCGGCGGCGGCACTTGTCGATGAGCTCAAGTTCAACGAAGGTGCGCAGAACTAGGCGCTGTCCAGCCCCGATGCCGCTGCAGCCTTTCAGCATGGATTCCGGCCTGCGCCGGAATGACACGGTGGTTGTTTGACGGCTCTGAAACGCGTGACCAAGAATCAGACCGGTGGGGTGAAAGCCCTGCCGGTCGTCGCGTTTGTGCTGGCCGTGGCGGCGGGGCTGCCGATTCTGTGGCTGGGCTGGGCGGCACTGGCGAGCGGCAGCAATGGGCTGACCGCAAACATGCTGCCGGCTGCGCTGCGGGAAACCGGCATTTTGATGGGATCGGTGGGGGTATTGACCGGCGTCGTGGGCCTGACCGCGGCGTGGCTGGTAACGCATTACGATTTTCCGCTGCGCCGGGTGTTCGACTGGATGCTGGTATTGCCACTGGCGGTGCCGACGTATCTGGCGGCCTATGGCTATGTGGAATTTCTGGGTTTTACCGGGCCGCTACAGACCGCCTTGCGCGGGGTGAGCGGGGCGCGGACGCTGCGGGATTACTGGTTTCCTGACATTCGCAGCCATTGGGGCGCGGCGATCGTGCTGTCCTCGGTGCTGTATCCATACGTCTATGTGGCCTGCCGCGGCTTTTTCCTGATGCAGTCAGCCTCGCTCAATATTGCGGCGCGTACACTGGGCGCGGGCGGCATGCGCACGTTTTTTGCCATCATCCTGCCGACCTCGCGGCCGGCGCTCGTCGTTGGCGTGACGCTGGCGATGATGGAAGTGGTCAACGATCTGGGGGCGGTGCAGTATTTCGGCGTCAATGCCATTACCGCCATCATCTATTCGACCTGGATCAACCGCTCGGACTTTGGCGGGGCAGCGCAATTGGCGGTGACAGTGGTGCTGGTCATTGGCCTCTTGATCGCGGCCGAACAGCGGGCGCGGCATAATCGGGTTTATCTGGCCAATCGGGATAGCCGGGTGCCGCCGGCGCGCGAGCAATTGAGCGGGGGGCGGGCCTGGGCGGCATTTGGATTCTGCGTGGTGCTGCTGGGCATGGGCTTTGGCATTCCGGTGGGAGAATTGAGCTATCTGGCGTTCCGGCTGGTGTTGCCTGAAACGATCAAGATGACGTTGGCGGCGCTGTGGCCGACGCTGATCCTGGCGTCAGCGGGAGCGGTCATCACGGTGATCCTGGGGCTGGTGGCGGCCAAGATCGGCCAGCATGCCGGCAGTATTTCGCGCGGCGCGATCCGGCTGGCGACTTTAGGCTATGCCATTCCCGGCACGGTGCTGGCGCTGGGGCTGCTGCAGCCGCTGGGACAGGCCGATCTATGGTTCAACCGCATGACAATGGCGCTGGCGGGCTGGCGGCCGGGGTTGATCCTGTCGGGCTCGATGGCGGCGCTGCTTTATGTCTATGCGATCCGGTTTCTGGCGGTGAGCCATTCAACGCTGGACGCTGCGATCAAGAAGCGCGGCGATTCCATGCTGCATGCCGGGCGGGTGCTGGGGCAGAGCGGGCTGGGGCTGTTGCTGCGGGTGGATTTGCCGACGCTGATGCCGGCCATTGTGAGCGCGGCGACGCTGGTTTTCGTCGAAATCGTCAAGGAATTGCCGGCGACTTTGCTGTTGCGGCCGCTGGGGGTGGATACGCTGGCAACGCTGGTCTATGGGCGGGCCAATGTGGGGCTATTTGCGCAGGCGGCCATGCCGGCGCTGTTCATTGTGCTGGCGGGGCTGGTTCCGGTGATCCTTGCTACGCGGCTGGGCGATCGGCGGAAAGTATAACTACACTTGCTACTGCCATATCGGCGCCATTGCCCTATACCATCGGGCGATGGGAGCTGGCGCCTCATGCGCCAGCACGCGCGATTCTTCCGGAGGGACGCCGGAAGCGCCGTTTTTGGAGCGAGTGAATGGGCAGGATTTTGACGGGCGCTGCGTTGGCGCTGGCCGTGGCGGGCGCACTGAGTGGCGCGGCTCTCGCGCAGCAGCCGACCGAAGTGCGGATCGGGGTGGCGCTGGAGCCACCAATTCTGGACCCGACAGCGGGCGCGGCTGAGGCCATCGACATCGTGGTCTACCAGAACATTTTCGAGGGCCTGACCGCCATCGACGAAAATGGCGCGGTGCAGCCAGGGCTGGCCAGTTCATGGACCATTTCGGACGACAGCCTGACCTATACGTTCAAACTGCATGAGGGGGTGACCTTTCATGACGGTACGGCTTTCGATGCCGACGACGTCAAATTCACCTTCGAGCGGATTCTGGCGGCTGACAGCGTCAATGCGCATAAGGAACTCTATACCGACATCGCTGAAGTTAGCGTGGTCGACCCGTTCACGGTCAGCTTCACGCTGAGCAAGCCAGTGGGGCTGTTCCTGTTCAATTTGGGCCGGGGTGACGCGGTGATCGTGGCGCCGGAAAGCGCCGGCAATAATGCGACCACACCGATCGGCACCGGGCCATTTGCCTTTGTGCAATGGGACAAGGGCAATCGCGTATTGCTCGAGCGTTATGAGCCCTATTGGGGCGAGTTGCCGGCGCTGACCAAGGCGAGCTACCGGTTCATTGGCGACACGGCGGCGATGACCAGTGCGCTATTGGCCGGGGATATCGACGGCACCAATAATTTTGCGCCGGATTCGCTGGCGGTGTTCGAGGGCAATCCGCAATTCAAGGTGCTGGTAGGCACGACCGAGGGCGAAACAATCCTGGGGACCAATAATCGCAAGCCACCGTTCGATAATCTGAAGGTACGGCAGGCCATGGCCCATGCCATCGATCGCCAGGCGATCATCGATGGGGCGACCTATGGCTATGGCACGCCAATCGGGGCGCCGTTTGCGCCGCATAATGCCTATTATACCGACCTGACCGGCACCTATCCCTATGACCCGGACGCGGCCAAGGCGCTATTGGCGGAAGCGGGTTATCCCGATGGGTTCAACGCCACGCTGAAACTGCCGCCCCTGGGTTATGCGCGGCTCTCCGGGCAGATCATTGCCAGCCAGTTCGCGGCAGTGGGCATCAAGCTCGAGCTGATCAATGTGGAGTTCGCGCAATGGCTGCAGGATGTCTATACCAATCATGATTTCGACCTGACCATCATCAGCCATGTCGAGCCGTTCGACATTGGAAATTATGCCAATCCGGACTACTACTTCGGCTATGACAATCCCGACTTCCAGGCGCTGATCAAGACACTCAATGAGACGGTTGACGACGCCAAACGCAAGGAACTGGCTATCGAGGCACAGACCATCCTGGCCAAGGATGCGGTCAATGGCTATCTGTTCGAGCTTGCCCAGACCGGCGTGTGGAACGCCAAGCTGGCGGGCATGTGGCAGAATTCGCCGATCGAGGGGCTGGTATTGCGGGGGATATACTGGGTGGAATAGCGCCCTCCCGTCGGTGGGCAGAAGGCAGATGCGACGATCCAGCGGCTCTATAGTCCTCTTGCCCCTCAGGGGAGAAGGTTAGGGTGAGCATCGCTGATTGGTCCGCCGCAATGCCGGAACCGGCCAACGGTTGGGGCAACGCATTATGATCCTCTTCGCCCTGCGCCGCTTTCTCGGTTTTGCCGCCACGCTACTGCTGGCGGCAGTGGTGATTTTCTATCTGCTCGATCTGCTGCCCGGCGATCCGGCGCGGTTCACCCTGGGCGTTACCGCCACGCCCGAGGCGGTGGCCAATTTGCGGGCGCAGATGGGGCTGGATGCGCCGGCGCATGAGCGGTTGCTGAGCTGGCTTGGGGGCATGCTGCGCGGGGATTTCGGCATGTCCTATACCCAGCGCGCGCCGGTGGCGGGCTTGCTGTGGGAGCGGCTGGCGGTGACGCTGCCGTTGACCGTCATGGCCATGATCATTTCGATGGTGATCGGGCTGCCGCTGGGGATCGTTTCGGCGCGGGCGCGCGGCAAGGCGCCGGATACGGCCATTATGGTGTTGGCGCAATTGGGAGTCGCAGTGCCCAATTTCTGGTTTGGCATGATGCTGACGCTGGTGTTTGCCGTGGGGCTGCGCTGGCTGCCGCCAGGCGGGTTTACGCCCTGGGACGAAGACCCATGGCTATCGCTGCGCGGGCTGATATTGCCGAGCCTGGCCCTGGCGCTGCCGCAGGCTTCGATCCTGGCGCGGGTGATGCGCACGGCGCTGGTGGATGTGCAGGGGCAGGATTTCATCCGCACGGCGCGGGCCAAGGGGCTGACCATGGGCGAGGCTGTGTGGCGGCATGGGGTGCGCAATGCATTGCTGCCGGTACTGACCATTCTGGGGCTGCAATTTGCCTTTCTCATCGCCGGCACGATCATCGTCGAGAATGTGTTCTACCTGCCGGGGCTGGGGCGGCTGGTTTTCACCGCGATTTCCGAGCGTGACCTGATCCTGGTGCGCGGGGCGATTGTGGTGCTGATCGTGGCGGTGACAGCGACGATGTTCGTGGTCGACCTGACTTATGGGCTGGTCGATCCACGCCTGCGGGGGCGCAGCACGCCATGAATTTCCTGAAGCGGCATCCCAATCTGACGATCGGCCTTGCCGGGACGATCCTGTTTGCCCTTTTGGGGCTGATCTCGCTGGTTTGGACCCCCTACCCCATCGCCCAGATCGATATTGCCCGGCGCTTCCTCGGGCCCGATGCCGCACACTGGCTGGGTACGGACAATCTGGGCCGAGACATGGCTTCACTGGTCATGTCGGGAACGCTGACGAGCTTTGTGGTGGCGGCTTTGGCCGTGACCATCGGGGCCGGCATTGGCGTGCCGCTGGGGCTGGCGGCGGCAGCCTGGGGCGGGCCGGTGGAATGGCTGGTGCTACGCTTTTCCGATTTCCTCTTTGCCTTCCCTGCCATCATTGTTGCGATTCTGGTGACGGCTTTGTTCGGGCCGGGGGCAATCAATGCCGTACTGGCGATCGGGCTGTTCAATATTCCGGTGTTTGCGCGGGTGGCGCGGGGCGGCGCATTGAGTATAGCAGTGCTGGATTTCGTGGCGGCGGGACGGCTGCCGGGGCTGGGGCCGGCCTCCATCGCCTATCGGCATCTGCTGCCCAATATCATGAGCCTGATCATCGTGCAGGGGACCATCCAGCTGTCGCTGGGCATATTGGCCGAGGCGGGGCTGAGCTATGTGGGGCTGGGCACCCAGCCGCCGGCCACCAGCCTGGGGCTGATGCTGCGCGATGCGCAATCGATGTTCCTGATCCACCCATGGCTGACGCTGGTGCCGGGGCTGTGCATCGTGCTGATCGTGATCGGTCTCAATATTGCCGGGGACGGATTGCGCGACGCCATCGATCCGCGGCTGCGGCAGGTGAATGCCAATGTCGTTGCTTGAGGTCAAAGGGCTTTCCGTGCGCTTCGGAAATAGCGAGGCGGTCAGCGATGTGAGCTTTACGCTCGAGCGCGGCGAGCGGTTCGGCATTGTCGGGGAGAGCGGGTCGGGCAAGACGCTGACCGCCCTGGCGGTGACGGGGCTCTTGCCCGAGGGCGCCGTGATGGGCGGCAGCATCAGCATTGATGGAATGCCCCTGCCCGCCAATGAGCGCGAGATGGCGCGGCTGCGTGGCAAGCGGATCGGCATGGTGTTTCAGGAGCCGATGACGGCGCTGAACCCGCTGATGCGAGTGACCGAGCAGATCAAGGAGGCCATCACTCTCAACCGCAGCGACAGCGCGCAGCTGGATGTGCCCTACCTGCTTGAGGAAGTGGGGCTGGAACTGCGCCATGGCGAGCGGTTTCCGCATGAGCTGTCGGGCGGGCAGCGGCAGCGCGTGATGATCGCCATGGCGCTGGCGAGCCAGCCGGACATCCTGATTGCGGATGAGCCGACTTCGGCGCTGGACCTGATCACCCAGAAGCGCGTGCTGGATCTGATTGCCGAGATCTGTACGCGGCGGCATATGGCGCTGCTGTTTATCAGCCATGACCTGAAAGCCGTGAACGTGCTGTGCAGCCGGGTGGCGGTGATGCATCGCGGGCGGCTGGTGGAGACTGGCCCGGCGGCCAGCGTGTTCTCGAGCCCGCAGCAGGATTATACGCGGCGGCTGGTGGCGTCGTCGCGGTTCGAGGTCACGCGGGAGGACCACCAGTCCGGCGGCGCGCCATTGCTGGTGGTGGACGACGTGGTGCGCGACTATCGGCAGGGCGGGATTTGGCTATGGCGGGAGAAGCCGTTGCGGGCGGTGGCCGGGGTGGGCCTCGCCATCGGGAATGGCGAATGCGTGGCGCTGGTGGGGCCTTCGGGTTGCGGCAAGACCACGCTGGCCAAGATCATTGTCGGGCTCGACAGCGCGACCTCGGGCCAGGTGCGGCTAGACGGGACGGCGTATCGCGGTACGGACCTGCCGCGGGAGCAAAGGCGCGACGTTTCTCTGGTGTTTCAGGATCCATTTGGCAGCTTCAATCCGCGATTGACCATCGCCCAATCGCTGGGCGAGCCATTGCGGCTGGAAGAGAATCTGGACCTGGTGGAAAAGCAGCGCCGGCTGGTCGAAGCCATTGAGGCGGTGGGGCTGCGCAGCGACATGCTGGCGCGGTATCCGCATGAATTTTCGGGCGGGCAGCGGCAGCGGCTGGCCATTGCGCGGGCGCTGGTGACGCGGCCCAAGCTGGTGGTGCTGGACGAGCCGGTTTCGGCACTGGACGTGTCGGTTCGCGGCGAAGTGCTGGCGCTGTTGGCGCGGCTGCAGGCGGAGTTCGGGCTGACCTACCTGATCATCAGCCACGATATCGACATGGTGCGCGCCGTGGCCGATCGGGTACTGGTGATGGAGGCGGGGCGGATCGTCGAGGAAGGTTCGCCGGAGACGATATTTGCCGAGCCGCAGCACAGGCTGACGCGCGAACTGATGGCCGCGCGCCTGCCGGATGTGGGCGAGCCGCTACTGGATCGTCGCGCCTGAGGCCTCGACCACTGGAGCCCAGCGCTCGACTTCGGTGGCGACATGGGTGGCCAGCTCTTCCGGCGTTGAGCCGATAACGATGGCGCCGACTTCGGCAAGCCGTTCATGGACCGCTGGATCGTGCACGGCGGCGACGGCGGCTTCGTTGAGCTTGGCGACCACTTCGGGCGGAGTGCCCGCCGGCGCAAAGAGGGCATTCCAGGTGTTGGTTTCGTAGCCGGGAACGCCGGCTTCATCCATGGTGGGCACATCGGGGAAGCTGGCGGCGCGTTCGAGCGTTGTGACGGCCAGCGGACGCAGCGTGCCACCCTTCATATGCTCGGTGGCCGAGGGCAGATTGTCGAAGATGATCGGCACGGCGCCGCTCAGCGCATCGACCAAAGCGGGGCCGGACCCCTGATAGGGCACGTGGACCATGTCGACGCCGGCCATGGACTTGAATAATTCGCCGGACAGATGCAGCGGGGTGCCATTGCCCGAAGACGCATAGGCATGGGCTTCGGGCTCGGCCTTGAGCAGAGCGATCAGTTCTTCGACATTGGTTGCGGGAAATTCAGGGTTGACCAACAGCACATTGGGCACGGTCACCAGCAGCGAGATCGGGGTGAAATCGGCGGAGGGATCGAAGGGCGGCGTGGCGTAGAGCGAAGCGCTGAGCGCGTGGGTGGCGATGGTGCCCATCAGGATGGTGTAGCCATCGGGAGACGCATCGGCCACTGCAGTGGCGCCGAGTACGCCGCCGGCGCCGGCCTGGTTGACCACCAGGACCTGCTGGCCCAATTGGGCGCTCATGGCCTCCGCGACGATGCGGCCGACCAGATCGGTTGACCCGCCGGCGGCGAAGGGGACGATCAGATTGATGGATTTACTGGGAAAATCCTGCGCCATGGCAGGCAAGGACACGGCAAGCGCCCCGGCCGCAATGGCCAGGGTTGATAGAAGCGACTTCATCAATGGGTTCCTCCCCGGGGTGACGGGGAGGCAATTGCGGGTGGGTGGGTTTGGTTCCATCCGAGCGGCAAAATAATCGCTCAGTTCAGAACACCGATATAGGCGCCGAAGGGTTCCAGATCGAGTTCGCCATCGATCGGCGCGGCGATAACGCCGGGGCATTCGGCATGGTGGGGATCAAGCCCGGTGGGAATGGCGAACTCGGCGGCGCGGTCGCCCATGTTGAAGACGCAGAGCAGGCGGTCGTCCCCCTCCTCGCGCGTAAAAGCGAGGATATCGCCGGTGGAGTCGAGCAGGGTGATCTTGCCCTTGGCGAGGGCCGGATGGGTTTTGCGGAAGGCCAGCAGAGCGCGGTAGAATTCGAGCACGGAGCCATCGACACCGTGCTGGGTATCGACGGCATGGGTCAGGTGTTCGGCGGGGACGGGCAGCCAGGTGCGTTCGGCTGTGGAGAAGGCGCCGTTGCGAACATGGGCCTGCCAGACCATGGGCGTACGGCAGCCGTCGCGGCCCTTGAACTCGGGCCAGAATTCAAGGCCATAGGGGTCGACCAGATCGGCAAAGGAAAGTTCGGCTTCCTTGAGGCCCAGTTCCTCGCCCTGATAGAGGCAGACCGAGCCGCGCATGGCCAGAATCAGCGTGGCAGCAAGGCGGGTGAAGGCGGCTTCCTGCCCATGTACGGCCCAGCGGCTGACATGGCGCACCACATCGTGGTTGGAGAAGGCAAGGCAGATCCAGCCATCGGGGGCCTGGCTTTCGGCGGCGGCAATCGAGGTCTTGAAGTGCCTGGCGGAAAATTCGCCGCCCAGATAGTCGAATGTGTAGGCCATGTGCAGGTGGTCATCGCCCGAAGTGTATTGGGCCATGAGATCGAGCTGGTGCTGGCTGTCCCCGATCTCCCCCACCGTGGTGGTGCCGGGATATTGGTCCATCAAGGCGCGCAGGCGGGTGAGGAAGGCGAGATTTTCCGGGCGGGACTTATCGTAGATATGTTCCTGGAAATTATAGGGATTTACCGCGGGGGCAGTCGAGGCGTTGAAATCCTCGGGGCGGACCACTGGATTGTCCTCAAAGCCCAGCGAGCAGAAATAGAAGTTGACCGTGTCGAGGCGGAAGCCATCGACGCCCCGCTCGAGCCAGAAGCGCATTTCGGCCAGCACGGCATCCTGCACTTCAGGATTGTGGAAATTCAGATCGGGCTGGGAGACCAGGAAATTGTGCAGGTAATATTGCATGCGCCGGCTATCCCAGGACCAGGCGGAACCACCGAAGATGGACAGCCAATTATTGGGCGGGGTGCCATCGGGCTTGGGATCGGCCCAGACATACCAGTCGGATTTGGCATTGGTGCGGGACTGGCGGCTCTCCGAGAACCAGGCATGCTTGTCCGATGAATGGGAAATCACCTGATCGATGATGACTTTGAGGCCCAAAGAATGGGCCTTTTGCACGAGGCGATCGAAGTCCTCGAGCGTGCCGAAGCTGGGATCGATGTCACGATAATTGGAGACGTCGTAGCCGAAATCCTTCATCGGGGAGGTAAAAACCGGCGACAGCCAGATGGCGTCGACGCCCAGATCGGCAACGTAATCGAGCCGGCTGGTAATGCCGACGAGATCCCCCACGCCATCCCCATTCTGGTCCTGATAGGAGCGCGGATAGATCTGGTAGATCACCGCACCACGCCACCAATCGCGGTCGCGAGAGGCTTCGTCCGGGTGCTTCTGCTCGGTCATCAGGGAAGTGGCGGTCATTGAGGGCTCCGGGACACGCGGGTTTGCGCCGCATGTCCTAGAGTGCTGACACGGCGCAGCTATGGCAAGAGATCGCTAGCGCCGCAACGTGGGCGAGCCTTGCAGGATTCTTGTGGCGATGGCGCGGAAAGCCTGGGCTTCGGGACCATTGGGGGCGGAGACGACGGGGGGCTGGCCGATGTCGGAGTTTTCGCGGATCGACATGACCAGCGGCACGGCGCCGAGGAAGGGCATGTCGAGTGACCTGGCCGCATTTTCGGCGCCGCCAGTGCCGAAAATATCGTAGCGGGTGCCGGTATCGGGGGCGATGAAATAGCTCATATTCTCGATCAGGCCGAGCAGCGGCACACCCATGCGGCGCAGCATGTCGACGGCTTTTTTGGCATCGATCAGCGCCAATTCCTGCGGGGTGGAGACGATGACGACACCATCGACTTCGGACTGCTGGAACAGGGAAATATGGATATCGCCCGTGCCGGGGGGCAGGTCTACGACGAGAATGTCGAGATCGCCCCAATCGGTTTCGCGCAGCAATTGGCGGAGCGCGGAGGTCGCCATGGGGCCGCGCCAGACCACGGCCTGGTCGGGATTGAGCATGGAGCCGATCGACATAGCCTTGAGGCCGAAGGCGCTATGGGGCGTGAAAATGCCGTCTTCCCGCACGGCCGGCTTGCCTTCGAGGCCCAGGAGTTTGGGAATGGAGGGGCCGTAGAGATCGGCATCGAGAATACCGACGCGCAAGCCTTCGGCGGCGAAGGCCAGGGCCAGATTGACCGCGGTGGTGGATTTGCCGACGCCGCCCTTGCCCGAACCGACAGCGATGATGGCCTTGACGCCGGGCACGGCTTGTTTAGGTGCGGGGCCGGGGCGCCCCTGGGCCGCTGCCTGGCCGGTGGCGGGGGCTTTGCCGGAGGTCAGCGACACCATGATCTTGCGGCCGGGCGCGACGGCTTGAGCGGCCTGCTGGGCCGCGTCGCGGGCGGGACCGAAGGCGGCCTCCATACCGGGCGCAACGGCGATGGCGAAGGCCACGGCACTGGGGGTGACGATGATTTCGGAGAGCCCGGCATAGCCGGACAGCATGCCGCCGCCGGGGATTTCGACGGCGTCGAGCGCGGATTTGATGGCTGCGGCGAGTTCGGTATCGGCCATTGGGGACCTTTGCTGCGCTTGGCCCCTGCCCTTGCCCTCACCCGTTGCGGGCGAAAGCGGATCGGCCGCAGGCCGAGACGGTGAGGGGCTAACCACCCCTCACGCGATTATCATATGGGTCGTAGACCCCTCATCCGCCCCTGTGGGGCACCTTCTCCCATGGGAGAAGGAAGAGCAGAGCGCTCCTTAGACGATCGTCTGGCCCGTGGCTTTCCAATCCTTGAGGAAGCCTTCGATGCCCGCATTGGTCAGCGGGTGATTGGCCAGCTTGCGGATCACGTCGGGCGGGATGGTGGCGACGTCGGCGCCAGCCAAAGCGACCTGGGTCACGTGGTTGGGCGAGCGGATCGAGGCGGCCAGGATCTGGGTTTCGAACTGGTAGTTGTCGTAGATCTGGCGGATGTTTTCGATCAGCTCGACGCCATCGAGATTGATGTCATCGAGGCGGCCCAGGAAGGGCGAGATATAGGTTGCGCCAGCCTTGGCTGCGAGCAGGGCCTGATTGGCCGAGAAGCAGAGCGTGACATTGGTCTTGATGCCGCGTTCCTTGAAGGTCTTGGCGGCCTTGAGGCCATTGAGCGTCAGGGGGAGCTTGACCACGACATTATCGGCCAGCTTGGCCAGCACTTCGCCTTCGGCAATCATGCCGTCATATTCGAGCGAAGCGACTTCGGCCGAGACCGGGCCGGGAACGATGCCGCAGATTTCCTTGACGACTTCCTTGAAATCGCGGCCGGACTTGGCAATCAGCGACGGATTGGTGGTGACACCATCGAGCAGGCCTGTATCGTACAGCTCCTTGATGTCCTTGATTTCTGCAGTGTCGACGAAGAACTTCATGGTTCCCTCCTAAGAGCTGTTCAGCAAAATGTGTAGCACGGCGGGGCCGGGCTGCAAGGCGAATGGACTGGCTTATTTGATCGCCGAGAGCATGGCTTCCGCCAAGTCGCCGACCCGATCCTCCGGGATGCCGGCGACATTGATGCGACTGTCACCAATCATATAAACACCATTGGCGGCTTTTAAATGTTCGACAACGTCATTGGGCAGTCCAAGCAGCGAAAACATGCCGCGATGGGCGGCGATGAAGTCGAAATCCTTGGAATTTGAGCGCTGGCGGATAGCTTCGGCCAGCTTTTCGCGCAGCGTGATCATGCGGCCGCGCATCTGATTGAGCTCGGTTTCCCACTCGGCGCGCAAACCCTTGTCTTCAAGGATGACGCGGATGATCTCGGCACCATGATCGGGCGGCTGCGAATAGGCGCCGCGGATGATGTTGAGGAGCTGAGAATTGGTGACATCGGCCTGTTCCGCATCCCTGGCGATGAGGATGGCGGCGCCGATGCGTTCGCGATAAAGGCCGAAATTCTTGGAACCCGAGAAGGCGATCAGCGCTTCGGGGACCGAGGCGATCACCTTGCGGGTACCATAGGCGTCTTCGAGCAGGCCATCGCCGAAGCCCAGATAGGCCAGGTCGATGAAGGGCAAAGCACCGGTGCGGGCCAGGCTCTGCGCGACCTGATCCCATTGTTCATTGGTGAGATTGGCGCCGGTCGGGTTATGGCAGCAGCCATGCAGCAGAACGACGTCATCCTTGCCCAATTTATCAAGTGCGGCAAGCATTTGCGCGAATTTGACGCCACGGGTTTCGGTGTCAAAATAGGGGTATTTCTCGACCTTGAGACCGGAATTTTCGGCGATCGGATTGTGGTTGGGCCAGGTCGGATCGGAGACCCAGACCGTGGCGCCGGGCTTGGCGCGGTTGATCAACTGCATCAGAACCCAGAGCGAGCCGGTGCCGCCGGGGGCCTGGGCGATGCGGACGCGGGAGCGGTCGACGCTATCGGCCAAGGCCAGGTCGAGCACGGCGGCACCGAACCCCTTATTGCCTGCAATGCCCAGATAAGTCTTGGTTTTTTCGTTTTCGAGAATGCGCTGCTCGGCCTTGCGGACGGCGGACATGACGGGCGTGACGCCCTTTTCGTCCTTGTAGACGCCGACGCCGAGGTCGATCTTGGTGGAGCGCGGGTCGGCCGCGTATTCGCCCATGAGCGCCAGGATCTTGTCGCCGGGGGCCTTGGTGAGGGTCTCGAACATTTTGTGGAGCAGTTCCGGTGGGAAGGCGGGGTCTTTATAGGCGGCGGAGGATTTTTTGCAATTGGTATCGGTTCAGCGTTTAAGGCCGGTCTTGTCCAGCTCGGAGATCAATTGCGGAATGATTTCAAAGAGATCGCCGATCAAAGCAATGTCGGCCAGCTTGACCAGCGGGGCTTCGGCATCGCTATTGATGGCGATGATCTTCTTGGCGCCCTGGATGCCGGCAAGGTGTTGCAGCGCCCCGGAAATACCGATGGCGATGTAGAGATCGGGGGCGATGATCTTGCCGGTCTGGCCGACTTGCCAATCATTGGGAGCGTAACCGGCATCGACCGCGGCGCGGGTGGCGCCGATGGCGGCCCCGAGCTTTTTGGCAAGGGATTCAATGAGTTGGAAGCCCTCGGCCGAGCCGACGGCAATGCCGCCGCCGACCACGATCTGGGCGGTGGCGAGATCGGGGGTGTCGCTTTGGGTGCGATGCGATGCGATGACCTTGGCGGCAGAGGAAATGCCTGAAACATCAATGGGTTCGATGGGGGCGGCATTGCCCGATGCGGCGGCGCGGAAGGCCGAGGCGCGCAGGGTGAGGATGTGCTTGGGCTGGTTCGAGGTGACCGTTTGCAGGGCATTGCCGGCATAGATCGGGCGCTCGAAGCGGTTGGGGCCGAGTATGGCGACGACATCGGTGACCGGCATGAGGTCGAGCCTGGCGGCCAGACGGGGCATTAACTCACGACCCGATGCGCCAGCGCTCATGACCACGTAGTGATAACGTTCGGCCAGCGTTTCGAGCAACGCAGCGCTCGCATCGGCGACAGGCGCGGCAAAGCCAGCACCCTGCCCCACCAGCACTTTTGCGACTCCAGCAATGGTTGCAGCTGCTTCGGCCACCTGGCCGATGCCTTCGCCCAGCACCAGCACATCGACCGGGCCCAGTTCGGCGACCGCATGGACGATGCGGGGGGCCGATGGCGAGAGCGTGCCGAGGTCATGGTCGGCAAGGATCAGGACAGCCATTACAGCGCCTCCATCTGCGAAACATCGCCGGCGATGAAGGCGGCCAGTTCGGCAACCGACCCTACAGTCTTTCCTGCCATACGTTCGAGCGGCGGGGATATCTTTTCGACGGTCAGGCGCGGGGCGAGGTCGACGCCGAAATCGGCGGCGGAGCGGGTGACCAAGGGCTTGGAGCGAGCCTTCATGACTTGCGGCAGGGCGGCGTTGCGCGGGGTATTGAGGCGGAGGTCCGCGGTGACCACGGCGGGTAGCGGCAGGGAAAGGGTCTGGCGGCCGGAATCGACCTCGCGGGTGACTTCGAGCCCTGTTCCGGTGACCTTGATTTCGGAGGCGAAAGTGGCCTGGGGGCGGCCGGTGAGGGCGGCGAGCATCTGGCCGACATGGTTGGAATCGTCGTCTACGGCCTGCTTGCCGAGGAGGACCAGGCCGGGATTTTCCTCAGCGACGATCTTGGCCAGGAGCTTGGCAATGGCGAGGGTTTCGAGCTCGGCATCGGTTTCGACCAGGATGCCGCGATGGGCACCCATGGCGAGTGCGGTGAGGATGACGTCAGTCGCCGGCTTGGGGCCGATGGAGACGACGACGATTTCCTCGGCCTGACCGGCTTCGGCAAGCTGGACAGCGGCTTCCACCGCGTGCTTGCAGAAGGGGTTCATCGACATGCGCACACCATTGGTCTCGACGCCCGAACCATCGGGGCGGACGCGAATGCGAACGTTGTGATCGACGACGCGCTTGACGGCGACAAGTATTTTCATGGGTGTTCTGCAAATCCCTCGAAGCTCGGCCTGTCATGGCAAAGTTGGGCGAGGCCGACAAGGCTGGCAGGGGAAATTCTGACCAGCGGGGGCGGGATTTTTGGAAAAGGGTGCTGGGGTGGTACTTCCAGCAGACCTCATCCTGAGCTTGTCGAAGGGTGGGGTCGTGGCGGGATGGTGCCACGACCTCGTGGTTCGCCCTTCGGCGAGCTCAGGAGACCCACCATGAGGTCTACTTGGGAGCTCTCGCCAAACGCCGCTGTCTCGGTGCAAGCGAAGAGTGGCCCTCGGGTCGAGCCCGAGGGAGAGCGGTGGGGAGGAGGGATCGGGGACGGGTCGCGCCATGCAGTGTATGGATGGCCTTCAGCATGGATTCCGGCCTGCGCCGGAATGACATTGTGGGTGGGGTGTGGTTGGGAGCCAGGAACACGACATGGTTTGCGGCGGACAGCGTGGGCAAGGTTGACGGCGGGCTTTGGGGCAGCGACATTGACGTTAGCTTTGCCTGTTTTGGACGTTTTGATGCCCGTATTGAACCGAATTGCCGAATTTCATGACGAGATTGCCGCCTGGCGACGGGATTTCCACACGCATCCGGAAATCCTGTTCGATGTGGAGCGGACGGCGGGCAAGGTTGCGGGGCTGCTGGCCGAATTCGGGGTCGATGAAATCGTGACCGGGCTGGGCCGGACCGGGGTGGTGGGAATCATCAATGGGCGCAGCAATGGCAGCGGCAAGACGATCGGGCTGCGTGCGGATATGGATGCGCTGCCGGTGACGGAAAAGACCGGGAAGGATTATGCCAGCAGCGTGGCGGGCCGCATGCATGCCTGCGGGCATGACGGGCACACGGCCATGCTGCTGGGCGCGACAAAATATCTGGCTGAGACGCGCAATTTCGATGGCCGCGTGGCGGTGATTTTCCAGCCGGCGGAAGAAGGCGGCGGCGGCGGCAAGGAAATGGTGCAGGACGGGCTGATGGAGCGCTTCGGCATTTCCGAAGTCTATGGCATGCACAATTGGCCGGGCATGCCGGTGGGGCATTTCGGCATCCGGGTCGGCGGCATCATGGCGGCGACCGACAGGTTTTATATCGACATTACGGGCGTGGGCGGGCATGCGGCGCGGCCGCAGCAGACGATCGATCCGATCATGGTGGCGGCGCATCTGGTGACGGCGCTGCAGACAATTGTGTCGCGCAATGTCGATCCGCTCAAAAGCGCCGTTGTGTCGGTGACGATGGTCGAGGCCGGGGAAGCCGACAATGTGATTTCCCGGACGGCCAAGATTACCGGGACGGTGCGCACGCTGGATAGCGAAGTGCAGGATTTTATCGAAGCGCGGCTGGGCGAGATGGTGCCGCAGTTTGCTGCGAGCTTTGGCGCAACGGCGAGCATTCGCTATGCGCGGGGCTATCCGGTGACGGTGAATGAGCCGGGGCGGACGGCCTTTGCGGCGGAGGTGGCGAGTGAGATCGCCGGGCCGGATCGGGTGGATGCGGATGTGCCGCCTTCGATGGGCGGGGAGGATTTTTCCTTCATGCTGGAGGAGCGGCCGGGGGCCTATATATTCCTGGGCAATGGGGACAGCTCGGAACTGCATACCGATACGTATGATTTCAACGATGCGGCTATTCCGGTGGGCGCGAGCTATTGGGTGCGGCTGGCGGAACGGGCAATGCCGGTGGGGTGACCACACCCTGTTCCTTACCACCGGGTCATTCCGGCGCTGGATGGTGCTGATGGCCTTCAGCATGGATCCCGGCCTGCGCCGGGATGACATTGTGGCTGGGAGAGTTCGGGGCCACAAAAACGGAGGTTCCCGCTTTCGCGGGAATGACATTGTGGGGGTGAAATGACCCTGTGCGGGCTGATGGTCCTATGAAGGGTCGACACCCGGGTGGCGTGGACGACGCCCTGAATTGCAAGAAACTCGTATTGGCCAAATGACTGCTTCTCCCTCCCGATCATTGCTGCAAGCGGCATACCCTACCCTGCTGACCCTGGCCGTTTCGGCGGGCGGGGGTGCGGTTGCGACCGCGCTCAGCATGCCGGCGGGGTGGTTGATGGGCGGGGCGCTGGCGGTGACGACGGCGGCGATGGCGGGACTGCCGATGCGCATTCCCAACCGGTTGCGCGATGTGGTGTTCGTGCTGGTGGGCATGATGATGGGGGCGAGTGTCGCCCCCGACAGTTTGAGCCTGATCGCCAGCTGGCCGGTGAGCCTGGCGGCGCTGGCGCTGGAATTAGTGCTGATCATTTCGCTGACTGGCTGGATGCTGTCGGCGGTGTTCAAGCTGGACCGGGGAACGGCCTATATGAGCTCGTTTCCGGGGCATTTGTCGTTTGTGATGGGCATTGCCTCGGCGGGAGTGGGCGAGCCGCGGCAGATCGCCATTATCCAGGTGATCCGCATTTTGATGCTGACCATTGTGGTGCCGATCGGGGCGATGTTTTTGCCGATCGATCATTTCCCGCCGCCGGTGGCGGGCGAGTTCCTGAACGTCTGGCAATTGCTGGCGCTGGCCGCGGGGTGCATTGCGGTGGGGTTGGTGTTTATCCGGCTCAAAGTGCCGGCGGGGCTGGTGCTGGGATCGATGGCGGCGGCGACGGCGGCCAAGCTGGGCGGGCTTTATAGCGAGGCCATGCCGGGGCCGCTGGTGGTGCTGACCTTTATCCTGGTGGGGGCACAGATCGGCTCGCGCTTTGCCGGCATCACGGCTCGCGAATTCATCACTGCGGCCAAGGGCGGCATCGTGGCGACGGCAATGACAGTGGGCATCGTGACAATCATGGCATGGATCGTCAGCCTGCTCGTCGACATGCCCTATGGGCAGATCTGGCTGGGGCTATCGCCCGGGGCGCTGGAGGGCATGGGCGCGCTGGGGATTGCGCTGGGCTATGACACGGCGTTTATTGCGGCACACCATGTGATCCGGCTGTTGATGCTGAGCTTTGCCATTCCGGCGGTGGTGGTATTGATCCGGCGGCGGGAAAAGCCGGCGTGACTCTGCCACAATCGCCCTTCACATGAAGGCGGAATGAGGAGATTTCCATGTCCAAGAAATTGATGAGTGTTTTCGCGCTGGCCTTGCTGGTGGCGACGCCCGCCACGGCAGCGCCGTTTTGCAGCGGGGGCGATTGGGGCTCGGGCGGCATCCGCATCAGCGGGGGAATCCGTATCGGCACGATAGATTCGGATGACCGCCACGAGCTCAACCTGATGCGGCTGCGCCGGATCGGGGTGGATGCCACGCGCGCCGAGGAATGGAATGGCTGTATCCGCGCCTTTGTGCGCCAGCCGGGCGGCGGGGAAATCATGCAATTCTTCGATCCGAACACGCTCGAGCAGGTTTATTGAGATTACCGGCCTGTCCGAAGCGTAATGCAGGTCACGGCAGCCAGACCGTGGCGTTTTTTGACCCGCTGACGCTCAAGCCGGTCGGCCCGAACGCGGCGAAAGGATAAGCCGGCGCTGCATTGGCACATGCAAAGAGCCCCTCGGGAGCGCCCGGGGGTCTTTTTTTGTTTGCGGGGGAGTTATGCCTTCCGGGAGAGGGCTATCGCGTGTGCCCCGGCTCACCTCGCCCCTCAGGGGAGAGGTCGGCGCGTAGCGCCGGGTGAGGGGTGCGATGCTACAGCAGGTGTGATGCCCCAGCATCGCACCCCTCACCCTGGCCCTCTCCCCTCAGGGGAGAGGGGGCGATAGAACCGACGCGCCGGTGGGTATGCGGTTCGCCCAGTGCAGCGGTGGCTCGCCTAGTGGGTGCCACGACCTCGTAGTTCGTCCTTCGACAAGCTCAGGAGGCTCACCATGAGGTCTGCTGCAAGGGCCTCGGGCTTAGCTCAGTTTTATCTTGCCGTCGGGTATGGCGATGAAGGCGTAGCCGTTGGGGCCGAGGGTTAGCGCACCATTGTCGAGATTGGCGTGTTGGGAGATGGGCTCGGGCGTGGCGGTTGCGCCAGTCAGGGTGAGCTGGTGCGGTTCGGGGGAGAGGTTGAAGACGCAGAGCATGGTGGCGGCGGGGCCGGTGCGGCGGAAGGCCAGGATGGGTTCGGGGGTTTTGAGGAAATCGATGTCGCCGCCGCTGAGGACCGGATGGGTGCGGCGCCAGGCGAGGATGGCGCGGTAGAAGGCCAGTGTGGAGTTTGCGTCGGCGTTTTGCAGGGCGATGTTGAGGGCGGATTGGGGCGGCTTGACCGGGAGCCATGGGGTGCCGGTGGTGAAGCCGTTGGGCGCCTCGCCGTCGTCCCAGGGCATGGGGGTGCGGCAGCCGTCGCGGCCCTTGTCTTCGGGCCAGAAGCGGATGCCGCGCGGGTCGGTCAGTTCCTCGAACAATAGATCGGTTTCGGGCAGGCCCAGCTCCTCCCCCTGATAGAGGCAGACCGAGCCCTTGAGACTGAGCAGGAGCGCGGCGGCCTGCCGGCCCAGGGCTGCGGGATCGAGACTATGGGGCGCCCAGCGGGTGATGTGGCGGGGCACGTCGTGGTTGGAAAAGCTCCAGCAGGGCCAGCCGTCGGTGCTGTGCTTGAAGAATTGCTCGATGCGGGTGCGGAAGTGTTTGGCGGTGAACTGGGGGCCCAGGAACTCGAAGGAATAGCACATATGCAGCTTGTCGCCGCCCGAAGTGTATTCGGCCATCAATTCCACGGCCTTGTGGCTGTCGCCCACTTCGCCCACTGAAGTCGTGCCGGGGAATTGGTCGAGCAGGGCGCGGACGCGCTGGAGGAAAGCGACGTTTTCGGGCCGGCTCTTGGAATATTTGTGCTCCTGCATGTCATAGGGATTGACCGCATAGGGCAGATGCTCGTCGCGCTTGTTGGGCGGGTTGGAGCGCAGCTTCTTGTCGTGGAAATAGTAATTTACGGTGTCGAGGCGGAAGCCATCGACGCCGCGCTCGAGCCAGAAGCGCATGATATCGAGCACCGCGTCCTGCACTTCGGGATTGTGGAAGTTGAGGTCGGGCTGGCTGGTGAGGAAATTGTGCAGGTAATATTGCCCGCGGGTGGGGTTCCACTCCCAGGCGCGGCCGCCGAACACTGCGGGCCAATTGTTGGGCGGGGAGCCATCGGGGAGCGGATCGGCCCAGACATACCAATCGGCGCGGGCATTATCGCGCGAGAGGCGGGATTCGCGGAACCAGGGGTGCTGGTCGGAGGTGTGGCTGACCACCTGATCCATGATGACCTTGAGGCCAAGGGCATGGGCGCGCTCGATCAGGCTATCGAAATCTTCCATCGTGCCAAAGAGCGGATCGACATCGATATAGTTGGAGACGTCGTAGCCCATATCCTCTTGCGGGGATTGGGTGATGGGGGAGAGCCAGATGCAATCAACGCCCAGGCCCGCGATGTGATCGAGCCGGCGGAGGATGCCGGGCAGATCGCCGACGCCATCGCCATCGCTGTCCTGGAACGAGCGGGGATAAACCTGGTAGATCACGCCGCCGCGCCACCAATCAGCCATGTCGTCGTCTCCTGTTTGCTGGCGTGAGGCTAGCCTGTTGCAGCGGATATGGGAATCGCCCCGGAATGCAATTGGCCAATGCAAGGAAGGCGTGTCGAAACCGGCAAGGCTGGTCCGTCGTGTGGTCAGAGAGGCAGAGGAGACAGGCGATGCATGTATTGCGGGCGGCGGAAAGACCGCCGAGCAAAAGCCGGACGATCCGGTTCGAGGGGGATGGCT
The DNA here is from genome assembly GCF_000735585.1 of Devosia sp. LC5. Lineage (GTDB taxonomy): Bacteria > Pseudomonadota > Alphaproteobacteria > Rhizobiales > Devosiaceae > Devosia. Next base: position 42,224 of record NZ_JNNO01000013.1, read on the forward strand.
ATGGCGCGGGCATTTCGTTTTTCTCGGTGGACAATGATCCGGGGCAAGGGCCGGGACTGCATGTGCATCCCTATGCCGAAACCTGGATCGTCAAATCGGGCCGGGCGCGCGTGGTGGCGGGGGATGAGGTGATCGAGGTGGGGCCGAACGACATTGCGGTGGTGCCGGGCGGGGTGCCGCATAAATTCACCAATATCGGGCCGGGGCGGCTGGAGATCGTGTGTATCCATGCTGCCGGGACGATGGTGCAGACGGATTTGGAGTGAGGGGCCTCGCGCAAGCGGGGAGTGGCCCTCGGGTCGAGCCCGAGGGAGAGCGGTGGGTGGGGGAGCCTAGACCACCTGGCTAAGGAGGGGTTCGCCGGCGAAGTGGGCGTCGAGATTGGCGACGAGCATGGCGCCCATCGCGTCGCGGGTTTGTACCGTGGCGCTGCCCTGGTGGGGGGAGAGGACGACATTGTCGAGGGCGAAAAAGGCCTCTGGCACCTGGGGCTCGTTTTCGAAGACGTCGAGCGCGGCGCCGCCCAGGCCGCCATTCTGCAGTAGCTCGAGCATGGCCGGCTCGTCGACCAGCGTGCCGCGGGCGACATTGACCAGCATGCCCTTGGGGCCCAGAGCGGTGAGGACGTCGCGCGACACGATGCGTTCGGTGCCTTTGCCGCCGGGGGCGATGATCACCAGCCAATCGCTGTCGCGGGCCATGTCGACCAAGTTGTCGTAATAGATATGCGGCTCGGAAAGCTGGCGATGGCGGCCGTGATAGACGACGCGCATCTTCATGGCCTGGGCGCGGGACGCGATTTCCTTGCCGATGCGGCCGAGGCCCAGAATGCCCAAGGTCTTGCCGGTGAGTTCGGTAAACAGCGGCATGCTGGCGCCGGGCTGCCACTTGCCCTGGCGGACATATTGATCGGCCTGGGGGATGCGGCGAGCCAAGGCGATCATCAGGCCGATGGTGAGTTCGGCCACGGCGTCGTTGAGCACGTCGGGGGTGTTGGTGACGCGGATATTGCGGGCCTTGGCGGCCCTGGTGTCGATATTGTCATAGCCGACGCCGAAGCTGGCGATGATTTCCAGATTAGGCAGCGCGTCCATCAGATCGGCCTGCACCCCCGAGCCGGCATGGGCGCGAATGCGGGCGCCGTTTTGGGCAAGCCAGGTTTTGGGATCGGCCTGTTCGTGCAACTTATGGACGGTGTAGCGGGCGGCGAGCGCGGCTTCGCAGGAGGCGAGGAGCTTGCCGGTTTGCAGGATTTCGATGGTCATGAATGGGGCTCCTCCGGGTGATGCTGGCGACACCATAATGGGCATGGGCCGCATCGCAAGCCCTGTGGGGAGCGATCCGTCAGGTGGGGTTCTCGCGATGAAGTCTTGCGATTGTCGCGCTGACCGGCTGGACGGCTGCGTACAAATGTGTAGCAATGTGAAGGCGATGGGCTAAGCCGTAACACCACGCGGAGCATAATGGCCGAAACTGCGCCGTTCGATGAAATGTACAATGCGGATGGTTCTGTCCGCGAACCTTATCGGGCCCTGAACGCCTGGCTGGAGGAACAGCCCGACAAAGCCCTGACCCTGATGCAATCGGATGCCGAAGCGATTTTTCGCAAGCTGGGCATTACCTTTGCGGTTTACGGGTCGGAGGAAGGCACCGAAAAGGTCATCCCCTTCGATGTGATCCCGCGTATTATCGCGGCACAGGAATGGCGCAAGCTCTCCAAGGGGATCGAGCAGCGCGTCAAGGCGCTCAACGCGTTTTTGTATGACATCTATCACCGCCAGGAAATTCTGAAGGCGGGACGAATCCCCGAAAAGCTGATCCTGCAGAATGCCGCTTTCGCGCCCGAAATGATGGGGCTGGAGCCGGCCAAGGGCGTTTATGCCCATATTATCGGGGTCGATATCGTGCGGGTGGGACCGGACGAATATTATGTGCTGGAAGACAATCTGCGCACGCCTTCGGGGGTCAGCTATATGCTGGAAGACCGCGAGGCGATGATGCAGCTGGCGCCCGACCTGTTCCACCGCTGCAAGGTGGCGCCGGTGGAAACTTACCCCGAAAACCTGCGGCGGACGCTGGAAAGCGTGGCGCCGGCCGGCGCTGGGCAATCGCCCAATATCGCGGTGCTGACGCCGGGCATTTATAATTCGGCCTATTTCGAACATTCGTTCCTGGCCGACCAGATGGGCGCACAGCTCTGCGAGGGACCCGATCTGTTTGTCGATGGCGGCAAGGTTTATATGCGCACCACGACCGGGCCGGAGCGGGTGGATGTGATCTATCGCCGGATCGACGACGATTATCTCGATCCCCTCACCTTCCGGCCTGATTCCATGCTGGGGGTGCCGGGCCTGTTCAACGCCTATCGGGCGGGCAATGTGACGCTGGTCAATGCGCCGGGCACCGGGATTGCCGATGACAAGGCCGTCTATACCTATGTGCCCGAAATCGTGGAATTCTATCTCGGAGAAAAAGCACTGCTGAGCAATGTGCCGACCTATAATTGCACCGATGAGGAACAGCGCAATTGGGTGCTGGCCAATATCGCTGACCTGGTCGTCAAGGAAGTGCATGGCTCGGGCGGCTATGGGATGATGGTGGGGCCGACCTCGACCAAGGCCATGCATGCCGAATTCCGCCGGAAAATCGAGGCGCGGCCGGATAATTACATCGTGCAGCCGACCTTGGCGCTCAGCACCTGCCCCACTTATGTCAATGCCGGGGTGGCGCCGCGGCATGTGGATTTGCGGCCCTATGTGCTGGTAGGCGATAGGGTGCGGATCACGCCGGGCGGGTTGACGCGAGTGGCGCTGAAGAAGGGCTCGCTAGTGGTCAATTCGAGCCAGGGCGGCGGGACCAAGGATACGTGGGTGCTGGAAGATTGATGATGGATTCCGGTATTTCGCGCGTGTTGAGAGACACCCCCACCCTAGGCCATTCGAGCGTAGCTCTCATGGCCTTGATCGCTCAAATCGCTCCACTGGAGCGATTTGCCCCTAACGGGTCGCTCACAAGCCCCACAAGGGGGAGGGTGACATCGAGTTTTTGGCATAATAGCGCCATACCTGCCGGCTTCACCTCCCCCCTTGTGGGGGAGGCAAGCAGAGCTTGGCGCGCAGCGCCTAGCGGCGCTCGGAGGGGGGGTGCCGCCGCGCACTCGATCTGCTCATGATGCTCGGGCGGACGGCACAAAATCTGTTCTGGCTCAGCCGCTATGTGGAGCGGGCCGAGAATATGGCGCGGCTGCTCGAGGTGGGCTATCGCATGAGCCTGACCAGCCGGCGCGAGGGTGGGTCGAGCGAGCATTTGATGTCGATGATGCAGGCGGCGGAGGTCGATGAGGCTTTTGCGGCCAAGCACAAGACGGCCGATGTGGATACGGTCGCCCATTTCATGATGTTCGACCCGGATAATTCGAGCTCGGTCTATTCGTGCCTGTTGGCGGCACGGACCAATGCGCGCTCGGTGCGCACCGCCATCACCACCGATATGTGGGAGAGCATGAACGGGGCGTGGCTGGAATATTCCCAGATCAAGCCGCGCGATGTGCGCGGGGCCAAGCTGCTTGGTTTGCTGCAATGGGTGAAGCAGCGCAGCCATGAATTCCGCGGGGCGCTGCTCGGCACGATCCTGCGCGATGACGGGTTTGCGTTCTTGCAGGCGGGCAATTTCGTGGAGCGGGCGGATAATACCGCCCGCATCCTGGACATGAAATATTATGTGCTGCTGCCCCGCGCCACGCTGGTGGGGGGCGAACTCGACATCCAGCAATGGACGCTGATCTTGCGGGCGGCATCGGCGCATCGCAGCTATCGCCATGTCTATCACGACCGCTACAAGGCACAGAACATCGCCGACTTCCTGATCCTGCGGCCGGAAATGCCGCGCTCGCTGAATTTCTGTGCGCAATTCGTGCAGCAGAATCTGGATCTGCTGGCAGATTTTTACGGGCGCAAGCAGGAATGCCAGGAGGCGGCGAGCCAATTGCTGGCCATGGTGGAAGATACCAGCATGGAAAAGATCTTCAGCCATGGGCTGCATGAATTTCTCACCGAATTCATTGCCCGGAACAATCGGGTCACCGATGCCTTGTCCGAAAGCTACAATTTCTACTAGGTGTGTGGACATTTAGGTGATGGAGGTCTGCAAATGGCGATTTTCTGCGCTTCCGGTGCTCACGTACCCGAACGTACGCTGCGCGCCGGTTCTCAAAAACCACCATTTTCGCCTCTCCCTGACCTAACTGTCCACACACCGTAAGGAAGTCGATGCGCATTGCCATACGCCACCAGCTCAGCGTGACGCCGCCGGCCGGCACGGCCAATGCCGTGCTGCAATTGCTGCTGACGCCGCAGGGTGGGCCGACACAGAGCATAGAAAGCTGGAGCGTGGAAATGGCGGGGATCGGCAATGCCGGCCGCTTTATCGACGCCTATGGCAATATCGCCCATCTGGTGAACCAGAGCCGGCCCGAGGGCGAACTGGTGGTGACGGTCAAGGGCGTGATCGAGACGACCGACCGGCATGGCGTGCTCGGAAGGATCGGAGGCGAACCGGTGCCCGCGCTCTATCGACGGGTAACGCCACTGACCAAGGCGCCGGTGGCGCTGTATGGCAAATATCGCAATGCCAAGGAAACCAGGCTCGACATCTTGCACGGGCTGATGGCGCGGGTGGGCGAGGCGCTGGGCGTGGATGCCCCGGGCCAGAGCCAGATGCAGGCCGATGGCGGGCAGAGCCAGGGCCAGGGCGGGGTGGCAAAGCCCCTGCCCCCGGCCAGTGATTATGCGCATAGCTTTGTGGGCGGCGCGCGGGCGCTCGATATTCCGGCGCGCTATGTGACAGGCTACCTGATGGGCGCCGAGGGTGGCGTGGCCGCGTTCCATGCCTGGGCGGAGGCGTTTGACGATGGTTTGGGCTGGATCGGGTTTGATCCAAGGCTGCAGATATGTCCCACCGACCGGCATGTGCGGCTGGCAGCGGGGCTGGACGGGCTCTCGACACAACCGCTACGGCTGGTGCCGGCGGAGGATGGCGTGCGCGAGCTTGAGGTGAGCGTGGCGGCGGCCTAAAGGCTCAGAATATAGAGCCAGCCCGAAATGGTGACGGCGGATGCGAGGGTCGTGATCAGCACCGTATTGGTGGCAACGCTGACGCTGCGATTGTAATAGGTGGCAAAGATATAGGCGTTGACGCCGACCGGCATGGCGGAGAGCAGGATGCCGTAGCGGGCAATGGCCATGTCGACATGGAACACCCAGATCATCAGTCCATAGGCGATGGCGGGGTGGAGGATCAGCTTGATGGAGGAAGCGACCAATGCGTGCTTCCAGCTGTCGCTGAGCTTATATTCATTGAGCGCGCCGCCGACGCCGAACAGGGCTGCCGGGACCACGGCCTGGCTCATCATGACGAAAAAGGCTTCGGCCGGCTCGATCAGGGTGACGCCGGCGAAGGAGGCGATCATGCCAGCGGCAATGCCCCAAATCAGCGGATTGGAGCCGACGCGCTTGCCCGCGACGATCAGCGTCTTGCCCAGGGACTGGCCATCGCGGCGGACCAGTTCCATGGTGAGCATGCCGATGGTGAGCAGGATCGCGCCATGAAGGCCAATGATGGAGAGCGTGACCGGGAGCGCTTCGGGGCCATAGGCGCGCTGGATGATGGGCAGGCCGACCAGCACCGTATTGGTGAAAGTGCCGGAAAAGGCGGCCGAGACGCCTTCGCCGGGACGATTGCGGAAGAATTTGATGGCGATGAAAATGCCCAGGGCGAAGCAGATCAGCGCGCCGGCATAAAAGGGCACGATGATGGATAGGTTGAACGCCGAGCGGAAATCGCTGGTGAGCAGGGAATGAAACAGCAGGCAGGGCGTCGCGAAATTGTTCACGAAGGCGATTAGGCTCTTGATGCCATCGGCGGGGAACAGGCGGAAGCGCACGGCGCCGTAGCCGAGCGCCATCAGGGCGAAAACCGGGGCAATGACAGTGATAATGGCGAGCATGGCCGGGACCCGGGGCCGAAGGACACCCCTGCCCTAGCCTGTCACGCCATATGGGTCAACTTGGATCTTGTATGGAAGATAGACCGGGGTCCGGTTTCACCTCGCCCCTCAGGGGGAGGTCGGCCCGCAGGGCCGGGTGAGGGGCGAGGGACGAAAGAGCCGCTGGATCAGTTCATAGGCGATATGCTGTTCCGCACATTGGAATTTGCAACGCTTGACGGCCTTTCAAAACGAAAACATTTCGCGTAGAAACGAAAGCATAACGAAAGAGGCTGAAGCGATGACCGAGCAAGTCGATGTCTTTGTGATTGGCGGAGGCATTAATGGGGCCAGCGTCGCCCGCGATGCGGTGGGGCGCGGCTATTCGGTAATGCTGGCCGAGATGCATGATCTGGCATCGGGCACCTCATCGGCGGCGACCAAGCTCGTGCATGGCGGGCTGCGCTATCTCGAGCATTATGAATTCCGGCTGGTGCATGAAGCCCTGGCGGAGCGCGAAGTGCTGTGGGCCAATGCGCCCCATATCATCAAGCCGCTGCGGTTCGTGCTGCCGCACCACAAGGGGCTGCGGCCGGCAATGGTGCTGCGGGCGGGGCTGGCCATGTATGATTATATGGGCGGCCGCCGGCTATTGCCGCCGACCAAGACGCTGGACCTGACGCGGAACGAGGTGGGCAAGCCGCTGAAACCCGGCTACCGGCTGGGGTTTGAATATTCCGATTGCTGGGTGGACGATGCGCGCTTTGTGGTGCTGAACGCGCGCGATGCGGCGGATCGGGGCGCTATTGTGCAGGTGCGGACCAAGGTGACGAGTGCGCGGCGGGATGCCGGCGGCTGGACCGTGGAACTGGATGGCGAAGGCGGGCGGCAGAGTGTACGGGCCAAGCTGGTTGTGAATGCGGCGGGGCCGTGGGTGGACAGTGTCATCAACGGCACGATGGGCAAGAACGGTGCGCATAATGTGCGGCTGGTCAAGGGCAGCCATATCGTGGTGAACAAGCTCTATGACCATGACCGTTGCTATATTTTTCAGAATGCGGACGGGCGGATCATTTTCGCCATTCCCTATGAAGGCGATTTCACGCTGATCGGCACGACCGACGAGGACTATTCCGGCGACCCCAAGGATGTGGCGATTTCGGACCGGGAGACGGATTATCTCTGCGCGGCGGCGAGCGAATATTTCGCCAAGCCGGTGACACGGGGCGATATCGTCTGGACCTATTCGGGGGTGCGGCCGCTGTTCGATGATGGGGCGAGCGCGGCGCAGGAAGCGACGCGGGATTATGTGCTCAAGGTCGATGGCGACGCCCAGAGCGGGGCGGCAATCAATGTGTTTGGCGGCAAGCTGACCACCTCGCGGCGGTTGGCCGAGTCGGTGCTGGACAAGATCGAGGGCGTGCTGGGCAAGAAGGGGCCGGCCTGGACCAAGGTGAGCAAGCTGCCGGGCGGAGACTTCGAGCCGCTGTCGTTCGAGGCCGAAGTGCGGCGGCTGCACAAGGATTATGCCGGCATGCCCGATGGGCTGGTGCGGCGGCTGATGCGGCTTTATGGCACCAAGGCGCGGGTGATCTTGGGCGATGCCAGCGATGTCGGCGGGCTGGGGCGGCATTTCGGGGCGGATTTGTATCAGGCCGAGGTGGATTATCTGATGGCGCACGAATGGGCGCGGGTGGGGCAGGACGTGCTGTGGCGGCGGACCAAGCTGGGGCTGCGGGTGAGTGCGGATGAGGCGGTGGAGCTGGATGGGTATATGGCGGGGCGCGTGAGCCACTGACATTGAGGCTGGATCGAGGCTTGATACCTCGCAATCGTCATCACCCGGCTGTCCGGGTGATCCATACGATGCGATCACGATTGCTGAAGCATGGATTGCCCGGACAAGCCAGGCAATGACGGCGGGTGAGAGCTAGGAGGGGAACCACAGAGTTCCTGCGGAGGAGACTTTAATGAGCGGATATATTCTGGCGATTGATCAGGGGACGACGTCGAGCCGGGCGATCGTGTTTGGCGCGGACCGCCGGATTGCCGGGTCGGGGCAGAAGGAATTTACCCAGATTTTTCCGCGCGACGGCTGGGTGGAGCATGACCCCGAGGAAATCTGGGAGAGTGTGGTCTGGGCGGTCCAGGAGGCGCTGAAGGCGGCCGGGATCGGCGCGAAGGATGTAGCGGCAATCGGCATTACCAACCAGCGCGAGACGACGCTGATCTGGGACCGGCAGACGGGCAAGCCCATTCACAATGCCATTGTGTGGCAGGACCGGCGGACGGCGGCGTTTTGCGCCAAGCTCAAGGCGGCGGGCCATGAAAAGGCGATCACCAAAAAGACCGGGCTGCTGCTCGACCCCTATTTTGCCGGCACGAAAGTGCGCTGGCTGCTGGACAATGTGAAGGGCGCCCGCAAGCGCGCGGAAAAGGGCGAACTGGCGTTCGGCACGGTGGATAGCTTCCTGATCTGGCGGCTGACGGGCGGCAAGCGGCATGTGACCGACGCGACCAATGCGGGGCGCACGCTGCTGTTCGATATTGGCAAGAACCGTTGGGACAAGGGGCTGCTGGAACTGTTCGAGGTGCCGGCGGCGCTGTTGCCGGAGGTGGAAGATTGCGCGGCCGATTTCGGGGTGACCGAGCCGGAATTGTTTGGCGCGGCGATCCCCATTCTGGGGGTGGCGGGCGACCAGCATGCGGCGACGATCGGGCAGGCTTGCTTTGAGCCGGGCATGCTTAAATCGACCTATGGCACGGGGTGTTTTGCGCTGCTCAATACCGGCAAGGACATGGTGGCGAGCAAGAACAGGCTGCTCACGACCATCGCCTATCGGCTGGATGGCCAGACCACCTATGCGCTGGAAGGCTCGATCTTCATCGCCGGGGCGGCAGTGCAGTGGATTCGCGATGGGCTGAAGCTGGTCAAACATGCCAGCGAGACCGGACCGCTGGCGCAAAGCGCCGATCCCAGCCAGCATGTCTATATGGTGCCCGCCTTTGTGGGGCTGGGGGCGCCCTGGTGGGATGCCGAGGCGCGCGGGGCGATTTATGGACTGACGCGCAATTCGGGGCCGGCGGAAATTGCCCGGGCGGCACTGGAGGCGGTTTGCTACCAGACGCTGGACCTGCTGGCAGCGATGCGCAAGGACTGGAAGGGCGGACAGGACACGGTGTTGCGGGTGGATGGCGGCATGGTGGCATCGGACTGGACCATGCAGTTCCTGGCCGATGTGCTGGACGCACCGGTGGACCGGCCGGTGATTCTGGAAACCACGGCGCTGGGCGCGGCGTGGCTGGCCGGATCGCGGGCCGGAGTATGGCCGGGCATGGCCGAGTTTGCGGCGAGCTGGGCCCGGGATCGCCGGTTTGAGCCCAAAATGGCGGCGGCCGAGCGCAAGGGCAAGATCAAGGGCTGGGACATGGCGGTGCGGCGGACGCTGAGTTCGTAGCGGGAGATCGCCCTTTTCCCCTTGAGGGAGAAGATGCCCGAAGGGCGGATGAGGGGTCTCTTTCTGCGTTTCTGGCATGGGAGAGCGCAGAACCCCTCACCCTGTAATTTCTTCTGGACGAAGAAATTACTGTCCTAGCCATTCGAGCATAGCTCTCATGGCCTTCTCCCCTCAAATCGCTCCACTGGAGCGATTTGCCCTGCGGGACGGCTCGAAGTCCCTCAAGGGGCGAGGGGGGCCGGTGGGTGCTGGAGATGGTGCCACGACCTCGTGGTTCGACGGGCTCACCATGAGGTCTACTTAGACCGCCGCTATAGCAGTAGACCTCATCCTGAGCTTGTCGAAGGACGAGGTCGTGCCCCGCTATTGATATACCCGCCAGGCGTCGAAGCTGCCGCCGGCGATCAGGGCCCAGTAGAGGCGGCCGGCTTGGGTGCGGGTGACGGCGAGGCCGAATTCGGTGAATTTGGGGCTGAGCAGGGTGCCGCGATGGCCGGCGGAATTCATCCAGCCCTGCAGGGCCGCTTCGAGCGAGATGTGGCCACGGGCCAGGTTCTCCCCGACTGCGCCGATATAGCCGGCCTCGGTGACGCGTTCGCGCAGGGTGACGCCCAGATCGTGGCTGAGCGTGTCGCGCTGGGCCATGAGGCGAGCCTGGGAGCGGGCGGCGTCTTCGAGGCGCTGGCTATAGCTCCAGGGCGGGGCGCCATTGGCCCGGCGCACGGCATTGACCGCCGCCATGATCTGATCGCCGGTGAGGGTTTCGGGCGTGGGGGTTGCCACAGCCGGTGCCAAAGCCGGCATGGTGGAGGCGCAGGCCGAAAGCGTCAGGGCCGCGCCCAACATGAGCAGGCCGCGGCGCGAAGTAGTCAGCATCGTGGATGATTCCATTTAGACGGCCTGGTCGTAGGCGCTGAGCAGATTGGGCAGGACGGCGAGTTGATGGGTGATGGAGCGTCCTTCGGCAAGCTCCCAGCAGGCCGAGAGCGCCGCATGGGCGGCGGCCCAGCCCAGGATGCGCTTGCGCGGATAGGCCAGGCGCTCGGAGAGGATATCAGCGCGGGCGGCGATGCGGCGGGGGTCGGCGGCGATGTGGCCGGCACCCTTGGGGTTGATGAACACATTGGCCACATCATAGGCCGGATCGCCGAGCAGGCCCTTGGGATCGATAGCCAGCCAGCCGCGATCCGAACTCAGCACATTATCGTGGTGCATATCGCCATGCAGCGGAATCTGGGCGCTGGGCCGGTCGAACAAGCGGAGCGCGATGCCGCTGGCGCGGGCATAGAGATCGCGCGCCGTATGCGGCCAACTCCGCACATCAGTGTCGAACAGAGTCTGGAAACGGTCGCGCAGCGGCTCGAGGCCCTCAGGAGCGCCCTCGCGGGGGCGATGCAGACTGGCAATGACCGTAGCGATAGCGATGGTGCCCTCATCATCATGGCCGGCGCGGACGGCGTCGCCCAGCGTCTTGCCCTCGAGCCATTCCATGAAAATGGTATTGCCGTGAATGTCGAAGACCGTGGCGGCCCCCTCCCCGCCATACCAGTTCAGCAACTGGGCGCCGCGGCTTTCCTCTTCCAAAGCCAGGGGCTTGAGGATTTTGAGGGCGGCGAAGTTGCGGCCATTCTGCTCGACGCGGAAGACCCAACTGGTGGCGGTTTCCGCCACGGGCATCGACTTGGTCAGGGACCAGCGGATCATGGCGCGGCTCAGCGCGGTTTCGGCGGGAGACTGATTCATGTCAGCCATTAGATCAGAAGGCGGGCTTGCTTTCGACATTAACTGCGCTTGGCAAAAGAACTTGATCGAAATGCGGCGCGGTAGCTTTTTGGTAAGCAAGACGCTTTGCACGATGGCAACCTTAACGCCAGCAAACCGGGCCACGGCAAGTTTTGATAAAGTTGGCCGGAGTTAGACTGATCGCGACGCAGAAGACAGCGCCCAATGCAGGGGAACTGGACCATGACGTATCGAGGCATGAACGGGGACGACCCCCACAAACTCTCCGACATCATTGCGGCCGACGAGGCGACGCCCAGCCTGGGGCGGCAGGTGTTCAACGGGGTGACCGGGACACTGGTGCTGCTGGTGACGGGGATTTTGGTATTGCTGGTGGTGTTGTGGAAGTCGCCGTGAGGGACGACGGGCTTCTGGCAGACAGCATTTCTTCGTCCCACCCACCGCTCTCCCTCGGGCTTGACCCGAGGGTCGCTGGGGCCAAGCACCGTATTTGGTGCGGCGGAGAATGGCCCTCGGGTCAAGCCCGAGGGAGAGCGGTGGGTGGGGATGGATTGAGGCCTAGCTGATCTTGTAGGCGTCTTTCGCGGCTTGATAGCTCAAATGCTTGGCCAGCTCTTCGGCGGTGCGCTTGCTGAGGCGGTTTTCGGCGACCCAGGTGGCGAGGAACCCGCAGACTTCGCGGCGCCAGACGTCGTGGCGGGCGGGGATGGAGAGCAGGGCGCGGGTGTCGTCGTTGAAACCGGCGAGATTGTAGAAGCCGGCGGTTTCAACGACCTGGTCGAGATAGCGGCGGATGCCTTGCGGGCTATCGTGGAACCACCAGGGCGGACCGATCATCAGGCTCGGCCAATAGCCGGCCATGGGGCCCAGCTCGCGGGCATAGGTGGTTTCGTCCAACACGAACATGATCAGCCGCAGGTTTGGCTCATTGCCGCAGCGGGCGAGCAAAGCGCGCAGGCCGTTGACATAGTCGGTGGTGCCGGGGATGTCGGCGCCCAGATCCGGGCCGCGCTCGGCAAAGAGCAAGGGATCGGTATTGCGGCGCGAACCGGCATGGAGCTGCATGACCATGCCGTCTTCGACGGACAGCAGGGCCATTTCGGTCATCATCTGGGCGCGGAACAGCTCGGCATCGGCGGCGTCGTGCTTGCCGGCGAGAATCTTGTCGAGCAGAGCCTGCTTTTCGATCAGCGGCAGATCAGCCGTGTTGGCCGAGGGCACACCATGGTCGGTGGCGACGGCGCCGTAGCGGCGGAAATATTCGCGGCGAGCCCGGTGGGCGTTGATCAGCCCACCCCAATTGGTGACGTCCTCGCCGGTCAGTTCGGCGAATTTCCTGAGATTGTCGACAATGGCGGGGCGGCTCGGATCGGTCACGTCATCGGGGCGGTAGGTGGTGCGGACGCGACCCAGAATACCGGTTTCGGCCATTTTCTGGTGATGGACCAGGGGATCGAGGGCGAATTCGGTGGTGGCGATGACTTCGACCCTGGCGCGGTCGAGCAAAGCCAGCGGCAGCAGGTCGGGCGTGGCGAGGGCGGCGTCGATCGTGTCGTAGATGGCGTCGGCCGTGGCGGGGGACAGCTCATCGGTGATGCCGAAGGCCCAGTGCAGGGAATGGTCGATCCAGGTCTTGGATGGGGTGCCAGCAAAGAGGTGATAATTGGCGGCAAAGAGACGCCAGGCGGTGCGCCCATCGGCAACGGGCTTGCCATCCTTACGGGGGACGCCCAGCGCATCGTAATCGAGCCCGCGGCTGCGCAGCATGCGCAGGACATAGTGGTCGGGCGTGAGGAAGAGCGCAGCCGGATCGGAGAAGCGCCCATTGTTGGCGAACCAGGACGGATCGGTATGACCATGCGGGCAAATCAGCGGCAGGCCGGCTACGGCGGGATAAAGCTCGCGGGCAATCGACTGGGCCGGTTGGGAGGCAGGGAACAAACGATCGGGGTGGAGATGGGCTGAATGGGTCATGGGCAATGTTCTGCCACGACGCGCGGGCGGGATCAAGCATCTACCATACAAGATCAGGATAGATCGGATTTTATGTAAATTAACCGCTTTGGCAGGGAGGCTTTCGCGCAATGGGCGCGGCGAGGTTAGCTTTTCCGCGTGGGTGAGAAGAGCCTAATGGCGGCAAACTCCGACAAATCGCTGGCGCAGTGGCCGGCACTATAAGGGGCGGCATATGACACATCTGGATACATCGGACATCAAGGCGACACGGCTTGCGGCGCATCGCTCGGCGCAGATGCAGCGCATGCAGGCCATGTTGATGGCGGCAGGGCTGGCGGCGCTGGGTATCGTGGCGGTGGCGGCTTCGATGATGGCGGTGTTTTAGGAGCATCCTTCAGTAGACCTCATCCTGAGCTTGTCGAAGGAGGAGGTCGCGACTGAATAGTGCCACGACCTCGTGGTTCGACAGGCTCACCATGCGGTCTACTGGGGCGAGGGATGATGGGGGCTTCCCAGCGCTGGTGCTGACACGCAAGGCGAAACTCCATACTGTGCCGGCAGGGAGACCATCGGCGCTGATGCGAATATTGCTTGTCGAAGATAATGAAGACCTGGGCGAGGCCATCGAGAAGCGGCTGCGTACGGCGGGGCATTCGGTGGAATGGGTGCGGGACGGCAATGACGTGGTGCCGGCCGCCGAGGGTGATGTTTTCGATGCGGTGGCGCTCGATCTGATGCTGCCCAATCGCGACGGGATCGGGCTGATCGCCGAATTGCGCAAGCGCAAGTTCAATGCGCCGATCCTGGTGATTACGGCGCGCTCGGAAATCGACGACAAGGTGAGCCTGCTCGATCTGGGGGCCGATGATTATCTGGTGAAACCCTTCGATCTGCGCGAGCTGGAAGCGCGGCTGCGGGCGCTGATGCGGCGGACCGGCGGGCAGACCACCAGCACGCTGGGCGTGGGCAATCTGGCGCTGGACATGGCGGGGCTCAATGCCTCGATCGGCGGCAAATCGCTGGAGCTGGGGCGGCGCGAATTCCGGCTGCTGGAAATTCTGGTGACCAATGCGGGCAAGGTGGTACCCAAGGAGCGGCTGATGAACCAGCTGTTCAATTTCGACGAGGCGGTGTCGGTCAATGCGCTGGAGCTGCATATCTCGCGGCTGCGCAAGAAGCTGGAAGCGGCGAGCATTGAGATCGGCACGGTGCGTGGCGTGGGCTATGTGTTGCGGGCGCCGCATGGGTAGGGCTTTTTCTTCGTCACCTCTCCCTTGGGGGGAGAGGTCGGCTCGCCCTCGCGAGACGGGTGAGGGGGCCTTTCTCCACCACCCCGCCAGGAAAAGGCCCCCTCACCCGCCCCTTCGGGTCGACCTCTCCCCCAAAGGGAGAGGTGTGGTGCCGTGACCGAGCCCAGAAGTTCCTTTTCCATCAGGCGGCGGATTTTGGCGCTGGCGGTGGCGTTGCTGCTGGGCGCTGCGGTAATCCTGGTGGTGTTCATCCGCGATTATGCGGAGCGGGCGGCCGACCGGGCGTTTGACCGGTTGCTGGCTGCGTCGGCACTGACCATTGCCGGGGCGGTACAGGTGGAAAACGATGCGGTGATCGTGGAATTGCCGTTTGCCTCGTTTGGCATGTTTTCCGGGCGCGACCGGGTGTTTTATGCGGTGGAAGACCCGCGTGGACGGGCGGTGACCGGCTATGGTGACCTGTCGGCAGACCTTGAAGAAATGCAGTCGGCGGGGCCGGTGTTTCAGGACGCGATGTATCGCGGCGAACTGGTGCGGGTGGCCAGCGTTGGGCGGCTGACCTCGTCGGCCAGCGAGACCGATTGGGTGACCATTCATGTGGCCGAAACGCAGAATGAGCGCGAGGCGCTGGCCAATGAGATATTGGGCAATGCCATCGTGCCGGTGGTGGCGCTGACGCTGCTGGCGGTGGCGCTGGTGTGGTTTGGCATCGGGCGGATGTTTGCCCCGCTCTACCAGTTGGAACAGGCTTTGCGCGGGCGGGCGCCCGATGACCTGTCGCCGCTGGATGTGCCGGTGCCGGTGGAGGTGAGCCAGCTGGTGGGGGCGCTCAATGCCTTCATGGCGCGGCTGGGCAGCAGCATGGAGCGGCTGAGCGGGCTGGTGGCGGAGGCGGCCCATGAAGTGCGCACGCCGCTGGCTTCGCTAAGGGCGCAGGCGGAAGTGGCGATGGATGAGCAGGACCCCGATGCGCTGCGGCGGCGGGTGGGGCGCATTCACCAGGGGGCGATCCATGCCAGCCAATTGGTGTCGCAATTGCTGATGGACGCGACGATTTCCCATCGGCTGGAGAACCAGGAAAGCGACACGACGCCATTCGGAGCAGTGATCGAGGATGTGCGGCAGCGGCTGGATGGCGATCAGGCGGCGCGGCTCAGCCTCGATATTCCCGAGGCGGTGGCGGCGGCGCAAATCCGTGGCGACCGGGTGGCGCTGCGAGAGATGGTCCGCAATGTGGTTGATAATGCCATGATCTATTCGGAGGGATCGGTTTCCATTGCCGGAGTGGCGCAGGATGGCTTGCTGACCATGGTGGTGACCGATAGCGGGCCGGGCATTCCCGAGGGGGAAAAAGCGGTGGTACTGGAGCGATTCAAGCGGGGCAGCAGCGCCAGCGCCAAGGTGGGATCGGGCCTGGGGCTATCGATCGTCAAGCGGGTGGTGGTGGCGCATCGCGGGGCGCTGCGGCTGAAGGACCGGGAGGGCGGCGGGCTGGCGGTGGAAATCGAATTGCCGCTGGTGGGGCGCAATGCCAGGCTCGAGCAGTTGCGCAAGGCGCTGGGGAGCGTCGCCATGCTGGCGCTGTGCCTGCTGCTGGTGCAGCCGCAGGCGGCGCGGGCGGTGGAGTCGCGGTATCCGGCGCCCGATGGCAGCACCGAGCAGGTGCTGACCATACTGGGCGTGACCGATACGCCGCTATTCGCCCAGTTCGTGGCGGGGTTTCAGCTGCGCTGGCCGGGAGTGACGGTGATTTACGAAGAGACGGATTCGGTGCCGCTGTATGAGCGGTTTCTGGCGGGGGATACCGACCCCAAGCCGGATCTGGTGATCAGTTCGGCCTCGGATTTGCAGGTCAAGCTGGCCAATGATGGCTATGCGCTGGCCTATGACAGCCCCTATCTGGCGCAGCTGCCGGAATGGGCGCATTGGCGCAATGAGCTGTTCGGGTTCACCTTCGAGCCGGCGGTGATCATCTATAATCCCGACCTGATCGGGGCCGACGAAGTGCCGCGCACACATCTGACGCTGGCTGAGTTGCTGGAGAACCAGACCGCGCGGTTCCGCGGCAAGATCGCGACCTATCATATCGGGGTCTCGGGCGTGGGCTATCTGCTGGCGGCACAGGACCAGACGATTTCATCGAACTTCTGGCGGCTGGCGGCAGCATTTGGCCGGGTGAATGCGCAATTCAGCGGGTCGAGCCCGGCAATTCTGAACGGCGTGGCCGATGGCTCGCTGGCGCTGGGCTATAATGTGCTGGGCTCCTACGCCTTTGCGCGCAAGGCCGCAGGGGCCAATATCGAAATCGTGGTGCCCGACGATTATGTGCTGGTGCTGACGCGCTCGATGATGATCCCGCGGGATGCGCCCTACCCCGAACTGGGCAAGGCGTTTGTCGATTTTGCACTATCGCCGGAGGGGCAGGCCATTGCGGCGGGGCAGACAGCGTTGGGGTCGGTGGTGGCCGGCGGCGTTGGAGAATGGAGCAGCGAGGCCATTGCGGCGCGCGGGCGCGGGGTGATCCAGC
The DNA here is from genome assembly GCF_000735585.1 of Devosia sp. LC5. GTDB lineage: Bacteria > Pseudomonadota > Alphaproteobacteria > Rhizobiales > Devosiaceae > Devosia. Next base: position 59,141 of record NZ_JNNO01000013.1, read on the forward strand.
CGATACCACTGGGTCCGGCGCTACTGGTGTCGCTCGACCAGCAGAGGAAGCGGCGGTTTCTGGATACCTGGCAGGAAATTGTTTCGCCCAAGCCTTAGGGGGCTTGCCTTCGCCCCTTGAGGAGAAGGTGCCCGAAGGGCGGATGAGGGGTTTTCTTTCCCCAGCTTCTGGCATGGGATGACGCAGGACCCCTCACCCTGTCATTTCTGCTGGACGCAGAAATGTCGTCCCTCTCCCACAAGGGGAGAGGGTTGGCTCCGTGTTCGGTCTCACTCCCGCGCAAATCCCCATGCGCTCAGCGCATGGCAGCGGGTGGGTGTTTGGAATATCGGCCGGAAATGGGCGTTTGCGGGCAGGCATTCGCGCTGGACGCATGGCTGGAATGATGGAATTGCCCTACCGGCGGGGGCCGGATGAGCCCATTTACACAATCATGAAAGCGAGCGGCGATCTGGCCGGGGCTTTAGAGGAAAATGGCAATGAGCACTCATCGGAACAATCGTTTCTTTGCAGCCCTTGGCACCTTCGTGGAAGTGTTCGGCAGCGCTGCTGCCGTGTCCAACGCGGTGGAAGCCGGGCGTGCGCCCAAGGCCAAGCACCTCAAGACCCTTGGCATCGACGCCGACGCTTTCCGTTCGATCGGCAGGTAAGTCTCCTGCTCGAAGCGGGGCGCTGGCCCCTCCCTGTGCGACCCGTATCGAGTTGCCGGTCAACGTGAAAAAGCCCGGATGCGCTGTGATGGCGCGTCCGGGCTTTTGCTTTTTCGGGCCATGCCCGCGCCTGACTAGTCCTCGTCGCTGGCCAATTGCCCCAATACCTGACCCTTGCCGCGCAGACGGAACCAGAGCGGAACCAGCACTGCCGCCGCCGCCAAGACATAGAGCGTGATGGCAATGGGGGAGTGGAACAGCACCAGCGGATCGCCCTGGCTGATGGCAAGGGCACGGCGCAATTGCTGTTCGGCCATGGGACCAAGGATCAGCCCCACGACCACCGGGGCAATAGGATAGCCGAAGCGGCGCAGCAGATAGCCCAATATGCCGAAGGCAAGCAGCAGCATCAGCTCGAACGAGAAGCGGATACCGAAGAGGTTTCCCGACATCGCGCCATTGGCACCAAGCGTGCCCAGGGTGGCGAAGACCAGGATGCCGCCATAGAGCCAGGGCTTGGGGATGGTCAGCAATTTCACCCAGAGGCCGATTAGCGGCAGATTGAGCACGATCAGCATGAAATTGGCGACCAGCAGGCTGGCAATCAACGCCCAGACCAGGCTGGCATTATTGGTGAAAAGCAGCGGGCCGGGCTGTAGGCCGAATTGCTGGAAGCCGGCCAGCATGATGGCGGCGGTAGCCGTGGTGGGCAGGCCCAGCGTCAATAGCGGCACCAGTGTGCCGGCGGCCGACGCATTATTGGCAGCCTCGGGACCCGCCACGCCCTCGATGGCGCCGTGACCGAATTCCTCAGGTTTTTTGGCGAAGGTCTTTTCGGCGCTGTAGGACAGGAAACTGGCCACATCGGCGCCACCAGCCGGCATGGCGCCAATCGGAAAGCCCACAGCGGTGCCGCGCAGCCAGGGCAGCCAGGACCGTTTCCAATCTTCCCTGGTCATCCAGACCGAGCCTTTGACGGACAGAACCTCGTCATTCACCTGGCTGCGATCGGCTGCCATCTTGAGGGTTTCCCCGATGGCGAAAAGCGCCACCGCCAGCGTCGTCACCTCGATGCCGTCGAGCAGATCGGGGATGCCGAAGGACATGCGCGCCTGACCGGTCTGCAGATCGATGCCGATAATGCCCAGGCCCAGGCCCAGGAACAGCGCAGTGAGCCCGCGTAAAGCGCTGTCGCCAAACGCTGCAGATACGGTGATGAAGGCCAGCACCATCAGCGCGAAATATTCGGCCGGTCCAAAGGCCAGCGCGAACTTGACGACCCATGGGGCGACAAACGCCAGCGCCAGGGTAGCGATCAGGCCGGCGACGAAAGAGCCAATTGCCGCGGTGGCAAGCGCCGGGCCGCCGCGGCCTTTGCGGGCCATCTTGTTGCCTTCTAGCGCAGTGACGATCGATGCGCTCTCGCCCGGCGTGTTGAGCAGGATGGAGGTGGTCGAGCCGCCATACATGCCGCCATAATAGATGCCGGCGAACATGATGAGCGAGCCGGCCGGATCAAGTTTGTAAGTGACGGGCAGCAGCAGCGCCACGGTGAGCGCCGGGCCGATGCCAGGCAAAACGCCGACGGCGGTGCCCAAGGTGACACCGATCAGTGCATAGATGAGGTTTTGCCATTGCAGGGCGGCGATCAGGCCCTGCGCGAGAAGTCCGAAAGTATCCATGGCGGCAGCTTCCGATCAGGGAATTAGGCGTTCGAGGGGACCCGAGGGCAGCGAGAGCTGCAGGCCCTTGGCGAAGGCAAACCAGACAAGGAAGGCAAAGACCGCCCCGATGGGAATGGTTTGCCATAGCGGTCCACGCCCGAAGGCCTTGGCCGTGAAGGCGAAAAGAACGCCGGTCGCGATGGAAAATCCGGCGGTCGACAACAGCAGGAGCTGGGCTACCAGCCCCGCCACGATCCACATGATGGGCCGGTAATTGTCTGCCTCGCGCGCCGGAAAGCCATGGCGGAATGCCGACACGACGGTGCCGACGGAGAGCAGCAGCAGCCCACCCGCGATGATGTAGGGGAAGACCGTGGGGCCAACCCGCGCCTGGACGGGCGGCAGGCGCATCTGGCTGGTCTGCCAGATGATGACCACCGCGATGGCGGCGAGAATGGCCGCGATGACAAGCGCCGCCCCATCGGGGCGGCGCGAGAGATTGGGTTCGCCGGAGCTCACTGCACCAGCCCGATGTCTTTCAGGATGGCGGCAGTCGCCTCGGTGTCGGCGGCAAGCTGAGCAGTGAACTCGTCACCAGCGAGATAGGTGTTGACCCAGCCCTTGGTTTCGAGCGTGGTCTGCCAGGCGGCCGAATTCACCATCTTTTCGATATCGGCGGTAATGGCGGCCTTCTGCTCGTCGGTGATGCCGGGGGCAGCGGCAACCATGCGCCAGTTCTGCAGCGCCATATCGACGCCGGCTTCCTTGAGGGTCGGTGCATCGACGCCCGGAATGCGGGTGTCGCTGGACACGGCCAGCAGGCGGAGTTCGCCGGCAGCAATCTGGCTCGAGAATTCGGAATAGCCCGAGATGCCCACGGTGACCTGGCCGCCAAGCAGGGCAGCAAGGGCTTCGCCACCGCCCGAATAGGCGATGTAGTTGACAGTGGTCGGATCGACTCCGACCGTCTTGGCGATGAGACCGGCCGTGATATGGTCGGCGCCGCCGGCCGAACCGCCGGCCCAGGCAACCGAGCCCGCGTCGGCCTTCAGCTTGGCGACCAGGTCGTCCATGGTCTGCAGCTCGGACGCCGCAGGCACAACGATAACCACCGCCTCGCCGGTGAGGCGGGCGATCGGGGTAACCTGCTCAAGGGTTACGGGCGAGGCATTGGTGAGAATGGCACCCACCATCACGTAACCGCCGACGATCAGGGCATCGGGATTGCCGCTTTCCTGATTGACGAACTGGGCAAGGCCGATCGTGCCACCGGCGCCCGGCACGTTGGTGACCTGGACATTGCCCGAAATGCCCTCCGATTGCAGGGCCTCCTGCATGGAACGGGCGGTCTGGTCCCAGCCGCCGCCGGGGGCAGCAGGGGCCAGAATGGTGTAATCGGCGGCGAAAGCGGGAACGGCCATAGCGCCGGACATCAGCGCGGCCAAAAGCAGCTTGTTCATAGATCCTCCCATGTAAAAATCCGAACGTCGTTCCGTCCGGCAGGTCCGCCATATTAGGGCGGCTCCCTGTCACCGTCCTGTCACGCCAGGCATTCGTCTGGTGCCGGCTGTAAGTGGCGGTTTTTCTGAAGGAAGACTGCGCCTGGGGCGGGCAAAAGGCAAGGAGGGGGGACGTGTCGGGAATTTCCAATGCAGCCCCCTCCCCTTGCGGGGCATTGTTCACTTTAAGGAACTATGCCGCTTTCTCTCCATTCAGCGTCATCACCCGGCTTGTCCGGGTGATCCATGCCTGAAGCATATGCGGAAGCAATGGATTGCCCGGACGAGCCGGGCAATGACGGCAGGGGGATGGTTTGGGAGAATGTGGCGGGGCGATATCTGGAGAGGCGCGATCTGCTACCCTCTTGTGGGAGGGATTGAGCGTGGGGTTCTGAGGTATTCACCCGCTTTGAACGTATTGAAGGCGCAGCACCCCGACCCTAACCCTCACCCACAAGGGGAAGGGAATGGGATCGGGGCTTTCCTAGAACTCGGACCAGTCCTTGGCGATGGCGGCGCCGCCTTGGCTCAGATAGGAGTGCGAGGCGGAGCGGACGCGTTCGATGGTGCTTGGCGGGACGGCGCGGCGGGGTTTTGCTTGGGCCGGTTCAGCACTGCTGGGTTCGAGGGTGAACACATCAACGGCCATGTCGAGTTGGCTCGCCTGGTTTTCGCTCTGCTCGATGGCCGCGTTCATTTCCTCGACCAGGGCGGCATTGTGCTGGGTCATTTCGTCCAGAGTGCGGACAGCGACATTGACCTGGCCGATTGCGGCGGCCTGTTCGAGGCTCGACTTGGCGATGGCTTGCATCAGGCGGGCATTTTCGTCGACCGCGGCCAGCATGGACGCCAATTGCTCGGCGGCGTTGGAGACGAGCTTGGTGCCGCCGCGCACTTCGCTGGCGCTCTGCTCGACCAGATGCTTGACGTCGGCAGAGGCGGAGGCCGCCGATTGGGCCAGGCGTCGCACTTCGACGGCCACCACGGCAAAGCCCTTGCCAGCATCGCCGGCACGGGCGGCTTCGACGGAGGCATTGAGCGCCAGAAGATTGGTCTGGAAGGCGATGTCGTCGATCATGCCGATAATATTGGAAATCTTGGACGAGGCCTCGGTGATCCGCTCCATGGCGGCATTGGCCTGGTCCATGGTGTTCCCGCTTTGGGCGGCGCTGGTCGAGACCGTCTGCGCCTTGCCGCTGGCAGTTTCGGCCATTTTGGCGTTTTCGGCGACGGTGGCGGCAAGCTGTTCCATGGCCGCCGAGGTTTCCTCGATGGTCGCCGCCTGCTTGGTGGTGCGTTCGGACAGATCGTTGGCGCCGGAGAGGATTTCGCTGGTGGCAGCGCGCAATGTGCCCGAAATGGCCTTGGCGCCGCCGACAATCTCGGTAAGCCTGTCGGTTACTGCATTGGTGTCGTCGCGCAGCTTGGCGAAGGCGCCGCTGTAATTGCCCTGCATGCGGCGGGTGAGGTCGGTATCGGCCATGGCGGCGAGCACCGCGCCGGTTTCGCCCAGGCCGCGATCGACGGTTTCGACCAGGGCATTGACGCTGCCGGCCAGGGCGTTGAGCTCGGCATCGGGGAACTGGGCATGGACGCGCTTGGAGAAATCTCCGGCAATGGCGGCATCGACCACTTCGCCGAACGCGGCCTGTAGCGCCACCATCATATCGGTGCGCTCGACGCGACGCTGGATCACGGCGGCGCGTTCTTCCTCTGTCATCTGGCTGATCTTGAGGCCGTTATCGCGGAAAATCTCAACGGCGCGAGCCAGGGTGCCGATTTCGTCGGCGCGCTCAATTCCGTTGATTTCGCTGTGATAATCGCCACCGGCGACGGCGTCGACAGTGGCGCCGAGCGTGCCCAGGGGCTTGCCGATCAGAGTGCGGATCAGCGCGAACATCACCAGGCACGCGATCAGCACACAGGCGGCGGCGAGGCCAATAATGGTGAATTGGGTTTCGGTCTGCGTCGCGGTGAGCGTGGCGAGCGGTACATTGGAGACCACGACCCAGCGATCAAGCGTGCCGCCTACGGCGAAGGGAACGGCCACGCCGCGCAAGGCAGTGCCATCGGTTGAGGTCAAATCGGCCTCGGCGGTGCCGTTGGCAATCGCGGCAGCGGCCAGGCCAGTCAGCGGGTCGGATGCAGGCAGCGTCTGCCCGATCAGGGTCGGGTCGGGGTGGGCGACAACCATGCCGGCGGCGGTCAGCACGACCACCGTGCCGGTGCCCATGGGTTTGATTTCGGCGAGACGGGCATTGAGTTCAGCCAGCGACAGATCGACGCCGCCCGTACCCATATAGGTGCCGCCCACCATGATGGGCGCGCCGAAGGACATGATCAGCACGTCCTTGCCGCCCACTGCATAAAGGTAGGGATCGATCGCGACCATGCGGCCTTCGGCCTTGGGACGCTGGTAATAGGCGCCGGCAACCGGATCGTCATAGCCGGTCAGGGGCTCATTGGCGATCTCGCCACTGCCGCGGTTCCAATAAGGCACGTAGCGGCCGGTGGCGTCATGGCCGGGGCGGTTGGCGAAGTCGACGTCGCGGCCATCCAGCGCATTGGGCTCCCAGCCCGACCATACGCCAAGCAAAGACGGGTTGCGCTTGAGCGTATGTTGGAGCAATGCGCCATAGACCGAGCGGCTGGCCGTGCGGGCTTCCTTGAGGGATTCGAGCGCCGTCACCACGCCATCGGCGGTCGCGGCCGCAGCGGAGAGGCTGGCGGCCACTTCATCGGCCACGCCGGCCGTGCTGGCGGCCTGATAGGCGCGGGTCTGCCGGTCGATGGTTTGGCCCACCTGCTGGACCAACACGAAAATGCCGATGGCAAAGACGATGGCGAGCGCCAATCCGCTCAAAATGGCAGTCTTGACCGACAGGGAGCGAAAATTCATGGCGTGAGGTTTTCCCAATGCAACTCGTGCCGGACCGCGCGGTCCGGACAGCTCGAGGCAAACTAAGGGAAAGCCGTTAAGGCATCGTTTGCCGCAAAATGGCCGCAATGATGAACGGCGCGGCGCGTTGGCAAATCTTGGGAAGGAATGGTGCCCGGGACCGGAGCCACACCGCCTAACAAAATCAAATAGTTAGGCCGAAGTGGGACAATTTCGCGCCCCGCATTTTACTGCACAATTCCGAATTGCAGTCCCACCTCAAGCGTCGGGAGGGACAATGCCAATTGGATTCCGAAAAGCGGAATCGAACTACATCACTCCATAAGGAGATGCCATGCGCATCCTAAACTGGCGGCCGCGCGATGCCGGCCAGATCCCTGTCATGTTCGACATCGAAATATCGCCTGACGTCCGCTTGATGGATTGGCAACTCCGCCGAACCCTCACCGGCGAGCTGCGGGTTTATGCGACGCGCGGACGGCACGGCAGGCCGGGTGCGGTCCTGTCCGACCCGGCTTTTGCCGAAATCCCCCGCCTCGCCATCCAGACCTACAAAGAGGGCAACGCCCACGATGACATCCGCTCCGAAGCAGCCTGATCCCGACGCTGAACTTGAGGTTTTCGATGATCTCGCAACTCGCCTGTCTGGTCGTGTCGCGCTGGCTCCAATGGTCGCCGGTGCTCCAAATTTCAAAGCTGCGCCACACAAGTTTCGGCCAGCGCCAGACGGCGGTCTAGCGGCCCACCAGATTGAACGGCTCTGCGTCATCACGCGCGATTTCCATACCTTGTCATCGACAACTCCGCACTCTGGCACCGTCGTAGTCACCAGACTGGCCGCTGATGGCAGGCCGGAATTCGTGCCTCTGGCCGGCCCAGCGGATGAACGCGCGGCCGCTGTTGCCTACCTGCGGCAGCAGTTTGAGGCGCCGAGGCGGGTCCGAAAGCTGGTGGCGGCCAACGACAATGCCGGCGGCGCCACGACTACAACGGCCCCTGCCAAGACAGTGAAGCGTCTAGAAACTGTCGATGCGGAAACCCTCCTCGCGACAGAATTCCCGCCGGTGCAATGGGTTGTGCCAGGGTTCATTGTTGAGGGGCTAACGATCCTTGGCGGCCGTCCGAAGCTCGGCAAGAGCTGGCTGGCGCTGAATGCTTGCATGGCTGTGGCCGGGGGCGCCAGTGCATTTGGAAGGGCAGAATGCGAGCAAGGTGATGTGCTTTACTTGGCGCTGGAGGACAATGACCGACGGCTGAAGGATCGTCTGCGCACATTGCTACCTGTGATCATCAAGCGCCCAAACATCTCAGCTTTGCGCACAGCAACTAAATCCTCGAAAATCGGCGCCGGCCTGATTGAAGAGATCGAGGACTGGCGTGTGCACGTCACGAAGCCTCGTCTGGTCGTCATTGATACTTTCCAGAAGGTCCGGCAGCCCAAGAAGGGAAACGCTGGGATCTACGAGGACGACTACAACGCCGCTGGTGCCCTCCAAAGCTACGCGAGCGAAAAGCGCTTGGCGATCGTCGTCGTAACGCACGTTCGAAAGTCCGAGGCCGACGATCCACTGGAAATGATCAATGGTTCGAACGGCATCACCGGGGCAGCTGACAGCATCCTAATTCTGGATCGCGACACCGGAGGCACCAAGCTTTACGGTCGCGGTCGAGACCTCTCGGAATTTGACTACGCCATGAAGATGGACAACGGCCGATGGACGGTTCTTGGCAACGTCAATGAGGTTGGACAATCCGAAGAGCGGGTTCAGATCATTGAGGCAATGAAACTGGCCGCCCGCGAAGTCACACCCCAAGAACTTGCCGACAACCTCGGCTGGCCATCGGTAAACGTCCGCCGCTTGGTCACGAAGATGGTCGCAGCTGGTCAACTGGATAAATCTGGTTTCGGCAAATACTCGCTACCGTACCCTGGTAACACCGATCACACCGGTAACAGTCAACCAACTTAGACCCACCACTACTCAGGTAACAGTGTGTCTAAGTGTTACCGCTGTTACCTGTGTTACCGGGGTCTAATAGAAAAGGACACCCTATGACCTACCGCACTATTGAAGTCCGCCCCTTCGACGCCGAGGTCGACGTGCTCGACGCCATTACCAGCAAGACCATTCGTCAGCCGGTTCGCGTTGTCGGCAGTGGCAAACTATGGCCTGGGCGCCATGACCACGTGTTCGGGAAGATGCCGTCCTAGAGGGGGGTGGGTCATCCTCTACGACCCCTCGCCGTCCACACCGCCGGCCCCCCACAACGATAATGCCAATACAGTTTTTTGCTCTCGCGCAGCGCGCGCACGCGAGGATTGAAATAATGGCCCGTAGGGCGCGCGAGGGGAACGCTGAAGTTTCAGCCTCAAAACTACATATTACCCATACCGCGGCCTTGACCGCATTCCCGCCGGCAATGACCGGCACTCTGAGGACCATCCCATGCAACTTGCGCATCAGGCGCCCGCTGGCTTCGTGCCTGCCAACGACAATTATCGCAACCCACGTCCAGTGTTGGCCTGGCCTACCGGCAAGCGCCTTGCAACGGCCCGCCGGCATGCGGACTTGATAATGCTCATCGACTATCGGCGCCTGATCGACACAGCCTACGGCACCCCCACGAACGACAACTATAGAGATCCCGCTCCCGCTCCTGGCCAGAAGGAAGCCCGCCCGGCCGAAGACATCATCGAGCAAATGGACGCCATCTTCAACGAGGATGGCATCAGGCCGACTATCGGCGAATTGCACCGGCTGAGTGGCGTTCCATGGAAGGGCGATCACGGGTTCCAAGAGAACCAGCAGTCCCGGACAAGGATCTCCGCAATCGACCGAGGCGGTGTCGTTTGGCGCGAACTCGGCGGCTTGGAGTTCTTTTACGGCTCCACCTTGCACCGCTATCGCGAAGGGCCGGAAGCACGTTGGCAAAAGCCAATGGAGTTGCGTACGAGGCATCGCAACAAGAAGGGGTCCTCGCCGACCGTTGTCCCCAACAGTTCAGGGACGTGGAGCCTTGAGGATCAGATCGACGCAAGGCTAGAGTTGCGATCGATCTACGCGAAAATTCCGGCGTCCTCGGTTCGCATCCTCGAGCTGGCCCTGGGCAACACCAAAGCACGGGAACTCGGCAGAGCGTTCTGCAAGCCCGACGCCTCCGACAAGACTGCCGAACGCTTCGGCGTCCGGCTTATCGATCGGGCCATTGATCACCTGCGCGAGGCAGGGCGTCCTCAGATTGCACCTGGCGCACGAATAGATAGAGGGGTTCCTCAGACCTCCCAAAACTTACCCGCTTCGGCGGGTTTTCTTTTGCCCACTCAACCGCAACTTTGAAAATTTCAGGAGGCCACAGTGCCGACTATCACCGCCGCTTTGGCCGCCCTGGAGCGGTACACCGGCTTTTCCCAATCGCGCAGCAGAACCGTTGCGCGTCGCCTGCAAGAGGCCGGCTTCCTGCCGCTAGGGTCGCCCGGTTCAGCGCCTCAGCTTGACCGCGCCGGCTTCGGCGCACTGTTCGTAGCCCTTGCCGCCGACACCACGCTTCATGCCGCCGCAGACCGCGTTCGCCAGTACTTCGCGCTCACACCGGGCGGGGTGTCATTGGAAGGCGCCCCGGCATCGATCGGCACCGCCCGTTCCGAACTGCTCGCCCTGGTCGACACTGCCATTGAGGCCCCCGACGACCTGCGGCACGTCCAGATCGAGTTGGTGTCGAACTTTCCCGAACTGGCGCTGCATTGGGCGGACGGCACGGTGCAGCGCTACCAGCCCACCGGCACAGTTTCGAACCACTGGCAGGTCGACACTCACCGAAAATCCACCACCGTCACTGGCCGCGCGTTCCGCGATGCCGTGCGCGCAACATTCCGAAAGAACTGAAATGGCTTTTCTAAAGAAGACTAAGTCGGAGCCCTACGTTGCCCAGTCCCTCGCGGACTCCAACGCTGAATACGGCGTGCGCGCTGGTCGTTTGGCCGAACTCAGGGTTGCCTTGAACGGCCTACGATCGGAAGCAGTTGCGCTCGAGCGCGAACTCGGCCGCACGCCAGCACCGGTGATGCGCCCGTCGGTGGCCGCACTGCTTGGCGACGAAGTAGTTGACGAGCGAACCGGAAAGGCCACTCGCATGGCAGAACTCCGTCGCCTCATCGCCGATCACGAAGCCGCTGTGGAACTGCAGACCGCCCGCGTGAACGAGTCCAAGGGCGCGGCAAACATCGCCGCCTGCGATGCGGCAAAGCCCGAATACGGCCGGCGTGTGGCAGCGCTTGCTGCGGCACTAGAGACCGTCGCCGCCGCTAGGGCCGACTATCAGGAGCTCGTCAACGCCTTCGATGCCGAGGAGATTTCGTGGACCCGCCTCGGCGTGTTTGTGCCCAACTTCCTTGGCCCTCAGGGCGACGGCCATATCGAGCGGTTTGTGCGCGAAGCCAAGGAGTACGGCTATGTCAGTTGAATATGCAGATGCCCGTCGGAGCGGCCGCAGCAAGCGTGGCACGGGACTACGAAAGGTTACCGTCCGCGGTGTCACCGCTGTGAGCAACAAGAGCCCCGACCTCATTGCGCGTGAAATTCTTACGGCCCGTGCGGCTCGCAAGGTATCCCGATGACGGCGGAAGCGTTCGGGTATGCAGCAATATTTGGAGAAGAGGCCACAATCGGGGGGCTCTTTCGCGAGAAGTTAAGGCGCGGTTGTTTTGCCAATTCGCTCGAGCAAGGGGACATTCGAGCGCTTTACGATCACGACACCGGCCGCGTGATTGGCCGCACCAAATCGGGCACTCTACGTCTTCAGGAAGACCCGATCGGGCTGCGCTTCGAGCTAGATGTGGAAGAATCCACACCTGATGGTCAGACGGTCATGGCCCTTGTTGGCCGGCAAGACGTGAGCCAGTGCAGCTTCGGTTTTCGGGTGGTTGCCGAAGAGTGGCGAGATGAAGGGGAAGACACCCTGCCGCTCCGGATCATCACAGAAGTCGAGCTATTCGAGGTCTCGATCGTCGCGTGGCCGGCCTATGACACGACTAGCGTTCAACTGTCTGCGCGCAAAACGCACAACAGAGACGGTGCTTTCAGGCGTCGCTCAGAGTCCTGGGAACGAGCTAAAACCGCCATGCGCCGGCGCGGAATCTCGGTATAGAAAAAGGCCCCGGCAGCAATTAAGCGCCAGGGCCCTTCTCTTCGCCAGCGCCGCGGAGGGCATCGCGCACCGGCTTGATCGTTAGATTGGTGCTGGCTGCGCGGGTTTCAACCGGGTCGCGTTGGTGTGATGGCTTCTTAGGTTTGGAATTGTATTTCGTGTTTCGTACTGCTACGCGACGCGGTAGCAGTAGCCAATCGACGCGTGATGGTCAGCATTTCGAGCAACTTTTTTGCGCGTTCAGTCGGCATTAATGCGCAACCATTCAATCAACCGTCAGTTGACTAACCCGTATGCGTGACGCATATGTTGTAAAATTCGCAACATCATACGGCTAGTATGGAGGTTGCGGCATACGATCAGCATAAGGGCTGACGATGCAGGAGATACGAGAAGATGGTCGCAGCTGACTATCACATCGTTGATTTGCGCGAACGAGCGTCTCAGAAGCAGGCATTGCGAGATATTGATGCTCAGCGGGTCGTCGAAGGCCGTGCATCTCCAAGGCAAATTCGTCGTGAGAACCACGTTCTCGGTAATATCGACATGAGCAGTTTCCGCATGGTGTCGATTGGCAGACGAGCTATCGGCGCACGCTGATCCTATCCTACTAACTGCTGAAGAAGTCGGGACCGTACTATCAATAGTGTCGGACTACGACCCTATCGTGGTTGGCGGCCAGTGCATCAGCATGTGGGTGGATTACCTTGCGCAATTCGATCGAGAAATAGCCTTATTGGGCAGCGTCTCCAGTGCTGACGTTGACTATTACGAGAACCCGAAGGCAGCAGAGAAACTTGCTGAGAGCCTTAAAGGCAACGTTCTCCTCCCGGATGACGCGCTCAACCTATCGGCCAACTCGTGCACGGTGACCGCTTTCGTGAATGGAAAGCGGATTCACATCGACTTCATGCGTGAAGTAATCGGTGTCGATGCAAAAAATATCACTGGGCGATACGTGGCGATCGAGGGCAATTTCCCAAACATCGAAACCCCCGTGCGGCTTGCGCTGATGCACCCGCTCGACTGTGTCCAAAGCCGATTAGCGAATATCGAAACACTAGATCGGACGGATCGATGGTCCCTCATCCAGACAGATGCAAGCTTCAAGGTTCTCCGCGCTTTCATCGACCACTTGCTCTCCCTTGGGGAGGTCAAAGAGGCAACCAGAACCATACAGCAGTTTGAATACGTTCTTAAAGAGCGCTTCTATCGGCCTTACGTCTATCCCTTCGTGGTCGGCAGAATATCGCCAATTGTCATGCTGAACCGATATCTTGATGAAACATTGATCGACGTCCGCTGGCGGGATCACACCTTGACCAACATAATCGAGCGATTGGCAGCCTACGAAGAAACGGTCCGAAAAAGGCTGGGTTTGGCTTAGCGCCCCCTCGTCCGGGCAGCCTGACGGGAGGGGGTGGGCCAATCCCATCGGAGGTCCGCCTCCCCACACCGCATGCCCCCCACCGTACGCAGCCCGCCATTTCAAAAATATGAGGTCATCATGCCTCGGCCACGCACGCCGATAGATAAAGCACGCGCCACCGGCGCTATTCTGAACCATCCCAGCCGCTACAAAGAGGCACCGTGCAGCACCTCTCGGGGCGAGCCGCTTGGAGATCCGCCGGATTGGCTCACAGAGCCTCAGGCGACCGCCTGGCGCGACCTGGTCGGCGCCCTGCCCTGGCTAGATCTATCTCACGGGGGCATCGTCGGAATTACCGCAAACCTGTTAGCGCAGCTGCGCGCCGGCGACGCGACCGTTTCGGCGATGAACCTGTTGCGGCTGTGCCTGGGTCAGCTTGGCGCCACTCCGGTGGATGCCCGGCGCGTGACAATCCCAGAACCGGAAAGTGATGACCCGGCGGAGAAGTATTTCAGCTAACTGTCCCTACCGCGGGTCGCATGATCGGACCGGGTAAGCTCGGGAGGCCCAAGCCTAAGGCATTTCCGGCGGCCGAAGTTCGTTGAGACACATAGGCTTCATAGGCACGCTTGCTTTCGTGGCCAGCCTCAAAAATGAACTGGCTGTGGCCTGATGCCATGCGCATCGCAGTGACTGCATCTGCCACAGCACCACCTTTGAACCAATGGTGGTAAAATGTGGTGAAGCCTACAAGGGCATCGCTCCAACTCACGTCGTCGTAGCTACCTATCACCGCCCAAAACGGTTTACTGTCTCCCAGATACATCGACATCCGCGTCCCAGAAGAGCCGCTGCAGGATGAAAAGCAAACCAGCAAACCATTTGGCAAAAAGTCATTGATGGGCAAGAGCATTCCCCTTAGCTCATGCCAGGTGACCAGTTCGCCCGACATCAACTGAAGTCCATCGCTATTCCCGTGCATACTAAAATGCATGACAGCAGGCGCTTGGTGGCGTTGCCACTCCCTGATGAGGCGATCCTCGCTGGAGGCGACGGACAATGCCTTTTGCAAGTGTAGCCGATCGCCCGCCACGGTATACGCGTGGGCATGACCGGCCATCGACATCGCCTCACAAAGAGCCCGCCCCTCTGTCCGGCCGTCAAATAAATCGGCGGATGATGGGGATTCGACTATGTAGACAAAAGAATTCGACGGCATCCCAGATCCATTCTTTGGCCTCGCGTCAACAGAATCTTGACGCATGATTGGCTCACATAGCGAATTTACTATTATCTGAGCGTCTTATCTACGATGGGACACCGGTTTTCCCCGTCCCTCCCGTTTTCGCCACCCGCCTTCGCCGGCGGGTTTTTCTTTGCCCAGGACATTCCAAATATGACCACACCCGAATTTCGGGCGCGTCTCCGTGCGCTCATTCTTGACGCCGCAGACAGTGCCGCAGAGCCGATTGCGTTCGTTGATGAGCTGCTTGCAGAGGCGATCGCTGCAAACGTCGCGGCCGGCGATCGCGTTTCGACGGCAGCAATGCTGCGCAAGTTTGCTGACCAGATGATGGAACCGGCCTAAAATGCCAGACAATATCCAAACGCTGCTCGTCTCACTCGAGGCGCGCGTGGCGGGGTTTGACCGCGAAATGAAACGCGCGGTCGGCATCAGCAACAAAAATGCAAGATCCATCGAGACGCGGTTCGCAGTTATGAACCGCAACGTGTCGCGCAGCTTTAGCGACTTTGGTGGCATGATTGGTAAGGCGTTCGCTGGTGCCGCTGCACTTCGCGGTGCTCAGACCTTAGTTGATGCCAGCACACGCATTGAAAACAGTCTGAGTCACCGGACTAGCCGGTGAGGAGCTTTCACGGGTCTACGATGACCTGTTTGCCTCTGCGCAGCGAAACTACGCACCTCTTGAAGCACTCACTACCCTGTACGGTAGGGCTGCAGCCGTCCAGGACGAGCTCGGGGCGTCTTCGCAAGATCTCATCAAATTCACCGACAACATCGCCATAGCGCTCCGTGTAAACGGGAAGTCTGCAGCGGAGTCGTCGGGCGCCCTGATGCAACTTGGTCAAGCGCTTGGCTCGGCTAGGGTGCAGGCTGAAGAATTCAACTCTATCAACGAGGGTGCCCGCCCAATCCTCCAGGCCGCTGCGGCGGGTATTCTGGAAGCCGGAGGGTCTGTAGCGAAGCTGAAGGCCCTAGTTAATGACGGGAAGATTTCCAATCAGGCATTCTTCCAAGGCATCCAGGCCGGCTCCGTTATCCTTGAGGAAAAACTAGTCGGTGCCGAGGCTTCGGTATCGAACTCGTTTATTCGCCTTCAGAATGTTCTGATCGACACTGCTGGTAAGATGAATGAGGGAACGGCGGCAAGTAGCATCCTTGCTGATGGCCTTCAGAATTTGTCGGACGGTGTCGTAGAATTCGGCGCATGGCTGGAGCAAAATGGCGAAGGTGTAAAAACGTTCTTCGCTGACGTTTCGGAAGCCATCGAGGCAACACAGAAGGCGTCGCGCGATCTAGGGCAGGCCAGTGGTCTAAGCGGCGTCGGTCGATTTATCGAAGACCTAACCGGGTTGCAGGTGTCTTCGGACTACGCAACGGGCAGCGTCAAGAGAACTGTCGACCAGATCGAACGGCTATCGGGCGGGGCCACGGATGCGGACCTAGCAATTGCTGCTGCCGAACAGGCTCTTGTCAATTTCGCGGCGAACGGCGCCAGCGGATTTGGCGAGCTTGAGCCCGTTGTCGATGACTTCATCCAGCAATTGCTGGAAGGCAGGGGCACTGCAGAAACTGCAGCCGAAGCAATCAATGCTATCGGCAGCGCCGGAGATTTCGGTTCGCTAATCGGCCAACTCGGCGGTTTGGTGGACGCGTTATTCTCCGTACGGAGCGAAGCGGTTGCTACCGCCGCTGCCGTTGCCGCAGCTCAGCGTGGTGAAACCTCTCGCACGAACATTGAGGGTCAGCGCGCTGAACAGTTAGCGAACCGTCCAAAGCCTACCGTCACTGTGAAGCCGATTACCGCGGCGGACTATCCGGTCTTGGGCGGTTCTGGCAGCGGACGGGATGGCCGTTCATCCGGTGAGCGCTTCGCCGACGCACTTAAAAACCAAGCCGAAGAAAACCGCCTGCTCGCTGAGAAAACAGCCCTTCAGGCAACTTTAAACCCCTTGATCAACGACTACGGCTTCGCGGTCGAAAAACTACGGGTTGCTCAGGAATTGCAATCCGCTGCAACAGCAGCGGGCATCGAACTTGGACCCGATCAACGCGCCCAGATCGAACAACTTGCCGAAGGATACGCACAAGCCACCGCAGAAGCGGCACGGCTGGCGGAAGTCCAGGCAGCCACCGTTGAACAAATGGATAGCCTGCGCGAGGCAGGTCAGGATGCGCTGCAGACAGTCATCGACGGCTTCATCGAAGGCAAGGACGCGGGGGAAATCCTGCTCGGTGTTCTCGCCGATATCGGCAAGCAACTCATCTCGATGGGGATGGGAAGTTTGTTTGGCGGTAGCTCCGGTGGCTCTGGTCTTCTAGGCCAGTTATTCGGGTTCGAAGACGGTGGTTACACCGGAGCAGGCGGCAAAAGGAAACCTGCGGGCGTCGTCCACAAAGGTGAAATCGTCTGGTCACAAAGTGACATCGCACGGGCCGGAGGCGTTGGCGTTGTTGAAGCTATGCGGCGCGGGATGTCTGGCTATGCCGATGGCGGGGTGGTGGCCATGCCTCACATTCCATCTATCCCGCAGGGCCGCGGAGCCACCAGCATCTCGATGCCGATGACCATCAATGCCCCAGGCGCCGACGCAACGGGCTTGGCCAGCGTAGTGGATGAGGTGCGCAAGCTGCGCACCGAAATGCCGACAATCGCCAAGAAAGCAATGCGGGATTCTCGCAAGTACGGACAAGGCTAATGGCAGAGCACCCGGAGTGGCACGAAGAACAGAAGATCATCTATGCCGAGATCATGCGCCGGCCGGACGTGGCTCGACAGGTTTGGAAGTTCTATGATGGCCCATCGTTCGACGAAGGGTGTTCCGAAGAGCAGTTCGTAGAACTGGCCGCAACAGTTGTAGCGGCGGTGCATTTTCTGTTTACGGAAGCTGCTCGTGCAGACGCTTCAGCAGAAGACCCGCCAGGACAACCTCCGCGTAGGCTGCCTGAATTTCCGACAGGGTGATTGTAGCGTCGTGGAGGACGGACGGAGGAGTGTCGGAGGTCAATGATGGAACACGAACAAATGATCAGACGAACATCGCCCACCGCCCCAGGCTTGCCAGCACCTTCTCAGATAACGCCGGAGATGCTTAGGGCAGGGATGGAGGAGTTGTACCGTGATTTACACGCAGGCGACTTCATGGATGAGGATCGGCTCATCAAAGCATACAGCGTTATGTCGGCTCTCGCTCTGGTGGCGGGGTTAAACGATTTGGCCGCGACCTGAGGATTATCTGAAATCCATAGATGGCGCTGATGAACCGCAATCGGGATGTATCTTGCTCCGCGGGCTTACCCATTGCCACTCTTGCAAAGCCTTGCATGGTTGTAAGGCCAGAAGTTTTGTTGGCGATATAGGGGTCATCGAACGAGGTGACCTGCAGATCGTGAGCGAATTTGTTCCGGATATCCTTGATTGCGAGAAGGTCGCGGTAAATGTCTTCACTGTAACAGCCTGTCAGCCAACCAAGCCGTATCTTAGTGGCGAATGCCCCAAATGCCTGGGTTGACCCAAAAATGGAATCAGTGAGCTTTGGGTCGTGAACTAGCCGCCCGACTACTAGTCGCTGCAACATGCCCTCAACGGTCGCGCCGCCCACAATCGCACAAGCCCGATCCGAGATCGGCAGATTGAGTTCGTCTACCGCCTCTTTTTCGGCTTTTGCATCCACTGTGTCGGCCATCTGTTCTTCCCAAATCCAAGCGGACTGAGAGGATCAGAGCCGTCATAGAGAGTCACCGGGAACGAAACCAGATTTCCATGGCAATTGCTGAGCCTTACGACTTCTGGGATCGGCGGTCACGTCGACCACACCGTCGTATCCATGGCCGGCGTCGAGACACGCCAGGTGCATCGCTGGCCAGATGTCGTGGGCGAGATGATCAGGCCGTTACTTCCGGCCGAACAGTCCTGCTAGCAGCCCCACAGACTCCACGATGTTCGAGAGTAGGAGCGATTGTACGCTGCTCTCTTGGGGCTCGTGATCCAACCCCATCCACGCGGTGCTTTCACACCCAAATTGTGACGCACCACACGCTTGAGCGACGTGCGGGCTGCGAAGCTTTTTTTAAGGGACGGCTTCCTGATCCCGAATGGGTTTCGACGCGTCATGTATATCCCCCAAGACTTTAGCAACAATCAAATATAGCCAAATCTCCAAAGAGACCCTGCCCGCCTTGTGCGGGCTTTTTTCATAGGGGGGCCACCAATGGCCGTTTTTACTACAATCACGAGCACCCTTGTCGGTCTAGGAATGAGTGCCATGATGGCCGGCATTACTACTCCCGCAATCAAATCAACCAAGAAAACTTACGTACGCAAAGGAAGCATGAAATGACCGCTATCAACGCGTTGGTGACGAGTGACGCGGCCCACATGTTCACCGACGGTGGCCTTTACGGTCAGGCCGAGGGTAAGCTCGTTTCGTTCGGCACGAAAGTACAACTTTTCCCTCACCTGAATGCTGTCGCAGCATGCAGCGGATGGGCACACATGGGATACGTTATCTGGGACGCCCTAAGTGATCGGAACTTCCAGAGCTTTGACGAACTCGCCGCGGGCTTCGGCGATGCCATTCGCGTTTATCTTAATCGAGAGACATGGACCCACCGCGATTTTTTCGAGGCCGTGCTCGCCGGATGGTCGGAAAGCGCCGACGAGCCCCAAGTTTGGGTTGTCCAGAACGCTGCCAACAATACGCCCGCATATGTCCCGCGGCAGGTCAGCGAAACCACGACCCCATATAATCTCGCTATTGGCGCGGTCGTCCTCGATCCATCTGATCCTGTCACATATGGGCTGTCGGTCCTAGAGAAACAGCGAAGTGAAAAATGGGATACCGCCAACGGATCCAGGAGCATCCACGCGGTTGGAGGCTTCGCTCAGCACACTATTGTTGATCGCAGCGGGATCAAAACCAGGGTATTAAGACGATGGCCCGACAAGGTCGGGGAGCCAGTTGCGCTCTAGCATACATATGACGCGTGTACGCGCTGGCATACGCCTTCTATCCATCTCGGCAGACAGTTGCCCTAAGCGCGCAGTCATACCCGTGATTTTCGCCAACCAGCAGCGCGCGCTTCCTCCTCGGAGCAGAACCACCGTTCGCCGTGTGACGGCTAATCATGGATTTAATATATTCTCTTCAGCTTGTGGCGGACGGAACCCTCCGAACGCAAGATGATCCCGGTGGCGTGAGCCTTGGCCGAAATCTAGCCAAGTAAGAATACCGCGATGAGCTGGAAGGCAAAGCCGGCAAACATCAGGCCCAGGCCTGCTCGCGACAATGCGGTGAAACGCCTCTTTCGATCGCGCTTGCGCTTTACCCACGCTGCATAGGTTTCCCCGGTGGACATGGTGTAATCGCTTGGCAGTTCGCCAACGCCAATACTTACCGAAGTGTCATGATCGGGCTGCGGGTGCCCCCAAACAAACGCAAAAATCACTCCCACCATGTTAAGAGTCAGGCCAATCGTAGCTAGCAGTGCTGCAGCGCTCATCCACCTTCCTCATCATTGACTGTTCTTGGATGCGCCCACGGCAACAAATCCGCAACGTATCCATCGCCGCTGAAATACGACAAAATCGCCTGGCCGTCCTCGCTGTCAAAAGCGGGGTCGTTGCCGTCGGCGCCGGACAACAGAACACCTATGATTTGGTATGCTTGGCCAAGCTTGGCCTCGAGCTCGGCTATGCGGTCGGTGGGTGTCATCAAGGCTTCCCTTTCACTTTTCTAGCCGCCTTCTTCTCCGCTGCGTCTTTCCGCACCCTTGCCCATGAAGCCTCTGCTGCCTCTTTCCTCATTTCGGCGTGCTCGGCTTCCACCCATGAGTGGAGTTCATACAGGTCCGCCATGTCTTTGGCCGAGACCTCCCGCACCAGCAAGTACCAGACGTTCGACACGGTGTCGGTGATGAACCAGCGACGGATAACCTCGACGCTCTCGATTTCATCGAATGGGTGGTCCCCTAGAATATCACCAACCTGGGGGATGGTGCCGAACCGCTCAAAGGGAAAATCGCCGACTGGCTCGAGGGAACCGTCTTCGGCGTATTGCGCGAGCCGAATGATAGGTCGGATTTCTGTCTCGGCTATTTCTTGTCTTCCTCATCCCGAAGCGGCGCCCCCGCTATATGGCGTTGCATGGCTCCGCGGTGGGAGCCCTCGGCGGCGAGTTTGACCTTCGGCGTGAACCCGGTCTTCAAGCGAACTCCCGTGCCGCCTTCGGCTTGCGAGCCCTCATCCAGGAAAACTGCACCGGCAGTCTCGAGTGCGGCGCGGATGGCGGCAAGATTGTTTGTGCCTGGCGTCCTGCGGCCCTTTTCGAAATCGACAATAGTGTTGCGGGAGACCTTAGCCTCGATTGCCAGAACCGCTTGGTCCATTTCGATGAGCCCTCGGGCGGCCCGGCATTGTGCAGGTGTAATGGTCATTATGCCCAATGTTACGCATGGTGTTGACAAACCGCCCGATGTTGGGCATGATGCTCAACATCGAACATTGCATGAAGGGGCCAAGATGCGCAATACCGAGGATACCAGCAACGTGACGCCGATCCGTCCGGCAATGCCGGTTGGAAGACTGCCGGAGGCCCCACGCCTCTTTGATCACTCTAAGCCGGTCAGCTTCGGAGACCTTCTTCTCATTGCCGGGCGCATCGACGAAATTCGTCGGGACAATGAGTGCAGCACCGCGGAGGCGATGGTGATCGCCATCGTGGACGACATGGACGCAGCCTAACCGCGAAGGGGTTCGCGACTACTGCTCAAGCAGCAGCTTCCAACCGCGAGGCGAATGGGCCTGAGCGAGCGGCGGCCTGAGAACCGCCGAGGCCGGGTCGTCTCCCTGAGATTGGCTCGGCCAACCATCCACCACCCTGCCCCGCGCTGGTGGTGGCAGCGCGGGAATTTTCTTGACTTTTCAGGGCTTTTCGCTTATGCAGATGGAATTGAGAAGAGCCAAGACCTGCACCCGCCGTCCGTTCACGGGCGGTTTTGTTTTGCCGTCTTGGATGCACTCAATGACACCAGCAAACGATAACTCTCCATCACGCCGCGCCAGTGCGTTGCCGTTAGGCGTGCGTCCGCGAGGCCTCTGTAGGGCCGCGGCCGCAGAGTACGTCGGGGTCAGCTCGTCACTGTTCGACGATATGGTCGAGGATGGCAGGATGCCCCAACCCAAAATGGCCAACACGCGCACGGTTTGGGATGCGGTGGCACTCGATATTGCTTTTGATGCCCTACCATCAAGGGGCGCCGTCAACCCGTGGGATACGGCGTATGGCTAAGTTTCGGCTGCTAGACGGCAGTGGCGAAATCTCTCTCAAGCACACGATCGAGGACACCGACCGGCACGGCAACGTGCGGGTCTATTTCCGCAAGCCAGGGCGACCCAAGATCCGATTGATGGAGAAGCCTGGCAGCGACGAGTTTCTGATCGAGTACCGTCGCGCCGCAAATGGAGAGACGTCACCGACCAAGACGGCCGCGCCTTCGAGGCCAGCTGCGGAAACGCTTGCTTGGCTTATCGACCGATATTTCGAATCTGCGGAGTTCAAAGGTCTCCACGTCCGGACCCAGTACGTTCGCCGCTTAATACTAGCCCACGTCGCTGCCGTGGATGGCAACAAGCCATATCGGCTCCTGGAGGCCAAGCACGTGCGTAGGATGCGTGATCTCAAGGCAGATCAGCCTGAGGCCGCCAACAGCCGCGTGAAGGCCCTGCGAGCCGTCTTTGCATGGGCTGTTCTGCCTGGTGTCGAGCTTGCCACCGCCAACCCAGCAAAGGATGTGCCCTATATCGAGGCGAAGGGTGACGGCCACCATTCCTGGACCGATGTGGAGATCACTCAGTTCGAGGCTCGCCACGCAATTGGGACCAAAGCCCGCCTAGCAATGGCCCTGCTCCTCATGAGCAGCCAGAGGAAGAGCGATGTCGTCCTGTTTGGACCGAGCCACGTCCATGATGGCTGGCTTCATTTCACGCAGCAAAAGAACAAGGATCGGAAACCGATCTATCTCGAGATCCCAATCCGGCAAGATCTCCAATTGATTATTGATGCCACACCCATTGGCACGGAGACATTCTTGGTCACCGAGTTCGGCAAGCCTTTCACTGTCAACGGATTCGGCAACTGGTTCCGCGCACGATGTGACGAGGCAGGCCTCAAGCACTGCTCCGCCCACGGGCTGCGCAAAGCCGCTGCTCGGCGGCTCGCGGAGGCCCACAAGAGCGGCCACCAGATCATGGCCATCACCGGCCACACGACCCTCAAGGAGGTTGACCGCTACACCAAGGCCGCAAACCAAAGGACGCTCGCCGGTCAAGCATTCGCCCAAGGCAAGCCGACCGAAAAAGTCCCACTTTTTGAGCCCCACTATGATGGTGGGACAAAAGCGGCAACTAAGCCGTTGGAAACATTAGAGGGGAATGAGGCGATGGTGCCCGGGACCGGAATCGAACCAGTGACACGCGGATTTTCAATCCGCTGCTCTACCAACTGAGCTACCCGGGCAACGGGGCGGAAGGACCGCCCGGCGTCAAGCCATGGGCCTTATAGGGGAAGGGTTTTTGGCGCGCAAGCGGGAAAAGGGGATGTGGAAAAGGAGTTTGGGAATGGTGCAGGAATAGCGGCACGACCTGGTGGTTCGACAGGCTCACCATGAGGTCTACTCAGCGGGCGGCTTAGTCTTGCGATGACTAGATATTGTCGTCTTCGTCGTCGCCGGGGATCGCGCTGTCATCGGCTGGTTCGTCGTCACGGGCGGGGATGACGTAGCTGCCGGTGAACCACCGGTTGAGGTCGACATCGGCGCAGCGGGACGAGCAGAAGGGGCGGTATTTTTCAACCGCGGGCTTGCCGCAAATGGGGCAGGTTTTGGTTGGGACCTTGGCCATCAGACGCCGGACAGCGCGGATTGGTTGAGCCAGTTGAAATGGACGGGATAGCCCTCCCCGGCGAGGACCGAGGCGGTTTCCGCCAGGGGCAGGCCGACGACACCGGTATAGGAGCCGACGAGCTTGACCACGAAGGCCCCGGCAATGCCCTGGATGGCATAGCCGCCGGCCTTGTCGTGCCATTCAGCTGAAGCCAGATAGGCTTCCATTTCGCGGGTGGAGAGGCGCTTGAAGCGGATGCGGGTTTCGACCAGGCGCTGGCGCTTGGCGCCAGACGGCGTCAGCACGGTCAGCGCGGTATAAACGCGGTGGGCGCGGCCCGAGAGCAGGGCAAGGCATTGGGATGCCTCTTCCATGGTCTCGGCCTTGGGCAGAATCCGGCGGCCGACTGCGACCACCGTATCGGCGGCCAGCACCAGGGCCCCGGCCCCGTAACCGGCCGAACGCGCCTTGTGCTGAGCGGTTAGCGCTTTCAGATCGGCCAGGCGCTGGGCCAGCTTGCGCGGCAATTCACCCTTTTCAGGGGTTTCATCGACGTGGGCGGGCACCAGATGCTCAGGCTCGATGCCAATCTGGTTGAGCAAGGCAAGACGCCGCGGCGAGGCGGAAGCCAGGATGAGTTCCGGACGGCTGGCCATCGGCTGCTATGCCTTACTTAAAGCGGTAGGTGATGCGACCCTTGGTCAGGTCATAGGGCGTCATTTCGCACAGGACCTTGTCGCCAGCCAGCACACGGATGCGATTCTTGCGCATGCGGCCAGCGGTGTGAGCAATGATTTCATGCTCGTTTTCCAACTTGACCCGGAAGGTCGCGTTGGGAAGCAATTCAGTTACCACGCCCGGAAATTCGAGCACTTCTTCCTTCGCCATACTGTCTCCTGAAAGGACCCACGGGGCATCGATTTGCCGCCCGGGGGCCGGAAATTGCGCGCAACCTATAGGAATTCATTGGATTTGTGAACCACTTGCGCCACGTTCGCTTCGCGGCGGCGCAAGTCAATGCTGGTCGCCCTTCCGAACCGCAAAAGTGGGGTCCACTTTTGCTGGAAGCGCTCCGGAAACCAGTGGCTCCAAGCGGGTGCGCACGCGCTTGCGCAGGCTATCGCGCAGATCGCGATAGGCCCCCAAAATCAGCTCGCGGCTGCCCTCCACAAGCGAAGGATCAGCCACCTGCCATTGCTCAACCGCACCGGCCTCGAGACCCTTGCGGGCCACGGCTTCGGGAGCGTCGTCGGAAAGGGTGATGACGAGATCGAAACGGTTGGCAACCAGTTCATCCAGGATATGGGGCGTGTGCACACTCATATCAATGCCGATCTCTTCCATGACCTCATGGACGAACTGATCGGCCTTGCCACCATTGACGCCCACGGAGCGGGCGATGATGCGGCCGGGAAAAGCCTGGCGGGCGAGGGCCGCCGCAATGGGCGAGCGCACCGAATTCATCGAGCAGACGAACAGCACGCTGGGCAATTCGCTTTTGCTCTCGTCGATCCGGCTGGCATAGGGCTGGACGGCGCAGATGAGGGTGAAGAGACGCCGGGCGGTACCAAGATCGATGATGATCTTGTTGGTGAGGCGGGTGCGCAGCAGCTCGGCGGCGTCATTATGCAGGCCGCGCCTTGCCATATCGACGGTTTCGATCTGGAACGGCTGGGCCGAGCGGATCGCTTCGTAATAGGCATCGCGGATGCGGAAATAGTCGCGGATCAGCCGGCGGAACGGGGTGAGCGAGAGATAATGGGCGGCGATGGGCTGGAAGGTTTCGGGGTGACGCACATCGAGCACGATGAAATTGCCGATGATCGACATATGCAGCGCAAACGGCCCTTTGGCGGCGACGCGGGCGGGCCGGAAGCTGTTGTGTTCGAGCAGATCATAAATGGCGATGCGCCATTCATGCACCTCGTCGGGATTGATCGAGGTGATGGTATTGGGGTCGAGCGTGACGGTCACCAGGCGATCGGTCGTTGCGATGGCGCCCTCTGTTCCCATCGAAATACTCAATGATTGAGCCGGATGGAAATGGAGCGTCCATGGCCATCAAGGGCCTCCACCTCGGCAATGGTGACGGCGGCCTCGCGAAGGGCAGCGAGCGACATCGGATCGCAGCGCAGGATGGAGGTGCGTTTCATGAAATCGAGCGTGCCCAGGCCGGAAGCGAATCGCGCCGAGCGGGCGGTGGGCAAGACGTGGTTGGAGCCGCCGACATAATCACCGATGGCTTCGGGCGTGTGGTGACCGAGGAAGATCGCGCCGGCATGGCGGATGGCGGGGAGGATCATTTCTGGATCATCGAGCGCCAGTTCGACATGTTCGGAGGCGATGCGATTGGCCAGGTCCGCCGCTTCATCGAGCGAACCGACGGTGATGATGGCCCCGAATTCGTCCCAACCCTGGCGGGCGATAGTCTGCTTGGGCAGGAGGGAAAGCTGGCGATCGACTTCGGCGTCGACGGCGTCGGCCAGGCCCTTTTCGGTGGTGACCAGAATGGACTGGGCCCCTGCCCCGTGTTCGGCCTGGGCGATCAGATCGGCCGCAACCCAGGCGGGGTTGGCCGAGCCATCGGCGATGACCAGGACTTCGGAGGGGCCGGCAATCATGTCGATGCCGACCTGGCCGAAGACCTGCCGCTTGGCGGTGGCGACGAAGGCATTGCCGGGGCCGACGACCTTGTCGACGCGGGGAATGGAAGCGGTGCCATAGGCAAGGGCCGCAATGGCCTGGGCGCCGCCGATCCGGTAAATCTCGGTGATGCCGGCAATGTTGGCGGCGGCGAGAATGGCGGAGGCGAGCTGGCCGTTGGGCGTGGGCACGACCATGGCGATGCGCTCGACGCCCGCGACCTTGGCGGGCACCGCATTCATCAGCACCGAGGAGGGATAGGAGGCCAGGCCCCCCGGCACATAGATGCCGACGGCATCGATGGCCGTCCAACGGGTGCCCAGGGTGACGCCCAGATCATCGGTATAGATGTGGTCTTCCGGCCGCTGCTTTTCGTGGTGGGCGCGGATGCGGTCATGGGCAAATTGCAGCGCGCTCATCACGTCGGGCGTGACACGGGCGGTGGCGGCGTCGATCTCGTCCTGGCTGAATTTGAGCGTGTCGGGCGTGACGCCGGCATGGTCGAACTTATTGGTCAGTTCCGCCACGGCAACGTCGCCGCGCGCACGCACGTCGGCGATGATGGATGCGACGATGTCGCCCACTTCCTGGCTGCTTTCACGCTTGCCGCCGAGCAGGGCGACAAAGGCTTGCTCGAAATCGGGGCTGGCGCTGTCGAGGCGGATCGGCATGAAATTCCTGTCGGTCTAAGGATGGTCAGTCGAGCGTGTGGGCGGGCTTGGCGGCGGCGGCCCAGGCGGCGCCCAGATCGGAGAGGCGGGCTTCAAGGCATTCGACGCCGAGCCGGACAGTGCCGCCGCCGGCAAAGCTGAGTTCGACCATGCCGGCCGGGCCATCGATGGGGATGAAGGTGATGGCAAGAAGATTGAGCACGCCATCATGGGCATTGGGATCGAAACCGGCGGTGACCACCGACTGGACGGCATCGAAATGCAGTGCGGCGCGCTTGCGCACGCCCTTGCCGCGCGGCTTGTCGCTGGCCCAATCATAGCGGTTCATCAGCAGGGCAAAGCGCCGGTCGCCGCGGGCATAGCCCATGTCGGCCACCCGCACCACGGCATCCTGCACATGGGCGGACAGCACATCGAGATCTTCGGTATCAAGCGCCAGAAGCTTGAGATCGGTCATGGTATTGGCGGCCTTATGTGTGTCGAGACGACCCTATCTGGTCACGCAATACCCGATCTACAAGTTTGCCGGCATGGGGGCAATGCGGGCGGGGAAAAAAGGGGTGGGGAGGAAAGGGCCTGAGTGGGCAATTGA
>NZ_JNNO01000014.1 GCF_000735585.1 Devosia sp. LC5
ATTAAGAGGAGGGCCGGGTGGGGGTTCTCACCCATCCGAAAGTCTCCCATTGTCCCTGCCTGAAACCATTCTTGCTCCGCTCGCCCGCGCCCTTGCCGCCAAGGGGTACGAGACGCTGACGCCCGTGCAAGCCGCCATCATCGAAGATGAAACCGCCGGCCGCGATCTGCTCGTCTCCGCCCAGACCGGCTCCGGCAAGACCGTCGCCTTCGGCATGGCCATTGCCCCAACCCTGCTGGGTGATGCCGAGCGCTTCACCGAAGTCGGCGCCCCCCTGGCGCTGGTGATTGCCCCCACCCGCGAACTGGCCCTCCAGGTGCAGCGCGAACTCGATTGGCTCTATGCCGAAGCCGGCGCCCGCACTGCCTCCTGCGTTGGCGGCATGGATGCCCGCACCGAGCGCCGCGCGCTCGAACGCGGCGCCCATATCGTCGTTGGCACTCCCGGCCGCCTGCGGGACCACATCACCCGCGGCGCCCTCGATATGTCCGCGCTCCGCGCCGTCGTGCTCGACGAAGCCGATGAAATGCTCGATCTGGGCTTCCGCGAAGACCTCGAATTCATCCTCGACGCCGCCCCTGAAGATCGACGCACGCTGCTGTTCTCCGCGACCGTGCCAAAGCCGATCGCCCAGCTGGCCAAGACCTTCCAGCGCGATGCCCTGCGCGTCGCCGCCACCAGCGCCACCGAGCAGCACGCCGATATCGACTACAAGCTGATGCTGGTTCCCGCCGCCGAGCGCGAAAACGCCATCATCAACACGCTGCTCTACTTTGAATCGGTCAACACCATCGTCTTCGCCTCCACCCGCGAAGGCGTCAAACACCTCTCCGCTCGCCTGCATAATCGCGGCTTCGACGTTGTGACCCTGTCCGGCGAACTCTCCCAGTCCGAGCGCACCAATGCGCTGCAGGCCATGCGCGATGGCCGCGCCCATATCTGCGTCGCCACCGACGTTGCCGCCCGTGGCATCGATCTGCCCAATCTCGACCTGGTGATCCACGCCGACCTGCCGACCAATCCCGACACGCTCCTGCACCGTTCGGGCCGCACCGGCCGCGCCGGCCGCAAGGGCACCTGCGTGATCATCGCCCCGATGCATCGCCGCAACGTCGCCCAGCGCATCCTCAAGGGCGCCAAGCTCGACGTCACCATGATGGGCCCGCCCACCGCGAGCGAGATCGACGCCCGCTACCGCGAAGGCATCCTCTCCAATGCCTCCCTCAGCCTGCCGGTCGCCGAGGAAGAAGCCGATTTCGTCGGCCAGCTGCTCGCCCGCTACAGCCCCGAGGCCATCGCGGCCGCCTATCTGCGCCAGCAATTCGCCGCCCGTCCGGCGCCCGAAGATGTCACCGAAAATGCCATGCCGGACCGGCCGGGCGACAAGGACCCCCGCACCCGCGAAAAATTCGAGGGCGGCACCTGGTTCAAGGTCACCGTCGGCCGCAAGCACAAGGCCGACCCGCGCTGGGTCCTGCCCATGCTGTGCAAGGCCGGCAATGTCACGAAAACCGCCATCGGCTCGATCCGCATTTTCGATACCGAATCCCATTTCGAAGTTGCTGCCGGCAAGGCCGATGCCTTCGCTGCCGCCATTGCGCGCAATGGCTCGGGCGAACGCGGCGTCACCATCTCGGCCATCGAAGCCCCGGGCGAACGTCAGTCCGGCCCCCGCCCATCCGGCAAGCGCCCGCCAGGCCCCGTCGAACGCTACGACCCCATGGCCGCCCGTCCCGAACGCAGTGACCGCAAGCAGCGCTACGGCTCGTCCACCCTTGGCGCCGAAGACTTCCAGCCCGCGCCCGCCGAGGCCCCCCGCCCGCCCCGCCAGGGCTTCGACAAACCCCGCGCCCCCAAGGCTCCCACCAAGGACAAGGGCAAGCCGAAATGGGCAGGCAAGGACAAGCCCGCCGGCAAAGACCATAAAGCCAAACGCAAGCCGCAGATCTGAGACCTCGATCTCTCCGCAACGCCGGAGAGATCCCTCCCCCCGTCAGGGGGAGGCAGGGGCTTCACAACTGCGTTCCCGCCATCGGCCGGCCCTTTTATCTCCCTAGTACACCGCCACTCAGCCCGCTTCGGAACACATCTTGCCGACTTCCCCCATTGTCATCACCGGCGCCTCCTCGGGCATGGGCAAGGCCGCCGCGCTCCAACTGGCCCAACTGGGCCACCCGCTCATCCTGCTGCTCCGCGATGGGCAAAAGGGCAGGGACGCCCATGCCGAGATCGTGCAGCGCTCCGGCAATCGCGCCGTCGAGCTCGAACATGCCGACCTGGCCTCGCAAGCCGATATTCGCGCCGCCGCCGCCCGCATTCTGGAACGCCACCAGCGCCTCGCCGGCTTCATCGCCAATGCCGGCGCCCATTTCAGCAAGCGCACGCTTTCCCCCGATGGCGTGGAACTGACCCTCGCCATCAACCACCTCGCGCCGTTCCTGCTCACCCATCTCCTCCACGACGCCCTCAAGGCCCACGGTGCCGCCCGCATCGTGCTCACCGCCTCGAGCCTGCAATTCCCGTTCGACTTTTCCGATTACAATCGCGACCGCGCCTATGACGGCTACCGCGCCTATGGCCAGACCAAGCTCGCCAATGTGCAATTCACCTTCGCCCTGGCCCGCCGGCTCGAAGGCACTGGCGTCAGCGTCAATTGCCTCGCCCCGGGCCTCGTCCGCACCGACATCTATCGTCGCACGCGCGGCGCCGCCCGCTTCCTCGCCCATACGCTGCTGGCCCCGCTCATGGCCTCGCCCGAAAAAGCCGGTCAAAAACTCGTCCGCCTCGCCACCGATCCGGCACTGGCACAAACCTCCGGCGTCTATTTCAAGCATTACAAGCCCGGCCGCGCCATCCCCGCCGCCTATGACGAAGCCGCGCAGGAACAGCTTTGGACGCTAAGCGAGCAATTGACCGGCAATCCATATTAGGCACCAGCCCTTCACCTTCGTTCCCCAATGCCCTATATCCCTCTTCACGCGAGGACGACCTCGACACTTTCCAACTTTCCGGCCGGGACGACCCGCCACAGCTAGGAGTAAATCCCATGGCTTGGGTCTATCTCGCCATTGCCGGCATTTTTGAAATGGGTTGGGCCATCGGCCTCAAATATACCGAGGGTTTCACCCGCCCTCTGCCCACAATTCTCACTGTCGGCGCGATGATCATCAGCGTCGTCCTGCTGGGCATCGCCCTGCGCGACCTGCCCGTAGGCACCGGCTACGCCGTCTGGACCGGCATCGGCACTGTCGGCACCGCCATTTTGGGCATGTATCTATTCGGCGACCCGGCCACTGCTGCGCGCCTCGCCAGCATTGGCCTGATCGTCGCCGGCATTGTCGGCCTCAAGATTTTGTCCTGATCTTTCAGACCTCTACGGCGCTGGCATGACTCAAAATGCCAGCGCCTTGATTCATTTTGTGAACCCGGCCCTCTGCACACTGTGTGACAAAAAGGCCGATGCACCGCCACGGCATTGCCGCTTCCCGAAATTGTTAATAGCCAAAGCTGCGATCCTTGCTAGATTCGGCTTCGTATCCGCCGATCGCGTCGCCGGCCCCCAGTTTTGGAGAGCAATAGTGCCCTTGCGTTGGCAGGAAGTGGCTATGCCACTTGCCGTGATTGTCGTCCTTCTTCTTCTCAAACATGTTCCCGCCACCGCCAGCCTGCCGCTTGCCCGCGCCGCCGGCGTGGTCGCCTTCGGCTATGCGGCCTTCCTCGCGCTGCGTCTCGTGCAGGGTGAAGAAGCCGTCAGCGTTGATGGCTGGACCGAACTGCGCCCCTCCATGGTCGAATATTTCGCCTGCTACGGCGCTGCTGCTCTTGCCGTGGTCCTTATGTCCGCCGTCATCTTTGTCGGCAGCACGCGTGTCGTCGAACCGGCGCAAATGCTCGCCGCCTTCGCCGCTGCAATTCTGCTCGGGGCAGGGGCCTTCGGCATCGGTATTGGTGGCCTGTTCACCCGTGTCCGCTGGAACAATACGCTGCTTGAACACCACACCGCTTTCGGCAAGCAAACCCGCCTCGCCTGGACCGACGTGCGCAGCGTCCGCCCCAATTGGCGCGGCATCACCATCGCCACCCACGACGCGCGCAAGGTCACCTTCTCCCAATTCCACTCCGGCGCCGCCCAACTGGCCAAACACGCCACCAACCGCGCTCGCCGCAACGCCGAAACCGCCACCAAGGCGTTTGCTACGCTGTAGGCGTTTCCCGCTCCGGAAGGTAATTGACTGAGGACCCCCGGGGTTCATCTCCAATCCCTCCTCCCCACCGCTCTCCCTCGGGCTCGACCCGAGGGCCATTCGCCGCTTGCGCCAGATTGAGAAAGGCCCTCGGGTCAAGCCCGAGGGAGACGCGGTGATATTGGGTGCTGATGGGACAGCAAAGAGCTCACCTTATCCCTCTTATCCCCCCACCCCAAAAGCTCCCGCTCCGGGTCGAGCGGACGAGGCAATCGGGCGGGAGCTACGGCAAACGTTGAGGCCTGCGATCGCGCCGTCCGACAAAGTCCTGGCACCCCGAGGCGGCGTCCGTCTCAATTTTAAACTCATCACGAGGCGAATGCCGTCTCTGGGCCCGTCTGTCCATTCGATAACCGCACCAGGCGGCGCTTCCGCACGTCCATCACCACCCTTGATCCCGCGATCAAAACAATCGCTTGGACGCCACTTCGCCACTGGGCTATTTTGACCCCATGAACAAACCAGTCGCCCTCCGCACCGCGCGCTCCGTGTGTCCCCATGATTGCCCGTCTGCCTGCGCGCTGGATGTGGACGTCATCGACGACCACACCATCGGCCGCGTCCGCGGTGCCAAGGACGATCCTTACACCGCCGGCGTCATCTGCGAAAAAGTCGCCCGTTACGCCGAGCGCATCCACCACCCCGATCGCCTGACCCATCCCCTGCGCCGCATCGGCCCCAAGGGCAGCGGCCAATGGCAACAGATCAGCTGGGACGAAGCCCTCGACACCATCGCCGCCCGCTTCACCCAAGTCGAAGCCGAGCACGGCGCCGAGGCCATCTGGCCCTATTACTATGCCGGCACGATGGGCCATGTGCAGCGCGACGGCATCGATCGTCTCCGCGCCGCCAAGGGCTATTCCCGCCAATACGACACGATCTGCACCGGCACCGCCTGGCCCGGCTATATCGCCGGCACCGGCATGCTGGGCGGCGTCAATCCCGAGCAGATGGCCGAAAGCGATTGCGTCGTCATCTGGGGCACCAATGCGGTGCACACCCAGGTCAATGTCATGACCCACGCCATGCGCGCCAAAAAGGAACGCGGGGCAAGGATCGTCGTCATCGACATCTACGAAACCGCCACCATGGCCCAGGCTGATCTGGGCCTTGTCCTGCGCCCCGGCACCGATGGCGCCCTGTCCGTCGCGGTCCTGCATATCCTGCTGCGCGATAATCTGGCCGACCGCGCCTATATGACAAAATTCACCGATTTCGGCCCCGATTTCGAAACCCATCTGGCCAGCAAAACGCCCGAATGGGCCTCCGAAATCACCGGCCTCACGGTCGAGCAGATCACCCAATTCGCCCACCTCGTCGGCACCACCCCGCGTTCCTATTTCCGCCTCGGCTATGGCTTCACCCGCCAGCGCAATGGCGCCACCGCCATGCATGCCGCCCTCTGCATTCCTGCGATGACCGGCGCCTGGCAGCATCGCGGCGGCGGCGCTTTCCATTCCAATTCGGGCACCTGGCAGCTCGACAAATCCCGCATCACCGGCCCCCATCTGCAAAAGGGCGATCCGCGCTGGCTCGACATGTCCGAGATCGGCCCGATCCTCACCGGCAATGCCAAGGCGCTCAAAAACGGCGGCCCGGTCATGGCCATGATCGTGCAGAACACCAACCCCGCCTCGGTCGCCCCCGACCAGACCCTGGCGCGTCAGGGCCTGGGCCGCGAAGACCTGTTCCTCGTCGTCCACGAGCAGTTCATGACCGAAACGGCCGAACTGGCCGATATCGTCCTGCCCGCCACCATGTTCCTCGAACACAACGATTATTACACCCGCGGCGGCCACACTCGCGTGCTTTATGGACCAGCCGTCATCGAGCGCCCCGGCGAAACCCGCTCCAACCACGAAGTCATCAACGCCCTGGCGCTCCGCCTCGGCCTCGACGACGTGAGCTTCAAAACCGGCGACCGCGATCTCGTCGCCGAAACCTTCCGCCGCTCGAACTATGGCGATCTCGACGAGATCGAAAAAACCGGCTTCGTCGATCGCGAACGCCCCGATGCCGTCGCCCGCTATGCCGATGGCTTCGCCTGGCCCGACAAGCGCTTCCGCTTCGCTCCCAATTGGCAGGGCACAGCCGACAAGAAGGGCTATCTCTGGACCTGCGATCCCGCCGGCATGCCGCGCTTCGCCGACCATTGGGACGTTACCGAAAAGACCGATGCAGAACACCCGTTCCGCCTCGCCACCAGCCCCGCCCGCGCCTTCCTCAATTCATCCTTCAACGAAACCCCCGGTAGCCAGAAGCGCGAAGGCGTCCCTTCGGTCTTCATCCACCCCGACGACGCCACCCGCCTCGGCATCAAAGAAGGCCAGTTCGTCACCCTGGGCAATCGCCGCGGCAGCGTCCACCTCACCGCCCGCATCCGCACCGGCCCGCCCACTGGCGTGCTCATCGCCGAAGGCCTGCACCAAAACAAATCCCATCGCGGCGGCAAAGGCATCAACACCCTGACCAATGCCACCCCCGCGCCACCCTTCGGCGGCGCCACCTTCCACGACGCCGCCGTCTGGATCAGACGGGCGGACTGATCCGAGCCATCAGTTCCCACAATGTCATTCCCGCGAAGGCGGGAACCTCTGTTTGCTTCTCTGGCAACCCCAACAAGTTGGAGCTTAGCGCTTACGCCCCGTAAGCCCCCCAAAAGAAATACCCGGTCATAAACACCCCATATACAATCACTGCTGCCCGGATCACTCCGGTCGGCACGCGATGCGCATTGCGGGCCGCCAGATAGCCGCCCACTGTCACCCCCACCAGCGCGATGGAGCCATGATACCAGTCGATCGATCCGCTCAGCGCAAACCGCGCCACGGCCACCAGCGCCACCAGCGAGGAAATCCACAGCTTGAGCCCGTTCATCGCATGAATGTCGCTCATTCCCGCGGTAGCGAGAAACGCCAGCAGCAAGATCCCCAGGCCGGCATTGAAGAACCCGCCATAGACGCAAACCCCGGCGAGGAACGCCAGCAGCAGCACCGTTCCGGCCAGCTTCATCCCGCGCCGTCCGCCGCTATGAGCCGCCACAAAGGCATTGAGCCGATTGCCAAAGGCAAACAGCAACACCGCAAACAGCATCAGCCAAGGCACGACCAGCGAGAATTGCTCATCCGACACCACCAGCAGCAATTCGGCCCCCACCCAGCCGAAGATCACCGAAATGATGGAATAGAGCGCCAGCCGGTCCTTGTGCTTGGCCATGGCATGCCAATAGCCCACCGCGCCGCTGACATAGCCGGGCAGGGCGGCATAGGTGTTGGACGCATTGGCGATCACCGGCGGCACACCCACAGCCAGCAGGGCCGGAAACACGATGAACGAGCCGCCCCCCGCCAGCGAGTTCAACGCGCCACCCACCAGCCCCGCAATCAGCAACAATATCTCAAACACGCAATCTTCCTCCGCCTCCAGACAGCCCTAGCCCGTGGAGGCGCCTTTGCCCAACGCATTTGTCTGATCCGCCCATCACCCCGCTTGATGACGCATCCCAGCCATGAAGTTGACAAACCGGGCCCGACCCCTCATCTAGCCAACAGGTTACTGGCACCCGCCGCTCGCCGGAAAGCAATTTCCGATGGTGAAGTCCAGCTCGTTAAGCCAAGACATCCAGGAAACTGGTTCATCTTTGCGAGGCGCTTCATGGCAATGCGAGCCCCCTTGATTTGAGCAGCCTCATGCAAATGAGAGGACCTTTTCATGTCTTTTTCGCTCGATACTCCCAGCATTCAAACGCTGAAATCCGAAGCCAAATCCTATCGCGAGGAACGCGCCCGCACCGGTGAAAACATCACCCATGGCGCCGCGCTGGAATCCATCGCCAGGGCCCATGGCTATCGCGATTGGAACACCGCCCGCGCCATGCTGCCCGAGCGGGTGGCCTCGCCCGTCCAGGTCGGCCATCGCGTCAAGGGCACTTACCTTGGCCAGAACTTCCGTGGCCTGGTTCTCGGCGTGCAGGTCCTCAGCGACATGCAGCACTATCAGGTGACCATCAAATTCGACACGCCCGTCGATGTAGTCACGTCTAAGCTGTTCTCCGCCTTCCGCCAGCGCGTCACCGCCACGGTCGGCCTGAATGGCGTTTCGCCTGCCCGCACCAGCAATGGCCAGGCCCAGTTGCGGCTGCTGCGGGAATAGCATTGACACTTCCGGATGGCAGGGCTGCTCGCCGCAGCCTTGCCATCCATCGTATTTCGCCGATATATCTGGCCATCTTTAGTAACGGGACGAGCCATGACCACCCAGACCAAGCCGATCGAAGCCTATTCGCTGCCCACTCCCAACGGGCAGAAACTCCACATCATGCTCGAAGAGCTGGGCGTCCCCTACAATTACCACCGCATCGACATCGGCAAGGGCGAGCAGTTCGCTCCCGATTTCCTGGCCATCTCGCCCAATAATAAAATCCCCGCCATCATCGATCCGGAAGGCCCAGGGGGCGAACCGATCTCGATCTTCGAGTCTGGCGCGATTCTCAAATATCTCGCCCTCAAATTCGGCAAGTTCTACCCCACCGATCCGCGTGCCCAGGTCAAGGTCGATGAATGGCTGTTCTGGCAGGTCGGCGGCTTCGGCCCCATGCTTGGCCAAAACCACCATTTCAACCTCTACGCGCCCGAAAAACTGCCTTATGCACAAAAGCGCTACATCGACGAAACCAAGCGCCTCTATGGCGTGCTGAACAAGCAACTTGAAGGCCGCGACTATATCGCCGGCGATTATTCCATCGCCGATATCGCCTCGATTGGCTGGGCTCAGGGCTGGAAGAACCAAAGCCAGGACATTGAGGGATTCCCCAATGTGAAAGCCTGGATGGAGCGCATGGCCGCCCGCCCCGCCGTCGCCAAGGGTCTACTCCTCGGCAAATAATCGCCCGGCGCCGTCCCCGGGGCGGCGCCGTCCGCCATCTTCCACACCATCGTCAGAAACCACTTGCCATCGAGGAACCTGCCCGCTATCCACCCCTTGTCGGAGAGGTGGCCGAGTGGCCGAAGGCACGCCCCTGCTAAGGGCGCAGATCTCAAAAGGGTCTCGTGGGTTCGAATCCCATCCTCTCCGCCATTTTCCTAAAATCCAGTGTTTTCAGCGACTTAGGCTCCCGGAGAATCTGCGGGACTTGTACACATGCATGATGCACGTGTCGTTCTGCTGCCTCCGGTTTCGCGAGCTCGAGTCGGAGAAGACCATGGCAGCCAAATGCGCCTATGTGGAAAAGGTCGGTGCGGTCTATTATGTGCGCAAACGAATCCCACGGGCCTGGAAAGGGCGGGTGGAAGGTGAAGTTGTGCGCCTCTCGCTGCGGACCAAGGACCGGGCGCTGGCACTCAAATGGGGTCTGGAGGCCTTGGCGGTGTTCGAAGAGCTGTTGGGCATGGAGCCGGAGGACGCCCTCAAGCACCTGACGCGTCGACTGGTGGATGAGCAATTGCTGCTGCCCGAGGCCATGACCGGGGCCGATCTGGCGCGCCGCCGGGCGCTTGGAAATGTGGGTGCCAAGATCATCCGGGAGGCGCGCAGGAGCCTTGGGCTGGGCGAGCATCTTGACGCGCTCTACCGGGAACTGGTGTTTTTCAATCACGCGACCGTGCAGGGCGAAGCCGATTACGAGAGCCGGCCGGCCGAAGAAAGGGACGCGCCCAAGCCAAAGCCGCGGCAGTTCGATCTTTCAGGGTTTGATGCGGTGCTGGAGGCCCTCGGTGCTCCGGCAGGGCAGCCGCGGGTAGCCTCGCAGCTTTCGTCTCCCTCAGAGAACCCGCTGGGTGCAACGCCGCCGGCCGCAAAGTCGGCTCAGCCGGTTGCTGGGATGAATGCGTCCGCGCATGGGGCATCGAAGGTTCACACCCTGCGCAGTTTGATGCAGGACTATTTTGGCCGCACCGGCAAGCTGACGGGGTCGGACAACCGCGCCAATATCGAGCGCGCGGTCAAAATGTTCGAGGATCTGTGTCCGCAGGTGAAGACCCTGGCGGTGATGGACATTCCCTTGGCGCTTTGGGATCAGCTCTATGAATTTGTCCAGGAAATCCCGCATATGCGCGGTCAGGCCAGCCCCGACAATCTGGTCGCCTTTACCCGCCGGAAGCAGGCGGAAGGCAATGACTATCCCAGGCTGTCGGTAACAACGCTCAATTCGAACTATCTGGGCGCCATTACGCGCCTAGTCCGGCATGGCAACACACGGCGATTCTTCACCTGGCAGGCTCCGCCGCTTGTGATCTCGAAGAGCAAGCGGGCCACCAGAGGCAAGAGCCGGGTGCCATTCTCGTCAGAAGAGATTACTGCCATCACGTCTTGTCCTGTCTACACCGGGAGTGCCTCGCGCCACCGCCGTTATTCGCCAGGCTCGGCGATCTTTGCCGACGACCACATCTATTGGGCCCCGTTGATCTCCATGCATTCGGGCATGCGGGTCACGGAAGTGGGGATGCTGCGCCCGCATCAACTGCAGATGTGGTTTGGCCGCCCCACGCTTGTGTTGGAGCTTGAGGAGGGGAGCAGCAACGATGCAGGCGAAGAAGGGTACAAGACGGGCAACGCGGTGCGACGCGTGGCCATTCATTCCCAACTGATCGGGATCGGTTTGCTCGATTTCTGGAACCGCCAGGTCAGCCTGGGACATGAGCGCCTGTTCCCGTCCTGGCCCGAGCACATCAAGGGTGGCAGGGATGGGCGTCCCGAGGTGCATTTCGAGGCAGACTTCTTCAACGCTCACCGATTGCAATGGGGCGTGCCGGCCCATCGCAAAAGCAAGCTGACGTTCCATTCGTTTCGCGGGTTCTTCATCCAGGCCTGTCACGACGCCAGGATCAACCCCTACACCATCTTGAAGTGGGTGGGGCACGATGACGATACGGAGGCCAGGACGTCCGATGTGCACCGCGGCTATCTCAATGAGGACCTCACAGCGGATGAGGTTGGCGAGATCGACAAGGTCAAGGTTCCGCTAGGGCCCGTAATATCCTTCGCGGACTGGCTCAAGTCCCGGTCCTGAGATCGTGTTCGCATGGCTCGTTTTGGGCGCACCCGGTGACGCATTTTTCGCCAACACCCCCGTTACCTCCTCACACCTGGTGCGCGCACCGGGTGCGCGAGACTTCTGTTACCGCTTCAGCGCGCGCAATTGTTCGATCACCTTGGCTGCCAGCCGCTGGCGGGTTCGGCGCTGCCAGGTGATCCGGCGCTCATCGACGCTGGCGAACAGACGTAGAAAGGCGGCTTTGCTTTCCTTCTCATCATAGCCGGCATCGATCAGTTCCTTGACTGACAGCCGGAACAGGCTATCGGCCCAGTGGGGCTGCCGGCTCATCACGCCGAAGACGGCGTTGGATGTCGCCTGCTGGACTGCAGCACTGTCCGGCGCCATTTGCAGGGCCTTTTCCTGCTTGTAGCGCGCGGTGCGAGCAGAGTGCTTTTTCTGGCTTTCGGTGTGGACCTCACGCTCGGGAAGGTTCAGGTCGAGATATGCCAAGGCATCCTCGCCCATCAAATTGCGCAGCCTGTGCTTGAGAGCGTCCGCGCTATCCGGCTTCTTTCGGGAAGCATCGTCTCCATTGGCACTCATGGCTTTGTCTGCGCCTCCGCTTTACCAGCCGGCGCGACGCGTTCGATGATATCGGGTGCCAAAATCAGGTCGAGCTCCTGAAGAAGCATTTTGCCGTGCTTCGAAATCGCCACGTAGCGGCCCCGCCGATCGTTAGGGTCGACCGCCTTGTCGATCAGCTGGAGACCGGAATTGTTGCCGGCGCCGGACCCCAGGAGGTCGATCTGTCGGGCAATGGTGGGATAGGGCTGGCCATGGGAGCGGGCCACAATGTCCGACACGGAGGCGAATTCGCCTTTCTCCTGCGGGGTCAGGCCAACCTTCAGCAAGGTGGCCAACTGCCCCAGGGTGATTGCAGGATAGCGTCGCTGAATGGTTTCCAGCGCCTGACCGAACCGCTCCAGTTCCGGGCTTTCGAAGACCTCGCGGGCGCCGAGAAACAGAAAGAACACGTCCTTGACTCCAGAATGTGTGAACATGATATTATAACATACGATAACAATATCAACTGGTGCAGTGATGCGTCGACCACTTCTTTCCGGGAGTCTGTCAGACCCCTCTTTCAGTGCTGTGGGCGCCACACGCGCAACCGACACCATCAATGTCGAGCGTAGGAGAGGCGCTATTATTGCCGTGGTGGCGAACGGCAAGGGCGGTTGTGGCAAATCCACTTTGGTTCTGAACATGGCCATTGGCTACGGCCAGAGAAAGCAGCGCGTGCTGATTATCGACGCCGATATCGAGCAGAAGACGGCGAGCAAGTGGCCTCGACCGGCAGGTCTTGCCGGTCCGGTTGTGGTCGCATCGCCGACGGTAGAGATTCTCGACAGACTGGCGGCGGTCATCGGCCACTACGATATTGTACTGATCGACCTGGCCGGCCGGGATGACCGGGCTGCCGCCCCGGTCCTGGCTGTCGCCGACATCCTTATCTCTCCAGCCAAACCGTCGCATCAGGACCTGTCGGAGCTGGACCGCTTTATCCGGGTCGCGAAGGCCAAGGCCACGCCGCACCTGGTGGTCTTCAATGAAGCCACCCGCGAAACCACCGGTGAGCTCTCCCAACTCGTGCAGGAATTCTCTCAGTTCAAACCCTTCCTGCCGACGGCGATGCAGCAGCTGGCGGGCTATCGTCGAGCCTATGCGTACGGGCGCAGCGTGCTTGAATATAAGCAAGCCCATCCGGCCAAGGAGAATTTTTGCCGGGTGTTCAGGCAGATTGAGGCTGCCATCAGCCAAGCTCGGGCGAATGCGGGGATGGCGCAGTGATAACGCGGACCAAGCCAGACGAACAGAAGCCGCTCACCCTGTCTCAGATGCTCGAGGCGGCGACCGGCGCGGAAGCTGGGGATGCATCAATCCTCACTCATGACGATGACATCGCCCGGACCAGCCTGCGGATCCCCCGTGCGGTCTTGCAGGAGGTGTCGGCGCTGGCCCAGGCCAACCGGGTAAGCACAAGCCTGCTCATTAATCTGTTGCTCGACAATTATCTGGCGGGGGAGGGGCGGCTGGGCTACGCGACACTGGCGCCATGGTACGCGGAGTATGTGCTGCGGAAAAAGCCGACGGCCGACTGAATATTCCTGCGAAGCCATTGACGGTGCCAGCCGAAGCATCATCCCTTCGATGCCGCGATGCCGCGATGCCGCGATGCCGCGATGCCGCGATGCCGCGATGCCGCGATGCCGCGATGCCGCCTGTCCAGACCTGGTACCTGGGGGCAGATTCGCGCCCTTATCAGACATTCGGTGCTCCCGCGGTGACGCTCAAAAGCTGCCGCTGCTTCCTATATGTGAGTGGGCAATGTAAATCGGCGATCATTTCAAGCGCGGCTAAACGTCTCCAATAGCGATACGAAACTGTGCCGCTCGCCCTGGCCTTCGGTCAGCTTCACGCGGCCCTCGATGTCGCCAAGGTGGGTGTCCATCAGGCCTTGCGCCTTTTGCAGGTCCTTGTCCCGCAGGGCCGCAGCAATCGCCCGGTGGTGCTCCGCACCGCAATCGTCAACCCGCTCGTCCTCGTAAAGAGCCATGACCAGCGAAAGCCGGGCAACCAGCTTTGCCAGCATTTCGGACAGCACGGCATTGCCGGCAATCCGCGATAATTCGACGTGGAACTGACCGACCGACGCGGATTTGGGTGCGTTGTGATCGGCGTGGTAGACGCGCAGTTCTTCCTCGGTGAGGGCGTCCAGCCGGTCGAGATCGGCTGGCGTGATGCGCTGCAACACCAGTTCAAGCGTTGTTCGCTCCAAGGCCCGCCGCGCTTCGAAGAGCTGCTTGGCCTCCTCGATCGAGGGCTCGGCGACGAACGTGCCGCGATTGCGCTTGCGCTCGAGCAGGCGGTCACGCTGCAGCACACCAAGGGCACCCCGGACCACGGTGCGGCTGACGCCGAAATGCTCGGCGATGGCTTCTTCGATAATCTTGCTGCCGGGCTTGAGCGCGCCTTCGCCAATGGCGGTGGCGAGCGTCGCGCAGATGCGGTCCGTCACATCCTCGGCCTCTTCGATATCGCTGAGCGGCTCCGCGATTGGCGCGGTCTTTTTCCGTGTCGGCTTACGCATGGTCACTCCGAATCCTTGCCTAACAATAGCGCAGCTGGCGAAATTTTGTGCATCATTTTTTGCGCGATAACATTCGAACAATTGTACGAACAAACTTTCGCAGATTTATGGGAATTTATTTTACACATTTATATCAATGGATTGAACGAATTTGCTCCGCCGAACTTCGATCTGGCACGGCGCTTGCAATGAGGTCGGCAGTACCACCATCACCCATTGCAAGTCTCATGCCGTCTTGGACGGACAGGACGAACCGGGAGAGACCAAATGAGCGGCCTCATCGCCAATACCCTGTCCGTCCGGGGGCTGACCCATAGCTATGGCGGCGCTGCGGCTGTCGATGACGTGTCCTTCACGGTGCCAGCCGGAGAGATCGCCGCATTGCTCGGCCCGAGCGGCTGCGGCAAGTCCACCGTGCTGCGCGCCATTGCGGGGCTCGTTAGCCCGCGTAACGGCAGCATCATGCTGGGCGATGCGGATCTGGGGCATTTGCCCGCTCGCGAGCGGGGCATCGGCATGGTGTTCCAGAATTATGCGCTGTTCCCGCATCTCACGGTTGCCGAGAATATCGCCTATCCCCTGGCTTGCCAGCATGTGGGCCGGGCGGAGCGCCGCGAGCGCGTGGCCGAAATGCTCGAGCTGGTGCGGCTGGCCGATTATGCCAAGCGCCTGCCGCGCGAACTCTCGGGTGGGCAGCAGCAGCGTGTCGCCGTTGCCCGCGCTCTGGCGCCTAGCCCATCCCTGCTGTTGCTCGATGAACCCTTTGGCGCGCTCGATCGTGCACTGCGTTTTGACCTGCAGGTCGAAATGCTGCGCCTGCAAAAGACGCTGGGCATTACTACCCTGATCGTCACCCATGATCAGGAGGAGGCGCAGAGTCTGGCCAGTTCGCTCGTGCTGATGAACAAGGGAAAAATCGAGCAGATCGATACGCCGATGGCTGTCTATGACCGGCCGCAGACCCTGTTCGTCAATCGCTTCATCGGCCAGGCCAACCAGTTCGAAGCCATCGTTGAAACGCTGGAGGCGAATGCGACAATTCTCCGCCTCCGCTCGGGCGAGGCTTTGTCGCTGCCCCACCGGCTGGATTTCGTCACCGGCGCTGCCGTCGTCGCCACCTGCCGGCCCGAGCATGTGTCGCTAGTCGATACGCCCGCCGCCAACACGCTGGCCGCGACAGTCGGCGTCTCCGTGCCGCTGGGCCCCAGCCTGGTGCACGACCTTATCCTCGCCAATGGCGGCGAGCTGCGCGCCAGCCAGGCGCGCGGCCCGGAAACCGCTGTTCCGGCTGCCGGCTCCACCGTCTTTGCCAGCATCGACACCGCGCGATGCCACGTCTTTCCGGCCCAAGCCGGGACGCCTTCTGCCTGATCCTCACTCGAACCCATGGTGCATGACATGACTACAATGAAATTGACCCGCCGCCAGTTCGGATTCCTTGCCGCCGGCGCGGCAGCTGCCGGCCTGCTGCCCATTCCCGCCCGCGCCGCCAATGGCAGCATGGTCGCGGCGACCTTTCCCGGCAATTGGGAGGATGCCTATCGCCGCGTGCTGACCCCGCTGGTCTCGCAGGCCGGGTTCGATCTCACCATCGCACCGGCCCTGGCGCAGGATCAGTTGGCCAAGGTCATGGCCAGCCCCGGCAGCCCTGCCTATGACACGCTGCTGATGTCGCCTGGCCAGATGGCCATTGCCCTCGAAAACGACCTGATCCAGAAAATCGACACCAGCCGTCTGGCCAATTGGAGCAAGCTCGATCCGGCGTTCCAGGGCGAATACGGCCCCACCGTCACCGTCGAAGTCAACGGCATTGCCTATAATCCCAATCTGGTGCCGGCGCCGAAGGGCTATGCCGACCTGTTCGAAAACCCGGCTTTTGCCGGCAAGGTCTCCTGGACCGGCTTTGGCTCCAACACCGCCGTCATGGCCTATACCCAGCTCGCCAGTATCTATGGCAGCGGTCCCGATGACATGGAGGCCGTGTTCAAGCTGTTCGCCGACCATCCAGAAAACCTGGCCGGTGTCGTCGACAGCACCAATAGCCAGATGTCGCTCTACCAGCAGGGCGAGATCGCCGTGTTCATGTGCAGCACCGGCAATGTCGCCAAACTCAAGAGCCTGGGCCTCAATGCCGAATTCGTGCATCCCGAGACCGGCTCGCCCGCCGCGCCGGTCAATATCCACCTGACCAAGGGCTCGGCTAATCTCGACGCAGCCTATGCCTATATGGATGCCGCCATCTCCATGGCCGCGCAGGAACAATTGACCCTGCCGCCCACCGAGATGTTCCCCACCAATATGGACGTCGCCCTGACGCCGGGCATCGAGGCCTTTGTTACCCGCGATACCATCCCCTCGCTGGTCTATCCCGATTGGGCAATGATCAACAAGAACCGGGCCGACTGGATCCGTGCTTTCGACGCTCTGGTTGCAGGCTAGTCCGATGCGAGCGAGCGGCTTTCCATTCCTCGTGCCCATGCTGGCATTGTCGGTGGCGTTCTTCGCACTGCCGCTTGCTCTGCTCGTCGCCTACAGCTTTGCCGGCGAGACCGGGCCATCACTGGAGAACTATGCCAAGTTCCTCGGCGATCCCTTTAACTTCCGCGTCCTGCTCAACACGGCCCGTCTCGGTTTGGAGACCGTGCTGGGCACCACCCTGCTTGGCATCCCGA
Source organism: Devosia sp. LC5 (assembly GCF_000735585.1). GTDB lineage: Bacteria > Pseudomonadota > Alphaproteobacteria > Rhizobiales > Devosiaceae > Devosia. The sequence goes on from NZ_JNNO01000014.1 coordinate 17,041, forward strand.
TTGCCCTGCTGTTCTGGCATAGCGGCCAGCGCGTGCGGCAGGCCATCATCTTCCTGACGCTGATCCCGATGCTGACCAGCAACGTGGTCAGAACCTTCGCCTGGATCGTCATCCTCGGGCGGCAGGGGCCGATCAGCGAGAGCTTGATGGCGTTGGGGCTAACCGGCGGCCCGATCAGCCTGATGTTCACCGAGTTGGGCCTCGTGCTGGCCATGACGCAGATCGATCTGCCGCTGATCATCCTGCCGCTGGTCGCCATCCTCTCCCGCCTGCCGCGCAATCTGACCGAGGCGGCTGAAGTCTCCGGGGCCGGGCCCTGGCGGGTGTTTGTCACGGTGCTCCTGCCGCTCATGCTGCCGGCGCTGCTGGCCGGCTGGATCCTGGTCTATGCCAGCACCAGCGCCTCCTTCGTCACCCAGGCGGTGATCGGCGGCGCCCGCAATGTCTATGTGCCGCAACTGATCTATCGCGAGGTCGGCACGCTGTTCGATTGGCCTTTGGCCTCGGCCATTGCCGTCGTCCTGCTCTTCACCACCGGCATTCTCCTGCTGGTCCTCAGCATGCTGTCCCGTCACCGGAGGCTCGTCGGTCATGGCTAGATATCAGACCAATCCGCTGCCCGAGTGGCTCTACAAGATGTTCGTATTCGGCTTCGGCACGCTGTGCCTGATGTTCCTCATCGCGCCAATCGTGCTGGCCCTCGTAATGTCCTTTACCGGCGGGCAGACGCTGAAGTTTCCGCCCGAAGGCTTCTCGCTGCGATGGTACCAAGCCCTGCTCGATCCGGTGCGCTCATCGACCGAGCATATCGCTGCTTTCAATTCGCTCAAGATCGCGGCGCTGGCTGTGCTCGGCGCCCTGCTGTTTGCCGTGCCCGCCGCCATCGGCGCCAGCCGGGTGCGCCGCAACACCGCCAATGCGATCGAACCGCTGCTGCTGTCCCCGCTGGTGTTGCCTAGTCTGGTCTATGGCCTTGCTGCCCTGATCGTCGCCAATCTTATCGGCATCCGGCCGTCACTCTGGCTCACCATAGCGGGCCATATCGTGGTGTTCGGCCCCTTGATGTACCGCTCCGTCGCGGTCGTTGCGCAGGGGCTCGATCCATCGCTCGAAGAAGCATCGACCCTGATGGGCGCGAGCTGGCTCACCACCCTGCGCCGCGTCACCCTGCCGCTGCTGCTGCCGGGCATTCTGGCCGGGGCATTCCTGGTCTTCATCCAGTCGCTCGACAATGTCTCGATCTCGCTCTTCCTCGCCGATCCATCGACCACCGTGCTGCCGCTGCGCATGTTCGCACTGATCGAGGAAGGGCTCGACGTCCGCGTCGCCGCCATGTCCGGCATTCTCATCACCGTGGTGCTGATCGGCCTGCTCATTGGCCGCCGCGCCCTCGGCAAGTCCCAAACCTCATAGTCAACGCGCTGCGGCGCTCCAAAAAGGAACCAAAATGAACGTCCACGCTCCCACCGGCACCCGCCGGATCGAAGAACTTTTGTCCGATTTCCAGCCGAACTTCGATTTCAAGGCCCCGCTGCCACTGCCCTTGGAGGAATACGAAGAGCGCCTGCGCTGCATTCGTCGCGAAGCCGTGCTCGCGGGGCACGACGCCCTGGTCATCCACACCGACATGGTGGGCTGGTTCCACACCTCGAACGCCTATCTGCGCTATGTCTGCGACTGGATGCGCGAGGGCGTGCTGATCATCCCGACCGACAGCGACAAACCGATCACGCTGCTCTCTTTCTTCACGCAAGCGGTGATCCTGCCGCCGGGCGGCGAGCCCATGCTGGTGGAGGACATCTGGCAGATCGGCGCCATCGGCCGCGAATATGCCGACCGGCCGGGCTCGTCAGTGGCCCTCACCGCCGAGCACTGCGCCAATCTCCTCGCCAAACTGGGCCTCTCCAAGGGCCAGATCGGGCGCCTGGGCGATCGTACCTCGCTCGAATTCTGGCGCTATCTCGAAGAGGCTATGCCGTCGGCCAAATTTGTCGGCGACAATGCCATCGTCGACCGCATGCAGAAGCTGCGCAGCCCCCGGGAAGTGGACATGTTCCGCGCCGCCGCCCAGCTTATCAGCATCGGCACCCAGGCTGCCTATCACGTCACCCGTCCCGGCGTCACCGATGCCGAAATCTACGCCGCGTTCAGCCTGGCCCAGCTCGCCCGAGGCGGGGAAACCGGCGATGGCTACCAGATCGGCATCAACGAATATGGTACCCATTGCGGCAAGCCCTATGGCCATGTCGTCCGCCCCGGCGACCTGATCAATCTCTATATCTCCAACGTCACCTATCGCGGCTACACGGCCCAGACGGCCCGCATGATTGCGGTCGGCGACATCACCACCCGCCAGGAAAAAGTGCTCACCGCCTGCACCGAAGGCGTCAAGCGCGCCGAACAGCTGATCCGCCCCGGCACGCTGATCAGCGAGGTCAACAATGCCGCCTTCTCGTCCTATATCGATCATGGCCTGCTGACCGCGCCCGACGCCCGCACCATGCCCTACAATTGGAGCCCGGCCGACGATGGCGGCCCGCGTCTACTGCCTCGCCAATATGTGCCGGATGCCGATTGGGAAGCGCAGGGCCGCAAGCTCATGCATGTCTATCCGGCCACCCACGGCCCGCATAACCCCAATCTGGGCCACTCGGTCGGCATGGCCGGCGCACAGAACAGCTTCAACGTCTCCTCGCACAATTTCGACCGGCTGGAGGAAGGCATGGTCTTCGTGCTGCACACCCAATGGCTCGAAGCCCAGTCGGCCGGCTGCAATATCGGCGATTGCTATCTCGTCACCAAGGATGGCTTCGAGAACCTCAGCCATCACACCCCGCTCGAAACCCACCGGGTCGCCGCCTGATGGATCACTTGGCCGAAACGCACACCCATTTCGATTTTGCCGCGCTCGATGCGCGGCAAAAATACAAGCTGCTGATCGGCACGGTCATCCCGCGCCCGATCGCTCTCATCACCACGCTCGGCCTCGACGGCAAGGCCAATGCCGGTCCCTTCAGCTTCTTCAACGTGCTCACGCATGATCCGGCCATCGTCGCCATCGGCGTCGAGAATTATTCGGACATGAGCTTCAAGGACACGGCCCGCAACATCCGCGAGACGGGCGAATTCACCGTGCATATCGTCGACCAGGCCCTGGCGGCACAGATGGAAATTTGCGCCATCAAGTTCGGCCCAGACGTAGACGAACTCGCCGAAGCTGGCCTAGCGACCGCCCCCGGTCAAATGGTGCGCAGCCCACGCATCCTCGCGGCACCAGCCGCCCTCGAATGCCGCCGCTACATGACCCTGGAAGTCGGCAAAGCCCGCGAGATCATCCTGGGCGAAGCTCCGACGCCGTAGATTCAACAAACCTGCATATCGACCAGCACGCCATGGACGCCATCGGCCGCCTCGGCGGCCACAGCTATACCCGCACGCAGGACCAGTTCGAGGTGAAAACGCCAAGTGTGGCGGAGTGGGAGAATGGCAAACCCGTCGCCGGCTAAAGCGCCCTGAGCCACCCGCGAATAACCCTGCATTTGTAGAGCAAAGAAAAGCTCAATGAATGCAGCGAAGCGCCCCATTCCGGTCGTTCAGAACGACGTCTGGTTTGCCCGAAAGCGGACAAGCTGCAGGCTCAGATGCCTTTGGCAGCGACAAGCCGGAAACTGGGGGCTTCAGCACGTCCGGTCGAATTCCACAAAAGGTGTCGTTGAACGGGGCGTCCGAGGCAACGGGGACTCGCCGTGCGCGCAACCTGGCTTGAGGCCAGTAGCGGCGCTTCCTATCAATTCGCTTGGCTCACAACGTCCTGTCACTGGGCATTGAAGTCACGGCAGGACGTGCGCGCCATCCAGGCCAGTCACTCCGTCGAGTGCGAGGGCAACGCCACCCAAATAGCCCTTTGATGCCGACATTTTGGAGAAGGCTATACGCGTCTGGTCGAACATAGACTGATGGGACAGCCGCCGAGCTTCGCTCTCCAGGGAAGTGCGGAAGTACGTTTCGCCCCTGGCCAGATCGCCACCAAGCATCACAAGTGGCGGGTTGAAGATGTTAATGTAGTTGGCAACAGCTGCGCCTAGGATAGTGGCTGCTCGGTCCAGCACTCCCAGGACCTGCATGTCCCCTTCCGCTGCCAGCTTCAGAATGTCGGAAAATTCCACCACATCCTTGAATCCGAGTTGCTGGATTTCAAGCGCCAGCGCCTGACGTGAGAGATAAGCCGACAGGCAACCGTATGATCCGCATGAGCACATCCGTCCCTGCGGGACGACTTTTACATGACCGAGTTCGCCAGCTAGACCTTTGGCCCCTCCGTACAATTCGCCCTTGAGGAAAAGGGCCCCGCCGACACCCGAGCCTGAGAATAGGTAGATGAAGTCTTTTTCGTCGACGCAATCGCCGAACATATGTTCGGCCATTGCGGCCGCCTTGACGTCATTCCCGACGAACAGGGGATAGGGCACCTTGTCGCCTAGCACCTGCAGGATTGGGATTTCGTGCCAGTTGAGCGCGGGGGCATGCACCAGCGTCCCGTCGTCGGCCACGAGGCCCGGCAAAGAGACGCCTACCGCGAGGATATCCCCCAGGTTATCTACCGCGGCCTTAATCTGCTCTATGCCCTTGGCGACCAGCCGGGCCAGCTTGTCGATCTGGCCGTCGAAAGACTGCTGCTGTGTCAGAACCGGCTGACCATCAAGACCCGAGATCGCGAAGGACAGTGTCGCCCTTTCGACTTGAATGCCGACTAGAACGCCTTTGTTCGGCGAAATGGAGAGACCCTCGGCGGGACGCCCTGGCTTGGTCCCAGCCGCATTGGTCGACCGCTTAATGAGCCCCAGTTCGTCGAAACGGTTCACAATCGACGAGACTGTGGACTTATCAAACCCCGTCTTTGTCACGATGTCCTTCTGGGAAATCTGTGGTTCGATCCGGATTCGGTGGAAAATCTCGTTCGCGTGAAACCGTCGGATATACGACTTGTGCATCGTTACTCAGTCTCTCTTGCAGAACTCCCCGTGGGTCGGCGGCGCCAGACCACGGGAGCGATTCCTTGGGGAAACATACCTTCCTCCAGCCATATAGGGTGTTACAGGGGAATTCTTTGCCGGATCACCAGCATACAGCTCTAGATGTCCATGGCGTCCCGGCTCGTGACTCACGGCACGCGCGGCGCGGCGCCAATCTCATCCGCAGTGAATGCGAATGCGTTTCGGTGGCGCACTACTCTACCGAAAGGAGGTTGCCGCAGGTGCATGCCGGCGACTTTCAGTCTTGCTTCACAGGCCATTGTCAGCGCCTTGCGCCGGCTCTCCTCGGCGCGGACCACATCCAAGTCGTAGACAGTGGTTATGTCCGGTCGCGCGAACTGAACTTCTGGCAAATGGATAACGTCGCCCCAAATGAACACCGCATCGGGACCTTCCCCGATGAAGAAACCTGAGTGTCCAGGGGTATGCCCGGGCAGGTGGATTGCCTTCACGCCAGGCAAGATTTCCCGGCCGTCTTCAAATGTGGCGGCGCCATCACTGTAGGCCCGAAGCGCCATGCCGGTAAGATCCGCCGGATGGTGTTCTCCGGCGACGCCCGAAGGCGCGTTACGCCAGTACTCGGCCTCCTCGGTGTGGAGATGCATCACGGCGCGCGGGAAAATGCGGCTGCCGTCAGGGTTTATGAGGCCTCCCACGTGGTCGCCGTGCAAGTGCGTCATGATCACATAGTCGATGTCTCCAGGGGCAATGCCCATGTCCGTTAGATGATTGCTCAGCGCACCGGCGGTATGGTCCAGGTGAACGCCCGAGCCGGCGTCGATAAGGCCAAGGCTGCCCGCGGACTCCACCACGAAGCAGTTGCTGTCCGTCCAGGGAGCATCCTCGTTGGCCATCGGTCCCAATGCCTGCCGTAACTGGGCCGCGCCAACGTGGCGATAGGCGTCAAAGGCACTCTTGAGCAGCCCATCAAAGACTGCTGTGAGACGCAGCCCGCCAGCCAGAACGGTCAGGGGCGTCCGTCGGACGTAGGTAGGGGGAACACCCATGCCAGCAGGGTCTTTTGTTCCGGACATCGGAATATGCCTCTCTAAAGTAGCGCAAACTGGATAGCCGTTAAAGTTTTCTGAACCGCATTTGATCTTGATTGCAGAAAAACAGGCCAACCGCAAGCGTGGTTTTTCCCTACCTTGGTGCGAGAGTGTGTTCACGTCACAGCTAAAACATGGACCTGTCGAGAACCTAATTCATAAGGTTTTATAATAGTTTAGGCAAGATTCATGTGGCTCGCTCCCCAAAATTGCCAGCGCCAGCTGGAAACCGTATTGACTCTTTGCAATGCGCCAATGCATATTTTTTCTTGTAATCGGACAAACACGGGGAGGGTTCTATGAAGATGCTCAAAATTGAACTTTTGACTGCCTGCGCCATCGGTGCCATGACCGTCGCGACTCCCGCCTTCGCTCAAGACAAAAGCGTTTCCGTTGTCCACTACTGGACATCCGGCGGCGAAGCGGCTGCGATCGCTGCGGTAAAGGAAGCATTCGAGGCCCAAGGCGGTACCTGGATCGACCAGGGCGTCGCCGGCGGCGGAGGGGACGGGCACGATCAGGTGCTGCGGTCTCGCACCCTTGCAGGAGACGCCCCCGGCGCTGCCATTCCGAAGGCCTCTGATGCCGTCGAATGGGCAAATGCGGGCTATATCGCTGACCTTGAAGCTGTGGCCGCGGAAAACAAGTGGGACCAAAATCTTCCCGCTGCCTTCCTGCCGAGCCTGAAGGTTGACGGCAAGTACATCGCCATTCCGCTTTTCGTTCACCGCTTCGATACGATGTACGCCAATGCGAGATTGCTGGCCGAGAACGGCATCGAGATGCCGGCAACGTGGGATGAGTTCAATACCGCGGCCGATCGCTTGCTGGCCGCTGGTATTACGCCGCTTGCCCACGGTGGTCAGTCTTGGCAGGATGAAATCCTGTTTGAGGCGGTCGTCATGGGTGTTGGTGGCGCTGACTTTTTCCGCAAAGCGCTTGTGGAGCTCGATCAGGAAGCCCTGCGTAGCGACGCGATGCTCAAGTCTTTTGACCAATTCCGCCGCCTTCGGGGGTATGTCGACGCCAACTTCTCGGGCCGCGACTGGAACCTGGCCTCAGGTATGGTCGCGAACGGCGAGGCGGCTTTCCAGATCATGGGTGACTGGGCGAAGGGCGAGTTTAGCGCGGCTGGCCTCGACCTGGGCCGCGAAATCCTGTGCTCGGGCTCGCCACGGAACACCCCCGAAGGTTTCTCCTACGTGGTCAATTCCCTGAGCTTCTTCACCAAGCAACCCAACCAGCACCAGGCGACGCCGGGACAGGAACTGCTCGCCAAGGTGCTACTCGAGCCCGAAGTTCAACTTGCCGCTAACCTCGCCAAGGGTTCGGTGCCCGCGCTCACTGGGCTGGATCTCTCAACCTACGACCAGTGCTCCATCGACACTGCTGGCTTCCTCGCGGCGGCGGACGCCGATGGCAAGCTTGTTCCGTCGGTGCAGGGCGGGACTGTCAACGTAGCATCCGTGCGCGGCGCAGTTATCGATGCAGCAACCGCATTTTTCAACTCGGACATGTCGTCTGAAGAGGGCGTGACCATGCTCGCCGACGCCCTTCAGAACGCTACGGAATAGGCTAAGATCGATGACCAAAAAAGAAGGTATCGCCCCGTCCGGCTTGGCCAGGAGCTTCGATTGGGCAGGACTAAGGCGGTACCTCCCGGCTTGGTTCGCAGTAGCGCCGTCACTGGCGGCGCTACTGGTGTTCGTCTACGGATTTGCCTTGTGGACGGCCTATATCTCGCTGTCCGCCTCCAAGATGATACCCGACTTCACGTTTGTCGGGCTGCGCAACTACCAGCGTCTGTGGGGGGAGGACCGCTGGACCGTCGCGGCCACCAATCTAGTGACCTTTACCGTTCTGTACGTCGGCGTCACGCTGGCTGTGGGCTTGCTGATCGCGATCCTGCTCGATCAGAAGGTCCGGCTCGAGACACCGCTGCGGACGATCTTTCTCTACCCGGCCGCTGTTTCCCTCGTTGTCACCGGCATCTCGTGGAAATGGCTCCTGAACCCGGGCACAGGCATAGAGGCGTTCGTTCGTTCCCTTGGCTGGGACAACTTCGTGTTCGATTGGATCATCCAGCAGCACACGGTGATCTTTGCGGTTGTTATCGCCGCCGTTTGGCAGCAGGCCGGTTTCGTGGCCGTGCTCCTGCTGGCGGCCCTGCGCGGCGTCGATGGCGAGATGGTCAAGGCGGCACGACTTGATGGCGCCGGGCCAGTCCGGACCTACTGGTCGGTCATCATCCCCGCAATCCGCCCGGCTTTCATCAGCGCCTTCGTTTTGCTTGTAGCCTTTGCCCTAAAGACGTTCGACCTGGTGGTCGCAATGACGGCGCAGGGCCCAGGCTACGCCTCGGCGCTGCCGTCGACCTTTGTTTACGACATGGCTTTCCAGCGAAACCAGCTCGGCATCGCGTCGGCCGGCGCCGTGTCCATTCTGCTGTTCGCAGCCGTAATTGTGCTGCCCTACGTGATCTGGGAGTTCCGTAAGACCGATGGCCACTGACACCATAACCGGGCACGCGCGGGCGCCCAAATTCCCGTGGGTCCCGGTGCTGCTCTACCTGACGCTGGGCGTCCTCGCATTCATCTTCATCATGCCACTCGCGGTGATGGTGCTCACCTCCGTACGGCCGCTCGAGGAGATCCGAACCGCCGGAATCATCGGCATTCCCCAGCACGTAACATTTGATGCTTGGGGCACGGCATGGAATGAGGCTTGCATTGCCTCGGTTTGCGAGGGGCTGCAGCCTTATTTCCGCAACTCCCTCGCCATTGCCGTTCCCGCGACCCTGCTGTCCACAATCCTGGGTGCGGTGAACGGTTATGCCCTCACCAAATTCCGGTTCCGCGGTGCCGACACGCTCATGGTGCTCATCATCCTTGGGTGCTTCCTCCCGCTACAGGCCGTCCTTATACCCGCGGCACAGACGCTGAGCTCGCTGGGATTGGCCAATTCGGTATTTGGCCTAATCCTGATCTACGCCGTCTATGGCCTCCCGTTTACCACCCTGTTCTTCCGCAACTACTATGTCGCGGTGCCGGATGAAATCGTCCGAGCGGCGACCATGGACGGGGCTGGTTTCTGGCGCATCTTCACGCAGATCATGCTGCCGATTTCGTGGCCTATCTTCATGGTTTCGGTGGTGTTTCAATTCACCGGCATATGGAACGAATTTCTCTTCGGCGTCTCGTTCTCCACCGGCGCTTCGCAGACCGTTACCGTCGCGCTGAACAATCTTGTCAACACCACCTTCGGCGTTAAGCAATACAACGTGGACATGGCGGCCTCGCTCATCGCCGCTCTGCCCGTCCTCATCCTCTATCTGTTTGTCGGCCGCTTCTTTGTACGCGGTCTGACTGCCGGCTCCGTAAAGGGATAGCCCATGACCACGCTCAATATCTCAGGCCTCAAGAAGTCCTTCGGCACGACTGACGTTCTCAAGGACATCAACATCGCCGTGGGCGATCGGGGGTTCCTCGTGCTTCTCGGCCCTTCCGGCTGTGGCAAGTCCACGCTGCTGAATGTGATTGCCGGCCTGGAGCAGGTATCTGGCGGGGGCATCACCATGGACGGCCAGGAAATCACCCGGGTCGAGTCCAAGGATCGGGACATCGCAATGGTTTTCCAATCCTACGCGCTCTATCCGAGCATGACCGTCGAGCGGAACATTACCTTTTCTCTCGAGGTTCGGGGGGTACCACGCGAACAACGGCGGCAGGCAGCCGCCGAGGTCGCTGAGTCCCTGCAGATCGCCCACCTTCTCGGGAGAAAGCCTTCCCAGCTCAGCGGCGGGCAACGGCAACGTGTTGCCATCGGGCGCGCACTTGTCCGGAGCCCCAAGGTGTTCCTGTTTGACGAACCGTTGTCGAATTTGGACACACAATTGCGCCTGGAAACGCGCGCACTGATCAAACGTCTTCATCAACGCCTTGGCAGCACGTCGGTTTATGTTACCCATGACCAGTCCGAGGCTATGACGCTGGCGACACATATCGCCGTAATGTCGAAGGGGGAGGTTGCCCAGTTCGGCACGCCCGCCGAGATCTATTCCAAACCGGCCAACCTGTTCGTCGCCCGCTTCGTGGGCACCCCACCCATGAATTTCTTTCCTGCCTCCGTAACCGAGCGACAAGGGCAGCTCCTAGTCCATCTGGAGAATTGCGGCGCAATTCCGCCTATGGACCTTAGCTCGCACGGCGCACTTCTGCATTCGGTGGGGCGAAAGCTGACCATCGGCGTTCGCCCCGACCAACTGGTTCTCGCAGAATCCGCTGAGGATGGCGACCCGGTGCTTGAAGCGATCGTTGACATAGTCGAGGACACTGGCACGGACATGTTTGTGTACCTCCGCTCCGGCAATCAGGAATTCATCCTTCGCCAGCCTCCAGGCCTCCCCCCGAAATCGGGCGCAACCCTCCGCGTCGCCCTGCCGGTCACCAACATGCATTTCTTTGATACCGAACTGGGTGACCGGCTCAGCGACTAAAGCCGGGCGCGGCGATCGCGCGCTCCACCTTGACCCCGCCGGCGCCCCGGCCAAACTTGCGAGACCACCTATGAGCCATCTGCAAAGTGTTACCATACCCGACTTCGGCGCCCCGTTGATAAGGCCCGAAATTCCCGCTGAAACGCTCGTTGATCGCTGCGACCGGCTCTATGAAAAGGCCGGCCTAACTTGGGTCTTTGTCTATGCCGACCGGGAGCACAATGCCAATATCCTGTTTCTTACCGGCTTTGACCCCCGCTTTGAGGAGGCGGTGCTGCTGCTCGGCCCCCAAGGTCGCCGCATAGTCATCACGGGGAATGAATCGGAGAGTTTCACCGCAATTTCGCCGCTGCCTGGTCTGGAGGTAATGCTCAGCCAGTCAATGAGCCTGATGGCCCAGGACCGGTCGAAGAAACCTAACTTGGAAGCGGTCCTACGGGATGCCGGCATCAAGGCGGGCGATACGCTAGGCATTGTCGGCTGGAAGTATCTGGAGGCAGCAGAATGGGACGAGGTAGCGCCCGGCTATCTGGTGCCTCACTATATGGTTGTCGTACTCGCCCGCATTCTCGGTGGAGCCGAAGGGCTGAGCGACGAGACCGCATTGCTCATGCATCCCGCCCATGGATTGCGCTCGGTCGTTGATGCTGACCAGATTGCTGCCTTTGAATGGGCATCGACCCGTGCTTCAGCGTCGGTCTGGAGTGTTCTGTCAAAGGCCCGGCCTGGCCAGCGGGAAATCGAAGCAGCCGCCAACTTCCTCTACGCCGGCGAGCCTTTGAGCGCCCATTCCATGTTCGCGTCCGGCGATGCTACGCATGCCATTCATGGACTTAATAGCGCCGGCGCACGCGTGCTCGCCAAAGGCGACGGGGTCACGACGGCCGTTGGCTACTGGGGCGGCCTGAGCTCTCGCGCCGGGCTGCTCGACGATGCGGACGATGTGTTCGTAGGGATAACCGCGAGCTATTTCGATAGCCTCGTCACCTGGTACGAGACGGCCAAAATCGGGACAACCGGTGGCGAACTGCACGAAGCCGTCGTCGAAAAGCTCGCCGCTTCGGGGCTAAAATCGGCGCTCAATCCTGGACACCTCGTCAGCTACGATGAATGGAGCCATTCTCCGGTCCGTCCAGGTTCGATCGAGACTCTGGTTTCCGGCATGGTGTTTCAGGTAGACGTCATCCCAACACCTATGGCTGCGGGTAAGGCGCTGAATTGCGAGGACGCAGTCGCCATCGCTGACGTGGCACTTCGTGCTGAGCTCGCCGTGCGCCACCCTCAGACCTGGTCTCGGATCGAGGCGCGGCGTGCGTTCCTAAGAGACACCATAGGGGTAGCTCTAGGCGATCACCTGCTGCCGCTATCCAACATCCAGTTGTGCCTGCCGCCATTGTGGCTCAAGAGCGACCATCTCATCGTCCGCAGCTGACCCGCGCGAAGATATCTGGGCCGCCCCCGTGTGGGCGGTCCATCCTCTTTTCGCGAGTGCGTCGAGGAAAGGAAAGACTCCTACTCGGCAAGGGATGCCCCAGCCAGAAAGGTGACCAAGCCTGATCTGGCGAAATTTGCTGATCCTTCGGGCCGCTCGGGCATGCACCGGCTATTCGACGGCAGGTTTTCGGGCCTTCACCAAAGGAACAGTATTGCTAGTGAGTTGGCGCCACTGGAGAGTGTGGCCCGCTGCGACATGGTCGTGCTGGCCGTACCCCGGCAGACACAATGCCGGCCATGGCCGGCTTGCGTGATATGGCTGCTCAAAATCTTCAGAATGCCCACGGCGCCGCATCCAAGCATGGCAAGCGGCTCGTCAGAGTCGGAATTGCCATGGGGTTTCGGGCGAGCAATATTCGCCCCGGCACATGAAGGACGTCACCATCTGCGTCTGCGCAACGGGCCAACGGCTTCCTGCCGAGCTTCTGGTGGGAGGCAATAGTTGACACAACCCTAACACGTTGCTGCCGCAGAGCTCGTAACGGCGTTGCGTGACTGATCGGCAGCTATCCGACGGTCGGCGCCAAAAAGCGGCCTGTCTGGAATCGGCCCCATTTCTGCCGTTCATAAAGGGCCTAGACGGTCAATATCGATCATTCATCGTCCTATGCCTTCAACCTCTTCTTGTAATCCTCGTCACTTCGTCGGGGTGGTGGTGATGGTGATGGTGTATCTGTCCGGCTTCGAACGGGTGCCGGTCCCAACGGCCCGCCCAAGGCGCAATAGCCCTCGACGACCGCTTCAGTTCGTTCGATCAGTCGGCGGTACTCGCCGGGGTGATCGACCAGCCAGCCGGCGGTCGACCGGTCGAAGGGAACCCCGGTTTCGTCGATAATGACGATCTCTAGCGTGCTGATCATGGTGATCAACTCCCCTTGATGTTGAAGATCTCAAGCCAGCCACCGAGGTCGGCGGCTGGCACGGTCGGCAAGATCGAGGTGGCCTACCTCCGGTGCTGGAACACATCGCACAGGCCGATATTCGGGTCGTGCCGGTGCGTACTCTCGATCTCCTCGCCGCCGCGCAGAAAATGCGTTGAAGTGCGCACAATGATCACTGCCTGCTGCATTGCTGAACCTCCCCGAGCCTGGGGCCGAGTCGATAGTAGCGGCTGACGGTTCGCACCCACCCGGCCTGCTCGTCGGCAGCGAGGATTGCCGAGGTGGTGATGCAGCCGTCCTGCAGCAGGGGATGGCCGCTGGCGAACCCGACCAGGCGCACCAGCCCGCCGGGCATGGGCTGGACGGCCCAGCCGGTCAGGAGCGGCGCATTGGCCAGTTCTGCCGCGCCCGGCACAGCCCCCGCCCTGATGCGGGCCGCCTCGCGCAACCCGGCGGCGACGGTTTCCCTGGGCAAGATACTTATGAGGACCTCCGGCGCTTGTGGTCGGGGCATTGGGTGCTCCACCAACCGTTTTGGCTCTGTTGTGATCCGGGGGCGCCGCAGGCTTCGCAGACATGCCCGGACAGATGCTCGGCGGCAGAGATGACTGCATCACCAAGTTCGGGCAGGTCGCCATGCCAGTAGAAGCGAAGGGTGCCGTATTTTTCCTTGATCTGGTCCGGCGCCCAATTCCGGTCAGGCGCGATTTCGTCGAGCCAGGTGAAGGTGGCATCGAGCAGATCGGTCCAACCTGGCAGGCATTCAAACCCGACAGTGGCTCGCTTGTGCGTCCGGTGCAGCGCCTGCAGGTCCACCTCAATCGGTGGCATGGCCAGTGGTATGAGCGGGGTGGCCCGCTGCCAGCGCAAACGCTGCATGCGCACCACCAGTTCGATGATGGTCTCGCGGCGGAATGGCGGCTTGCGGTGATAGGTGCTGCCGCCAATGGTGCTGGCCGGAATGCCAGGGATGATATGCACGTTCAGCGTTGTGGGCGAGGCGCCGGTAACGGCCAGTGTTGTCAGTGCCGGATCGCCATCGAGCGCAGCTTCGATCAGGTTTTGGGTTTCAGTCGCGATGGTCACGGTCGGCCTCGTGGAGAACATCATCGATGGCGGCGAGTGCAATCTCGATCAATGCGGCTTCGATCAGCGCCAGCCAGGGGCGGCCCCGGCCAATGGCCAGGGCCGCGCGGATATTGGAGATGGTCGGGCGCTGGTCGCAGGCGATGAGCGCCTCGCATTCGGGACCCTGTGGCAGGGTGCGGATACACAGGGTGATCGCATAGTCCCAGGCATGGGCAGCGATACGGATCTGATCGGCCTTTTCCATCAGATCCTCCCTGCCACCGGAATATGGTCTTCGATGGCGTCGTCGGTCTTGTCAGGCTTTTCGGCCGTGGGACCGGCCTCGAGGATTTCGGCCAGCCTGTCGCCGATGATGACGCGCTCGACCTGCAGGATCTCGACCAGCCGGAAGATATCGGCCCGGCGCCGGCTGACGATTCTGACCGCCCGGTCGTGGAGGCGATCGAGTTCGGCCGCGATTGCCGTCCACAACGAGCCGTTGTTCCAGTGGCGCGGATCGATGTTCTGGACCGTCGTCAGGGGGCCATAAAGTCCCAGGTCGAGCATGGCGCTGCGCAGCACGGTGTTGGCGATCTCGAGGTCGGACTCCGCCCCGCTATTGGCGCCATCGCCCAGGGTAACGTCAGCGGCGCGGCCGGCCAGCACCATGGTCACCAGATTCTCGACATCGCCCCGGGTGAGCACCCCGTCCTTGAGCTTTGGCTTGACCCAACCGCCCATGGTGCCAGCACCCAGGATAGAAACCTCGAGGATCGGCAGGTTCAGCGTATGCGCCACCACGGCATGACCAGCTTCATGGATGGCGATGCCGCGATCGGTCTCCGGCGACCGTCCATTGGACGGTGCGATCAGATTCATGAGGTCGGCCAGCTCGAGCGGCCGATCCTCGGTTTTGGTCCTGGCATTGGCCGACCGGCACCAGCTCTCGATCTGCGCGGGCGTCGCTTCCACGGCCAGCCGCGCCAGTGCTGCGATACCGCCGGCGTCAATCCTGTCGCCGATATAGGCCGCGAACATGCGGCGGCGATCATCGAAATCCGGGAGCAGGACAGACACCTTGTGCTCCAACCGCCCGGGGCGGATGAGCGCCTTATCCAGCTTGTCAAAATGGTTGGTGGCGCCGATCAGCAGGATGGGCTTGCCAAGCTTGCGCAGCCGGTCGATCTCGGTCAGCAGGAAAGTCACCACCGGCGTCCACCAGGAGGCATCGTCAGCGTCCATGCTCGCCCGGTCGGGGATGGCGTCGATCTCGTCCAGCAGCCCAACCACGGGGTCATTCGACAGGGCGATGTCATCGAAGAACTTGCGGGCCGCGCGGATGACATCACCCAGATGGCCGCCGGAATCGGCGAACCAGCTCCCCACCGACGTCGAGACGAGACGGTAGCCGGCCGAACGGGCCAGTGCTGCGGCAATGGTCGTTTTGCCGGTGCCGGGTGGTCCTTCAAGGCAGGCGAAGCGCAGCGCGGACGCATCGACCTTGCCATCGGTCACATGGCGCATGAGCGCCAGCGTTTCGAAAGCCCAGTCGGATGCCGCCCGGGTCATGGCCAGCTGTTCAAGCGGGACGGGGGCATCGCCCTCGTCCTGCTTCTGGCGTGCATTGGCGATGCGGCGCAGATTGAAGATGCAGTCCCGCGAGGACAGGCCCGGCCGGATGGCGACGGTCAGGTCGTGAATCGAGAGCCCCTCGACGTCGATCGGCAGCAGACCGCGGACAGGCCGGCCGGTGACCATGCGGATGGTTTTGCGGATAATGGCAAGGTCCGGGTCCGGCACCGTGATGATGGCATCGGCGCCCGCGAGAGCCTCGGGGACAAGCACGCGCTCGGGATCCTGCGAGATCAGGATGACGCTGCGGCCCTTTTCGAGCAGGTCGAGTTCGGTGCGGCCCTGCGGTTCGTACCGGCCGCCGATTTTCTGCCGTTCGGTATAGGCCGCGACCATCGTCGACCGGTCTTGGCCGGACAGATAGCGCTCAAGCATGCCGGCGGAACTCTCCTCGGCAGTCCGGATCACGACAAGACGGGGCCGGGCCTTGAGCAGGCGCTTGAGCGCAGGCGTGAGGGCGGCCTCGAGCATGCACTGGGCAAGGGCGTCGCTGGTCCGCTCGGCCAGCGGGGGAGGCGCGTTGTCCTCGATATGGGGTTCGTCGTCAGTTTCGGTATCAGGGGATGGGCTACGCAGGGAAGCAATGGACATGTGACCTCTCCAGGCGGCGGCCAGGGGCCGCGCCACGTGTGAGATGAAGGAAGGGGATGAGGCGCGAGAAACAGACCGCGTTAGCGCGCCGGTGCGCTAAGGCCGGTATCGATCGGCTGCCAGCCGCCGCGGCCCTGGCCCTTGCTGCCCACGGTAAAATGCATGGCGGCAGAGGCCGAGGAAAAGACCATGTCGCGGCTCAGCACGTAAGAGGTCCCGTCATGGGCCAGCTCAAGAATGCCGGCATTATGCCAGGCGGCCCGCAAATAGCTCACCGAGGCATTGGCGCTGGCGACGCAATCAAGGCGGATGTCGGAGCCGCGCAACAAGACCCATTCGTCATCGGCGCGGCGGCAGGCCAGGGCCATGTGATCCTTGCCGAAAGACAGTTCCATCACCTCGCCTTCAGGAGCCTCATCGAAGGCGCGCAGGGGCGCCAGGCGACCCGCTTCCGCGCGCGGACCGGCCAGCACCAAGCGCGGGCTGAGATTGACGAAAAGGTATCCTTCGCGTGCGAGGGCATGACAGGCCATGGCCGCGAAGAGGTTGAGCTCTTCATAGCGTTCCGGCGAAACCGCTGCACCATCCGGCGTGCCATTGACCAAGGCCACTTCCCGTGCTGCCGCGACGCGGCCATGGATGATGCGCTCGAGCACCAGGGCATCGGCCTCGCTCAACCCGTCATGGATATCGGTGATGGTGATAATCGCATCGACATCGGCGATCGGCTGCGCGCCATTGGCCACACGGCGGCCCACTTCCGATCCCATGCCGACATAGGCCTGCGCACCGGACAGCAGGATATAGACACCGGGGCGGCGCAAGGACCCGGCACGACCCAATGCACGACGCGCGCTGCCCGAACTAACCAGGACGTTCGGCTGCAGGCTGGTGACAGAAAGGGCCACAATACCGTCTGGAAGGCCGCCCGGCGCTGGCAGGATACCACCTGGAGCAGCAGGCGTCGGGTCATCATCGGGATCGGTCAGCACCGTACGGGTAAGCATTGTGTGCTGGTCAAGCACGCCCGAGCGGAGATCGGCCTTGACGATCCCCGCAGAGATGAGCACCTGGATGGCACCGGCCGGATCAACATGGCCGTCCAGCGCGGCCATCACGTCGCCGACACTGGCCGAGCCGGTCTCCTCGATCAGGCTCAGGATCATCACCTGATCGGTGGGGCTGACCAGGTCGTGCTGCACCAGTCCCGACGCGATCGCGATCGGGCTGGTCGTGGCGGAAAGAAAATGGGGCTTGTTCGACGCCGCAGCGCCGCTAGAAGAAGGATAGGTCATGTATGCCTCTGCTCGTACAGGGGTTATGTGGCTTAGGCTGACGACGGGTTTGCACACCTGTCGTCGGCCGCCCTTGCACAGGCGGCCCGCCGGCCAGTCAAGCCGGGAATCGACCTGACGCAACCAAGATGCGGATTCCTCAGTCCGAAGACAAGGATCCGGGCCGACGTCCTCGATCGCATGGTTAATGGCTGATGGAACTGCTCGGCGTCGGACCGACGCGTGGAAGCAAAGTTGCCTCATCGGCATAAGATATTGCTGTTGATTGCCACTGAGAAGTGATGGAGTGGATGCCGTCGGGAGGGGGCATCCACTCCATCAATTCTCGGCGAAAATCAACAATGTGGGCCCTTACTCGGCCTTTCGACCCCAATCCGCGTGCGAGTAGCGGAGCATCGCGTGTCGTCGGCGTGTCACAGTTATAAGTAAAATGGTGGGGACGTTCGGTCCGTTTCAACCTTGAACTCAAGCCTGCACTAGTGCAGGCTTTTCTTTATTTGTCGGCTGAAGATCGCTCGGCGATGGCGAAGTCCTGCAGTGGTCTACTCGAGTCGAGGTCTTCTTCGGCGCGCTCGATCATCTGAGCGAAAGCCGCCCGGATGATTTGCTTTTTGGATGCCCTGGGGTAAAGCTTTCGGACCTCTTTCATAATCGCTTTGTGGGAGCCTCGCTCTTTTGCGAGCTTGGCCAGGGTCGCCTCCAAGGTTTCTTGTTTTGACATCCGGCACTTCCAATTTTGCTATTCTGCCTTTGAAGCACCCTTGGTTGTCACAAACTAGTCATATGCGGTGTTGCTGGTTGGAGCGGAACTATGAACAGTAAACATAGCCCCGCTCACGCATCCATGCCTCAAGTTCACCCTTGATCGCCTCGATCCGGTCTTTTTCAAGGGTCGCATCTGCGCCGTGTGCTTCCAAGTGTCAATGGCACCCAAAGAGCATTGTCGAGACTGTATAGGATTGATCGAACGCGGAAAGCCCGCCTGACTGGCTGTCGAGGTGATCCCGCCAACGGATTATCGCTGACGCAAAATTTTGGGGCATATATCACCTCGAACGCACGGCCAGACCTGACAATCTTGAATCAAGCGCGCCGGTGATCTCCGCAAGGTGATTGTGACGAACACTGACCGAAACTCTTCCTCTGTTTTCGCGAACTGGAAGATCGGCTCGCCGCCGGGAGCATGGACACAGCGATAACGCGAGCAGGACTTTCCCGCGCTATTTGGCTGCAGTCGAAACTGACGGTGGGAGCGCCTTGCGGTCGAGCGCAATCTAGTAGAACGCGGCCCTAAATGGGGTAACGGCGGCACCCATGGCTGAGGCATCCGTGGCGATCTCCGAGACGATCAACTTGGGGCCCGGGCGATTTACGCCATAGCGCGGGCGATCGAAGATATGCGTCTTGTCGATCAACATTTGTGCCAGGTCCGAGGGCGCCTGACCTCCGAAGACGATGGCTTGGGGGTCGATGACAGCGCGGATGGCGTTGATCATCCGATTATAGGCCGGCGTCACCTCCTCGACCCATTCGGTGACGCCGGGCCAGTTCGGATCAAAGTACTTTCGCATGTAGCTGATCGAGGGGACTTCGACTCCGTTGTGGTTGAGCCGTTCGATCAGATATTGCAGTGCCGGGCGGCGCTTGGATTCTTCCGCATCGTAAATGCCGGAAAATTCGCCGGCATTGCCATTGCCCCCGAGCAGCAGTTCGCCATCGCTGATCAGCCCGCCGCCAAAGCCGTAGTTGAAGCTGAGATAGGCGAAATGCTTGATATAGCGGCCGACGCCGAACATGGATTCGGCAATGGTGCCGGTATTGGCGCCATTGTGCACCCAGACCGGACGGCCAAAAAATTCGGCCATCAGGGGCCCGAGTTCGATCAGCGACCATTCGTGGAGCGGCAGGGGCGCATTATAGCGCGTGCCCCCGACATGATAGCCGGCAATGGCAAAGCCGATGCCGAAGAAACTGTCCGGTGAAAGCCCATTGCTCCGCTGCAGGCCCGCCAATTCCTCGGTCACGAGGTCGAGGGCCTCGGCCATGCTGGATTCGCGCAGGGGAACGCTGGCTTCGCCGAGAATGCGTCCGGCGAGGTCCATCAGGCAGATGCCGATCACGTCGGTATTGACCGAGATGCCGCAACTATAGGCGTGCTTGCCGACAAGCCGCAGGGTCGGGCTCGGCTGGCCGCGGCCGAGGCCCGGTTTTGGAGCGCCCAGTTCGACAATGCCCCGTTCGGCCAATTGATCGATGATGCGATAGACCGACTGCTGGGTCAGATCGATATGGGGCGTGATCTCGGATCGCGACATGCCCGGATTGCGCCAGATCAGCCGCAACAGCGCCCGCTCATTGGGCGAGACGACGCCGCCCTCGGCGGCACGGGAAAAACGCGGCGATATCAGCGCTTCGGGCGAATAGGTCATCGATCGTCTCCATCCGTCTTCATTACCAAAAGAGTGTAATATTTCAACGACGAAAGCCCGATTTTGTCGCTCGAACTGCGGCGCGGCGAGCGCGTTGCCGCAGGCCCCATTGCCACTGTCATGGATTTGTTACACCTAAAGTGTAGTAATCCCGTCGTCGGTCGATCGGGGCTCACCGCGACCGCTTTCATGACAGGCGAGGCAATGATGAAGATATTCACTCTGGCAGCCACGACGGCTGCCCTGATGGCTGGCGCCGGTGCGGCGCAGGCCACCGATTTCGAATTCTGGTACGGCAATACCGGCAGCGTCGAGACTGCCATTCTCGCCCAGTGCGATGCCTTCAATGCCGCCCAATCGCAGGACAAGGTCACTTGCGTCGGCCAGGGCAGCTACGAAGTCTCGATGCAAAAGGCGATCGCTGCCTATCGCTCGGGCAATGCTCCTGTGCTGATCCAGTTCTTCGACGCCGGCACGCTCGATCTGATGCTGTCGGACGCCGTGGTGCCGGTGCAGGACATTCTGCCGGACGTCGATTGGGCTAATTATATCGACGGCGCTCGCGCCTATTACGAAACCTCGGACGGCCGCCTTTATTCGCAGCCCTACAATGCGTCCACGCTGCTGTTTTACACCAACAAGACCCAGCTCGAAGAAGCCGGCATCACCGAGACCCCTAAGAGCTGGGAAGAGATCAAGGCTGCCGCCGAAAAGCTCAAGGCCGCCGGCCATGCATGTCCCTTCGTCACCGATGGCGACACCTGGCGCGTGCTGGAACAGTTCTCGGCTCGCCACGGCTTGCCGATCGCGTCCAACCACAATGGCTATGATGGCCTAAACGCCGAATACGTCCTCAACACCACCTTCGTTGTCCAGCACCTGACAAATCTCGTCGAATGGCGCAACGAAGGCCTCGTGCGTCTCGGCGTCGATACCAGGGCCGGCAAATATGCCGACGCCTTCAATGCCGGCGAATGCGCCATGATGGAAGGCTCCTCGGGCTCCTACGCCGCTTCGGCCAAGGCCTTCGAGGGCAAGTACGAAGTCACCGTCGACATGGCGCCGATGTATGAAGACTATGAGCGCCACAATACCCTGGTCGGCGGCGCTTCGATCTATGTGATGAAGGGCCATTCCGACGCCGAAGTTGCCGCCGCAAAGGCCTTCCTCGACTTCCTGCGTCAGCCCGAACAACAAATGGCCTTCACCGCTGCCACCGGCTATGTCCCAGTGACCAAGGATGTTCTCGGTGCGATCGAAGCCAGCGGCGAAGCTGACGCTGCCAAATACGCGACCGCCGCCATCGGCATCGAATCCATGAACCAGCCGCGCACCGAGGACAGCCGCGGTGTTCGTCTCGGCTTCTACGTCCAGTTCCGCGAAGTCTTTATGGAAGAAACCCAAAAAGCCTGGAACGGCGAGCAGACCATGCAGGTCGCCCTCGACAATGCCAAGACGCGCGGTGACGAACTGCTGCGCCGCTTTGAGCAGACCTACCAGGGCGTCAAGCTCCCCTGATCCCGACTCAATGCCCGGCACGGAGCGCCCTCGCTCCGTGCCGAACCCTTTCATGTCGGGCCCGAACCATGTCCTCGCCAACCCAAGCACTGTTTGCCAATCGCTGGCTGCCGGTTCTGCTGGTTACGCCGCTGGCGCTGCTGATCGTCATCTTCTTTTACGTGCCGATCTTCCAGGCCTTCTATTGGTCGTTCTTTCTGGAACGCCCGTTTGGCGGTGGCTCGATCTTCGTAGGTTGGGCCAATTTCGCCCGCGTCTTGTCTGATCCGCAATTCTGGGAAGCAGGCAAGCGTACCGTCATCTTCATGGTGATCGGCTCAAGCCTTGCCGTGCTGGTGCCGCTGATCCTGGCCGTGGCAGCCGATCGTCAATTGCGCCTGTCGCAGCCCGCGCGAAACGTGCTGGTCTGGCCCAAGGGCGTTGCCGGGGCGTCGATCGGCGTGATCTTCGCCTTCATCTTCAATCCCTTTGCCGGCATTCTCTCGCCGCTCAACCAATGGTTTCCCGGCATCTGGGCGCCGGGGATCGACGGCAC
Source organism: Devosia sp. LC5 (assembly GCF_000735585.1). GTDB lineage: Bacteria > Pseudomonadota > Alphaproteobacteria > Rhizobiales > Devosiaceae > Devosia. Next base: position 39,061 of record NZ_JNNO01000014.1, read on the forward strand.
CGACGCCTTCATCATGCTGATCGCCGCCCATGTATGGAGCGGCATTCCGTTCAACTTTGTTATTCTGCTGGCCGGCCTGCAATCGCTGCCGCGCACCATGCATCAGGCCGCTGCAATGGACGGGGCAGGGGCGTGGCGGCGCATCTTCGATGTGCAACTGCCACTGATCATGCCGCAGGTCTTTCTCACCCTGGTTCTCGAATTTACCGAAAGTGTAACCTCGGCCTTTGCTTTGGTCGACACCATGACCAAGGGCGGGCCGGGCGGCTCGACCAATCTCCTTGTCTACAAAATCTATGTCGACGGTTTTAACGGCTACGACCTTTCGGGTGCCGCCACCCAGACCGCCATTCTCATGGTCTTTGTCGTCCTTCTTACAGGTGCGCAATTCGCCTTTCTGGGCCGACGCATCAATTACGAGCGCTGAAAATGGTCGAAAACGCCCGCTCCCTCAATTTCGTCGCCGGCACCGTGCTGTTCCTGGGCATGCTCTACATCCTGGGGCCGCTCTACCTGACGTTAACCACTGCAACTCAATCCTACGAGTTTATGTTGCGCAATGGGCTCGTCTGGTATCCCGGCGATCAGTTCTTCTCCAATGTAATCCGCATCTTCTCCGAGACCCGCATCCCCCAGCAGATGGCCAATTCGCTGGTCGTCGCCGTGAGCGACGCAATCGTCACCTGCGTACTGTCGTTCCTCTCGGCCTATGCGTTGGTGTTCTTTCCGGTCCGTTGGGGCAGCGTTGTCTTCGCGCTGATCCTTGCCACCATCATGCTGCCGCTCGATATCAGGGTAATCACCACGTATCAGGTCGCGTCAAACATTCTGTCGCCGATCAATGCACTGCTCGACATCACCGGCCTCAATTCTCTCATTGCGAACGTCTTCGGCGCGCCGGTTATGCTCGAATGGAGCGTGCTCAACACCCATTTCGGGCTGATCGCGCCGCTCGTTGCGCATGGCACCGGCACGTTCCTCTTCCGCCAGTTCTTCCTGGTCTTGCCCAGGGATCTGGTCAAGGCGGCGCGGATGGATGGGGCGGGGCCGATCCGCTTCCTTTTCGATATCCTGCTGCCGCTGTCGCGACCGAGTTTTGCAGCGCTCTTCGTGCTGACCTTTCTCGGCGGCTGGACCCAATATCTCTGGCCGCTCGTCGCCAGCTCTACGCCCAATATGCAGACCGCCGTCGTTGGCCTGGCGCGCCTTGCGCCCGACATGGAAGGTGTAATGCCCGACTTTCCACTGATTATGGCCGGCGCTGTCGTCGTCTCGATAATCCCCCTCGTCATGATCGCCGTGCTGCAACGCTATCTCGTGCGCGGGCTCGTGCTTTCGGAGAAATAAGATGAACGCAATCGACACAGCCATTCGCGCAGCGGCTTCGGCCATCATGCTCGACAAAGTCAGCAAATCCTACGATGGGACGACCGAGGTCATTCCCCCGCTCGACGCAGAATTGCGCGCCGGCGAATTCACCGTTGTCCTCGGTCCCTCGGGCTGCGGCAAGTCCACCCTGATGCAGATGATCGCCGGCCTGGAGCGCGTGTCCGGCGGCACTATCAGTTTTGGTACCCGGCAGGTGCAGGATCTTGAACCCAAACAGCGCGGTTGCGCGATGGTGTTCCAGAATTATGCGCTCTATCCACATATGAGCGTTTTTGACAACATCGCCTATAGCCTCAAGGTTGCCGGTATGCCGAAACCCGAACGCGTCGAGCGGGTCGAGGCGGTGGCAAAAATGCTCGGGCTCTTCGATCTCCTCGCCCGAAAGCCGGGGCAATTGTCCGGCGGTCAGCGCCAGCGCGTTGCCATCGGCCGGGCTATCGTACGCGAGCCCGGCGTGCTGCTCTTTGATGAGCCGCTATCCAATCTCGACGCGCAATTGCGGCACGACATGCGCATGGAATTGGCCGAGCTCCATCGCCGTATCGGGGCAACCACGGTTTTTGTCACCCACGACCAGGTTGAGGCGATGACCCTCGCCGATCGCATTCTCATACTCAATAAGGGCCGGATCGAGCAGTTCGATACTCCTAAGACCATCTATCACCAGCCCGCCTCGGTCTTTGTCGCCAAATTCATCGGCGCCCCACCCATGAACATCGTACCCGTCACCGGCAACGGCAAAGTGCTGCGCCTGGCCGACGGGCAGGTGATGGCCGAGTGCCCGGTTTTCGGCGCGTACCAACTCGGAATTCGCCCCGAAGACATTCTCCTCGGCGGAGGCCCGATCAAGGCCAACCTTCGCTATCGCGAAGACTTGGGCTCTCACACCATCCTGGCCGCAGACCTCGGTGGCAATGTTCTCCGCATCGCCACCCCGTTCGGCGCCGATATCGGCACGGAGGCCCATCTCTCGCTCACTTTCCCGCCCGCGCGCCTCCACCTTTTCGACGCCGAGACTGGTCGTGTCGTCCCCGGCGCCTTTAGCCAATGAAAGCTCGTCCATGAACTACAGGGATTTTATGTCCGCTCCCGGACGGGACTGCGCCGTCATTGCTCATCGCGGCATTTGGCGGGACGCGCCGGAAAACAGCCTTCTCGCCATCGAGGCAGCCATTGCCGGCGGCTATGACGTCGTCGAAATCGACGTTCGCCGCAGCGCCGATGGTGAGCTTTTTCTTTGCCACAACGACACTCTCGTGCGCATGACAGGATGCAACGCGGCGGTAGAAAGCCTTCAGGCAAGCGAACTCACCGCGCTACCTTTGCGCAATCGCGATGGTGGAGCGGAACATTCGCTGACAGACCAAAAACTTTCGCGGTTGAGCGACGTTTTTGATCTCACCCGCGATCGCATCTTCATCCATCTCGACGTCAAGGACCGAGCCCTGATCCCAGAAGTCATTGCCGCGGCCCAGGCTGCGAGCGTCGATCAACAGGTCGATTTCTGGAGCGCCCTGCGCGACGGGGATGACTTTGCTTGGATCAGCAGCAATGTCATGGCCCATGGCGTGCCCTTCATCGCCAAGACCCGGCTCAACGTGCCGGGCGCCGAACTCCAGACCGAGCTGGCGTTCCACCTCAAGCCTCTGATCTGTGAAATCTATTTCGACTCCATCGAACAGCTTGCCTCACACAAGCACCGTTTCGCCGAAGCGGGCATCCACCTCTGGGTCAACACGCTCAATGATGTCTCGTGTGCCGGTCTAACCGACAGTGCCGCGCTCAAAGACCCCGACGCTGTCTGGGGACGACTGCTCGATGCTGGCGTCTCCGCCATCCAAACCGACGAAGCGGCGGCCCTAAAAACTTATCTCGCCGCTCGCCGCCGCTAATTCTCAACGAAAGCAAGAACAATGACCTACAAAGACTACATCGCCGATCCCGCACGCCGTTGCGCCGTCGTGGCTCACCGTGGGGCCTGGCATGGCGCTCCGGAGAACAGTCTTGCCGCGATTGAGAAGGCCATAGCCATCGGCGTCGACATCGTCGAACTCGACGTCCGCAAAAGCCTCGATGGCGAACTTTTCCTGTTGCATGACGACACCTTGCTGCGCATGGCCGGCATCGACCGCGACGCCGAGACTTTCACCATGGCCGAACTGCAGGCCATCGCCTTGCGCGCAGATGATGGGGGGCAAGGCCGCGAACTCACCGATCAGCACGTCCCGACCCTGAAGCAGGCGCTCGAAATCATCCGCGGCCGCATCTTCGCCGACCTCGACCTCAAGGATCGCGATCTCTTCTCCGAAGTTGCCGCCTGCGCTCGCGAAATGAATGCGGCGCCCTATGTGGACCTTAAGACCACGGTAATGACGCCGGAACACGTAGCTTGGGTGAAGGCGCAGGATATCGGCGGCGTACCCTTCATGGCCATGGCGAGCTTTACAGAAGGCGGGATCGGCGAGACCCTTTCCGTTCTCTCCGAACTAAAGCCGTTCATGAGCGAAATCCGTTTCGACCATATCGACACCATCGCGGCCAATCGCTCCGCCTTCGAGGCTGCTGGAATGGCGCTCTGGAAGAACACGCTCGACATGGCTAATAGCGGTGAATGGACCGACACGGTGGCCCTGAGGGACCCCGACAAGATCTGGGGTCGCCTTATCGACGCCGGCATCAGCGCCATCCAGACCGACCAGCCGGCCGCTCTCAAGGCCTATCTTGAGAAACGTGCATGAACGAAATCAGCGACGACCTGCTCAAGGCCCTGGTGGTCGATATGCGAGCGGTGGCAAAGCAGGAAATTCTGCCCCGCTTTCAGGCGATCACCTCCGACACCATGCGCGCCAAGACCGCCCCCGATGATGTGGTGACCGATGCCGATATCGGCGCCGAGCACGCGCTGAGCCGGCTCTTGGCCCAGCGACTACCGGGGATCGTGGTGGTCGGCGAAGAGGCGGTGTCCGATGACGGGTCCATCCTCGACCGTATTGGTGCGGCCGAGTTGGTGGCTATCATCGACCCCGTCGACGGCACCTGGAACTTCGCCCATGGCGTACCGACCTTCGGCTCGATCCTCGCTATTGTCGCCAATGGTAAAACCATAGCTGGCATCATTCACTATCCAGTCACGGGGGATTTTCTCGTCGCCCGGCCGGGGAAGGGCGCTTGGCACGTCTCGCCCGACGGCGCGATGAGCCGCCTTTCGGTAGGCGAACCCGGGCCGATTTCGGAAATGCACGGCTTCGTTCCGCTCCATATGTTCGCGCGCGAATTGCAGGCCGAACTGGCCCTACGCGTTTTGCGCTTTTCGCGGACGACGACGTGGCGGTGTTCCGCCTGGGAATATCGGATGCTGGTGACCGGCGCGATGAGCTTCTGCCTCAATGCTGGTATCATGCCCTGGGATCACGCGGCCGGTGTGCTGATCCATGCCGAAGCCGGCGGCCATGCGGCGCTGGTGAGCGGCGAGCCTTATCGCCCGACGATAACCGAAGGCTTTCTACTGACAGCCCCCGATCGGCAGAGCTGGGAGGAGGTCAAGAAAGCCCTCTTCGAGAACTAGTCGCCGGAAGGCACTCAAGACTTCCCTGCAGTTTTCACAGGGTCGCTTTGACCCTGTCTTGGGACGTCGATTGAATCAGCCGCGCCATTGGCTAATCCCGGGGGAGGGGAGACGTTCTCCGATAAAATTGGCTTCGATTTCAGCCGCACCCGCTGCCGAGCTATTTTCAACTCCCGCTTCGTTGCGTCGAGCACTGTGTGCGGCCCATTAAGATGGTGGATGACTGCCAACTGGACGATGCGGCTGTCACGGCCTCAGTGCGGAACTGGATTTCGAGGGCCAGGCGTGCAGCACGGTATGGTCAAAAAGCGGCGAGCGGCGAACTTGGTGGCGGTCAGCGTCTCGATGGTGGAGCCGCGCGTTAACATAGGTTCAGCTCCGACGTGGGCGTCGTTCAAAGCCCGCCTTCACTGCTCGGGAGCTTAGCGTCAGGAGGTCCAGTGAGACCATCCGCGCTATGCCGCGAATGGGAAGTCGCAACTGGATTCGCATAATATGCGCTCGAGAATGCCTCCTTCGCACAAAGCGGTTTACAGCGCCTCGGTCGGGGCGGGGTTGGCGGTGGTCGAAAGGCTTGTGGCGATGAATTCCCTCACCGCACCCAATTCGCTCACTTCAGGATGGGCAACGAGATACTCCGCGGCCGCCAGGTCGGCGCCTGTCAATTTCACTCCAGCCAGGCGGCTGTCGTGTCCTAATTCCTTGTCTAGCACGACGCCAAGACCCAACCCGACAGCTACGGCCTCCTTGACGGCCTCCCGGCTCGACAGCTCCAGCTCGCGCTGGATGCTTACGTCGCGGCTCGTGAGCGCGGTGTCGAAAATACGCTGGGTCATCGACCCATGCTCACGAAGCACAAAGGGCAAGGCTTCAAGCTCGGCGATGTCGATGGCGTCCCGCAGGGCCCATTCGTGTTCGGCCGGCACCAGCAGCAGCACTTCCTGGTCAGCCAGTTTGTGGCAGACGAGATTGTTGGCCGGGGCAGGGAGGGTCACAACTGCCAGGTCGACGCGCAACTGGGTGACCAGTTCCAGCAGCTGACTGCTGTTGTTCATGCGCGTTTCGATCTGTACCCCAGGATGGCTGGCGCGGAACTGCCGGATCAGCGGCATGGCCACATGCGGTCCGCATAAGCCGATGGCAAGGTGCCCGATGCGGAGCTGCTTGCCGTCTTCGAGGCGCGCGGAAACGTCCTCGAAGCCCTTGATGATCTGGTGCACGTGCGGCAGCAGGTCATTGCCGTCGGCGGTCAGCTCGACGCCGGTGCCGCGCCGGTGGAACAGCCGGCCCCCGATGGCTTCCTCCAGCGCTCGGACGTGCTGCGTTATCGCCGGCTGGCTGACGCTCAGCGCATGCGCTGCGGCCGAAAAAGTCCCGTGCTGGGCAACGGCATGGAAGGCACGCAACTGGGCGAAGTTCATTTTGGTCTCATCGTCAAATAAGTGTCACTTAAATTGCACATGCTATCCATACAGCAAACTTATAACGGTTGCGCAACTGCCGAGGCAGGAAAATCCAAGGAGACAGTGATGCGTCCAGTTCTTTTCACCACAGCAGCGGCCATTGGCCTGCTGCTCGCCGCCAGTGCCCAGGCCCAGGATCTGGTGATCTATGATGCGTCCGAAGATGTCGGCGCAGCGCTGACGGCGGCTTTCAGTGCCGCTCATCCCGAAATCAAGCTTCAGGTCGTGTCAGGCTCGACCGGCCCGATCACCGAGCGCGCCATTGCCGAAATGGGCAATCCGCAGGCCGACGTGGTCTATCTGGTCAACAATGTCGCGCTCGAGCAGCTTAAGAATGCCGGCGTGTTCGAGCCCTATGCGCCTGCTGGTACCGAGATTCGCGACGAATTCCGCGACCCCGACGATTTCTATACCCGCTACTTCGCCACCACGATGTGCATGGTGGTCAATCGTGACCGCCTGGCCGACAAGGGCCTGCCCATGCCCGCCACTTGGGAAGACCTGATCAAGCCGGCCTACAAGAACGAGATCGCCATGCCCTCGCCTATGCAGTCGGGCACCGGCACCACCATTCTTGCCACTTTCGTCGACGCCTTTGGCTGGCCCTTCGTCGAAAATCTGCATGAAAACGTCTATCAATATTCCGATGGCGGTTCGGGCGGTGCACAGCTTGCCGGTACGGGCGAAGTCACCATCGGCCTGTCCTACGACACCACCTGCTTTGCCACCCAATCCTCGGGCCGTCCGGTCGACGTGGTCTTTGGCCGAATTACCCCCAACACCAGCGAAGGCGGCGGTCTGGTTGCCGGCGCGCAGCATCCGGAAGAGGCCAAGATTTTCCTCGACTGGCTCGCCAGCAAGGGTGCCGCTGAAATCCTCGGCGGCCTGGTCGGTGCGACTGCGGTGCCAGGATATGGCCTCGTCGATCTGGACACCGTCACCACCTGGAACATGCGCCGCCCAGTCGATATCGAGGCGTTCCGCCGCGAATGGGCCGAAAAGTTCGTCAACAACTGATGCTCGACCAGGTCGAACACAAGCTCGAAGCGCGGCCCGCCCAAAAGGGTGGGCCGCACCTTCGCATCGATGCGCTGAGCAAGAGCTTCGGCGACACTCGCGCGGTCGATTCCGTCGGGCTCAGCATCGCCAAGGGCGAATTTGTCACCCTGCTGGGCGATTCCGGCTGCGGCAAGACCACGCTGCTGCGCATGATTGCGGGTTTTACCGCGCCCGATACCGGCCGCATCTGGCGGCAGGATATCGATGTGACCTACATGCCGCCGGCGGCACGACGGATGGGATTTGTCTTTCAGTCCTATGCGCTTTTTCCCACCAAGACCGCCGCACAGAATATTGCCTTCGCCCCGCGGATGGCGGGCAAGCGCCGCGCCGAGGTCGATCAAAGGGTCCGGCAACTGGCAACCCTGGTCGAGATCGACCAACTCCTTGATCGATACCCGCACGAACTGAGCGGCGGCCAGCAGCAACGCGTGGCGCTGGCGCGGGCCCTCGCCGCCGAACCCGAAATCCTGTTGCTCGATGAGCCCATGTCAGCACTCGACGCGCGCATCCGGGCCAAGCTGCGCACCGAACTGCGCGGACTGGTGGACCGGTTGGGCATGACGGCGCTTTATGTGACCCATGACCAGGAGGAGGCCCTGGCGTTGTCCGACCGGGTGGCTGTGATGCGCGCCGGCCGCATCGAGCAGGTCGGCACCCCCGGGGAAATCTACCACCGACCACGCTCGCGCTTCGTCGCCGAGTTCATCGGCACGTCCAACCTCCTGGCCGGTACGGTCGAGGCCGGCGGGCTGCGCATCAATGATGCCTTGTGGTCGGTGAACACCCATGGCGCCAGGATGGGCGATCTGATCACCGTATTGGTTCGCCCCGAACATCTTTCCATCGCGGCTGTCGCCGGGGCCGATACCATGACCGGCACGGTCATTTCCGCGACCTTTCTGGGCGCCACCCGCCGGTTGACGGTGCGCTGTGATAATGGGCTTCACCTGCTGGTTGAGGAACCATCGACAGCGGCGACCGGCAATCGCATTGGCGAGGGCCGCATTCACCTCCGCCCAGACCATGCCCATGTCGTGCCGCTCGATCGCGAGGCATCCTGGTGAGCCCGATTGTGCGCCGGCTGCCCGGCATTGTCGCAGCATCGCTGGTATCGCTACTGCTGCTTGTCTTCATCGTCGTGCCGGTGGGGTTGGTCCTGATCAAGAGCTTCGACAATAGCGGGCCGCTGCCCCATTGGCGGCTCGCCGCGATTACGCAGGAGGCTCTGGATCTGCTGCCCGCAAGTGAGCGCGCGACATCGATCGAGGGCTGGGTCGCCGCTTCCACCTTGCCCGAGCGCGTCGAGGCGACGGCGGTGGCTTATGAACTGGCGGGCTACGAGCCGAACTGGAACACCGCACACCCGTTTGAACACCAGCAAACTGCCATCGAAACAGCGCTGGCTGCTCTGCCTGTGGCCGATCGACAGGCAGTGGACGATGCCTTTCCCGTGGCCCATATCATGCTGCACAAGCGCATCGCACTGGCCTTTGCCGTGCGGGACCAGCTTTCTGTTGATGGTTTCAACCGGCTGCGCGCTGCGACCGATGAGCGCTACGGCCTCGCCAATTATGTGGCTGTCATCGCCGATTCCTATCTGCGCAAGGCCGCCGCCAACAGCGTCACGTTGGCGTTGATTTCAGTGCTGACGACGGTGAGCATCGCCTATGCCATCGTCTACGGTCTCAATCGCGGCGGCATCGCCAATCCCACGCTGACCCGCAATATCCTGCTGCTTCCCCTGGTGGCGCCGCCCATTCTGGTGGCGACGGCGACCACCATGCTGTTTGGCCGCCGCGGGCTCATTACATACACCCTGTTTGAACAGACGCTGGGCATCAGCGATGCCGATACGTTCAATGTCTATGGGCCACTCGGCATCATCATTGCGCAGACCCTGTCATTCCTGCCTACGACGCTGATCGTGCTCGACAACGCCATGCGGCGGCAGGATGGACGGCTGGAAGAGGCGGCGTTGATGCTGGGGGCAGGGCGCCTGGCGCTGTTTCGCAATGTCACCCTGCCACTGAGCTGGCCGGGCCTGAAGCGTGCCGTCGTGCTGGTTTTTATCCAGAGCCTCACCGACTTCGGCAATCCGATGATCCTTGGCCGCGACACGCCGGTGCTGGCCGGCGTGATCTACAATGAGATCACCGGCTTCCAGAACACGCCGCTCGCCTCGGCCATCTGCCTGTGGCTGATCGTGCCATCATTGCTGCTTTATTTGGCGCTCGAGCAATTCGGCCGCCGCAAGCGCTATGTCAGCAACGATGCCGGTACCCCCGCCGAGCAGAAGCAGCCCCTTGCCGTGCGCGTTGGACTGACCGGGCTTGCCGGATTCTTCTGTATACTGATCGCCGCCATCTATCTGGTGATGATCCTGGGATCGGTAACCCGCATCTGGGGTGTCGACTGGACCTTCACCCTGGCCTACTTCACGCCCGAAGGCCTGAGTGCAGGCATGGACGGGACGGGGTATGGCTCTCGCGACGGTGGGCTTTCCGAGGTCTGGAATAGCGTCCGCGTTGCGGCCATCGCGGCGCCGATCGGTGGCCTTCTGGCCCTGGCAATTGGCTATGTCGCCGAGCGGCTCCGGCCACCATTGGGCGATGCCATCGCCTTCCAGGCGCTGATCCCGGCGATCCTGCCAGGCATCATCTTCGGCGTCGGCTACATCATCGCCTTCAATGCACCCTTCGGTATCAAGCAATTGTCGCTGACCGGCACCGAGGCAATCATCGTCATCAACATCATGTTCGGCAATCTCTATGTCGGCGTGCTAGCAGCGCGGGCCGCGTTGCAGCGGATCGACCAGTCGGTGGACGAGGCGGCCGAAAGCCTGGGGGCGGGCATGATCCGCCGGTTTTGGGAAGTCACCCTTCCCATGCTCCGCATCGCGGCGCTGCTGGGCGTGCTCTATGTGTTTATTGACGGTTTGACCACGCTCTCTTCGATCATCTTCCTCGTCAGCGGCAGCACCGACCTGGCATCGGTCGCCATCTTCAATGCCGCCAGCTCATCCAACTACGGCTACGCCGCTGCCAAAAGCGTTGGACTGCTGGTGGTTTCGGCCCTGGCCATGGCCATCGTCGTCTGGGTCGAGCGCGGCACGCGGCGGGCGCAGGGGCTGGGCAGCGGATCAAAGCAACAGCAGCAACTGAGCGTCGTCGGCGCAGGAGCCACTTTCTGATGATCGAACGTGATGTGCTCGGTACCGCCAGTGCCGCCCTCGTTGGCCGCGACGCCGCCGTGTTTTTTCATCAAGACGGGTCGAGCCCCTGCCTGGCTGCGCTCCGACATGTGTCGGGCAGCTGGATCGAGGATATGGATGGCCGGCGCTATCTCGACCTCCACGGCAATACCGCCCACCATATCGGCCACGCGCATCCGGAACTGGTTGCCGTGCTCAAGGCGCAACTTGACGAACTGACCTTCTCGCCGCGCCGTTATGCCAACGAGCCGGCGACCGAACTCGCGGAGCTGTTGACGGCGCAATGGCCCGACGGACCGGCCAAGGTTCTGTTCACCACCGGCGGATCTGACGCCATCGAATTGGCGATGAAATTGGCGCGGGTGGTGACGGGGCGCAGCGCGACAGTCTCGCTCGAGGGCTGCTATCACGGCCATGGGCTAGGCGCCTTTGGATTATCGCGTGCTGAACCGGACAGGCGTCTGGGGAGTTTCCTGCCAGACCGTGTGCATGTCCGCCCCTATTGGAAGTACGGCGCGGCGGCGATGATTGAGGATATTGAGCGGGCGCTGCGCGAGACGCCGGGCGGTGTCGCCGCGATAATCGCCGAACCGATACGGTCCAATTGCCACGTCCCTTCCCTCGAGCTATGGCCCGAGGTTCGACGGCTCTGCGACGCCGCCGGCACGCTGCTGATCTTTGACGAGATTCCGTCGGGTCTGGGCAAGACCGGCCGCTTCTTCGCCTTCGAGCACTTTGACGCGCGACCCGATATGGTCGTGCTGGGCAAGGCGCTGGGCGGCGGCATGCTGCCGATCGCAGCTGTGCTCGCCGATGCCCGTTTCGACATCGCCCCTGAGCTGGATCTGGGTCATTATACGCACGAGAAGAATCCGCTCACCACCAGGGCAGCACTGACCTGCCTACGTATCATCTTGCGCGACCGGTTGCCGGCACGTACGGCACGACTGGAGCAGGCGGTCCGCGAAGGGGTCGCGGAACTGGCCCGGAGTATGCCGGCGATCCGTTCTGTGCGTGGGAAGGGTCTGCTCCTTGCCATCGAACTCGACCAGCAGGCTTTGGCCGGCGTTTCCGAAGCTAGGCTGCTGCAGGCGTTGCTCGACCACGGCGTCTCCACCACCACCAAGGGTAGAGATGCGCTGGGCTTTTCACCGCCGATGACGATAAGCGACGATGAGCTTGTCACAGCCCTTAACGGTATCGCGATCGCAGTGAGGTCGGTGATCTGAGTAAACGACAGCATCTGGCTATATCGGCGTGCTCGCGACCGCATGACCAAGGTGCAAACTGGGCGTCGCTGGACCGCTATTGTGAACAACTAACGTCCGAGCCGTGGCCCAAGCATTGACGAGGTCTCACAAGCTGGTTTTTAGCAGCAGTTGCTGTAGGCAGTGGAGGAACAAACCGCCAGCCACTGCAAGGGGGACTTGTGATTGCTGCCCAGCAGGCGGGGATTCTGCGGTCTGTCCGCCGCTCGCGAGTGCTCGACGCTAACCGGCGTCTCGTGAGATTCGCATAACATGCGGTCTAGAATGGCAGTTACCAACCCCGTTTCTGCCATTCCGCGTTGATTTGGAAAATCCCGAAAGCGGTGGCCAGTTCGCTGGCCAGGACCGTGCCACCCGCCGTCAGGGCGACGAACTGGTCACCGCTTTCGGCACCGATATTGGACATCGGAGTGGCGGTGGCGCCGGTTGGCAGGTCCACGCGCGAGAGTTCCTCGCCCGTCTCTGTGGAAAGGGCGCGGAAATAGCCGTCCTGGGAACCGGCGGCCTGTTCGACCTCACTCGTGGCAATCTGTAGCCACAGACGACTCTAGAAGCTGAACGAAGCAGACACCTTGAATGTACGGGGTGCACCCGCGGCGAGAAAACCACGGGCTGACGAGGCCCAGTAGTTCTGGTCGAAGACATTCTCGATAGCCGCTTTCAGTTCCACCGGTTGTCCGGATGGTCCTTCGACCTCGTAACGCATGCCGACGTCGAAGCGCGTCCAATCTGATACTTCTTGGGTGTTGGCCTGATCATAGAACGCGCTACCGCTATAGATCACTCGGCCGGTTAGGGTAAGGCCGGGCGTAATCCAGGGCACGTCATACTCGCCGTAAAGACTGAGGGCTACCTGAGGCACACCCGTCACTTGGTTGCCATCGTAAAGTCCTCCCTGGGTCCGTGCCAGTTGGGCGTCCATGAACGTTACGCCGCCGAGCACGCGAAGCCCCTCGAAGGGTTCGCCATAGGCAGACAATTCAATGCCGCGATTAACCTGCAAGCCATCAAGGCCAAAGGCTCCGCCCGGAGCCGTGAAGCCATTGGGTTGTTCGATCTCGAACAGCGAAGCCGTTAGCAGAACGGATCCGGTATCGTATTTGACGCCGATTTCCCGTTGCGTGTTAACGACAGGGGGGGAACATTTCACCGCTATTGGTTGCCGCAGCCGGTGCAATCAGGCCCTCGGTCAAACCCTCGACATAGTTCCCATAGACGGAGAAGTTGTCGGTGATGCCCACCGAAGCCGCGATGCCGGGGCTGAAACGCCCGCCCTCGTAAAGATAGGTGCTTGTTCCAATCGGACCACGATCCGGTCGCGTATTGAAGCTCTCCGAACGCATTTCCTGATAGCGTCCGCCAAGCGTGAGCTGGAACCGATCGTCAGCAAAAGAAAGAGTGTCGCTGACTGCTACACTGGTGGCCAACAGGTTTGCAAATAATGGCAAATTGTCCGAACGCGGAAAGCCACTTGTGTCCACCGAACCGTCGGGAAGATAGACCGGCGCATAAATATTGGTGGGGTATGTTCCGGGAAGGATGATGGAGGCCGGAGCAAAGCCGCCACGATAGTTTTCGTTGAGCGCCCGCGCTACCGAGACGTTGAACTGGTGGCCGACAGGACCGGTGTCGAATTCCGAACGCAGGCCGATCTCACCCGAAAAGCCTTGGATCTGCTGCGGCTGAATGGCAAGTGTGGCCTGTGCGGCGCCACTTGCGTCGATGATCCGGTGGGACGAGGATACGAAGTCCTCGCGGTAGCGGCTGACGCCGCCGGCAGCATAGATCGTGGTATTTGGCAGCACGTCGAATTCGACCCGGCCGGCCAACCGCGTCGATCTCTGGACGATCGCAAAGACATTGTGGACTTGCCAGCATGGACAGCTTTCCGCTGCCGTCTATCCTTTGGCGGCTGCAGCACTGATATGGCTGCAGATCGGCGTCGGGCTGTTGGCTCCGCCATGTCACGCGGCGCGGATGGATGGGTTCAATCCGTAGGCACCGAAGCGGGACTTCCGGCCGTCCTAGAGATGCGATTGCCGCGAAGCGCCGACTGAACAAGTAACCGCAACGGAGAACGGCATGTCTGACCATCCTGGAAAAATCTCTCGTCGAACATTTATGCGCGGCACTGCCACGGTCGCGGCCGGTGTCGCGGTCATAGGAGCGCCCACCGAAGCCGGCGCACAGGATCTGGCGCCGAGCCGATTCAGTTCCTCCGTCACCGTGCGTTTCGAGATCAATGGGGTCGACCATGTTCTCGATGTTGAGCCGCGCACCACTCTGCTCGATGCGGTGCGCGAGCGGCTGCAACTGACCGGGACGAAGAAGGGCTGCAACCGCGGCGAATGCGGGGCCTGCACAGTGCTGATGGATGACCGAAGGGTAAATTCCTGCCTCATCCTTGCCGCGTCGACCGACGGTCGGAAGATTACGACGATCGAAGGCCTGGCGGACGGACCGGTATTGCATCCCGTCCAGCAGGCCTTCATCGATCATGACGCTTTCCAGTGCGGCTTCTGCACCTCCGGCCAAATCATGTCGGCGGTCGGCTGCATCGCGGAAGGGCATGCGGGGTCCAATGCCGAAATTCGCGAGTGGATGAGCGGCAACCTCTGTCGCTGCTCGGCCTATCCACAGATCGCTGCCGCGGTCGAAGCGGCTGCCGGGGAGATCGTCTGATGCGCAATTTCAGTTATGCCCAAGCAACGTCGCGCGCTGACGCGATCGCGCTACTGCAGCAACCCGAAACCATGTCCATCGCCGGCGGCACTGAACTGTTGAACTGGAAGCGGATCGGCATCGTTGAGCCGGCGCGGGTCGTCGACATCACAGGCATCCCAGACATGGAAGGCGTGGAAGCTCTGCCCAATGGCGGGGTGCGCATCGGCGCGCTGACCAAGCTCAACGACGTCGCGCAACATGCGCTTATCCGCGACGCCTACCCGGTCTTCTCCCAGGCGATACTCAAGGCTGCCTCGGCCCAGATCCGCAATCTGGCCACGATCGGCGGCAATCCGCTGCAGCGCGTGCGTTGCGCCTATTTTCGGGCGGAGGAACCCACACCCTGCAACAAGCGCGTCGCAGGGTCGGGCTGTTCGGCCGTTGCCGGGATCCATGACAAACACGCCATTTTTGGCTGGACCGAAGATTGCGTTGCGGTCCATCCAGCCGATCCTCCGGTGGCGCTTGCAGCGCTCGATGCCGCATACGTTATCGAGAATGCCAAGGGCGTCCGTCGTGTGCCGGTGCAGGACATCCATGTGATGCCGTCCGAGAATCCGGCGTGGCACAACATACTTGGCAACGGAGACCTCATCACCGCCATCGAGATCGGCGCGGCCGCAACGACCTCGGCCTATCTCAAAATCCGCGAACGCGAGAGCTTTGAATACGCCACGGTGTCGGCGGCCGTGGCCCTCGACCTCGACGGCGACGTCATCCGCCGCGCCCGGATCGCGCTGGGCTCGGTCGCCATGCGGCCGTGGCGGCTCAACGCCACGGAACAGCAATTGGTAGGACAGAGAATAGGCTCCTCCGAAGCAGTGGCTGCTGTGGACGCAGGATTCGTGGACGCACGGCCGCTTTCGTCAAATGCCTACAAAATTACCATCGCGCGCAATGCAACGCTGCGCGCCATTGAACTCGCAGCGAGGGCAGCATGAGCAATCTCGGAGAACCTGTCCCGCGCTCGGACGGGAAGATCAAGGTCAATGGCAGTGCACGGTTCGCCGCAGATCAGAGCCTGCCTGGGCAACTTCACGCCGTATTCGTGTCATCGACGATACCTGCCGGCCGCGTCGCCAATATCGATACCGGACTGGCGCTCGGTCTTCCGGGTGTAGTCAGGGTGCTGGTGGCAGGCGACCTGCCACCGCTGCACGCGGACTTCAACGAGACGATGGTCCCCCCGCTTGCGACGAAATCGATCCCGATGCAATCAGACGAGATTCTGCACGAGGGGCAACCAATCGCAATCGTGCTTGCTGAAACGCTGGAAGCCGCCGAGGCCGGTGCTCGTGCCGTGCGGGCAACCTATGCGCCAGCTCCGTACATCAATCCGGAGGCGGCGGCTCCGGACGCGGTCGATCCTGAGCGCGGGGGATATTCATATCTCGACGCGAGCGAATTTCTGAAAGGCGATCCCGAAGCAGCAATGACGTCGGCGGCCCATGTGGTTCAAGCTGAGTATGCCCAGCCGACTCGGCACGCCAATCCGATGGAGCCGTCGGCCATCCTCGCCAGTTGGTCGGGTGACAACCTGACGGTGTACGACTCGGTGCAACACCTCCCCGCTGTCCAGGCTAACCTGGCCGCAACCTTCGGACTCGAGCGGGCGGCGGTTCGCGTCATATCGCCCCATACGGGGGGCGGTTTCGGGGTCAAGGGTTACGTGTGGCCGCACGAGCTCCTTGCGGCCATGGCCGCAAGGGTGATGCGCCGTCCGGTCAAACTGGTGCTTACCCGCCGGGACATGTACGGAATGGTAGGAACCCAGCCGCGGGTGACCCAGGAAATCAGGCTAGGCGCCGATTCCACAGGCAAGCTGGTGAGCATGACCCATGTGGTCAGCAACGTCACCGGCCTGACCGAGGACTATATCGAGTTCGCCACGGTGCCCAGCCGCAGCTTCTACGCCTGCGACAATATCTCCAATCTTCAGCTTGTCCGACGCGGCAACATGACCCTGCCGACCTATATGCGGTCTCCGGCTGAAGGTCCGGGATCCTGGGCGCTCGGGTCCGCCATGGATGAACTCGCCCGCGCGGTAGGCATGGACCCCATCGACCTGCGACTTGCCAGCTACGCGGAAGTCGATCCAGTGAGCGGTGATCCGTGGTCCTCAAAAAAGCTTCGCGAAGCTTATGCGCTGGGATCGGAGCGCTTTGGATGGCGATCTCGCCCAGCGGGCGGGACGCTAGACGGTCATTGGCGAATCGGCTGCGGCATGGCGGATTGCAGCCAGGGCGTCACCCGGTTCGGCTCAACGGTTCGCGTATTGCTGAAGGCCGATGGCACCGCCAGGTTCGAATCCAGCCTGTGCGATGTCGGTCAAGGACCGGCAACCATCTTCGCGCAGGTGGTCGGAGAAATCCTGGGCCTTTCGCCGGATCGCGTGCATGCGGTGACTGGCGACACCAATCTGCCTCCCGCAGGGCCAACCTATGGTTCCGCCACGACGATCAGTACGGGGACGGCGCTGCACCAGGCTGCCACCGCGGTCAGGGACAGGCTCGCCCGCCTGTGCGGTTGGCCAGTGGCGGAGATCGCCATGCGCGGCGGCTCCATTGTTCGCGGCACGGAGTCGCGTACCATCGAAGCGGTGCTCAGCGAAGCAGGGGTGTCCGAACTTTCCGGGGACGGGGCGCTGGAAATCGAAAACTATGCCGATGCGGGACTACCCGGTTTTCCGGCTCGGTCCTTTGGCGCCATTTTCGTTGAGGTAGGTGTCGACCCGGAACTGGGTCTGCTACGGCTGCGGCGTGCAACGGGCGCCTATAGCGTCGGACGCATCCTCAATGCAAGGACGGCGCGCTCGCAAATGATTGGCGGTATCGTCTGGGGCTGGGGCCAGGCGGCGATGGAAGCCAGCCACTTCGAGCCCAGTCTTGGGCGGTGGCATGCCAAGGACCTGGCCAATGTGGTCCTGCCGGTCAATGCGGACATCCCACCTGAAATCGATATCGCCTTCGTGGATGAGTTTGATCCCAATGCGGGCCCGCTGGGTGTGCGCAGTGTTGGAACCATGGCTGCTACCGGCGTAGCCGCAGCCGTCGCCAACGCCGTTTATGATGCCATCGGCATTCGAGTGCGTGAGCTGCCGATTACCCCAGACAAGCTAGTTCAAGGGTAGATTGGGCGCTGACTGAAAGGAAAAGCAGGTTGCGCGAGGCCGGCGCCAGGTAGCCTCGGCCAACAGCGCAAAGCACGAATGAATGATTGTTCAGTGGGTAGTTGCCTCGCCCACGGCTTCCTTCACCTTGCCCGACAAGAGCTGGTTATTTACGAAGGGAATCTCCTCGGCACGGCCATACTGCCGGGGCGTGCATCCCATCATGCGCTTAAACGCCGTGCTGAAGGCGCTTTCCGATTCATAGCCGAGCGAGAGCGCGATGGTGGAAATTGGCTCGCTCGAGTTGAGCAAGCGATCACCGGCCAGCAGCATGCGCCAACGCGCGAGATACTCCATTGGTGTCTCTGCGGTCACCTCCTTAAAGCGAAGCGCGAAATTCGAACGCGACATGCCGGAATGGGATGCCAGGTCTTGCAATGTCCAGCGCCGCGAGGGGTTGGCGTGAATGGCATTGATGGCAAGTCGCAACTGTTCGTCGGCAAGGGCGTTGAACCAACCCACGCCAGGTCCGGGACCATCAGCCAGATGCAGCCGCAGCGCCTGCACCAACATCATGTGCGCCAGGTGCTGTGCGACTAGGAAGCCACCGGGTTGGCCGTCGCTCAACTCCTGCATCATCCGTTCAACGCAGAAGCGGAGCGCGGCTTGTTCGGTCTTGTTCTGCAGATGAATGATTGGCGGCAGCATGCCGAGGAGCATGGAAGAGTTGCGTCCACTCACGGCGAACCGACTTCCTGCCAGGAATAGGCTGCCCCCACCGTTGTGAGTCACGACGCCACCATTAGCGGGAGGCGGAAAAATGCTTCCGGCGTCGATCGGCGATAGCTTCATATTGCTAGCCAGGAGGAAAGGCCGGCCGGTGGGCAGGACGAAACAGTCACCTGCATTCAGCCGTACCGGATTCGCAACGTCCTCCACTGAAAGCCAGCAGGTCCCCGAGATCACTGCGTAACACTTGATGCGGTCCTTCTGGTTGGAGAACTGGATCGCCCAGTCCCCGCCGGCATTGAAGCCCGCCGATACATAGCTCTTGGGTTTTAGCAAAGCGAGGAGATCTGAGAGCGGATCCATTGGTCTTCCAGTCGATGGTAAGCATGCAGGTGTTGCAGTGAAACTGTGGCCATTTTCCATTGATCTTCGAGCACGTCCAAGTCCTGGTTCGTCGCCGGGCATTCACCTGTTCGCGAGCACCGCGGGATCGTGACTCAGGCTCCGCTCCTTGCCGTCCGCAAACTCAGTATTTCGGGACGATAGAAAAGGAACTTCGGACGTCAAAGCATAGCTCCGGTATCGGGAGCGCCCTATCATCCATGCACGACAGAAGCAGACTGGCGTGGGAAACACCCGACGACAATCGGTGTCAGCGGCCACGCTCGGTCTCGCCGGAAGCAATAGAGAGCATGGAGATTGCGAGATGAAATTTGGTCCAAAGCGAATTTTTCTGGCACTAAGTTTGATAGGACTGACAGGGAGTGCGGTCCTCGCCCACCACGGCATTTCGGGAAGCTATGATACGAGCGCGCCCATCGTGCTCATAGGAACAGTGACACAGGCGACATTCTCTCCCCCCCATCCAGTCATCTCCTTGCGGGTCGAGGGAACGGAGGTTTCTGATCTGGCGGTGGATCGCCCCGATGAATTCAACGGCCCTTTCACAGTGCGCGCAGAGGATGTCGGTACGGTGCAGGAGGTCGAGTTTTCGCCGGTCTCAATGTTTTATGACTTGCGCGATGACATCGAGGTCGGCGACAGCGTGGTCATCCTCGCGTTGCGAAACTGTCTGGCCCCCAATGAGCTGCGCAGTTCCTGGATTCAGCTTCCGGACGGACAGGTCCATTCCTATACCGGGGGCCTGCATGAAAAAGTCGACGGATGCAGCTAGTGGAAATCCTCAGCTGGATCGAGGGCTCCGCCCTTGCCCGGTTCATTGCGATGGCGCCGCTAGTTTATCCGACTGTGTCGGCGCTTCATATCCTGGGTATAGCCTTGGCCTTTGGATCGATCGTCCCGGTGGATCTGCGGCTCCTCAAGGTGTTCGGCCCGCAATTCGACGCCGTGCTGCCGTTTCTGGTCCGGTCGGCCTTGTTCGGTTTCGCACTTGCCGCATCTACTGGGGTGTTGCTCGCGTCCATCCGCATCGCCGACTATCTCGGCAATCCGGCCTTCCTCGCCAAGATGGCGCTGCTGATTGCTGCAGGAACCAATGCCGCGCTCCTGCGCCGTCTGTCTGATCACCGGGATGTGGTTCGCATGGTCGGCTCGCTGGTCGGGCGATTTGCCGCGATGACATCGTTGTCGCTTTGGATTTGTGCGGTGCTTGCAGGCCGATGGATTGCCTTCGTCTGAAGGCAGACTGGCCCGGTTTTCCGCAGCGATGGGCAATAGCGGCTGCTTCTCGGTCGACAAACACGCGCGCTGAGATGTCGGGCCGCCCCGCCGTCACTCGGCGCGCGGCGACTGGCGCCATCATCGCTTGGATGACCGCCAGGGCGTTATCGAGCTCACGGCGGCGCTGCTACGAGGCCATGGTGCTGGTGCTTAATTATCAGCGGGTGACGGCCGGCAAGGGGGGCTGAGACCTATGGACGAACCGGCCATCGTCGTCTGTCACATCAGCCCTTCTTGCTGGGCTTGATAAACGGTTCTCACGCTGGACCGAAAGCCGAGGCTGCGAGCAAGCGAAGCGTCGACGTGCAGATACCAGGGATTTGCGAGAGGCTCGGAACTCGGCTCGATTCTCGCATCCAGCAAGCCCGTAAGCTCGTAGACGGACGTCGGTGCCTCGTCCGCAACATTGACAACATGCCCATCGAACACTCCGTCCAGCGCCAGTTTCAGCGCGGTAGCGATGTCGCGGTGATGTATCGTGCTCATTCGTTGAGCCGGATGCCAGTTGCCGACATATTGGGGAAGCGAATCCAGATGTCCGTCGCCATCGCCGTACACAAACGGGAACCGGATGATGGACCAGTTCAGGCCGCTTTCGCGCAGTTCTTTTTCTGCCGCCACCTTGCTCGCCGGATAGGCTTGCTTCGGATCGACCGGATCCTCCTCCCGTCCGGGATGCGGATTGTCGATGTTATAGACATGGCTGGTACTCGACATGATGAAGCGCGCATCAGGGGCATTCGCTTTGACGGCAGCGATCAAATTGCGCGTGCCCTCCAGGTTGCTCTTCCAGATGAGGTCCGTATCCTGAGTGCGAAAGACGGCCGCCAGGTGCACGACCGTTGAAACACCGCGGACGGCATTCGGAAGCGTTAAAGGATCGAGAATGTCGCCGGTCACGGCCGCTGCCCCCAGCGGAGAAGGTTTCCCGGCCCGCAGCAGCACCCGGCAGGAAAGACCCGCTTCAACCAGCCGTGGCACAAGGCGCTCGCCTACTAGGCCAGTTGCTCCGGTTATCAGGATCGTCATGACTTATTCCTTTCGCAAAAAATTTTGCAGTCGTTCGGTGGCGGATTGCAGGACACGGATTGTCGTAGCCAGGTCGACCTCGTCGACGCCGCCAAAAGCAGTTTCGTGAATGAAGGAAAGATCGGGGAGTTCGCGCCACAGGGTTTCCCCGGCGGTTGTCAACGTCAGAAGACGCTGGCGCTGATCTTCTCCGCTTGAGCTCTGATCGATCAGGTTCTTGCGAACTAGAGTGGTCACAATCCCGCTCAACGTCGCCCGTTCGAGTTCAAGGGCTCGCCCCAGGTCGCGTTGAACGGTCGGACCGAAGTTCGTCAGATGCCAGAGAACATACCATTGCGTCGAACCCAAATCGTAGGGTCGCAGGGTCGCGTCCATCAGGGCACGGCCTGCGAAATAACATCGTTTCGCCCACGCCCCCACGGTTAGATGCGCGGCGTCACTCTGTTCATCCAAAGGTCAGTCCTCCATCAATTTGTTTGCTAGCTTGCAAACATTGAAAGGTAGCGAACGAATTGTCAAGCCTGCGTCGCGACGACGCCCGGCGGCACTTCGCGAACAGGTTTGTCCTTTGTTCAGGGGCGGCCGCTTCATGTTCCCCATTGATGATCTGTGCGGGCTCTCCCCTTCGATGGCAGCACCGAGAGGTGACCGCAGTTGCAAAGCCGTAAGGCGGTGCGGTCCGGAGGATCGGGCAAGTTTTTTGTAGGATTGGCCGTTTCGGTTCAAACCGAGGGCACCTAACCTCGAGGCTTAGCCATGTCGCCGGGGCCCTGATGTATACGATCTCAGTCAATAACCAGACTTACGACGTCGATGAGGATGGCCAGACACCGTTGCTCTGGGTATTGCGCGACATCTTGAAGATGACCGGGACCAAATATGGTTGTGGCATCGCCCAATGCGGCGCGTGCACCATCCATGTCGATGATCAGCCCATGCGCTCTTGCACGCTTCCGTTGGAAGTTGCGTCGTCCTACCGGATCACCACAATTGAGGCGGTGGAAGGAACCGAGGTCGAAGCAGTCCGGGCCGCCTGGGTCGCGCGCGATGTGCCGCAATGCGGGTTCTGCCAGTCCGGTCAGATCATGAGTGCGGTCGCACTGCTTCGCACTATCCCCTCCCCGAGCGACAGTGACATCGATACCGCCATGAGCGGCAACATCTGCCGCTGCGCGACCTATAATCGCATCCGCGCCGCCATCCATGATGCCGCCGGAACGCTGAAAGGAGCGGCGGAATGAGCCCGTCGGGACCCGCCGAGCCACGGCGGCGACGCTTCGGCATCGGGTTTTTCTTCCGGACGCTCGGCTTGATATTTGTAGTGGTCGTCATTCTTGGCCTGGTCTATCTGCTCTATCCGCGCCCGATGTTGCAGTCTGAGCCCATTGAGGCGCCCCAGGCAGCCGCGCAGGTCGACCACCTTCGACCGGTCTCCGACTTCGACAACATTGCCGATCTGCGAGCGCGATCGGTGGCCCTGTTCGAGGAGGCCGGTCGCGTGATCCAGAATCCGCGCTGCATGAACTGCCATCCGCGTTCAGATCGCCCCACGCAGACCGATGCCGTGCGTGCGCATACGCCATGGGTGTCCCGCGGCTTCGATGGTGGTGGCGAGCCGACCATGCGCTGCTCGACATGCCACCAAAACGAAAACATCGAGGCATCCGGCGTGCCGGGCAACCCATTGTGGCATCTGGCGCCGATCGAGATGGCCTGGCAGGGCAAAACGCTCGGCGAAATTTGCGAGCAACTCCTTGATCCAGCACGTTCCGGCATGAGCCGCGAAGAGCTGCTTCACCATATGGCCGAGGACGAGCTCGTCGGTTGGGCCTGGAACCCTGGTGGGGATCGAACGCCCGCGCCAGGTACCCAGCAAGAGTTCGGCGCGATTATCGCGGCGTGGCTCGACACAGGTGGAGCATGCCCCCAATGAAACGGTCCGTTACCGAACCCCAGACGGCAAAAGGACGCTTCGGCATGACGCGCCGGCGGATGATCCTGGGTGGATCGCTTCTCGGCGGTGCTCTATTGGTCGGCTATGTAGCCACCCATCCCATGCAGGTCGTCGGCGCCATATTGAGTGGCGGTGGTACCGACCCCGAGCCCAGCGCCTTCGGCTCCTTCATTCGCATCGATGCCGATGGATGGGTGACGATCGTGAACAAGCAGCAGGAACTGGGGCAGGGCATCCACGCCGGACTGGCCGCGATCATTACCGAAGAACTTGATGCCGACTGGGACCGCGTTCGCGTTATCGATGCGCGCAGCAATTTCGGCGCCTATGGCACGCAAGTAACCGGCGCGTCCAATTCCATCGCGACCCATTGGGACTCCATGCGCAATGCCGGTGCGGCGGCGCGCGCCATGTTTGTGAACGCAGCCGCCCAGCGCTGGAACGTTCCGCCCGGGTCCATCGATGTGCGCGACGGCGTCGTCACGCATGCAGGCTCCGGCCAGTCTGCGGCATTTGCCGATCTGCTCGAGGCAGCCTCCCGCCAGGCCCCCCCGCAGGTGCCGATGCTCAAGGATCCGTCCGCCTATCGGCTGATCGGCTCCGAAAGGGTGCGCCGCAAGGACAGCCTAGCCAAGAGCACAGGCGCTCAGGTCTATACTCAAGATGTCCAGCGCCCGAACATGCTCGTTGCCATGGTGGCGCATAGCCCACGTTTCGGCGGACGGCTGGCCCGGTTCGACGCCTCCGACGCCCTCAACGTCCGGGGCGTCGTGGATGTCTTCGCCATCGACACTGGTGTTGCGGTACTGGCCGAGACAACTTATGCGGCGCGCCTCGGGCGCGAGGCCCTACGCATTGAATGGGACGATACGGACGCTGAAATGCGCTCGTCGTCCGACCTCTTTCAGTACTATCACGACATCGCGGAAGGGCGAGGCGATGTCCAGCCAGCGGACTTTGAGACCATCGGCGAGAATGCCGATGCTCCCTTCGAGGGTGACGTGGTCGACTTCGCCTTCGACTTCCCCTATCTCGCCCACGCGCCCATGGAGACGCTTGACTGCGTTGCCGAGATCAATGGCTGGGACGTCTCCATTACCTCGGGCGCCCATATGGCTACGATAGACCAGGTGGTCGCCGCTCTGACGGCACGCACCCTGCCGGGAAAGGTGGACCTCGAAGTCATCCCGGCTGGCGGCTCCTTTGGCCGGCGCGGCTTGCCCCAGTCCGATTACGTGGCCGAATGCGTCCGCATTGCCCAACGCGTACAGGGCCGAGCGATCAAACTCATCTGGACTCGCGAGGACGAGATGGCAGGTGGGTATTACCGACCCATGTCGCATCACCGCGTCTGGGTGCAGACGAGGTCCGACGGTCTCCCGGAGCGCTGGCGCATCCACAGCGTCTGCCAATCGGTGGTGCCGATCCCGCTGATGCCAAACCGGCTGGCCACCGAAGGCATCAGCCACTCGCCCTATTTCTCCACTGCCACTACGGTGAAAGGGAAGATATTCACCCCCAGTTTCCCGGTGGTCTGTAGCCTCTGGCGCTCGGTAGGTCATTCCCACACCGCCATGGTGATGGAACATATCATCGACCAGCTGGCCCGCCGGGCTGATCGCGATCCGGCCGAGTATCGTCGCACGCTTTATCAGGCCGCAGGCGACACGCGCCGCATCGCCGTGCTCGACGAGCTGCTGCTGCGCTCCGAATGGGATCGTCCGCTCGAACAGGGGTGGGCCCGCGGGCTCGCCGTTATCGAGGCCTTTGGAACGGTAGTCGGCCAAGTGGCCGAAGTGCGCTTAGAGCTGGGTCGGCCGATCGTGCGGCGTGTTGTTGCCGTTGTCGACTGCGGCATCGCCGTGGCGCCCGATCAGATTGCGGCGCAAATGGAGGGCGGCGTCGGTTTCGGCCTCTCGGCTGCTCTCTTTGGCGCAGTCACGCTAAAGGATGGCGTCGTCCAGGAGACGAATTTCGATAGCTATCCCGTGGTGCGCATGAATGAAATGCCTTTGGTCGAAACGCATATCATCAAATCGACCAACAGGCCGACCGGCATGGGTGAACCCGGCGTGCCACCAATTGCCCCCGCAGTGGCGAATGCCATTCTGGCTTTGACGGGCGTTGCAACGAAAAGCCTTCCATTCCTGAGTGGAAATGCGGCGACCAACGCAGGCTTTCCCATGCAGAGTTAGCAGGTCCGATGGCGTACCAAAGGCAGCGTGGCCGCTGTAGCTAGGCCGGCACGGGGTCGGGCGGCGGCGCCCGCATGCTCATAGTGTCGCGCTTGGGCGCCACCCCGAAGGTTCTGGAATATTCCCGGCTGAACTGTGACGCACTCTCATAGCCGACGCGAAATGCTGCTTCGGTCACGCTGACCGTATCCGACAACATAAGGCGCCGTGCCTCGAGCAGACGCAATTGCTTCTGAAACTGCAACGGGGTCATCGACGTCAAGGACTTGAAATGATGGTGGAAGGACGAAACGCTCATTCCGGCCGCCGAGGCAAGCCTATCGACGGGCAAGGTCTCGGTGAAGTTCTCACGCAACAGCCAGATCGCTCTGGAAATACGGGCCAAGTGGTTCTCAGGAAGCGCCTGCCGGGATATTTGGTCGCCATAAGGACCGGTCAGCAACCAATAATAGAGTTCCCGCAAGATAGCAGGAAAGAGCACGGGAATGGCCCGCGGTGTCTCGGCCAGCCTGACGAGACGCAGGATGCAATCGGCCAGAGCATCACTCACATCGGCCACGAACACGGCGGGCCCATCATCGCGCGGCGGTGCGGGTGGATTTTCGAGATGGCTCAGCACGTCGCGCAGGATCGCGGGTTCGAAATCGACCGTGACGCCAACAAAGGGCTCTTCCGGACTTGCCGCAACGATGCCGCCACAGGCGGGGAGTTCCATGCTGACAACCAAGCACTGCATCGCGCCGTATTCGAGCCTGTCCCCGCCAATGAGCAACCGCTTGCCGCCCTGCAGCACAACGCAAAGGGATGGTCGGTAGAGCGCGTGATTGGCTGCCACTCGATGGAACGAGCGCAGGATGTGGACTCCACCCATCGGCAGCTCGAAATGGCCCTCCCCGCCACCTTGTTCGCCGAGATAGGCATTCACTGCTGCAAGAAGATCCGAAGCCATCATGTTCTCCACTCAGTGGGGGGCGGTGTGCCGCTGCCCAATGCCGCTGCCACCCAGGAATATCTGGACGGCCTGGTGGATCGCGGCGCGGTCCAGGTCGGGTGGGGTCTTGGCCAGGGGGTGATTGGGAATTGGCTCGCGCGCCTGCAACAGCGTCGCAAACCGTTGCGGCCCCGTAGTCATGTTGAGAAAGAGGCTCGCCAGCTCGGCGTACCAAGCCTCGAGCCCGCTGCCCGCCGCCGCTTCTTGGCGCTGGTCCACCGCCGCGAGGTAGTCCGCAATGAGGCGTTCGGCCCGTTCGATGATCTCGCGATGCAGCATACCGCCCAGACCAGCGAAACGTTCCGCCTCTCCCATCACCACGCGTTGCAGGCGGACGGCGCCTTTCCAGGTGGCAAGGTCGCTAAATCCCACTGCAAATGCCTCCAGCTCGGCCGCCGGATTGGCGATGTCCTCAAGCTTGGGCATTTCGCTGTGAAACATCGTCACGGCTTTCGCCAGCGCGTTGCGAAACAGCTGCTCCTTGCTGCCGAAATGGGCATAGACGGTCCGCTTCGTCGTAGAAGCCCGTGCGGCCACCTCATCCATGGAAGCCTTTTCGTACCCATGTTCCACAAAGGTGGCGATCGCCACCCGCAGAATGGCTTCGGGTAGTGGCAGGCCATCGATGGTTTTCATGACATCTCCATTTGCTCTTTTATGCCCATCTAGCCGGCCCGTTGACAAGTCAAAAGTATACGGTACGGTATAGTATATCCAGAGGGGGCTCATATGGTCTTCCGCAGCCGCGAGGTTTGGCTTGCGCGGGCCGAAGCGAGGTTGCGTGTCCGTTGCGCACGGCCTCAAAGCGTTAAGCGCGCAGGATTTTGCCTGCTGCAGTTCTAAAGGCCCTGGACATGCTCAGACAGATTGACTCCTGCCTTGGTTTGGACGCTGCTCCATTTCTGTGGCTGCTGCAGGAAATCTACCAAGGCCGGCAAGGCGCTCTGTTGACCGTGACGGCCGTCCATGGCGGAGCTCCTCGCCCGGTAGGCACGCACATGGCGGTCGTGTCGGGAAAGCGCTTTGAAGGCTATCTTTCGGGCGGTTGTGTCGAGCCGGCAATTGCTCTGGAGGTCGAGGCGGTCATCGCTGGCGGCCGCGACGCCATGCTGCGGTTCGGTGAAGGCTCACCTTATTTCGACATTCGCTTTCCATGCGGCGGCGGCATAGATGTGCTGGTTCATGTCGGGCCGCCTCCCGCGTTGCTGGAGGACATACTGGACCGGATGGCGCGGCGCCGTCCGTTCTCGCTGGCCTTCGAGCCCCAGGCAAGCCAACTCGTTCTAGTTGATACCGTCCCGCCGACGGGCTGGTCCGGAAGCGTCTTTCACCGCCGCTATCTTCCAGGCACGCGTTTGAGCGTGGCGGGCAGGGGCCCCGAGCTCGACGCCGTCGCCCGCCTCGGGGCCGCCCTCGGCTACGACATTGACCTTGCCACCCCTGATACGGAGATCATTCGCCGGCTTGCGCCATTCGTGGACCAGGCGCGCCATCTGGCAAGCCCGGCGGATGCCTGGAACATGCCTGCGGATCCCTGGACCGCGGCGGTGCTTTTGTTTCACGAGCGGGATTGGGAAGAGGCGATCCTGGCCCGCTGTCTCGCCGGCCCGCACTTTTATATCGGCGCCCTCGGAAGCCAACGTGCACAGGCGTCTCGTCGCGAGCGATTGCTGGCCAGCGGACATAGCCGAGCCCAGGTGGATCGGATAGCTGGGCCGATTGGCATCATCCCCCAGGCTCGTGATCCCTCTACGCTCGCCCTCTCGGTCCTGGGCGAGATCGCCTTGCGGCGACGGGAGGCGGACGCGCGGTTCGACACACCGGTCATGACTAGGCAATCCGATTAACCTGCGTGGAGCTGTACGCCAATGCGGATGTTTGATGTGATCGTTCTGGCAGCAGGATCGTCCCGGCGCTTTGCGCACGGCAACAAGTTAATCCAACCGTACTGCGGCAGACCTTTGATCTGCCACGTCCTGAGCGTCATCGAACAACTCGATATCGGACAGCCCATCATCGTAACGGGTGAACCTTATCGCGATGAGATCATGTCTGTGGTCGTCACTCGCCCTCGCTGGCGCGAAGCCGTTAATAAACGTGCGACCGAAGGTATCGGCACGTCCATCGCCACCGGCGCTGCTCTTTTGAACGGCACGCGCGGGGTCTTCATCTGCCCTGCCGATATGCCGCTGATCTCCCAAAACGACTTCCAGCGTACAGCCGAGCTTTTCGTGGGGCCAACCAGTATATGCCGACCCATGTTCGAGGGCCGGCCCGGCCATCCAGTACTGTTCGGCAGTGCGCACTATCAGCGCCTTCGCGCCCTTGAAGGCGATGTCGGTGGGGCAAGCATGCTCAGACATGACCCGCGCCTGCTTGCCACCTATGCCTCAGTCAACCAGGGCGTTGTTCTCGATCTTGATACGGCTGAGCAGTTCACGCGCGCCGCGATGGAAGACCGGTTTCTTACTTCGGTCGCCACACGCGAAGCGACCTCAATCGGAGAAAATTGAATGCGCGTTCTATTGGTGGAGGATGAGCTCGAAATGGTGTCGAATATCCGCGCCGCCCTGCGCAGGCACGACATCATTCTTGACCATGCCGCAAGTTTGGAAATCGCCCAGGCGGCGACGGCGGGTGCGGTGCACGACGCCATACTTCTCGATCGCAAGTTGCCGGACGGTGACGGACTTTCGCTGGTTCCAACGGTGCGCAGGTTATGGAGTGGCGTGCCGATTATCGTGATTTCCGCACTCGGATCGAGTAGCGACCGCATTGCAGGTCTGGATGACGGGGCCGACGACTATCTCAGTAAGCCATTCTCGATTGATGAGCTCCTTGCCAGGCTGCGGGCGGTCATGCGTCGGAACAGCGCCATCGCAACACAAGTCATAAGTCTGGGAGCCGTAGCATTCGATACGCGATCGCGTAGCGTCGAAGTTAACGGTGTCCCCCTGGAATTGCCGCGACGCGAACTGCTTGTGCTCGAAATTCTCCTTCGCAGGGCCGGCCGGACCGTTTCCCGAGAGGGGCTGGAGGAAGCGGTCTATGGGTACGACGATGAAATCGCATCCAACACGATGGAGGCCCATATTTCGCGGCTAAGGCGGCGCTTGACCGAACGCGACGCCGTCGTGGAGATCCACAATGTGCGTGGCGTTGGATATCTGATAAGGCCATTGCAATGAGTGCGGGGCGTCCGTCGCTCGCTCGCCGCTTGACCCTTAAGGTAATCTTTCTGCAGGTCGCAACGCTCATGGCTTTTGCCATGTGCATGCCGCTCTTGCAGATTGTTAAGGATCGTGGTGCGCTTTACGATCCCGATCCGAAGGTCAGCGGCAGCATAGGTTCAGCGCTGCAAAGGGTGGGACGTGCCATTGTGCTCGTCCCCAATGAACAGTTCAATGCCCTCGCGGACGAGGCACCTGACCTGTGGTTCGTCGCGACCAATGCGTATGGCGAACAACTGAATTATGGCATTGTTCCGTCAAATATGGCCGATATTGCGCAATCCGCAGCACTTTTTGATGTGGCCAAATTCGCTGGGGTCGAAACGCCAGCCCTGCTTGCAGTGGAACGGCTCTCGATGGGGGAGGTGCGCATCGTATTCGGCAACGGCCCGCTCGTCGGGCCGTTACGCGCGTTGGCCCGCTCGGTCGTAGACAACGGCGCCCCGCTCATGGCTGTTCTGGTGCTGCTCGCAACAATGACAGGCCTGCTCATTCCACGCCTCATCGGTTCTTCCCTCGCCGGCATGCATCGTGCGGTACGGCGGGCGAAGATGATCGACATTGACCGCCGTGGCACTCGGCTACCCACAGCTGACGTCCCTGCCGAGATCGCGGCCCTCGTGGATGCCGTGAATGAAGCGCTGAAACGCATTGATGATGGCTATGAGAGGCAGCAACGGTTTCTTGCTGATGCCGCCCACGAGTTGCGCACACCCATAGCTATTCTACAGAACCGCATAGAGTTGCTCACTAGCGGCGATTTGCATTTACCTCAATATAGCGGGCGCCTGCTGCTTGACGTGCAACGGGTAGCCAACCTGGCCGAGCAACTGCTGGACCTGCAGCGCATCGATTTCAGCGATACCTTGTTCGGGAACGTCGACCTGGTCGCGGTGGCACGCAAGGTAGTGGGCGACCTGGCACCGCTGGCGATTGGGGCCGGATACGCCCCGCAACTGACTTTCGAAGGTCGCGTCGCCATTGTTTTCGGTGACAGCAGTGCGATCGAGCGGGCTCTGATCAACATCTTCCAGAATGCCATAGCGCATGGCGGTAACAAGGGAACAATCCTGGTGCATGTCGAGGCCGAAGCAATACTTGTCTCGGATGAGGGAAGCGGAATCCCCATGGAGCACCGTGAGCAGATCTTCGAGCCATTTCACCGGCTGCGCCCCAAGGAGCGCGGTGCCGGTCTGGGCCTCAGTTTGGTGCGCGAAATCATGGTGCGGCACGATGGTGCAATCGCGGTCGGCGAAAGCGAGTTCGGAGGCGCCTGCTTTGCGCTGCGGTTCCCTCCGGCCGCTATTGGTCAGCCGAAAGACCCGGTGAAGCCAGGGGTTCGGCACGTCGCCGCTTAGCGTCTCAGACGCTGACGGAAGCCCAAAACGTCTGTGACCCTTGCCGACGCAATTCTGTGGCAAGCGGAGCAGGCCAAGGTGGGGTGTCCAACAAGGAGACACCCAATGAAATCTTCGATCTATGCCTTCCTCGGATCGGTGGCGCTGCTTGCCCCCGTCTGTATCTCCGCAGCTGCCGCCGCCGATTTGTCGAACGACGCGGCTCTGTTCGTTCCGCCGCAGTATAACAGCGCGGAGATGTCGGTTGCTGGCGACGACTGGACCGGCTTCTACGTCGGCGCCCATCTTGGCGGCATTACCAGCAATGATTTTTCCGAGACCAACAGCGCCTGGTCGGGGGGCGTGCAGGCCGGTTACCTCCAGCAGCTCGAGAATTTGGTGCTGGGCGCGGAAGTAGCGGCGTCCCTGCACGATGAGCTGAGCTACGAATTGTCGCCGACGGCCGGATTACAGCAGGAGTGGTCGGTCAACGTGACGGGCCGCGCTGGCATGGCGTTGGGCCAGACCCTTATCTATGGCCTGGCGGGTCTGTCGCTTGCGGAACTCGATCCGACAGGGGCAACGACATCGGCCTCCGATACCCATCTCGGAGCGGTGTTCGGGGCCGGTGTCGAGCAAGCTCTCGGAAACGGCTGGAGCGTCCGAGCGGAGTATCAGCAAACCACCTATTGGGACATCGCCAGCAGCGTGGGCGATGTCGGTCGTACCGATGACCTGACCAATCACGCGGTCACGGTGGGTGTAAACTACCGCTTCTGAGCTTTTCGTCGTTCGCCGGCGTGAAGGGTCTCGGGCTCCGCGCAAACGCGCTCTACGCCCCTCACGCCGCGATTTCCAGACCTCAATTTGAGACAGATAGGACCCTCAAAATGTCCGATACCGAAACTTCGCGTCGCAATTTCTTGGCCCTCACCGCCGCTGTCCCGGCTGCCCTGGCACTTGGTGGCGTTGCCGCGGCACAGACATCCGAAGCGGCGCCTGGCGCTTTGGCCGCGGGTGGCCGGGCTGCCATCGTTACCGGCTCGTCCCGCGGCATTGGCGCGGCAACCGCCCGTCGGCTTGCCCGAGATGGCTTTGCCGTGACGGTCAACTGCCTGGTCAACACCGATCTGGCGGCTCAAGTGGCAAGCGAGATCGAGGCCGATGGCGGCCGCGCGATCTGGCTGCAGGCCGACGTCGCCGATCCGGCCGCCGTGCGAGCCCTGTTCGACGCCAACGAGCAGGCCTTTGGCGGCGTGGACGTTGTCGTGAGCAATGCCGGCATCATGAACACCGCGCCTTTCGCTCAGTTCACCGATGAGGCTTTCGACCGGATGATCGCCACCAATCTGAAGGGCGGCTTCAATGTTCTGCGCGAGGCCGCTCGCCGCGTCCGTGACGGCGGACGCGTTATTAGTCTGAGTTCCACCTCCACCCTCGCCAAGCGCGCGACCCAGGGACCTTACGCGGCGACAAAGGCGGCTCAGGAGGCCATGTCAGGCTCACTGGCCAAGGAAATGGCTGGCCGCCGGATATCGGTAAATGCCATCGCGCCTGGGCCGACCAACACGGCCCTGCTCGACGTGCCGCCACAGGCGATCGAACAGGTTTCGACCATGATCCCATACGGGCGTATCGGCGAGCCTGAGGATATCGCCAATGCCATCGCGGCGCTTTGCGCGAGCGACGGTGAATGGATCAACGGGCAGTTGGTATTCGCCAATGGCGGCTTCATGTGAGCCGTACACCTTTGCTGCGTCGCCCCACCTCGGGTGGGGCGACGCACCCAACCCATGCATTGGCATCGACTTTTGAAATGGGTCGCCCCACGGACATTGGAATGACGGAGATTCGACATGCGAGCGGAACTGGACAATCAAAATAATCGCCAGCCCCGGGGTGCGGAGCGCCCGGCCTTTTCACGTCGAGCATTCCTGCGAGTTTCGGCAGCTGGTGCCTCTGGCGCTCTGATCGTGGGTACAGCGGGCTTTGCTATAGGTTGGCCTTCCGCAGGAGCGGCGGAGATTCCTGACTGGACCGCTGCGGATATTCCGGCCCAGAACGGTCGTAGGGTGCTCGTAACGGGTGGCAACGGCTACCCGCAGGGTGATCGAAGCGGTTTGGGATACCAGGACGCGCTAGCCCTGGCGCGAGCAGGGGCACGCGTGACAATCGCGTCTCGCGACCAAGCGCGCGGCGAAGAAGCGGTGCAGCGAATCCTAGCGGACGCTCCCGGCTCCGAGGTGCGTTTCGAGACACTGGACCTCGCGAATCTGACATCGGTCAGAGCGTTCGCCGCTCGAATGCGCGCGACCGGTCAGGGTCTCGACGTACTGATCAACAATGCAGGCGTGATGGGGCGCTTCAACCGCGAGGTGAGCGTCGATGGCTTTGAGCGTGTTTTCGCAACTAATACGCTCGGCCATTTTGTGCTGACCGCCCAGCTGTTGCCGCTATTGCGACGAGGGCGCGAGCCCAGGATCGTTTGGGTATCGAGTATGCGCATATCCGACACGCTTCCGTTCCATGATCTCCAGCTCGAGCACAGCTACGATTATGCGGCCGCCTATGACAACACCAAGCTTGCCAATCTCATGCTGGCCTTAGAGTTTGAGCGCAGGAGTAAGACTGCTGGCTGGGGGGTCTCCAGCGTAGCAGCGCATCCCGGTGTCGCCCGAACGAATCTCATCCCGAATGGACCTGGACTCAACAGTGCGGAGGGATGGAGATTGCGGATGCTTCCATTCATGTTCCAACCGGCGGCGGAGGGCGCCCTTCCAACGCTCTACGCTGCGGCCTCCCCACAGGCTGTCGCCGGCGGCTACTACGGACCAAACGGATTTCAAGGGATGAGGGGCCTGCCAGGCCCAGTCAGTATTCCCGTCAGCGCTCAGAACTTGCAATCTGCAGCAATCTTGTGGGCTTCCCTGGAGCGGCTTGGTCAGGTTTCACTCAGCTAGCGCTAGATGCTGGAACAGCTATTTGCCCGTCGAAGAATGGTGTCCCAAGCGCCGACGCTGCAACGCGGGCCGGATGAGGCCTGCGGCCAAGTCCGGGTTCGACCAACTTGCGCAGTCAAAGTGCCCTGATATTTCACCGCTCGGCGCTCGGCTAAAAATAGCCCGCTCGCGCAATGTCCTGCAGCAGGGTTTCGCCGACTGCGTGCCAACCCAACAGCTGTTGCGTGCGGCCGCTGGATGTCCGCTGCCCGATGGCAGCAAAGCCATAAAACCAGCCGAAATGCGCCTTGGCTGTCGTTTCGTCCATGGACACGCAGGGCACACCCAACCCCGTGCTGATCGCCTGCGCAATGGCGCTGAACGGTACGCCTTCTTCAGCCACGGCATGGTAGGTCGCCGCGCTCGGGCCTTTTTCCACTGCAAGCCGATAAGCGCCCGCCGCATCGGCTACATGCACGGCGGGCCAAAGATTGTCCCCCTCGCCTATAAAGGCTGATACTCCGGTCCGCCGGGCAATATCGATAAGCATCGGCACGAAACCGTGGTCGCCTGCTCCGTGAACCGAAGGTGGCAGGCGCATGATGGCTGTGGGGATGCCTGCTTCGATAAGTGCCGCCGCCGCCGCTTCGGAAGCGCGCGGATACTGGTCCGAAGGTGCAAAAGCATGATCGTTTTCGTTAGCGATATCGCCCGCCGTGTCCAGAAAAGCCACGCCTGCCGTGACGACCAGCGGCTTACCAGATGTGCCGACAGCTTCACCGATGGTCTCGATGGCAGCCCGGTCAATCGCACAAGCTTCGCCAAAACGGGTGAAATCGTGCACGAAGCCGGCATGGATCACCGCATCGGTCTCGGCAACGCCGGCACGAAGGGCACCAGGCATTTCGAGATCGCCGGATAGCGCCTTGGCGCCGGCACGCTCGAGTTGCTCTTCCCCCTTCTGGCTGCGCACCAAGCCCAGAACTTCGTGCCCATGCACGAGAAGATCGCGCACCGTGGCCGAACCGACAAATCCGGTCGCGCCTGTAACAAAAACTCTCATGACCAATCTCCTGCTTGTTGGAAGACGGAATATCGGCCATCGGTAATCCTGGTAAAATACGTGAGTTTATACTGGTAAAATGACCGACAGGATCAAACTGGATCAGGATGGCAATCGCCTGGGCACGTTTTTGAAAGAACGCCGGCAGCGCCTCGACGCACGCACGTTAGGGTTTGGTGGGCGACGCCGAACACCCGGCTTGCGACGGGAGGAGGTCGCGCAACGCGCCCATATCAGTGCTACGTGGTATACTTGGCTTGAACAGGGTCGCGGTGGGGCGCCTTCAGTTCGCGTGCTCGACAACCTGGCCCAGGCCCTGCTGCTGACCGAGGCAGAACGGGAGCATCTATTTCTCATAGGATCTACGCGCCCACAAAAAATATCGCCAAAGGATAGCGAAGGCATCTCCTGGCGCTTGCAGCGCTTCCTGGACGCAATGCCCGCCATCCCGGCAACGGTAGCGACCTCCACCTGGGACATCGTCGGTTGGAACCGCGCAGCGCAGCTGGCACTGACCGACTACAGCGTTCTAAACCCGCAAGAGCGTAACATCCTGCGGCAGATGTTCCTCAATCCCCAGACTCGCGCGGCGCAACAGGATTGGGATGCTGTTGCCCGCTTTCTCGTCGCCACCTTCCGCACGGCGACCCTTCGCGCCGGCGAG
The DNA here is from genome assembly GCF_000735585.1 of Devosia sp. LC5. GTDB lineage: Bacteria > Pseudomonadota > Alphaproteobacteria > Rhizobiales > Devosiaceae > Devosia. The sequence goes on from NZ_JNNO01000014.1 coordinate 74,663, forward strand.
GAGGAACGCGCCGCCGAACTCGTGGCGGAGCTCTCGGGCAAGAGTCCCGAGTTTGTCCGCATGTGGAAGGAAAACGACGTGCAAGGCACCGGCGAAGGATCAAAAATTATCCACCACGCCAAGGTCGGGCCAATCTCCTTTGAGTTCTCTTCCTTCGCCATAGACGGTCGACCCGACCTCAAGTTGATGATCTATAATCCGACTGATGAAGCCGACACGGAGAAAATGCACCTGCTTTGGGAAGGATGACGGTGATTCGGTGCTCGCCGGCCGATTCCGGGCAGGCGGGTTAGATCGCGTGACGCTCCGCCCGTCGACCACATTGGGTTTTTGGGCTATGATCATCGGCGGCTCTTTCATCCAGCTGTCTGAATTCGCTAAAGCCCTTCGCTACCACCTGCGCGGCCTACTAGGCCGATTTGCGGACAAATTCGAGGAATGCTCGCATCGCGGCGCTGCTGTGCCGCCTATTTGGGTAGTAGAGGAACCAGCTCGGTAACTTAGGGCTCCAGTCTGCCAAGATCTCAACGAGCGAGCCGCCCGCAATGGATCCACGAGCGTAGTCTTCGAGCACGTGGGCAACGCCTTGCCCGGCAAGAGCGGCCTGAAGTTCCTGATGCGCCGAACTCAGGGTCAGGCGGCCTTCCGGGGCGATTTCAAAGGTTTCATCGTTCTTCCCGAAGGTCCAGGTCGCCAGCGTCCCACCGGGATAGCGGCGCCGAATGCAATCGTGGCCGACAAGTTGGGATGGAACCTCTGGCCTGCCGCGCTGGCGCAGATAGTCCGGCGAAGCCACGATCGCATAGCGCAGAGGGCGTCCAAGCGGCACGGCGATCATGTCCTGAGCCAGTTGCTGTCCGAAACGGACCCCGACATCGAAACCCTGCGCGACGATGTCGACGATCGCGGCATCACTGACAATCTCGACCTTGACCTGGGGGTGGGTCTCCATGAACGCAAAGGCGAGTGGACATAGCACATGGTCGACCGCGGGCCCCGGCGCGTTGATGCGCAGCGTGCCGGACGGTTGGTCGCGCAATTCGTCGAGTTCGATAAGGGCCGAGCGGATGTCGTCCAGGGCTGGGCGGAGTCGCTCCAGCAGACGTTCCCCCGCTTCAGTGACCGCAATACTGCGTGTCGTTCGGTTCAGGAGCCGCAGGCCAAGTGCCTGCTCGAGCGCGCCCATGGTTTGGCTCATAACCGATGAGGAGACGCCACGCTCGGCGGCGGCGGCACGAAAGCCACCGCAGCGCACGATCAGGGCAAAAGTCTCCAAATGATCAAGGCGTATCATCGTCATTGCTCTGCTGTTCAGATCAGCTCGATTGCATTTGATGACCTTATCAAAGCAGTGTTGATGCGTCACCTTCCGAAGAATGAAGCGGCACGGGTTTGCGGCGATCGATGAACCTTTCGGAGGAAGACTAAGATGCTGACACTCAACCGACGTAAGATCATGTTGTCCGCCGTCGCCGGTGGTACCGGCGTGCTGTTGAACAATATCCTTCCCGCAAGTGTGGCCGCGCAGTCGGCGGCGGCGGAGCCGATCGGCAATGCTGGTCATTACCGGTTCCAAATCGGGGACATCACCGCGACGGTGCTGAGCGACGGCATTATTGGAGGGGCGCCCAATGTTTATGCAGGGGATGCCCCTGAAGCCGAACTGGAAGAAGTTCTGCACCGCGCCTTTCTGCCAACCGATTTCATGACCCTCAATCTCAACACGCTGCTGTTGGAGATCGATGGCCGCCGCATTCTTCTCGAAGCGGGGGCCGGAGCCACGATGGGGCCGAACGGAGGCCGCCTGTTCGACAATCTGCAGGCAATTGGACTGTCCACCGAGGACATCGACCTGATCGTGATCTCCCATACCCATCCTGACCATGTCGGGAACCTGCGAACTGCTGATGGCGGCAAGGCGTTTCCGCGGGCGATCGTGATGGTGCCAAGCGCGGATTGGGCGTTCTTCGTCGAGGGCGAGCCGGACCTTTCCTATATGCCGGTGCCACCGGAGTTCCGGCAGCGCTTTGCGGCCAATATCAAGCAGAGCGTGCAGCCTTTCGCCGGAGATATCGAGCTTTATGAGGCCGGTTCCGAAATCGTGCCGGGTCTGATGACGATCGCCGCGCCGGGCCACACGCCAGGCATGGCCACGTTTCTGGTGCAATCAGGCAGCGACCAGCTGCTGCTAACGGCCGACCTCGCCTACCACCCTGTGGTCAATATCGACCGCCCCTGGCGCCCCGGACCGGATCGCGACCAAGAGGCCGCCGCCACAGCGCGTCGGCGCATCTTCGATCAGGCGGCCGCCGATCGCACCCTCGTCCTTGGCTTCCATTATCCCTTTCCCGGCCTGGGGCGCATCCTTCGCACCGACACCGGCTATGCCTGGGTGCCGGCCGGTTGGCAGTTCTGAACTTCAAAAGAAGGCGGCAGAACGCCTGCTGCCCGCGGCCGCCGACCGGGGTGTCGGCGTGTTCGTGAATTTGCCTCTGGAAAAAGCGCGGTTGATGCATATCGTGCAAGACCGTCCTCTTCCCGATTTTGCCCAGGAGTTCGAAGCCTTAAGCTGGGCACAATTCTTCCTGAAATGGGTGATCGCCCATCCAGCGGTTACCTGCGTGCTTTGCGGGACGTCTGACCCGGATCACATGAGCGACAATCTCGGGGCGATGCGCGGTCCCTTGCCGGACGAGGCGATGCGCCGGCGCATGGTGCGCCACATGGAAACGATCCCCGGCTTCGATACTATTGGCACCATGCCCTGGTACCCGAGCAAGGACGCGCTTTACCACGGCCAGATCAAACAAGCACAGTCGCTCGCAAGCGCCAGGCTGGCGGACTGAACAGCCGCGAGCTTCTAGGGCATATCCTCGGGGTCATCGATATTGATGGATTAATCGATGAGATGAATCAGCTCATCGAAACCGGCAGAGTTCGGGATTTCGCTTAGGCTTGCTGAATCTTCGAAATGGGGCGCACAGCTGACCGGCAGATTGCGGCCCCGAAGCTGACACTCACCTTGGTGACCACGAAATGGGGAAGTTGGCTTGCGATCAATAGCAAGTTCGTTGAGCAACCCGACTGCGCAGGGCAAAGCCAGGAAACCTAAGGGACTCAGCCGTTCTCGACCGCCTGTGTTGGAAAATCCGTTCTAGTCGTTACAACAACAAAACAGAAGACGTGCGGGCGATCCAGGCGGGACTTCAATCTGCGACCAACAGCTTAGAAGGTTATGGCGTTATTCAACTGAGCTACGAGACGGGACCTTAAGTCCTATCACGGTGGATACGCGACGCTGCAATTGCCAGGTTCGCAACAGGTCAACAGCGCGCAAATAGTAGCAATCTGTCGCGCAGAGTCCGTGCATCCATGAAATGGATCGAAGACGTGCTGAGGCCGTACCTGGAATAGCCAGGCGAGCATCTACCTGCGGCCCTCGAGATCAAATTCAAGGTAGCAAACAGGCAATCGGTGCGAATGGCCGCTGTCGGGACGGCGTACTTTTCGCGAAAGGCCGGAAATGGGGGCGCTTAGCTGTCCGGCTGATCGGCAGGAACGTCGCTGGTATCGACAGCGGGGACGCGCTCGCCAATGTCGCCCGGCACTGGAGAATCTGCCCGCATGTCGCCAAGAAGCGGTGCTGGCAGGCCGACAACCTCCAGACCCTTGTCGAGAAAGGTATAGCCGAAATTGAAATGGTAGAGCAGGGCATGGCGTGTCGGGCGAAAGCCGCGACTGGCTACGCGGTCGTAGGCCCGCAATTGTGTACCATCAAGCGGCAAGGTGATGCGGCGATGCAGCTCGAGCGTTTCGCCAAAGATGCTGGCCTGGCGCACGATGCCTCGCGCCCGATCTGGCCGCTGTTCGGGTCGACGCCATAGGTCAAAGGCCGCGCTTGTCGGTGGCGATGCGACCATGCAACGGCATGGCTTTCATTTCATCAACGCTCGCCCCTCGATTTTATCGCGTACGGTAGTGCGCTTGACCAGGCGGGCAATTAACGGTCATGCCTTGCCCTGTGACTCGTCGAAACAATAGTCCATAGGCGATGCGGCCCAACTTGGTCCACATTCCATCGCAACGACGGGGCAGGTGATATCGTGGATAAGCAGATCGTTACTTCCGTGTCTCACGCCGGGGGCTGGCGCGATTGCAAACCCAACGCCAAGGCAGGTTTTGATTGCCTGCTTCGGGCCATTCCGAAATATGGCGCAGCGATTAGGACTGCCTTGGTTGGGAACCGACGGTTTGCCTTATTCCGCCGGGACGACGTCGCCAGCGGGTGGCAGGTCGCGGTTTGCGACCGGCCGGACCACGGGGGCGCGGGTGATGCCGCTGCGGTCGACCGAGGCGCGCTCGTCGATAATGCGTTGCACCAGGTTCTCGGCCCGCTCGATCGAGCCGAGCAGCGCCAGCAGTGCGCCCTTTTCGCCGGCCTGGATATCGCCCTGGCCCAGAACCTGCCAGCGCAGGTCCTCGAAGCAGGTGCGGGCCTCGCTCGGCGACGACGCGAAGTTCCGCGATCTGAATGAGGCGGAGCGCCAGGAATTATCGGAGATATTGATGATGAACTTTTTGGTGCAATACGCCGTCTACGACAATGCTGTGGCGGTTGGTGACACCCGGATGATCAATGAACTCGGAGATGCGGCAGTTGCTCGATTTGAGCGCGAAGCCGGTATTGACCTGAGAAGCATAGAGCCAACGCCGGCTGGCTTTGCAGAACGCTGAGGTCATTCGACGGACCCCTCATGCTTTAACGATATGCCTCCCTAAAACCCTTCTCGAACCATTGGGCTGCAGGTCGGGAAAGTGCGCTGGCCAAGTTGGTTTGCCCGTTGAGCAGCCAGTCCGCAGCGGTTTGATTTTCGGCGGGCGGTTGCATGCCGAGACGCTCCGCCAGAAGTGTCAAATCTCTTGTCGTTTCATTTGCCCCAAACCAGCCAAAGCCGATGGATGGATTGCCACCTGTTTCGGCTTTACCATCGAGAACCGCAGCCACGCCTCCCAGAAAGAAGCCTGCCTGTTCGGCCAAAGGGAACCAGGTAGAGCCATCCTGTTGATCTGCGGTGTTGAGTACGTCGGCAATCGGGCGGCCGCGTTGACCAGCGTGAAGGACATGTAGCACGTGTTCTGCAAGCTCTTCACCGCGGCCATCCTCTAACATCGCCAGCACATACACCCGCAATGCGGTTCGACCGCCCATTTCGGCCTCAAGCAGGTCACCGACTGATACTGGGTCTTCGACAAGAGCTTCCCCGAGTTGGTCGAGGTGCTCCAGTTGTTGTGCAGAAGACAGGTCTGCCAGCGCTTGAGGTGAATGGACGAAGGTCGCCCAGACTTCGTCCGCTTGCTCGACGGCCGACCTAGTTTGCTGTGCGGAAAGCGGCGCCGCCAGGCAGATTTGGGCAACAAGCACCAGGATGCACCGTTTTATCACTCCAACTTTTGCCCTGACACGAAGCCTCATGATCATCGGGTTTCCGGTCATCTTGTTCCTGCCAATTCCGTGCAGAGCCACGCCGCGATTGACGGACATATGGGGCTCGTCACCCTGCTTGGGTGCAATTTGAACAATCCAATCCGCGCTGGGAACCCCCCCACATTCAATTTCCGCGTCTCCACGTTCCTGCGTAAAGTAGACTCCTCGCTTTCCGCCCTTGTGAGCGATATCAACAAAGAGCGCTTCGCGATATGACAGTGCTTTCCGGAAGACGTTGTAGCGCCGCGGCAGTGGTCGGCCGACGTCGCATTCCCGTTATGATCGGCGGTCAGAATGTCATTGCTTGATCTGATCTGAAGGGGATAAGCCCGGAATGTCGAGGCTGCTTTCCATTCTCGGAATTTGCGTTGCGGCCCTCGCCTGTGCCGCTATGACTGCCGGCGCTCTGGCCGAGGAGGTGACGCTTGGTGATGTCTCCTTCACCCTGCCCGATGCGGGTTGGGAACGGGAGGAGGGGAAGGGCAGTATCATTCTGCGCAGGACCTGGGAGCGTGACAAAGCTGTCGGGCGCGACGGAACCGGAGCGGCAATAATCCAGATCCTTCCGGTTACGAACATGACCGACTTCGATGCCAGCTTCGATCAGCTTTTTGCCCTCTTTCCTGAACTGGCCGAAGATCGCCCGACGGTCGATAGCCAAGGCAAGACCGCCAACGGGCACGATATCCGCGTCGAACTGCGTTGCTGCACGAGCATGGAGGACGCTATCGTCTCGGCCACTCTCGCCGGTATCGCCCAGGGCGGCGTCGGGCAATACATAATGCTCATCGAGATGGACCTTCGTGACGAGGATTCGGAGGCAGCCGAGGATGCCTTTGCGCAGATTGTCCGCAGCGTGCGGTTTTCCTCAGATGAAGAAGCGTTCGCGCTCACTTTGCCTGAGGGGGCAGGGGGCCTTGAAGGCGTCTACACCACGCTCCACTCCAGTGTGGTGCCGAATGTATTCGGCGGCGTCGATTTCGTTGCAGAAAACCGAGTGCTCGCACTCGATCCAGGCGGCCTTTTTAGCACCATCATTCCAGCGGGAACGATTGCCGACCATTGTGCCCACGCGCCGGGCGATTGTGGTACCTATAGACTGCTTGGTGGCGGCCTGTTCTCATCCGCCGATACGATCGAAATGGCCGAAGTGGTAAACGACTACGGCATTCTCGAGCTCACCCAGGAACCGCTTCGGCAGGCCAACAAGCAGCTTATCGTCGGAGAAGCGATATATATCGCGTGCCGCCTCTGCCGCCGAGCACGACCTTTGATGGGACTTGGCGCTATGTCTGGGCCTCGAGCGGCATGACGCCAACCAGTTCGGGCAGTGTTTCATCCGAACGTATCCTGATCCTGTCCCCTGATGGTCGGTTCTCGCAAACCGGCTCGTCCGGTTACATGTCCAGCTTCGAAGGCGCTGGCGCAGGCACCGGGGTCGCGGGGGGCAATACTGCACCACTCGAATCTGGAACCTACAGGGTGGAAGACTATCAGCTCCTGCTGGCCGGCGAGGACGGCCGCACCGAAACGCTGAGCCTTTTCCTGCCAGAACCCGACAGTGACGACTTATTGGTGATCGGCGGCAATAACTACCTTAAAGAGGACTGAGCAGCCCATGTCTGGTTTTGACCAATCTGGCGCCGATCGCATTCTGGGCGAGCTGGCCCGGCAGATCCTGGCCGACGAGGAATTCGCGGGCAAGTCATGGCAGGCCATCGCCCTTGTCATAGGCGTGCGGCCCCGCCGGCGCATGTTCGGCTATCTCTACCGGCCGGATGGCAGCTGGGAGGGCGTCATTCCCAAAGCCATGCGCCCGACGATCGAGAAGGCCCAGGAACTCGCCGCTGCCATGCGGGTCGATGGTCAGGAAAGCTGGAAGGCCTGCCTGTTGCAGTTCCACAATCCCGGTCCGCGTATCAAAGCCGATTTCGAGTATGAGGATCACTCACGCTGGGACATCTCACCTGCCAATCTCGAACAGCGGGTGGAGGAGATCCGCCCTCGCGTCGGCACATAGCAGCGCATTCTTGCGGCGATTGACAGGTCAGCGACGAGCAATGAGGGCCCTGCCGACCGTGGACGCCTAATCTGCCGCCAGGTTGGTGAGCACGGACATGGGCACTATGCCGGCATGCCCGGCAGCTTGCGGCGTCAGGGCTATGGCGGCGAACGCATACCGCTCGTCCGGGCTGACCAGCGCAAAGGACCAGGATTGTCCGTATGCGTCATCGGCCAAGGCCATCTCGCTCCAACCCGGCAACTTGGAAGCGTAATATGCCTTGATGGCGGCCGGGTCTGCGGTTTCATCGAGATCGCGTGTAAAGAGCCGCATCGATTTTTCCCCGAAGCGGGCTT
>NZ_JNNO01000015.1 GCF_000735585.1 Devosia sp. LC5
CCCCACTGTCATAAATTGACCAACCGGTCAAAGTTTTCTAGCTTGGCCATCATCCTGTCATGGCAATGTCACCTGCCAGCGGCATGAGCATGCCCGGCCGTGCCGGTTCGCAAATTCGCCGGGCCATTCCGGCCGCGCGGGAGCCAATGCCCCCGAGCGATTTCAGTTCATCAGTGAATGCCCAAGGGAGACGATCAATGAATTTCCTGCCAAGACTGTCGCGACGCACATTCCTCGCCGGTTCGGCGAGTCTGGGGGCCATGGCCGCAATGCATCCTTTTGCCACCAGTGCCCAGGCCAATCAGGCCCATCTGCGCATCATGGAAACCACCGACCTGCATGTCGCCGTATTCGCTTATGATTATTATGCCGACGCCCCCAACGACACGATGGGCCTGGCGCGCACTGCCTCCATCATCGAAGCGATCCGCGCCGAAGCGGGCAATTCCATGCTGATCGACAATGGCGACATCATCCAGGGCAATCCGATGGGCGATTACATCGCCTATGAGAAAGGCCTCGACGGCAATGTGCACCCCATCATCGCCGCCATGAACACCCTGGGCTACGAAGCCGCCACCCTGGGCAATCACGAATTCAATTATGGCCTCGAATATCTCGACAAGGCCCTGGCCGGTGCCACCTTCCCCTTCGTTTCGGCCAATCTGGTCAAGGGTGATCTGACCGCCGATGCACTCAGCGACACCACCTATATCAAGCCCTATCTGATCGTGGAAAAAGAGCTGGTCGACGGCTCGGGCGCCACCAAGACCATCAAGGTCGGCCTGATCGGCTTCCTGCCGCCCCAGATCATGACCTGGGACGCCACCCATCTCACCGGCAAGATCAGCACCCGCGATATCGTCGAGACTGCCACCGCCTATGTCCCCAAGATGAAGCAAGAAGGCGCCGATATCATCATCGCGCTCTCCCATTCCGGCATCGCCGCCGGCCAGACCACCGGCGCGGAAAACGCCTCGCTGCAGCTCGCAGCCATCGAGGGCATCGATGTGGTCCTCACCGGCCATCAGCATCTGGTCTTTCCCGGCCCTGATTATGAAGGCGTCGACGGCGTCGACATCACCGCCGGCACTTTGGCCGGCAAGCCTGCCGTCATGGCCGGCTTCTGGGGCAGCCATATGGGCCTGATCGATCTGTTGCTCGAGCAGGACGCCGACGGCAAATGGACCATTGCTTCGCACACCTCCGAAGCCCGCCCGATTTCCGAGCGCGTCGAGGGCAAGGTCAACGCCCTGGTCGAAAACGAAGCCGAAGTGGCCGCAGCCGCCCAGGCCGACCACGACGAGACGCTCGAATATATCCGCCGCCCCGTCGGCGAAACCGCGGCGCCCCTCTATTCCTACTTTGCTCTCGTGGCTGATGATCCGTCCGTGCAGGTCGTGAGCCAGGCCCAGACCTGGTATATCGAGCAGATGATGAAGGGCACCGAATGGGAAAGCCTGCCGATCCTGTCGGCTGCCGCCCCCTTCAAGGCCGGCGGTCGTGGCGGTCCCGATTATTACACCGATGTTCCCGTTGGCCCCGTCGCCATCAAGAATGTGGCCGATCTCTACCTCTATCCCAACACCATCCAGGCCGTGGTCATCACCGGCGCCGATGTGAAGAACTGGCTCGAACGCTCCGCCGGCATCTTCAACCAGATCGAAGCCGGCTCCGCCGATGCCGAACTGATCAATCCCGATTTCCCGTCCTACAATTTCGACGTGATCGACGGCGTCACCTACAAGATCGATCTGACCCAGCCCTCCCGCTTCTCCTCCGACGGCAAGGCCGAGCCCAACCCGGACGCCAGCCGCATCGTCGATCTGATGTATGATGGCAAGCCGATCGACCCGGCCCAGAAGTTCGTCATCGCCACCAACAATTACCGCGCCGGCGGCGGCGGCACCTTCCCCGGCATCGGCCCCGATGTGATCGTGTTCAAGGGCCCCGATACCAATCGCGACATCATCGTCCGCTACATCGTGGAAAACGGCACTATCGACCCCAAGGCCGACAGCAATTGGTCGCTCGCCCCCATCCCCGGCACCAGCGTCCTCTTCGCCACCGGCCCCAAAGCCGCCAATTATGTCGATGACGTCACCGCCATCAAAATCGAAGCCACCGGCAACACCAATCCCGACGGCTTCGGCATCTACCGCATCACGCTGTAACCCGTCCACGATGCTGCGCCCTCCTCACAGGGGGGCGCAGGTCCCCAATCGACATTCAGGTTTTTCGATGAGTTGGGGGAGCTCCGGTCCGCTCCGGTCCGCCTCCCTCCCCCTTGAGGGGGAGGGATTGAGGGTGCTGCATTCTCCACCAATATCGAGCATCTGGAGGCCGCGACACCCCACCCTGCCCTCCCCACAAGGGGGAGGGTGACATCGAGTGCGCGGCACCACCTCGCCACACCCCTGGCCCGCCACCCCGACGCAAAACCGCGAAAGACCCCAATGCCCCAATTACGGATGACTGGACGAGGCCTTTGGATCACGGCGCTGCTGGTGCCGCCGCTGGCCTTTGTGGCGCTGTTCATCGTCTATCCGATCGTGGCGGCTTTCGCTTATGCCTTCTTTGACTGGAATGGCCTGTTGCGCGGCGAATTCAGCGGCCTTGCCAATTTCCACACCGTGCTGTTTGTCGAGCCCTATGCCAGCTGGACGCGCAACGCCTTCACCCACAATGTCATCGTGTTTTTCGCGCTGATGGTGCTGCAGAACGGGCTGGGCTTTATCCTCGCCTATGCGCTGTGGCGCGAATTGCCCGGCGCCCGCTTCCACCGCGTCGCCGTGTTCCTGCCCGTCGTGCTCTCCACCATCATTGTGGGCTATCTGTTCAAGCTATTCCTTCACCCGCTGTTCGGCGTGGTCAATATCAGCCTGCGCGGTATGGGTCTGGGCTTTATCGCCCAGCCCTGGCTGGGGCAGGATTCCACCGCGCTCTGGGCGCTGATCGTTGCCAATGCCTGGCATATGGTGGGCTTCCCCACCCTGGTATTCCTCGCCGGCATGCAGCGCATTCCCACCGAAATGCTCGACGCGGTCCGCATGGAAACCCAGAGCGAATGGGTCAAGATCACCAAGATCGTCTGGCCGCTGGTCGCCCCCAGCGCCACCATCGTTTTCACCCTGCTCTTTGTAGGCGCCTTCAACTGGTTCGAACTGCCCTATATCATGGCCGGGCTCGATGGCTCGCCCTATGGCTCGACCGACGTGCTGGGGCTCTATTTCTATCGCACCGCCTTCGGCAATGTCTCCTCCGGCCAGCAGGATTTTGGCCTCGGTAGCGCTTTGGCCGTGCTGATCTTTGTCTTCATCGCGGCCATTGCCAGCGTCATCACCGTCCGGTTGCGGGCCCGGGAGATCCAGATTTGAGTACCGCTGCCAGCACTATCAATTACGACCGCCGCGGCCTGCTCGGCACGCTGGGCCGCGATGGCCTGCTGCAGATTATCCTGATCGCCAATACGATCATCATGCTGATGCCCATCATCATCATGGTGTTCTCGGCCTTCAAAACCACGCCGCAGATTTTCCAGTCACCCTTCGGCATTCCCGATTTCGGCAATGTGGTGAACTTCGTCAAAATCTGGAACGAAACCAATTTCCTGCGCTACCTGCTCAATTCCTTCATCGTCACCGGCGCCTCCATGGCGCTGATCCTGACGCTGGGCACCATGGCCGCCTATGCCATTGCCCGCTACGAATTCTGGGGCGCCGGTTTCATCCTGATGTTCTTCCTCGCCGGGCTGACCTTGCCGCTCAAGCTGGCCATCATCCCGCTCTTCATGCTGATGCGCGATCTGGGCATTCTCAACAATCAGCTCAGCCTGATCTTCGTCTATACCGCCATGGGCCTGCCCACGACGGTGTTCATCCTCACCGGCTTCATCCGCACCCTGCCCAACGAACTCGAGGACGCCGCCCGCATGGATGGCGCCAGCGAAGCACGCATCATGTGGTCCATCATGCTGCCTCTGGTACGCCCCGCCATGGTCATTGCCGGCATTCAGAATGTCGTGCCGATCTGGAACGATTTCTTCTTCCCGCTGGTGTTCATCCAGCGCGACAACCTCAAGACCCTGCCGCAGGGCCTCACGACGTTCATGGGCGAATATACCACCGATTGGGGCGTGCTGTTCTCGGGCCTGACCCTGTCGGCGGCGCCGATCATCATCATCTATATCGTGCTGTCCAAGCAGTTCATTTCCGGCATGACTTCGGGCGCCGTCAAATGAGCCTCAAGCTGGTCAAGGGCTCGCTGATCGTTTCTTGCCAGGCGCGGGCCGACAATCCGCTCCATGGCCCTGTATTCATGGGTGCCATGGCGCTGGCCGCCCGCGATGGCGGCGCTCTGGGCATCCGTGCCAATGGCGTGGCCGACGTGGCGGCGGTCAAGGCGGCGGGCCTGCCGGTCATCGGCATCGACAAGGTGTTTTCGCCCGACGTGCCGGTCTATATCACCCCCTCCATTGCCGCTGCCGACGGGCTGGCCGCAGCGGGTGCCGACATTATCGCCTTCGATTGCACCCAGCGTCCCCGCAATGGCGACGCGCCGGCAGCGATCATCCGCCACATCCGCGATACTCTGGGCCTCGAAGCCTTTGCTGATATCTCGACGCTGGAAGAAGGCCTGCTCGCCGCCGAACTGGGCGCGACCTATATTTCGACCACCCTGTCGGGCTACACCGAATATACCCAGCCCAAGCCGGACCTGCCGGACTTTGCGCTCATCGAAGCCCTGGCCAGCAGTGTCAGTGTGCCCGTGGTCGCCGAAGGCCGCTTCAACACGCCCGAATTGGCACGCCGCGCGCTCGATGCCGGCGCCTATGCCGTGGTTGTGGGCACCATGATCACCAATCCGCGCGAAATCACCAGGGGTTTCGCCAAAGCCCTCGCGGCCGCCCAATGAGCTTTCTCGGTATCGATATCGGCGGCACTGCCTCGCGCTATGTGCTGGCCGACGCCGATGGCGCCGTGATCGCGCGCGGCTCCGCCGGCGGAGCTACCGGGCACATCTTCAATCCCGTCGAGCGCGACAAGCTGGTGGCGGTCCTCACCGCCATCAAGGCTGCTCTACCAGCCGGAACAAGCCTCTCCGCTGCCTGCCTGGGCATAACCGGGCTGGGCGAGAAAATCCGCGACGAAGCTGCCGCCCTGATCGGCGGCCATCTTTCGCTCCCACCCGCTTCCGTCCGCCTCACCGACGATATGGAACTGGCCTATCGCGCTGCTTTCGCGCCCGGCGCGGGCCACCTGATCTCCGCCGGTACCGGCTCCATCGGCCTGCACGTCATGGCCGATGGTCAGATCATCCGTGTCGGGGGCAGGGGGCTGCTGATTGATGATGGCGGCTCGGGCACCTGGATTGCCCTCACCGCGCTGGACCGGCTCTATCGACTAATCGATGAAACCGGTTCCACCGCCGGGGCCAAAATTCTCGCCGGCGAGCTCTTCACCGCCATTGGCGGCAGCGATTGGGACAGCACGCGCGCCTATATCTATGGCAGCGATCGCGGCCGCATCGGCTCCCTTGCTCAGGCCGTGGCCCGTGCCGCCACCCACGGCGACGCCCTCGCGCTCGACATTCTCACCCTGGCCGGTGCCGAACTCGCTCGCCTCGGTCACGCGCTGGTGCAGCGGGCCGGGCATCTGCCCATCGGCTATGTCGGCGGCATTATCGATCTGCATCCGCAAATCCGCCTCAGCCTCGCCACAGCCCTGCCCGGTGAAGTCCTGCTCTATCCGCGCCTCGACGCCGCTGCCTTCGCGGCACAATGGGCGCGCGGCTGAAAGCCATTGCCCAAGCCGCGCCCTTTGCCTAAACGTGGCGCCATCGCAATCGGGATTCCCGCACCATGACCGGCAAAGCCTATGTCGTCGATGAACTAATCTCCGCCAAGGCCATTGCCGCCCGCGTCGAAGGTCTCGCCCGCGAAATCTCCGCCCATTATGCCGATACCGACAAGCTCGTTGTCGTTGGCCTCTTGCGCGGCTCCTTCATCTTCATCGCCGATCTGGTGCGCGAACTGGACCTGCCGGTCGAGGTGGATTTCATGGAAGCCTCCTCCTATGGCAATTCGACTGAATCCAGCCGCGAAGTGCGCATCCTCAAGGACCTGCGCGGCGAGATCGAAGGCCGCGACGTGCTGGTGGTCGAGGACATTGTCGATACCGGCTACACCCTGCGCCACGTCCTCGATATCCTGGGCACCCGCCACCCCCGCCGCATCGAAGTCTGCGCCCTGCTCAACAAGCCTTCGCGCCGCGAAACTGACGTCAAAGCCCGCTGGGTCGGCTTCGACATCCCCGACCGCTTCGTCGTCGGCTATGGCATCGACTACGCCCAACGCAACCGCAACCTGCCCCATATCGGCGCGGTCCGGTTTACCGAGTAGGGCCTGGGAAGAGAGCCCCTATTTCTGCCACATCCCCCGCATCTGCGCGCCGATATCGATCCGTGCCGGGCCGGGTGACAGCCCCTCGATATGGGCCGGTTTCACCGCCGGCCACAACACGTCATCGAACAGCACGCTCATCGAGCGGGGAATGAACCGGCTGCGCTGCGCATAGATGTGGCGGTCGCCATATTGGCTTTGCTGGGTCACGTAGAAGCGTTGGGGCGTGATCACATGCAACTCGTCCCTGGCGCGGGTCATGGCCACGTAAAGCAGCCGCCGCTCCTCCTCCAGCTCATGGGTCGAGCCGGTGCCGAGGTCCGAGGGAATGCAGCCATCCACCACATTGAGCACATGCACGGATTTCCATTCCTGCCCCTTGGAGGAATGGATGGTGGACAGGATCAGGTAATCCTCATCCCGGCTGGGCACGCCCGACTGGTCCGACGTGGCGTCGGGCGGATCAAGCGTCAACTCGGTCAGAAACCGCTCGCGGCCGGGATAACCAGCGGCAATCTGCTCGAGCTGGATGATATCGGCCACCCGCACCTGGGCGTCCTCATAAATCTGCTCCATCAGGGGCTCGTACCAGAGCCGCGCATAGCCCAATTCGATGGGCCAGCTGGCCTCCCGCCGCGCCAACCGGCCGACCAGATCCACCAATCCCGCCCAGCCTTCCGCCGCCCGTAGCGGCACCGGTAGTTCCGCCAGAACCTTGACCGGCTGCGGCGACGCCGTCATCGCGTCCAGTACTTTGCCCGCCGAAGCCGGCCCGATCCCGGGCAGCAATTGCAGTACGCGGAACCCCGCCACCCGGTCGCACGGATTTTCCACCCAGCGCAAAATCGCCAGCAGGTCCTTGATATGGGCGGCATCCAGAAATTTGAGCCCGCCGAATTTGACGAAGGGAATATTGCGCCGCGTCAGCTCGATTTCGAGCGGGCCGGAATGGCTGGAGGTGCGGAACAATACCGCCTGCTGGATCAGTGCCGTGCCACCCTCGCGCGCCTCCAATATCTTGTGCACCACATAGCGCGCCTGGTCGGCCTCGTCCTTCACCGTCACCAATTGCGGCTTGGCGTCCGATTGCCGCTCGGTCCACAAATTCTTGGTGAAGCGCTCGCTGGCCAATTCGATCACCGCATTGGCCGCAGTCAGGATTGGCTGGGTCGAGCGATAATTGCGGTCCAGCGTCACGATATCGGCGGGCGGGGTAAAGGCCGTGGGAAAATCTAGAATATTGCGCACCGTTGCCGCGCGGAACGAATAGATCGATTGCGCGTCATCGCCTACCACGGTCAGCCCATGGCCTTGGGGCTTGAGCGCCAGCAGCACCGATGATTGCAGCCTGTTGGTGTCCTGATATTCATCGACCAGCACGTGATCGAACCGGCCGGAGACCTCGGCGGCAATCGCCGGCTCAGCCATCATTCCAGCCCAATAGAGCAGCAGATCGTCGTAATCGAGCACGTTCTGGCTCTGCTTGGCTTCGACATAGCCGGCAAACAATGTGCGCAATTGCTCGCCCCACATGGCACACCAGGGGAATACGGTTTTCAGGACCTCATCGAGTTCGCCCTGCGCATTGACCACGCGCGAATAGATGGAAAGGCACGTCCCCTTGGTCGGAAACCGGCTCTTGGCGTCGGACAGTCCCAACTCATGCCGCACCAGATTCATCAGATCTGCTGAGTCTTCGCGATCATGAATGGTGAAGGCCGGATCAAGCCCCAATTGGCTGGCATGCTCGCGCAACAACCGCGCGCCAATGCCGTGAAATGTCCCCGCCCAGGTCAAGGCATCGGTCAGCGCCCCTGAAGAGGTGCCCAGCACTTTGCCGGCAATCCGCTCCACCCGCTGGCTCATCTCTCCGGCCGCCCGGCGCGAAAATGTCATCAGCAGAATCCGCCGCGGATCGGCGCCGTTGACCACAAGATGGGCCACGCGATGGGCCAGCGTATTGGTCTTGCCCGATCCGGCCCCGGCAATCACCAGTAACGGGCCGGGATTGGCCTTTCCCACGCCATGCTCCACCGCTCGCCGCTGTTCGGCATTGAGGGCGTCGAGATAGGTGGCGGGTATTGTCGAATCGCGCAGAGCAAGCATGTCCGCACGATGCCATCTTTCCCCTTTTGTTCCAATCGTCGCAATCAGCCCAGCATCTGCCGCATCGAATTGGCGATCTCGGCATGATGGTAGGGCTTGGCGAAGAACATACTGCCATCGGGCAGGTCATCGGCCGCGATGGGCCGTTGCCCCGAGGTCACGATAATATGCACCGGCGGCCAGCGGTCGCGCACTGCGGCGGCGAGCTTGAGCCCGTCCATGCTGCCGGGCATGTCGATATCGGTAAAAATCAGCCGCACCCGCGCATCCTGCTCGAGAATGGCGATGGCTTCATCGGCATTGGCCGCCTCTTGCACCACAAAGCCTTCATCCCGCAAATGAGCGGCTATGCTCATGGCGACCAGGGGTTCGTCTTCGACGACCAATATCGTGACGTCCGCTGAGGTCATACCCCAGGCTCCCAAAAATGCGAGCCAACGCGTGACCTCGCATCAAAACAACGGGCATCTCAGCCTTTCGATCCCGCGCAACCCATCACAAACAGGGGATAAACCGCGATTTGATGGCCGCCGACCCGGCAAAAATGACGAGTTCCTATGCAGAATAGGGCTATTGCGCTTGTTTTAGGCACGGGGGTAACTAGCGCTGATGCCAAATTCCGCCCTCTCCATCCTGATCATCGACGAGAACCGCATCCGCGCCTCTATCATCGAGAGCGGCCTGCGCGAGGCCGGGCATGAGCGCGTCACCGTGATCCATGACGTCAACGAAGTCGCCCGCACCATCCAGGCATCGGCTCCCGACGTCATCGTCATCGATCTCGAAAATCCGCAGCGCGACACGCTTGAGCACTTCTTTTCGCTATCCCGCGCCATCCAGCGGCCCATCGCCATGTTCGTCGATCGCTCCGATGGCGCCATGATCGAAAAGGCCGTCGAGGCCGGGGTGTCTGCCTATGTGGTGGATGGCCTCAAGAAGGAGCGCGTCAAGCCTATCCTGGATATGGCCATTTCCCGCTTCAACGCTTTTTCCCGGCTGACGCGCGAGTTGGAACAGGCGCGCAGCGAGCTTGAGGATCGCAAGATCATCGATCAGGCCAAGGGTATCCTGATGAAAACGCGGGGCCTCAGCGAAGCCGACGCCTATAGCCTGCTCCGCTCCACCGCCATGAACCAGAACCGGCGCCTGGTCGATATCGCCCAAAGCCTTGTGACTGCCGCGAGCCTTTTGGGTCCATAGGAAAACGCCATGTCCACCACCCAGCTCACCGCCGGTTTCCTGCCTCTGCTCGACAGCGTTCTTCTGGTGCTGGCGCGGGAAAAAGGCTTTGCCGAGGAAGAGGGGCTGGACCTCGCCCTGTTTCGCGAAACCAGCTGGGCCAATATCCGCGACCGCGCGGCGCTGGGCCATTTCGACATTGCCCAGATGCTGGCTCCTATGCCGCTGGCCGCCAGTTTGGGGTTGACCCCGCTTGCCATGCCCATGATCGCGCCTGTCGTGCTGGGCCTGGGCAATAATGCCATCACCGTCAGCGACGCGTTGTGGCAGGCCATGGCGGGGCAGGGGGCTCCGGGCAATCTCGATCCGGCGCTGACCGGTGCGGCTTTGGCCAAAGTGGTCAAAGCCTCGCCGCGCAAGCTGCGTTTCGGCGTCGTCCACCAGACGTCCTCGCACAATTACGAGCTGCGCTATTGGCTGTCCGCCAGCGGCATCATGCCTGATCGCGATATCGAAATCGTCGTCCTGCCACCGCCTCTTTTGCCCGATGCCCTGGGCAGCGGCGGCATCGATGGCTATTGCGTGGGCGAGCCCTGGAACAGTATCGGGGTCGACACCAAGGGTGGCCATATCGCGACAGTCAAGGCGCTGATCTGGCAATCGAGTCCCGACAAGGTCCTGGGCATGCGCGCGACCTGGGCGGAAGAGCATCCCGATCTCGTCGCCGCCATTATCCGCGCCGTCTACCGCGCCGGTCTCTGGTGCGCCGATCCGGCCAATCACGATGAAGCCGCTGCCATCATGGCCGGTACGCCTTATCTCAACAGCAGTCCCGAAATCGTTGGGCGCGCCTTGACCGGCATGCTCGATATCGGTGCCGGCGTGTTGCAACAGGTGCCCGATTATTACGTCCCTCATGCCAGCGCGGCCAACTTCCCCTGGAAGAGCCATGCAATGTGGTATTATGCGCAAATGGTGCGCTGGGGCGAAGTCGCCGCCAGCCCTGGCAATGCCGATATTGCCGTCGCCTGTTTCCGTCCCGATCTCTATCGCGCCGCGCTCGCGCCGCTGGGGGCGGCCCTGCCACTGGACGATTTCAAGACCGATGGCACCCATGCTCAGCCCTATGACACTCCCGCCGAAAACGGCCCGCTGCTCATGGGCGCCGACCGTTTCTTCGATGGCGGGGTGTTCGACCCCGCGGCGCTGGATGACTACATTGCCAGCCAGTCGATTGTGAGATGACTCTATTTTAAGCACTGTATAATATTGGTGTTTTTTTAGGCGAAATGGCGTCATTTTGATCCATTCCGGCCCGCTGGGCGTATTGCGAGCTAAGCGCGCTAAAATCCCAATCCTCTGAGTTCACACAATAAAGTGCCAGGAATTCGACTTGGCACGCTTCCTGCAATGTCTGCAGCGAAGGGGCGTTCGCGCTCCCAGAAAATGGCGTCCAATGACGGGCGTCCCAGGCAAAGCTGCCAACAGGTTCGTGTCCGGTCCCCCTCCGACCGATACGTCGCCCGTTGGCAGCTTTTTTGTTTTCTTTGCAGCTGGAGAACTCGATGACGCTAACGACCACTCGCCGCAGCTTTCTCAGGGGCGCCACGGCCACCGCCGCCACCCTGCTCGCGGCCAAGGCCCTGTTCCCCTCGGGGGCCTTTGCGCAGGGCCCTGGCCCCGAAGTCACCTCGGCCAAGCTGGGCTTCATCGCCCTGACCGATGCGGCCCCGTTGATCATCGCGCTCGAAAAGGGACTGTTCGCCAAGCATGGCGTGCCCGATGTTCAGGTGCAGAAGCAGGCGTCATGGGGCGCCACCCGCGACAATCTCGTGCTGGGCGGCGCGGCCAATGGCATCGATGGCGCCCATATTCTCACGCCCATGCCCTACCTGATGAGCCTGGGCACGGTGACCAACAATATCCCGCTGCCGATGTCGATCATTGCCCGCCTCAACTACGACAGCCAGGGCATCTCGGTGGCGCAGGAATACAAGGATATCGGCGCCGGTCTCGACAGCGCCCCGCTCAAGGCAGTCTTTGCCGGGCGGAAGGCAGCAGGCAAGGAAGTCAATGTCGCCATGACGTTCCCCGGCGGCACGCATGATCTGTGGCTCCGCTACTGGCTGGCTGCCGGCGGTATCGACCCCAATAGCGAAGTGTCCGTCATCACCGTGCCGCCGCCCCAGATGGTCGCCAACATGAAAGTGGGCACCATGGACGCCTTCTGCGTCGGCGAGCCCTGGAACGAGCAATTGGTCAATCAGGGCATCGGCTTCACCGCTACCACGACTGGCGAGCTTTGGCACCGCCACCCCGAAAAGGCACTCGCCCTGCGCACCGATTTCATCGAGGCCAGTCCCATGGCCACCCAGGCGATCCTCATGGCGGCCATGGAAGCGCAGATGTGGTGCGATGCCGTTGAGAACAAGGAAGAAATGGCCAATATCCTGGGCAAGCGCGCCTGGTTCAACGTGCCGCCAACCGATGTTGCCGGCCGCCTCAAGGGCGACATCAACTATGGCAATGGGCGTGTGGAGACTGCGACCGGCCTCGAAATGAAGTTCTGGAAGGACCATGTGTCCTATCCTTTCAAGAGCCATGACGCCTGGTTCCTGGCCGAGAACATCCGCTGGGGTTATCTGCCCGGCACCACCGACATCACCGCCGCCGTCGACATGGTCAATCGGGAGGATGTCTGGCGCTCTGCCGCCGCCGCCCTGGGCATCGCCGCCGCCGACATTCCCGAAGGCACCTCGCGCGGTGTCGAAACTTTCTTCGATGGCAAGGTCTTCGACCCGGCCAATCCATCAGCCTATCTCGACAGCCTCGCCATCAAGGCAATGGCCTGACCATGTTTGGTGTCGCCACTCATCGAGAGCCCCACTCTCACCTCCCCCTGTGGGGCGAGGGGATGATGGAGCCAGCAATACGGCTCCACAACAGCCCTGCCCAGTAAAGGACCCGACCCCATGTCCGCTAATGTCCAGCGCCTCGCCCCCGCCACCATGCCTGACGCCAAGGCCGCAGCCGAGGTTTTCGCCCTGCCCACGCCCGCTACCCGCCCCGGCTCCTGGTCCAAGACCCTTGCCAGCATCGCCGCCAATGTCGTGCCGCCGCTGGTGGTCGTTGCATTGATCCTGGTCATCTGGCAAATCCTCTGCGCCACCCCCGGCGCCTCGCTGCCCGCACCCAGCCAGGTCTGGGCCGAAGCAGGCGAACTCATCGTCAGCCCCTTCTTCGATTACGGTCAGGGCGATATCGGGCTGGGCCTGCGCGTGCTGATCTCGCTGCAGCGCGTCGCCATCGGCTTCGGCATTGCCGCTTTGGTCGGCGTCACCGTGGGCGCCGTGATCGGCCAATCGATCTGGGCCATGCGCGGGCTCGACCCCATCTTCCAGATACTGCGCACGGTGCCACCTTTGGCCTGGCTGCCGCTCTCGCTCGCTGCCTTTATGGATTCGGCTCCCTCGGCCATCTTCGTGATTTTCATCACCTCGGTGTGGCCGGTGATCATCAACACCGCCGTAGGCGTGCGCAATATTCCCCAGGACTACCGCAACGTGGCGCGCATCCTCCAGCTCAACCAGGTCGAGTTCTTCTTCAAGATCATGATCCCGGCCGCCGCCCCCTACATTTTTACCGGCTTGCGCATCGGGGTGGGCCTCAGCTGGCTCGCCATCGTCGCCGCCGAAATGCTGACCGGCGGCGTCGGCATCGGTTTCTTCATCTGGGATGCGTGGAACAGCTCGCGCCTCTCCGACATCATCGTAGCGCTGGTCTATATCGGGGTCGTCGGGTTCATCCTCGACCGGCTGGTAGCGGCCG
Source organism: Devosia sp. LC5 (assembly GCF_000735585.1). Lineage (GTDB taxonomy): Bacteria > Pseudomonadota > Alphaproteobacteria > Rhizobiales > Devosiaceae > Devosia. Next base: position 13,514 of record NZ_JNNO01000015.1, read on the forward strand.
TCGGCGCCTTCGTCACCCGCGGCACCACCGCGAACTGAGGAGTCTTTTCATGACCTATCTCCGCATCGAAAACGTCGACAAGCAATTCGACCGCGCCGGCCAGCGCTCCGAAGTCCTCAAGGATGTCAGCCTCGACATCGCCCGGGGCGAGGTGATCTCGATCATCGGCCATTCCGGCTGCGGCAAGTCCACTCTGCTCAATCTTATTGCGGGCCTCACCGAAGTCTCCTCCGGCGGCATCCAGCTCGAGGGCCGTGAGGTCAATGGCCCCGGTCCCGAGCGCGCCGTAGTGTTCCAGAACCATTCCCTGCTGCCCTGGCTGACAGTCTACGAAAACGTCAACCTGGCCGTCGCCAAGGTTTTCGGCAAGACCAAGACCGGCAGCGAACGCCATGACTGGATCATGCAGAACCTCGATCTGGTGCAGATGAGCCACGCCAAGGACAAGCGCCCCACCGAGATTTCCGGTGGCATGAAACAGCGCGTCGGCATTGCCCGGGCATTGGCCATGCAGCCCAAGATCCTGCTGCTGGACGAGCCCTTCGGCGCGCTGGACGCCCTGACCCGCGCCCATCTGCAGGATGCGGTCATGGACATCCAGAAGCGCCTGGGTTCCACAATGATCATGATCACCCATGACGTGGATGAGGCCGTGCTGCTCTCCGATCGCATCGTCATGATGACCAATGGCCCCTCCGCACGCATCGGTGAAGTCCTCCCCGTGCCGCTGGAACGTCCGCGCAACCGCATCGAGCTGGCCGGCGACCGCACCTATCTCAAGTGCCGCGAAGCGGTGCTCAAATTTCTCTACGAGCGCCACCGCTTTGTCGAAGCCGCCTAGAACTGCCTAAGAAGTAGCCTTGCCCATGTTTTGGGCATATTGATGCCCAATTGAGCCGCCCGTTCTTCCCGCAGCGTTTGCAATCGACTCGGGCGCCGCCCCCAATGCCTTGTAGTCAAACGGTAAATTCAGGCGAACCGCACTTGGCACGCTTCGTGCAATGTTGACGGCGAAGAGGCGCCTCCCGAGGTCGCTCTCATAATCGATGTCCAATGACGGGCATCACCCCCAGGCAAAGCTGCCAACTGTTCTTCGCGCGGTCCCCAACCGACTGCGCCGAACCGTTGGCGGCTTTTTTGTTTTCGAGCGTGCAGACGGAGCTATTCCAATGACCAAGGACCAGGCGGGCGGACGCCCTGCACTCATTGCCGAACCCACCCGCGCTTTGAGCGTGTCGACCATCGCGTTCACGGTGTGCTTTGCCGTATGGACCATCTTTTCCATCATCGGCGTGTCGCTCAAGGACCAGCTCGGACTGTCCGAAACCCAGTTCGGCCTCTTGGTCGGCACCCCGGTACTCACCGGCTCGCTGGTGCGTGTCGTGCTCGGCATCTGGACCGACCGCAAGGGCGGGCGTTTGGTCTATACGCTGACCATGCTGGCGGCGGCGCTCGCGACCTTCCTGCTCGCCTTCGCCCAGACTTACGAGCAATTGCTGCTGGCCGCGCTCGGCGTGGGTCTCGCCGGAGGCTCGTTTGCGGTGGGCGTTGCCTATGTCTCGCGCTTCTATCCGGCCGAAAAGCAGGGCACGGCTCTCGGCATTTTCGGTGTCGGCAATGTCGGCGCCGCGGTCACCAAGTTCACTGCGCCATTCGTCATGCTGGCCTGGGGCTGGCAGTCGGTGGCGCTAATCTGGGCTGCGGCCCTCTTGGTAATGGCTGCGATATTCTGGTTCACCACCAAGGATGATCCGGTGACGATCCGCCGCCGCACCGAGGCCTACACGCCCAAGAGCCTGCTCAGCGAGTTCGAGCCGTTACGCAATTCCCGGGTGTGGCGCTTCGCCCTCTACTACTTCTTCGCGTTCGGCGCTTTCGTTGCGCTGACCCTGTGGCTGCCGCGCTACCTCATCGGCGTCTATGGCTTCGATATCGCCACCGCCGGCATGGTCGCGGCCGCATATTCCATTCCCGCCAGCATCTTCCGCGCCTATGGCGGCACGCTTAGCGACAAGGTGGGTGCCCGCGTCATCATGTACTGGACCTTTGGCGTGTCGTTGCTGGCGACGTTCATCCTGTCGCTGCCCGCCGGCGATTTCGTGGTGCAGGGTATCAATGGACCTGTCGCCTTCCACTTCGCCATCAGCCCCTGGGCCTTCATCGCGCTCGTGTTCGTGCTCGGCTTCTTCATGAGCCTGGGCAAGGCTGCCGTGTTCAAGCACATCCCGGCCTATTACCCGCAGAATGTGGGCGCCGTAGGCGGGCTGGTCGGCATGATCGGCGGCCTGGGCGGATTTGTCCTGCCGCTCTTGTTCGGCGTCCTCAACGATCTCACCGGCATCTGGTCGAGCTGCTTCATGGCTCTGTTCGTCCTGGTCGCCATTTCCCTCATTTGGATGCACACGGCCATCCGGCGCATGGAGCGCCGGCAAACCGTGACGCAGCCGGCCTGAGCCTCATGCAAGGAGTCCCCCTCATGCAAAAACTGCTCACCGTTGGTGCGGGCATGGCGTCACGCCGCGCCCCGGAGCACCGCTTCGTCCAATCCGCCTGAAAGGAGCCATCATGACCGAAAAACTCGTTATCATCGGCAATGGCATGGCCCCCGGCCGGGCTCTCGAAAAGCTCTTCGAGACCGATCCGGGCCGTTACAGCGTCACCATTTTCAACGCCGAACCGCGCGTCAATTACGACCGCATCATGCTCTCGCCGGTCCTGTCGGGTGAAAAGTCCTTCGAGGACATCATCATCCATGGCGATGCCTGGTACATCGAGCACGAGATCATGCTCTACAAGGGGCACAAGGTCGTCGAAATCGATCGCGAGAACCGCATCGTGCGCTCCGAACAGGGCGCAATGGCGGAATATGACAAGCTGATCATCGCCACCGGCTCGGTGCCCTTCATCATCCCCGTGCCCGGCCACAAGCTGGCTGGTGTGCTGAGCTATCGCGATCTTGACGACGTGCATGCCATGATGCTGGCCGCCAAGGCGCGTGGCCATGCCGTGGTCATCGGCGGGGGCCTGCTCGGGCTCGAGGCCGCTGCGGGCCTGATCAATCAGGGCATGAGCGTCACCGTGCTGCACATCGCCCCCACGCTGATGGAGCGCCAGCTCGATCCGGCCGCCGGCTATCTGCTGCAAAAGGAACTGGAGCGTCGCGGTATAGAGGTCATCACCAAGGCCAATACCAAGGAAATCACCGGCACCGACCGCGTCGAAGCCGTGCATCTGGATGATGGCACAATCATCAAGGCCGATATCGTGGTCATGGCCGTCGGTATCCGCCCCAATTCGGGCCTGGGCAAGGAAGCCGGTCTCGCGGTCAATCGCGGCATCGTCGTCAACGACCAGATGCAGACCTCCGACCCGGCCATTTACGCGCTGGGCGAATGTGCCGAAGTCGGCGGCATGTGCTATGGCCTCGTCGCTCCGCTCTACCAGCAGGCCAATATCGTGGCAGCGCATCTGGGCGGCGATCACGGCGCAGCCTTCGTGCCGCAACATACCGCCACCCGCCTCAAGGTCACCGGTATCGATCTCTACTCCGCCGGCGATTTCGGCGAGGGTGAGGACCGCGAGGAAATCGTGCTGCGCGACGCCAATGCCGGCGTCTACAAGCGCCTGATCCTCAAGGACGACAAGATTATCGGCGCCGTGCTCTATGGCGAAACCGCTGACGGTCCCTGGTTCTTCGACATGCTCAAGAACAAGACCGACACGCGCGAAATGCGTGACACATTGATCTTTGGCCAGGCCTATCAAGGAGGGTCCCCCCTGGACCCTATGGCGGCCGTTGCAGCATTGCCGGATGAGGCAGAGATTTGCGGCTGCAACGGCGTATGCAAAGGCAAAATCACCGGCGCCATCACGGCCAAGGGCCTGACCACGCTCGATGGCGTGCGCGCCCACACCAAGGCTTCGGCCTCCTGCGGCTCCTGCACCGGGTTGGTCGAACAGCTCCTGCACGCCACTCTGGGCGATGCCTATAATCCTGCCGCCGTGCAGCCCATGTGCCCCTGCACCGAATATGGCCATGACGACGTGCGTCGCCTGATCATCGCCAAGGGTCTGAAATCCATTCCCGCCGTGATGCAGGAACTGGAATGGAAAACCTCCTGCGGCTGCGCCAAGTGCCGCCCGGCGCTCAATTACTATCTCGTGGCCGATTGGCCGGGTGAATATGAGGATGATGGCCAATCCCGCTTCATCAATGAGCGCGTCCACGCCAATATCCAGAAGGACGGCACCTATTCCGTCGTCCCCCGCATGTGGGGCGGCATGACCAATCCCAAGGAATTGCGTGCCATTGCCGACGTGGCCGACAAGTTCCAGATTCCCGCCGTCAAGGTCACCGGCGGCCAGCGCATCGATCTGCTCGGCGTCAAGAAGGAAGACCTGCCCGGCGTCTGGGCTGATCTGAACGCCGCCGGCATGGTCTCGGGCGCTGCCTATGCGAAGGGCCTGCGCACCGTCAAAACCTGCGTCGGCTCCGACTGGTGCCGCTTCGGTACCCAGGATTCCACGGGTCTGGGTATTCGGCTGGAGAAGTTCATGTGGGGCGCCTGGACCCCGGCCAAGGTCAAGCTCGCCGTCTCCGGCTGCCCGCGCAATTGCGCCGAAGCCACCTGCAAGGATATCGGTGTGGTCTGCGTCGACTCTGGGTACGACATCCACTTTGCCGGCGCTGCGGGTCTCGACATCAAGCCCACCGAATTGCTCTGCCATGCCGATACCGAGGACGAAGCCCTCGAGATCATCGTCGCGCTGACTCAGCTCTATCGCGAACAGGCCCGCTATCTCGAGCGCATCTATAAATGGGCCAAGCGTGTCGGCACGCCGTCCATCCTGGCCAATGTGGTCACCGACCGCGACAAGCGCCGCGCCTATTACGAGCGCTTCGTCTATGCGCAGACTTTTGCGCAGATCGATCCCTGGGAAGAACGCGTCAACGGCAAGGACGCCCACGAATTCGCCGCCATGGCCGAATTCGGCATGCCGGTAGCAGCGGAGTAATCGATATGACCGACTGGATTGAAATCGGCGATATCAACGCCATCCCCCGCCGCGGCGCTCGCTGTGTCAACACGCCAAGCGGCAAGATCGCGGTGTTCCGCACCCAGGAAGACCAGGTCTTCGCTATCGAAAACCGTTGCCCTCATAAGCACGGTCCGTTGAGCGAAGGCATTGTCCACGGCGCCTCGGTCACCTGCCCCCTGCACAATTGGGTCTTCGACCTCGCCACTGGCCAGGCCCAGGGCGCCGATGAAGGCTCGGTGCGCACCTATCCCATCGACGTCATCGACGGCCGCATCTTCATGGCCGCCGAAGCTGCCTTGGTGGCGGCGGAGTAGGGCAGGGATGACCACTACCCGCACCACCTGCCCCTATTGCGGCGTCGGCTGCGGTGTGCTGGCCACCCCGCAGTCCGACGGTTCTGTCACCATTGCCGGCGACCCCGACCATCCGGCCAATTTCGGCCGCCTCTGCTCCAAGGGCTCGGCGCTGGGCGAAACCCTCTCGCTCGACGGCCGCCTGCTGCACCCCGAAATCAACGGCGCCCGCGCTACTTGGGATCAGGCGCTGGATCTCGTCGCCACCACATTCCAGGCCACCATCGCAGAACACGGCCCCAATTCCGTCGCCATCTATGGCTCGGGCCAGCTCCTCACCGAGGATTATTACGTCGCCAACAAGCTGATGAAAGGCTTCATCGGCTCAGCCAATATCGACACCAATTCGCGCCTCTGCATGGCCTCCTCCGTCGCCGGCCACAAGCGCGCCTTCGGCTCCGATACCGTCCCCGGCAATTACGAAGATCTCGAACTGGCCGACCTCATCGTGCTGGTTGGCAGCAATCTGGGCTGGTGCCACCCAGTACTCTACCAGCGCATCGTCGCCGCCAAGGCCGCTCGCCCCGATATGCGTGTCGTGTTGATCGACCCTCGCCGCACCGTCACCGCCGACATTGCTGACCTGCACCTGCCCGTCCAATCGGATGGCGATAGTGCGCTGTTCGTTGGCCTATTGGCCCATCTCGCCCGCAACGGCATCACGGCGCCCGATTTCGTGGCCGATCACACCTCCGGCGCCGAAGCCGCGCTGCTGGTGGCCGAGGATTGGCCCATCGCCCGCGTCGCTGCCGCCACGGGCCTGTCCGAACACGCTGTCACCCTGTTCTACGACTGGTTTGCCCGCACCGAGAAAGCCGTCACCGTCTATTCCCAGGGCGTCAATCAATCGGCCTCGGGCAGTGACAAGGTCAATGCCATCATCAATTGCCACCTGCTGACCGGCCGCATCGGCCGGCCGGGCATGGGCCCGTTCTCGGTTACCGGCCAACCCAATGCCATGGGCGGCCGCGAAGTCGGCGGGCTGGCCAATATGCTCGCCGCCCATATGGATTTCACCCCCGAGGCGATCGAACGGGTAGGGCGCTTCTGGGGCAGCGACAATGTCGCCCAAAGCCCCGGCCTCAAGGCCGTCGATCTCTTCGCCGCCATGGCGCGCGGCGAGATCAAGGCCGTCTGGATCATGGCGACCAACCCGGTCGATTCCATGCCCGAGGCCGATGCCGTCTGCGCTGCGCTGGCCGCCTGCCCCTTTGTCGTTGTCTCCGATATGTCCGCCCGCACCGATACCGGTGTGATTGCCCATGTCCGCCTGCCCGCTGCGGGCTGGGGCGAAAAGAACGGCACTGTCACCAATTCGGAACGGCGCATCTCGCGCCAGCGACCTTTCCTCGCGCTGCCTGGCGAGGCCCGCCCCGATTGGTGGATCGTCAGCCAGGTCGCCCAGCGCATGGGTTTTGGCGCGGCCTTCGCCTACAAGAACCCTGCCGAAATCTTCGCCGAACACACCGCCCTCTCGGCCTTCGAAAACGACGGCGCCCGCGACTTCGATCTCACCGGCCTGCTCGGCGCCGATTATGACAGCCTCGCTCCAACCCAATGGCCCATCCGCAACAAGCCCAGCGCCCGCATGTTCGGCACCGGCGCCTTCTATACGCCCGACGGCAAAGCCCGTTTCGTGCCCGTGCTGCCGCCCCCGCCCTTCGCCCCGGCGCCGGGCAGCTTCATCCTCAATACCGGCCGCGTGCGCGATCATTGGCATACCATGACCCGCACCGGTAAAGCCGCACGCCTCTCCGCGCATTATGCCGAGCCCTTCGTTGAAATCCATCCCCAGGACGCCGAGGCGCTGAACATCCGCCGTGCCACCCTGGTCCGGCTCAGCAATACTCATGGCACGGCCGTCGTCCGCGCCCTGGTCACCGATAGGCAGCGGCGCGGCCATGTCTTCGTGCCCATGCATTGGACCGATCAATTCGCCTCCCATGGCCGCATCGATGCTCTGGTCACCGCCAAGGTCGATCCGGTCTCCGCCCAGCCCGCTCTCAAAATGGCACTCGTCCACGCCGAGCCCGTCGCCGTGCGCCTCTATGGCTTTTTCGTCGCCACCCAGCGCCCCGCGCTCGACAGCGCGGACTATTGGGCCATAGCCGAAGCCCCTGGCGGCATGCGGGGCGAGCTGGCCTGGTTCGAGGAACCGGCCGACTGGGAAGCCTGGCTCCGCATCGCTTTCGGCCTGCCGGAAACTATCCGCGTGCTCTCCGCGCTCGACACCCGCTCGGGCCGTCGCAGCTTTGCTGTCATGGATGCCGGCAAGCTGATCGCCGCGCTCTATACCGCGCCCGATCCGGTCCTCGTCTCCCGCCAATGGGCCGTGGGCCTGCTCACCGCGGACAAGCTGGATGGTTCTGCCGTCCTCGCCGGCCGCCCCGGCGCCGATATGCCAGACAGCGGCGCCATCGTCTGCTCATGCTTTTCCGTGGGTATCAACACCATCGTCGCCGCCGTTACGGGGCAGGGCTGCACCACGGTGGAAGCCGTCGGCGCCTGCACCAGGGCCGGCACCAATTGCGGTTCCTGCCGCGCCGAAATCAGGGGGATCATCGATGCACATCGTCTCGCCGCCGCCGAGTAAGTCGCGCCCCGACCGCATGGCCCCGCTCGCCGTGCTGCCGGTGTTTTTCAGCCTTGAAGGCAAGCGGGTGATCGCCATTGGCGGCTCCGAGCCCGCCACCTGGAAGATCGAATTGCTGGCTGCCGCCGGTGCCCATGTGCAGGTGCTGGCACCGATCGACGAATGGTGCGACGAGTTGATCATATTGGCCGAAACCGGCGCCTCGGCGGGCACGATCAGCCTGGTCGATTGCTATTGGGCGCCTTCCGATCTCTCCGGCGCGGCGCTGGCCGTAGCCGATATCGAAGATGACGCGGAAGCGCTCGCCTTCACCGAAGCCGCCCGCGACGCCAGCGTGCCCTATAATGTCATCGACCGGCCCGAATATTGCCAGTTCCAGTTCGGCTCCATCGTCAATCGCTCGCCCGTCGTGGTCAGCATTTCAACGGCCGGCGCGGCCCCCATTCTGGGCCAGGCCGTGCGCCGCCGCATCGAGACATTGCTGCCGCAAACGCTCACAGCCTGGGCGAGACTGGCGCAGGACATTCGCGGCAAGGTCATGGCTGCGCTCGAACCCGGCCCGCAGCGCCGCGCGTTCTGGGAGCGCCTGGCCGACCGCGCCTTTGGTGATGCTGCGCCCACGCAAATGGATAGCGATATCGCCGCGATCAGCGCCGCCCCTGCCACCGGTCGTGTCACCCTGGTCGGCGCGGGCCCAGGCGATGCGGACCTTCTCACCATCAAGGCCGTTCGTGCCCTGCAATCCGCCGATGTCATCCTGTTCGATGATCTGGTCTCGGCCGAAGTCCTCGAACTGGCCCGCCGCGAGGCCAAGCGCATGCTGGTCGGCAAGCGCGCCGCCCGCACCAGCTGCCGCCAGGAAGACATCAATGCCATGATGCTGACCCTGGCCCGCCAGGGCAAACATGTGGTCCGGCTAAAGTCCGGCGATCCAATGATTTTCGGCCGTGCCGGCGAAGAAATCGAGATGCTCGAACGCCACGGCATCGCTGTTTCCGTGGTCCCCGGTGTCACCGCCGCTCTGGCGCTCGCCAGCCGCCTCGGCGTCTCGCTGACCCATCGTGATCACGCCCAATCCGTCCGCTTCGTCACCGGCCATTCGCGCCAGGGCGTGCTGCCCGACACCCTCAATTGGCAGGCCCTGTCCGACCCCGCCACCACCAGCGTCTATTACATGTCCCGCCGCACCCTGCCGGCCATCGTGGCGCAATTGCAGGGGCAGGGCATGTCCATGGCGACCCCCGCCATCATCGCCGGCAATGTCGGCCGCGCTGACGAGCAAATCTGGCGCGGCACAATCGGCCAAGCCGTTGCCGCCGTGAGCGATTTCCCGCTCAGCGCCCCGACCATTTTCGCCGTCGGCGACGCGCTACACCGCGCGGCGCTTGGAGCTGTTGCGGGCAACGACCCGCGGGGTGACGACGAAATGCTCGGCTTCCGCCCGCCCGCGAATGCGCTCGATTACCAGGCGGGCTGACTGCAGCCCCAGCAATTCCCCGGACTGATCCACGCTGGTCAGCCCGTTCTGCGCGAAGTCGCAATACATCGTATTGTCATAGCCCACGATCGCCAGGTCCTGGGGAATGCGCAGGCCCAGTTCGGTCGCCACGCTGATGACTTCAAGCGCGATGAAATCGGTCCAGCAGAATAGCGCATCGGGCTTGCTCGGTCCCTCCAGCAGCCGCCGCGCCGCGATCTGCACTTCGCGCAGCGTCTGCGGCGCGCGGATGATGTTGATATTCTCCCCCAATCCGTTCTCGATCATTTCGCGGCGATAGCCCAGCTCCCGTTCGGACAGAATGGTCGAGGTGGTGGACGCCAGACTCAGCATGGCGATGTTGCGAAAACCATTGGCCAGCAAGTGCTTGACCACGAGGCGCGCGCCCAACTGATCGTCATTGTTGACCGTATCGAACAATTGGCTGGTCTCGGCATGGTGCCCGATCGTCACCAGAGGCTTTTGCTTGGCGATAATGCCCAGCCGATCCATATATTCGGTGGTGCCGATCATGATGATGCCGTCCATCTGCCGGTCGATCATCGCCTCGACCAGCGCCTCCTCCGCTGGTCCCTGCGAATGGCTGGTCCCCATCATCAGCTGATATTGCGTGCGCTCCAGTGCCGAATTCACCCCGGCCAGAATGTCGGCAAAGAACGGATTGCGGATATCGGGCAGCACCAGGCCCAGCGTATAGGTCTGCCCCCGCATGCCGCGCGCTGAGGCCAGCGGCCGGTAGTTCAGCTTGTTCATCGAGGCGCGCACCTTGTTGCGCAGCGACTCGCTGACCCCATAGGCCTCCCGCAATACCTTGGAAACGGCCGCGACCGAGACGCCGGCATCTTCGGCCACCTCCCGGATTGTCACGCGGTCATTCTTCTTTCCCGGTTTTGCTTCAGCCATTCAAACGCCTTTCAGCCCTTCAAAATCGGGCATTTCACCTTGTGTCATTATTCGGTGCGAACGCCTATTGCCAAACAAATGAAAATGTAGAACGCTATACGTAGAACAGTACACACTCGGAAACTACCGAGCCAGAGGAGAATGCCATGCACGATATCCGGGACAAGCACGCGCCGATGCAGGCACATGCAAACTGGATCGCGCAGATGGTCCATCCCCTGTCCGACCAGGGCGTGGAGACGCCTGCTTCCTTCGTCAGCAAGGATTTCGAGCTGTCCGCCATAACGGGCGACGAGACGTTGCGCATCAGCGCGCTGGGCCTTTACCGCTGCTTCATCAATGGCAAGCGCGTCGGCAATGATCTGCTGACCCCGGGCTGGACCAGCTACGACGCCCGCCTGAGCTATCAGAACTATGCCGTGGCCGACCTGCTCGTGCCCGGCCGCAACCACATCGAAATCTGGCTGGCCGATGGCTGGCTGCGCTCGCAGATGATGTGGGGCGAACACCCCATCTTCAATACCTGGGGCGACAAGATCGCCGCCATTGCCGAGCTGCGGAGTGGTGCCGCTACTCCATTGCTCGTCACAGATACCAGCTGGCAGAGCGGCGAATTGCCGATCCGCAAGTCCGGCATCTATTTCGGCGAAGTCTTCGACGCCCGCATTGCGACAAAAGTATCCGCCGGCACCGAGGCATTGCCTTTCGACCCCGCCATTCTCATCCCGCACGAAACCATTCCGGTACGCGAACTCGCTCCGCTGGCCGTGGTCAAATCCTGGGCCGATGCCGAAGGCCGCAATGTCTACGATTTCGGCCAGAACATGGGCGGCTATGTCGCCTTCACGGTGACCGGTGAGGCCGGCGCCACGGTCAGCGTCGAACATGCCGAAGTGCTCGATCAGGATGGCGACTTCTACAACGGCAATTACCGCACCGCCGCCGCGCGCATCGACTATACCCTCTCCGGCACGGACGAAGAACACTACCGCCCCCATTTCACCTTCCAGGGCTTCCGCTATGCCCGGGTCACCATTGCCGGCAATGCCCGTATCACCGCCATCGAAGCCGTGCCGATTAGCTCCGTCACCGAGGCCAAGGCCAGTTTCACCTCCGGTAATCCCCTGGTCGATCGGCTGGTGCTCAACACGCTGTGGAGCCAGCGCGCCAATTTCATCGAAGTGCCTACCGATTGCCCGCAGCGTGACGAGCGCCTGGGCTGGACCGGCGACGCGCAGGTCTTTGCCGGCACCGCCTGCTATCTCGGCGATAGCCACGGCTTCCTGACCAAGTGGATCCGCGACGTCATCGTCGACCAGCGCCCCGATGGCGCTGTGCCGCACGTTGTGCCGGATCCGACCCGGCAGCAGCCCGAACACTATCCCGGTTTCTTCGGCAGCACCGGCTGGGGCGATGCCATCGCCATCGTGCCCTGGCAGCTCTACCTGCATTATGGCGACGCCAATATCCTGCGCGAAGCGCTGCCCGCCATGACCAAATGGGTCGATTTCGTCTGGTCGATCAGCGATGGCCCCATCGTCAATCCGCCCCGTTTCTGGGGCGGGCGCGGCTTCTCCTTTGGTGACTGGCTGCAGCCCAAGGGCCCCTCGGCCAAGCCGCTGCCCACCATTGGCGACGATGCCGCGGCGACTATTTATCTATTCATCACCAGCACCCTGGTCGGCCGCATCGCCAATATTACCGGCGACGCCGCTTTGGCTGCCCGCATGGAAAAAATGGCCGCCGAGGTGAAAGCCGCCTTTGCCCGTGAATTCATCACCGCCTCGGGCCGCCTCTGCTACGACGACCAGACCTCCTATGCCCTGGCCTTCCTGCACGACCTCATCCCGCAAGAACATATCGAAGCGGCCAAGCGCTATTTCAAAGCGACCATTGCCCGCGCCGAAGGCCGCATCGGCACCGGCTTTATCGGCACCCCGGCTTTGCTGCCGGCGCTGGTCAAGATCGGTGAGCCTGGCCTTGCCGCCTCGGTGTTCCTGCAGGAAGAAGTGCCCGGCTGGCTCTACCAGGTCAAAAAAGGCGCCACCACCATCTGGGAACGCTGGGACGCCATCCAGGCCGATGGCTCGATCTACAATCCGCAGATGAATTCCTACAATCATTACGCCTATGGCGCCGTCTGCCAATGGCTGTTCGAAGGCGTCGCCGGCTTCCAGCCCGATGCCAGCGATCCCGGCTTTGCCACCGTGATCTTTGCGCCCACCATCATTGCCGGACTTTCGCCCGTCGCGGCCAGCCATGACAGCGCCAATGGCACCATCCGTGCCGGCTGGACCCTGGATGGCAATCAGGTCCGCTACGACATCGAAGTGCCGGCAGGTGCCCGCGGCGTGCTGCGGCTACCGGCTGAATATCGTGACGTAATCGTCGATGGCCAGCCCCACCAAAGCGGCGCAGACCGCGAACTGGCGGCAGGTCCCCACCACGTCACCTTCACCTACGAAGCGCCCGAGCATCAGGCCTTCGCCAAATCCAGAGTCAATGCGCGCACGCCATAGGCGGCGCGGAGGAGAATTCTGCCCGCTTCGGGCCAGATAAACATGGGAGGAAACTATGTTGAACAAGACCACCAGAATGCTGACCGGCCTGGCCGCCAGCCTCTTGACTGTCACGGCCCTGTCGGGCGCCGCCTTCGCCCAGAGCGTCAATCTCACCTATCTGATCCCCAGCGGACCCGAAAACCAGGTCATCGCTGACGAAGTGGTCAAGGCCTTCGAGGCCGCCAATCCCGATATCAATGTCGATATCGAGACCCGCCCCGGCGGCTCGGAAGGCGATAACCTGATCAAGACCCGGCTGGCCACCGGCGCCATGGCTGACGTCTTTCTCTACAATTCCGGCTCGCTGTTCCAGGCGATCAACCCGCAGCAATTCCTGGTCGATCTCACCAACGAACCCTGGCAGGCCGATGTGCAGGCCAGCTTCAAGCCGGTTGTGACCGCGCCCGACGGCACTATTCGTGGCGCCCCGGCGCGCGCCGCCATGGCCGGCGGCATCTATTACAACAAGAAGATCTACGAAGAGCTGGGGCTGTCCGTCCCCAAGACCTGGGCCGAATTCATGGCCAATAACGAAAAGATCAAGGCTGCCGGCAAGGTCGCCGTGATCCAGACCTATGGCGACACCTGGACCAGCCAGTTGTTTGTGCTGGCCGACTTTTTCAACGTCCAGGCCAAGGACCCGCAATTTGCCAGCCGCTACACGGCCAACGAAGCCAAGTTCGCCACCGATCCGGCGGCCCTGCGCGGTTTTGAAAAGCTGCAGGAAACCCATGATGCCGGCTTCTTCAACGAAGATTTCGGCGCCGCCAAATATGATGACGGCATCCGCATGATCGCCATGGGCGAGGGCGCGCATTACCCCATGCTGACCTTCGCCACCACGGCAATCGCCCAGGCCTATCCCGACAATATCGGGGATGTCGGCTTCTTCGCCCAGCCCGGCGACGAAGCTGACCTCAATGGCCTGACGGTCTGGATGCCCGATGGCGTCTATATCGCCCAGACCACGCCCAATCTGGATGCGGCCAAGAAGTTCGTTGCCTTCATCGCCAGCGTTCCGGGCTGTGAGGCCCAGACCCGCGCCGGCGGCGCCTCCGGACCCTATCTGATCAATGGCTGCACCCTGCCGGCCGACGTTCCGCCGGCCGTGACCGACATGCTGCCCTACTTCGCCGAAGGCGGCCAGAACGCCCCGGCGCTGGAATTCCTCTCGCCCATCAAGGGCCCGGCGCTCGAACAGATCACCGTGGAAGTCGGCTCGGGCTTCCGTCCCGCCGCCGATGGCGCCGCGCTCTATGATGAAGATGTTCGCAAGCAAGCTCAGCAGCTTGGCCTGCCTGGCTGGTAAGCGCTTGTGATCGGGCGGCCCGGAGTTTCTGCGCTCCGGGCCGCGCTCTGTTCGAGGAGGAACAGTGATGACCGTATTGTCTGAAGCGGGTTCTGCGCCAACCCATGGCGGTCGCAGGGCGATCCGCCGTTCGCCCTATCCGGGCTGGTTTTTCCTGCCGGCCGCGCTGATCTATGGCGTACTGTTCCTGGCCCCGACCTTCGCCTCGCTCTATTTCAGCCTCACCCGCTGGACGCTGTTCAATTCCACCTTCATCGGGCTGGACAATTTCGCGCAATTCTTCCGCGAGCCGTTCCTCGTGCAAGGCCTGGTCAATACCGTACTCTATGCCGCGATAACCTCCGGGCTCAAGGTCGTGCTCGGCATGTTGCTGGCGCTACTGCTGACCTCGGCCATCATGGGGCGCGGCTATCTGCGCTCGGTGGTGTTCTTCCCGGTCCTCGTCTCCACCGTCGGCGTCGGCATCACCTTCACCGTCCTGATGCACCCCACCCAGGGCATGATCAACGAGACCCTGGCCCTGTTCGGCATCAAGGGGCCGGGCTGGCTGGTCGATCCGCGGCTGGCATTATTCTCGGTGGCGCTGGTCGATGTGTGGAAGGGCGTGGGCCTCGCCACCGTCATCTACATTGCCGGCATCGTCGCCATTCCCAAGGATTACTACGAAGCCGCCCGCATTGATGGCGCCACCAGGTGGCAGAATTTCCTCTATGTCACGCTGCCGCTCAGCCGCCCCGCCACCGCCACCGTTATTATCCTCAGCTTCATCGGCGGCTTGCGCACCTTCGATCTGATCTGGGCCATGACCCGCGGCGGCCCCGGCTTTGCCTCCGACACCATCGCCTCGGTGATCTACAAGCAATACCAGGCAGGCTTTTATGGCCTGTCCACCGCCGGCAATGTCGTGCTCTTCGTGCTGATCGGCATCCTGGTGGTGCCGCTGACCATGTTCCTCAACCGCAAGCAGGGTCACGAATGAAATCCCGGCCATCGATCTTTCTCGGCATTATCGCCATCCTGGTCTCGGCGCTGGTCTTTCTCGTGCCCTTCGCCTTCATCATCCTGACGGCGTTCAAGAACAAGCAGCAGGCCACCCTGCTCGATTTCTCCTGGCCCGACGGTTTCCATCTGTGGAGCAACATTGTCGAGGTGGTCACCACCCGCAATTGGATGATGGTCACCGCCTTCATCAATTCCACGATCCTCACCGTCGCCAGCGTGACGCTCCTCGTCGTCTTCGCGGCCATGGTCGGCTTCGTGCTGGCCCGCAGAAAGACGCGCTGGAATGGGCTGATCGAATTCCTCATCCTCGCGGGTCTGATGATCCCGCCCGCCGTGGTCCCCACCATCTGGCTGCTGCAGGGCATTGGGCTCTTCGGCAAGCTGCATGGCCTGGTGCTGATCGAAGTGGCCTATGGCCTGCCGTTCTCGATCATCCTCTATCGCGCCTTCATCGCCACCATTCCGCGTGAGCTGGATGAGGCGGCGATCATCGATGGCGCCCGCCCGTTCGATGTGTTCTTCCGCATCATCCTGCCGCTGCTCTGGCCGGTGACGGTCACCAATATCGTGGTGCAATCGGTGGGCGTGTTCAACGATTTCACCAACCCGCTCTATTACCTGCCGGGCAATGCCAATGCGACGGTGCAGCTGACGCTCTATAATTTCCAGAGCCAGTTCAACACCTCCTACAATCTGCTCTTCACCAATATTTTGCTGATCACCATCCCGCCCCTGCTGGTCTTCCTGTTCTTCAACCGGCACATCGTGGCGGGGATGACTGCCGGCGCCGTCAAAGGATAATCACCATGGCTGGACTGGAACTGAAATCGCTCCGCAAGAGCTATGGCGAGGTCGAGGTCATCAAGGGCGTCGATCTGAGCGTCACCCATGGTGAATTCGTGGTCTTTGTCGGCCCCTCGGGCTGCGGTAAATCCACCCTGCTGCGGATGATTGCGGGCCTCGAAGAAATCACCGGCGGCGATCTCATCATCGGCGACAAGCGCTGCAACGATGTCGAACCGCGCGACCGCGGCATCGCCATGGTGTTCCAGAGCTATGCGCTCTACCCGCATATGAGCGTCTACGACAATGTCGGCTTCGGCCTCAAATTGGCGCGGGCCCCCAAGGAGGTGCGCGACCAGAAGGTCCGCGAGGCCGCGCGGATCCTGCAGATGGAACACCTGCTCGATCGCAAGCCCAGCCAGCTCTCGGGCGGCCAGCGCCAGCGCGTCGCCATCGGCCGTGCTATCGTGCGCCAGCCCGAAGTCTTCCTCTTCGATGAGCCGCTATCCAATCTCGACGCCGCCCTGCGCGTCGATATGCGCATGGAGCTGTCCAAGCTGCACCATGACCTGGGCGCCACCATGATCTACGTGACCCACGACCAGGTCGAGGCCATGACCCTGGCCGACAAGATCGTCGTGCTCAATGCCGGCGTCGTGCAACAGGTCGGTTCCCCGATCGAGCTCTACCAGCGTCCGGCCAACCTCTTCGTCGCAGGCTTTATCGGTAGCCCCAAGATGAATTTCGTCGAACTGAGCGTCGAAGAAGTGGGCACAGATACGGTCACCGTCTCCGGCAAGGATATCGGTCCCACCACCGTCCCCGCCGATCCCACGAGCCTCAAACCCGGCGACGCGGTCACCCTGGGCATCCGCCCGCATGACCTCACCCATCAGTCCTCGGGCAATCTGGTGGGTGAAGTGAGTCTGGTCGAACGGCTCGGCAACGAAACCAATGTCAGCCTGCGCCTGCCCTCCGGCGCCGCCTGGCTGGCCGTGCTCGATGGCGATCACGAACTGCGCATCGGCCAAAGCCTGCCGCTATCCTTCGCGCCCGCCCGCGCCGTAATCTTCAATGCATCGGGGATCGCCCTGCACCGGAAACACACCGGGCCGCAGATCCCAGGCAGCATCGCTGAAGCGTAGGCGAGGAGCGATAGAGCCGGCTTAGACGCCCAGATTGAAGGGACTGCGCCCTCACGCCCGCAGGAAAGTCGGCGGCGGTAATTCGCGTTTCTGCGCCGCAATGCGGAAGGGGGCGTTGATGGCGCCGTAGCCAGCATAACCGGCGTGGCGCTGCACGATCTCGAAGAAGAAGCCTTCGCCCACATTGGTGGAATAGAGCTGGAAGAACTCGCCATTGGCGTCGCGGTCATAAAGAATGTTGGCGGAGCGCAGGCGTTCCAGCATGTCCGGAGCAAGCTCCAGGCGGGCTTGCAGATCGGCATAGTAGTTTTGCGAGATTTCCAGCGACCTCATGCCGTTTTCCGCCAAGGCCGCGGCCGTGGCGAAAATGTCGTCGCTGGCAAAGGCCAGGTGCTGCACGCTCGATCCGAAGGTTTCGGCGATGAAGCGGCCCGCCAGGGTCTGGTGGCTCTCCGCGCCATTGAGCGTCAGGCGCAGCGAGCCGGTGCTATTCTCGATCACCTGGCTGCGCACGAGCCCCGAAGGATCTACCACATCCACCATGGGGCTCTTTTCGGCAACAAAGATCGAGCGATAGAACAGCACCCAGGTCAGCATTTCCTCGTAATTCATGGTCTGGGCGACGTGATCGATCCGGGTCAGGCCGGCCGGCCTGCCTGGGGTCGGATCGTCAATGGTCTCGAATTCGATGTCCCACACCCGGCCCAGCGGGCTGGCATGGTCGAGGAAGTAGATCACCCCGCCACCGACGCCACGAATGGCGGGAATGCTCAACTGGTCGGGGCCGACCCGCTGGCTGAACACCTGTGCGCCCAGAGCGCGAGCGCGTTCGACCGTCGCGCCTGCATCATCGACCATCATGCCCAAAGCATAGGCCGAGGTGCCGTGGGTGAGGTAGGACGAATGAGCCAATCCTTCGCGTTCGGTATTGATGACGATATTGACCTGGCCCTGGGTGAAGCGTTCGACCGCCTTGCTGCGGTGCCGCCCGGTCAGCCGAAAGCCCATTTCGCGCAGATGCCTGGCTAGCGCCTGTGCCTCGGCCTCGTCGGCGGCGAATTCGACAAAGGCCACGCCATGAACTTCAACGCGCGGTGGCAGAACGGGTACGTCGATGGCGATGTCAGGCTCAGAATTGCGCACCTGGTCCATCAGATAGACCAGCGAACGATGGCCATCGGCGGCAATGGTGCGGGGCGAGCCGGCGCGGAACTGGTCGTTGAAGATTTCGAGCGATATCGGGCCATTATAGCCGGTGGCGGCGACGGCCCGCATGAAATCGGTGACCGGCAGATCGCCCTCGCCGGGCATATTGCGGAAATGGCGGCTCCAATAGAGCAGATCCATATCGATCTTGGGGGCATCGGCAAGCTGGACGATGAAAATTTTGTCACCGGGGATGGCGCGGATCGAATTGGGATCGAGCCCGCGCGACAGGGTGTGGAAGCTGTCAAGGATAATGCCGATCTGGGAATGATCGGCCCGGCGCACGATTTCCCAGGCGTCGCGGTGGTCGTTGACATGGCGGCCCCAGGCCAATGCCTCATAACCCACGCGCAGCTTGCGGGTCGCGGCACGCTCCCCCAATTCGCGCAGGTCGGCGGCCGCCCGGTCGATGCCGCCAAGGGCCAGGGGCGACACACTGGAGCAGATCAGCATCAGATCGGTGCCCAGCTCTTCCATCAGGTCAAATTTGCGCTCGGCCCTGTCAAAGGCCTGGCTGCGCTGCGGCTCGGGCAGGCCCTCAAAATCGCGGAAGGGCTGGAAGAGGGTGATGGTCAGGCCCAGATCGGCCACCATCTGGCCCACCTCACGTGGTGAACGATCATAGGCGAGGAAGTCGTTTTCGAAGATCTCGACCCCATCAAAGCCGGCAGCCGCGATGGCCTCGAGCTTTTCCCGCAGGTCTCCGCTGATCGATACGGTGGCAATTGAAGTGAGCAAAATCCGTCCTCCCAACGTCTTTGGCAGAAGAGTACGAACTAGTTAGTACATTTGCAAGCAGCGTAGAAATGGCCGTTTCAGGCGGACCATGTTGGGCATGGCAGCAATTCGTGGGGGGTAACCGGGCGCGCTCGTCCCCAACGCTGCGGGCAGGGTGTCTGGATCAAACGAGTGGCAAAATGAGCCTCCCGCTACAGGCTACCCAGTTTGTCGTCCCGCACCACGAAGCGCAGCACCATGTCGACACTCTGCTTGCGCAGGGACGCCTGAGCGGCAGCGGTGCCAATATCCCGGTCGAAAATCTTGGAGAAGGTGGCGCGGTTGGAGACATTGAAAAAACACAGCGCGCTGACCTGCCAATGTATTTCGAGCGGGTCCAGCCCCTCGCGGAACAGGCCCGCCGCCAGGCCTTTGGCGTAAATGGCCTCGATATTGCCGATCGCGGTCACGTTGAGATCGCGGATCACGCCGGAGCGCTCAAGATATTCGGCACTGTGGATGTTTTCGATCATCACCATGCGGATGAATTCTTCATGCCGGTGGTGGTGATCGAAGGTGAATTCGACGAGGCGCTTGAGGGCGCCGATTGGCGGCAGGCCGGCAATATCGAGCTTGGCTTCGCCTTCGCGCACCTGGCGATAGGCATTTTCGAGGGCGCTGACATAGAGGCCCTCCTTGTCGCCGAAATAATAGTAGATCATCCGCTTGCTGGAGCGGGTCTTGGCGGCGATCTCGTCGATGCGTGCGCCCGCTAGTCCGTTTAACGCGAATTCCTGCGCGGCGACTTCGATAATGTTCTGGCGCGTGCCTTCCGGGTCCTGGGTCCGGGTGGGTTTTGTCTTCGCTGTCGAAACTGGAGTGCCCATACCGTCGCCTTCCTCAACGGCAATTGACTAAACTAACCAGTTCGTACATTTTGCCGCAAATCGCCTGTCAGCATTTATCGGTGGCTGATGGGGAAAGACAAGACCGCCGCCGCTTTTACATCGGCAGGCGGTTTGGGGAGGCCTCGTTTTGCGGATCGTCAGCAGCCAGCTTCGGCAGTCCCTCCGCTTGGCTCTGCTCGGCAGTGAGGTTCCCGCGCCGGGGCATGTCACGATCGGGCTTGCCGGGCGCGGCATTGCGGCTTCCCTGTCACCCATCATGCACGAGCAGGAAGGCCGGCGGCTCGGGCTGGACTACCATTATCACCTGATCGATTTTGACCGCCTCGATTTCGATGATGCCGAACTGCCCGCGGTGCTGGCCGAAGCGCGCGAACTCGGTTTTGCCGGGCTCAACGTGACCTTCCCGTTCAAGCAGGCCATTGTGCCGCTGCTCGATGGGCTGGCGCCCGATGCGGCGTCTATTGGCGCGGTCAATACCGTGGTGCTCGGCAATGGTCCGGCTATCGGGCACAATACCGATTGCTGGGGTTTTGCCGAAAGCCTGCGTCAGGGATTGGGCAGCGTCGCCGGCCATAGAGTGCTGCAATTGGGTTCCGGCGGCGCCGGGGCTGCGGTGGCGCACGCCTTGCTGCAAAGCGGGGTAGGGCAGCTCGATATCTACGATACCGCCCCGGGTCGGGCCGATGCGCTGGTGGAACGGTTGCGCCGCCTGTTCGCCGCCGAGGTCAGCGTGGCCCAGGATATTGCCCTGTCCGCCGCAGCGGCCGATGGCATCGTCAATGCCACACCGGTGGGCATGGCGAAATATCCGGGCCTGCCCATTGATCGCGCGCTGGTGACATCGCGCCATTGGATCGCCGATGTGGTGTATTTCCCGCTCGAAACTGAATTGATCGCGCTGGCACGAACCATGGGGTGCCGTGTATTGCCCGGAGGCGGCATGGCAGTGCACCAAGCGGTGCGGGCATTTGAACTGTTCACCGGCATCGCGCCGGATGCAGCTGCAATGAATGCCACATTCCAGCGGGCGCTGGAAAGCTAGGCGCCGGGCCTGTCTAGATCCGCAGACATAGCCGGAACAGGCCCTTGACGTGAACGAACTATTTCGTACATTGTGTGGAAGGACGAGAACAACGGCGCCTAGCCGTGTCGTCCGCGGAGGAGCGCCCGACGCGTCGGGCGACATTTGGGAGGATGACGATGACCTTTGGATTGACGCGCCGCGCCGTGCTGATCGGCGGCCTGATGCTGGCGGCGGCCATGCCGGCACTGGCGCAGGACAAGCCCGTGTTGCGCTTTTCTGCAGTGTTCTCGGAGCAGGATATCCGCGCCGAGATGATGAGTCAGTTCGCCGAGCAGATCGCCGGTGATTTTACCCTTGAGCCGTTTTACGGCGGCAATCTGTTCAAGCAGGGCACTGAACTAGTCGCCCTGCAGCGCGGGAATCTCGAAATGGGCAATATCGCGCCCCAGGACATTTCCAACCAGATTCCGGCCTGGTCGGTGCTGACCTCGGCCTATCTGTTCCGCGATGCGGCCCATCTGCGCACCTTCTTTGACAGCGATGTCGGCGCCGAATTCAAGCAGATGGCCGAGGACCAGCTGGGTGTGCACATTTTGGGGCCGACCTATTTCGGCGCCCGTCAGGTCGGGCTGCGCATCGACAAGGAAATCAAGACCCCCGCCGACATGGCCGGCATCAAGCTGCGCATGCCCGGCGGCGATGCCTGGCAGTTCCTGGGCACGGCCATCGGCGCCAATCCGACGCCCATGGCCTATGCCGAGGTCTATACGGGCCTGCAAACCGGCGCCATCGACGGTCAGGATAATCCACTCCCCAACGTCGAGAACATGAAGTTCTACGAAGTGATGGACCAGATCGTGCTGACCTCCCATCTGGTAGGCTATGACCTGCTGGTGATCTCGAGCGAGAAATTCAACGCCATGACGCCTGAGCAGCAGGCCAGCGTGCAGGCCGCGGCAACGGCTGCCATCGACTTCAGCCAGCAGGCGCATCTGGACCGCGAGGCAGAGCTGGTTGCCCAGTTTGAGGCGGCCGGCCTCAAGATCTACGAGCCCGATATCGCCGCCTTCCGCACCCATGCCCAGCAGATGTACCTGGATTCTGACCTGGCCAAGGATTGGCCCGAAGGCGTGGTCGAGCGCATCAACGCGCTCTAGCCGCAAACCCCGCCGGGGCGCCGTTGGTGCCCTCGCTTCGGTTTGTGCCACTATCGTGCGGCTTGGAGCGAGCGACGCACGCGGAGTTATTCTATGCCTCACCGCTTAACCGCTATCGGCCGCTGGCTGCATGCTCGCGCCGAGAACCTGCTGGCTGCCATGCTGGCCGTCATGTTCGCGGTCTTCATCCTGCAGATCGTGTTCCGCTACTTGATCAACCTGCCCATCGGCTGGACCCATGAAATCAGCGTCATGATGTGGCTGTGGATGGTGCTGTTCGGCACCGCCTTTGTGGTGCGCGACCGCGAGGAAATCCGCTTCGATATCTTTTATGGCGCGGTCAAGGAGCGGACACGGCGCGTCATGGTGCTGATTTCGGCACTGGTGCTGGTGTTCCTGTTTTCCATCTCGCTGCCTGCCGTCGTCGAATATGTGATGTTCATGAAGGTCGAGAAGACGGCCTACCTCAAGATCCGCTTCGATTACCTCTATTCCATCTACGCCATTTTCGCGGTGGCGATGATCGTGCGCCAGCTGTGGCTGGCGTATCAGGCCGTCTGGGGCAAGGGTGCCGAAGGTTTTGATCCAACCAAGGCAGGCTCCGGCGTATGACGATTTCCAGCCAGTTCACTATTGCCCTGATGGTCATCACCGCTCTGGCCTTTCTCGGCCTGCCCATGGGCCTTGCCATGATTTGCGGCTCGATCCTCTATTTGCTGCTGACCGGGCAGGATATGGGGATCGTGGCCGAGCAGTTCCTCAATGGCATGTATTCCAACTACATCATGCTGGCGGTGCCGCTGTTTATCCTCGCCGCCGAGATCATGAATTCGGGCTCGCTGTCCGAGCGGCTGCTCAAATGGTGCGATGCCGTGGTCGGCCGGTTTCGCGGCGGCCTGGCGCAGGTCAATGTGCTGCAATCGATCGTTTTTGCCGGCATGTCGGGCTCGGCTGTGGCCGACGCCGCCGGCAGCGGCAAGATGATGCAGCACATGATGACCAAGGACGGCAAATATACGCCCAGCTATGCGGCGGCGCTGACGGCTGTCACGGCCGTCATTGGGCCGGTTATCCCGCCATCCATCCCCATGGTGCTCTATGCCCTGGTGGCCGATACCTCGATTGGTTATCTGTTCCTGGCTGGTGTGGTTCCGGGCCTGTTGATGGCCGGGCTGATGATGGTGCAGATCGCCGTCACCGCCCGCATGCGGAATTTCCCCGTCGAGCCGCCGACTCCATTGCGCAAACTCCCAAAAATGACCTGGGAAGCGCTACCGGTGCTGTTCATGCCGGTGGTGCTGATGGTGGGTATCTATGGCGGGGTGACCACCCCGACCGAAGCCGCCGCCGTGGCCGCTTTCTATGCGCTGGTCGTGTCGGTGATCGTCTATCGCAGCGTCAACGCCCGCGAATTCTATGCCTCGCTGCTGACTTCGGCCAAGACCACGGCGACGATCGGCATGCTGATCGCGGGGGCGCTGGTGTTCAACTATGTGGTGACCGTCGAAAATATTCCGCGCACCATCAGCGCCATCCTGATCGGCTGGAACCTCGATCCGGTCACCTTCCTGATCATCGTCAATGTCCTGTTGCTCATTCTGGGCTGCGTGCTGGAAGGCACCACGATCCTGCTGGTCATCGTGCCGGTGCTGGTGCCGACAGCACAGGCGCTGGGCATCGATATGGTGCATTTCGGCGTCGTCGCCGTGGTCAATATCATGCTGGGGCTGATTACCCCGCCCTATGGGTTGCTGCTTTTCGTCATGACCAAGATATCTGGGTCCCCGATGCGGGCCATTGTGGCCGATGTCACGCCCTTCCTGCTCGGATTGGTCGTGGCGTTGGGGGTCTTCACTTTCGTACCGGACGTCGTGCTGTGGTTGCCGCGCATGTTTGGTTACGGCGGATAGGAAAGTGCGATGAAGCCGATCTATATTCTCAACGGCCCCAACCTCAATCGACTGGGCAAACGCGAGCCGGCAATCTATGGCACGACCACGCTGGCGGAGGTGGAACAGATCTGCCGCGCCGCTAGTGGCGATCGTCCCATCGAGTTTCGCCAGACCAATAGCGAAGAGACGCTCATCAACTGGGTGCATGAGGCGATCGATGAGGGCGCGGGGATCATCATCAATCCCGCCGCATTCACCTTCACCTCGCTGGCTTTGCTCGATGCGCTCAAGATGTTCGACGGCCCGGTGATCGAATTCCACATTTCCAACATCCACAAGCGCGAACCGATCTATCATCGCTCCTATGTGTCGATGCGGGCTGATGCGGTGATGGCGGGGCTGGGTGCAGAGGGATACGGCACAGCGGTCGCGGCCATGCTCAAGATGCTGGTGCAAAGGGGCTAGAGTGCCGCGAGTCCAGCTGGCGTCCCAGTAGACCTCATCCTGAGCCCGTCGAAGGACGAGGTCGTGGCACTGATGCCTCCACTCGCCCGACCTCGTGGTTAGACAGGCTCACCATGAGGTCTCCGTAAAATCGCAATCAGCCAAAGCTGATCTGGGCCAGCAACTCGTCGGCGATGCGCAGGCTGGCGCCGCTGGTGGTCATCATCTTGGGCAGGGTCAGCCACTCCAGCGTCCAGGCGGCGCCGGAGCGTTCGTTTTCGTGCACCATGGCCTGCTGCAGTGTGCCGGCGAGGCCGGCATTGTAGCGGGCGAGGGCGACGAGGAGTTCGGCCTTCACCGGGTTGGATTTATGCGCCATGGCGGAGGATTGGCCGCCGGCAGTCAGCCGCACTTCGCCAATTTCGGTCTGCGCCATCAGCGCGATATCCATGCCCATCTTGCCCAGCGTGCCGCTGATCAACGACAGTAGCGAACCGAAGGCGACGATGGGATCGCGCATGGCATGCCAGGAGGGAGCGACGCCGAGGTCGAGCCTCTGGGCGAGATATTTGGCAACCAGATCGCCCTTGCCGTCAAAGCTCGCGCGATCGCCGACGGGGCCGCCGAGCTGGATGACCAGCAGCTCGCGGCGGGTCCGGGCCAGGGCGTTCAAATGCCGGCCCAGCGGCTCGCTCCAATTGGCCAATTTGTCGCCAATGGTGGTGGTCAGCGCCTGCTGCATGCGCGTATGCGCCATGGCGGGCCTGGCGCCGTCCTGCGCTGCGACTGCCGCAAGACGCAGTTGCAGCGCGTTGAGACGCTGTTCGAGCAGGGTGATGACATCGGCAATCTGCAATACCAGGGCCGTGTCGATGGCGTCCTGGCTGGTCGCCCCGAAATGCAGCGCAGCGGCGTGCTGGGGTCCGATGGCCCCGCGCAATTGCCGCATCAGCGCGGGGATCACCACGCCGTCCTGGATCATGCCGGCAACCAGATCGTTCCAGTCAGGCGTAAAGCGGGCAATGGCGGCTTCGATGGCCCGGGCCGCTTCCGGCGCGATCAACCCGGCCTGCGCTTCGGCCTGCGCCAGTGCAGCCTCGAAGGCCAGCATGTGGCTAAGCTGCGCCTGGTCGGACAGGAGGGCGGCGATGGCGTTGTCGCCCGTCAGGGCATCAAGAAGCGTGGTCAAGCCGGCACCCGTGTTTTGCTGTTCGGCCCAGATTACGGTCTCTGCAGCGCAATGGCGATGCCCTGTCCCACGCCAATGCACATAGTGGCCAGCGCCCAGGATTTTCCGGTCATCGACAGCTCCAGCGCCGCCGTTCCCGCCAACCGCGCCCCCGACATGCCCAATGGATGCCCCAAGGCAATAGCGCCGCCATTGGGATTGATATGCCCGGCGTCCTCGGCAATTCCCAATTCGCGCAACACGGCGATGGCTTGGCTGGCAAAGGCCTCGTTGAGCTCCACGATATCAAAATCGGCGGGCGTCATGCCGAGCCGGGCGCAGAGCTTGCGGGTCGCGTTGATCGGGCCCACCCCCATGATGCGTGGCGGCACCCCGGCACTGGCGCCACCCGCAATACGGGCAAGCGGGGTGAGACCATATTTGCGCGCCGCTGCCTCGCTCGCGACAATCAGCGCCGCAGCCCCATCATTGACGCCCGAGGCATTGCCGGCGGTGACCGTGCCACCTTCCTTTTTGAAGGGTGTGGCGAGCCTGGCCAGCACCTCGATCGTGGTGTCGGCGCGCGGATGCTCGTCCTTGTCGACGATCAGCGGATCGCCCTTCTTGCGGGCGATGCTGACCTCGACGATCTCACGGCCGAGCCGGCCGTTCTCCTGTGCAGCGACCGCCTTCTGTTGGCTGCGCAGGGCGAAGGCGTCCTGATCGGCGCGGCTGATATTATAGTCCGCCGCCACATTCTCCCCGGTCTCGGGCATGGAATCGACGTCATAAAGCGACTTCATCAATGGATTGACGAAGCGCCAGCCAATGGTCGTGTCGTAGATCTCGGCATTGCGGGAAAATGCGCTCTCGGCCTTGGGCATGACGAAGGGCGCCCGGCTCATCGATTCCGTGCCGCCCGCGATGATCAACTCGGCCTCGCCGGCCTTGATGGCGCGGGCGGCCGTGATCACCGCATCCATGCCCGAGCCGCAGAGGCGGTTGATGGTCGTGCCGGGCACCGAAACCGGCATTCCGGCCAGCAGCAGGCTCATCCGCGCGACATTGCGATTGTCCTCGCCCGCCTGATTGGCATTGCCAAAGATCACATCATCGACGGCTTCCCAATCGACACCGCTATTTTGCGCCATCAGCGCCCTCAGCGGGATGGCGCCCAGATCGTCCGGCCGTACTGACGACAATGCGCCGCCGAAGCGGCCGATGGGAGTGCGCAGATAGGCGCAGATGAAGGCTTCGGCCATGTCAGACCTCCGGTACGATGAGATCGCCGACGGCGCCGCCAATAACGAGTTGGGCGCCGGTGACGGCCTGCAGGTCATCAAGGCTCAGCCCCGGCAGCTTTTCACGCAACACAAAGCGGCCGCCCTCGATGTCGATGACCGCAAGGCTGGTATAGACGCGGCTGACGCAAGCGACGCCGGTCAGCGGCAGGGTGCAGTTTTTCACCAGTTTGGGCTTGCCGTCCCTGGTGACGTGATCGGTGATCACAGCGACGCGCCTGGCGCCATGCACCAGGTCCATGGCGCCACCCACGGCCGGCACGCCCTTGGGACCGGTGCTCCAATTGGCGAGATCGCCGGTTTCTGCCACCTCGTAGGCGCCCAGGATCGCGACATCGAGATGGCCGCCGCGCACCATGGCGAAGCTATCGGCGTGGTGGAAGAAGGACGCGCCCGGCTTGAGCGTCACCGCCTTCTTGCCGGCATTTATCAGGTCCCAGTCTTCCTCTCCTTCTGGCGGCGACTCGCCGAAATTGAGGATGCCATTCTCGGTGTGAAAAATGGCCTGCCGGTCCGGCGGTTGGAACTTGGCGACCATTTCGGGAAAGCCGATGCCCAGATTCACATAGGCGCCATCGGTAATATCCTGCGCGGCGCGCCAGGCGATCTGCGCGTTGCTGAGCTTGTGCATCATCAATAGGCCACTCCGGCGCGCATCAGCGCCTCTTCCTGCTGCGCATCCGATATTTCGACGATGCGATTGACGAAGATACCGGGGGTAATCACCGCCTCCGGATCGATCGCGCCCGGCTCGACGATGCGCGTGGCCTGCACGATGGTCACGGAAGCGGCCGCTGCCATCAGTGGCGAAAAATTTCGCGCCGCCTTGCGATAGGTCAGGTTTCCCTGCCGGTCCGCCAGTTCGGCCTTGATGATGGCGGCATCAGCCTTGAGCCAGCGTTCCTGCACATACATGCGTCCATCGAACTGGGCAGTCGGCTTACCCTTGGCCAGATCGGTGCCGTAGCTGGTGGGGGTGTAGAAGGCCGGAATCCCGGCGCCACCGGCGCGAATGCGTTCGGCCAGCGTGCCCTGCGGCACCAGCTCCAGCCCGATCTCGCCGGCCAGGTATTTCTCGGTAAAGGCGCGCGGGTCGGCCGAGCGGGGGAACGAGCACACCATCTTGGCGACCATGCCGGCATCGATCATCGCAGCGATACCGATCCGGCCATTGCCGGCATTGTTGTTGACGATGGTGAGGTTTTTCGGGCTGCCGGTGGCGCGGAACCGGTCGATCAGCGCGTGGATCAACTCGATCGGCGCGCCCGAGCCGCCAAAGCCCCCGATCATGATCGTCATGCCATCAGCAATGTCGGCGATGGCTGCGGCCATGGTGGCCACGGACTTGTCCATTGGAATTCCCTATGACTAGACGTCGAAGAAGACGGTCTCGTTCTCGCCCTGCAGGTGGATGTCGAGCCGATAGTGCGGCACCGCGCCGGGCTCCTTGCGGGCAATCAGCGTGGCGCGGCGGCGTGGATTCATGATCTTGTTGAGCACGAAATCCGCCGCATTGGCCTCGGCCTCGTCCTCGAAATAGAGCCGCGTTTGCAGCCCGATATTGATGCCGCGCGCCACGATCCACAGCGCCACATGCGGCGCCATTGGCTTGCCATCGGGACCGGGAACCGAACCGGGTTTGATGGTCTCGAAGGTGAAGATGCCCTCGGCATTGGTGGGCTGGCGGCCCCAGCCGGTAAACGCGGGTGTCGAATTGGAGTTCGGGCTCATCGGCGCAATGTAGGCGCCATCGGCGTCGGCCTGCCAGATTTCCACGACGGCATCGGTCACCGCTGCACCGGCGCCGTCGATAATCCGGCCGCAGACTAAGATCCGCTCGCCCACAGTGTCGGGCGTCAGCATGGCGATGCCGGGATCGGTGGCGTAGATGCCCTTGATCTCGGCAAAATTGGGCGTCAGCCCGATATGCACATAGGGGCCGGCCGTCTGCGACGGCGTTTCCTTGAGTACTGGAACGGGGTGCAGCATCAGTTTCCCTCCAGCTTGTTTTCGAACATGGTGGAGCGCCGCCCGCGCAGCACGATATCGAAGCGATAGGCCAGCGCGTCCATCGGGGTCGTGTTGTGCCGGTCCAGCCGGGCGATCAACTGGTCGATGGCGGCCTTGTCGGCAATGCTGCCCACGATAGGGCATTGCCAGATCATCGGATCGCCCTCGAAATACATCTGCGTGATCAGCCGCTGGGCAAAGGCATGTCCGAACACCGAGAAATGGATATGCGCGGGCCGCCAGTCATTGCCGCCATTAGGCCAGGGATAGGCGCCCGGCTTGACGGTACGGAAGCTGTAAAAGCCATTTTCGTCGGTGATCGCGCGGCCGCAACCGCCGAAATTGGGGTCGAGCGGGGCGAGATAAGCCTCGCGCTTGTGCCGGTAGCGCCCGCCGGCATTGGCCTGCCAGAATTCGACCAGCGTATTGGGAACAGCCCGGGCATTCTCGTCGAGCACCTGGCCATAGACGATTAGCCGCTGGCCGATGGCTTCGCTGCCATCCTGGCTGTAATTGCGGATCAAGTCGTTATCGAGCGGGTTGAGGCTTGAATGCCCGAAGGCCGGTCCGGTCAGCTCGGATGCGGTCGCGCCCAGCGAGAGCAAAGCGTGCCGGGGGGCGCGGAACGTCGTGCTTTTATAGCCCGGCGTATTGGCCGGTGGATGCCAGCTCCGGTCGCGCGGAAACAGCGCACCATCGGCGCCCGGCAAGATGATGTCACTCATGGCGCAACCTCCCGTTTGGCCAGTTCTTCCTTGGCGATCCTGAACGCCCGATTGGCGGCCGGAACGCCGGCATAGACCGCCACATGCAGCAGTGCTTCCTTGATGTCGTCCGGCGAGCAGCCCGTATTGACCGTCGCCCGCATATGCATGGCGACTTCCTCATCGTGCCCCAATGCGGCAAGCAGCGCGATGGTCAACATGGAGCGTTCGCGCTTGCTGAGGCCGGGGCGCGACCATACCGAGCCCCAGGCGCCCTCGGTGATGAATGCCTGGAAGTCGGCGTCAAACGCGGTGGTATTGGCATTGGCGCGATCGACATGGGCGTCGCCCAATACGGCGCGCCGGGTCGTCATGCCCTGGCCGAAACGCGTTGTGTCAGTCATGCCCCACCTGCTGGATGAAGTGTTTGAACATTGCCGCCAAAACTTGCGGCTGTTCGATGGATGGAATGTGCCCGCAATTGGCGATGACCTCGAAACGGGCCCCCCGAATGCGGCTTGCCGTGTCGCGCACCAGATCGGGTGGCGTCGACAGGTCATCGGCCCCAGCGATAACCAGCGTGGGCACATTGATTGCCCCGATCTGGTCGCTGATATCGGCATCGCGCAGGGTGGCGCAGGTACCGATATAGCCGGCGGCCGGCATG
The DNA here is from genome assembly GCF_000735585.1 of Devosia sp. LC5. GTDB lineage: Bacteria > Pseudomonadota > Alphaproteobacteria > Rhizobiales > Devosiaceae > Devosia. The sequence continues at coordinate 43,899 of NZ_JNNO01000015.1, forward strand.
CGCTCGAACATGTTGCGCCAGCCGGCGAGCTCAATGGCGCGGTCACGCCGAAAATCCTCGGTAAACCAGCGCGCCATCACGCCCTCGGCTATAGCGGCAAGCCCATCCGCGCGTACTGCGGCGATGCGGTCATTCCACATGGCGGCGCTGCCGACCTTGGGTGCCGTATCGCAAAGGATCAGCCCCGCCAGAATCTGGGGATGGCGCAGCGCAAAGCCCTGTGCGATCAACCCGCCGACCGACACACCGGCCAGCACGGCCCGCTGCACATCCAGATACGCCAGCAGACCGGCCAGATCGTCGATGTGTTCGTCGAGCTGATACTCGCCGTCTGGCGCGTCAGACAGGCCGTGGCCGCGCTTGTCATAGGAAATGACGTGATAGCCATCGCCCAAATCCGCAATGAGCTCATCCCAGATGCGGGCATCGGTACCCAGCGAATTGGCCAGCACCAAAGGCAAGCCTTTGGCATTGCCCGCCAGGCGGTAATGCAGATGTATGCCGTTGACCCGGGCAAAAGCCATTCGCGTCTCCTCGCCACTGTTAAAGGCCAAGTCGCGCAATCTGTAAAATGAGATATGCTGGTCTAGGTATAACCAATCATGTATGTTTCTTCTGACGCGAAGGCCGCTGGCCCAGCTTATGGAACAGGTACGCAATATGGCAAAACTGCTCGACGGGCGGGTCAAGCCGCGCCATTTGACCTGTTTCATAGCGGCGGCCCGGCTGAACAGCGTGGTGCGGGCGGCCGAACTGCTCAATATCAGCCAGCCGGCGGCGTCCAAGACCCTTGCCGAGCTTGAGACAATCCTGGGCGCGCCGCTGTTCGAGCGCCGCCACCGCGGGCTGGTGCTGACCGCCAAGGGCGAGCTGTTCCTGCGCTATGCCGAGGCCAGCATCACCGCCCTGCGGCAGGGGTTGGATGCGGTGACGGGGGCGGGAGTGTGGATCGACGTCAAGGTTGGCGCTTTGCCCACCTCCTCGGCTCGTATCCTGCCCAGGGCGCTGCAGATTTTCACCCAGTCCGGTATCTCCGCGACGGTGCGCGTCATCACCGGTCCCAACGCCTATCTGCTGTCACTGCTGCGCTCGGGCGATGTCGATCTGGTTATCGGTCGCATGGCCGAACCCGGTGAAATTGCGGGCCTCTCCTTCGAGCACCTTTATTCCGAAAAGATCGCCTTCGTCGTCGGTCCGGCCCATCCGCTCCTCTCGGTGCCCGATTTCACGCTGTCCATGATCGGGCAATATCCGGTGCTGATGCCGCCGCCCGGGGCGGTCATCCTGCCGACGGTCGAACGGTTGCTGGCCAGTTATGGCGATTTCGCCATGCCCCATCTGGTCGAAACGGTCTCGGATAGTTTCGCCCGTGGTTTCCTGCGCCTGTCCGAGGCCGTGTGGATCATCTCCGAGGGCGTGGTCGCCGGCGATGTTCATGACGGGCATCTGTGCCTCTTGCCCGTAGATACCGGACAGACCCTGGGTCCGGTAGGCTTGACCACTCCGGCCAATGCGACCCTCTCGTCGCCAGCGCTCTATCTGCTCGATTGCATCCGCGCAGCCGTGAGCGAAATTGCAGGCGTAAACCGCAACGCTTGAAGCGATCGGCGCGCTCAGTCGGACAGGTCGCTGGAGCGGGTGAAGGGAATCGAACCCTCGTCACTTGCTTGGGAAGCAAAAGCTCTACCATTGAGCTACACCCGCAACGGCGTCCTAGATGCGGGAAATCGCCGCCGCCGTCAAGCCGGTCCCGCTGCTAAGGCCTGCGATCGTAAAGAGATCGCGAGGCCCCGTTTCAGGGCAGGCCTAAAGCGTCGTCGCCGTGTCCACCGAAACCTCCACCGACATGCCCGGCAATAGCCGCGCGGCCAGGTCCTGGCCTTCGTCCAGCTCGATCCGCACCGGGATGCGCTGGGCGATCTTGGTGAAATTGCCGGTGGCATTATCGGGCTTAAGCACGCTGAATTCCGAGCCTGCCGCCGGCGAAATTTCCGAAATATGGCCGGTCAGCGCACCATAGCCGAGCGCATCGACCTTGATATTAGCCGGCTGCCCCACAACAATTCCCGCCAGCTGGGTTTCCTTGAAATTGGCGATTACCCAGGTCTGGGGTGGCGTCACCGAGGTCAGTTGGGTACCGATCGACACATATTGGCCCAGGCGCGCGGCGACTTCACCCAATACACCATCGACCGGCGCCACGATCCTGGTGTTGGAAATGTTGATCCGCGCCAGTTCGACTGCAGCTTCGGCACCCTTGACCGCGCCTTCCAGCGCCGGCTTGCCGCCTTCCACCAGCGACAGGTTCTGTTCGGCAATGCTGACCGAGGCACTGGCCTGGTCGACACTCGATTGCGCCTGCGCCAGTGCCGAATGCACCTGATCCACCGTCGATTGCGGCGACAGGCCCGAAGCGAGGAGGGAATCGGTGCGGGCCGCGTCGGCCTGTGCCTTGCTCAGGGCGGCCTGCGCCGCGGCCAGCTGGGCCTTGGCCAGATCGACGCTGGCCTGCTTGGAGGCATAATTCTGGTCATAATTGGCCAGCGCATTCTGCTGCTGCAGCAAGGCGGCTTCGGCCTGCGCCAATTGCTGGACATAGATGCGGTCGTCCAGTTGCACCAGCACGTCGCCCTTGTGCACGCTCTGGTAATCGGTCACCGGCACGGCCACGACATAGCCCGCCAGCTGCGGAGCAATCAGCGTCACACGGCCTTTGACATAGGCATTATTGGTGCTTTGCACGCTGCTGGTGAAGGGCGGCAATTGCCAGGCATAAAGCACCGCGCCGATGCCGATGAGGCCGGCCAGCACAGCGGGAATTGTCGCCTTGGACAGAACAAGTTCTTTGATACGCATAGTTTGGTCTTTCAGGTCGGCATCAGGCGGGTTGCGCCTGGAGCGGGGCGGCAGGCTTGCTCAAAGCGGCAAGCGCCAAATGGGTGAGCAGCACGGCGATGGCCGCCAGACTTGCCGCGAAAATCAAGAAAAACAGATCGTTATAGGCCAGCACATTGGCCTGCTGGGTGGCCGACTGGCCCAGCAGCGCCAGGCCCCTGGCGTCGCGTTGCGCCGGGTCGGTCAGCACGCGGGCATAGGCGCCGCCATAGGCCTGGATGCGCTGGGCCACCAGCGGGTCGAGCAGGGTGATGCCTTGCGCGATCACATTGGAATGGAACTGCTCGCGCAGCGTCACGAAGCTGCCGAATATGGCCGAACCCAATAGGCCCCCCAGCGTCTGGCTGGTCAGGAACACCGTGAGGAACGACAGGATATATTGCGGTCCCCGCGCCAGTGCCCGCAAAAAGCCATGCAGCATGGCCGGCGGCAGGAACAGGCCCGTGGCCATTCCGATCAGCGCCTGGCTGACAAAGAACTGCTCGGGCCGGCTCAGCACCGTGCTTTGGGAATCCATCCAGGCGGCAATGGCGATCAGCACCAGCGCGGTCAGGTGGAACAGCGGTACGCGCGCAGGCTTCATCACCATGCTCAGCCCGGCCGTGGCTGCAAAGGTCGCCACCCCGACAATGCTGAACAGGCCAATGAGCTGGTCATTCTGCAGATTGAGCACGCTGAACAGGCCAAACACCCCCACCGATTGCTCCGACAGCAGCAGACGGATGACGATCAAGGAACCGGCAAAGATCAGCATGTCGCGGCCGAACAGCCAGCGCAGGTCGATAATGGGGTTCTTGCGATGCAGTTCGACGAGGCAAAACAGCACCAGCGAGCCAATGCCCACCGCCAGCAACACCCCGATCCACGGCGCCTCGAGCCACCAATAGACCCGGCCCATGCCCAGCACGATGGCTATGCAGGCGAACCCCGCTGCCATCAGTGGCAGGCTGATAATGTCGTCCTTGTCAAACACCTTGGCGCGCGGCGGCGGCACCAGCGGCACGAGGAATACGATGGCGAGGCTCACCAGGGCGAGGCCGGCCTCGACCATATACAGCCCCTGCCAATCGCCCATGGCCAGCAGGTCTGGCGAGATGATGCGGGCCAGCGGCAGCGACAGCGAGCTGCCCAGCATGCCGAAGCACAGCCCGATGGTCAGCTTCTTGGCTGGCGGCAGCCATTCGAGCATATAGAAGAAGGCCAGTGTGCTCAGCGGCGCCGCAGCAATCCCCATGATAGCGCGCACCCAGATCGCCGATTGCAGGTCATGAGCAAACAGATGCGCCAGAACAATCAGCGCATAGACAATGATGCCCAGCTCGGCAAAACGCCGCATGCCGAACTGGCTGCGGATTTTGAACATCACGATCGTGCCGGTCATGTTGGTGGCAAAATAAACCGTCGGCAGCCAGGCCATTTCGGTCGCCGTCGCGCCAAACGAGGCCTGCAAGCCGGTCAGGTTCGCTGTGACCAGATTGAGCCCCAGCCCCTGGGTAATGCCCAGCACGATGGAGCTGATCACATAGACCATGTTCCACAGCGGCGGCTTGGGCACAAAGGGCGCCATGCCCGGCGGGCCAGCAGGGGCGGGGGCAGGGGCGACAGCAATTGGAGCCTGCTCGTTCACGGCACCTGCTCCTCGAGCGCGTCGCTGACCGGTGGCTTCAGTGCCTCGATGCGCTCCAGCAATGTCGTCAAAATCCGGCTGGTGGTTGCGATGTCCTCGGCGCTCAGCCCATCCAGCAATTGCGCATTGAGCCCGTCGGTCAGCATCCCAACCTGCTCGGCCAGCGGCCGCCCGGCATCGGTCAGCATGATCAGCTTGGCGCGGCGGTCATGCGGCGCCGGCTCGCGCCTGACATGGCCCAGGCTTTCCAGCCCATCCAATATCCGCACCGCCGTCGGATGCTCGACGCCCAGAAATTCGGTCACCGCCGCCTGGCTCACCCCCTCGGGGCTGCGCACCAATTGCAACAGCACACGCGCCCGCGCCGAGGTCAGCCCCAGGCCCTTGAGCTGGGCATCAAAGCCCGTGCTCAATTCCCGGCCCACCCGGCCGATGATGCGCAGCAGATTAGAGTTCGGAGCCATTATGTAGACCAATACAATGTAGCATGCTACTTATATTGGCGATGTAGGCCCGATCCCGCCTTCTGTCCATGCCCCATTTCGGCATGGCTCCTTTGCAATCAGGAAGGGCGCCTGTTTTACCCCAAGGCCTCCCCCCACACCGCATCTTCCTCGGGCTCGACCCGAGGACCTCTCCCGGCCAGCGCCGAGTCGAGAATGGCCCTCGGGTCAAGCCCGAGGGAAACGCGGTGGGTGTGATGGCTTACGGCGTATAAGGCTTGAAATGCTTGGACAGCTTGAGCGTCTGCGCCTGATAGTTCGACCCCAAGGCCGTGCCATAGAGCCGGTCCGGCGCTTCCGCCAGCGTCTCGTAGATCAGCCGGCCGATGGTCTGCCCATGCCCCAGCAGGAACGGCACTTCGCGGCTGCGCACTTCGAGCACCGCCCGGCTGCCGCTACCCCCCGCCGGCGAATGCCCGAATCCGGGGTCGAAAAAGCCCGCATAATGCACGCGGAATTCGCCCACCAGCGGATCGAACGGCACCATTTCGGCGGCATGGCTGGGGGGCACATGCACCGCCTCGTCGCTCACCAGAATGTAGAATTCATCCGGGTCGAGGATCAGCTCCTCCCGTCCGCGATTGGTCAGCGGCTCCCAGAAATCCAGCACGTCCAGCGCCGCCTTCTTGTCGACATCGACCACCGCCGTATGCCGCTTGGAGCGGAACCCAATCAGCCCATTGCGCCCATCGCCCTTGAGGTCGATGGACAGCGCAATGCCTTCTCCAACCGGATAATGGCCGCCAAACACCAAAGTGTCGGAATCGTGCAGCGCCCGGTGTTCGGCGATAGACAGCCGCGTATCGCCCGAGCGGAACCGCATCTGGCTCAGCCGCGATCCGGTCCGCACCAGCACCGGGAAGGTGCGCGGGCTGACTTCGAGATAAAGCGGGCCCTTATAGCCCTCGGGCATCTGATCGAATCCGCGCGCCCGATCGCCGATGACGCGGGTGAACACATCGAGCCGCCCGGTCGAACTTTTGGGATTGGCCGAGGCGCTGACAGCGTCCGGCAGATCAAGGCTCTCCTGCAACGGCACCAGATAGACGCAGCCGCGCTCCAGCACCGCGCCGTTCTTGAGGTCAATTTCATGCAGCTTGAGCGCTTCGATCCGTTCGGCCACCGAATGGCTGGGGCCGGGCAGGAAGCTGGAGCGCACGCGATAGGCCACATCGCCCAATCGCAGGTCCAGGCTCGCCGGCTGCACCTGATCGTGATCGAAGGGGCGCGCAGCGATGATCGCGCCTTCATGGGCCAGCTTTTCGATCAATCGCGCCGGAAACACGCCCCGCGGCCAGGCCTGCTGCTTGTCCATGTTACCTTCGCATGCGTATCGAGGGCTTAGTCCCTACCAATCCCTGCAATTGACGCCAACAGGCAATTGGCCTTAGATCACAGCCCAGTGGTGATTTGGCCGGTCGGTTGCAGCCACTTTAAAGAAATTGCTAAAGACCGTTTTCAACCGGCCACCTTCGTGTGCCGGTTTTTTGTTGAAAGTGCCGTCATGTCCAAGACGAACAATCCGCTGCTCGATCCGGCCCGCTTGTCGCCGCAAACCCAGCTGGTCCATGGCGGCGGCATGCGCACCGGTTTCAACGAAACCAGCGAGGCCATTTTCCTCAATTCGGGCTATTCCTATCCCAGCTCCGAACATGCCGAACTGTTGTTCCAGGGCAAGATACCCGGCGGCCACAATTATTCGCGCTTCGCCAACCCAACCGTCGACATGTTCCAGCAGCGCATGGCGCTGCTCGAAGGGGCAGAGGCCGGCCGTGCTTTCGCCTCGGGCATGGCCGCTGTCACCAATGCGGTAATGAGCCAGGTGCGGGCAGGGGACCATATCGTGGCCGCCCAGGCCCTGTTCGGCGGCTGCCGCTATGTGGTGGAAGATTATGCGCCGCGCTTCGGCGTGGCTTCCACCCTGGTCGATGGCCGCGACCCGCAGAATTTCGCCCGCGCCCTGCAGCCCAATACCAAGGTTGTGTTCATCGAAACCCCGACCAATCCGACGCTCGAACTGGTCGACATCAAGGCCGTCGCCGAGATCGCCCATGCCCATGGCGCCAAGCTCATCGTCGACAATGTCTTTTCCACCGCCCTCTACCAGAAGCCGCTCGAGCTGGGCGCCGATCTCGTCACCTATTCGGCCACCAAGCATATCGACGGGCAGGGCCGGGTGCTGGGCGGCATCGTGTTGGGCTCCAAGGCCCTGATCGAGGGCGACGTGCACATGTTCCTGCGCCAGACCGGCGCCACCCTCAGCGCCTTCAACGCCTGGATACTGCTCAAGGGCCTCGAAACCTATGCCCTGCGCGTCGAGCGGATGACCGACAGCGCCGAGAAGGTGGCTGCCGCCCTGGCCAGCCATCCCAAGGTCGAGCGCGTCATCTATCCGCATCACCCCAGCCACCAGCAATATGACCTCGCCAAGCGCCAGATGGCGCGCGGCTCGACCCTCCTCGCCATCGACGTCAAGGGCGGCCAGGACGCCGCCTTCGCCTTCTGCGATAGCCTGGCGGTGATCCTGATTTCCAACAATCTGGGCGATGCCAAATCGCTGATCACCCACCCGCGCACCACCACCCATGCGCGCCTCACCGAGGACGTGCGCTTGGAAACCGGCGTCACCCCGGGCCTGGTGCGCCTCTCGGTCGGCCTCGAATCCAGCGATGATCTGATTGCCGACCTGATGTATGGCCTCGATCAGGTCTGAAATGTTCACGACTAGACCTCATGGTGAGCCTGTCGAACCACGAGGTCGTGCCGCAATGCCGTCCAGGTTACCATTGCTGAAGCGTGTGATTTTGGGCTGGATTCAGTCACAGCCACGGAACGGCACCTCGCCCTTGATGGGGGAGGCTGGGAGGGGGCGGGGCCGCACACTCCTAGCCCTGTTGCTCGCCCTCCTCGCCACCCCAGCCCTGGCCCAATCCCTCCCCTATCATAGCGATCCCAGCGCCCGCGAAATCCTGCCCAGCCTCTCCCCCGTGCCGGCCATCCGCTTCCTCACCACCACCGATTTCCCGCCCTTTAATTTCCGCGATGCCGGAGGCGAATTGATCGGCTTCAATGTCGATCTGGCCCGCCGCATCTGCACCGAGGTCAATGTCGCCTGCACCATTCAGGCCTGGCCTTGGGAACAGGCCGCCGATGCGCTGGCCGATAGCCAGGGCGATGCCCTGATCGCCGGGCTCGACATGTCCGATGAAAACGGCAAGCGCTTCGACTTTTCCGCCACCTATCTGGCGCTGCCCGGCCGCTTCGTCACCCGCGCCGCCGATATTGCCACCTTCGATGCCTCAGCCCTCGCCGGCAAAACCATCGCGGTCCGCGCCGGCAGCGCCCACGAAACCTTCGTGAAACGCTATCTGCCCGAGGCCAATATCGCCCCCTTCGCCAATGAAGTCGAAGCCCTGGCCGCCGTGCAAAACCGCGCCGCCGGCCTCTTCTTCGGCGACGCCATGCGGGCGTCCTTCTGGCTCAATGAAAATCTCGACTGCTGCGGCTTTGCCGGCGACGCCTATTTCCGTCCGGCACTGTTCGGGGAAGGCCTCTCCATCGCCGTCCCCGCCGGCAATGACGCGGTGCGCCACGCCATCGACTGGGCCTTGATCAAGCTCAAGGATAACGGGACGCTCGACGAGCTATATCTTCGCTGGTTTCCCGTGGGGTTTTATTAGCGGGGATACCCCTCCTGGCCTCCCCCTGATAGGGGGAGGGACTGTTCTGTGATCGTGACTCGATCCAGTCCCGGGAATCGATCCAGTTCCAGGAGTGGAGAGAGGACCTAAACCGGCATCCGGCGGTGCCGCGCCCGTGCCGCCGCTTCGATTGCCGCTGTCGTCAGCCGGTCCAGATCCAGCCTGTCCCGCAGCATTTCAAGGAACCGCAATTCCTCCTGCTCCAGATGCAGATCGACCGCCGTTACTTCCACCGCCACGGCATAGGCGGTGTCCTGCAGTTTGTGCGGCAATGCCGCGATAGCGTCGTCCAGCACCTTGTCCAGCCCGCCCGGTCCATTGAGCGTATCGGCGCAGGCATTGGCCACGGCGGTCAGCCTTGCCTTGTCGAATCCATCAAACACCGGCAAGCGGCCCACCAATGCCTGGATGCGCAGCAATTCCTTTTCGGTCATCGCGCTGTCCGATGAAGCGGCGACGATCATCAGGTGGATCAGGGCATCATGGGCAGCAAGGGTCATCGCGTTTTCCGTTCTGGCGTGTTGTTGCCGATAGCTAGGCAGGCGCCCCGCTCATGGCAAGCAGGGCACCAGCGAGATTGACGCAGGCGTGCGGGAATGCAACACACCTCCCGCCTCCCATAAAGTACCGAAAGGCTGGTTCCTTGTCGCCCGCTCCTTTGCCCCCACTCGATCCTGCGTTTTTCGACGCTGCCCAAACTGCCCGTGCCTGGCCGTTTGAGGAAGCCAAAAAACTGGTGGCCCGGCTGGAGAAAACCGGCAAGGGCGAGGCCGTGTTCGAAACCGGCTATGGCCCCTCGGGCCTGCCCCATATCGGCACCTTTGGTGAAGTGGCCCGCACCACCATGGTGCGCACGGCCTTTCGCCTGCTGACGCGCGATCAGATCCCGACCCGGCTCATCTGCTTCTCCGATGACCTCGATGGCATGCGCAAGATCCCGGACAATGTGCCCTCCAAGGAGGCCATGGAGCCGCATCTGCAAAAGCCGCTCAGCGCCGTGCCCGATCCCTGGACCAATGAATATGCCAGCTTCGGTGACCACAACAACGCCATGCTGCGCCGGTTCCTCGACACCTTCGGCTTCGATTACGAATTCGCCAGCGCCACCGATTATTATCGCTCCGGCAAGTTCGACGCCGTGCTCCGCCGCGCTGCCGAACGCTATGACGACATCATGGCAGTTATGCTCCCCACTTTGGGTGCCGAGCGGCAGGCGACCTATTCGCCCTTCCTGCCAATCTCCCCGATTTCCGGCCGCGTGCTCTATGTGCCCATGAAGGAAGTCGATGCCGTCAACGGCACCATCACCTTTGCCGATGAAGATGGCCGCGACACCACCGTTCCGGTCACCGGCGGCCATGTGAAGATGCAGTGGAAGCCCGATTTCGGCATGCGCTGGGCCGCCCTCGGCGTGGATTTCGAAATGTTCGGCAAGGACCACCAGACCAACGCCCATGTCTATGACAAGATTTGCGAAATCCTCGGCGGCAGGGCGCCCGAACACTATGTGTTCGAGCTGTTCCTCGATTCCGAAGGGCAAAAGATTTCCAAGTCCAAGGGCAACGGCCTGACCATCGACGAATGGCTGACTTACGCGGGCAATGAGAGCCTGGGGCTCTATATGTTCCAGAAGCCCCGCACCGCCAAGCGGCTGCATTTCGATGTCATTCCGCGTGCCGTCGACGAATATTATAGCTACCTGTCCGCCTACCAGGGCCAGGACGTCGCCGCCCGTATCGAAAACCCGGCCTTCCACGTCCATTACGGCAATGTGCCAAACCCCGAAGTGCCGCTCAGCTTCGCGTTGCTGCTTAATCTCGTGGCTACGGCCAATGCGCAGGACACCAAGGTGCTCTGGGGCTTCATCTCGCGCTACCTGCATGGCGCCACGGCCCAGACCCATCCCGAGATCGATCGCCTGGCCGCCTATGCGGTGCGCTATTTCAACGACAAGGTAAAGCCGAACAAGGTCTATCGCGCCCCCAGTGATCAGGAACGTGCAGCCCTGCAGGACCTGCACGATCAGCTCGCCGCCTATGAAGGCTCCACCGACGGCGCCGCGCTGCAGGACCTCGTCTACGCCATCGGCAATGCCCACAAGTTCGAGCCGCTGCGCGATTGGTTCAAGGCGATCTACCAGGTGCTGCTCGGCGAAGACCAGGGGCCCCGCTTCGGCTCCTTCATCGCCCTGTTCGGCGTCGCCGAAACCCGCAAGCTGATCGCTGACGCCCTGGCGGGAAAAATGCTCAAGGGCTAGCGGCCGGCCGGGCAGCAAGCACCAAAATGCGGCGCGTGGACTACGGGATCACGCGCCGCATCAATACCCCGCCGGCGCCGGCAGGATGCCTAGTCGGCGGCCTCCACAGCCTCGCCGTCATGTTCGAGAATGTCGCCCGGCTGGCACTCCAGATACCGGCAAATGGCACCCAGCGTGTCAAAGCGGATGCCTTTGACCTTGCCTTGCGGCGGGTCTGTGCAATGCAGCCGGGCCAACCTGGACGAGAATATCGCTCTTGCCGCAGTCGCGTCGGCGGCACCCGATTGCGTCCGTTATGGCCCCAGCACCTTGCGGAAATAAACCACGCGCCGGGTTTCGCTAAAGCCCAGGGCGCCATGCATCTGGTGGCTTTCCAGATTGTCCAGCGCCGCATCCGAGGCAAATTCGCTGCAGCCTTGCGCGCGCCCCCAATCCTCCACTGCCGCCACCAGCCCCCGGGCAATCCCAAGGCGGCGGCAGTCCGGCGCCACATAGATGCCCTCAAGAAACGCCACCGGCGAGGTTTTGCACCCTTCGACATAGTCGTGCCGCAAGCTGGCCTCTGCCAGTCCCACCGCTCGGTCATCCGGCAGGCGGGCGATCAGGTTGATATTGTTCCCGGGCGCCGCCAGCAACGCCGCGATATCGGCCTCATGTGCGCCGGCCTCATTGCTTGGCCAAAGCGCCTGGCGCAGTTCCGCCCAATCGGCTTTGTCCGCTGCCTTCGCCGCCGCGATCTTCATTGGCTGGCCCAGATGATCCTGGCAATCCATTCCACATCGCTCATTTCGATCAGCCGCGGCTCATAGGCCGGGTTGAGCGAATGCAGCTCGATCTGCTTGGCCGTCTGTCGCGCCAGGATCTTGGCCATGACTTCGCCATCCCGTGTCTTGACCACCACGCGATCGCCGCGCCGCACCTGTTCGGTGGGCGACACCACGATCCGGTCGCCTTCCCGATACAGCGGCTCCATCGAATCGCCCTGCACTTCGAGCGCATAAATGCCCGCTTCGCCCGAAGAGGGCAGGGCGATTTCATCCCAGCCCTGTCCCGCCGGAAACCCCGCACTGTCGAAAAACCCGCCCGAGCCCGCCTGCGCCAGGCCCAGCAGCGGCACGGTGGGATTGCCCGATGGCTGCCCCCCCTGGAAAAACGCGCCGGTGCCGCTCAGAAAGCTGTCAAAGCCTTCCCCCGTTGCTTCCAGGATTTTGGAGATGCTCTCGGTCGAAGGCCAGCGCTCCCGGCCATCCTTGCTGATGCGTTTGGAGACATTGAAGGCCGTGGCATCGAGCCCGGCAAGCCTGGCCAGCGCCGACACCGAATGGCCGTGCCGGCGCGCCAGCGCGTCAATGCCGTCCCAGATGGCCCTGTGTGAAAGCATGGCAGCGTCCTGCTTCAGGAAATATGTCTTATCCGTGGAAATTAATCCTAAGCCTATTCCTCTCCTTCCCCCTTGTAAAGCCCGCCCCAATCCGTCTTGCCCGCCGCAGGCGAGCCCATTAGGGTCGCGGCCCATGACCACGCCAGATTTGATCTACAAAATCGCCACCGAGGCCGCTTACGCCCCCGCGCGCCACGCCTCTGCCTTTGCCGGCATGCCCATCGACGCTGCCGATGGCTATATCCATTTTTCCACCGCCACCCAATTGGCCGAAACCCTGCGCCTGCACTTTGCCGGCCAATCGGGTCTGGTCATTCTGGGTGTCCGCACTGCCGGTCTGGGCGAGAACCTGGTCTGGGAGGCCTCGCGCGGCGGCGCGCTCTTCCCCCATCTCTATGGCGGCCCGCTGCCTGCCTCCGCCATTGCCTTTGAGGCAAAGGTTGATGTCGCCGCCGACGGCTCCTGCACTTTGCCCGAGGCCGTTCGATGATCTTTTCTGCCCTCTCGCCTTTGCTGCGCCTGCCTGCCGTCTCGGGTCTCACCCAGCAGACCCTGCTCAAGATGGATGCCGAAACCGCCCATCGCGCCACCATCACGGCGCTACGCCTGGGCCTTGCCCCCGAACAGGCCCATGCCGAAGCGCCCGAACTGGCCACCACGCTCTGCGGCATCGAGCTCAAAAACCCTATCGGCATGGCCGCCGGCTTCGACAAGAATGCCGAAGTGCCCCGTCCCCTGGCCTTGCTGGGCTTTGGCATGGTGGAAATCGGCACGGTCACCCCGCGCCCGCAAACCGGCAACCCCAAGCCGCGCCTGTTCCGCGTGCCGGGAGCCGATGGCGTCATCAACCGCATGGGCTTCAACAATGAAGGCCATGATGCAGCTTTTGCCCGCCTCAAGGGCCTGCGCGTCCCCGCCGCGCTCGGCGTCAATATCGGCGCCAACAAGGACAGCACAGATTTCGTTGCCGACTATGTGCTGGGCGTCAAACGCTTCGCCGATCTGGCCGATTACCTGACCGTCAATATCTCCTCGCCCAACACGCCCGGCCTGCGCAACCTGCAATCCGACGAGGCTTTGCGCCGCCTGCTCGGCGAAGTGCTCGATGCCCGCGCCAAGGCCAAAACCCGCGTGCCGGTCTTCCTCAAAATCGCGCCGGATCTGGACCAAAAGGAACTCGACGCCATCGCCAAGGTCGTGCTCGCCACCGATCTCGATGGCCTGATCGTCTCCAACACCACCGTGACGCGCGATGCCATTGCCGGCCTCGAAAACGCCGGCGAAACCGGCGGCCTCTCCGGCAAGCCGCTGTTCGAGCTGTCCACCCAGCGCCTCGCCCAGATGCGCCTACGCATCGGTACAATGCCCATCATTGGCGTCGGCGGCATTCACTCTCCGCAATCGGCCCTCGCCAAATTCGAAGCCGGCGCCGACGCCATCCAGCTCTATTCGGCCATGGTCTTTGGTGGTCTTGATCTGCTCGACCGCATCAAGCGCGGTCTCGTCGCCGCCATCCGCGCTGAAGGCAAAACCAATATCAGCCAGCTGGTCGGCAGCAAGACGGCCGATTGGGCCAAGGGTAAGGTCAGGCTTTAAGGGCTAATCGACCAAGTCTTGTGTTGGAGAGCCGCGATGGCTCACCTCGCCTCAGAGGAGAGGTCGGCGCGCAGCGCCGGGTGAGGGGGGCGACGCTGCAACAAATGCGATGTATCCAGCATCGCACCCCTCACCCTGGCCTCTCCCCTGAGGGGCGAGGGGACGATAGAGTATGTGGATCGGTGCATATGCGATAGCACTGCCCCTCAAGGGGGAGAGAGGCAGATCGCGGCTAAACCTATCCCACCGCCCCCGCACAGACCCGCGCCGCCTCCGCTTCCACATCCAGCGGATCGAGCGTTGCCCCCGGGCTGGCGCTGCGGGCAATGTCTTCACCCACAATGTCCACGCACTGCCCGAACCCCGTTGGCCGCAGTACGATCGCGCCCGCCACGGCAGCGGCGCCCCAAAGTATCGCCAGCGCCAGAACCAGCGTCTTGCCCATGCTCACCGTTCCACCGCCAGTTCGATCACCACATCCGCCCGGTCCTGGCTCGCGCTCACCAGATCGTAGTTCGGCAAATCATTGCGCTCGATATGCGCCGCATTGCGTTCGGGCGTAAACAGGCCCTCCTCGCCATGCCGCTTCATCAGCCGCTGGCGCACCAGCTCGCGTGGCACATCGATAAATACTGCATAATCGAGCAGCGGCCTGACGCCGGCAAATGGCCCCTCGCTCAGCAGCAGATAATTGCCCTCCACCACCAGCACCCGCACCTCGGGCTGCACGGCAAAGGCATCCTCCACCACATCCTCGATTTTGCGCGAATAGCCCGGCCCGCTGACCACGCCCGTGGCCGTTTTGAGATGATGCAGGAAAGTGACGAAGTCCGCGCCTTCAAAGGTATGCGGCGCGCCTTTGTAGTCGGTCTGCCCCATGGCCTCGAGCTTGGCATGGCGCATATGGAACCCATCCATCGGCACCAAAGCGGCGCTGCCCGGATGGGTGGCATTGAGCATGGTCACCAGCTCTGCCGCCAATGTCGATTTGCCGGTGCCCGGCCCGCCCGCCAGTCCGATGGCGATGCGTTTGTGGGCGAGGCTTTCCATTTCCAGAATATGCGGCACCAGCCGCGACAGCGCCTGCTGCGGGGTGAGTTTGAGCCGGCCGGGACCCATCAGCGCCCCTTGAGCAGGCGCAGCACGATCCAGATCGGCACCACCAGCGCCGCACCCGCCAGCGTATAGCTGACCAGATTGGCCAGCACGCCCGTGCCATCCCGCAAGGCGTCTTCCACCAGCCGCACTGCGCCCTGCACGACATCGCGGGCATCAAAGCCCAGCACCGCCATGACAAAGCCCACGATCAGCGACAACACCACTAGCCGGATAACCAGCCCGCCCGGCCGCTCGCCCAACAGACGCTCGATGCCGCTGCGCTGGCGCGGCTGGCTCTCATATTGCTCGCTCATCGCTGAACCCTCACATACTCTATTGAGTTAATTGGCGATCATATAGGCTCTTTTGTGATTTGCAGAAGGGGTTGCCTTGATAACGCCGTCCCGAGCCACCCCACCCGGTCTTTGCGGTTGCGGCTTGCGCACAGTCCCGCCACGCACACGATCCCCTCTCCCCCTTGAGGGGAGGGCTAGGGTGGAGTGCCGCGGCTCCATCGCGCTCGATATTCCCGGCCTAGCGTCAGACGGCACGCCGGCGTTCCAGGTTCCATCGTCCCCTCGCCCCTCAGGGGAGAGGGCCAGGGTGAGGGGTGCGATGCTGGTGGATTATAAAGTGTTGCAGCATCGCACCCCTCACCCGCCGCAAAGCGGCGGCCTCTCCCATGAGGGGCGAGGCGAAACCGTGCGCAGCCTTGGTGTGGCTCAAGCGCCTCTTGATCCAGGGACAGGCACACCGTGACCCCAATTCTTCCGCCCATCATCGCCAATTGGTTCGTCGCCAAGGGCTGGCATCCCCGCGCCCACCAGCTCGACGTTCTCGCCAGCTGGAACGCCAATGCCTCGGCGCTCCTCATCGCCCCCACCGGCGCCGGCAAGACCCTGGCCGGTTTCCTCCCCACCCTGACCGATCTGGTGGATGGCAAGTTCGAGGGCCTCCACACTCTCTACATCTCCCCGCTCAAGGCGCTGGCCGTCGACGTGCAGCGCAACCTCGCCACCCCCATCGCGGAGATGGGCCTCACGATCAAAGTCGAGACCCGCACCGGCGACACTCCCCAATCCCGCCGCGCCCGCCAGCGCTCCAATCCGCCCCATATTCTGCTGACCACGCCCGAGCAATTGGCCCTCTTGATCAGCCATCCCCATGCCGAACTGTTCTTCGGCTCGCTCCGCCGCATCGTGCTCGACGAGCTCCACGCGCTGGTCACCTCTAAGCGCGGCGAATTGCTCTCCCTCGCTCTGGCCCGCATCACCAGGCTCGCGCCAGACCTGCGCATCACCGCCCTCAGCGCCACCGTCGCCCGCCCGGATCTGCTGCGCGACTGGATCGCACAACCCCTCCAAGACAGCGACACCCACCTGCTCACCGCCACCGGCGGCGCGCCGCCAGTGCTCTCGATCCTTGAGACCGAACAGCGCCTGCCCTGGGCCGGCCATTCGGCCAATTATGCCCATCGCGATCTCTACGAGACCATCAAGCAGCACCGCACCACGCTGCTTTTCGTCAATACACGCAGCCAGGCCGAAATGCTGTTTCAGGGCCTCTGGGCCATCAATGACGACCTGCTGCCCATTGCCCTCCATCACGGCTCCCTCTCGGTCGAACAGCGCCGCAAGGTGGAAAGCGCCATGGTCTCGGGCGCGCTCAAGGCGGTGGTCTGCACTTCAACCCTCGATCTGGGCATTGACTGGGGCGATGTCGATCTCGTCGTCCAGGTCGGCGCGCCCAAGGGCAGCTCGCGCATGCTGCAACGCATTGGACGCGCCAATCACCGGCTTGATGAGCCATCCAAGGCCGTGCTGGTGCCCTCCAATCGCTTCGAAGTGCTCGAATGCGAAGCCGCCGTCGAGGCCGTCGCTGAAAGCCATCAGGATAGCGAAGACCCGGTCTCGGGCGGCTACGATGTCCTGGCCCAGCACATTCTGGGCATGGCCTGCGCCGCGCCGTTTGCTGCCGACGATATCTTCGCCGAAATCAGCCATGCCTGGCCCTATCGCGCCCTGCCGCGCCCCCAATTCGATCGCATCCTCGATTTCGTCGCCACCGGCGGCTATGCCCTGCGCGCCTATGAGCGCTATGCCCGCCTCAAGCGCACCGAAGACGGCCTATGGCGCATCGCCAATCCGCAGGTCGCCCAGCAATACCGGCTCAATATCGGCACCATTATCGAAGAGCCCATGGTGCGGGTGCGGCTCGTGCGGGGCAGGGGGTTCAAAAAGGGGCAGACCAATAGCCCCATTGGCGCCGGCGGGCGCGTATTGGGCGAAATGGAGGAATATTTCTTCGGCGCATTACTGCCGGGCGATACCTTCATGTTCGGCGGGGAAATCGTCGCCTTCGAGGGCATGAAGGATAATGAGGCTTTCGTCAGCCGCGCCCAGGCCGCCAATCCCAAAATTCCCTCCTATATGGGTGGCAAATTCCCGCTCTCGACCTATCTGGCCGATCGTGTTCGCCGCATGCTCGATAGTCCCCAAAGCTGGAGCGTCTTGCCCGATCAGGTCAGCGATTGGCTGCGCCTGCAGCGCGATGTCTCGGTGCTGCCCCGCCGCGATAGCCTGCTCGTCGAAACTTTCCCGCGTGGCACGCAGAATTTCATGGTCTGCTATCCCTTCGAGGGTCGATTGGCGCACCAGACCCTGGGCATGCTGCTCACCCGCCGCCTCGAACGCGCCCGCGCCCGTCCGCTGGGTTTCGTCGCATCCGAATATGCCCTCGCCATCTGGGGCCTGGGCGATCTCTCCGCCCTGATCAAGACCGGCCGCCTTGTCCTCGATGAACTCTTCTCACAAGACATGCTGGGGGATGATCTGGAAGACTGGCTCGATGAATCGGCCCTGATGAAACGCACCTTCCGCAACTGCGCCATCATTGCCGGCCTCATCGAGCGCCGTCACCCCGGCAAGGAAAAGACCGGCCGCCAGATCACCATGAGCAGCGACCTGATCTATGACGTGCTTTACCAGCACGAGCCCGACCACATCCTGATCCAGGCCACTCGCCGCGACGCCGCCCGTGGCCTGCTCGATATCGAACGGCTGGGCGACATGCTGGCGCGCATCCGCAACCACGTGGTCCACCAGCCGCTCGATCACATCTCCCCGCTCGCCGTCCCCCTCATGCTCGATATCGGCCGCGAACCGATTTTTGGTGAAGGCCGCGAATCGGCTATGGCTGACGCCGCAGATGAATTGATGCGCGAGGCCCTCGGCCAATCGTGAGCCAGCCGCTATACCAGGCACAGATAACGGAGACCCCGTTGCTGCGCTTTGCCGGACACAATTTCGAACCGCTCCCCTCCGGCGCCCTCTATTGGCGCGCCGAGGCGACTTTGCTCGTCGCCGATCTGCATCTGGAAAAGATGAGCAGTTTTGCCCGCGCCGGCCAGTTGCTGCCCCCCTACGACACTGGGCTGACCCTGGCGCGGCTCGAAGCGGATCTGCGCCGCACCGGTGCGCAGCGCCTTATCAGTCTGGGCGACAGCTTCCACCGCGACGAGGTTAGCACAACCCTCACCGAAACCGATCGTGCGCGCCTCGATATGCTAACCGATATGGCCGATTGGTTCTGGCTTTCCGGTAATCACGATCCTTGCCCGCACGCGCTGGGCGGCCGCTGTCTGCCCATGGTCGAATGCGCCGGTTTGACCTTCCTGCACGAGCCGCGGCGCGGTGCTTCCGGCCTCGTCGCCGGACACTTACACCCCGCCGCCCATATCTTCATGGCCGGCCGCTCCACTCGCCGTCCCTGCTTCGTGCACGACAATCGTCTGATGATCCTGCCCGCCTATGGCAGCTCGACCGGCTCGATCAACATCTTGTCCCCGCCCTTTATCGGCCTGCTGCATTGGCCCGCACTTGAAGTGACCATGCTTGGCAAGGACCGGACCTATCCGGTCAGTCCCAAGCGCCTGGTGCGCGGCTAACCTATTCTAACGCTTGAATAAAACACCGCCCAGCCAGCCGGTAAACAGCGCCAGAACCACGCAGACCAGCCCATAAAGCAGCGGCTGTTGCACCGCTGACATCGCCAGAAACCGCTCAAACCCGATCTTGCGCACCGCAAAACCTTCCGACTTCCGCGCAATCACCTGGCCGTCCTTGAACACATAGGTCAAAGCAAGATAGGGCCCCGGCGGCGCATTGCTGGGCAGGGTCAGCCGGGCCGAATAAAAGTTCTCCGACAGGAAGTTGACGCCGCCTTCATTGACGCCGAACAGCCCCTGTTCGGTCATCAGCCGCACCAGCTCGCGTCCAAACACCGCGGTCTTCCACCAGCCCGCATCATTGGCCACCAGCGTATGCGCCTCCGGCAAAATATACTCCGTGGTCAGCGTCGTGATGTCGGTGATGTCGCGCAGCCTTGCGCTCGATAACACCTGGAAATAGCTCGGGAAATTGTCGAATTCGACCTGGTCGGTATTGAGCCAGACACCGAAATTATTGGTCATCTGCCGCGCCACCCGGTTCTGCGTCGGCCCCAAAACAACCACTACCACATGGAATGGCCCGGTCACGAACTGCTGCTCGGATCCCGCATCCGGCATGATCGTGCCGAAAAAATTCATCCGCTCGCCATCAAAGCTCGAGGTGATCTCGACGCTGTCATTGGACAATTGCGACACCAGCCGCTCGCCCCGCGCCGTGCCGGCCAGCAAAACTGCCAGCATGAGGGCAAGCCACCATTTCATCGCGCACCACCCAGCACGGCCATGCTGAACGGATCGGCCGGCGCCAAGATCAGCGACAGCCCGAAGCGGATCGCAACGGCCAGCACCAATATGGCCAACAGCCCCCGCAATTGCTCGCCGCGCAAATGCTTGCCGGCCGACGCACCAAACTGCGCCCCCGCCGTGCCGCCCACCATCAGGCAAAAAGCCAGCATGATATCAACGCTTTGGCTTTGCACCGCATGCAGGATCGTGGTCGCCGCCATCATGGCCACCACCTGTGCCAGCGATGTGCCGATCACCACATTACCCGGCACCCGCAGCAGATATACCAGCGCCGGCACCATGATGAAGCCGCCGCCAATACCCAGGAGCGAGCCGACAAAGCCAATGAACAATCCGATAATCAGCACCGGCAAGACACTGATATAGAGCCGGCTTTTCTTGAACCGCACCCGCATTGGCAGGCGATGCATCCAATTGTGCTGGTTAGGCAGCCGCTCGCGCACCACCACGCCACGGCGCTGCTTGATGATGGCACGGATCGCCTCGTTGAGCATCAGTGTGCCCACAAAGCCCAGCAAAACCAGGAAACCGACCGAAATGACAAGGTCGAGTTGCCCGGCATCGCGCAAGATCGCAAAGGCCGCGACACCCCCGAACGCGCCCAGAATGCCCGACAGCACAAGATACAACGCCAGATGCAGGTCGATCCCGCCGCGCCGGTAGTGGCTAAGCGCCCCCGAGGTGGAGGCCGCAACCACCTGGCCGGTGACTGAAGCCACCGCAACCGGCGCGGGAACGCCGGAGAAAATCAGCAGCGGCGTCAGCAGAAACCCGCCGCCCACGCCGAACAAACCCGACAGGAATCCGACTGCCCCCCCGATCCCTATAAGGAAAAAGAGGTTCATCGATAGCTCGGCGATCGGCAGATAGACCTGCAAGACCGTGGGTTCCGTTCAATAGACTTGTGGCCCGCACCCCCTTTTGAGTGCAGGCCACGACAACAATATGTCCGCTCGGGTTAGCAGTGCCTAAACCTTGGCAAGAAAAGAACACGCCGGCAGATTTTTTTGGGTCTAGACCGGCTGGCTGCCTAACACTGCCAGCAAACGAGGATTGATTTTGCCGCTCGGGGCCATGCCGGTGCCGCTCTCGAACGCCTTGATGGCTTCGGCGGTCTTGGGGCCCGCCAGGCCATCGGGCGTGCCGACATCGAAGCCCAGCTTGGCCAGCGCCTGCTGCACCTTGGACACTACATCCTTGGTGCCGATGGCCTGGCCGGGGTCGAAATCCTTGGCCCAGGTGCCCAGCGGCGCAAAATTGGCGGCCAGGTCGATCGGCTCCGCCGCCCAGCCCGTTAGCTCGGTGCCCAGGCGCTTGATCGCGTCGGCGGTCAGCGATTTGGCGATGTCGTCGCGTGCCTTGCCGGCATCGGCATCCCCGCCGCGCGCTGCCAGCGAAAACCATTTGTAGGATTGCTCGAAATCCTGGTCGACGCCCAGCCCCCGGGCATAGAGCATGCCCAGGTTGAACTGGCTGTCGGTCATGCCCAGCTTCGCAGCCTTGGTGAACCACTCGGCCGCCGTCTCGAATTCCTGGTCGCCCAATTGTCCGCTGGCATAAAGCGCGGCCAGATTGTGCATGGCCATGCGATTGCCCGCTTCGGCGCCGCGCTGGTACCAGAGCTTGGCGACTTCGATATCCTTTTCGACGCCCGTGCCGGCCTCGTAGAGATTGCCCAGCCGGTATTGCGCGGGAACGAAGCCCTGCGCCGCCGAGCGCTCATACCATTTGGCCGCTTCGGCATAGTCCTGCTCGACCGCGCGGCCCTCGGTATAGATCGCGCCGATCTCGAATTGTGCCCGCGCATCGCCATCCGCGGCTGCCTGCCGCAATTCGATGGGACCGATCGTCTCGGGTGGCAGCTCAAAGCTCTCCGGTGCCATCTCGGCGATATCGGGAATGCGGTCGGCACCGGCAGCCGACGGCGCGCCTTCCGGCACGATCGCGGCCTCATCGACCACTGGCAAAGTCAGCTCCGCCGGGATCGGCGCGGCAGCAGGCTTGCTGAAGCTCATCGGCGTGCCCGAATTGATCGAGCCCACCTGGGTAGTGTCGATCATGTCGATCACCCGCGGCGTTGCCGTCGAGACATCGCCCACCGGCTGGTCCGCCGTCGGGGTCGGGTCGATCATCGTGCTTTCGACTGGCGGCGGCGCTGGCGTGGCACGAGCGGCGTTCATGCGCTGCATGACCAGGTTCAGCGCCAGCATCGATACGGCCGCCAGTGTCGCCGCCAGCAGCAGCGGGCGGCGATTGCGGGTCAGGAAACTCTGGCGCGGCGCAATATCTTCGCCGGGCAGGCCGGTATCGGACAGCAGCGGCGCGGCCTCGGCCTTTTTGGCCTTCTTTTCTTTCACCGGCTTGGCCGGCCTCTCTGCCTTTTCGGCAGGCGCTGTCGTGGCTTGCTCGGGATTTGCCGCCGGCTTGACCCGGGCCAGGGCGCGGCCGATCAGCGAATTGGTCGATGGTGCTCCCCCGGATGCTTCCTGCCGGGCAAGCTGGGCACGGCGGGCGGCGGCAACGAATGTGCTGGTGTTGCTCTGGGCGACCGGGGCTTCCACGCTTGGGGAAGGGGCCTCGACCGGCTCGGCGACAAAGGGGTCCGTGCTGGTGCTGGTGGCAAAGCTCGATTGCGGCTGCGGCGGGCGTTCCACCTTATCCGGATCGAACATCGGCCACGGCATGATGGGCACTTCGGACGCCAGCGGCTCGGGCACAACACGGCCACTGACTTTGGCCTCGAGCGCAGTGCGCACCGGCCCGGCATTGGCAAAGCCGGGATCGGTCAGCGGCGCGTCCACCGACGGATTGGCCGGCATGATATCGGCATCCTTGGCGGGCTTGATGGCGGCCAGCGCGGCCTTGACTTCACTCAGGCTGTCGCCGCCCACCGGCTTGAGATCGGCCCGGAACGCAGCCAGGGGCCGCGTGTCCCGGCGATTGGCCAGCGCCGCTTCCAGCCGGGTCAGCCGCTCGGCCGTGTCCTTGCCCGCCGTGTTGAACAGGGCCGCCATCCGCTCTTCGAGTGCCGACATGTTCTGGGGATCGATCCCGCCTACGGCGCCAGCCGGCGCCGCCTTGGCGGCGCGTTCGGCGATCATGTCGGCCAGCTTGTCGTAATCGGGCGCCTTGCTGGCGCTTTTGAGCAGGCCGGTAATCTGGCTCTCAACGCTCTTGAGACTATCGGCGCCGAACATGGCCACCGGCGCGGGCGCCTTGCGGGTCATCGCGTCGCTGGTGCGCTCGGCCACCATGGTAGCAAGCGCTTCGAACCCGGAAATATCCTGCTGCTGGCTATAGAGCTTGGCCAGGCCATCGAGTTGGGCGCCGGTTTCGTCCATGCGCTGCATCAATAGCTTGAGCTGGTCCTCGACCTGACCCTCGTCGGCCCGCTTGGTCAGCGCCTCGATCTGGGTCTCGATCCTGGCAAAGCGCGGCTCCATGCCGGCCAAGACCGCGTCGCGCAGCGCCGCAATATCCTTCTTGAGCCCGGCGACATCGCCATTGGCCGTTTTGAGCCCGCCGATCTGGCTGGCCAGTGCGTCGACCTTGCCCACCAGCAGTTCGGGTTGCCCGCTGCCGGCCTGCATGGCCTGGGTAAACCCGGCCATTTCCGCGGTCAGTTTTTCGAAATCGCTCGACGACAGGGCGACATTCTTTTCGATCGCATCGATCCGGTCATAGACATTGCGCACGCTTTTTTCGATCGCATGCATGGCGGGCGCCAAGGCACCGGCGCCGTCTATCAATTCGCTCGCCGCGCGATCCTCGCGGATGACTTCGCGCTCCATCTGCTGGGCCTGCAGTTCGGCCAGCTTGGCCACGGTGCCCGAAACATCGTCCAGCCGCTTGTTGATCGTGCTGAGATCGACCCGCGGGGCTTCCTCGATCATGGCGCCCAGCGCCGCAATCTGCACTTCAAGCCGCTTGACCTGGCCCGTCTCCCCCACCGCACCCGCCAGCAATTCCACCACATGGGCCAATTGCTCGACCTGGCTGGCCACTTCGCGCACGTCGCCATCGGCGGCGCGCTGGGTGTGCAATTCATCTTCGAGCCGTTCCAGCCGCCCCGAAAGCCCGCCCACCAGGGCACTCAATTCACGGAATTCAGGCATGTCCGCCGGGCGCCGTCCCAAGGCCGCCGCCGTCCCCGACATCTGCCGGCCACGGATTTCGGCAATGGCCGAACTCAGCGGATCACGATCGTCCTCCGGCTCCATGCCGCGGTCGCTGAAACGGTCCACCGCGCGCTTGACGGTGCGCAAAGCCTCCTGACGCCGCATCGTGGGCTCGGGGCGTTCCACCTGGTCGCGTAGATTGCGCACCCGCTGGCTCAATCCGCTCAGGGCCGGGTCGACCCGCTCGGTTTGGGCGTAGCGCCCCTCTACCTGGTCCAGCAGCGCCACCAATTCGCCACGCAGCGCCTGCCAATCGCCCGCACGGGGCTCATTGTCAGGGTCGTTGATGTCCGAAGTCTGGTAAGCGCGGGCCATGGTCAGTCCCTGTCATGAATCGACGTGCCCCTCGCGATTCAACACGAAGGTATGACGGTCACTCTTGGGAAAACATGGTAAAGAACCCGTTAAGCATTGCTGCAATATGCAAGACCATCAAGCGATTTGCGCCGATTTTTAGGGCTGTTGCCTATCCGAATCCGCAGTATTGCTGACTTGGGATTGCCACGGAGAGAGCCCGGCACATGACTCGTCGCCGCATCATCATTGTCGATGACCATCCTTTGTTTCGCGCAGCCTTGCGGCAAACCCTGGCCGGGGGCGATGCGACGGTCAGCGTGGAAGAGGCCGGCGACCTCAGCGGCCTGAGCGCCTCGCTTGAGACCGATCGCGATTGCGACCTGGTCCTGCTCGATCTCAACATGCCCGGCGTACGCGGCTTTTCCGGCCTTCTGCTGCTGCGCGCGCAATATCCCGACATTCCGGTGATGATCATCTCGGCGGTCGAGGATGGCACTGTGGTGCGCCGCGCCTTCGAGCTGGGTGCCGCCGGCTACCTGCACAAATCGGTCGGCCCCACCGAAATCCGGCGCGCCATCGAAACCGTGCTGTCCGGCGAGGTCTTTGTGCCCGATGGCATGACATTGGGCGGCGAGGACAGCCAGACCGCGCTGATGCGGCGTCTCTCCACCCTGACCCCCCAGCAGGTGCGCGTTCTGATGATGCTCAGCGATGGGTTGATGAACAAGCAGATCGCCTACGAACTCACCATTTCCGAGGCGACCGTCAAGGCGCACGTCTCCGCCATCCTGCAAAAGCTCGACGTCGATAGCCGCACCCAGGCCGTCATCGCCGCCGCCCGCATCGAGGAAGGCCAGTTCGAGGCGCTGTTTTCGACTGGTGGCGAGAAGGCCTAGTTACGTTTGAAGACCTCATGGTGAGCTTGTCGAACCACGAGGTCGGGCGAGTGGAGGTCTGTGTGCCACGACCTCGTCCTTCGACAAGCTCAGGATGAGGTCTACTGTAGCCTTTCAAACCGCCCGCTTGGCCGCCCGCCCGCTCTGATTGGCCAGCCCGCTGATTGCGGCCCGCAACGCCGCTGGCTTGACCGGCTTGGTCACCACCGCGATGCCGCGATCTTCGGCCAGTGCGCGCACCGCCGGGCTGCGATCGGCGGTCACCAATGCTGCCGGCAGATGCCCGCCCAGATTATGCCGCAGCCATTCGATGGCATCGAGCCCCGAGGTTTGCTCGAGGTGATAATCCATCAGCACCATATCGGGATACCAGCCTTCGAGAAGCCGCTCGCGGTCGATCTGCTTGAGCGAAAGTGCCGTGCGCACATCGCATCCCCAATGGGTCAGCAGTCCCTCCATGGCCTCCAGGATCGCCCGCTCATTGTCGACGCACAGCACCTTGACGTCGAGCACGCCCACATTGGCCTCGCTGGGCTCAATTCCGCTCTCGATACTGGCCTGGGTCGAGCGCGACGCCGGCAGGAACAGCGAAAAGCGCGAGCCCCGGCCCTCCTGGCTGTCCAATTCCAGCGTCAGCCCCAGTGTCGCCACCAGGCGCTGCACGATGGACAGCCCCAGCCCTAGCCCCTGCGCCATGCGGGCGCCCCGATCGAGCCGCGAAAATTCGGCAAATACCAGCTTGTGCTGATCCTTGTTGAAGCCGATGCCGGTATCGATCACATCGATCCTGATGCGATTGCCGCGGCGCCGCGCGCCCACCAGCACCTTGCCGCCACTGGGGGTGTATTTGATGGCATTGGACAC
The DNA here is from genome assembly GCF_000735585.1 of Devosia sp. LC5. GTDB lineage: Bacteria > Pseudomonadota > Alphaproteobacteria > Rhizobiales > Devosiaceae > Devosia. The sequence continues at coordinate 69,948 of NZ_JNNO01000015.1, forward strand.
CAGGTTCTGCACGATGCGCCCCACCAGCATGCGGTCGGCCAGCACCACGGCCTGGGTGTTGACGATGCGCAGCGAAATCGCCCGCCCCCGCGCCATGGGCGCGAATTCCACCTCGATGCGCTTGAGCAAGTCGCGCGCGCTCACCGCAGTGGGCGCCGGCCGCACTGCGCCGCTATCGATGCGCGAAATATCGAGCAGCGCCGACATGATGTCTTCCACCGCGGTCAGCGAGGCCTCGATGGAATTGGCCAATTCGGCAAAAGCGGTCGATTTGGCCTGTTCGATCAGCGTCGAGGTATAGAGCCGCGCCGCATTGAGCGGCTGCAGCAGGTCGTGGCTGGCCGCCGCAAGAAACCGCGTCTTGTCATGGTTGGCGGCATCCGCCTTGGCCCGCGCATTTTCAAGCTCGGTATTGACCCGGGTCAGCGCCGCCGTGCGCTCTTCCACGCGCCCTTCCAGTGACTGGTTCATCCGCTCCAGTTCGCGTTCGGCCCGCACCCGGGCGGTGACGTCGGAAAAGCTGATGACCAATCCGCCATCAGGCAGGCGCGAGGAATGAAATTCCAGCGTCTGGCCGCCATTGCCCAGCCGTTGGGTCACCGTCGAGGGCAGGGCGGTCAGCAGGTTGATGCGCTCGATGGCCAGCCGCGCCGCATCGCCTCGTCCCAGATCCCCGCGATCCCCCAGATAGAGCGCAATATCGAATAACGGCGTGCCAGGCCGGATCAACGCCTCGGGCAGCGCCAACAGCGTGTTGTAGCGCTTGTTGGAAGTGATCAGCCGCAGCCCGCTATCGAACACGGCCACCCCTTGCGGGATGTGATCCATCGCCTGGGCCAGGTTTGCTGGCATGGTGTCGCGCTGGCTCGGCATAAAAGTCTGAACGCTCCGTTGTGGCGGCGACTATCCGCCCCTCTGCCAGGCTGCGCAAGATCGACTCTCGACCCATTGCCTTGTTGCAGTTAGTAATTAAGCCTTAGCTCGCCACGGGTGCGGCAGATGCCGATGGGAAGTGGCGGGTCAAATAACGGAGAGGGCTCTCATGCTAAAGGAATTTCGTGACTTCGCCATCAAGGGCAATATGATCGACCTGGCCATCGGCGTGATCATTGGCGCCGCGTTCGGCGCTATTGTTTCATCGCTTGTCGACGACGTCTTCATGCCGCTTATCGGCTTGATCATCGGCGGCGTTGATTTTTCCAATCTTTTCATCGTGCTGTCTAATCCCGGCGATGTCGCTGTCCCCTCGCTCGCCGCTGCCAAGGCCGCCGGTGTCGCCACCTTGAACATCGGCCTGTTCATCAACGCGGTGGTGAAATTTACGATCATCGCCTTTGTGCTGTTCATGGTGGTCAAGGCCATCAATTCGCTCAAGCGTGAAGCTGCAAAGGAGCCGGTGGAAGCCGCCCCGGCCCCGACCAAGGAAGAAGTGCTGCTCACCGAAATCCGTGACGCGCTACGCACCAATCCACGCTGAAAATATCGGAAGGCCGGAATCATTCCGGCCTTTTTCTTGCCATAGTCATAGGACGAAAGTCTGTTGACGCCACTACAAGAGGTAAATATACCTATATTCTAGGTAGTGACTCCTACGTGTTGTCCCGATGGGACGGCAGGAACACCTAGTGCAAATTACCGGGGCGATTTTCACCGCACAGATTCCGTTTTGGTCTCAGGAGCCGGCGGTCGCGGATGGCGGCGCGATATTTGAATCAAGCAGGTGAATTTTTGAATTAAGCGAAACTTGCCAACTGGGCAGAGAGGGCAAAATGAGCGACCAGACGTATTATCATTCGTTTCTCAACCGTGACCGGTTGATCCATATTGTCGATGCCGATCCATCCACCTGCGAGGCGCTGAGCATCCTGTTCAGGCTTGAGGGTTTTCAGACGAGCTTTTCTCTCGATGCCAGTCATTTCCTGGCCAGCCTGGATCGCCGCCGCCCCGACGTGGTGGTGATCAATCTGCGGATCGGCGAGGAAAGCGGCTTGGCGCTGCTGCGCCGCATTAAAGCCATGCGCACCGGCACCCCAGTTTTCATGCTGTCCGACACCCCCCAGCTCGAAGCGGCCGTAACGGCCATGAAGCTGGGTGCCTCCGACGTCATCGCCAAGCCCATCGATACCGAGCATTTCCTGGGCGTCGTGCGCGATGCCCTGCGCCGGGATGTGCATCTGGGCGCCATGCAGGGTGGTCGCCGGCCCGTGGAAGTGCGTGGCTTTTCCCAGCTCACCCCGCGCGAACGCGAAGTGCTCCAGCTGATCACCAACGGCCAATCCAACAAGGAAGCCGGCCGCGAGCTGGGCATTTCCCCTCGCACCATCGAAGTGCATCGCGCCCGGGTGATGGAAAAGCTGGGCGCCCGCAACACTGCCGATCTGATGCGGATTGTGCTGACGAGCTGAGGGGCCGTGGCTCTTATCCCTGCAAAAGAAGGCTAGGAGGGTGTCGGGATACGTTGTCCCAACGGTCATTCCGGCGTCCCATGTCGCCCCATCCCACAATGTCATTCCCGCGAAAGCGGGAACCTCTGTTTCCTTTCTTGACGCAGCAAAACGGAGGTTCCCGCTTTCGCGGGATGGCCCCTGAGGAGAGGGACGCCAGTGTGGGCGGCAAGATTGTAGGCCTTCTCAGCAGACCTCATGGTGAGCTTGTCGAACTACGAGGTCGTGGCACCCAAGCTGCAAACAACCTACCAAACAAAAATCCCCGAGACACGCCCGGGGATATTCAAATCATCATCCACTGCCGCCGCAGAAACTAACCGCCCGTCGTCGGCAGCGTCAGATCGCCCGAGGTCAATTTCCGCGCCGTGATGGCCGCATCGGCCCGCTCGCGCGGCAGCTCGAGGCTGGTCCATACACTCACCAAAGCATGGCGCAGCTCGAAGATCATCTCGTCGGTATGCAGCGGCGTCGGGGTAATGCGCAGCCGCTCGGTGCCCTTGGGCACGGTGGGGTAGTTGATCGGCTGGATATAGATATTGTGCTTGTCGAGCAGCATGTCGCTGGCCGCCTTGCATTGGCGCGCGTCGCCCACGATCAGCGGCACGATGTGGGTTTCGGTTTCCATTACCGGTAGGCCCGCATCGGCCAGGATTGCCTTGGTCAGCCGGGCCTGGCGCTGGTGCAGCATGCGCTCCTGCCCATTGCCCTTGAGATGTTCGATCGACGCCCGCGCCGCCGCACACAAGGCTGGGGGCAGGGCGGTGGTGAAGATGAATTCGGGCGCGTAGGAACGCACCGCATCCACGATGGCCCGATTGGCCGCGATATAGCCGCCCATCGTGCCAAAACCCTTGGCCAGCGTGCCCTCAATGATATCGATGCGCTCCATCAGCCCGTCGCGCTCGGCAATGCCGCCGCCGCGCGGGCCATACATGCCCACGGCATGGACTTCATCGATATAGGTCAGCGCGCCGAATTCCTCGGCCAGGTCGCAGATTTCCTTGATCGGGGCGATGTCGCCATCCATCGAATAGATGGATTCAAAGCAGATCAGCTTGGGTCGCTTGCGATCCACCTGCATCAGCAATTCGCGCAGATGCGCCACGTCATTGTGCCGGAAGATGACCTTCTGCATGCCCGATTGGCGCACGCCCTGGATCATCGAGGCATGGTTGAGCTGGTCGGAGAAGATCACGCAATCGGGCAAGAGCCGCGCAATGGTCGAAATCGCTGCCTCATTGGACACAAAGCCCGAGGTGAATACCAGCGCCGCTTCCTTGCGGTGCAGATCGGCCAGCGAACGTTCCAGCTCCACCAGCGGGCGGTTTGTGCCCGAAATATTGCGCGTGCCACCGGCGCCAACGCCCAGCTTGCCGGCGGTGTCCTGCATCGCGGCAATGACCTTTTCGTGCTGGCCCATGCCCAGGTAATCATTGGAGCACCAGATGGTGATCTCGCGCGCATTGTCGGCATCGTCGCGATAGATGGCCTTGGGGAAGTGTCCGGCCACCCGTTCGAGATCGGCGAAAACGCGATAGCGTTTTTCTGCCCGCAGCGTATCCACTGCGTCTTCGAAGATACCGCGATAGTCCATTCGAACGTCCCTTTATGCCCCGCCGCGGCCGATCCTTTGCCGGTCTGGCAGAATAGAAGAGTACCTAATCCCGGCGGCCAGCCATTGACATAGGTCAATTCGCCGCGCGGCTTGCGGGGGCCGTCCCGATGGGGCGATCGCGAGCAATTCAGACTCATTCTAAAGTGCAACGCCCTTGCTGCCAATGCTTTGCTTGCACTTTGGTGAGCCGCCTTGCACACGCCTCCGCCCCACGCTAACACTCCGGCGGAGGAGCTGCCATGACGCGATTTGCCCAATATCCCAGCCTGACCGGCATGCCGGTCGTCATCTCCGGTGGTGCTTCCGGCATCGGGGAAAGCCTGGTGCGCAACTTTGCCGCCCAGGGCGCCAGGGTCGGCTTCGTCGATATCGCGCTCGATGCCGGTGAAAAGCTCGCGGCCGAACTGGCCGGGCAGGGGCACCAGGTGCTGTTCACGCCCTGCGACGTCACCGAAACCGAAACCTATCAGGCAGCCATTGCCGGCTTTGCTGCTGCTCATGGCGATGCTCTGGCCTTGGTCAACAACGCCGCCCATGACCAGCGTCACGATTGGGCCGATGTCACCCCCGCCTATTGGGATGACCGCATGGCAGTCAATCTCAAGCATGCCTTCTTCGCCATTCAGGCCGTCGCGCCGGGCATGGTCCGTGCCGGGCGCGGCTCGATCATCAATACCGGTTCGATCAGCTGGATGATCATGTCCTCCCGCATCCCCATCTACGAAACCGCCAAGGCCGCCACTCACGGGCTCACGCGCGCCATGGCGCGCGAACTGGGCGGCTCGGGCATCCGGGTCAATTCCCTGGTCCCCGGCTGGGTCATGACCGAGCGGCAATTGACCCATTGGCTCGATGCCGAAGGCGAGAAGCTGATCGATCAGAACCAGGTGCTGGCCGGCCGGGTCTATCCCGACGATATTGCCCGCATGGCCCTGTTCCTTGCCGCCGATGACAGCGCGATGATTTCGGCCCAGCAATTCGTCGTCGATGGCGGCTGGGCCAATGCTTGAACATCATTGCCGTTCATCACTTGTTCAGCATATGTGATTCATCACCTTCCTGCCGCATTCCATCCGCAAAACGGGCACTTAATCCTTCAGGGGGACAATTGATGAAATCCAAGATTCTCGTGGCTCTTGCCGCGACACTGGCGCTGACCGCTTGCACCACCAATCCCTATACCGGTGAATCCCAGCTCTCCAACACCGCCGGCGGCGCGCTGATCGGTACGGGTGGCGGCGCTATTGCCGGCGCCCTGGTGGGTGCAGCCGTGGGCGGCGATCCGCGCGTTGGCGCCCTGATCGGCGCTGGCGTGGGTGGCCTGACCGGTGCGGCCATCGGCAGCTATATGGATCAGCAAGAGGCCGAATTGCGCGCCCAGCTGCAGGGCACCGGCGTTTCGGTGACCCGCGTTGGCCAGCAGATCATCCTCAACATGCCGTCCAACATCACCTTCGCCACCGACCAGTCGAATGTGCAGCCCCAGTTCAACCAGACCCTGGTCTCGGTCGCGCTGGTGCTCAAGAAGTTCGACAAGACCATTGTTGACGTCTATGGCCACACCGATAGCCAGGGCGATGACAATTATAATCTGTCGCTGTCCCAGCGCCGCGCCGTTTCGGTCGCCACGATCCTGGCCAACCAGGGCATCGATCAGCGCCGCTTCTTCATCGAGGGCAAGGGCGAATCAAGCCCGATCGCATCCAACGCCACCGAACAGGGCCGCGCCCAGAACCGCCGCGTCGAAATCCAGATTTCGCCCATCAACGGCTGATCGGTCCATTTTACGATATGAAAAGCGCGGCCTCGGTGCCGCGCTTTTTTATTGCGCCGGGGCCACGGGTTCCACCACCGGGGCCGATGTCGGCGTCGCCGGCTGCACATCACTTCCCGGCGCGCCGTTGAACAACTGCAGGATCAGCAGCACCGCAATCACGATCGCCAGCCCCACCACGCCATAGAGCCACCAATTGGTCGGCCCCGTCGCGCCCACGGTCTCGTCATGCTCGCCCGCCACCTTGATCGGCGTGTCACCCGGCACCTCGATGCGTGCGCCATTCTCATCGATCAGATTGTCCACATTCGCCACAGTCGGCGTCGGAGTCTTGGGTATATTAGCCATGTTTCTCTCCCCTGTTTTTCTGCCGATTCAATGCCCGTTGGCCGTGGCGGTTCCCTGCGCCGGGCGGACGCGGTGGTTTCGATCACGCTTTTTCTATCTCGGAACCCAAGGGGAAAATCTCGCGTTGCCCTAGCATTCCAACGAAGAGGAGTTCGAAATGGCTTACGACGACATTCGCAACCGCGACCCCGACGTCAAGGAGACCCACGATTTGATCGCGTCGGACAAGGTCGAGGGCACCAAGGTCTACGATCCCGCTGGCGAGCACATTGGCTCCATCGAGCGCATCCTGGTGGAAAAGCGCAGCGGCAAGGTGTCCTATGCCGTCCTCAGCTTCGGCGGCTTCCTTGGCATGGGCCACGACCATTACCCACTCCCCTGGAGCAAGCTGAACTATGACGAAAGCCTGGGCGGCTACCGGGTCGATGTCACCAAGGACCAGCTTGAAGGCGCACCCAGATACGACATCGAAGACGACGATTACTGGACCGCCGAAAACGGCCGCCGCGTCTACGACTATTACGGGGTCGCCCCCTACTGGCTCTAACACCGCCAGAAATGAGCCATGCACAACCGGCGTCCTCCGGGGCGCCGGTTTTCTACGTCACCAGCCAACACGGCAGTCAATTTCAGGGAAAATCTGAATGGTGCTGCCGGACAGGATTGAACTGTCGGCCTCTCCCTTACCAAGGGAGTGCTCTACCACTGAGCTACGGCAGCATCTGCGCGGCAGGGCTAAGCCCGGTGCGGCGACGGGCGCTCTAGTGCCATAGGCCAAACCTCGACGCAAGGCCAAAAAGCGCATATCAACCTGCAAGTGCCAACCTGAGGTCAAGGGAGGAAAGCCGCAGGCCGGCTTTTCACCACAAACCTTGCGAGAACATGGGCTAACGCCGGACTGATGAGCAAATCCGAACAGGCAGCGCAGCGCGAGCAAAGACTGGCCGCCAAGCTGCGCGAAAATCTCAAACGCCGTAAGGGCCAGCTCAAGGCCCGTGCCGATGCCGATACGCGTTCGCCCCAGATCGATCCGGCCGCCCAGGAGAAAACGGGCAATAAACCGTAAACCATTTTCGGGCTGAATTGACCCTCACGCCACAGGGTCGAAATCGCCACCATGTTTTCGACAAATCCGGCAGACATTTAACACCATGGAACGACCGGTTGTGATTCCAGCACAATCTCCCGTGTTCCGGGCCTGAGCCGCATCGCCCGCCTTGTTGGGGGGACACGATTCGGCTATTGAGGCCAACTCTCACCTCAGGGGCGTTTCCCGCTCCGCTTAAGGATATCCAGGATGGATCGCATTCGTTTGGTCGGCGGCAATGAACTGCACGGGGAAATCGTCATCTCCGGCGCCAAGAATGCCGCACTGCCGCTGATGATCGCCTCGCTTTTGACCGATGAGCCCCTGGTGCTGCAAAATGTGCCGCGCCTCGCCGACGTCAAACAGCTCGAGCGCATCCTTGAAAACCACGGCGTCGATATTGCCGTGCATGGGCGCCGCCGCGGCGAGGAAGAGGGCGTGGGCCAGCGCATGACCTTCCATGCCGCCGATATCGTCGACACCACCGCGCCCTATGATCTGGTCTCCAAGATGCGCGCCAGCTTCTGGGTCATCGGCCCCCTGCTGGCGCGCGAGCATAATGCCCGCGTTTCCCTGCCGGGCGGCTGCGCCATCGGCACGCGGCCCGTCGATCTCTTCCTCTTCGGCCTCAAGGAACTGGGCGCTGAAATCGACATCGACGAAGGCTATGTCGTGGTCAAGGCGCCCAAGGGCGGCCTCAAGGGTGCCCATATCGTCTTCCCCAAAGTGTCGGTCGGCGCCACCCACACCATCATGATGGCCGCGACGCTCGCCAAGGGCACGACCATTATCGAGAATGCCGCCCAGGAGCCCGAAATCACCAATGTCGCCGAATGTCTTGTCGCCATGGGCGCCAAGATCTCCGGCATCGGCACCCGCACGCTGACCATTGAAGGCGTCGACAAGCTGCATGGCGCCACGGTCGATGTCATTCCCGACCGCATCGAAACTGGCACCTTCGCCATGGCGACCGCAATGACAGGCGGCAACGTACTGCTCAAGGGCGCCCGCGCCCAGCATCTGGAAGCCGCGCTCGACGTTCTGGGCAAGACCGGTACGGTGATCACCCCGGAAGCCGATGGCCTGCGTGTCTATCGCAACGGCAATGGCATCCAGCCGGTCGATATCGAAACCGATCCCTTCCCCGGCTTTCCGACGGACCTGCAGGCCCAGTTCATGGCGTTGATGACCATGAGCTCGGGCACCAGCCAGATTCGCGAAACCATCTTCGAAAACCGCTACATGCATGTGGCCGAACTGGCCCGCTTCGGCGCCGATATCACCGTCGATGGCCAGGTCGCCACCGTCACCGGCAAGTCGCAGCTCAAGGGCGCCCAGGTGATGGCAACCGATCTGCGCGCCTCGGTCTCGCTGGTCATTGCCGGCCTCGCCGCCAAGGGCGAAACCGTGGTCAACCGCATCTATCATCTGGATCGCGGTTTCGAGCGTCTCGAAGACAAGCTGAGCCGCTGCGGCGCCGAAATCGAACGGCTCGCCGGCTAGGCCCACCCAATATCGGCAGGCGCTGTTAATCCAGCGTCTGCCGATACCGCATCATCGCCACCACCGAGATCACGCCCACGATCACGGCCAGCGCGAAAAACTCGCCGCCCAGATCCCAGCTATCGGCTCCTTTCAACATCACCATGCGCACCAGCCGGATGAAATGCGTCGCCGGCACCGCCGTGCCCAGGCCCTGCGCCCAGCCGGGCATGCCGGCAAAGGGGAACATGAAGCCCGAGAGCAGGATCGAGGGCAGGATGGTGAAAAAGCTCAGCTGCATGGCCTGCATCTGGTTGCGTGCCAGTGTCGAGATCAGAAAGCCCAGCGCCAGATTGCCCAGGATGAACAGGTTGAAGCCGATGAAGAAGGCCATGAATGTGCCCTCGAACGGCACGCCGAACAACGCAAACGCGGCCACCAGGAACACCGCCGTCTGCACATAGCCCACCAGCACATAGGGCAGGATCTTGCCCAGCATCACCTCGAACGGCCGCACGGGCGTCGAAATCAGCATTTCCATCGTGCCGCGCTCGCGCTCCTTGACGATGGCGACCGCAGTGATCATCACCATGGTCATCGAGAGGATGATGGCGAGCAGCCCCGGCACGATATTGGTCGAGGTCTTGCCCTCCGGATTATAGGCCCGGTGCACGATGACGCCGAACGGGGCAGGGGAGCCCGCCACCTGAGCCAGCGGCCCGGTCAATGTCTGGCTTACCGCGCCCGCAACGATCCCGCTCAGCGCCGCGGCCGCGCCGCCAACCGCCGATGGATCCGCCGCATCGGCTGCCACCAGAATATCGGGCTGCCGTCCCCGCACCACATCGCGCTCGAAATTGGCCGGGATGACCACGACGAAATTGGCGCTGCCGCGCCGTAACGCGTCCTCGCCCTGATCCGGGCCATGCACGACGCCTTCAAAATCGAAATAGCCCGAAATCTGCATCCCGGCCAGCACCGCGCGCACGATCGGGCCGTCGTCATTGACCTCGACCAGCGTGGGCAGGTGGCGCGGATCGGCATTGATGGCAAAGCCGAACAGCAGCAATTGGATGATGGGCAGGCCGATCATCATGGCAAAGGTGACGCGGTCGCGCCGCATCTGGATGAATTCCTTCAGCAGCACCGCCCCAAAGCGCGACAACGAGAAGAACCGGTTCATGCCGCATCCCGCGCGAAATTATCGCGCGCCCCCGTCATGAGATAAATGAACGCCTCCTCCAGCCCCGCCGCCTGCAGACTCCAGCGATAGAGGCCCTTGGCCTCGTGTTGCCGCACCGTGCCTTCCAGCGCCGCCGCATCGGTCCCCGAGACATGCAGGGTCGAACCAAATCGCGCGATCTGCAGCACGCCGGGCTGCCCGGTAAGCTCGGCCTCGAGCGCGGCAAGGTCCGGCCCCTCCGCCCGCCACGTGGTCAGCCCCACCATTTTGGGAATGTCGGCCGCCGGCCCGTCGATCAGCTTCTTGCCATAGGCGATATAGGTGATGAAATCGCACTGCACCGCTTCGTCCATGTAATGGGTCGAGACCAGTACGGTGACACCGGCCTTGCTCAGCCGGCGGATCTCATCCCAGAAATCGCGCCGCGCCTTGGGATCGACGCCCGCCGTGGGCTCGTCCAGCAGCAGCAATTGCGGGTCGTGGATCAGGCAGGCCGCCAGTGCCAACCGCTGCTTCCAACCGCCCGACAGCGTGCCCGCCAATTGTCCCGAGCGGTCCGCCAGCCCCAGATCGGCCAGCGCGGCGCTCACCCGCTTGCTCCGGTCGGCAATTCCATACATCCGCGCCACGAAATCGAGATTTTCGCGAATGGTCAGGTCTTCATAGAGGCTGAATTTCTGCGTCATATAGCCGACCTGCGTCTTGATCGCGGCGGCCTCCCGGCGCACATCGAAACCCAGGCACGTGCCTTGCCCCGCATCGGCCAGCAGCAGCCCGCACAGCATGCGGATCGTGGTCGTCTTGCCCGAGCCGTTCGGCCCCAGAAAGCCATAGATGGCGCCACGCGGCACCCGGATGTCGAAATGGTCGACCACCAGCTTGTCGCCAAAGCTCTTGGTGAGCCCGGTCACGTCGATGACGTTTTCCCCGTTCACCGCGTCACCGTTACCGGCTGGCCCGGCCGCAAATCTCCGGGCGCCTCGAGCTCGGCTTCCACCAGATAAACCAGCCGCCCGCGCTCTTCTTTTGAATAGATCACCGGTGGGGTGGTCTGCGGCTCGCTGGCAAAATAGGTGATTCTGGCGCTCATCGCTGCACAGCCATCGCACCCCACCTGCACCACGCCACCCACCGCCAGCGCCGAGCGCTCGGCTTCCGGCACGAAGAACCGCGCTTTGAGTGCCCCTTGGGGCAGGATTGACACTACCGGCGTGCCCGCCGCAGCAATCTCTCCCGCTGAATAGAACAATCGATCCACAATGCCGGCGACCGGCGCCACGGTCTGGCGATCCCTCAGGTCGAGCTGCGCCCTATTGGCATCGGCTGCCGCAGCCTCCAGCTCGGCCTCGGCCGCCACTTGCTGCGCATTGCGCGCCGGCAATTCGGCCACGCCCACTTGCGCAGTAAGTTGGGCCACCTGTGCCTCTGCCGAGGCCCGTGCCGCGCGGTCCTGTTCAACCCGCGCTTGCGTTGTCGTGCCTGCCGCCAGCAATTTTTCGCTGCGCGCCAGGTTCGATTGCGCCAACGCCAGATCCGACTGCGCCTTGGCCAGCGAGGCACGGATTACATCCACCTCCAGCGCCCGGCCGCCTGTCGTCAGATTATCGAGATTTGCCTCTGCCGATTGCCTGCGCGCCAGCGCCGCCGTCAACAGCGCCTGCTGCTGCGCATCGTCCTGGGCGAACAACATGTCACCCATGGCGACCGGCTCGCCCTCCGCCACCGCCATATCGGCAATGCGCCCGGCACCAACTGGCGCCACATAGACATAGTCTGCCTCCAGATATCCCGGGTACCCGGCCGCATCGCCCGCTCCGCCCGGCAGCAAGGCCATTATCGCCGCGAAAATACCTCCGAGGAAATCGCTCATGGCCGGGCCTCCGCCGGTTGCGTGCTGATGCCGTGAAACAGGATGTCGAGATGGTTGGCGACGAACCGCTCGAGCGCCAGGTCCCCGCCCGCCGGCATGATGCCGAACAATTCGCCCAGTGCCACATGGGCCAGCAGCGGGCCGATGATCGAGCGCACCGTCAGTTCGGGATCGACCTTGCGCAGTGTGCCGCTCTCCACCCCGCGCCGGATCAGCCCGATCAGCGCCGGCATCACCTTGTCGAGCACTTCATTGCGATAGAACGTGGCGATGAAGGGAAAGCTCAGCACCTCCCGCAACACCAGCTTGGGCACGGCGATCGCCTCGGGCCGCGCCAATTGCTGGATCAGCACCGTCAGCAGCATGGTAATGGGCACGCGCGGATCGCCCTCATAGGTCTCGAGGTCCGGCAGGGCCCGCAACGCAATCGGCGCCACCGCCCGCCGCACAATCCCCTCGATCAGCGCTTCCTTGGATGGAAAATAGAGATAGACCGTCCCCTTGGACACGCCCGCCCGCCGCGCCACCTCATCCACCTTGGCCGCCGCATAGCCTTTCTCCACAAACACCGCCCGCGCCGCATCCAGCACCCCATCCGGCCCCC
>NZ_JNNO01000016.1 GCF_000735585.1 Devosia sp. LC5
GGCCGGGGGCAATGTGGTCTCGGGTGGCTCGACCCTGACCATGCAGGTGGCGCGGCTGATCGAAGGCGGGCCGACGCGGAACGTCTGGGGCAAGCTGCGCCAGATGGTGCATGCCGATAGTCTCGAGCGGCAATTGAGCAAGGACCAGATCCTCAATCTCTACCTGACGCTGGCGCCCTATGGCGGCAATATCGAGGGTATTCGTGCGGCGAGCCTGGCCTATTTCGGCAAGGAGCCGACGCGGCTGACCACGGCGGAGGCGGCTTTGCTGGTGGCCCTGCCGCAATCGCCTGAAGCGCGGCGGCCCGATCGCGACCCCGATGCCGCCAGGCGCAGCCGCGATATGGTGCTCGACCGGCTGGTCACCGCCGGTGTCCTTGCTGCTGAAGAGGCGGAAGCGGCCAAGCAGGAGCCGATCCCGACGGCGCGCAAGCAGTTTCCTATGCTCGCCAGCCACATGGCCGAGCAGGCTTTGCGAGCCCAGCCGGGCATGCGCCAGATCGGGCTGACGGTGGACAAGCGTCTGCAGGATGCGCTGGAGCGGCTGGGTGCGGCGCGGGCGCGCCAGATCGATCCCAAAGTGTCCGTGGCGATTGTTGCCGCCGATATCCAGACGGGGGAGATTTTGGCTTCGGTCGGCTCGGCCGGCCTGTTCAATGCCGAGAGCGCCGGCTATGTCGACATGACCAGCGCGATCCGCTCGCCCGGCTCGACACTCAAGCCGCTGATCTATGGCCTCGCCTTCGAATTGGGCCTGGCCCATCCCGAAAGCCTGATCGAAGACCGGCCCACCGCCTTTGGCGGCTATGTGCCGGTCAATTTCGATGGCTTCAGCCGGGGCACGGTGACCGTGCGGCAGGCACTGACGGAATCGCTCAATATCCCCGCCGTGGTGGTGCTCGACGCGGTGGGGCCATCGCGGCTGATTTCGCGGATGAAACGGGCCTATGCCGATCCGCGCCTGCCGGTCAACACGGCGCCGAGCCTGGCCGTCGGGCTGGGCGGGGTGGGCATTAGCCTGCGTGATCTGGTCTCCATCTATGGCGCCATTGCGCGCGGCGGCTCGCCGGTGCGCTTGAGGGATGGGGTCAAGCCGGATACGACATTGGCGTTCGAAAAGCCGGCGCCGGTGCTCGATCCGGTCGCGGCCTGGTATGTCGCTGACATCCTGGCTGACGTGCCGCCGCCGCTGAATGGCTCGCCTGGCCGCATCGCCTACAAGACCGGCACGTCCTATGGCTATCGCGATGCCTGGGCCATTGGCTTCGACGGCAAGACTGTGATCGGCGTCTGGGTGGGGCGGCCCGATGGTGCGCCGGTTCCGGGGTTATCCGGGATTATCGGGGCTGCGCCCATCCTGTTCGAGAGTTTCGACCGGCTGGGGAGCCGTTCTGCGCCGCTGCGCAGGCCGCCGCCGGGCGTGTTGTTTGCCTCCAATACCCAATTGCCCGCGCCGCTGCGCCGGTTCCGCCATCCCAATGAGGATGTGGTGGCGCGTGACGCCGCCCCCAAGATTGCCTTCCCCGCCGATGGTGTGGATGTCGATCTGGGGCTGGCCTCGGGCAGCACGGCTTCGCTGATGGTCAAGGTGCGCGACGGGGTGCCGCCCTTTACCTTTTTTGCCAATGGCGCGCCGTTTGGCCGCTCCGCCTTTGCCCGCCAGAATGCGTGGCAGCCGGATGGGGCGGGTTATGTGACACTGTCAGTGGTGGATGCAGAGGGGCGCGGGGATAAGGTTACGGTGTTTTTGAACTGAGGGGACCTGCAGCCTTGCAGCAATCACAACCAGTAAGGCCCCGGATTTTCATCCGGGGCCTCTTTCAATTTACCAGTCGAACTGCTTGGCCAGGGTCACCTTGAAGGTGCGGCCGAGCGAGCGGTCCGGGGTCTGGTTGTCGCGGTAATCGGCATTGAAGATATTGTCGATGCCGAAGCGAACCTCGGCACCTTCGAGCGGGCCGGTAGTGGGCTTCCAGGAGGTGAAAAGGTCAACCGTGATATAGCCTGGGGTAGCTGCCGAGCCGCCGGCCGACGGGGTCACGCCGGTATCGGCCGATGCCGCGAAGGTCGCCTTGGCCCCATATTCGATGCCATATTCCGGCTCGCGCCCGCCAAGGGTCACCACCAGCTTGTGGGCAGGGATGGAGGTAAGCGCCTCGCCGGTCTGATCGTCCTCGCCGACCGTTGCGGTATAGGCGACGCGGCCGAACAGGCGTTCGGATTCATAGGCGCCTTCCACTTCCATGCCATAGATCGTGGCTTCCCCGATATTGCGGAAATAGGGATTGCCCGCGACGCTGGGCGAGGACTCGATCATATTGGTCAGCGCGCTATAGAAGCCGGTGACCTTGACGCTGGCCTGGTCGCCTTCCTGGATCAGTTCGTAGCCCGACAGCGCGAAACCGGCTTCGAAATTGTTGGAGCTTTCCTTTTCGAGACCGAGGCTGGGGACCTTGGTTGCATTGTACTGGTAGAGCTCGTCGAGCGTGGGCAGACGCTGGGTGTGGGCGACCGAACCGAAGACCGAGAAATTGTCGTTGAACTCGTAAAGCGCGGCGATCTTGGGCGAGAGCGCGACGTCCTCGATATTGCGTTCGCCCTTGGAGGTTTGCTCCGGCGTTTGCCAGACGAAATCGGCGCGCCCGCCAGCGATGATGGTCAGGCGATCATCATAGATGGCTTCGTTTTGCACGAAGACGCCGAGGCGCGTGTCCTGACCCTCGGGGTGGGTGGTGATGGCGGGATTTGGAACCGGAAGCGTGGTGAAAGCCGTGCGGTCCTGATAGCTGCCCTGAAGGCCATAAGTCAGGAAATGCACCCAGTCGCCCGTGTCGAATTCGGAGGTGTTCTGGATATTGGCCTGCCAGGTGCGGTAGCCGTATTCAGCGTCCCCGATCGGTCCGATTGACGAGCCGGACTGGGTCACATAGGTGTCCGAGAACGAGACATTGGCCTTGAGGTCGACCCAGGGGTTGTCGCTGTCGGCGTTCTCGTAGCTCAGCACGGCGGTCTGATCGACGACTTCGCGGTCGACAAGGCCGAACTGGGCCACGGTGCCGGTCTGGGCATAGTCCTGGTTCTCCGCATCGCTGCTCCAGCGCTGGTAGGACAGACGCAGAACCTGTTCGTCATTCTCGCCGAAGCGGGCCGTGCCCTTGATGAGGCCCGACAGCGCATCGAAATCGGAGCCGGACAGGGTATTGCCATTGGCCAGGTCGTACTCTTCCGAGCGGCGCCAATTGCCTGCAGCCAGAATGTCGAAGCTCTCGTTGACCTGCTGGGCAACAATGCCCGAGAGCAATGTGCCATCGCCATTGGAGCTGTACTGGGTCTTGAGCCGGGCGGCGCCGGTATGGCCTTCGGTGATGAAGTCGGAGGCGTCCTTGGTGGTGAAGTTGATCACCCCGCCCAGGGCGCCCGAGCCGTACAATGTCGAGGAGGCCGGGCCGCGCAGCACTTCGACCTGCTTATAGAGTTCGGGATCGGAGAAGAACGAGCCCATGCGATATTGCTCGTAGAACTTCTTGGCGCCATCGACATTGACGATGATGCGCGCTTCATCGCCCGAGGTTTCGGCCGTACCGATGCCGCGGATGTTGAAGGATTCGCCGAAAATGCGATCCGAGCCGATGATGGTGACGCCGGGTACGGTGCTCAGCACCTCGCCGATGCTGGTGGCCTGCGTGGCGTCGATATCGGCCTGATTGACCACGGTCACCGCTTGCGGTGTGTCGATGGCGATCTTGGGCGCCCCCGCCCCGATCACCAGACGCTCCAGCATCGTGATATTGCTTGCATTCGTGGTGGTGGATTGGGCGAAAGCCGCCCCCATTCCAACCACACTCAACGCCGCGCCGCACATCAGTGCGGCCGCATGCGACCTGACCAGCCCCATTGTTAACTCCAGTAGTCTGTTTGGTTTGTCGGTTTTGGCTGGCGGCTGGCTGGCTGTTTCGTGATCGGATCTTTAAGCTGACTCTTAAAATCACCTATTGCGTCCTGTAATTAACATGACTAGTAGAGTCAAGAAACTATGGACAGGCCGGCCGCTGCTGTCAGGCACAGTCAAGCCCCTGATCCGACGAGACATTAGTGATGCAACGAAGCGATCATTCCCGGCCGGGCGAGCAAGCCAATGCGGCGCCGCAAGGCACCAGAACCGTCACCACCGCAGAGCTGTTCGGCGGCGGGGACGAAATCGTGCTGCTGCATAACGGGGTGCCATACCGGTTGCGCATCACCCGCCAGGACAAGCTCATTCTGACCAAATAGGCCAAGCCATGACCGAAAAAACCACCAGGACTCCCGCCCAGATCCGCGAATTGCGGGCGCGCCACCCCGAAATGCGGGAGCGCGACTTCGCCCGTATCCACGGTATTTCCGAGGGCGAGCTGGTTGCCGCCGAAGTGGGCCGCAGCGCCGTGCGGCTGCAGGTCGATCTCGATCTGCTGCTTAACGGGTTGCGCGCCTGCGGCGAGGTCATGGCGCTGACCCGCAATGAAAGCGCGGTGCATGAAAAGATCGGCCCCTATGAAAAGGTGGTGATCGGGCCGCGCGCTTCGATGGTGCTGGGCGAGCAGATCGATCTGCGCATTTTTCCCTCGCGCTGGGCCTTCGGCTTTGCGGTTGAGAAGGCGGGTGACGAGGGCGCGGTGCGCCGTTCGCTGCAGTTTTTCGACCAGCAGGGCGTGGCCGTACATAAGGTGCATGCGCGGCCTTCGACCAATTTCGAGGCCTGGGATCTGCTGATCGCCAATCTGCGCCATGCGGACCAGTCCGAAGGCATCATGGTGAGCGAGGCCGAGGCGCCGGAGCCGCTGGGCGAAGCCGCCGGTATCGCCGAACTGCGCGAGCGCTGGGCCGCGATGACCGACACGCACCAGTTTTTCGGCATGATCAAGGCGCTCAACCTGCCCCGGCTCGATGCACTCGAAATGGTGGGCGAGGATTATGCCTTCCAGCTCGATCACGCGGCTGTTGCCAAGCTGTTCGAGGAATCCGCGGCCACCGAATTGCCGCTGATGGCCTTTGTCGGCAATCACGGCTGCATCCAGATCCATGCCGGGCCGGTCAAGACCATCAAGACCATGGGGCCCTGGCTCAATGTGATGGACGACACGTTCCACCTGCATTTGCGGCTCGACCAGGTTGCCGCGGTCTGGGCGGTGCGCAAGCCGACTTCGGATGGTCATGTGACGTCGGTGGAAGTCTATGACGCGCAGCGCGAGCTGATCATCCAGTTCTTCGGCAAGCGCCAGGAAGGTTTTGACGAGCGCGTCGCCTGGCGGACGATTGTCGAGTCGCTGCCGCTCTTTGCCCAAACCCACGCTGCGTGAGATCAGTCATGACTTTGTCTTTGAAGCGTTTCCTGGCCGCCGGTGCGATTGTGGCGCTGGCCTCGCTGCCGGCCAATGCGCAGGAGCTGCATCCCTTTGCCGATAGTTCGCGGCTGGTGTCGATCGGCGGCTCGCTGACCGAAATCATCTATGCGCTGGGCGAGGAGGGCAAGCTGATCGCCCGCGACCAGACGGCGACCTATCCCGAAGCGGCGGCGGCGCTGCCTGATGTGGGCTATATGCGCCAATTGGCGCCCGAAGGCGTGCTGTCGGTCAGCCCCAGCGCGTTGCTGGTAATCGAGGGCAGCGGCCCGCCCGAGGCGCTCGACGTACTCTCCCATGCCGGTGTGGAATATCAGACTGTGCCCGAAGGCTTCAGTCATGAAGGTATCCTGGTCAAGGTGCGGGCTGTGGGGCAGGCGCTGGGCGTGCCTGACAAGGCCGAGGCGCTGGCCACGGAACTCGATACGGCGCTCAAGGCCGTGGAGGAGCGCACCGCCAATATTGCCGAGCGCAAGCGCGTGCTGTTCGTGCTTTCGGCCGAGGGCGGCAAGATTCAGGCCTCGGGCACCGGGACGGCGGCTGATGGCATTATTGCGCTGGCTGGCGCGGTCAATGCGATCGACGAATATTCGGGTTACAAGGCGCTGACCGAGGAAGCCATTATCGAGGCGGCGCCCGATGTGATCCTGATGATGGATCGCGGTGGGGACCATAGCGCCAGCAATGCCGATCTGATCGGCAATCCGGCTATCGCACTGACCGAGGCGGGGCGCAATCACGCCATCATCCGGCTGGACGGCGCCTATCTGCTGGGCTTCGGCCCTCGCACGGCCGAAGCGGTTTCCGAGCTCGTCGACGCGCTTTACGGCGAGTAGGCAGGATGAGCCAGGTCATGTCCATCAATGGTGCCATTGCCGAGCGTGCCGAGGGCGACCGCAGCGGGCTTGGCCGCATGGTGGTGATCGCCCTGGCGCTGTTGCTGGTGGTGACCATGGCCATTTCGATGACCACGGGGGCATCCGGCGCCTCGGCCTCTACCATTATCGGAGGCTGGTTTGGCCTGGTACCCGAGAGCGAGGTGCAGGCGGTGCGCGATTATGCGGTGATCTACAATATCCGCTTGCCGCGCATGATCCTGGGCGTGTTGATCGGGGCCGCGCTGGCGGTGTCGGGGCTATTGATGCAGGGCCTGTTCCGCAATCCGCTGGCCGATCCGGGGCTGGTGGGCGTGTCGGCCGGGGCGGGGCTGGGCGCGGTGGGCATTATCGTTTTGGGCACGACGATGCTGGCGCCGCTGACGGCGTTTCTGGGGATTTATGCGCTGCAGATTGCCTCGTTCATCGGCGGGCTCATCACCACGTTCATTCTCTATCGCGTGGCGACGCGCAGCGGGCAGACGGCGATTGCCACCATGCTGCTGGCCGGCATTGCGCTGGGGGCGCTGGCCGGGGCGGTCACGGGTGTACTGGTCTATGTGGCCAATGACGCGCAATTGCGGGACCTGACCTTTTGGGGCATGGGCTCGCTGTCGGGGGCCAATTGGACCAAGATCATGGCGTCCGGCCCGATCATCGTCGTGGCGCTGGCCGTCTCGGCTTTTCTGGGCAAGGGGCTCAATGCGCTGACCCTGGGCGAGGCGACGGCCGGGCATCTGGGTATTCCTGTGCAGCGGTTCAAACGCGTGGTCATTGTCGCCGTGGCGGCAGCCACCGGTGCCTCGGTGGCGGTCAGTGGCGGCATTGGCTTTGTCGGCATTGTCGTGCCGCATCTGCTGCGGCTGGTGATCGGGCCTGACCATCGCTATCTGCTGCCGGCCTCGGCACTGTTGGGCGCCTCCTTCCTGCTGATGGCGGATGCCGTCAGCCGGCTGATCGTTGCGCCGGCGGAATTGCCGATCGGCATCGTGACCGCCGCGGTGGGCGGGCCGTTTTTCCTCTGGATCCTGCTGCGCAAGCGCGCGGCCCTTGCCTGGTGACGCCATGATCCATGTCGACAATATCGCGGTTGAAATCGGCCAGCGGCGCATTCTCGATGGCGTCAGCTTTACCGCCCGTTCGGGGCAGGTGACCGCCATTATCGGCCCCAATGGCTCGGGTAAATCCACGTTGATGAAGGCGCTGTGCCGGGACTATGCGTTCAGCGGCAGTATCAGCATCAATGGCCGCGATGTGGCCAGCATGGACCTGGGCACTGCCGCCACGTTGCGGGCCGTGCTGCCGCAATCGAGTACATTGCCGTTTCCCTTCACGGTGCGTGAAGTGGTGGCTCTGGGGCTTACCGCCGGCCGGCCGGGCGTATCGCTCGCGGCCCTGCGGCGGTTGCCGGACGAGGCGCTGGCGCGGGTGGATCTCAGTGGCTTTGGCGGGCGGTTCTACGGCGAATTGTCGGGCGGCGAGCAGCAGCGTGTGCAACTGGCGCGGGTGATCTGCCAGGTGTGGGAGCCGGTGCTCGACGGGGTGCCGCGGTTCCTGTTCCTCGATGAGCCGGTATCGAGTCTGGATATCAAGCACCAGTTGATGATCATGGATGTGGCGCGTCAGTTCGCGGCGGCAGGGGGCGGCGTCATCGCCATCCTGCACGATCTGAACCTGGCTTCCATGTATGCCGACCAGATCGTGGCGATCCGCAATGGCGCGGTGGCCGGCGCCGGTACGCCCGCCGAGGTGCTGACCGATGGCCTGATCGCCGAGGTTTTCGATTGTCCGATGCGGGTGGGCGCTGTTCCCACCGGCAATATTCCCTTCGTCTTGCCGCAGTCGGCGCAGCGTTTCGTCGCTGCGGCACCACAAAGCAAGGTTGCATGATGTCTAAAATCCCCGCCCTTCTGTTCAGCCTACTCGCTCTCAGCGCCCCTGTGCTGGCGCAAGAGGCTGCACCCGCCACTGCGCCATCTCTGGCAGTCGAACTCAATGCCCTTCAGCCCGCCGAGAACGGCTGCCGGGTGACGTTTCTTGCCACCAATAATCTGGGCGGCCAGCTCGACCGTGCCGCGGTGGAAGTGGCGTTCTTTACCAGCGATGGCGCTATTGACCGGATCGTGACGCTCGATTTCAAGGCGCTGGCCGAAGGCAAGACCAAGGTGCTGCAATTCGAGCTCAAGAATCTCAGCTGTGACGGCATCGGGCGCCTGCTGATCAACGATATCACCGCCTGCGAAGGCACGGGCATTGCTGCGACGGCGTGCCTTGACGGCCTCGTCACCACGACGCGGCCCGACATTGCCTTTGGCGTTTGAGGACGGGACAGATGGACGTAGCAGCGCAAGCGCATGATTTTTCCATGTTCGCCCTGTTCATGCAGGCGGACTGGGTGGTCAAATCGGTGATGATCGGGCTGGTCATCGCCTCGGTCTGGGTCTGGGCGATCATCGCCAATCGGCTGGCCGCCTATGGCAAGGCCAAGAGCGAAATGGCCGCGTTCGATCGGGCCTTTGCCTCCGGCCGTCCCCTGGCCGAGTTGCGGGCTGATTACGCAGGCAGCGGGCACCATGGGCTTTCGGCCGTGTTCCTTGCCGCCATGGAAGAATGGGACAAGAGCCATGCGGTTCAGGCTGATAATGCGGTGGGCCTGCAGAGCCGGCTTGAAATCGCGCTCGATCTGGCCGTGAGCGAGCAGAGCGCGGACCTGGAAAAGCGCCTTGGCTTTCTCGCTACCATTGGTAGCGCCGGTCCGTTCGTGGGCCTGTTTGGCACGGTCTGGGGGATCATGAACGCCTTTACCGCCATTGCCGCGGCGGAAAATACCAGCCTTGCCGTCGTGGCGCCGGGTATTGCCGAAGCGTTGTTGGCGACGGCTTTGGGGCTGTTGGCGGCTATCCCCGCCGTGATCGCCTACAACAAGCTCAGCGCCGATGCGGGCAAGCTGATCGCGCGGCTGGAAGGCTTTGCCAATCGGCTGGTGGCGTTGATGTCGCGGCAGCTCGATGCCGGAAAGTCGCTCTGATGGGCATGGCGCTGGGCAATAATAAAGGCAGGCGTGGCCGGGGCAGGGCCCCGATCAGCGACATCAACATCACGCCGATGGTGGATGTGATGCTGGTGCTGCTGATCGTCTTCATGGTCGCCGCCCCGCTGATGACCATGGGCGTGCCGATCGACCTGCCCGAGACGCGGGCGCAGGCCATGCCGCTGCAGACCAAGCCGATCACGGTGACGGTCGAGCCCGATGGCGCGCTCTCCATCGAGGGCGAACCGGTAACGCTGGATACGCTGGTAAGCAGTGTTGAGGCGTTGGCTGTCGAGGGCACCGATGAGCGGCTTTATGTGCGCGGCGATACGACGGCGGCCTATGGCGCCATCATGGAAGTGATGGGCGAATTGTCGGGCGCCGGCTATAGCCGCATCGGCCTTGTCACCGTGCCGGCGCGGACCCCCTGACATGCGCTATGCCCTGCCAGGTTCGGTCTTGGTGCATGCCGGCATTTTCGGCATGGCCTTTATCGGCTTTGCCTGGCCGCAGCCCGAGGACGCGCCGCCGCCGGGCGCGGTGACGGTGGATATCGTTTCGGTGAGCTCGGTTTCGAGCAATGAGACCTCCACCATCGAGGATGGTGCCTCGGAGAATATGATCTCGGCTGGCGGCGAAATCGTTGCGACGACGCCGAGCGAAACGCTCGAGCCGGTGGAGCCCGAAACCCAGGTCGCCGAAGTGCCGGTCGAGCCGGCGGTGCCGCCCGAGCCTGTCGAGCCGCTTGAGCAGGACGAGGCGCCACCGGTGGAAACCGCTGCAGCCGAACCCGTCGAGGTCGAACCCGTCGAGCCGGTTGTTGAGACGATGGACATCGCAGTGCTGGCGACACCAGTCACCAGCCCGGAACCCGTCGAGACGGTTGCGCCCGTGGCAGCTGAACCGCTCGAGCCGGTCGAGGAGAGCGAGTTGAACGCAGCTCCGGTGCCCCGGACGCTGAGTTTCGAACGGCCCAGCGCACCCACACAGCGGCCCCGTCCGCAGCAACAACCGACGCAGCAAGCCTCGCGCGAAGCCACGCGGCCACCGCCGCCGGCCGGCAATGGCGGGCAGAGCAATGCGGATAGCGCCGCCGCGCGGGCCGCTGCCGGCCAGCAGGGTCAAGGCAGCGGCGGGGCCTCGCAAATGGCATCCTGGCAGAACCAGGTGTCGCGGCGGCTGAACAATGCCAGGCGCTATCCGCGCTCGGCCGGTGGGGCGACGGGAACGGCCGTGGTAAGGTTCACCGTCTCAGCCGGCGGTGGGCTGGCGGGCGTGAGCCTGGTGCGTTCTTCCGGCAATCCGGCGCTCGATCAGGCAGCCGTCGATGCAGTGACGCGGGCCGCACCCTTTCCGCCACCACCGAGCGGCGGCAGCGAAACGCTGGGCGTTCCGGTGGATTTCACGCGCGGCTAGCGGCGGCGAATTTTCGGCTCGGCATTCTTAGCAAGAAAACAGAGGTTCCCGCCTGCGCGGGAATGACACCGTGGGTGTATGGCTCTCCCAAGCAAACTTGAGAGCCCCGTGGGACGTTTCTTTGTCGCTTTTGTTGTCGACAAACTAAATACAAAACTCTAAATCTGGTTGCAGCGACGCTATGCGACAATGAGGAATTAGGCATGCAAAAGAGTGATTTCCGCGGTGTGCTGCCCGCGATCACCACCAAGATGACGGCGGACCAGCAGGTCGATTTCGACGGCGTCAAGGCCGACGTGGTGTTTCAGATTGAGGGTGGCGTCGACGCCATCGTGGTCTGCGGCTCGCTGGGCGAGGCCTCGAGCCTGACGGTCGCGGAAAAGCTCGCCATCGCCAAGGCGGCCATCGAAGCGGCGGCGGGCCGGGTGCCGGTGGTGCTGACCATTGCCGAGGACTCGACCAGCACTGGTGCGGCGCTTGCGGCCGAGGCCGAGAAGATCGGCGTCGAGGGACTGATGGTGCTGCCGGCGATGCGCTATCTGGCCGATGACCGCGAAGTGGTGTTTCACTATCGCGCGATCGCTGCGGCCTCGAACCTGCCGATCATCATCTACAACAACCCCCTGGCCTATGGCATCAATATCACGGCCGAGATGCTCAAGGAGATGGCTAACGAGCCCAAATTCGTCGCCATCAAGGAATCCACCGGCGACACGCGCCGCATCAACGAGACCATCAATGCATTGGGCGATCGCTATCAGCTATTGACCGGCGTCGATGATCTGGCGCTGGAAAGCCTGGTGCTGGGGTGCCATGGCTGGATTGCGGGCCTGGTCGTCGCCTTCCCCAAGGAGACCGTGGCCATTTACAAACTGGTGCAGCAGGACCGCATCAAGGAAGCCATGGAAATCTACCGTTGGTTCCTGCCGCTGCTGCATCTCGATATCGGCCCTAAATTCGTCCAGAATATCAAGCTGTGCGAAGCCATTGTGCGCGGCACGTCACCAGTGGTGCGCCAGCCGCGGCTGGAGCTGGTTGGGGATGAGGAAAAGGCTATCCGCGCGGTCGTGGAGCAGGGGCTGAAGACGCGGCCGGATTTGACCAAGTACGGGTTCTGATCGGGGCTCCGATGCGGGGCAGTGTTCACTGAGGACTCCCTGCGTCCTTCCTAAGCTGGCCCTTCTGTCGTCATTGCCCGGCTCGTCCGGGCAATCCATTGTGGTCGCGCGTGCTGAGCGATGGATCACCCGGACAAGCCGGGTGATGACGATGAGTGGAGGGAGTCACGAAAGTGACGACGCCCGACAAACGCCCCCCGCAGAGGACCCCTCAGTTCACCGTAAACCCCTTCACGAACGGATCGCGGTCGTCGAGGAAGATGGTGTTGTAGCCGGTGATCCAGGCTTGGCCGGCAATCGAGGGGACGATGGCGTCGTAGGGGCCGACTTTGGTGGCGGCTTCGACGCGGCCGACAAAGAGGCTCCCGATGATCGATTCATGCACGAAGCTCTCGCCAATCTTGAGCTCGCCGCGCGCGGCTTTCTGGGCCAGGCGCGCCGAGGTGCCGGTGCCGCAGGGGGAGCGGTCGATGGCTTTTTCGCCATAGAACACCGCGTTGCGGGCGTCGGCCTTGGGGTTCACCGGGGCGCCGGTCCACATGATATGGTGCAGGCCATTGATGGTGGGAAATTCGGGATGCTGAAAGGTATATTTCTCGTTGATCAGACGGCGCGCCATGGGCGAAAGCTGCTGGATGTCGAAGGCCGAGAGCTGGCTCATATCTGTAAAGCCGGGCTGGGACTCGAAAATGGCGTAGAAATTGCCGCCATAGGCGACGTCGAACTTGAGCGGGCCGAGGCCGGGCAGGTCGATATCGAGCCCGGTGGCGTAGAGGAATGAGGGCACATTGGTGATGCGGACGTCGATCACATGGCCCGCATTGTCCATAGTGTATTCGGCTTCAATGATCCCGGCCGGCACTTCGAGCCGCAGCTTGCCGGGTGTCCTGGGCGTGACCAGGCCTTCTTCGATCATCACCGTGACCGTGCCGATCGTGCCATGGCCGCACATGGGCAGGCAGCCCGAGGTTTCGATGAAGAGGATCGAGCCGTCCACATCCTCGCGCAAGGCGGGATAAAGGATCGAGCCGCTCATCACGTCATGACCGCGCGGCTCGAACATCAGGCCGGTGCGGATCCAGTCATATTCGGCCAGGAAATGCTCGCGCCGTGCATTCATCGTATCGCCCTTGAGGTCGGGGCCGCCGCCGGCCACGACGCGGACCGGATTGCCGGCTGTATGGGCGTCGATACAGAAAAAGCTCTTCTTGCTCATGATGGCCTATTGGAAGCGGGTAATGCTGAAAGGGGCGAGCGCCGGATCGGCCGGGGCGTCGGCAATGAGACCAGCCACCAGCCGCGCCGTGACGGCGCTCAGGGTCAGGCCGAGATGGCCGTGGCCGAAGGCATAGACCACGCGATCATCGCCGGGATGGCGGCTGATGACGGGCAGGGAATCGGGCGTCGAGGGGCGGCGGCCCATCCATTGCTTGCCGGTTTCGGGCAAAGCCGGCACATAGCGCCGCATCTTGGTGCGCATGGCTTTGGCGCGGGCAAAATTGGGGGCGGTATCGGGCTTGGCCAATTCCACCGCGCCGCCGACACGCAGGCCATCGACCAGTGGCGAGGCGATAAAGCCATGATCGGCAAACCCCACCGGCATGGGCAGGTTCCAGTCCAGATCGGTGAAGGTGGTGTTATAGCCGCGCTCATTTTCGAGCAGCACTTTGGCGCCCAGCCCACGCACCAGATCGCGCGACCAGACCCCAGCGGCGACCACGACTTTGTCGAAGGTTTCCTGGCCGGATGCCGTGATGACGGTGATGCCGTTTTCGCCCTGCGTCAGCCGCGTGACCTTGGCTGGCACCAGCCTGGCGCGGCCGCTGACGAAGCCTTGATAGTGGCGCAGGATGGTCAGGGGATTGGAGGCGGTCCAATAGCTGGGCTGATAGATGGCACCGGCAAAATTGCCCTCCAGCTGCGGTACCAATTGGCGCGCACGCTGGGGGGTGATGCGCTCGAAATCATAGCCCAGTGCGGCCTTGACCACGCCGGCTTCATGCAAGGCGGAGGCGACGCTTTTTTCGCTGTCATGCACCGAGACATAGCCGGTTTGCCGCAAATGGCCGGTGAGGTTCGCCTTGTGGCCAAGTTCTTCATGATCGGCGAGGGCCGTTGTCATCAATAGCGTCAGCGCCTCGCGCACCTTGACGCCGCGGGCCGGGGTGGCCGAGGCAAGGAAGGCCAGAAGCCAGGGCAGGAGCGCGGGAACGTCGGTCCAGCGCAGGGTCAGCGGCCCCAGCGGATCGAGCAGCCAGCCGGGCACGGCCTTGAGAATACCGGGGCTGGCAATCGGCGCGATTTCGGGCAGGGCGATCAGCGAGGCGTTGCCTGATGAGGTGGGCAGGCCATCGGGCTCGGGCTCGAAGACCGTCACGTCATGGCCCTGATCGATCAGCCAGGTGGCAATGGCGGCGCCGATAATGCCGGCGCCGGCGATGGCGATACGGGCCATTAGCGGGCTTCCGTCAGGGTGATGTTGGCGGCGGTGTCGCGGGCGATATAGCTCTGGATTTGCCGCACGATCTGGGCGGCGTGTTCGGCGCCCAGTTTGTCGGCCAGCTCCCCGTCGCCCGCTTCGATGGCAGCGACCATGGCGCCGTGTTCGTCCACATATTGGCGCGGCAGCTTGTCGTCGAACGAGGAATAATAAAGCCGCAGGATGCGGCGGCCTTCATCAAGCAGGCGGCCAAAGAGATTGGTGAAATAGATATTGCCGCCCGCTTCGGCGATAGCCATGTGAAAATCGCGATTGGCCTGGATCATGCCCAGCGCGTCGCGGCGTGCCACTGCCTCCGAATAGGCGCCCTCAAAGCCGCGAATGGCCAGCAGATGTTCGGGCCGGCGATGCACCGCCGCCGAGCGCGTGGTGACGCGATACATCAGCGTCAGCGCCTCGAAATAAAGCGGCAGCCGCACGAAATCGATACTGGACACCACCGTGTTGCGATTGGGGAGCGTGGTTACCAGCCCTTCGCCCGAAAGCCGCACCAGCGCCTCGCGGATCGGGGTGCGCGACATTTCGAACTGTTCGGACAAGCTCGATTCGTCGAGCGGGCTGCCCGGCTCGAGTTCGAGGTCGAGAATGGATTGGCGCAGCCGCTCATAGACGGTCTGGGCGCCTTGCCCACGTACGCGGCCATTGGCGGGAGCTTCGGTGGCCGGCTTGATTTTCTGGGTCTTGGCCATAGCCATGTTCAGTCCTGCTCCAAAGGCTGCTGCGCGATTACGCCATGCTTGTCAGCCGGCCGGCGCGGTTTCAAGCGCACACGAACCTACATCGTATTCAGTTTGTCGACAACATGGTCTTTGCACTGCCAGCCGGTTCGCCTTAGCTCTAGCCGCGCGAAATTGACAGGGGCCGGCGGCGATGGATGATGAACGAGCAGGCGCAAAGATCAAGCGTGCCGGCGGCACCAAATCTGCCGCGCGCCAGAAGGCCGGCGAGGTCACGCTGCACCAATTGCGCATCTTCTGGGCGGTGGCCCGTTCGGAAACGCTGACCAAGGCGGCCAAGCAATTGGGGCTGGCGCAACCTTCGATCTCCCAGCAATTGAGCAAGCTCGAAGCCAATGTCGGCACATTGCTATTTCATCGCCGCTCCAATGAAATGGCGCTAACCGAGGCGGGGAGTTACCTGCTGCCCAAGGCCGAGCAGGTGTTGCGCAACATGCGCGAGCTGGAGGATGGGCTGGCCCAATTCTCTGGCGGCAAGCGGCTGACGCTGCGGCTGGCGGGGATCAATTCGGTGCTGCGCGTGCTGCTGCCCGCGGCCATCGGCAAGATGCAGAGCCAGTTTCCCGAGGTGGATTTCGATATACAGGAAAGCGCACCGGCCGATATTCTGGAATTGCTCTATGGGCGGCGGGTCAATATCGGTCTGCTCGCGGCTAATTCGGTGGCCCAGGCCGGTGTCGGCTTCGTGCAGGTCCCGCTGATCGAAGACCCCTATGTGCTGGTCGTGCCCGAGTCGTTGACGCTGGGTGGCATTGCCGATCCGCAGCGTGAATTGTCGGCGGAACAATTGGCGCGGCTCAACCAATCCATCCAGTTCACCTTTGGCAGCCAGCACGCCAATCGGGTCGCAGACTGGTATGACCGGCTGCTGCCGCAGCATCGCGTCGTGGCGCAATGCCGCAGTTTTGAGACGGCCATTGGCCTGGTGCGGGCCGGGTCGGGGGTATGCCTGGCGCCAGCTCTGGCCACCATTGCCGGCAATGGTCCGCCGGGCGGGGTCAGGCTTTATCGCGTCAAGGCGCCGCCGCGCCGCATCGTGGCTTTGGTGCCCTCGCAATATCGCCGCACCGAGCCTTATGCGAGCCTGCTCGAGCTGCTGCAGCAGACTTCGACGGCTTATGTCCTGCCGGATATCTTGCCGACGCCGCCATTTCTGGCACTGGATACCGAAGAGGATTTCTAGGCGCTACCAGCACTATAGGCAAAAGCTATTGCGGCCATAGAGTGCGTTACAGCCGGCCAATCGTCACCCTCACCGCCGGCGGCAATCCCGCCGCCTTCGTGAGGAGACCTGAAATGGCCTGGAAAAAGCCCACCATCATCGAAATTCCCGTCAGCATGGAAATCAACATGTACGCTTGCGCAACGCGCAAGTAGGGAATTGGCCTGCCGCGGGCGAGGACAATGATCAAGATAGTCATCCTGGGCTCCGCGGCAGGCGGGGGCCTGCCGCAATGGAATTGCGGGTGCGACAATTGCCTTGCAGCACGACGCGAGCCGGGCCTGCGCGCGAGCCAGGCTTCGATCGCCATTAGCGGGGATGGCGAGCATTGGTTTTTGATCAATGCGTCGCCTGATCTGCGCCAGCAGGTCATCGATACGCCAGCCCTGCATCCTCGTGCTCTCAGGCACAGCCCGATTGCCGGGGTGATCCTGACCAATGGCGAGGTCGATGCGGTGACGGGCTTGCTGTCGCTGCGCGAAGGCTCGCCCTTTGCCCTTTATGCGCATCAGCGCGTGCAGGCGATTTTGCGGGCCAACAGCATTTTCAATGCGCTGAACCCGGAAAAGGTGAAGCGCATCGCCATCGAGACGGATGCGGTCTTCGAGCCGACGCTGCCCGATGGTTCCGGCTCGGGGCTGCTCATCGAGCCCTTCATCGCCCCCGGCAAAACCGCGCTTTATCTCGAAGGCGCGGCCGAGAATGACGAGGGCGATACGCTGGGCCTGCGTATCACGCGCAATGGCAAGGTACTGGTCTTCCTCGCCGCCTGCTCTGCCGTTACGCCTGAAGTCGCCGAAAAGCTGGCCGGGGCCGATCTCGTCTTTTTCGACGGTACGTTGTGGCGCGATGATGAATTGATCGCCCTGGGCTTGGGACCAAAAACCGGGCAGCGCATGGGCCATATCGCCATGGATGTGGCCATGCCGGCGCTGGCGGGGCTCGAGATCGGCCGCAAGGTCTTCCTGCATATCAACAATTCAAACCCGGCCTGGCGGCGCGATGCGCCTGAGCGGCAGGCAATAGAACAGGCAGGATGGATCATTCCTGCCGATGGGATGGAGATGATGCTTTGACGGCCATGACAGCTTTTTCGGTCGCGTCCGACGCGCGGCTCGACAATGCCGAAGATTTGGAAGCGCAGCTGCGCGCCATCGGCGCCATTCGCTACCACAACCTGCATCCCTTTCATCACCTGCTGCATGGCGGCAAGCTGAACAAGGGCCAGGTGCAGGCCTGGGCGCTCAACCGCTATTATTATCAAAGCTCGATTCCGCTGAAAGACGCCGTGGTCATTTCTCGCTTCCGCGACCGGGCGACCCGCATTGAATGGCGCCACCGCATCGAGGATCATGATGGCGATGTGGGGAGCGAAGGCGGTATCGAACGCTGGCTGCAACTGACCTCGGGCCTGGGCCTCGACAATGACTACGTCGAATCCGCCGAGGGCATTCTGCCGGCCACGCGCTTTGCAGTGGATGCCTATATCCATTTCGTGCGAGACCGCAGCCCGCTGGAAGCCATCGCCTCCTCGCTGACCGAACTCTTCGCGCCCAATCTGCATCAAGAGCGGATTTCGGGCATGCTGGAGCATTACGACTTCATCAATCCCGGCGTGATGAGCTATTTCAAGCGCCGGCTGGAACAGGCCCCGCGCGATGCCAATTTCGCGCTCGATTACGTCAAGGCCAATGCCAGGACCCCGGCTGAGCGGCAGGCGGTGTGCAATGCGCTGATCTTCAAGACCAATGTGCTCTGGGTGCAGCTCGATGCCCTCTATCACGCCTATGTCGAGGGGCATGTGCCGCCGGGCGCTTTCGTGCCGGCTGCATCATGACCGAGTTTATCGCCCCGGCCACACGGCGTCGCATGAGCGTGAGCGAGGCCAGCGTGCCCACCCTGGCGCGGGGTACGAAATTGCGGCTCGATGAGACCCGGCAGCGCTGGGTGCTGCTGGTGCCCGAGCGGGTGATGGCGCCCGACGAGATCGCCGTCGAGGTGCTCAAGCTCTGCGATGGGCGGCGCAGCGTTGCTGACATTACCGACCATCTGGCCGCCATCTACAATGCGCCGCGCGAGGAGATTGCCCGCGACATCATCGCCATGCTGCAGGATCTGGCGGATTCCGGCTTTCTGGTCGAGGCGGCAAAGCCATGAGCCCGGCACTGAGCGATGCCAATGATGGTCTCGCCGTCCTCGAAGGCCAATCCGTTGCGCAAGCCTATGGCATTCCGTTGGCGGTGCTGCTGGAAATGACCCATCGTTGCCCGCTGCAATGCGGCTATTGTTCCAATCCGGTGGAAATGGAGCGGGCGGGCAATGAGCTGACCACTGACGAGTGGAAGAAGGTGCTGACCGAGCTGGCCGAAATCGGCGTGCTGCAGGTGCATTTTTCCGGCGGCGAACCCAGCGTGCGCAAAGATCTGGTCGAGCTGGTGCGCCATGCCAATGACCTGGGGCTCTATACTAATCTCATCACATCGGCCGTGCTGATCACCAAGGAGCGCCTCACCGAGATAGCCGATGCGGGGCTGGCTCATATCCAGATCAGCTTCCAGGCCAATGATCCGGCGCTGGCCAATCGCATTGGCGGCTTCAAGAATGGCCATGCCAAAAAGCTCGAAGTGGCGCAGTGGTCGCGCGAACTGGGCCTACCGCTCACCGTCAATGCGGTGATGCATCGGCAGAACCTGCATGAGCTGCGCGACATGATTGCGCTGGCCGTGCAGCTCGACGCCGACCGGATCGAGGTCGCCAATGTGCAGTATTACGGCTGGGCGCTGAAGAACCGCGCGGCGCTGATGCCGACCATCGAGCAGATCGATGAGGCCACGGCGATTGTCGAGGAAGAGCGCGAGCGGCTGCGCGGCATTCTCGATATCGATTTCGTGGTGCCCGACTATTATGCCCTGCGCCCCAAGAAATGCATGGGCGGCTGGGGACGGCAGTTTTTCAACATCACGCCCTCGGGTAGAATCCTGCCATGTCACGCCGCCGAGACGATCACCGAGCTCAATTTTGAATCGGTGCGCTCCAATCATTCCATCGCCTGGATCTGGCAGAATTCGGATGCCTTCAACCGCTATCGCGGCACCGGCTGGATGCCCGAGCCGTGTCAGAGCTGCGCCTTCAAGGAGATCGATTATGGCGGCTGCCGCTGCCAGGCTTTTGCGCTGACCGGCAATGCTGGCAATGCCGATCCGGCCTGCCACCTGTCGCCGCTGCATGAGAGCATTTTCAAAACCGCCGAGCGGGAATCGAGCGAGGGCGGCGATCGCTTCATTTATCGCAATTTCGCCGGCGGGATGCTGGAGCCGGAGCTGCCATGACGCCACCGGACGGCGGGGGCGATCCCTTCGCGCCGCTCACCAGCCAGATGCTCGATGTTGGTGACGGACATAGCCTTTATGTCGAAACCGTGGGCCGCGCCGATGGCATTCCCGCCGTCTATCTGCATGGCGGCCCAGGCAGCGGCTGCCAGCCATCGCATCGGCGGCTGTTCAACCCGGCACGGTTTCGCGCGTTGCTGTTCGACCAGCGCGGGGCAGGGCGCAGCCGGCCGGCTCGGTCGCGTGAGCACAACACTATTCAGCATCTGATCGCCGATATGGAGCTTGCGCGGACTGCGCTGGGGATCGAGCGCTGGCTGGTGGTCGGCGGCAGTTGGGGCGCGACCCTGGGGCTGGCTTATGCGCAAACCTTTCCTGAGCGGGTTAGCGGGCTGGTGCTTCGCGCAACGTTTCTGGGCACGCGGGCCGAGTTGGACTGGGCTTTTGGTACGGGGCTCAGCGCGTTCCATCCGGGGCTCTACGAGGACTTCCTGAGCATCCTCACCCCGCACGAGCGGCTCAGCCCGCTTGATGCCTATTTTCGCCGCATCCTCGATCCCAATCCGGCAATCCACGGCCCCGCTGCTCGCGCCTGGCATGATACCGAACGGGTGCTGTCGGAGGCTCGGCCGGGTATGAATCGGCTTGATCTGGACGACATCCACAATGGCGGCCGGCTGCCGGCAACTGCCTTTATGGAAGCGCATTACTTTGCGCAGGACTCGTTTCTGGCGACGGGCCAATTGCTGGCCGGGGCCGGGCGGCTCAAGTCTATTCCGGGGGTGATCGTGCAGGGGCAGTTTGACCTGCTGTGTCCGCCTGCGATGTCATATGCACTGGCAAAGACATGGGGGAATGCGGAGATTGTGCTGGTCGAGGGGGCGGGGCACGCCATGTCGGAGCCGGGGGTGACGGAAGCGGTGGTGGCGGGGATCAACGCTCTAGCGATCAATCACCCGCGCCAATAGGTCCAGCCAATTGCCATGCGCCAGCCGCTGTACCAGCGCCTCACCAAACCCATGCTGCTGCATGGCCTCGATCAATACTTGCAGCCCCGCCGATGAACCAATCGCCGCGGGCAGCATGGCTCCGTCGAAATCCGAGCCCAGGCCCACTCGCGTCTCGCCGACCGCCTCGATCATCGCGTCGAGATGGCGTAACAGGACATCCAGTCCGGTATCCGGCCGCCATGCGCCGTCGGGCCGCAGGAAGCCGGTGGCGAAGTTGAGGCCCACCATGCCGTCGCTGTCGCGGACGGCTTTGAGCTGATCGGCGGTGAGATTGCGCGGATTGGGGCAGATGGCGTGGACATTGGAATGGGTGGCCACCAATGGGGCGGTCGAGAGTTCGGCCACGTCCCAAAAGCCTTTTTCGGTGATGTGGGACAGATCGATCAGTATGCCGAGCCGGTTGCAGGCGACGACGAGGCGCTTGCCCGCTTCGGTGAGCCCCGGGCCGGTATCGGGCGAGCCGGGGAAGTTGAACGGCACGCCATGGCCGAAAATATTGTCCCGGCTCCAGACCGGACCAAGCGAGCGCAGGCCCGCGGCATAGAGCATATCGAGAAACTGCAGATCGGCGTCGATTGCCTCGACACCTTCGAGATGCAGCACCGCGGCAATCTTGCCAGCCGCCATGGCGGCCTTGATCTGCGCTGTATTGCGGCAGACGGCGAGGGCACCGGCAGCTTCCAGCCGATAGAGCAGGCTGATCTGTTTGATCGCCATGGCCTGGGCCGGCTCAAGCTCGAGCGGCAGCGGCGCCATGTCGAAGGCCATGCCGGGGGGCAGGGCGCCATCGGGTTTTTTCGGCGAGGGGCAGAACACGGCGAAGATTCCACCGGAAAAGCCGCCTGTCCTGGCCTTGATCAGGTCGATATGGCTGGCAAATGAGCCGGTGAGGAAGGCTGCGACCGGATCGGCGACATCGGAGGTCGCCAGATGGCCCAGAATATCGTTATGGCCATCAAAGACCGGAATAGGCTCGCTCATACCCTGCCGTCATGCTGCGTCGTTGATCAATTCCTCAGCCAGACCATATTCGTGCAACTTGCGGTAGAGGGTGGAGCGGCCAATTTTGAGGGCGCGCGCGACGCGCGACATGCGCCCGCCATGATGCTCGATGGCAAAAACGATGGCGGCGCGCTCGATTTCGGCAAGAGCGGCGATTTCGCCCGAGGCATCGAGAAAGCGGTCGGGCGCGGCGGGTTGTTCTTCAAACGCCCGCTGGCGGGCGGTTGCGGTGTCGATATGGATAGGGGCGGCAGGCACCGGCACGGCCTCGATAGCCGACACGGCTGTTTCGCGGCCCGAGGCCTGGGCGATGATCTGGGGGAAATCCACTGTTTCAAGGAAAGCGCCGTCGCTGAGCACAATGGCGCGATAAACCGCGTTTTCCAGTTGGCGCACATTGCCCGGCCAATCATAGCCGAGCAGCAAATCAAGCGCGGCGGGGGAGAGCCCCAGCACCCGCTTGCCGGCTTCGGCTGAAAAGCGGGCGATGAACATGGACACCAGTGCCGGCACATCTTCCATACGCTCGCGCAGGGGCGGCACATAGATGGGGAAGACGTTGAGGCGGTAGTACAGGTCTTCGCGGAATTCGCCGGATTTGGCGAGATTGAGCAGCCGCCGATTGGTGGCCGAGATGACGCGGACATTGACCCGCTCGGTGCGGCTGGCGCCGACCGGCTCGATCTCGCCATCCTGCAGCGCGCGCAGCAATTTGACCTGGGTGTCGGGCGGCAGCTCGCCGATTTCATCGAGAAACAGGGTGCCGCTATGGGCTTCGGCAAACTTGCCCGGCTGGTCGGCAATGGCGCCGGTAAAGGCGCCTTTCTTGTGCCCGAATAATACGGATTCCACCAGATTGGGCGGAATGGCTCCGCAATTGACGGTGATGAAGGGCTTGCCCGCGCGCTCGCCGGAGCCCTGGATGATGCGGGCGACCAGCTCCTTGCCGACCCCGGTTTCGCCCTCGATCAGCACGGGAATGGTGGATTTGGCGGCTTTGGCGCAGAGCGTCAGCACGCGGCCCATGGTGGAGGCCTTGGCGATCATATCAGCGGCGGTGAAGGTGCCGGTCTTGCGGGCATGTTCGGCGCGAATTGCCGCTTCAAGCGTATCGAGCTTCATGGCATTGCGCAGCGAGATGACCAGTCGCTCAGGCGATACCGGTTTGACGAAATAGTCCGCCGCGCCCTGGCGCATGGCCGAGATGACGGTTTCGAGCGAGGCATTGGCCGTCTGGATGATGACGGGCGTGGTCAGCCGCTCGCGGCGCATCGCCTCCATCACCGCCATCCCGTCGAGATCGGGCATGACCAGATCAAGGATCATGGCGCCGATATTGCGGTCCTCGCGCAGAATGGTCAGCGCCTGTTCGCCCCCGGTGGCGGTCAGCGGCTTGAAGCCGGCACGGTTGGCGATTTCGGCGGTCAGCCGCAGCTGTACCGGATCATCGTCGACAACCAGAACTCGCGTCATACTTACCTCAGGCATTGATCCCGGCAGCGAATCTGGTGTGCCGTTTTGGGAGGAGGATGGGGCAAGGGGTTTAAGAGGGGATTAACTGTGTGGGATTTTGGGGGAATGGGCATCCAATGGACGGCCCGACCCCCGCTCGCTAGGATCGCCCGAACACAAAGGGAAGGCATTATGGTCCTCAGAATTTTCGCAAGGCTGGCAACGATCATCGTCCTCCTATCCGCAGCACCCGCAATGGCCGACGGCGCCGTGCTCAGCGGTACGGTGTTCTTCCGCGAGCGCATCATGTTGCCCGATACGGCCAAGGTAACAGTGCAGTTGCTCGACGTTTCGCTGGCCGACGCCCCCGCCAAGCTGCTGGGAGAAGCCACAGCGACTGGCAAGTCGCCGCCCTATGCCTATGTCATTCCCTATGACCCCGATGCGATCGTGCCCGGCCACCGCTATACGGTGTCCGCCCGCATCGCCGAGGGCGACAAGCTGCTCTTTATCTCGACCACGCATAATAGCGTCTTCGGTTCTGGCACCGACGCCACTGAAATCCTGGTCGAGCGCGTTGCCGAGGCCATTTCCGCTTCCAGTGATGGGTGGCCGGAAGGGCGCTGGCTGGCCGAGGACATTAATGGCGGTGGGGTGATCGATAATTTGCAGACGGTGCTGGAATTCGCACCTGATGGGCAGGTGGGCGGCATGGCGGGCTGCAACCGTTTCGGGGGCAAGGCCAGCATTGATGGTTCGGCGCTCAGTTTTGGCGATCTGTTCTCGACCGAAATGGCCTGTGCGCCGGCCGTGATGGATCAGGAGGCCAAGTTCCTCGACGCGCTGGGGCGGGTGGCGAGCTACCGGCTCGACAATGCTCGCGGCAAGCTGATCCTGCTCGATGCAGCAGGCAATGACATCGTCGTTCTCGCCCGGATTTGACGGCGGTGCCCTTCCAATCGCCGCCCTCGCTGGCTAAGGTCCGCGCGCAATTGGACCAGCCGGAGAGAGCACGCCATGACCGAAGCAAGCAGCCAAAAGGGCCACAATCAGTTCGGCGCCTTGCCGGTATGGGACCTGAGCGATCTGTATCCTGGCAAGGACAGCAAGGAATTTGCCGCCGCACTGGACGAGGCCAAGGCGCTCGCGACGCAATTTGAGACCAATTATAAGGGCAAATTGGTCGAGCTGACCAAGGCGGGCAAGTTGGTCGAGGCGATCAAGGCCAGCGAGCAGCTGGGCGATATCAGTGGCCGTATCGGCTCGTTCTCCTTCCTGCAATATGCGCAGAAATCGACCGATCCGGATCGCGCCAAGTTCATGGGCGATACCAATGAGGAGCTGACCAATCTCTCCACCAAAGTGCTGTTCTTCGAACTCGAACTGAACCGCATCGAGGACGCCGATCTCGAAGCCGCCTTTGCCGGCGACCCGGAGCTGGCGCGCTACCGCACCTGGTTTGCCGAATTGCGCAAGGCCAAGCCCTACCAGCTCGATGACAAGCTCGAAGAGCTGTTCCACGACAAATCGGTTACCGCCTATTCGGCCTGGAACCGGCTGTTCGACGAGACGCTGTCCAGCCTGCAATTCGAGGTGGATGGCGAAATCCTCAATATGGAATCCACCCTGCATCTGCTCTCGGAAAAGGACGACAAGAAGCGCGAGGCCGCGTTCAAGGCGCTGGGCAAGACGCTCAAGGACAATTCCAGGCTCTTCACGCACATCACCAACGTGCTGGCCAAGGACAAGGAAATCTCCGATCGCTGGCGCGGCTATGAGGACATTGCCGATAGCCGCCACATGGCCAATTCGGTGGAACGCGAAGTGGTCGATGCGCTGCAAAAGGCGGTGACCGAGGCCTATCCCAGGCTCAGCCACCGCTACTACAAGATGAAAGCCAAGTGGTTCGGCAAGGACAAGCTCAATGCCTGGGACCGCAATGCGCCGCTGCCGACCAGCGACGAACGCACCTGGGATTGGGACAGCGCCGTCTCGACCGTGCTCGAGGCCTATGGCAAATTCTCGCCGGAGCTGGCCGAAGTCGCGAGGCCATTTTTCAATTCCGGCTGGATCGATGCGCCGGTGGCCGAGGGCAAGCTCTCGGGTGCCTTTGCCCATCCCACGGTGCCCAGCGCCCATCCCTATTTGATGCTCAATTATATGGGCCGCTCGCGGGACATCATGACGCTGGCGCATGAGCTGGGCCATGGCGTGCATCAGCGACTGGCGGCGGCGCAGGGGCCGATCCTGGCCAATACCCCGCTCACCCTGGCCGAAACCGCTTCGGTGTTTGGCGAAATGCTGACCTTCCGCTCGCTGCTCGACAAGACGACAGATCCCCAGCAGCGCTTTGCACTGCTGTCCTCAAAGGTCGAGGACATGCTCAATACGGTGGTGCGGCAGATCGCGTTTTACACCTTTGAGCGGCGCGTCCACACGGCTCGCCGGCAGGGGGAATTGCGCACCGAGGAGATCAACCGGATCTGGCTCGACGTGCAAGCGGAATCCCTCGGCGATGCCATCATTGCCAATGAAGGCTATGACATCTTCTGGGCCTATATTCCCCACTTCATCCATTCCCCATTCTATGTCTACGCCTATGCGTTCGGGGACTGCCTTGTGAACTCGCTTTACGCGCAGTATGAGAAGGCCAGCGAGGGCTTTGCGGAGCGGTATTTCGAACTGCTCAAGGCCGGCGGGAGCAAGCACCATTCCGAGTTGCTGGCCCCCTTCGGCCTCGACGCGAAGGACCCGGAATTCTGGTCACTCGGCCTGTCGATGATCGAAGGATTGATCGACGAGCTGGAAGCGACCAGCCCATAAGGCGCCACTCGGGCGCAAAGACTTTGAGACGACTGAATTATTGAGGACGACTATGGCAGCCAGCAAGCACGAACCGCTTCCGCCCCTGCGCGAAGAATCCCCGATGGACTACGCCCAGCATGAGGCCACCTATAGCGGCTTTGTGACGGTGACCAAGTATACCCTTATGGGCGTCGCGATCCTGATGGTGGGACTCTACTTCGCCGTGATCGCCGGCCAGCCGGTGCTGGGCCTGGTGCTGGTGCTTGCCTCTTTCGTCGTGCCGCCGGTGGTGGGCGTGCTGAGCGAGATATCCAAGAAATAGCAGGCCATGCGGCAGGCGCCGCATTGGGTCAGCAGCGCGCCGGGCCATGGCCCGGCAGCGCATGTCGTCGGCATGCCGCAGTGCACGCTAGGTGCATTGCCGCCGCAGGAGGTAGTGCATGAAGATCGCCATCGTCCGTGAACGTTTTGAAGGCGAGAACCGCGTCGCGGCCACGCCGGAAACCGTCGGCAAGCTCGTGGGCCTGGGCGCCAGCGTGACGGTGGAGAAGGGTGCGGGCCTGGGCTCGCGCATTCTCGATGCCGATTATGTCGCGGCAGGGGCCACGATAGCAGCGGGTGCCGATGCGGCCCTCAAGGGCGCTGAAATTGTTCTCACCGTGCGGCGGCCTGCTGCTCCGGCGCTGGCCGGCGTGGCCAAGGGGGCGCTCGTCATCGGTGCGCTCGATCCCTATGGCAATGATAAGGATGTGGCGGCTCTGGCCAAGGCAGGCGTTACCGCCATCGCCATGGAATTCATGCCCCGCATTACCCGCGCGCAGGTGATGGATATCCTGTCCTCCCAAGCCAATCTTGCCGGGTATCAGGGCGTCATCGAAGCCGCGGCGCAGTTCGATCGCGCGCTGCCCATGATGATGACCGCTGCCGGCACGGTGCGACCGGCCAAGGCCTTCGTGATGGGGGCGGGTGTCGCGGGCCTGCAGGCCATCGCCACAGCCAAGCGGCTGGGCGCGGTGGTTTCGGCTACCGACGTGCGCCCGGCGGCCAAGGAACAGGTGGAAAGCCTGGGCGGCAAGTTCGTCGCCGTCGAGGATGAGGAATTCAAGCAGGCCGAAACTGCGGGCGGCTATGCCAAGCAGATGTCGGCTGAATATCAGGTCAAGCAGGCCGAGCTGACCGCCAGCCACATTGCCAAGCAGGATATCGTCATCACCACCGCACTGATCCCGGGGCGCCCGGCGCCGCGGCTGATCACCAAGGCCATGGTTGAATCCATGGCGCCCGGTTCGGTGATTGTGGACCTTGCCGCCGAGCGTGGCGGCAATGTCGAATTGACCGTGCCCGGCAAGGTCATCGAGCATAATGGCGTGACCATCATTGGCCATACCAATGTACAGGGCCGCATTCCGACCACGGCCAGCCAGCTTTATGCGCGCAATCTTTTGGCCTTTGTCACCACGCTGATCGACGCCAAGGAAAAGGCGTTGGCGATCGATTGGGATGACGAATTGGTCAAGGCGACGGTGCTGACCCGCGATGGCGCGGTGGTGCATCCGAGCTTTGCCACCGTTGCTCCGGTGGCCGAGGCAAGGCCGGTTGCTGTGCCTAAAGCCGCACCCAAGGCACCGGCAGCCAAGGTCGAAGCCAAGCCTGCTCCGGCCAAGACCGGCGCTGCAAAGCCCGTGCCGGCCAAGAAGCCTGCGGCCAAGAAGACCGAAAGCGCGGCTATGGGCGATACGCCCAAAAAGGCTGCGCCGGAGGTGACACAATCGACCCCGGCGGCCGCCGAGGCGCCGGTTCCGGCCCGCAAGCGTGCCGCCGTCAAGAAAGCCAGCGCGGTGATCGAAGCGGCCGCCGAGGCGCGCAAGCCGGCTGCTGCCAAAAAGCCTGCGGCGAGAAAACCTGCGGCGGCCAAGACGCCGACCACTCCTAAGGGGGCCAAGTAAATGGAAACGACGGCAGGACAAAGCGCCGATGTGATTGCGGCCGTGGCGCATGGCGCGCTGGGCGGGGCGATTGATCCATTCACCTTCCGCCTGGCCATTTTCGTGCTGGCGATCTTTGTGGGTTATTTCGTGGTCTGGTCGGTTACGCCGGCTCTCCACACTCCGCTGATGAGCGTTACCAATGCGATTTCCTCGGTGATCGTGGTGGGTGCCTTGCTGGCGGTGGGCGTGCATCTGGCGACGGATGCCAGCTGGGTGTCCAAGCTGTTCGGCTTCATCGCCCTGGTCTTTGCCAGCGTGAACATTTTTGGCGGGTTCCTCGTCACCCAGCGCATGCTGGCCATGTACAAGAAAAAGGGTTGAGCCGATGATCTCTGCAGATATCGCAGCCCTGCTCTATCTCGTTGCCGGGGTGCTGTTCATCCTGGCTCTGAGGGGGCTTTCCAGTCCGCGTTCGTCCCGCCAGGGCAATATGCTGGGCATGGTGGGCATGGGTATTGCCATTGTCACCACGCTGGCCGTCGCCGCGCCGTCCGATTGGCTGAGCTGGCTGCTGATCATTGGCGGGCTGGGCATTGGTGGCGGCATTGGCGCCTATATGGCCCGCACCGTCAAAATGACCGACATGCCGCAATTGGTTGCGGCCTTCCACTCACTGGTGGGCCTGGCCGC
Organism: Devosia sp. LC5; assembly: GCF_000735585.1. Classification (GTDB taxonomy): domain Bacteria; phylum Pseudomonadota; class Alphaproteobacteria; order Rhizobiales; family Devosiaceae; genus Devosia. Next base: position 28,494 of record NZ_JNNO01000016.1, read on the forward strand.
GGTCTTCGTGGCTGCCGCCGCGCTTTATGCGCCCGAGGCTTTTGGCATTGGCGAAGTGGGCGCCATCCATCCCCAGGCTTTGATCGAAATGAGCCTGGGTGTCGCCATCGGCGCCTTCACCTTTACCGGCTCGGTCATCGCCTTTGCCAAGCTCAACGGCAATATGAGCGGCAAGCCCATCCTGCTGCCGGCCCGCCATGCCATCCACATCGCGCTGGGCCTCGTGCTGATCGGGTTGGTCTGGGCCTTTGTCGTCACCGGCAATCCCTGGCTGTTCTGGCTCACCACCATCCTGGCGCTGGTGCTGGGCGGGTTGATGATCATCCCGATTGGCGGCGCCGACATGCCCGTCGTGGTCTCGATGCTCAATTCCTATTCGGGCTGGGCCGCTGCCGGCATCGGCTTCACGCTGGGCAATACCGCGCTGATCATCACCGGCGCATTGGTGGGCTCGTCCGGCGCGATCCTAAGCTACATCATGTGCAAGGCGATGAACCGCAGCTTCATTTCGGTGATCCTGGGCGGATTTGGCGCCGATAGCAGCGCCGCGGCTTCTGCCGCCGAGGATGACCGCCCGGTCAAGCAGGGCGCTGCCGAAGATGCAGCGTTCCTCATGAAAAACGCCGGCAAGGTCATCATCGTGCCCGGCTACGGCATGGCCGTAGCCCAGGCCCAGCACGCGCTGCGCGAAATGGCCGATATGCTCAAGAAGGAAGGCGTCACCGTCAAATATGCCATCCATCCGGTGGCCGGCCGCATGCCGGGGCACATGAATGTGCTGCTGGCCGAAGCCAATGTGCCCTATGACGAAGTGTTCGAGCTGGAAGATATCAATTCCGAATTCGCCCAGTCCGACGTCGCCTTCGTCATCGGCGCCAATGACGTGACCAATCCAGCCGCCAAGACCGACAAGACGTCGCCGATCTACGGCATGCCCGTGCTCAATGTCGAAGATGCCGGCACCGTGCTGTTCATCAAGCGCGGCATGGCGGCCGGTTATGCCGGGGTGCAGAACGAATTGTTCTTCCGCGATAACACCATGATGCTGTTCGGCGACGCCAAGAAGGTGACCGAGGACATCGTCAAGGCGCTGGGGCACTGAGGGGGGATGTCGCAACCCCGCGACGTTCTCACTGAATTCGATCGGTTGATGCGTTGGCTTTATGTTGTTCCAGTGCTCATCAGCATGGCCTTTTGGCTCCAGGGCAGTATCTCCGCTGAAAGCCTTCTAGGGGGCTCGCCGGTTGCTGGGTTGTGGGGACTTGTCGGCGCAAGTTCCGGTATCGCGTTTCGTGCGGTGCATCGAGGGATTGCGGTTCTTGCAGAGAGGGCCGAGTCACATGCGAAACGCCTAAACGAGAAGATCAAGCTTCTCGCGGCAACGGTGAATGTCATCGCACTAGGGTGCGCGGCCGCCGCTGTTGTGGAACCCCTTCGGTCGGGCGGCGGCTTTTCGCCGCTCGTTGTTGTGCTGCTTCTGGTCGCGACCTATGCTCACATAGGTGCACAGCGCTTTCTGTCTTTAATGATCAAGGAGTAGCGCCTCAATTGGCGCTAAAGCCCGCTCAGAAACTCCAGCACCGCGCCGTTGAACAGGTCCGGCCGCTGTAGCGGCGCGAAGTGGCTGACGCCTTTTAGCTCCACCAGCTTTGCGCTCGGAATGGTGTCCGCGAGATAACGGGCGTGTTCGGGTTTGATGAACTCGTCATGCTCGCTTTGCACGATGGCGACCGGAACGGCGATCTCAGCGAGATCGGCCGGGGTGTAATTGGGCTCGCTGGCCATCATGCGGCCGACGGCGCTGACAAAGTCCTTGAATTGGTCGGGTGTGGCCGAGAGGGCGGCATAGTCCTTGGAGTGGCGGCCAAAGCAGCGGTCGAGCAGGGGGCTGGCGGCGATTTCCACATTGGTGCCGCTGGGGTCCATGTTGCAGCCGAAAAAGAACACGCCGGTAACGCGTTCGGGCGCCTGGTGGGCCAGCACCATGCCGATGCAGGCCCCGTCGCTCCAGCCGATCACGGCGGCGCGGGCAATGCCCAGATGATCGAGTACACCAAGTACGTCGGACGCCATCAATTGATAGGTATAGGGCCGGTCGTCGCGGGTGCTGCGGCCATGACCACGGCTATCGATGAGGATGGGCTGGTAGCCGGCTTCGGTCAGCGCAGGCAGCTGATAGCCCCAATTGCCCGAATGTCCGAGGCCGCCATGCAACAACACCACGGGGGTGCCGCTGCCATAGGTCGCGTACCAGATGCGGGCGCCGTCATGCGGCAAATGCCCTTGTGCCGAGGCCGTGGGCAAGGGCGCTGCGCCGTGTTCGGCAAAGGCGATCAACTCGTCATCGGCAAACGTCATCTATCGGCTCTCCTTGCAATGGCTCAATAGTGCGGCGGCGGCACTTCCGTGCTGGGATCGGCAATCTGGCTGCCCGAACGCACCTGCTCTTCGAGCGTCGTCAGCTTGCGCGTCAGCCCATCGATTACCCGCCATTGCGCCGTTATGGTGGCGTTGAGTTCCTCAATGGTCTGGTCCTGAAAGGCGATGCGGGTTTCCAGCGCCTCGAGCCGTTCGGCGAAATCACTCATGGGGAATCTCCGTCATCGGGGTCCAGCAGGCGCGGGCCGCTGCCCTCTGCGCCCAGCCGGTCATGCGGGTTGCGCAGCGGGCAATGGTCCAGTGACAGGCAGCCGCAGCCGATGCAGCTATCGAGCCCTTCGCGCAGGCTCTGCAGCCTTTCGATCCGCCGGTCAAGAGCCTTCCCCCAGGCGCCGGCAATCACCGACCAATCGGCGCGACTGGGGGTATGGTCGCGCGGCAGGCCGGCAAGGGCGGTGGCGATTTCGGCGAGCGGAATGCCCAATTCCTGGCCGACCCGGATAATGCCGAGCCGCCGTAGGACATCGCGATCATAGCGGCGCTGATTGCCCGGCGTGCGATGGGCATGGATCAGCCCCTTGTTCTCGTAAAAATGCAGCGCGGATACGGCCACACCACTGCGCGCAGCAATTTCGCCGACGCTCATGCCAAGGGCCATGCTGTCGTCTCCTGAAGCTCAAGGTTACTTCAGCTTTTAAGATGTTCTGTTGCGCTCACCAAGCGGGCCGCTTGCAAAAAACCCGCCGCTCCAAGTGGGGAGCGACGGGCCTCTATGGGTTCTTTATGCGCGCGAGTGCTAAATTATTCTGCCGGTGCGTGGGTCTGGAAACTGGGGGCGGCAGCCGGGCGCAGCACGGCGGCGTGTTCGGAGCGCCAGACGCGATGCACCAGATAGGCTTGGACCAGCAGCAGGGCCAGTTCGCACACCCAGAGCACGCCGATCAGCCCCGGCACGCCGTTGAAAATGGCGTTGAGCATGGCGATCGAGAAGAAGGTGCGGACCACCACATCGGTTAGCCCATTGGCCCAACTGGGATTGATCAGCCGCAGTACGGCCCAGATCGAGATCAGCGAGCCCAGGAAATTGATGAACATCATGGCCAGCGGCGAAAGGTCGCCAACATGGCCCCCCAGCCCGACAGCACCATTAAGCGTATCGAGAATGGCCAGATAGACCCCGGCTATGCCCGGCAAAGCGAGCGGCAGGCAGGTAACAAGATCATAGACCGCGCTAGTCTTGACTGCGCGCGCCAGTTGGACGTTCAGTTCCGCCATCGACATTCCCCCGAGATGACCGAGGGGATCGTTACATATTTACGAAAGTTTTACCATATCGATGATTCGGCCGCAAAAAAGCGCCCCCGCTGGTCAAGCGGGGGCTTAGCGGCGGTCAACTAAAGGTCGAGGAAGCAGCACCCATGTGCGGCGGAAAGGCGCCGCTCCCTCGATGGGTGGACAACCAGGGCAACACTGGAAGCCACTTTTCTTCGGACAGCACTGTATTTCGCGCCCTTCAATGCATGAAATAGGGCGGTAACGTCATGGCGTCGTGATCTCGGGCAAGTCGATGCGTGATTTACTCGTGATTTTTTCTTGGTTCTGCTAGCCTGGTGCAAATTGGTAGCAGGAATTTGCAACGGCTTATGGACGCGCCGCATCTTTATCTCCGGCTGCTGGGGGCGTTCGAGGCGCGGACCGGTGATGGCCGGCGCCTGACGTTCAAGCTCAAGCGGGCGCGGATTTTGCTGGCCTGGCTGGCGCTGCGGCGTGGACAGAGCGGCAGCCGCGAGGAGATCGGCGCCCTGCTGTGGAGCGAGCGCAGCGAGGCCCAGGCGCATCAGAGCCTGCGCCAAACCCTGGCAGTGACCCGGGCGGAACTGGCCGAGCTGGCAGAAGCGATTCTGGGCATTGATCGCGAGTCGGTGGCTTTTACCCCAGGTGCCGTGCAGTCCGATGTGGGCCTTTTGGTCCGATGCACGCCCGATAGCCCGATCGAGGAGCTGGAGCGGGCCGTCGCCCAATATGGTGGCGAGTTCCTTGAGGGTATCAGCATTCACGACCCGCTGGCCCAGGAATGGTTGCAGGCCCGGCGCGCCGAGTTGCGGGCGATTGCCACCAAGCGCTTCGAATGGCTGCTCGGCGCCTATGCACAGGCGGGGCGCCATGCCGAGGCCGAACCGGTCGCCACCAGGCTCATCGAGATCGACCCCCTGGCCGAGGAAGGCCACCGAGCCTTGATCCGCGCGCTGTTGGCCGGGGGCAAGCGCGCCATGGCCGTGCGGCAATATCAGCGCTGCCGCGCGATCCTGGCGCGGGAATTGTCGGTCGAGCCATCGGCGGAAACCAAGGCGCTGTTGCGGATGGCGGCGGAGCCTGTGGCGGAACTAGGTGGTCCGGCGCCATTCCTGCACGAACAGTTCCGCCCCCATCGGGCGCATAACCTGCCCCGGCAAATGAATACCCTTGTGGGTCGCGACATGGCGGTGGGCGAGGTGCTCGACCGGCTACGCCGTTACCGGCTGGTGACGCTGACCGGGCCGGGTGGCGCCGGCAAGACGCGGCTGGCCATCGATACTGGGTTTCGCCTGGTAGGCGCCTATGCCGACGGCATCTGGCTGGTGGAATTTGCCTCCATTGCCGACCCGCAACTGGTGGAGGAGGCGCTGTGCGGCGCGCTGGGCGTGCCTGTGGCGGGCGACCGGCCGGCGGTGGAAAGCGCCATCGCCTATCTGGCGCAAAAGGAAGCGCTGCTGATCTTTGACAATTGCGAGCATCTGGTGGCCAATTCGGCGCGGCTGGCCGAGGCCCTGCTGCGCAATTGCCCCTCCATCGCTATCCTGGCTACTAGCCGCGAAAGCCTGTCGGTGGGCGGGGAAAGCCTTTATCGCGTGCCCCGGCTGGCTTTTCCGGCCGATACCGAGGTGATCACGCCCGACGCTGCCATCGATTACAGTGCGGTGCGATTGTTCGTCGAGCGGGCGGCCGCCACCATTGATGGATTCGTGCTCGATGCCGCCACGGCGCCCGCCGTCGTCAGCATCTGCCGGCAGGTCGATGGCATTCCGCTGGCCATCGAGCTGGCCGTGGGGCGGCTCAAGATGATGCGGCCCGATTGGCTGGCCGCCAATCTCAGCGAATCCTTCCTGACCCTGCGCGGTGCCGCCCAGGCGACCCCGCCCCATCACCGCACGCTGCAGACTATGCTCGACTGGAGCTACGATCTGCTCCCGCCGGTCGAGCAGAGCTTGCTGCGCCGGCTCTCGGTCTTTGCCGGTGGTTGTACGCTGACCTCGGCCGCAAGGGTGATCGGGGGGGCGCCGGTTGGCGAGCATGACATGTTCGACCTGCTCTCCTCGCTGGTGGAAAAGTCGCTGCTGACGGCGGACCTGTCCGAGGCCGAGCCGCGCTACCGGCTGCTCGAAACCACACGCCGCTATGCCATGGACAAGCAGCGCGAAAAGGGCGAGCCGGGGCGGCAGCGCCAATTGGCCGAATATCTCATCCACCGCTTTGCCGATGCGGGCGAGAGTTGGCCGGCCACGCCGACCGTCACCTGGCTGGCGCGGTACGAACCCGAACTCGACAATCTGCGCGCGTCGCTGGAATGGGCCTTTGGCAGCGATGGCGATGCCGTATTGGGTGTGGAACTGGCCGGGCATAGTATGCGGCTCTGGGATGAGCTGTCGCTGTTCCGCGAGCGTGGGCGCTGGACGGAAACGGCAATGGCCCATCGTCACCCCGATACCCCGCCGGCCATAGTGGGGCGGCTTTGCCTGGCGCGCACGTCCAATAGCGCCCACGGCGATCAATCCGCCTTTTCTTATGCCGACCAGGCCGTGCAACTGTTTCGCGCCAGCGGGCGGGCCCTCGATCTGGGCGAGGCGCTGGCGCGGGCCGGGGCGGCGCTACTCACCCCACAGACGATTGCCAAATCGCTGCCTTATCTGGATGACGCGCTGGCCGCATTGGAGCCGCTTGGGCCCACCAAGCCACTGGCCAATTGCCTGCGCTCCAAGGGGGTCGCTGCCTATCTCGGTGGTGATTTCAGCGCGGCGCGCCCGCTGATCGGCCGCTCCATGGCGGTATGCCGCAGCGTGGGGGATTCCCGGGGGACGGCCAGCGCGCAGATCGCCCTGGCCGAGCTCGATTTCGGCGCCGGGAAGGTGGAGGACGCCATTGATGGCGTCCGCCTGATGCTGGAAGGCCGGGACCATAATCGTCGCCAGGCCACGCTCGGTCTTGCCAATCTGGCCTCCTACCTGCTAGCGGCCGGCAATGTCGAACAGGCCGCGCAGGCGGCGTTCGAAAGCCTGCGCGAGGCGCGGGCCTTGGGCTGGTCCGGCGCCATAGTGCGCGCCAGCGAGCATCTCGCATTGGTCGCTACGCTCAGCGGCGATGCCGATCTGGGCGCACGGCTGCTGGGGTTTTCCAGCGCCTTCTATGCCAGGGGCACGGCCAGCCGCGAATTGACCGAGCAGGTGACGCATCAACGGCTGGGTGACGAGCTGGCCCGCCGCCTCACGCCCTACCGGCTCAAGGCGCTGCTGGAGGAGGGCGCCACGCTCACCGAATTGCAGGCTGCCGAGGCTGCAAGCCAGGCCGGTCGCATGCTGCGGCCGGTGTGAAAGCAACAATCACAACGGCTGGAAAGCCAGCCATCACGCGAGCGTGTTGACGTATAGGGAACCCTATTGGCGTTTAGGCCATTGGTTGGGCGTAACAACGACCTACAGGTGCCATCATGGCGGCCAAGGCAATCGCGATTCCCTATGGTTCGGTGCTCGATGCGGACCGGCATGATGTTCTCGGGCTGGTACTCAGCGCATCCCTGCCGCTAGCGGTATTCATAATTGCCAATGGCATGGCGCATCTCATCGGCACACGTCCCTTATTCTTCGCCCCGTTTGATGTGCCCTTCTGGGCCGCAGCAGCCCTTCACCTGGGCGCCTTGCCGCTGTTCGGAGTAGCGCGCTGGATGGTGGCGGGCAAGGGTCGGGCGGGTCGCAGCGCCGGCTGGTGGGTGGTCGGGCTAATGGCCGGCACCATTGCTTTCCCCTTTCTCGTCGCCCCGCTCGATTCCCTCGCTTTGAGTGTCGTGGCCATGCTGCTGTTGGTCGTGGCGCTTGCCGCCATGGCCCGCGTCGCCAAAATCTCGCCCCGCGCAGCGCTGCTGATGGCGCCGGGCCTCGGCTGGATGGGCTTTTCGGCGCTGATGGGGCTGAGCTTTCTCAGCGGCTGGTCGCCGCCTTTCGGGCCGACCAATAGCCAGAACTGACCTAAGTTACCTCAACGTGCGTTCTTGCAGGACGCGGCTTTCCGCGCCATGTGGTTGGGCAATGTGAATGGCAAGGGTTGCCCAATGTCCAAAATCCTCAAGATCGATGTGTTCACCGATGTCGTATGCCCCTGGTGCCTGGTCGGCTCGGCGCGGCTCGATACGGCGCTGGCCGCCTTGCCCGACGATATCGAGGTGGTGGTGGAGAACCATCCGTTCTATCTCGATCCGAGCGTGCCGCCCGAAGGTGTCGATGTGGGCGAGATGCTGCGCGCCAAATATGGCAAGGACCCGCGCGAAATGTGGGCGCGGGTCGAGGACGAGGCCAGAAAGGCCGGGATCGAGCTGGATCTGTCCCGGCAGCCGCGCATGTTCAACACCGCCAAGGCGCATACCATCACCCGGCTGGCCAAGCCCCTGGGCATTCAGCACGAGCTGGCCAACGCCATTGCGGAGGCTTATTTCCTCGAGCATCGCCAGATTAATGACGACAATGTGCTGGCCGATATCGCGGTGGCCTTCGGCTATGACCGGGGCGACGCGCTCGACGCGATGAATGATGAGAACGAGCTGGCGATTACCGAGCAGCTGGCGACCGACGCGGTACAGCAGGGCATTCGCGGCGTGCCCTTCTTCATCTTCGCGGAAAAATATGCCCTTTCCGGCGCCCAGCCGGCCGAAGTGTTCGACCGGGCACTAGCGCAGGCGATCGAGGAGCTTTAGGGCGGAGGACGCGAGCATTTGCGCCTAGACGGGCCAAAAATCCGCACTAAGGTGTGGCCCGTCCCGCTGCTCCAGGAACTCCCCAAATGAAGCTGTTGCGCCGCATCGTCCTTGCCGTGCTGATTGTCGTCGTCGTGCTCTATGCGGCGGTGGTGGTCTATATGTATGTCAACCAGCGCGCGCTGCAGTACGATCCGACTGGAGACGTGGTGGCGCTTGCCGCCGCGGGCCTGCCGCAGGCGAGGGAAGTCGCCATCCCTTCCGGTGATGGGACAATCAATGGCTGGTATCAGCCGCCGCAGGCGGACAAACCGGTCATCATCTATTACAAAGGCAATGCCGGCAGTTTTTCGTCCGAGCATGAGCGCTTCGAGCGTTTCGTGGCTGATGGCTACGGCTTCTTGTCCTTCGACTATCGCGGCTTCCCGCTGTCGCCGGGGCTGATCACGCAAGACAATATTCTTGAGGATGCATTGGCGGCGTTTGATTGGGCGCAGGCGCAGGGCGCGCCTATCGTCATCTGGGGCCGCTCGATCGGCACCGGGCCCGCCACCTATGTCGCCAGTGAACGCCAGGCCGATGCGCTGCTGCTCGAAACCCCGTTCTATTCGGCGGCCAGCGTTGCTGCCGAGCGCTATCCCATCCTGCCGGTCTATTGGGTGATGCAGGACCAGTATCCGGTCAATGACTGGATCACCAAGGTCGACGAACCCGTGCTGGTGGCCCATGGCACGGCCGACCAAACCATCAGCGTGGGCAATGGCGAGCGCGTCTATGGTCTGGTCAAGAACAAGGACGAGCTGTGGATCGAGCCGGGCGCCGATCATAATGATCTGTGGAAGCTAAACATCTGGAGCCATGCCGAGCCGTTTTTCGAACGGGCCGAGGTGGCGGCGGGGCGTTGATCGTACTGCGCAGCCCCTCAAGGGGAAGGGAGGCAGATCGTGCCTTCCGACGTGATATCGCTTCAACCGACTGGATTTAGTTATGACATCGCCATCCAACAGCCAGCCCATGAGTGCGCGGCGCACCGCGATCATTGGCGGGCTGATGGTGGCGGCGGGGCCGCTCAGCATCACGCTTTATGCGCCGGCTTTGCCCACGCTGGTGGCCGATCTGAGCACGAGTGAAGCCATGGGCAAGCAGACTCTCTCGGTTTATTTCGGCGCATTTGCTTTGGCGCAGTTGATCTGCGGCCCGCTCTCGGACCGTTTTGGGCGCAAGCCCGTCGCCCTGGCGTTCTTCGCGCTCTATGTGGTGGGCAGCCTTGCCGCCGCGTTGGCGCCGAATATCGAAATGCTGCTGCTTGGCCGTGCGCTGCAAGGGGTGGGCGTATCGGCCGGTGTTGCCTTGTCGCGCGCCATGGTGCGCGATCAATTCGTGGGCTCGGAATCGATCCGCATCCTGACCCTGATCAATCTGATCCTCACCGTCGCCCCCGCTATCGCGCCGACCCTGGGCAGTGTGCTGCTGCTGGCCGGCAGCTGGCATTTGCTGTTTGTGGTCATGGCGGGGTTCGGCATGGCCATCATTGCAATGCTGGCCTGGGGCGCGCGGGAAACCCAGCCGGTGGCGGTGCAGGCTCCGCTCAAACCCAGTCGCATTCTCGCCAATTACGGGCGGTTGTTACGATCGGCCGAATTCATGGCGCCGGCGCTGCTGCTGGCCATTGCCTTTGGCGGCTTTTACGGCTTTTCGGCACTGCTGCCCTTCGTGCTGCTCGACGATCTGGGGCTGAGCACCTTCCAGTTCGCCATGACCATGCTGATCCAGACCGGCTCGTTTATCACCGGCAATCTGGTGGCCGGGCAAATAGCGCGCCGCGCCTCGGGCCTGCAGATGGTGCGGATTGGCCTGGTGCTGCTGGTGCTGGCCGGGCTTGGTTTCGCTATCGGCCCGCGCCTTTTTCCCGATTCGCTGTTTGCGGTGATGATTCCGGTGGGCTTGTGGATGCTGGCTTTGGCCTTTATAGGCCCCAGCACCACGGCGGCCGCCATGGCCGGCTTCGGTACCATTGCCGGCGCCGCCGGCGCGCTGACCGGTGTGTTTCAGGTCGGTGGCGGCTTTATCGGCTCGACCCTGGCCAGCGTGCTGTTCCCCGATGCCCGCAGTGCCCTGGTGACACTGTTGCCGATCATGGGGGGCCTTGCCATCCTACTCGCCCTCTGGCGCCGCATCTCGGCAAGGCCAGTGGCCGAAGCCCCGCCGGAGACTTGAGCCGTCACGCCCCACGCTCCATGGCCAAACCCCAAAACAAAAACGCCGCCCCGAAGGACGGCGTTTTCAAATTCTGGTTGCAGCGCTTAGCTGCGAACGTTGGCTGCGCTCGGACGGACCGGAGCGCCGGGGCGCGTCGTGGTCGGAGCGGGCAGGCCGCCTTCGCGCTGGGCGCGCTTGCGAGCCAGCTTGCGAGCGCGGCGCACGGCCTCGGCCTTCTGGCGAGCCTTCTTCTCAGAGGGCTTCTCGTAGTAGTTGCGCAGCTTCATTTCACGGAAGACGCCTTCGCGCTGCAGCTTTTTCTTCAGCGCGCGCAGCGCCTGATCAACGTTATTATCGCGAACGACTACTTGCAAAGGTCAACCGCCCTTTCGAAACTTGGACAATGTGTTTGGATGGAAGCGGCGGGGCCAAAACAACCACGCCGCCGACCAGCAGAGCCAGTCACCGTGGGTGGGTCTATAGCCCAAGCTCAGGGGCTTGTCCACTGTCACGCTCAGAAAAACCGCGCAAACCCGTGTCCGGACTTGCTCCTGCCACCCGGCCGGCGCAGTTTTGAGAGCAATTCCAGAATAATGGAGATCAGAATGACCCGCAATCTCGTGCTGCTGCCGGGCCTGTTATGCGATAGCCGGCTGTGGCGCGATCCGCTGGGGGCAATCGGCGAGGTGGTTTCCCCGACGATTGCTGACCTGACGCTGGACGATTCCATCGCCGCCATGGCCGCCCGCACCCTGGCGCAAGCCCCGGCCAGCTTTGCTTTGGCGGGCCTGTCCATGGGCGGCTATGTGGCGCTCGAGATCATGCGGCAGGCGCCCGAGCGCGTTACCCATCTGGCGCTGCTGGACACCAGCGCCCGTCCCGACGACGAGGAGCGGCGCGCCAAGCGCCGGGCGGGGATCGAGAGCATCAAGCTGGGCAAGTTCATCGGCGTGTCACGGGCTTTGCTGGCGTCGCTGCTGACACAAGAGCATCAGGATACGCCCTTGGCCGAGGAGGTGCAGGCCATGTCTGAACGCGTTGGGCAGGAGGCCTATATAAGCCAGCAGACCGCGATTCTCGGGCGGATCGATTCCCGGCCGAGTCTGGGGGCGATTGCCGTGCCGACACTGGTGGGGGTGGGTGAGGCGGACATGCTGACGCCGCTCGCCATGGCCGAGGAGATGGCGGCCGGGATTGATGGGGCCGAGCTGGTGGTATTCCCGGATAGTGCGCATTTGCCGACGATGGAGAATCCGGCCGCGGTGGTGGTGGCACTGCGAAAGTGGCTGGAGCGGTAAGGCAGAAGGCCCCCTCCACCGCCCTTCGGGCACCTTCTCCCACGAGGGGAGAAGGGAGGCTTGGTGCTTGGTCAGGTTCGGAGCCAACCTTCGCCCCTTGTGGGAGAGGGACAGATTTTCTGCGTTCAGCAGAAAATCAGGGTGAGGGGTGCGGTGCTTCCGCAACTACGAAGCCGTGGTGCCCCGCTACCCCCGCACAATCCTGTTCACATGCCCCATCTTCCGTCCTGGCCGGATTTCGGTTTTGCCGTACAAATGCGGCTGCGTATTCCCATCGATCCCGCCGGGCACGATGTTCACTTCGTCGCCGACGAGGTTTTCCATCACCACGTCGGCCAGGCGGGCCGGGTCACCCAGCGGCCAGCCGAGGATGGCGCGGATATGTTGCTCGAACTGGTCGGTGAGGCATACGGCTTCGGTCCAATGCCCCGAATTGTGTACGCGCGGGGCGATTTCGTTGACCATCAGCGTGGGGCGCTCGCCGGGCACGACGAAGAATTCGACCCCGAGTACACCCATATAATCGAGCGCCACCACGATCACCTTGGCCAGCATGGCGGCGTGCTTTTCCAGCCCCGGCACAATGTCAGCGGGCACGGTGCTGGTGAAGAGAATATGGTGGCGGTGCACATTTTCGGCCGCGTCGAAACTCTTGACCTCGCCGGAGGGGTTGCGCGCCACGACCACCGAGATTTCCTTCTCGAACGGCACGAAGGCCTCGAGTACCAGCGGCTTGGGTTCGAGCGCGGCAAAAGCCGTTGCCGCCTCCTCCCGCTCGCGGATGACGCGCTGCCCCTTGCCGTCATAGCCCAGCCGTGTGGTCTTGAGCACGGCGGGCAGGCCCAGTGCGTCGATGGCGGCGTCCAGTTCGGCCAGCGTCTCGACGGCGCGGTGCGGCGCTACCGGAATATTCTTCCCGGCTAGAAAGCGCTTTTCCGCCAGCCGGTCCTGCGAGATGGCCAAAGCCTTGGCGCCGGGCCGCAACGGCTTGCGGGCGGCGAGGAACTCGGCGGTGGCGGCCGGCACATTCTCGAATTCATAGGTGATGACATCGACCGCGTCGGCAAAGGCGGCCAGAGCGACTTCGTCGTCATAGGCGGCCACTGTCTTGTGCGGGGTCACCTCGAAGGCGGGGCTATTGGCATCCGGGCAATAGATATGGGTGCGCATGCCCAATTTGGCGGCTGCCAGCGAGAGCATGCGGCCCAGCTGCCCGCCCCCCAGAATGCCGATCATGCTGCCGGGAGGGAGGGCTGAGAGGTCGTGGGCCACGAAATTACTCGGTGTCGGAGGGAAAAAGAGGCACGCGCGCGCTTTGCTGGGCGCGATAATGATCGAGCCGGTCGGCCAGGTCTTCATCGGACAGCGCCAGCACGGCGGCGGCCAATAGCGCCGCATTGATGGCGCCGGGTTCGCCAATGGCCAGCGTGCCCACGGGGATGCCGCCGGGCATCTGCACGATGGAGAGCAGGCTGTCCTGCCCGTTCAGCGCCTTGGATTTGACCGGCACGCCAAATACCGGCAGCGGCGTCATGGCGGCGATCATGCCGGGCAGATGGGCCGACCCGCCAGCGCCGGCAATGATGATCTTGAACCCTTCGGCGCGGGCATTGGTGGCAAAATCCACCATGCGCTCGGGCGTGCGATGGGCCGAGACGATGCGCGCCTCATATTCGATTTCGAGGATTTCGAGCGTTTCGGCGGCAAGCCGCATGGTGGGCCAGTCGGACTGGCTGCCCATGACGATGGCAACGGAAGGCTTGGTGAGCAAAGGCCTGATCCCTATCGGTCGTTGCAAAACGGGGAATTAGCCCAATTGCCGCCACAAAACAAGCGCGGCGAAGCCTCAGGCGATGATGTCGGGCAGCAAAATATTCTCAAGCTGGACGATGCGGTCCTTCAGCGCCAGCTTACGCTTCTTCAGCCGTTGCAGCAGCATTCTGTCGGCCACATGGGATTGGGTCAGCGTATCGATCGCCGCATTGAGATCGGAGTGTTCCTGGCGTTTGGTGGCCAGCTCGAGCCCAAGATTGGCTTCCTGCTCTCTGGTTAATGGCAACATCGAATTTAATGCTTCCCCAGCGCCTCAACCCTCACCCTTGGTTAACCGATCACAATAGGTTTTGCACCAGATTTCCAAAGGCAGGTGGAAGGTGGTCGACAAAGCGTGAATTATTTGTGACCATCAGCGCGTCCACCAAGCTTCAAGGAGTTGTTATGACGACTGAAGGCCATGTTGCGGCGCTGGAACGGCGCCACCAGGAGTTGGATCGCCAGATCCAGGCCGAGATCAAAAGCACACGGTATGACGAGCTGGCGATCAGCGCACTCAAGCGCAAAAAGCTCGAAGTGAAGGACGAACTCTACAAATATACGACGGGTTCGCAATAAGCGAACGCTGTTCCCCAAATGGAACAGAGAGGGTCACAGCGCGGCGCTGCGGCCCTTTTTTATTGTGCTTTTTTTGGGCTCGTCTCCGAACCGCAAAATCGTTGCCATTTGTGTTGGAAACGCTTCAGGCTCCGCCAAACAGCCCTGTCGCGCCCTTCCAGATGATGTAGAGCGACAGGATAAAGACCAGCCAATAGGCGATGCGGTAGAACCAGACCATCGAGATGCGGCGCACCAGCCAGACGCCGCCGAGTACGCCGATCAGGCCAACCGGGATCAGCGAGGCCGACAGCGTTAGATTGTGCAGGTTGAGCTGGCCCAGGAAGAAGTAGGGCACCAGCTTTGCCGTATTGACGATGGCAAAGAACACGGCCGTGGTGCCCGCGTAGATAGCCGGCGACAGACGCTGGGGCAGCACATAAATCTGGAATGGGGGTCCGCCGGTATGGCTGATAAAGCTGGTGAAGCCGGCAAAGCCGCCCCAGAAAACGCCCCAGGGTTTCGACGGATGCAGCCCTTCGAGCTTCTTGCGCAGCGGCAGGATGGCATCGAGGATAAACAGCAGCGTTACGACGCCCACAAACAGCAGTACCGCATCGTCGGACACGAAAGACCACAGCACCCAGCCCAGAATTGTGCCGATGGCCGCGCCGGGCAGCATGATGCGGATGATCCGCCAGTCCACTTCCTTGCGATAGGTCCAGACGGCGATGATATCCATGGCCAGCAGCACCGGCAGCATCATGCCGGCGGCGTCGCGGGCCGGCATGACCAGGCTCAGCAGCGGCACGCCGACCATGCCCAGGCTGCCCAAGAGGCCGGCCTTGGATAGGCCAACGATCAGCACCGCGATCGCAGCGATCGTGACGAAATAGGGATCGAACATGTTTGGGCGTTCCGGCAGGTGGGAGGAGGGCGGTGGCGGGCGGAATGGTTCAGTAGACCTCATCCTGAGCCCGTCGAAGGACGAGGTCGTGGCAACTAAGCCTCCACTTGCTCGACCTCGTGGTTCGACAAGCTCACCATGAGGTCTTCATGGATATTGCGCTATTCGCCCCTTGGCGAATCCTTCTTGTCGAGAGGGGCGGGCGGTTCGTCGCCTTCCATGGTCTGGTTGAGCAGGCTCATGGATTGGCGAACCATGCCGACATAGGCGTCCTCGTCTTCGCGCACGGCAAAGGAATCGGTGAGCAATTGGTTGTCGTGCCGCTCGAAGGCCTGCGCCATATGCTGGGCATCGATGGGCGGCACGCCCAATTGCACCAGCACCTTGGCGCCAAGGCTGATCGCCGAGAGGAACGTCTCGCGTTCGAAAACTTCCACACCCAGCGCCATCAATTCATGGGCGTGGCCCCGATCGATAGCGCGTGCGGCGATGATCACTTCGGGGAAATGCCGCCGCACCTTGCGGGCAATATCCGAAATCCGGTCGGCTCCGCCCACGGCGACAACGACCAGCGCGGCTTGCCCGACGCCAGCGGCGTGCAGCAGATCGAGCCGCGAGCCATCGCCATAGAACACCTTGACGCCGAACTTACGCACCAACTCGATCTGGGCCGGATCGTCATCGATCAGCGTGGTCTCAAACCCTTGCGCCCGCAGCATGCGGGTCACGATCTGCCCGAAGCGGCCATAGCCCAGCACCACGATCTTGCGATGCTCGGTAATGTCGTCGCTGTCGCGAGCACTGCGGGCATCGAGCCGGGGCGCTACCAGCCGGTCGAAGGCCAGCAGCAGGAGCGGCGTCGTCGCCATGGACAGGGCCACGGCTACTGCCAACAGGCCATGATCCTGGGCGCTCAGCGCGCCCGCGCTCTGGGCAAATTGCAGGATAACGAAGGCGAACTCTCCCGCCTGGCTCAACAGAATCGCCAGCAGCAGCCGGTCGGCCAGATGCATGCGGAACAGGCTGGCCAGCCCGAACATCACCGCGATCTTGACGCCGACAAAGCCGCCCACCAGCGCCAGCAATCGCAGCGGCTCTGACCACAGCACCGAAAAGGCGATCGACATGCCCACCGAGATGAAGAACAGCCCCAGCAACAGGCCCTTGAACGGTTCGAGATTGCTTTCGAGTTCGTGCCGATATTCGCTATCGGCCAGCAGCACGCCGCCGATAAAGGCGCCCAGAGCGGGGGACAGTCCTTCAAGCTGGGTCAGAAGCGCGGCGCCAGACACGATGGCAAGGCCCAGCGCGGTAAAGGCCTCGCGCACCCCGGTCCGTGCGACATAGCCCAGCAGGGGCCGTACCAAGTAACGCCCGGCGACGATGGCGCCGAGAAAGGCCCCGATCAGGATCAGCGGGGTCACCCAATCGAGAGGATCGGCAATGGCTTCGACCGCATGGCTCAATTCGGCATCGACCGAGCCGCCGCTGCCGGAAATGGCGAGAAGCGGAATAGCGGCGAGAATGGGAATGACCGACACATCCTGCACCAGCAGTACGGCAAGGCTGGCGCGCCCAGCATCGGTGCGGGTGATATCGCGCTGCTGGGCCGATTGAATGGCAATAGCGGTGGATGACATGGAGAGCGCCAGCCCGATGATGATGGCGGTGTTGAGGTCAAAGCCAGCAATGGTCAGAGTTGCGGCAATGATGGTCGTGGTCACAGTCAATTGGGTGACCCCCAGCCCCAGAACCTTGTGCCGCATGCGCCAGACTTCGGAGGGCTGCAAATCGAGCCCGATCAGGAACAGCATCATGACGATGCCGAATTCGGCCACCTGCCGGATCAGCTCGCTATCGGAAACCAGACCCAGCCCATAGGGTCCGATCAGGATGCCGGCGGCGAGATAGCCCAACACCGTACCCAGCCCCAATGCCTTGGCCAGCGGCGCCAGCGCGACACTGGCAGCCAGCAGAACGAAAATGGCCAGCAAGATGTTGTTTTCCAACGACCGGGTCTTTCACAAAGCAGCGCTGGCAATCATGTGACGGCGAAGTGGCGCTGTCGAGATATTGTCGCTGGTGACGTGAATTTGAGCCGGTGTCGGGACACCTCTTGAGGAGAACCGCGACGCTTCCTCGGGCTCGACCCGAGGACGACTCGCCAGATGTGCCGCGCTGAGAATGGCCCTCGGGTCGAGCCCCGGGGGGATGCGGTGGGCGGGGAAGGGTTTTGTTCAAGGATGGGCGCCCCAAAACAAAAACCCCCGCTTTCGCGGGGGCTTCATCATGGCGGGCAGGAGCCCAGCTCTAGTTGTCCGTGTCGCTCTTGAGCGACTTGAGCTTGGCGAAGACGGAATCCGCGTCGAATTCTTCCTGCGCCGGGGTGTGGTGCGGGCGGTGGTCGCCCTCGACATATTCGCCGTCTTCGGCAGGGGCATTGCTGCGGCTGCCGGAGCGGGCCATGGCTTCCTCGGCGGTCATCAGCGTGGTGCCTTCATCGGCCTCGTCGACGCCCGGGCCGCCCTTGGAGGCGCGCTTGACCTCGAGATCGAGATCGATCTGGCTGCACAGGCCCAGCGTCACCGGGTCCATGGCGGTGAGGTTGGCGGCGTTCCAGTGGGTGGATTCGCGCACCGACTCGATGGTCGACTTGGTCGTGCCCACGAGGCGCATGATCTGCGCGTCCTTGAGTTCGGGATGGTTGCGAACCAGCCATTTAATGGCATTGGGGCGCTCATTGCGGCGCGAAATCGGGGTATAGCGCGGGCCTTTGCGCTTGGCGGCGGCGACGCGCACCTTGGGTTCGCTGAGCTTGAGACGATAATTGGGATCGGCCTCGGCCTTTTCGATTTCCTCGCGCGTCAGCTGGCCGTTCTGGATCGGGTTCACACCCATGATCCCGCCTGCGACGTCACCGTCGGCAATGCCCTGGACTTCCAGCGGATGCAGCGTGCAAAAGGCCGCGATCTGCTCGAATGACAGCGCAGTGTTGTCGACGAGCCAAACGGCGGTCGCCTTGGGCATCAACAGGGGCTGGGTCATATAATAACTCCTCGTGGCGCGGCCGGTATTCCTCCGGACCGCTCCGCCTCGTGCTTCATTGCTGAGGGGAACAGATGCTCAATATATGGCTTGCCCGGCCAATCTGCAATGAGATTGTAACTATAGTGATGGGCTGCGCGTCACAGCGCCGCCCCAAACGCGGTCACCAGCACGATCTTGCCGATATGTTGTCGCGTCTCCATGGCCGCATGAGCCGCCGTCGCATCGGCCAGTGCAAAACGCGTGACGTGCGGCCCGCGGAACCCCGGCGCTGCCAGTGCCGGCAACAAATCCGTGCGGATGCGCGCAGCGACACTTGCCTTGAATTCCGCAGACTGCGGTCGCAGGGTCGATCCCGACAGCGTCAATTGCTTGGCCATCAGCAGGCCTAGCGACAGTTCCGCCTTGCTGCCGTCCAGAGTCGAGACCTGCACGATATGCCCGCCCCGCGCCGAGGCGGCGATATTGGTTTGCGCCATGGCGCCGCCGACAATATCGACTACGCGGTCGACACCCTTGCCATCGGTCAGCGCCAGCGCGCGGGCCGCGATGTCCTCGCTGCTATAGTCGATTGTCGCCACTGCCCCCAGTTCGCGGGCATAATCCGCCTTTTGCGGTGACGACACCACGGCAATGGCTTTCGCGCCCAAAATCGTGGCGATCTGGATCGCCGCTCCGCCAATGCCGCCCGCTGCACCATGCACCAGCACGCTCATGCCCGCGGTAAGCCCGGCGCGCATCACCAGGGTCTGGGTGATGGTAAACCAGGTTTCGGGCAGGGCCGCCGCGTCAGTCAAAAGCCAGTGGTCGGGTACGGGCAGCACCTGGCCGGCCGGAACCGCCACATATTCGGCATAGCCGCCACCATTGGTCAGCGCCATCACCCGGTCGCCCACCTGCCAACTGGTCACCGCCGCGCCCATGGCGGCGATTTCGCCGGCGACTTCAAGCCCGGGCAGGGGCGAGGCGCCTTGTGGCGGATCGTAATGGCCACGGCGTTGCGCCAGGTCGGGGCCGTTGACGCCGGCCGCTGCAACGCGGATCAGCACGTCGTTGGCGCCCAGATCGGGCAGATTCTGTTGCCGCGCTGTCAAGACTTCGGGTCCGCCGGGGCTGGCGATGGAGATCACAGTCATGCTGTCGGGAAGCGTCATGGCGATATGCTGGACGAAGTGATCTTGCCCGGCAAGAGCGGTGCGCTATCCTAATGGGTAAACAACAGGAGGCTGAGTATGGATGACGAGGAAGTCAGCAAGCCAAAACGCCACGAAGTGGGCATGCCGATCGACACCATGTCGGTGGAGGAATTGAGCGAGCGCATCGGGCTGCTCGAAGCCGAGATCACCCGGCTGCGCGCGGCCATCGAAGCGCGCGGCGCCACGCGCAAGGCGGCCGATGCGGTGTTCAAGTTCTAGCCGTTCATCTTGATGGCAAATCTGTGTCAATAGGCCGGGTGGCGGAGCGGTCAACACCAGGCAAATTTTCAGGGTTAAGAAATCGACACGCTTTAACCGGCAATTAATGTTTGCGCGGTAATCTCTCATTATTCAGGTTCTTCTGAATTTTTCAGAGTGGTTTCTCCCTCTGTTTGACGCCTCCCTGTTAACTTCGAGAGCCGTTCTTACGGCTCTTTTTTCTTTTTCAGGGCCGTTTTATCGTCACTATCATCATGTTCTTAAAGCTCTTTTCAGCTTGATGCGAAGTGGCGGGTGACGCTTGCAGCGTTTGCGCCTAGCATGGAATGATGAGCGAGGAGGTCGCGTGACGGAACTGAGCGAAAAGGGCCAGGCGATTGCCATCGGGCCGCGCATCGTGGCGTCCGGCGGGTTTGACCTGCTGTATCGCGAAGGCATGGCGCTAATCGAGGAGGTTGCGGCCTATCTCGATGGCGAGGGCCGCGGCGATAGCCGCATCCTGGGCCGCGAAGCCTCGTTCCTCTATGCCACCGAATCGATGCGCCTGACCACGCGGCTGATGCAGCTGGCCTCCTGGCTGTTGCTGCAGCGCGCGGTCAATGAAGGCGAAATCACCAAGGAAAATGCCCGCTCCGAAAAGGAGAAGGTCAAATTCTCCGCCACGCCATCCGAACGCGGCGGGCCGGGCTATGCCCAATTGCCCGCGCCCCTGCGCGATTACATCGACAAGGGCGATCGTCTGTTCGAGCGGGTGATGCAATTCGATACGCTGGAACGCGGCAAGCTGCCCGAACTCGATATCGGCGTCGCCAACGGCATTGCCGATCAGCTGGCCCGCCTCAAGGCGGCGTTCGGCCGGGCTTAGTTGCCCATGGCCCGGCGGGCACACTATGCAACAGTTTAAACAAAAAACCCGGCACAAGGCCGGGCTTTTCGAATTCCGAGAAGGACTGGCTTAGATGCCCAGGCCCTTGAAGCGCTCCTTGAAGCGCGAGACGCGGCCGCCGCGGTCGAGCAGCTGGCCCGTGCCGCCGGTCCAGGCCGGATGGGTCTTGGGATCGATGTCGAGCTGCAGCGTATCGCCGGGCTTGCCGTAGGTCGAACGGGTTTCGTACTTGGTGCCGTCGGTCATGACCACAGTGATCGTGTGGTAGTCCGGATGGATATCAGCCTTCATCGGTATCGCCTCAAATCAAACGGGCGCCGTGGCGCCCGGAGAGCATCTAAAACTGGTGTTGGCGGCTTCATACAGAAAGCAGGCCCGGTCTGCAAGGGCATGGGCGTGGCAAAATTGCGCGGGACAAAGCTGTTGCGGGCATTTCGGGCAACGCCTATATCGGAGCCGCAGCGCGGCCCGGGCTCTTCCGGACCCCAACTCCACCAGAGTGGCGTATCCGAGCGATGACAGACCAGGCGACCCAGGCACCGACCGGGGCCGAAAAACTACTCGAAACGCCCAATATGAATCCGCGCAAGCTGCAACCCTTGCGGCGTCTCATGCCCTTTGTGCTGCGTTATCCGTGGCGGCTGGTTCTAGCTATTCTCTTTCTCCTCGTCTCGGCGATTTCCTCGCTGGCCATTCCCGCCATGTTGGGCGGGGCGATCGACCAGGGCTTTGTCGAGCAGAATCTGGAAAATGTCGGCCGCTATGGCTGGCTGATCGTCTCCATAGCGCTGGTGATGGCCATTGCCAGCGGGCTGCGCTTTTATTTCATCTCGGTCATTGGCGAGCGCGTGCTGGCCGATCTGCGCCAGGCGGTGTTTTCTCATCTGCTGGCGCTGGATGCCCGTTTCTTCGATACCCACCGGGTGGGCGAGCTGACCAGCCGGCTCAATGGCGACGTCGCGACGATTCGCAGCGCGGTGGGCTCCAGCATGACGCTGGCTTTGCGCTCCATCGTCACCATTATCGGCGCGCTGATCATGATGCTGCTGACCAGCCCGGTACTGACCATCGCGGTGGTCATTGCTGCGCCGCTGATCCTTTTGCCGCTGATCGCCTATTCGCGCCGGCTGCGCGGCATGTCGCGCCGCACCCAGGATGCGCTGGCCGATCTCTCTGCCATGGCCACCGAAATGCTGGGCGCCACCCGCACGGTCAAATCCTTCACCCAGGAAGCTGCGCAATCCTCCCATTACGGCAAGCGCAGCGAAGCCAGCTACGTGGCCGAAACCAAGCGCCTGGCGGCCCGCTCGGTGCTGGTGGGTATGGTGATTTTCCTCGGCTCGGCGGCCATCGTGTTTCTGGTCTGGTGGGGCGCGCGTTCGGTCTTCGAGGGCACTGTCACCGCCGGCCAGCTGGCGCAATTCCTGGTCTATGCGCTGATGGCCTCGGGCGCGCTGACCAATGTCAGCGAAGTGCTGGGCACCCTGCAGACGGTTGCTGGTGCCACCGAGCGGCTGACTGAAATCCTCGATACCGAGCCCAGCATCACCGAAGCGGTCAAGCCCGTGGCGCTACCCAATCCGCCGCTCGGCACCGTGGCGTTCGAGCAAGTCAATTTCGGCTATGATACCGGCGGCTACGAGCATGTGCTGACCGATCTCAGCTTTACCGTGGGGCGCGGGGAAACCGTGGCTCTGGTGGGTGCCTCCGGCTCGGGCAAATCGACCACGCTGTCGCTGTTGCAGCGCTTTTATGACGTCAAGAGCGGCGCCATCCTGGTTGACGGTATCGACATCCGCCAGGTGCGGCTGAGCGAGTTGCGGCAGCGCTTTGCCTATGTCGAGCAGGAGCCGACCATTTTTGCCGGCACCATTGCCGACAATATCCGCTTCGGCAAACCCGATGCGAGCGATGCCGAGGTGATTTCTGCGGCCACGGCGGCTTTGGTGCATGACTTCGTCACCGACCTGCCGCTGGGCTATGACACGATTGTCGGCGAGCGCGGCGTGATGCTGTCGGGCGGGCAGAAGCAGCGGCTGGCCATCGCGCGGGCGATTTTGAAGAACGCGCCGATCCTGTTGCTCGATGAGGCGACCAGTGCGCTGGACGCGCAGAGCGAGCAATTGGTGCAGAAAGCGCTGGAGCATCTGATGCAGGGTCGCACCACGCTGGTGATCGCCCACCGGCTGGCCACCATTCGCGACGCCGACAAGATTCTGGTGCTCGACGCCGGCCACATCATCGACCAGGGCACCCATGACGAGCTGGTCGCCAAGGGCGGCCGCTATGCCGAACTGGCGCGGCTGCAATTCCGGCTGGATGATCTGGCTTAGGTGCCACGACCTCGTGGTTCGACAAGCTCACCATGAGGTCTACTTCTAGAGCGCAGACCAACCGGAGACCTCATCCTGAGCCTGTCGAAGGACGAGGTGTGCCCCTGACGCGGGCTCTAGCCTTCCGTCAGCTTGAACTCGATGCGGCGGTTGCGACGATAGGCCTCGTCGGTGTCGGCGGGATCGAGCGGGGTGAATTCGCCGAAGCCGGCGGCGACCAGCCGGTTGGGCGAGACGCCCTTGGTTACCAGATATTGTGCCACCGAGATGGCGCGGGCGGCTGACAGCTCCCAGTTCGAGGGGAAGCGAGCATTGGAGATCGGACGCCTGTCGGTGTGCCCGTCGATGCGTAGCACCCAATTGATGTCGGGCGGAATTTCGGTTTCGAGCTGCAGGATGGCCGCGGCCAGCGCGTCGAGGTCGGGTGTGCCGCCGGGCTGGATATCGGCCTGGCCGGGATCGAACAGCACTTCGGACTGGAACACGAAGCGGTCGCCGACGACGCGGACATCGGCGCGGCCCTCAAGGATTTGCCGCAGCCGGCCAAAGAAATCGGAGCGATAGCGGCTCAAATCCTGCACGCGCTGGGCCAGCGCCAGATTGAGGCGGCGGCCCAGATCGGCGATCTGGGTACGCGATTCGGTGTCGCGGCTTTCCGACGCCTCAAGTGCGTTTTCCAGCGCACCGATCTGGGTGCGCAGCGCGGCCAATTGCTGATTGAGCAGGGTGATCTGTGCATTGGCCTCGTCCGACAGGTCTTGTGCATCCGCAAGTTCGGATTGGAGGCCCGCAATAGTCTCATCCCTGCCGGTCAGCCCCGCGCCGATACCCGAAAGCTGGCCGGTCAGCTCAGCATTTTCGGACTGGGCGGTAGCGAGCGTTGCGGTCAGATTAGCGATCTGGGAGGTCAGATCATCGGAATTGGACCGCTCGAGCTGCAGCAGGTCGGTCAGTTCGGCAATCTGGCTATTGAGCCGGGAGAGCGCGGTGTCGCGGCCCTGCAATTCCTGGCTCAGAAAAAACTGGGTCAGCATGAACAGCGAGAGCAGGAAAATGATGACGAGCAGCAGGCTCGACAGAGCGTCGACAAAACCAGGCCAGTAATTGGCCTCGATGCGCCGGCGGGAGCGGGCTCCTGGCATTAGTTCCGCCGCTCGCTATCAGCCTGGGACAGCACAGCCTCGATCAGCTCGCGCAGTTTCTGATTGGTTTCGGCCTGGTCGGTAATATGCCTGCGCAGGTCATCCTGCTCGGTGCGGATATGCTTGACCAATCCATCAATGCCGCGCGCCAGCTCGGCCATAGCGCGAATGGCGTTTTGCGAGGAATTCTGGTTCTGCATCGAGCTGCCGAGCTTGTCGAACATGGCCTGCATTTCGGGGCCCCCGGCATTGGCCTGCATGGCCGAAACGGGATGGTCCAGCTCGGTCATCGAGGTCATCCAGTCCTCAAGATCGGTATAGAAGGCGTTTTGCGCCTGGCTGGTCTGCAGATCCAGAAATCCCAGCACAAGGGAGCCGGCAAGACCGAACAGGGACGAGGAAAATGCGGTGCCCATGCCGGCCAGCGGGGCGGATAGTCCCTCGCGCAGGCTCGAAAATTGCGCCGCGCTATCACCATCGGTCACGTCGAGCGAATTGATCACGCCGGCAACGCTGCTGACGGTTTCGAGCAGGCCGTAAAACGTGCCTATCAGGCCCAGAAAGACCAAAAGGCCGGTCAGGTAGCGCGAGGTATCCTTGGCCTCATCGAGCCGGTTTCCCACGCTGTCCAGGATCGAGCGCATGGAGGAGGGCGTAATGATCGCTTCCCCGATCCGCTCGCGCAGCAGGCCCGCCACCGGCGCCAGCAGCACGGGCGGGCGCACATTGGTGACATTGCCGTCCTGCAGCGAATTGACCCATTTCACCTCGGGGAACAGGCGGAATATCTGACGGAAGCTGAGGAAAATGCCAACGAACAGGGCCAGGAAGATCATCGAATTGATGAACGGATTGGCCCAGAAGAAGGTCACGATCGTGGTGAACAGGATCGCCCCAACCAGCGCCACCAGCACCAGGAAAATCAGGATCTTGATGAGGTAAACAGTCGGGCTGGCGAGATGGTATGGATCGTAGCCTTGCGTCATCTTTGCCGGAACCTTGCCTCATGCGCGCAAATCACTGCCAAGACTAGTCAGTGCAGCGTGGCAGGGCAATGACAAAGGTTTGTGTGATGGCATCGCTGTCACAGAGGTTTCGTTCAGGACAGGTAGCGCTGTGCCCAACACATCTCATCCGGAGCCCCGCCATGTCCATGGCCATGATCTCGCCCGATCTACAGGCATTTTCCCGCACGCATCGTCCCGCAGCGCCGCGCCATCTGGGCCAGCGCTACAACCGGGACGGCATTTTCCTGTCCGAGCGTGGCAATACCGTCGTGTGTCATCTGCAGGAAGGCTCCGACACCGAACGCGTCCTACGCGCCGCGCGTCAGCGTTATCTCGACATGCCCGAAGCCCGCCAGCTGGCCTTCACGGCGCCGGAGAGCCTGCATATGACGCTGTTTCAGGGCATTATCGAGACCTGTCGCGAGCCCACCTATTGGCCCGCAGGCGTGCCGCTGGATACGCCCGTCGATACGATGACCGAGTTGATGCTGGAGCGGTTGGCCCCCTATGCAGGTGGCGCGGCATTCGCCGTAGAAGCCGTCAGGGCGCTGCCCACCGGGCTGGTGGTGCAGGGCATTACCGAGGCCGATCGCCGTGCCATGGCGGGCTGGCGCAACGATCTTGCGGCCCTATTGGGCTATCGGCACCCCGATCACGACAGCTACCAATTCCACATCACCTTCGCCTATCTGATCGACTGGTTCGACGAAGCAGCGTTGCCCGGCTGGCAGGATATGCTGGACGATGCACTGGCCATGATCCGCGTGCAGGCGCCGGTGCTGGAATTGCGCGCACCGGCCTTCTGCAGCTTTGAGGACATGAACTGGTTCGAGGAACTGCTGCCGCTCGGCTAGTCGGTTTTGGGAATATAGGGGCCGCCGGTTTCGCCCCAGCCCCATTTGGGCATTGGCGCTTGTTCGGAGACGGTTGCGCCGGGTGCCGAATTGATGACAGCCAGCCGCGATCCCCATTCGAGATAGCCAACCAGCGCCGAGGCAAATTCGGGATCGGCCGGCAGGCCCAGATCGGTATAGGTATCGAGCAGCAGGCCGATCCAGCGCCGCCGCATGGCTTCGCTCAAATGCCGGCCCAGATGGTGGCGCACCATTTCGGGATGGCCGCCATGTTCGCGCGAATAAAGCTCTGGGCCGCCCAGCACTTCGGCGAGAAACAGCGCAACATGTTCGGGATGGTCCGCCGCCATATGGGCGAATACCGGCGCCAGCACCGGATCGTCGGGGATGCGCGCGTAAAATTCGGCGGTCAGTCGCCGCAACGGCTCGATGCCGCCGATCCAGTCATAGAGCGTGGGCACTGCCATGGGAAAACGCCTCCGGCAGCATAGATGAGCAACGGCCGAGCAAGATACAAGGCCCGGCCGCCGCAGATTCGTCGCTATTGGATCGGCTTGAGTTGCTTCAGCAGTGCTGCGTGCAGGGCTTCATTGCCGGCCACGACCTGGCCATTCCAGACCGATCCGGGGCTGCCGGCAAAGTCGGAAATGGTGCCGCCGGCTTCCTTGACCATCAGCAGGCCGGGTGCCACGTCCCAGGGGGCGAGTCCGGCCTCCCAGACCGCGTCATAGCGGCCGGCAGCGAGCCAGGCCAGGTCCATGGAAATCGAGCCGGAGCGGCGAATGCCGGCCACAGCGGGATTGATGGCGGCCAGCTGGCGCAATTGCAGGCTATCATTGGCCGTGCCCTGGGTCTTGATGCCGGTGCAGACCACGGCGTCGGCCAGGTGCCGGCGGCCGCCAATGCGCAGGCGGCGGCGATCATTGACCCAGGTGCCGCCGCCCTTTTCGGCGGTATAGAGCTCGTCCAGCACGGGGTTGTAGATCACCGAGGCGACGATCTCGTTGGCACGTTCCAGGGCGATGGCAACGGCAAAAAGCGGGATCGAGTGCAGGAAATTGGTGGTGCCGTCGAGCGGATCAATGATCCAGCGGTGCTGGCCATCGGTGCCGGTCACTTCCCCGCCTTCTTCCATCAGGAAGGCATAGGTGGGGCGGGCCTTCTTGAGTTCGTCGAAGACGATCTGCTCGGCGCGCAAATCGGCCTTGGAGACGAAATCGGCAGGGCCCTTGCGCGACACCTGCAGGTTCTCGACCTCGGCAAAGTCCTTGGTGAGCGAGCGGCCAGCCTTGATAGCGGCCGAAACCATGACGTTGAGAATAGCGGAACGTGCCATGATCAGTCTGCCCGGCGCATATAGGTGGCTTCGGTGGTGTCGACGACGATGCGTTCGCCTACGGCGATAAAGGGCGGCACCATGACCTTGAGGCCATTCGACATGATCGCCGGCTTGAACTGGCTGGAGACGCTCTGGCCCTTCTGCACCGGATCGACCTCGGTGACTTCGAGCACGACGTTGGCCGGGAATTTGACGCCCAGCGGGGTCTCTTCGTGCATTTCGAGCGTGATCTTCATGCCGTCCTGCAGGAAAGCGGCGCGCTCGCCGACGAAATCCTTGGCCAGTTCGACCTGCTCGTAGCTGGCCTGATCCATGAAGACCAGGCTGTCGCCCTGCTCATAGAGATAGGTGAAGTCGCGGAATTCCAGTTCGACGGTCTCCACCGTTTCGGCCGAACGGAAGCGCTCGTTGAGCTTGGTGCCGCCAAGGATGGCCTTGAGCTCGACCTGGGCATAGGCGCCGCCCTTGCCGGGCTTGACGTGATCGACCTTGACCGCGACCCAGAGGCGGTCCTGGTGGTTGACGACATTGCCGGGGCGGATTTCGTTGCCGTTGATCTTGGCCATGAAGAAAGTCTTTTCTCGCTGTGGGGCGACGGGGCCGGTTGGCAACAAACCTCATCCTGGGCTTGCCGAAATGCCGGATCCGCGCGCCATGCCCGTTCGATCAGGAGTTCGACAGGCTCATCATGAGGCCGAATGACGACCCGCTGCGCTTAACCCGTGTGTGGCGGGCTTATTGCCCCAGAATGCCCAAAGGTTCAAGGGTTTTGCGGTTGGGGTGCGGGATCTGCCGGCGTGGCGGGGGCTTCGTCCGGGTCGGTAGGGGCCGGCAGCACCTGCGGACCGGCGTCAGGCGCCGGCGTCGTGGTGGGGATGGTGGCAATGGTTTCGGCCGTTGGCGGGGTGGAGGGCCAGAAGCGGGCGCGCTCCTCGGCCTTGGCCAATTCGTCGGTGGGGATGGAGACCAGCAGCCGGTCCAGAGAAGGGTCGGACAGCCCCTGCCGCCGTGCCAAAGCACGCCACATGGCCGCGTCCTCAAGGCTGAGCGGTACGCCTTCGCCCACCGCCAGCAGCTTGGCATAGCGGTTCTGCGCCACGGCATTGCCCGCCTCGGCGGCGCGCTGATACCAGATGGCGGCTTCCTCGATATTCTGTTCCACGCCCTGGCCGAGATAGAGCAGAGTGGCATAGTCGATCTGGGCGGCTATCAGGTCCTGCTCGGCCGCCAGCTTGATGTATTTGGCGCCTTCCACATCGTTGGGGGCCAGGCCCGCGCCTTCGATCAGCATGGTGCCATAGTCATATTGCGCCTCGGGCAATTCGGCGTCGGCGGCTTGCTTCATCAGGCTTGCGGCTTCGGTGAGGCTGGGCGAGGCGTAGATGCCTTCGACATGGAGCAGAGCCAGATTGTATTTGGCCGGGATATAGCCGCCCTCGGCTGATTTCTTGAACAGATCGGCGGCGCGCGCGCGGTTCTTGGGCACCCCAATGCCGTCCTGATAGTACAGCGCCAGCTCGAACATGGCGAGCACACCGCCATTATTGGCAGCCAGCTGGTACCAGCTGGCGGCGCTTTCATCATTCTGCGTCACGCCCAGGCCCTTGGCGTAGATTTCGGCGATCAGCGTCTGGGCGGCGGCATCGCCCTTTTCGGCGCGGGGCAGGGCATATTCGAGCGCCGTTAGGAAATAGCCGCGCTGAAACGCGCCGAAGGCATAGTCCACATTGGCGCGGGGGCCGAAGACCTCGTTGCTGACGGTCTCGGCCGCTTCGTCCTGCGCCAGGGCGGGCAGGGGGGCGAGCGCCAGCAGCAAGGCGATGGCAGGGAGCAGCCGGGTCATGCAGTTTCCTCGAACGAAGCGGCGATCGCGGCAATGGCGGCGGCCGGAGAAGGGGCGGACCAGATGGAGTCCGAAAGGGCGAGGAATTCGGCGCCGTGATGCAGCCCGCTGGTCGCCGCCGGATCACTGAACACGGCGGGAATTTCGAAGGTCTCGGCCCACCATTGCGCCAAATCGGCCGCGGCGGCATCGGCCGGGCCGTGCAATGGGCCGAAAAACACATAGTCGACGTCGAGTTCGCCCATGGTCATGGCGTCGTGCCGGCTAGTGATATTGCCGGCCCCCACAATGGCGGCGGGTTTGAGCGCCGAGATGGCGGCCTTGGTATCCTTGCTGCCGGTGGTGACATGCACGCCATCTGCGCCCAGCTTTTTGGCCAGGGCGGTGTCGTTTTCGAGCAAGACCGCGCAACCGGCGCCCTGGCCGATATTGATCACTTTAGCGGCGAGGGCGGCGTAGGCCGCCTCGTCCTGGTCGCCCCGGCGCACCAGTAGCGCAGAGATTTCGGCGGCGCTCAACACGCTCATCAGGAGAGCGGGGAGGCCTTCCGGATCGGCGGCAGCGGGAGTGATGAGATAAAGCTGAGGGGCCATGGCTTCCGGATACTCGACGCGCGTGCTCAATAGATCGCCATTTTGGCGACAAAAGGGACGGCTCTTGCAATAGGCGAAGTGGCATGGCTAGCGCAAAGAAAATGCGCGCCCCGGGAGGGAGGCGCGCATCCAGATGCGACATTGGTCCGTCGCAGGGAGTTCCA
Source organism: Devosia sp. LC5 (assembly GCF_000735585.1). Classification (GTDB taxonomy): domain Bacteria; phylum Pseudomonadota; class Alphaproteobacteria; order Rhizobiales; family Devosiaceae; genus Devosia. The sequence goes on from NZ_JNNO01000016.1 coordinate 58,266, forward strand.
ATGTCAGGCGGCGCGATCCAGTTCGCCCGTCCAGGTGCCCAGCGCCGCCAGGGAATTCATGTGGGCGCGGTGGCTGAAAGCGGCTTGAGCCTGGGGGAAGTTTTCGCGGCGGCCCGCCCAGGTGCGCAGGGCAACGTTCTGCAGCGCGCGGCCATAGGAGAAGGTCATCGGCCAAGGCTTGCCGGGGATCCGGTTCATGGCCGACAGATGCGCGGTGGCTTCTTCGTCGGTCTGCCCACCCGAGAGGAACGCAATGCCGGGCACGGCGGCGGGCACATGCTCGCGCAACACTTCAACCGTGCGCTTGGCGACGTCCTCAACCGAAGGACGATCGCGTGAATTGATGCCGGGCAGCACCATATTGGGCTTGAGCAGCATGCCGGAGAGATCGACGCCGGCCAGCCGCAATTCCTTGAACACGTTTTCCAGCACTTCGCCGGTTACGGTCGCGCAGCGCTCCAGGGAATGGTTGCCCGGCTCGCCATCGCCCACCACTTCGGGTTCGACCACCGGCACGATGCCGGCTTCCTGGCAGAGAATGGCATAGCGGGCCAGCGCATGGGCATTGGCGCGGATGTTGTTGCGGGTGGGGGCGATGTCATTGATGGTGATGACGGCGCGCCACTTGGCAAAGCCGGCGCCCAGGGCGGCATAGCGGGCGAGGCGCTGGCGCAAGCCATCAAGACCCTCGGTGATCTTTTCGCCGCCGTCGCCAGGCATGGGGAAGGTGCCGCGATCGACCTTGATGCCGGGAATGACGTCGGCATCGGCCAGTATGGCGCGGAACGCGGTGCCATCGGCGGCCGATTGCTCCAGCGTTTCTTCGGTCAGGATGACGCCCGAAATGTAGTTCTGCATCGCATTGGTCGAGCGGAACAGCATCTCGCGATAATCGCGGCGGAGATCGAGCGTATTGGGCAGGTTGATCTTGGCGAAACGCTTGCCGATGGTGCCTTCGGATTCGTCGGCAGCCAGAATGCCCTTGCCGGATTCCATCAATTTCTGCGCGATGGCGTTAAGCGACTTCGTCATGGATATCAGCCTCAAGTGGTGAACTTGGTGGCAGATTAGACTTTCGTCACGCCGGCTTCGATTAGACCTAGGGCTATTCGACCAAAGACGGATGGCGGATCAATCTGGTTCCGGCCAGATGCGGGAAGTGTGCATGACCCGGAGTACCCAGACATGATCGGACTGCACCCGGTAGACGAGGATGTAGTTGCTTCCGGCAATTGAAAGCTCGCGCGTTCCTGGCACACGCCCTATTCGTCCCAGACCAGGAAGTTGCCTTAATTGATCAGCGCGTTCCTGAAATCGCTCGTCCAACTGCAATGCGGCAGCCGAATTGCTGACCTCAACGTAGGCGTAGATGAGTTCGCGGTCCCGCCTTGCGGCCTCCGTCCACCGCAGTCTCATTTCGTGCTGAGCGCATGCAGCGTTGCTGCTCTTTTCTCGGCGAAAAATGCTTCTACTTCTTCAGAAGAATAACCCGGATGTGGGTCATCCAGCGCTTCCTGCACCTTTGCGCGGAACCACTTGTCGTAAGCCTCCGGGTCGGTAGTAAGGCCCGCCGGCAGTGCACCTTCATTGGCAACACGCGTCAGCAGAATCCGCACCGCATCGGAGACTGTTAAGCCCATAGTGTCGAGAACCGCAGTTGCTCGGTCCTTGATGTCGGCGTCAATGCGAGTCTGGATGAGTGCGTTCGCCGCCATGAGAAAGCTCCTTTGCGAACAATGTAATGCAGATGCATTACATTGTCCATGGAGATCATTTTTTCAGCGCTTCCACGCCCGGCAGGGGCTTGCCTTCCATCCATTCGAGGAAGGCGCCGCCGGCGGTGGAGACATAGGTGAAGGCGTCCTTGACGCCGGCATGGGCGAGGGCCGAAACCGTGTCGCCGCCGCCGGCGACCGAGATCAGCTTGCCGGCATGGGTTCGTTCGGCGGCATATTTGGCGATGGCCACGGTGCCCGCATCAAACGGGTTCATTTCGAAAGCGCCCATGGGGCCGTTCCAGACGATGGTGTGGGCTTCATCGATCGCGCCCTTGATGCGCTCGACCGAAGAGGGGCCGATATCCAGGATCATGCCGTCGGGATCGATGGCATCCACGCCATAAAGGCGCGTGGGGGCGTCGGCCTTGAAGTGCCAGGCGACGACCGCGTCGATCGGCAGGATGATGGCACAGCTGGCCTTGTCGGCCTTGTCCATGATGCGCAGGGCGGTTTCGGCCAGGTCCTTTTCGGCCAGCGACTTACCCACGCCATAGCCCTGGGCGTGGAGGAAGGTATTGGCCATGCCGCCGCCGATGACCAGCCCATCGACCTTGGTCACGAGGTTTTCCAGCAGATCGATCTTGGAGGAAACCTTGGCGCCGCCGACAATGGCGATGACCGGTTTTTTCGGCTTGCCGAGGCCTGCTTCGAGCGCTTCGAGTTCGGCCTGCATGGCGAGGCCCGCTGCGGCCGGCAGCAGATGCGCCAGCGCTTCGGTCGAGGCATGGGCGCGGTGGGCGGCCGAGAAGGCGTCGTTAACATAGACATCGCCAAGGCTGGCCATGCGCTGGGCCAATTCGGGATTGTTGGCTTCCTCGCCGGGATGGAAACGGGTGTTTTCGAGTACCAGAACCGAGCCCGCCGGCGCCTCGTCGATGGCTTGTTTGGCGGCGGCAACATCATTCCAGTCGGTGGCGACAAAACCCACCGGGTGCCCGGTTTCGTCGGCGACGGCGGCGCAGACCTGTTCGAGCGAGAATTCGGGATCGACCTTGCCCTTGGGCCGGCCGAAATGGCTGAGCAGGATGGCCTTGCCGTCATGCTTGACGATTTCGCGGATGGTGGGCACCAGCCGCTCAATGCGGGTGGCGTCACTGACCTTGCCGTCGGCAACCGGGACGTTGAGATCTGCCCGCAGCAGCACGCGCTTGTTGGTCAGGTCGAGTTCGTCGAGGGTCTTGAAGGTTGCGGTCACAGTCGGGCCTCCGGGCAAGTATAGGCCGTGGCGTAGCAGAGCAGGCGCGGAGGGGGAAGCCGGGGCGGCAAAAATCTGCGGCTTCAGGAGCCGGTGAAGACGCCGCGCAACAGGGTTCCGAGGAAGCAGAGGGGCAGCCCTGCCAGCGTCAGCAGGAGCAGCCAGCCCAGATCATCGACCAGCACATGGCGGGCGAAGCCATCGCTAGGCCAGGCGGCCAGCCCGACCCGGCGGCGGATGATGCGGTCGCGGATCAGCACAAACCCGGCGGTCAGCGCCGGTGGCAGCGCCAGAATGGCCGGTTGCCCGGCAAAGCCGATCAGGACGGATGCAATCGGCATGCCCGCAAAGATGTGCCGCATGATCTGGAACATGGTTGCTGGTGCCCCCAACGACATGAACAAGACCGATTCTGGGCTGATTTGATGACTCTGCGATGACGGCTATGGCGCCAGCGTAAACAGGCCGGGATAGTCTATGACCAAGCCATCCCCATCCACTTCGAGCACCCGCTCGAAGCCATTGACACCCTGGAAGCGGAAATGGCCGGAATCGATCTGGGTATAGATCTGTTCGTTGCGCTGCACACTCATCTCGTCGCCGTCGATCCAGGCCATGGCGAAACGCTGCGGTGTGCCAACGGTCCATTGGCAGCGCCAGATGGGCAGCGAATTGGTCAGCGGGGTGGGCCAGATATCGATATCGATGCAGCCCGCCAGACTGGGCAGCGGTTCGGCGCGATCGTCCGACCAATTGCCGGCGCCGTCGGAAAACAGCTCAAGCACCGCACCATCGGTGCGCTCGAGCCGCACTGTGCGAACCCGCTCGGTGTCGTCGAGCTTGATGCGGTAGAACAGGCCATAGGCCGGCGTGACGATGGCACCACGAATGCGAGTGTCGCGGGGGGTCGAGACGACGTGGCAATGCTCAAGACTGACAGGGTCGAGTCCCCGCCAACGGATGGATCGGTCCAGGCTCATGGCATGTCACCACACCTAAGAAAAATGGCGGCACTACGCGCCGCCATTATCAGGTCAGAGCGTCTTGCCCAGCGCCACGGCCGTGTCGGCCATGCGGTTGGAGAAGCCCCATTCATTGTCGTACCAGGAGAGGACCGCGACGAAATTGCCGTCCATCACCTTGGTCTGGTCCAGTGCCACGGTCGAGGAATGGCTGTCGCCATTGAAGTCGATCGAGACATTGGGGTGGATAGTGTAGCCCAGAATGCCCTTGAGGCTGGAATCGGCATATTTGCGCACGATTTCGTTGATCTCGTCGGCCGTGGTGTTGCGCTTGGCGATGAACTTGAAGTCCACCAGCGACACGTTGGGGGTCGGTACGCGGATCGAGACGCCGTCCAGCTTGCCCTTGAGTTCGGGCAGCACCAGGCCAATTGCCTTGGCCGCGCCGGTCGAGGTCGGGATCTGGGAAAGGGCCGCAGCGCGGCCGCGATAGAGATCCTTGTGCATGGTGTCGAGCGTGGGCTGGTCACCGGTATAGGAATGGATGGTGGTCATCATTCCCTTGTCGATGCCCACGGTCTCGTTCAGCACATAGGCGAGCGGGGCCAGGCAATTGGTGGTGCAGGAGGCGTTGGAGACGATGATGTGCTCCTTGGCCAGCTTCTGGTGGTTGATGCCATAGACCACGGTCAGGTCGGCGGCCTCGCCGGGGGCAGAGATCAGCACCTTCTTGGCGCCGGCCTTGAGATGCATGGCCGCCTTGTCGCGGGTGGTGAAGATGCCGGTGCATTCGAGCGCAATATCGACGCCCATGGCGGCGTGCGGCAGCTCTTCGGGGTTGCGGACGGCGGTTACCTTGATCGGGCCACGGCCGACATCGATAGTGTCGCCATCCACCTTCACTTCGCCGGGAAAGCGGCCGTGGACGCTATCGAAGCGGAACAGGTGGGCATTGGTCTCGACCGGGCCGAGGTCATTGATCGCAACGACTTCGATATCGGTGCGGCCGGATTCGATGATGGCGCGCAGGATATTGCGGCCGATACGGCCAAAACCATTGATGGCGACGCGAACTGCCATAGGAGGCTCCTCAAAGGTGGGAGGTGGGAAAGGGAGGCGGGGCTCTCTTACAACTGTGCGGTGACGGCTTCAACAACGGCTTTCGCCGTAATGCCAAAGTGGGAATAGAGCGCGTCGATCGGGCCGGAGGCGCCGAAGCTGTGCATGCCGATGAAGCGACCCTTGTCACCAAGCAGCTTGCTCCAGCTCATTTCGATGCCGGCTTCGATGGCGACGCGCACCTTGGCATTGCCGTAGAGTTCGGCCTTGTAGGCATCGGACTGCTTGGCCAGCAATTCCATCGAGGGAACCGACACGACCTTGGCGGCAATGCCCTGTTCGGCGAGTTGCTTCTGGCCCTCGACGGCAATGGCGACTTCCGAGCCGGTCGCGAAGATCACGACGTCAGCATTTTTGTCGCCGGCAATGACATAGGCGCCCTTGGCCGACAGGTTTTCGGCCTGGTATTCGGTGCGCAGGGCCGGCAGGTTCTGGCGGGACAGGGCCAGGATCGAGGGCGCATGGGTCGATTCCAGCGCCAGCTGCCAGCATTCGAGCGCTTCAACGGCATCGGCCGGGCGGAAGACCAGCAGGTTCGGAATGGCGCGCAGGGCGGTCAGGTGTTCCACCGGCTGGTGGGTCGGGCCGTCTTCGCCCAGGCCGATCGAGTCATGGGTCATGACATAGATCGAGCGCACTTCCATCAGCGCGGCAAGGCGGATCGAGGGGCGCGCATAGTCGGTAAAGACCATGAAGGTGCCGCCATAGGGAATGAGCCCGCCATGCAGCGCGATGCCATTCATGGCCGCTGCCATTTCGTGCTCGCGGATGCCATACATCATGTATCGGCCAAGGTAGTTATCGGCCTGGAACGGCACCATTTCCTTGGTGTTGGTCAGGTTCGAATGGGTCAGGTCGGCCGAGCCGCCCTGAGTCTCGGGCAGTACGGCGTTGATCACGTCCAGCGCCATCTGGCTCGACTTGCGGGTCGCAACCTTTGGCTTATCCTCGACCAGCTTCTTCTTGTAGGCGTCGATGGCCGATTTGAATTCGGCAGGCAGATCGCCCTTCATGCGGCGTTCGAACTCGGCCTTTTGCGGGTGGGCCGCGAGGCGGGACTGCCATTCACCGCGAATATTCTGGCTCCGGGTGCCGGCAGCGCGCCAGGCGGACAGGATTTCGGCGGGGATCTCGAAAGCGGGATAGGTAATGCCGAGCGTGGCCTTGGCGCCGGCCAGTTCCTCAGCGCCGAGCGGGGCGCCATGTACCTTTTCGGTGCCAGCCTTCTTGGGCGCGCCGAAACCGATCGTGGTTTTGGCGGCGATCAGGGTCGGCTTGTCGCTCTTTTTGGCGGCGAGCAGCGCCTTTTCGATGGCGTCCTGGTCGTGGCCGTCGATCTCGATGGTGTTCCACTGCACCGCCTTGAAGCGGGCGATCTGGTCGGTGCTGTCCGAATTGGACACGGCGCCGTCGATGGTGATCGAGTTATTGTCCCAGATCACCGTCAGCTTGTTGAGCTTGAGGTGGCCGGCCAGGGCAATGGCTTCCTGGGAAATGCCTTCCATGAGGCATCCGTCACCGGCCAGCACCCAGGTGTGGTGATCGACGATGTCGGAGCCGAATTCGGCAGCGAGCTTGGCTTCCGCAATTGCAAAGCCGACCGAATTGGCGAGGCCCTGGCCGAGCGGGCCGGTGGTGGTCTCGATGCCGGTGGCATGGCCATGTTCGGGGTGGCCGGCGGTCTTGCTGCCGAGCTGGCGGAAGTTCTTGACCTGGTCGATGGTCATGTCTTCGTAGCCCAGCAAGTAGAGGCTGGAATAGAGCAGCATCGAGCCGTGGCCGGCCGAGAGGATGAAACGGTCGCGGTCAGCCCATTTGCTGTCGGCGGGATCGAACTTCATCACCTTGGTGAACAGCACGGTGGCGATATCGGCACAGCCCATGGGCAGGCCGGGATGGCCGGAATTGGCTTTTTCGACCGCGTCCATGGAAAGGGACCGGATCGCATTGGCCAAATCGTTCTGCTGGGCTGAGTTCGTCATCGCGCTTCCGCTCTCTTGAATTGCTCTAAAACTGGGGAGAAGAGGCGTGGGGCGCCTCCTCCCAAAAGGCGGTTCGAGGCATAACAGGTTAGGATTGCCTGTCAATGACGGCCGATTGGCGCAGTGGTTGCATTGGCGGCATGGCTGGGGCAGGATTCGGCAGGGGCCCGATGAGCCGGAAAGGCATTGACGGCGATGAGCGATAATGAACTTGAAGACGGATTGACCGCGGCGACTGCGCGGTTTGACCGGGCGATGGCGCGGCTGGACCAGAGCGTCAAAAATCTTGGCACGCGGATGCGGCAGCATAACCGCATCGAGGTCGATACCCAGCGGCTGGTGCAGGAGCGGGCGCGGCTGGCGACCGAGCTCGACAAGGCCTCGGCGCGGGCCAAGCGGCTCGATGACAGCGCCCATGATGTGTCGCGCCGCCTGGTCGAAGCGATGGAAACGGTCCGGCACGTGCTGGCCAAGGCGGAGTAGACCGGTGCCTGAAGTCAATGTCGAAATCAACGGCCGCAAATATCGCATGGCTTGCGAAGAGGGCCAGCAAAAGCACTTGATCGGGCTGGCCGAGCGTTTCAACAGCCAGGTCGAGGCGCTCAAGGGCGCAGTCGGGGAAATCGGCGACAATCGCCTGACGGTCATGGCTGGCATTGCCGTCGTTGACGAATTGGCCGAGGCCGAGCGCAAGATCAAGGAACTCGAGACGGAGGTGACCGTACTGACCCGAGCGGGCCAGGAAGTCGCCGCCGAATACGAAGCGCTGGAACATAAATTCGCGGCCAAGCTCGGCGATGCCGCCCGGGCGCTCGAAGGCGCCGCTGTAGCCTTGGACGAAACGGCGCCGCTGCCGCAGGGCTAACGCAGATCGCCAATCTTAGCAAAGTTTGCCAATCGCGCTATTTTGGGGTGGAAGGAGACCACCCATGGCCACGATGAACGTTTCGCTGCCTGCCGCGATGAAGGAATGGGTCGAGGCCCAGGTCGAGACCGGCCGCTACGGCAATTCCAGCGATTATGTGCGCGATCTGGTCCGGCGGGATCAGGAGCGCGGCAAGAAAGTCGAGGAACTTCGCCGGCTTGTTCAAGAAGGAATCGATAGCGGCATTAGCCCATTAACCGCAGACGAAATACTTGATGAAGCACGACGCAGGGCTCGCCACGTCAAATCGGACGCGGCCTGAACGTGGCGTTTCGCTTCTCGGCGCAAGCGGCGGAAGACATTTATTTCATATACGAGAACGGCAAGCGCTCTTTTGGTGAGCGCGCAGCGGAACTCTATTATTTGCTGTTTTTGGATGCCGCGGAGCTGGCGTCGCGGCACCCACTGGCTGCTGCCATTCGCGACGACATTGGTGAGAATGTGCGTGTCCGCTATGGATCACACGCCATCTTCTACCAATTGGATGATCCCGACATCGTCATTCTGCGCGTGCTGCATCAATCGCAAGATTGGCAGGATCAAATCTAATTTCCACCTTTGCACCACGCGCTCGAAGCGCCTATATCTGTGCTGCTGCCCGGTGCGTGATGGATAACAATATCCCCGGGGCCTTATCGATTCCTAAGGGAGCTGTCCCTGACCGGACCCGTGGGTTCGGACATACGGCGCCCACCTACGTTGTAGGTTCCCGGGATCGACTATCCCACGGCCAGGGTGGCACCTAGTTTTGTTTCGAGCGGCGCGCATGGCTGACGGTTACATCGAAGACGCCAAGGCGGGGTTGCGTGACAAGGCGCGCTCCGCCCGCGCCGCCGTCTCCGTCGATATCCGTGCCGATGCTGGCACAATTGCCGCCAAGGCATTTTTCGATACTTTTGCGCTTGGGCCCGATTGGATCGTGGCCGGCTATTGGCCGATCCGCGACGAGTTCGATTGCCGGCCCATCCTGGTGCGCCTGATGGATTCGGGCCAGCCGGTCTGTCTGCCCGTCACCGAAGGCGATGCGCCGCTCACCATGCGGCTCTGGCAGGATGGGGAGGCCCTTTATCCCTCGGGTTTTGGTACGCTGGCGCCGATCGAAACGGCGCCGGTGGTGGAGCCCGATGTCATGCTGATCCCGCTTTTGGGCTTTGACAGCACCGGCACAAGGCTGGGATATGGCAAGGGCCATTACGACAGGACCATCGTGCGTATGAAAAAGAAGCCGCAATTGATCGGGCTCGCCTTTGCCGCGCAGGAGTTCGCACAGCTCCCGCGCGAAGCGCATGACATTCCGCTCGATGCCATCATCACGGAAACCGGCATTCGCCGCTTCGGCGCCGGCCAATGAAGTTTCTGTTTCTGGGCGATGTGATGGGCCGTTCCGGCCGCGACGCGATCAATGAACGCCTGCCGGGCATTATCGAGCGTTATGGCTTTGATTTCGTCGTGGTCAATGGCGAGAATGCCAGCCATGGCAAGGGGCTGACCGAACCCCATTTCAATGCCATTCGCAATGCCGGGGCCGATGTGGTGACGCTGGGCGATCATGCCTTCGATCAGCGCGAGACCATTTCCTATATCGAGCGCGAGCCCACCCTGATCCGCCCCATCAACATGCCGCCGGGCACACCGGGGCGCGGCGCGATGTTCATCGAGGGCCGCAATGGCCATCGCGTGCTGGTGATCAATGCGCTAGGCCGCGTCTTCATGGGGCCGGCGGACGATCCGTTCCGGGCGGTGGAAGCCGCCGTCGCTGCCTGCCCGCTGGGTGAACAGGCAGACGCGATCATTGTGGACTTCCATACCGAGGCGACATCTGAAATCCAGGCCATGGGGCAGTTTCTCGATGGCAAGGTCAGCCTGGTCGTGGGCACCCACACCCATATTCCCACGGCCGACCAGCGCGTGCTGCGCGGCGGCACGGCGTTGATGGCCGATGCCGGCATGTGTGGGGATTTCGATTCCATCATCGGCAGCGAAACTGATGAACCGCTCAATCGCTTCCTCACCGGCATTCCCAATGGCCGCTTCACCCCGGCTGAAGGGGAGGCAACATTGTGCGGCGTGGCCGTTGAAACCGATCCGCGCACCGGCCTCGCCCGCAAGGTGCTGCCGCTACGCCTCGGCGGTACACTGGCGCAGACCGAGCCTGACTTCGGGTGAGCGTTATCCACAGCTTGGCTGAATCTCCTTGCCTGAAAAGGGCTTTCAGGCTCGGATAGCATTGGTCGACCTAGCGGGGCCGCATCCGCTATAAGCCTGGATGGACAACAGGGCGCGCTCCATCGCTGGTTGACTGCAACTGCGTCAGGAGATGATACGCCGTGGACCCGATCATTAATTTCCTGAACGACATTCTATGGGGCTATGTCCTGATCTATGGCCTGTTGGCCGTTGGGGTGTTTTTCACCATCCGCCTCGGCTTTGTGCAGTTCGTGCATTTTCCGGAGATGTTCCGGGCCGTCCTGGGGTCCAAGGAAAACGACAAATCGGGCATCACCCCATTCCAGGCGCTGTGTACAAGCCTGGCCTCACGCGTGGGCACCGGCAACCTGGCAGGCGTGGCGGTGGCGCTTTATCTGGGTGGGCCCGGGGCCCTGTTCTGGATGTGGATGGTGGCGCTGGTCGGCATGGCTACGGCCTATGCCGAGTCGACGCTCGCCCAGCTCTACAAGATCAAGAATGAGGATGGCGAATATCGCGGCGGGCCGGCCTTCTACATCGCGCACGGCCTCAAGGCACCCTGGGCGGGAGCCATTTTCTCGGTCTGCCTGATCCTGGCCTTCGGGCTGGTATTCAACGCAGTGCAGGCCAATTCCATTGCCGATGCCTTCCAGGGTGCGTTCGGGTTTGACAAGCTCTGGGTTGGCGTGGCGCTGGCAGTGCTGACGGCAATCGTGATTTTTGGCGGCATCAGGCAGATTGCGCGCGTGGCCGAACTGGTCGTGCCCTTCATGGCGGTGGTCTATCTGGCGGTGGCGCTGTTCGTGGTGATCACCCATATCGGGGAGGTGCCGGGCCTGCTGGGCATGATCGTGCAGGAGGCTTTCGGCCTGGGTGCGGCAACGGGCGGCATTGCCGGGGCGCTGCTCAATGGCGTCAAGCGCGGATTGTTCTCCAACGAAGCCGGCATGGGCTCGGCGCCCAATATCGCGGCGGTGGCAACGCCCAGCCCGCATCATCCGTCATCGCAGGGCTTTGTGCAGGCCCTGGGCGTGTTTATCGACACGATCCTGATTTGTACGGCGACGGGGCTGATGATCCTGCTTTCGGGCGTGATGGTTCCGGGGAGCGAACTCACCGGCACGCCGCTGACGCAGGCGGCAATGACGGTGCATATCGGAGGGGCGGGACAATATTTCATTGCTATCGCCATCCTCTTTTTTGCCTTTACCTCGATCATCGGCAATTACTCCTATGCCGAAAACGCCATGACCTTCCTCAAGATCGGCAATCGCACCGGGCTGACCGTGCTGCGTCTGGCGGTGCTGGGGATGGTTGTCTGGGGTGCTTATGAGAGCGTGGCGACAGTGTTCAATGCGGCGGATGCCTCGATGGGTCTGATGGCCACCGTCAATCTCATTGCCATCGTGCTGCTGTCGGGCACTGTGGTCAAACTGACCAAGGACTATGCAGCGCAACGCAATGCGGGGCAGCAACCGGTCTTTCATGCGGACGACTATCCAGAGCTGAGCGGAAAGATCGACAGCGCGATCTGGACCCGCGACAATGGATAGCGAGGGGCGGGGCGTTCCGCTCCTGCCCTGCCGTCTTTTCTTTTGCAGCCTCGGCCACTATAAGCGGGCAAATTTCTAGTCCCGACGATCCGAGGTTTCGAATGGCAGGCCATTCCCACGCCAAAAACATCATGCACCGCAAAGGCAAGTCCGACGCGGTGCGCTCCAAGATTTTCTCCAAGCTGGCGCGCGAAATCACCGTCGCCGCCAAGATGGGCATGCCCGATCCGGCCTTCAATTCGCGCCTGCGCCTGGCGGTGACCAATGCCCGCTCCCAGTCCATGCCCAAGGACAATATCGACCGCGCCATCAAAAAGGCGATCGGCAGCGATGGCGAGAATTACGATGAGATCCGTTATGAGGGCTATGGTCCCGGCGGCGTCGCTATCATCGTCGAGGCATTGACCGACAATCGCAATCGTACCGCCTCCAATGTCCGCTCCTATTTCTCCAAGAATGGGGGAGCGATGGGGGAAACCAATTCAGTCGGCTTCATGTTCGACAAGATTGGCGAAATCACCTATCCGGCCAAGGCTGGCAGCGAAGACAAGGTGATGGAAGCGGCCATCGAGGCGGGCGCCGACGACGTCGAAAGCGACGAGGAAAGCCATTATATCTACACCTCGTTCGAGGCGATGGTGGAAGTTGCCGCGGCGCTGGAAAAGGTGCTTGGCGAGGCTGAATCGGTCAAGGCCATCTGGGAGCCGCAGACCAAGACCCCGATCGACGCCGAAAAGGGCGCGACGCTGATGAAGCTGATTGCGACGCTCGAAGAAGACGATGACGTGCAGAACGTCTATTCGAATTTCGAGATGAGCGAAGAGGACATGGCCAAGCTCGAAGGCTGAGGCAGGTTCGAGCTGGAAATTTGGGGGGCGGCGCTGCGGCGTCGCCTTTCTTATGCGATCTTGAGGTCGAGCACCGGATAATCGCTGGCATGGGCAATTGTCACCCGATTGCGGCCGGTCTGCTTGGCGCCATAAAGACGCTGGTCGGCGATATGGAACAATTCTGAAAAGCTGGTGGGCTGGTCGAACACGGCGCCGCCGACGCTGACCGAGAGCGGCCGCGGCCGTCCATGCGGCTGGAACACGGCCAGGTTGATCGAGCGGCGGATGCGCTCGGCGATCACTTCGGCGTCGCGCATGTCGGCGCCCGGCAGATAGACGCCGAATTCCTCGCCGCCCATGCGGCCCACCAGGTCCCCGCTGCGCAGCACGGCGCGGATCGAGCGGGCAATGATGGTCAGGGCCTCGTCGCCGGCGTCGTGGCCGAACAGGTCGTTGATCGCCTTGAAATTGTCGGCGTCAATCATCAGAAGCGCGCCGCTCGGGTGCTTCTGGCCCTTGGCCAATTGTGCGGCGACCTTGGCGGTAAAGGCGCCGCGATTGAGGCAATTGGTGAGGCTATCGGTGCGGGCCACCGCGCCCAGGCGCGTGTTGGTAATGGCCAGGTCCCGCAATTTGAGGCTGACATAGCAGAATAGCGGCAGCCCAAGGATGACGGGCAATATCGTGGCGCTGAGGAGCGAGCGCTGCAAGGCATGCACACCCAGATCGTCAAAGAACAGCGCGTTGAAGACCACAGACACCACGACACAGGCCAGGGTGCCAAAAAGGGTCGAACGAGCCACGCCCGACCAGCTTTGCAATGCAATCAAGGTCTTGGAAGGAAGCATGAAAAACTCGCTGCTGAGAAAAATCAGGTGCTGGGAAATGCCGTTGGGTCAGGTGTGCAATAGGTGTTCCACGGTTAGGCGGCCTGCATGATGGCGACGCGGTCTCGTCCGGTATTCTTGGCTTCGTAAAGCCGCTGGTCGGCCAGGCGATAGAGGTCGGTGAAGCGAGTGCGGTTGACATAGGCGGCGCCGCCAATGCTGACCGAGAGCGGGCAGGGCGCGTCGCCCGGGGCAAAGACCATGGCGTTGACGGCCATCCGGATTCGCTCGGCCGCCTGGTCGGCGGCGTCGAGACTTGCGCCCGCGAGGAAAATGCCGAACTCTTCGCCGCCCAGCCGCCCCACCAGGTCCTGCCGTCCCACGGCGCCGCGAATGGCCTGGGCTATCAGCCGCAAGGCCTCGTCGCCATTGTGATGGCCGAAGGTGTCGTTGACGCGTTTGAAATCATCCGCATCCACGATGAGCAAGGCCCCGCCCTCGCCGGGGCGCTGGTTGCGCCGGTCGAGATAGGTAGCAACCCGGCCGGTAAAGGCCCCGCGATTGAGGCACCCGGTCAACCAGTCCACGGTGGCCATATGGGCGAGCTGCTCATTGGCGAAGCGCAATTGCTCGTGCTTGAGTACAAGAATAAACGTCATCGGGCCGCCCAGTACGATAGGCATGAGCACCGAGACAGCCAGCCCCTGCACATTCACGCCGTTCGAAAGGACTTCCATGAAGAGGTTGGTCAGAATGATCGAAATGACAATCGAAACGGCGATGATCCCTCCGGTCAAACGATAGACATGAGCCCAGGCCCGCTTGGGGAGGCTCCTGTGGAGTCCGGTCATCTGTTTCGTCCTTGCATTCCCAAGCGCGAGACTAGGAGGGGCCGCTGAACATGGTCTTGTGAGCTTAGCTGCAATTTTATCTTTCCCCGGTTTTCCACTGCGTTCTGTTGCCGCTTTGTTCACATTCGGCTTGGTAAGTTGGCTTCGCCACACTAAGGATGAATCCTATGAACGCGAGCGTACGAATCATTGGCATCGATCCGGGCCTGCGCCGCTGCGGCTGGGGTGTCATCGAAACGCAGGGTAATCGGCTGAGCTTTGTGGCCGCTGGCACGCTGACCCCGCCCACCGATGGCGCGCTGGCCGACCGGCTCGCCGTCTTGTTCGCCGGGCTGGGCGAAGTGCTGGACAAGTTCGCGCCAGACGAGGCGGCAGTGGAAGAAACCTTCGTCAACCAAAGCGCGCGTTCGGCGCTGATCCTGGGGCAGGCGCGGGGCATCGCCCTGGTGACGCCAGCCGCCAGGGGCGTGCCGGTGGCCGAATATGCGGCTAATCTGGTGAAAAAATCCGTCGTGGGCACGGGCCATGCGGAAAAGGGGCAGGTGGAGTTGATGGTGCGAACCTTGATGCCGGCGGCACAATTCAAAGGCGCCGATGCGGCGGATGCGCTGGCGATCGCCATTTGCCATGCCCATCACCGGGTCGCCGCGCAACGGCTGAGGGCGCTGGCATGATCGGCAAGCTCAAGGGCCTGGTCGACAGCATTGGCGATGATTTCGCGCTGATCGATGTCGGCGGCGTCTGCTACGAAATCTTTTGCTCGAGCCGCACGCTGCAGGCGCTCCCCCGCGTCGGCGAAGCCACGGTGGTGTTCATCGAAACCTTCGTGCGCGAGGACATGATCCGGCTGTACGGGTTTTCCAGCGAGACCGAAAAGGCCTGGTTCAATCTCCTGATGACCGTGCAGGGCGTCGGCGCCCGTGTCGCGCTGGGCATTCTGTCGGCGCTGTCGCCCTCGGAAATTTCCAGCGCCATTGCATTGCAGGACAAGGCGATGATCGGCCGCGCCAATGGCGTGGGCCCAAAACTGGCCGTGCGCCTGGTCACCGAACTCAAGGGCAAGGTGCCCACCGGGGTGGGGATCGACGCCGGCACTTTGGGCCTGCAGACCGCTTTAGGCGACGGCCGCGCGGCAGGTACCGTGGCCGATGCGGTTTCGGCGCTGGTCAATCTGGGCTATTCCAGCGCCCAGGCCTCGGCTGCATTGGCCCGCATCGTGGCGCGCGAGGGCGACGACACGCCCACCGAGAAACTGATCCGCCTGGGTCTGCGGGAGTTGAGTAGTTGACTGATCTGACTTCCCCCGCTGCCGGGCGTGATGATCCGCTCGATGTTTCGCTACGCCCCTCCGGCTTTGCCGAATTTGTCGGGCAGGCGGCGGCGCGGGCCAATCTTGAAGTGTTCATCCAGGCCGCCAAGCAGCGCGGCGCGGCGCTCGATCACGTCCTGTTCGTGGGGCCGCCGGGGCTGGGCAAGACCACCCTGGCGCAGATCATTTCGCGCGAGCTGGGTGTCGGCTTCCGCGCCACGTCCGGCCCGGTTATCGCCAAGGCGGGGGATCTGGCGGCGCTGCTGACCAATCTGGAAGACCGCGATGTGCTGTTCATCGACGAGATCCACCGGCTCAATCCGGCCATCGAGGAAATCCTTTATCCGGCGATGGAGGATTTCCAGCTCGACCTGATTATCGGGGAGGGGCCGGCCGCCCGCTCGGTGCGCATTGATCTCGCCAAATTCACCCTGGTCGGCGCCACCACAAGGGCGGGCCTGCTCACCACGCCATTGCGCGATCGCTTCGGCATTCCGGTGCGGCTCAATTTCTATACGCCCGAGGAATTGGTGCAGATCGTCACGCGCGGCGCGCGCCTGCTCGGTATGCCGATGGCGCCCGATGGCGCGTTGGAGATTGCCCGCCGCTCGCGCGGCACGCCGCGTATCGCGGGGCGCCTGTTGCGCCGCGTCACCGATTTTGCGCTGGTGGACGGTGCCGCCCAGATCGACCGCAAGCTGGCCGACAAGGCCCTGCTGCGGCTCGATGTGGATGCGCGCGGGCTCGATCAGCTCGACCGGCGTTACCTCACCACCATTGCCGATTTCTATAATGGCGGCCCGGTGGGCGTCGAAACCATTTCGGCTGCCTTGAGCGAGCCGCGTGACGCGATCGAAGAAATCGTCGAGCCCTATCTGATCCAGCAAGGCTTCATCCAGCGCACCCCGCGCGGCCGCATGCTCACAGGGCTGGCCTTCCAGCATATGGGCCGCGCCGTGCCGCAAGGCTTTGTCGGCATGCAGGCGAGCCTGTTCGAGGAGCCGGAGGCGTGAGCCTAAGGGCGGCGCTCACGTGACCCTGCACGTCACGCGCTACAAGCCCGAACTGCCGCAATGGCCGTACGACCTGCCATTGCGCATTGCCGTGCTGACCGATCTGCATGCCTGTCAGCCCTGGACCGGGCCGGCGCAGCTCGCGGCCTTTTGCCAGGAGGCCAATGCGCTAGGCGCCGACATTATCCTGCTGCTGGGCGATTACGTCAGCGGACCGCGATTTTCCCGCCCCATGGATGCCGCCCATTGGGCGGCCCGGCTGGGGGCGCTGTCGGCACCGCTAGGTGTCCATGCCATTCTGGGTAATCACGATTATGATGGCTATCGCCGCGCCGATCTGGCGCAGGGGCCAATCGAGGCCGAACGGGCGCTGACCGCCGCCGGCATTCCGGTCTATGTCAACCGCGCCATCCGCGTCGATCACGCCGGACGCGGCTTCTGGCTGGCGGGGCTGGGCGATCAATTCGCCTTCGCTCCAAAGCGGGACCGGCGCTTCGATCGGGCCGATGGCATTGCCGATCTGGACGGCACTCTGGCGCAGGTCACCAGTACCGAGCCGGTGCTGCTGATGGCCCATGAGCCCGATATCTTCCCCGATGTTCCCGGCCGGGTGGCGCTGACTCTGTCGGGTCATACCCATGGCGGGCAGGTGCGGCTGTTCGGCAAAACGCCGGTGGTTCCCTCGCGCTATGGCAGCCGCTATGTCTATGGCCATATCGTGGAAGCGGATCGTCATTTGATCGTGTCTTCGGGCCTGGGCTATTCCGGCTGGCCGATCCGCTACGGCACAAAATCCGAGATCGTGGTCATCGATCTGGGCAAGGACAGACCAATTTGACCCAGCATCGTTTTCCCATCCGCATCTATTACGAGGACACCGATTTTTCGGGCAATGTCTATCATGCGGCCTATCTCAAATTCTTCGAGCGCGGCCGTACTGAATTCTTGCGCGATGCCGGTATTCATCATTCCGAGCTGGCGGCGCAGGGCATTGCCTTTGCCGTGCGTTCCATGGACATCGCGTTCGACGGCGCCGCCCATATCGATGATCTATTGACGGTGACGACCGAAATCGGCGCGATTACTGGGGCACGATTGACACTCACCCAGGCAATTTTACGTGATCAGATGGTGCTGACGCGGGCCAATGTGGTTGTCGTCGCCATCAAAACCGCCGGTGGCGCGGCCCGGCTGCCGCGCGAACTCGTCGCCCGCTTCGCGCCCAAGGCCTAACGGGGCCGGGCGATACAGGGCGCGAGGACTCTGTTTGTTAACTCCTTCTTGACCATAATTGCGGCAAAGGGACACGGATCCCGTTCGCCGCGCTGCAAAGCCCGGCAAATGGGGCATTTCTCTTAATTTTGACAGATTTCGACCCCATCGCCTGTGGCCTGTGGGTCGGGCATGTAGACCGGGCCGAAAAGGATCACTTCATGGAAGCCATGGATGCTGTTGGAGCTGTTGCTCCACACGCCGACTTGTCCATCTGGGGACTGTTCTGGGCGGCCGACTGGATCGTCAAGGCGGTCATGCTTGGGCTGCTGGGCGCCTCGATCTGGTGCTGGGCCATCATCGTGGACAAGACCATCACCTATCGCCGCACCCAGGCCGAGATGAACCGCTTCGAGCGCGTGTTCTGGTCCGGCCAGTCGCTGGAGGAGCTTTATCAGCAGCAATCGGAGAAGGCGACCGGCGGGCTCGGTGCGGTCTTCGTTGCGGCCATGAAGGAATGGAAGCGCAGCCACGAGCAGAATGCGGCCTCCTTTGTGGGCATGCAGCAGCGGCTCGACAAGGTACTCGACGTGGCCATTGCCCGCGAGAGCGAGACGCTGGAAAAGCGCCTGGGCTTTCTCGCGACGGTCGGCTCGGCCGGCCCGTTCATTGGTCTCTTCGGTACGGTCTGGGGCATCATGAATGCCTTTACCGCCATTGCCGCCTCGTCCAACACCAATCTGGCCGTGGTTGCCGGGCCGATCGCCGAAGCGCTGTTTGCCACCGCCATTGGTCTGGTCGCTGCTATCCCGGCCGTTATCGCCTACAACAAGCTGAGCGCCGATGCCGGCAAGATGATCGGGCGGCTGGAAGGCTTTGCCGACGAGTTCTCGACCATTCTCAGCCGCCAGCTCGAAGCACGGAGCCGCTGATATGGGCATGGGTGCAGCATCGGGCGGTGGAGGCGGGGGCGGACGCCGCCGCCGTCGCGGCCGCAGGACGATTATGAGCGAGATCAACATCACGCCGATGGTCGACGTGATGCTGGTGCTGCTCATCATCTTCATGGTGGCCGCGCCGATGATGACATCGGGCGTGCCGATCGACCTGCCGCGTACCGCGGCTGCCGAATTGTCCAGCCAGACCCAGCCGATCACCGTTGCGGTGACGCCGGAAGGCACCATCTATGTCGGAGACGACGTCGTGGCGGAGGCCGATCTGATCAATACGGTGACGGCTTTGGCAACCAATGGTACGGAAGACCGCATCTTCCTGCGCGGCGATACCACCGCCAATTACGGCTCGGTGATGCGGGTCATGGGGATGCTGTCGGCCGCCGGTTTCACCAAGATCGGCCTCATCACCCAGCAGCAGGATCAATAGGCCCGCCCCATGCGCACCGGCCTCATCGTTTCGATTGTTGCACATGTCGCGGTTCTGACCATCGGCCTCATCAATCTGGGCCTGGCGGAGCCGATGACCACGGTCGAGAACGCCATCGCGGTGGACCTGGTGCCGGTCAGCGATTTCAACAATATCCGCATGGGCTCTCTTGATAGCGAAGTGGTCGATACCCAGACCCCCGCCATCACCGAATCCGACCGGCCGGCCGAGCTGGCCCAGCCCACCGGCAATACCGAGCGCGATCAGGAAGCTCCTTCCCCGGCCGATACGCCCACCCCCATGCCGGTGACCAATAGCGCGCCTG
>NZ_JNNO01000017.1 GCF_000735585.1 Devosia sp. LC5
GGGATAAGGTGGATAGATCGGGGCCGCCGCTGTTCCCAATATCACCGCGTCTGCCTCGGGCTCGATCCGAGGGCCTATCTGGTCCGGCGCAAGCGGTCAGTGGCCCTCGGGTCGAGCCCGAGGGAGAACGGTGGGGAGGAGAGATCGGCCCTCAAGTGTCAATCGACACGGTGGGGGAGTCCGGAGTGCCCCTGCCAGGGAGGCCTTACCGCCCGCTGCGGTAGTTCGGTGCTTCGCGGGTGATGGTCACGTCGTGGACGTGGCTTTCGCTGAGGGCGGCGCCGGAGATTTTGACGAAGACGGAATTGTCGCGGAACTCCTGCAGATCGTGGGCGCCGGTATAGCCCATGGAGGCGCGCAGGCCACCGGCGAGTTGATGCAGCACGGCGCCGGCAGCGCCCTTGTAGGGCACCTGGCCTTCAATGCCTTCGGGAACCAGTTTCATCTGGTCGCGCACGTCCTGCTGGAAATAGCGGTCGGCCGAGCCGGAGCCCATGGCGCCGACGGAGCCCATGCCACGGTAGGATTTGTAGGAGCGGCCCTGGTAGAGATAGACCTCGCCGGGGCTTTCGTCGGTGCCGGCCAAGAGCGAGCCGATCATCACGCAAGAAGCGCCGCCGGCCAATGCCTTAGCCATGTCGCCGGAGAATTTGATTCCGCCATCGGCGATGACCGGAACGCCCTGCTTGGCGCCCTCTTCGGCGCAGGCCATGACGGCGGCCAATTGCGGCACGCCGACGCCCGCGACGATGCGGGTGGTGCAGATCGAGCCGGGGCCGATGCCGACCTTGACCGAGTCAG
The DNA here is from genome assembly GCF_000735585.1 of Devosia sp. LC5. Taxonomy (GTDB): domain Bacteria; phylum Pseudomonadota; class Alphaproteobacteria; order Rhizobiales; family Devosiaceae; genus Devosia. The sequence goes on from NZ_JNNO01000017.1 coordinate 802, forward strand.
CGCCCGCGTCGATCAGCGCTTTGACGGCCTCGGCCGTGGCAACATTGCCGGCAACGATGCGGGTGGAATTGCTCTCGCGCTTGACGCGCTCGACGGCCTCGGCAACGCGGACGGAATGGCCATGGGCGGTGTCGATGACGAGCAGGTCGACGCCCGCATCGATCAGTTGCAGCGAACGCTCGAAGCCCTGATCGCCCACGGTGGACGCGGCAGCGACGCGGAGGCGCCCCTGGGCGTCCTTGACGGCGTTGGGATTAAGCTGAGCCTTTTCGATGTCCTTGACGGTGATGAGGCCCGTGCAGCGGCCATCGGCATCAACGACAAGCAGCTTTTCGATGCGGTGCTTGTGCAGCAGCACCTTGGCTTCGTTCTTGGAGACGCCATCGCGCACCGTAACGAGGTTTTCATGCGTCATCAGCTCGGCAATACGCTGGGCCGGGTTGGAGGCGAAGCGCACGTCGCGATTGGTGAGAATGCCCACGAGCTTACCGATGGCGCGGCCACCCTTGCCGCCGTTTTCGACCACGGGAATGCCCGAAATGCGGTTGGCCTGCATCAGCGAGAGCGCATCGGCCAGGGTCGCATCGGGGCCGATAGTGATGGGATTGACCACCATGCCGGATTCGAAGCTCTTGACCTGGCGGACCTGTTCGGCCTGCTGCTCGGCGGTGAGGTTCTTGTGAATGACCCCGAGCCCCCCGGCCTGGGCCATGGCGATGGCCATGGCGCTTTCGGTGACGGTGTCCATGGCCGAGGAAATGATCGGCAGATTGAGCGCTATGTCCTTGGTGACATAGGTCGAAATATCGGTCTCGGTGGGGAGAACGTCCGAGCGCGCGGGCTGGAGCAGCACGTCGTCGAAGGTCAGCGCAGCGTCGCCGGTGATGGTGGTAATAATCTTCGCCAAGGCCAGACCTTTCCGGACTTCTGTGGAGCACAGAGATGAAGGAGTGTGAACCGGGCGAGAGACAGGCGCCGGGTTCAGGTTGGCGAGGGTCAATAGCACCGGGCGCCCGACTTGCATAGGGGGTGCGCGTGTCCACCAGCGCATGGCTCGAATGCCATTGGCGGGCCAATGCCCTCTGAGCGCGACAAAAATGCGCGGCTGGGCTTTGCAGGGGACGCCGAGGCGTTCATAGTCTGTAGGCTGGTTCACAGCCATACAAGATTCCCCCGGTGCAATGTCTCCGATCCGCGTTACCCCGCTCATTCTGGCGGTCGCCCTGTTCATGGAACAGATGGACTCGACCGTCATCGCAACATCGCTGCCCGCGATTGCCACCGATATCGGCACGGAACCGATTTCGCTCAAACTGGCGCTGACCTCCTATTTCGTGGCGCTCGCCATCTTCATTCCGATCAGCGGGTGGATGGCCGACCGATTCGGCGCCAAGAACATCTTCCGGCTGGCCATCTTTGTGTTCATGCTGGGCTCGCTGGCCTGTTCGTTTTCCTATTCGCTCGAGACCTTCGTGATCTCGCGATTCTTCCAGGGCATTGGCTCATCGATGATGACGCCGGTGGGGCGCCTGCTGCTGGTGCGATCGACGCCGCGCAATGAACTGGTCAATGCCATGGCGTGGCTCACGGTGCCGGCGCTGCTGGGGCCGGTGACGGGGCCGCTGATCGGCGGATTTTTGACCACCTATCTCAGCTGGCACTGGATTTTCTGGGTCAATATTCCGATCGGGATTGCCGGTATCATCCTCGCCGGGATTTTCCTCAAAGTGCCCGATGGACGCATTCCGCGGCCGATCGATTTCGTGGGCTTTATCCTCGCCAGCATTGCCTTTGCCGGCACCGTGTTCGGGCTGTCGGTGGTGAGCCTGCCGGCCCTGCCGCTGATTTATGGCTATCTGACGCTGGCCGTCGGGGTAACCGCGGGCATTCTCTATCTGCTGCATGCCAGGCGCACCGAATTCCCGCTGCTCGACCCGGCCTTGTTGCGCCACAAGCTGTTCCGCAGTTCGATCACCGCCGGATCGCTGTTCCGCATTGGCGTCGGCGCCGTACCGTTCCTGTTGCCGCTGATGCTGCAATTGGGATTTGGGCTCAATCCGTTCCAATCGGGCGCCATTACCTTCGTTTCGGCCATTGGTGCCATTGCCAGCAAGTTCATTGCCGAGCGCGTCTATCGGCGGTTCGGTTTTCCCCGCGCCCTGGGCTGGGCCTCGCTGCTGGGTGGGCTGCTGATCGCCGCGCAGAGCCTGTTCACGCCTGACACCTGGGTGCCGGTGATGATGGGCGTCTTGCTGCTGGGTGGCGTGTTGCGGTCGGTATTTTTCACCGGCAGCAATGCACTGGGCTATGCCGATATCAGCGACGATGAGGCCAGCCAGGCAACCGCCATTGTCGCAGTGGCGCAGCAACTCAGCGTCGCCTTTGGCGTGGCGGTGGCTGGCGGGCTGCTGGAATTGAGCACGCGGCTGCATGGCAATGCGCTTTCTCTAGTCGATTTTCAGCTCGCTTTTGTCGTGGTGGGCGTACTCAGCGCGTTTGCCAGCATTGTTTATTTCAGGCTGCCGGCCGATGCGGGCAGCAATGTTTCAGGTCATGGGGCACTCGCCGCCAGCAAGGAGTAGCCGGGCTTTTCGTCCGGTGTTCAGCAATTGTCGCGCATCACACCGCTTGTTCTTGCCACCGCCCTGTTCATGGAAAACATGGACTCAACGGTTATCGCCACTTCGCTCGCGGCTATCGCTGCCGATATCGGCACCGATCCGATTTCGCTCAAGCTGGCGCTGACCGCCTATCTGGTGGCGCTGGCCATTTTCATCCCGATCTCGAGCTGGATGGCCGACCGGTTCGGCGCGCGCAACGTGTTCCGCGTGGCTATGCTGGTGTTCATGATCGGCTCGGTGGCTTGTGCGTTTTCGGACTCGCTTGCCGCCTTCGTTGGAGCGCGGTTCGTGCAGGGCATGGGCGGGGCCATGATGGGGCCGGTGGCAAGGCTCGTGCTGGTGCGGGCGACACCGCGCCATCAATTGGTCAACGCCATGGCCTGGCTGACCATACCGGCGCTGATCGGGCCAATCGTGGGGCCGCCATTCGGGGGCTTTCTCACCACCTATTTCTCCTGGCACTGGATTTTCTTCATCAATGTGCCGATCGGCATAATGGGCATGCTGCTGGTCGGCCTGGTGCTGCCCAATGAGCAGCGCAATGCGCCGCGGCGCATCGATGGCAAGGGCTTTGTGCTGGCCGGGTCGGCCTTTGCCCTGTTCGCCTTCGGGTGTTCCGTGGTGAGCCTGCCGGCGCTGCCACCGATCTATGGAGCCGTCGCGGCGGCCATCGGGATCGGGCTGGGCGTGGTCTATGCAAGGCATGCGCTGCGCACGGAATACCCGCTGCTCGACCTGCGGCTGCTGGCCTTTCCCAATTTCCGCGTGGCGGTGGTGGCGGGCACATTCTTCCGCCTCGGCCAGGGGGCGACGCCGTTTCTGTTTCCGCTGATGCTGCAGCTCAATTTCGGCATGACGCCGTTCGAATCCGGCATGGTGACCTTTTCGGGGGCCATCGGGGCGCTGCTGGCCAAATTCGTCGCCAACTGGATTTTCGCCCGCTACGGCTTCAAATATCCGCTGGTCGTTTCGACAGCGATTTCCACGCTTGGCATTTTGGCCATGGGCTTTTACCAGCCCGACACCTGGATGCCGCTGATCCTGGCCATTCTGGTGTTTGTGGGCTTCTGGCAATCCACATTCTGGACCGGCTCGAATGCTTTCGTCTTTGCCGATATCGAGGACAAGGATGCCGGCCAGGCCAATGTGATCAGCCAGGTCTGGGGCCAGCTGATGTTCGCCATGGGCGTGGCGCTGGGTGGCGGCGTGCTGGAACTGGCGCACAAGCTGCGCGGTGGCGGCGAGCTGGTGCTATCGGATTTCCACATCGCCTTCTACGTGGTGGCAGCTGTGTGCGGCGTCTCGACGCTGATGTTCATGCGCCTGCCCAAGAATGCGGGCCACCAATTGCTGGGCGGTCCACACCTGCATTGAGCCTTGGGAGCAAGTTGAATGGCCAGCTGAGCCTAGCGGTCGTATTCCTCGTCGCCGGGCACGGTGTCATTGCTGCCCTTGAAGCCCTTGGCAATCAGATAGGCCTCGGCCGAATCCGAACGGCTGGAGGGGGGCTTGGCGTGCATGGTGGTTTTGAAATGGCGCTTGAGCATGTGCAGCAGTTCATGCTCGGTGCCGCCCTGGAACACTTTGGCGATGAATACGCCATTGGGCGCCAGCACGTCGAGCGCGAAGGCCGCCGCGATCTCGATCAGGTGGATGATACGGAGATGGTCGGTGCCGCGATGGCCGGTGGTCGGCCAGGCCATGTCGGACATGACGACATCAGCCTTGTGGCCGCCCATGGCCTCGATCAGCATGGCGGGCGCGTCTTCCTCGGTGAAATCCTTCTTGAGCAGGATGACGCCGGGAATGGGGTCCATTTCCAGATAATCGATGCCCACGACCAGCGGGTGCGCGTCGGTGGAGCCGGTGGCCTTGGCCGCCACCTGCGACCAGCCGCCAGGCGCCGCGCCCAGATCGACGACATGCATGCCCTTGCGGAAGAACTTATGCTTTTCGTCCATCTCCTTGATCTTGAACGCGGCGCGCGAGCGATAACCCTCGGCGCGGGCGCGCGCCACATAGGGATCGTTGAGCTGGCGTTGCAGCCATTTGGTGGACGAAACGGTGCGCCCCTTGCCCGATTTCACCCGGATCTTGAGGTCCTTGTCGGACTTGCGGCCGCCCGTGCCGAGAGCTTTATCAACCATTGCCTGTCCTTCGCGACGGGTAGCGGGATGCGCGATTGCGCGTACGGTCGGCGTCCATCAGCGAGATCAGAATGCCCTCACGCAGGCCGCGATCGGCGACACGCACACGTTCGGTGGGCCATTCGCGGCGGATCGCCTCGAAAATTGCGCAGCCGGGCAGGACCAGATCGGCCCGGTCCTTGCCTATGCAGGGATGGGCGACGCGCCGCTCGAATGGCATGCCGAGCAGCACTTTCATGGTCTGGTCGACCTCGCCGCGTTTCATCCATAGCCCATCGACCTTCTGCCGCTCATAGCGTTCAAGCCCCAGATGCAGCCCGGCCAGAGTCGTTACCGTCCCCGAAGTGCCAATCAGATGCACCGGATGGGTGCCGATCATGTGGCGCAACTTTTCGCGGCCGCGGAACTGGCGTAAATGCTCAGAGACATGGCTGACCATGGCCTCAAAAATCTGCGGCGTAACATCGACGCCGCCGAACTTTTCGGCAATGGAGACCACGCCCACCGGCAGCGATTGCCAGGAGCGAATCGAGGCCGACATGCGGCCCTGCGACTTTGGCCTTCCACCGCGGAAATCGAGCCAGGCGAGTTCGGACGAACCACCGCCAATGTCGAACATCAAAGCGCCCTGCGCCGTGCCCTCGATCAGATCGGCGCAGCCGGTCACGGCCAATTCGGCCTCGGTGCGACGATCCACGATCTCGAGATCGAGCCCCAGCTCTTCCTTGACGCGGACGAGGAAAGCCGGGCCATTTTCAGCGGCGCGGCAGGCTTCGGTGGCAATCAGGCGCATGCGCGCGGGCTGATGCTCGCGCAGCTTGTTGCGGCACTGGCGCAGCGCTTCTATGGTGCGTTCCATGGCCGCATCCGACAGGCGCCCGGTGACTGAAACGCCCTCGCCCAGCCGCACGATGCGGGTGAAGCCATCAAGCACGCGAAAACCATGATCATGCGGGCGGGCAATCAGCAGGCGGCAATTATTGGTGCCCAGATCAAGCGCCGCATAGATGGGGCCGCGGTGTTTGCGGGACGGATTGGGGGCGGGCTTTGTCCGCTGGTCCGCTCCGGGCCCTGGAGGCGGCGCCTCCCCTGCCCTTCCCATCTGTGCAAGGCCAGATGGGGCTCGGACTGCCACCTCTTCGTCCAGTGACGAAACCGCGGCAACGGACCGATCAGCATCGGTCACTATGGTCTCCTAGCGTGCGCGGTCGCGGAACCGGACTAGCCGATCGCGCCCGAACGCACTGTCATTGCGTGTCGAGAAGACGGTAGAGCAAGGGGGGCGGAAGCGCAATCCAAACGATAGCAGGGCAAAGGCGCATCACAGGCGCTTGCAATCTTTGCCACCATTGTCTATGCAGACCCCGCGCCGACGAGATGGTTCGCCCACCGCCCGCGCTTACCGGCCTTCCGGCTCATGCTGGGGAATAGTTCAACGGTAGAACAGCGGACTCTGACTCCGTCAATCTTGGTTCGAATCCAGGTTCCCCAGCCAAATTTCTTGTAAACGTCGTACAGGGTCCCGCACGCCGCCTCGAAGTGAGGTTCGGCGGGCGCTTCGGGTGCTTGCCCCGGGCTTGGTCGGGCGGTGCTGGCGATATGATCTGCTTTAGTGCCCGGAGGAGTTGGCGCTAAGCGCGGATTTGGCTCTGCAGGAAAGGCCTGCTTGATACTGGGAGCGGCATGTGACCCAAAACGGTGGCAGGTCTTCCGATCGGCTTGGCCCAGTGAAATCAGTACATTCTCAAGCGGATTTGAAATATTGCTGGTACAGACAATGGTTCAGAACGACAGCATCGCGGTTGCAAATTGCACAGGCCAGCAATCTCCGTAGTCATACCAGCGTATAATGCAGAATCCACTCTGCCGGAAACTGTCGAATCGGTTCGCGCTCAAACGCTTTCCAGTATCGAGATCATTGTCGTCGACGACGGCTCGATTGATGGTACGCGTTCCATTGCCCAGCAGCTGGCAGCGCAGGACCAGCGTATCCGCGTGATCTCGACGCGCAATGGCGGGGTGGCAGCAGCCCGCAATGTGGGGATTGAGGCGGCGGGGGCGGTTTATATTGCCCCGATCGATGCCGACGATCTGTGGCATCCTGACAAGCTATCGCGCCAATTGGCAATTCTGGAGGCACGGCCGGAGGTCTCGCTGGTCTATTCCAGCCGGCGGAATATCGACGAGGGCGGTGCCGTCACCAAGACGATTGCGCGGGCGACGCTCGCCGGCTGGGCATGTCACCGCCTGACCGCGTTCAATGCGGTGGGCAATGGCAGCGCCATCATGTTCCGCAGGGCGGACGCGCTGCAGGTGGGCGGCTATGATCGGCGGCTCAAGGAGCGCGGCGCGCAGGGCTGTGAGGACTTCCTGTTTCAAATCCGGCTGGCAATGCTTGGCGAGATCGCGTTGGATGACGGCTATCTCGTCGGCTATCGCAAGCGGGCCGATGCCATGTCCAACGATGACGGCGTCATGCTGCGCTCGCGGCTGCTGGCGCTCGACATTGTGGAGCAGGAATTGCCGGAACTGGCGACCACCGCCCGCGCCACCTATAAGAAGCACCAGTTTTTTCTGGGGCTGAAAGTGCTGGCAGAGGGCGATTGGCGCCAGGCAGCGGCATTGCTCGGCGACTGGACGAAGGACGCGAACCTGGCCTCGCTCGCGGACGGCCTGGGTTACGTGATGCATCGCCAGCAGACGCGCAAGGGTGCGACCGAGGTGGACAAGGAGCGGCGGCCCTTCGCGGATTACGCAGCAGATGAGAATGCCGCGACCGGTCTAAGCCCGCATTTGCGGCGTATTCTGGATGAAGTCGAGCCCCGCGACATTGCTTATGCCCACCTGCAAGGCGCGCTTCAGCGGGTGACAGGATAGCCAGCGAATTCCAGCCAGCCCAGCGTTCTGCGCTGTGCTTCGGGGAAGCTGACGATGGGTGCGTAGCCCAGTTCGATAGCGGCCTTGCCGTGCGGCAGTTTGCAGGCGCAGCGATGCAGCAGGCTTCGTTCGAGGCTGGCGACCGCCCGCTTGGGGCCGGAGCCCGGCTTTGCGGAGCCGCCCGCCATTTCACGAAAACCGGCCCGCAATGCTGCCTTGAGTGGGCGCGGCAGGGCTCGCGCAGCGCGACGCAGCTGGTGCATGGTTTGCAGGCGGGCAATGAGGCCGGGGGGCCGCTCCATGCCGGGTTGGGGCAGCTCGTCAAGTGAGAAGCCCAAGGCGTCAGCGACCGGTCGCAGTAATTCCGCCCAGGAGTAGGTTTCCGCGTCACCAAGCAGGTAGGCTTCGCCGTCTGCCGAGCCGGATATGAGGGCAAGCGTCATGGCGTGGATGAGATTATCCACATAGATGCCGTTGCATATGCCCGCGCCGCCATCGACGAGATAAGCGTCGCCGGCCAGCAATTCGTCGGCAAAACCGCCGATCCAATAGGAGCGCGGCCCGTAGACGATGCCGGGGCGCAGGATGGTGATTTCGACATTTCCCTGTTGCCGCAAGCTCATCAGCAGCCGTTCGGCGCGCACCTTGGCATTGTTGTATTCAATGGGCTGGCGGTCCGAGAGCGGGCTTTGTTCGGTCGTGCCAGGCGCGGGGGATTGCCCGTGGACTGAAGCGGAACTGAGATAGATCAGGCGTTTGACGCCAGCGGCCCCGGCAGCCCGATAGACCGGCTCGATTGCCGCGACAATGGTTTGCGGATCGCCGGCCATGGCATGGATGACGGCGGTGCAGCCGGCAAAGGCGGCTCGGAGTGCCCCCTCATCGCGGCCGTCCGCGATGCGGCCATCGAGCGCGAACCGGCTGGCCAAGGCCAGCGATTGCGCGCTGCGCACTACGGGCCTGACTTCATATTGCCCGCCAAGGGTCAGCATTTCGACGGCGCGATTGCCGATGAAGCCTCCGGCGCCCAGAATGGCGATGCGGTCGGTCATGATGGCCTCGACAGCGCGCGGGCACGGGCGCGTTCGCCGGGGCCCAACCATGGCAGGGTCATCGCGGCGCGATTGGCGTAGCAGGTTTCGATCAGGGCGATGGCTGGCAATATATCGGCGGCGCTGACGGCGTTCCTGCTGCCATCCAGCGCGGCTTCGATCTGCCTGGCAAAGGCCTGGTGGAAATCATCGCCTTGCGGCGCCCGCATCTGGGTGTCGGCGGTGTCGCCACCCGACAGAGCGAAGCGGAAATTGCGTGCATCATTCACCGGCCATTCCAGCCAGCCCCCGGCCCCCACGATGCGGTAAATATTAGGCTGAGCCCAATCGCGGCTGAGACGGATCTTGGCCTGGAAGCCAGGGTAATCCAACGTGACGAGGCAATTTGCCTCGACGCCGCCGAACGCGTCGTCCTCATAGGCAATCGTGTCTGGCTCGCCGAGCCACCAGATCAGCAGGTCCAGGCAATGGGTTCCGATATCCTGCAGCACGCCGCCGCCGGAGGATGCGCGGGAGAAATATCCCGAACCGGAAATGGGCCAGGAAAACGGGCCGCCTTCAAAGCAGGTGACGGCGGAAATCTGGCCCAATAGCCCCGACCGCACGATATCGCGGATGGCATTGGTCGCCGGGAACTGCCGGCGGACGTGGCCGACGAACAGAAGCCGGTTATTGCGAACAGAAGCCTCGATCATCTGCCGCGCCTGGGCGCTGCCAATGGCGAGCGGTTTTTCGCACAGCACGTGCTTTCCGGCATTCAAGGTGGCAATGACCTGATCGGCATGGGCCATGGGAGGGGATGCCACGATCAGCAGATCGGCGGGCAAGGCCAATAGGTCGTCGAAAGTTTGGGACACCTCGGTGCCACCAACCAGGCCGGCAAAGGCGTGAGCCTGTGCGGCGTTGGGATCAAAGGCCGTTATGCGGCCAATCCGGCCCTTTTGCTGCAGGATGGCGAGGGCGGGCGCGTAATAGAGCGTGCTGACGGCGCCGCATCCGGCGATGGCGATGTTTGCCGGTGTTGTGATCATGGTTGGGGCGCTCCCACCAGGGTTCGGGCCATGATTTTGATGGCGGGCCAGACAATGGATGGCGAGGCGTCGAGGCGGATGGCTTGCCAGAGCTGGGCGCGCGCAGCCGGTATATCGCCCAGGCGCAGCATGCGATCTGCCATGCCAAGCGAGGCGCGGGCATAGGTTCGCTTTGCCAAGGGTATGACGGCCTGCCGTGTTGCCGGCGGGAGATAGCCGGCAAAAATCTCGATGGCCTGGCGGGTATAGGCCATGTCGTCGCCCGAGCGAATGTGGCGGCCGGTATTGGATTGCAGATGCATGCGGTATTTTGCGAGCGGCCGGGGCTCGTACCAGACGGGATAACGGGCGGCGATGCGAACCCACATTTCCCAATCCTCGCTGCAGGCGAGACGCTGATCAAAGCCCCCGAGCGCGACATACACGCTGCGGCGCACGACGATGGACGGCGTCATGATGCGCTGCTCCCGCGCCAGCCGCGCCAGCTGGTCGGGCAGCGGGCCGGCATGGTCCTCTTCCTGCTCGGTCATGCCGAGATCGCGGCCGTCGTCATCGATGAAGCGGGTCCGGCAGAATGCCGCGCCAATTTCGGGCACGGCGTGGAAGCCATGCTCCAGCGCTTCGTAGAAACCCGGTTCGACCAGATCGTCGCCATGCAGCAAATGCACCACCTGCCCGCGGGCCCGCTGAAGGCAAGTGTGGAAATTGGCGATGTGACCGACATTGCGCAACTGGCGGGTGAATTGAACCCGGCCATTGCCAAGCCCGGCAACAATGGCGGCAGGGTCGTCCCGGCTGGAGGCGTCGTCGATGACTTCGATCTGCATCCGCTCGGGTCCCTGATCCTGCGCCAGTACGCTCGTCAGGGTTTGCCTGAGATAATCGCCGCTGTTGAAAGTGGGGATCATCACCGACCAGAACGGAACAGGCTGGTCGGACGGAGGCCGGCTCACGGCATCACGATGGCGCATATCGAGGATGGGAGCGCGGCTCATCGAAGCACCGAGGCTTTGGCGAGCCGCAGGCCGAGCCGGCCGAATGCGCCCCATGGCACGGCACGACCTACGCCGCCGCCGCGAAGGGCATAGGCGAAGGCCCGCCGCGATAGCTGCGGCTGGCCCTTGTCCAGATAATCCTCGGCCCAATCGTAGAACAACCGTGAGCATCCGGCGCGGGCCATGTCGTGATATTGGCCCCCAAGGCATCGATCCATGCTGGTGAGGAAGGCGAAGGTGCTGTCGAGTTTGCTGGACTCCGATTGCGGGCTGAACATGCCGCCTTCATGCAGCCGGTAGAGCGCAACCGGCTCTGGATCGAACGCCAATGGGCCCGAAATGGCGCAGAGGATATAGAGCGGCCAATCGGTGCGTGGGAAGAAACCGTGATACCAGGCCGGTATCGTGCGGATCGGGGCGAGGCGCAGCATTCCCGCAGCCGTCGCATAGGGATTGCCATGCCAGATCTGCGCCAGATCGACGCGGCGGGCTTGGGTTTGGGCCGTCCAGAGGGTGTCGGTCGGCGCCCTGTCCCGGATGATCCTGGCATTGAAGAAATGGCCGGCGCAGTCGGGATTGTTCAGCAGGAAATCGGCCTGCCGCTGCAGTTTGTCCGTGGCCGTCCAGCAATCGTCGCCGTCAAGCAGGGCGACGAACTCGCCTTGGGCAGCGTGCAGGCCGCGGGCCACGGTTTCGTTGCTGCGCAGATTGGTGTCCGAGAGGATCAGACGGATGCGGTCGGGGAAGCGGGCTGCATAGTCCTCGACGATTGCTCTTGTGCCATCGGTGGAGGCGTCCTCGCTGACGATGATCTCGACGTCGAAATTTGTTTGCTGGGCAAGTGCGCTATCGATGGCCGCAGCGATGAAGCCGGCGTGATTGTAGGTGACGATGAGCGCGGTCACGAGCGTCATTGCCGCCACCGGCGAATGGAGCGCTCAACGCGGCGCGTCGCCCGCTTGGCGCGCAGATAGGCAAGGTCGGCGCTGCGCTGCAGGCCGGGTGGGGCATAGGGCGCCCGCGCGAGCCGCAAGGCCCGCCTCAGGGCCGTTTTGCCACCCAGATATTGCGCGACCCAATCGAGAAAAGCAGCGCGGGAGCGATGCTCGGCATGGCGCTGATATTGCCCGGACTTGCTCGCCTCGGCGGACACGGAGTGCTCGTGCTGGCGATATCGCGACAGGCAGCGGTCGTGAATGAAGACCGGATAGCGCAGGAACAGCTTGGTCCAGAGCGTCTGGTCTTCGTAGAGGGTGAATTGCTCTTCGAAGCCTCCGGTTTCGGCAATGGCGGAGCGGCGGATCAGTACGGCGCAGGTGCAGGGCACATGCCAATCGAGCGACAGGATGACTTTGGAGACCAGTGCCGGCGGCCTATGCAGGCGGTTGGCCTGCCGCTGCATCGGTTCGACCCAGCGCCAGGGCCGCTCCCCGTCGCGCCACCATAGCGTGGGACCATAAACCATCGCAGCTTCGGGATGGGCATCCAGCAGGGCAAGTTCGGTTGCGAGCTTTTGCGGCTCGTAAAGATCGTCGGCATCGAGAAAGGCGACGAACTCGCCCCTGGCCTGTGCGAGGCCGGCATTGCGTGCAGCGGCGGCGCCGTGCCGCGCATTGGCGGGCCGCGAGACCGTGCGGATGCGGGCATCGCCGGTGGCCGCGGCGGCGGCGATTGCCGGGCTGGCATCGGTCGAGCCGTCATCGATCAGCAGGAGCTCCCAGTCGGTCTCGGTCTGGGCCAGGACGCTCGCAATGGCCGCCAGCAGGAAGCGCTCGGCGTTCAGGACCGGGGTGATGATGGAGACCTTTGGCATCTAGCGGGCCCTCAGCCAGGAGGGGCGGCGAGGCTTGATCATGGCCCAGCACGTTTGGGCCCCCAGGCGAGCAATCTGAGCGAGCACGTTCAATTGTGCCGGTGCGCGGCGAACAACATATCCGGCGAACCAGAGGAGGAATGCCAGATGCGCCCGGGCATCGCCGCCGCTGCCGGCAGATTTGGCCGAGAAACTCTCCTTGTGCTGGCGATAATGGGCCCAATTGCGCGAGGAAATGTAGGCCGGCGCCTCCAGCAGGGCCTTGGCGAAAAATACCTGATCCTCGAACATGCCGCGAAACCGGCTCTCAAAGCCCCCCAGATCACGCAGGAAAGTGCTGCGCATCAGCGCATTGCAGGTCGTGGGCGTCTGGCTCCGGTTTTCCAGCAGGATAGTCAGCAGGCCGGGCGGCACCACGATGCGGTCCGGCGCGGTGCCGAGATCGTAGAAGAAGTCATCGGCCGCCTGGCCGGTTCGCCAGGAATGCCAGATCAGGGTGCGGCCATAGATCATCTGGGCGTCGGGGTGGCGGTCTAGCAACGCCACCTGTTCGGCCAGCTTGTGCGGCAGCCAGATGTCGTCGCAATCGAGAAACCCGATCAGCGGGGCCCGGGCAGCGGCGATGCCCAGATTGCGCGTGGCGCTCATGCCGTGATTGGCCCTATCGGGATGGGCAATACTGCGGATGCGGGTGGGGTGGCGATCGGCGTAATCGCGGGCGATTTCGAGGCCGCGGTCGCTGGAGCCGTCGTCGGCGATGATCAATTCCCAATCGGGGAAGCTCTGCGCCACCACGCTGTCGATCGCCTCGGCCAGATAGCGGTCGCCATTATAGACGATGATGATGGCGGTGACCCGGGGCTCAACCATGACTGGCGATCAGACGTTCGAAACTGGCGGTGTCGAGATTGCCGATGGCGACACGCGGCAGGGCAAAGCGATCGGCGCGGCGTCTTATGGCATCCGCAACCGTCGTACAGGCAAACTGCACGCCGCTTGATCGCGCTGCGGCCAGTGTCTCCTTGTTGTAATCGCCGAACGGAAAAGCGAGCCCCTGGGGTTCGATGCCGAGTGTTTCCACGATCCAATTGCTGCTGCGGCTGATTTCCTCGGCCTGTGCTGGCGCAGCTAGATGGGGCAGCGATGGATGACTCATGGTGTGGGCGCCGAAGTCGAGAACGCCCGGCTGAGAAAACGCCCGCAACTGTTCCTCGGTCATGCAGCGATCGCTGGCGGGGGCATCAGCGGGAATGCCGGCCCATGCCACCAGGGTGGCAAGGTGCCCTGCCCGCTCGGTGTCGCCCATGAATTTGAGAGCGGCCCAGACTTCGTCGTGGACCTTGCGGCGTGTGTCGGTTCGTACATCCCAGGCTAGACTCTTGCCGTCGTGGTCCAGCGTCAATTGCGCCGGCAGGTCCGGCGTTGCCAGGAAAATCCGGGTCAGGGTGTCCCACCAGAAACCGCCAGGCTGGCCGACAAAAGCGGGCGGCAGGAAAACGGTGGCCGGACAGGTATAGCGCGCCAGCAAAGGCTTGGCATTGTCCAGCAGGTCGACATAGCCATCGTCGAAAGTGATGGCGGCAGCGCGGGGCGCGGATTGTCCCCGCTCGAGGCGCTCCACCAGCCAGGACAGGGGGACGATGTCGCGCCTGGCACGCAGAATCTGGAGCTGCATCGCGAACCGGTCCGGCGATACGGCCAGCTCCCAAGGGTCGTGGTCGAGATCGGCAATGCGGTGGTACATCAGGATCAGCGGGCGCTCGCCGCCCAGCAGGCGACGGACAGTCCGCGCCATTCCGCCCAATGTGCTGCGGGCGCTCATAGCGCCTTCCTGGCACTGGCCGCGACGATGACCGGGCAGAGCGGGTCATCCACATCGAGGTCCTGGGGGCGCATTTCGTGCTCGGCAAAGCCATAGAGAAAGGCCGATGCCGCAAGGACGTTGCCATAGGCGTTGACGGCAATGTCACTAGCGGCGAACCGCGTTTCCAGCAGCTTGCGCAGCCCGGCCGGCGAGATGGCCCAATACCAGATCGTATTCCACTCACCCTTATCGATCGAGGTGATCCAGGGAACGGTGACGAGGACGGAGCCGCCGGGCTTCAATGCCTTCCAGATCGTCGCGATGGCTGCGGGCATGTCGAAGATCAGGTGCAGCGTCTGGGTGAGGACGATGCAGTCGAAGGTGTCGTCTGGCAGGTTATGTACGCCGGATATGTCCCCGACATAGGTTACCCCGGGCTGCCCGGCGAAGCGGTGAAATGCCTGTGCTGACACTACACGATCGCCGCCGAACTGGACGGTGTATGAGGTATCGCCGATTTCCAGCACATGCCCGTGGATCAGTTGCGCATGGCGCGCCAGAAAGTCCTCGACATAATGCCGATCGAGCGGCTTGCCGCGATCATAGCCAAATTCGGTACTGACCCGTTCGGTGCCGAGCCCCGAAAAGGGGCCACGCGCAGCCGGACTATCGCGCTTGGTCCGGCGCCGCATGAAGCGCCGGAGATCGGAGCCAATGAGCCGGCTTGCCGCGCCGGGAAACGGCAGCATGAACGAAGCGGTCTGGGAGAGTGATTTGCCCACCCGCCGGCCTGACCTGACGGAGGCTTTGAGGCGGTTTAGTTGCGCTGAACCATAATAGTCGAACCAATAGCGCAGGCCACGCTGCCGGGCCGCTTTCCAGAGCGGGTTGGTGCCGGCAATTGCCTTCTGCTTGTTCAGCACAAGGCGGACCGCCTTGTTCATGCGGGCGAGGTCGGACGACATGTTGCTGTCGTGCTGGCGATATTCGGCCAGCACTTCGGGGCCGCAACTGACGGCATGGTCACGCGCCATGCGCAGATAGACGTCATAGTCTTCGCAGGCCGGCAGCGCGGTGTCGAAGCCGCCAATGGCGGCCAGCAGATCCCGCCGGTAGAGTACGGTTCCATGCATGCCGATGCAGTTCTGCGTCAGCAATGTCTGGTAAGGGTCCCTTCCGATCGGACGCAACGCGCATTCCTTGCGCCAGTCGGGCTCGGTGCCGAATAGCCGGTAGGCGCCATAGACGAAGCCGCAATCGGGGTGCGCTTCGATGCGGCGGACCAGCGTTTCGAGGGCAATTTCGGTGAGACGATCATCGGCATCGAGGAACAGGATATAGCGGCCATGCGCGGCCCTGAGCCCGGTGTTGCGCGCCGCAGACAGGCCCTGATTGGGCTGGTGGATGATCTCCACGCCGGCAAATTCGGAGACGACCGTTTCGGGGTGGTCGCCGGAACCATCGTCGACAACGATGATTTCACCGGCGGAACGGGTCTGCGCACGGATACTCTGAAGGGCCTCTCCCAGATATCTGGCGTGGTTATAGGTGGTGACGATGACGGAAACCTTCATGTGAGTTTCTCGCTCGTCCAGTCCAGCCGTGGCCGCACGGCGCCCTCCCATTTGCCGTACCAGCCGAAGCGTCCATACGGATTGTCGAGAATTTCGAAGGTGAGCAGATCGGGGATGGACAGCAGCACTTCGCCCCGGTCGCGCAGCTCCACGGACACCCGATAGGTGCCGTCATTCATGAGATCACCGGGCACCACGCACCGCTCGCGTCGGCGGCCGGCTGCCGTTGCGACCGGCTCCTCATTGGGGCCGGCGTCGAAAATCACGACACCGTCCTCGTTGGTTACCACGAGGCCCGCATTGAGATGGGCGCCCTCGCGCAGATTGTCGTATTCAAAGCTCATGGCAAAGCTCTGCCGCACATCTATCGGCGCGCCCGGCTCAGCGCCGACCGCCTCGACCCGGGCATTGCGCAGGCGGATCGAGGCATTGCCCGGCGCTTTGTCCGCATCGGGCCAATCGCGCGCGATCCCGCCGGCAGTGTGTTCAGTTCCTGCATAACGCGCGATGACGCTGGCGGTCGGCCCATCGGCCGCTATCGTGCCGCGGTCGAGCCATATGGCGCGCCGGCAGATGGCCTGGATGGCGATGAGGCTATGGCTGATGAAAATCACCGTGCGCCCGTCATGGGCGATGGAGTCCATGCGATTGAGGCATTTCTGCTGGAACTTGTAGTCGCCCACGGCGAGCACCTCGTCGACCAGCAGGATATCGGTGTCGAGATGGGCGGCCACTGCGAAAGCAAGCCGCATATACATGCCGCTGGAATAGCGTTTCACCGGCGTATCAAGGAAGGCCTCGACCCCGGAGAAGTCGATGATCTCGTCAAAATGCCGTTTCACATCGGCCCGATGCATGCCCAGAATGGCGCCGCTGAGATAGACATTGTCCCGCCCGCTCAGTTCGGGATGAAAGCCGGTGCCGACTTCCAGCAATGAGCCGATCCGGCCGCGATAATTCACCGACCCCCGCGTCGGTGGCGTTATGCGAGACAGGATTTTGAGCAGCGTACTCTTGCCGGCGCCGTTCTCCCCCACCAGGCCGACGACCTCGCCGGGGGCGATTTCGAATGACACGCCCTTGAGCGCCCAGAAGTCCTCTGCGCCATTGCCCGCGGACTTGCCCCGCTTGCCTGGCAGCATGGAGGCGGCGGTGGCGCCAAGCAGTTCCGCCATGGTCGAGGCCCCCCCATTGTGGCCTAACCGATAGCGCTTGGCGATGTCACGAGCTTCGATTGCCGGCAGCATGAGCGGTTCCTAGATGAGATCGGCAAAGCTGCGTTCGAGCCGCATGAAAACGAAAATACCGCAGGCGAGCAGCACCATAGCCGTGACGGCGGAGACGGCGACAAGCGGCCAGGGATCGGCGGATGAGCCGAGCAGCACCCAGCGGAAGCCTTCGACCACGCCGGCCATCGGATTGAGCCCGAGCAGCGGGCGCAGCGCTTCCGGAACCAGACTGGCGGGATAGACCACGGGCGTGGCAAACAGGCCCAATTGCAGCAGCAGCGGCACGAGATGGCGGACGTCGCGATAGCGCACATTCAGCGCCGCCAGAATGGCACCCAGCCCCAGTGCCGATGCCAGGGCAATGGCCGTCAAGGGGATCAATAATGGTAGCCGGACACTGGGCACGATGCCGGCCATGGCCAGGACCGGAACCAGGAATGCCAGGGCGATTGCCAGATCGAGCAGAGGCGACAGGATCGCGGACAGCGGCAGCGACAGGCGCGGAAAATAGACTTTCTCGATCAGCGAAGCATTGTTGATGGCGCTGTTGGCGGCGTTGGTAAGGGCCTGGGAAAAGTAGTTCCAGGCGGTCAGCGCGCAGATGCTGAACGCCCAATAGGGCTGCCCATCGGAGGCAACCTTGACCAGGGTGCCGAAAATCAAGGTGAAGACGACCATGGTGAAAAACGGCGGCACCAGCGCCCAGGCCGCGCCGAAGAAGGTCTGACGATAGCGTACCTTGATGTCGCGCCAGACCAGGAAGGCCACGAGATCGCGATTGGCCCATACTTCGCCCAGATAGGCGAGAATCGAACCCCGGTCCGGCGTGATGAGCGTGGCGTGCCGATCAGGCTGTTCTGACATCAGGGCTCCAGCAGATGTTGGCCAGCGACCATTTCAATCGATCACGCCGGGATCAGCATGTCCTTGCGGAACCATTCCGTGCTCAGCAGCACCCCTTCTTCGTAAGGGATGGCGCATTTCCAGCCCGGCAAGATCCGGTTGCACAATGCCAGGTCGGGGCGGCGATTGGTGGGGTCCTGCACCACGGGGGGCAGAAACACGATCGGGGATTTGGGAAAATGGCTCTGGATAAACTCAGCCACTTCAAGCACCGAAATCTCGCGATCATTGCCGATATTGAGCGGGCCGGGATAATCGGTGCCGTCGCGCCAGAAATAGCGTTCGAGCGCTTCCACGATGTCATCGACATGGCCCCAGCTGCGGGTCTGGGAGCCGTCCCCATAGACGGTGATCGGCTTGCCCTGCAGTGCCTGGGTGATGAAATTGGAGACGGCGCGACCATCATCGGGGCGGGTGCGCGGGCCATAGACGTTGAACAGGCGCGCGACTTTGACGCGCGTACCGTGTACCCGGTGAGCCTCGAACAGCATCGCCTCGACACATCTCTTGCTTTCGTCATAGGACGAGCGGGGGCCGGTGCAATCGACAGAACCACGGTAGGTTTCCGGCTGCGGCGTGATGACCGGATCACCATAGACTTCGGAGGTGGAAGTATATCCGATCACACCGCCTGGCTTGAGCAGGTTCAGCAAATTGAGCGCACCGACGACATTGGCCGAAATGGTGCGCAATGGCTGTGTCATGTACCAGGGCGGCGATGCCGGAGACGCCAGATGATAGATTTCATCGAACTTGGTGCCGGACGTGAAAGTTTCTACGTCCGATTGTATAAATTCGACGCGCGCATCGGAAATCGCAGCCAGATTTTCAAGCCGGCCGGTCCATAGATTATCGACTATGACCAGCCGCTCGATATCGTTGCGCCGGCAAATTCGATCTGCCAAATGTGAGCCGATAAACCCGCAACCTCCAGCAAGAAGTACTTTCTTCATATTGCATTCCTTGCCGACCCACATCGACCTATTGCAGTCTAAAACAACGTTATATTACCAACAACTTGCCTGCAACTTTGCTTTTGGGTTTACCTTAATCTCCGCAACGGCCGTAGTGAGACCTCTCCACCCAAAGCAGGTCGCGGGATAACAACGCCGCTCACATCCCAACATTGGCTTTGCTGGCTCGCACCAGCTATCAAGGTCACTCGTGCCCTGCAGGATCAAACGTGCCATGACCAGTCGAGCCAATGCCCAAAATCAGGTCCGCAAGCGGCCGGCGACCATTGTGGATGTGGCAGAGGTGGCGGGGGTGGCGATCGGGACCGTGTCGCGGCATCTCAATGGACAGCCCGTGCGCGCGAGCAATCGCGATCAGATCGAGCGGGCCATTGCTGCGCTGGGTTACCGGCGCAATTCCACTGCCGTTGCCATGAAAACCAATACCAGCCGCATTGTCGGCTTCCTGGTGCCGGCGCTGGGCGAGTTTCATGCGGCCATGCTTGAGCAATTGTCGCGCCAGATGCGGCTTTCGGGGCGCGCCGTGCTGTCGTTCTGTCACAATACCCAACCCGCCACGATCCGCGAAGGGCTCGAGTTTTTTGCTGCGCACCGGGTCGATGCTCTGGTGATGGACGGCGAGGAGAGCATCCGCCACGAAGTGCTGCGCCATATCGACGAGGGGCTGGTTGTCGTGCTGTACGACAATGACATTCCCGGCCTGCCGGTGGACCGGGTGTTCGTGGACAACCGCAAGGCCAGCGCCCGCGCCGTCAACCATTTGCTCGAGCTGGGGCATGAGCGGATTGCCACCATTCACGGCAGCCAGCGCGACTCGGCGGGTCGCGAACGCCTGGCGGGCTATCACGATGCCTTCGCTGCCCGCGGGCTTACCCCGGACCCCATTTTGGTGATGGACGGACAATGGGCCGAAATCCGCGGCTATGAGCGCATGCGCGAATTGCTCACGCTGGCCAATCCACCGACGGCCGTGTTCTGCGCCAATTATAACATGACACTGGGCGGGCTGGCCTATCTGCATGAAGCGGGAATCCAGATCCCGCGCGATCTGTCGTTGGTGAGTTTCGACGATGTGCCGGCCTTGCGCCTGCACAATCCGGCCATCACGGCTGTCGGCCAGCCCATAGCCGAGGTCGCCGAAGCCATCGCCCACATTGTGGATGCAAGGCTGGCCGATCCTTCGGCCATGGGGCGGCACGAGCAACGGATCGATTGCGGCATCACCCTGCGGGATTCGACGCGCCGCCTCAAATAGCGGCGCGCCGATCAACCCGTCAGAAGGACAGCGACGCCTCCCCGCTGCCGGTCACTATGAGTTCCGACGCAGACTCGCCCCAGCGCACAATTATGGTCTGCGTCCGGGTTGTCGTGACGCGCAGGCTTTTGGGGCGGCCATCGAGCCATTCCAGATCGAGCGTCAGCCCGCCGCGGGCGCGCAGACCATGGACTGAGCCCTGGCGCCAATGCGAGGGCAGTGCCGGCAACAGGTCGAGCACACCCTCGCGCGATTGCACCAGCATTTCGAGAATGCCGGCGGCACCGCCGAAATTGCCATCGATCTGAAACGGTGGGTGAGCGTCGAACAGATTGGGATAACTGCGCTGCGGGCAGAGCAGCAGCGCCAGTACATCATGGGCATGGTCCCCCTGCCCCAGCCGCGCCCACAGATTGATACGCCAGCCAATGCCCCAGCCGGTGGCGTCGTCGCCGCGAATTTCTAGCGATCGTTGCGCGGCGGCGGCCAGTTCGGGGCTGGTGTCGACAGCAATCTGCTGGCTGGGATAAAGCCCATAGAGATGCGAGACGTGGCGATGGTGCATTTCGGGCACCTCCATGTCCCAATCCTCCAGCCATTCCTGCAATTGCCCCGCCCGGCCGATGCGATGCGGCGGCAGCCGATCGCGCGCTGCGCTTGCCTCTTCCTGCATCGGGTCGGTCAGGCCCAATTGCATGCTGGCGGCGAGATAAGCGTCAAACAGGTCGCGCAGAATCTGGTTGTCCATGGTCGGGCCGGCACAGAGGGCCGCGCCGTGCGGGTGCAGGTTTTCTGGCGAGAGCGAGGGCACGGTGACCAACAGGTCGCTGCCCGGCAGCGGCTGCAGTGTATCGAGGACGAAGCGAACCGCCCCCGCCAACACCGGCAAGAGGCGCTTGACCAGCGCATCGGGGCGGCCGGCAAAGCTGGCATGATCCCACAATTGCGCGCAGAACCAGGCGCCCCCGGTGGGCCACAGACCCCATTCGGCGCCATCGACCGGGCCGGTGGCGCGCCACAAATCGGTATTGTGATGTAGTACCCAGCCGCGGGCGCCGTAATGGGTGCGCGCCATCTCGGCGCCCGTCAAAGTCAGGTCTTCCACCATGTCCAGCAGTGGCTCGAAACATTCGGCCAGATTGGCCGGATCGGGCAGCCAGTAATTCATCTGGGCATTGATATTGGTGGTGTATTTGCTGCCCCAGGGGGGGCGCGTCTCCTTGTTCCAGAGGCCCTGCAGGGTCGTGGGCTGCGTACCCGGCCGGCTGGAGGACAGCATCAGATAGCGGCCATATTGCACATAGAGCGCGGCGAGCGCCGGGTCCTGGCCATCGGCAAAACGGGCGATGCGTTCGTCGGTCGGCAGGTCCTGCTTGCCGGGACCCAGGTCGATGGCGAGGCGGTTAAACAAGCGCTGATGCGCCGCGATATGGCTGGCGCGCAGGGTGACATAATCCTTGCCAGAAACGGCCTGGCGCCGCGCCGCCAGTAGCGCGTCGGGGTCGCCGGATACATCGTCGAAGCGGCGGAAGGAGGTGGCAATATCGAGGATAAACACCACCGCCGTGGCGTCGCGCACCACGAGGCGCCGCCCCCGGCGCTCCGCTGTTCCGCCCTCAAGGCGCATGTCGACGCCGATGCCGAAGCGAAGCTGGCCTTCAACGCCATGCTTGCCAAAATTGGTGCCGCGATAATCGAGGCGCGTGGCGTCACCGGTGAGCCAATCGCCGGTTTGCGGACTGTCGAGCCAGGCTTCAAACGCCAGCGTGCCGGGGCGGGCGGTCTCGACCCGCAGGACCAGCACGTCATCGGCCGCCGAGATGAAGCTCTCGCGCCGAACCAGCGTGGTGGTGCCCCCCAGATGATAGCTGGTGGTGGCGATGGCGGTTTGCAGGTCGAGTTCGCGCCGATAGCTGCCGGGGGCGGCTTCGTGGCGGAATTCGAGGAAGATATTGCCGGCCGGCTGGTAGCTCATCTGCAGATAGGGGCGCGCCATCAGGTGCTGGTTGGCCAGTGCCTGCGCCTCGGCATAGCGGCCGGCAAAGATCAGCTCCCGCACCGCGGCCAGATTGGGCAGCGCCTGCGGATTGACCGGCTGGTAGGGACCGCCGGACCACAGGGTGGATTCATTGAGCTGGATTTCCTCGCGGCCAATGGCGCCATGCACCATGGCGCCCAGCCGCCCATTGCCGAGCGGCAGCGCCTCGGTCCATTCCACCGCGGGGGACCGATACCAGAGATTAAGTGATGTCATAAAGTTCAGTGTCCCGGACGCACACGCTGGCCAGAGGCCGCAAAAACCATGCTGCGGGCGGCGTTGATGCCCACCTGCACATTGTCGCCGGCCTTGATGCCCGCCCTGTCGCGCACTTCCACCACCAGGGCTTCGCCCGATCCGGTGGTGCCATAGAGGTAGCGCGTGCCCCCCAGATTTTCGACGACATCCACCTTGACCACGAGGCTTGCATCACCCCCATCGAGCACGAAATTCTCGGGGCGCAGGCCGACCAGCGCTTCACCGGCATCAGGCAGGCCAGCAGCGGATAGCGTGGGGCCCGCCGCCAGCTTGAGGCTGCCCTGGGTCAGTTCGGCGCGCAGGAAATTCATGCGCGGCGAGCCGATAAAGCCGGCGACGAACAGATTGTCGGGATTGTCATAAAGCTCGTCGGGCGTGCCGGACTGGGCGATCTTGCCATCGCGCATCACCACGATCTTGTCGGCCAGGGTCATGGCCTCGGTCTGGTCGTGGGTCACATAGATCATGGTGGAGCCGAGCTTGTTGTGCAGCTTGGCGATTTCCACGCGCATGGAAACGCGCAATTCCGCATCGAGATTGGAGAGCGGTTCATCGAACAGGAAGACCTCGGGATCGCGCACAATGGCGCGGCCGATGGCAACGCGCTGGCGCTGCCCGCCCGAGAGCTGGGCCGGCTTGCGCTTGAGCAACGGCTCGATCTGCAGCGTCTGCGCGGCAGCGACCACACGGGCTTCGATATCGGGCTTGCCGAGGCCCGCCATGCGCAGCGAGAAGCCGATATTCTGCTCGACTGTCATATGCGGGTAGAGCGCATAGTTCTGGAACACCATGGCGACGCCGCGCTCGATCGGGTCGGCATCGTTGACGCGCCGCCCATCGATGACCAGGTCGCCCTTGGTGATCGGCTCCAGCCCGGCGATCATGCGCAATAGCGTGGATTTTCCGCAGCCCGAGGGGCCCACGAACACGGTGAATGCCCCGTCATCCACGGTCAGGTTGAGATTGTCGATGACCTCGAAAGCGCCATAGGATTTGCTGACATTGCTCAGCGTCACGCTTGCCATTGTCGGTCCTCCTAGGCTTGTTCGAACACGATGGCCGCGTGGATGCGCAGCCGATCCAGGGTGACGCCATAGGTGCCGCCGCCAAGGTCCTGCACATCGAGATCCTGGCCGCTCACCGCTTCATAGGCACGGGTCGGGCGGCTGGGCAGGCGGACCGCAGCGCTGACCGGGCCGATGGCCGGAATATCCTCGATCATTTCCATGACGCGGGTGCCCTCCCCATGCGGCACCGCCTTGCCGCGCACCTGAGGCGGACCATAGAGCAGATGCAGGACATGCCGGCCGCGCTCGGCCTGATGGGTCAGCGTCGCACGCCCGGCCGATGGCAGGTCGGTGCTCAAGGCAGGCTTGGGCAGCAGGCGCGACAACAGGGCCTTGACCACGTGCCGGTACAGCGGCTGACCGACATTGTGATAGATGCCGAAGATCGGATAGGCGATGTAGCCCACCCGGCCAGACAGCGTCACCGCCGCGCCAAGGGGCGCCGCGTCCGTATTGTCGGGCGCATGGGCGTGCGAGGAGAAATGCCGGTAGCTGCGGTTGAAATAGGGCGGCACGACCTGGGCCAGCACCTGGGCGCCCTGCGCCACGATCTGCTGGGCCGTGCCGTAGACGACGAAGGGCGACTTGGTCAGCGCGGGGTCGAGCTCATTGCCCGAGCCGATATAGCTAGGTGTGAACGCCACCGGCCCCTCACTGCGGATACCGGCCTCTATGGCGAATTGCCCATCCGCACCCTGCGCCGAACTGCCCGACAGCAGCAGGCCACCGCCCTGCCCCACAAAGGCGTTCAGCCGGTCGGCAAGCGCTGCATCGACCGGAATGTCATCGGGCAAGATGATCACTGCATAGGGCGAAAAATCCGAGGTGCCGTCGATGACATCGAAGGGGATTTTCAGCTCGAGCAACATCTGGGCGGCGCCGGCATCGGCCGTGCTGTTGCGATCGCCGGCGTGGTGGAAATATTCCGAGGACAGGATAGCCACCTGCGACACCTGCCTTGCGGCCTCGATATAGGGCTCGAGCTTGGCGACGCGAGCATAGGCCGGCGCGATCGAGGCATAGGTATCGGGGTTGATGGCGCCATTGGGGTGGAGCTGGTCGCCGACCAGGCATTTGGAGCCCAGGGCCGCCATCTGCGCCGCCTCATATTCCAGCGCGTCGGGGTGCTTGAAGCCGCCGAATTCGCCCCAGGACAGGTGGAACTTGCCGGTATGGGCGAGGAAATCGAGCCCCAGCGTTGCCGCATAGCGGGCGCTGGCGGGGAAGTGGTCATAGCCCCAGCCGCCGGTGGGCAGGCTTTCGAGCTCGAGATGGGTGTAGGGCGCAAAGCGCTTGCGGCCCTGCTTATGGATATGGCCGCAATTGTAGAAGATGCGCAGACCCGGAAATTCGGCATGCAGGGCGGCCGTCATTTCCGTGCGGAACACCTCGTTGACCCATTCGTCATTGGTCAGGCGATCCTCAGGCTTGGCCGGATCGAGCCCGTGGGCGGCCATGCTTTCGAGGCACTGCTGGCACACGCAATCGGTAGCCAGAACGATGTCGAAGAACAGGCCGGGCGTGTCGTAATTGCGCACGACTTCGCGCGCGTGCTCGAGCAGTTCGTCGCGATAGGCCTTGTGGTTGAGGCAGAGCGTATGCCAGGCGGCCTGCAATTGACCGGGATCGAAGCGGTTCCTGGTGGCGGATCGCACGCGCCATTCCGGGTGCAGGCGCGCATTGCGCTCATCCCATTGCACCGAAATATAGATCGGCGCTTCGATATCGGCGGCGGCCAGCGCCTTGATCATGTCGCCCATCAGGTCTGGACGGGCCAGATTGGGATGGGGCGCGCCGACCTCGCTCGGGTAGTACGACCAGCCGTGGTGGCACTTGGCGAAGATGGTGACGCTATCCACATTGGCCGCCTTGAAGGTGGCGACAAAATCATCGGGATCAAAGGCCGCGCCGATGGCCAGGATATGCTCGGAGGTGTGGAAATCGAGGTGGATCTGCCGATAGCGGATCGGCTTGTTCGTCACGGGCATGATTAT
The DNA here is from genome assembly GCF_000735585.1 of Devosia sp. LC5. GTDB lineage: Bacteria > Pseudomonadota > Alphaproteobacteria > Rhizobiales > Devosiaceae > Devosia. Next base: position 26,434 of record NZ_JNNO01000017.1, read on the forward strand.
TCCTTGGCTCCGGTGCGGGTTTGTGAGCCGGCAGCAAATTGGCGTTGAAAGACGACGAAAACGATGAGGGGCACGATGGTCGTGACGATGGCGGCGACCGAGCGCAGGTCCCAGTTCATCTCATAGGTGCCGGACACCTTGGTGAGCAGAACCGGCAGCGGCACCATGCTGCGCAGATAGAGCATGGGCAGCAGCAGAGCATTCCAGCTCCACAGGAACTGCAGCACGCCCACAGCAAAGATCGGGCTGGTGGCATTGGGCAGCACGACATGCTGCAGGGTCTTGATCGGGCCGCACCCGTCTATCTTGGCGGCCTCGATCAGCTCCTTGGGAAAATCCTCGAGGAAGTTCTTCACGAGGAAAATGGACCAGGCAAAGCTCATCCCGACATAGGGAATGAGTACGGCCAGGGGATTGTCGATCAGCTTCATGTCCCGCCACAGCGTAAATAGCGGTATGACCACGACCTGCTGGGGCAGCACGAAGGCATTGATGATGATGATCAGCAGCAGCCGGCGTGAGCGGAACTTGAGGAAGTGGAAGGCATAGGCTGCGGCCGGCGTCAGCAGCATGGTTCCCAGCGTCGCCAAGGCCGCCAGCAGCGCCGTATAGAAGAAGGATTCGGCGAGCGGATATTCCACCCAGACGCGCTGCCAGGCATCGAGCGTGAAGCGGATATTGTCGAGCCGCCACCAGCCCAGCGCCACGTCGGCGGGTGGGCGGATGGAGGTCAGCACGATACCCAGTACCGGGACCACCCAGCACACCGCCAGCACGCCGACGACAATGACTGTCCACCACGGAACGCGGCCGATCATTTCGCACCTGCCGTGCGCTGGATAATCGCCGGAATGGACACGACCAGCACCGCCACGAGCAGTACCACCGTGGCGGCAGCGCCATAGCCGAGTTTGAACTGGGTCATGGATTCCCGATACATGAAATAGCCCACCGTTTCGGTGGCGCGCACCGGCCCGCCTCCGGTCATCACATAGATGATGTCGAAGGCCCGCAGCGCGCCCAAAAGGTTGATAAAGATGGCGACGCGTACGCCAGGCATGGAGAGCGGCACCATGATGTGCCGCATGATGGACATGGGTTTGGCCCCATCCATATAGGCGGCTTCGAGCACCGTCTTGGGAATGCCCTGTACCGCCGCAAAGCACAGCATCAGCGGCAGGCCGACCCCGCTCCAGGAGGCTACGAAGATCAGCGACCAAAGCGCCGTTACCGGATCGCCCAGCCAGGAATGCTGGAAGCCCGGCACCACGCTGCCGATCAGCGAATTGAGCAGGCCGGCCTTGTCCGGCCGCAGGATATTGATCCACATATAGCCCGACACGGCTTCGGAAATCCCGAAGGTGACGAAGAACATGCCGCGAAATGGCAGGGTGTGGCGCGGCGCAAATGAACACAGCATCGCCAGCGTCCAGCCCAGCGACACCGAAATGAGCGTGGTGCCCAGCGTAAAGATCAGGGTGGTCAGCAGCGTATTGCGGAACGTGGCATCCGCAAACAGGGCCGCATAATTGCCCAGGCCGACGAATTTGGCCGGCGCCAGTCCCTTGATGTCGAACAGCGACAGCCGGATCGTATCGATCAGCGGATAGATTACCGAAATGCCGAACAGCACGATGACGGGGGCGATCAGCAACCACGCCGCCGGCGCGTCCCTTAGCCCTTTTTGCCCGCGCCTGACGACCGGCTCGCGCCGGCCGCCAGTCAGGGGGGAGGAGATATCGGCGAACGCGTCCGCCGTTGGTTTTGCGCCGGAACTGGTCATCAATAGGCCGTGGCCGCCTTGGCTTCGATAGCGGCCAGCACCGTGTCGATCATGTCTTCGCTCGGATCCTGCAGGAAGCGCTGCAGCTGAATGCGATACTCATCGACCAGGTCGCCCGGCAGCAGATCGCCCAGCACGAACTGTACCTTTGCCTCCGCAACGGCGGCAACTGCGGTCTGCTGCACCGGCCCAAGCAGGGAAGTGTCGAACGCGGTGCTCGGCGAGGCATAGCCGTATTTGCCCATGATATTGGCGGCGTCCGGCCCGATGATAAAATCGAGGAACGCATCGGCAGCAGCAGGATTGTTGCCATTGCTGGTAACCACCAGCTCCTTTGTATCGACGCTTGTGGTGTCGTCGAACCCCATGCCAAGCGCCGGGAACTGGAAGATGGAATAGTCCACGCCCTCCTCCAGCCCATAGTCTTTCTTGAGCGCGGCATTGCTCCACATGCCCATCAACAGATAATTGCCCTCCTCGGCCCGGAAGACGGATGGATAGGGGTCCTCGGTGGCGAGCATGGTGGCCGGGTTGGCGCAGCAGCCGGCGTCCAGCATTTCCTTGAACTTGACCATGGCGCCCCGCACCTTGGGATCGGTCCAGGGGATTTCGTGGCGCGCCAGCTGGGCTGCAGTTTCGACGCCCGCTGTGCGCAGCAACAGGGTCTCAAACCACTCGCCATGCGCCCAATATTTGGCCGGGATGACGACGGGATAGGAATAGCCGGCGGCCTTGAGCGCATCGAAGCTGGCCAGGAATTCTCCCCAACTCGTGGGCGGGGTGACACCGGCCTTTTCGAGCTGGGCGGTCTTGTACCAGATGGCCGAGCGGTCGCCATAAGTATAGGTCACGCCATAAGGCACGCCATCGATGGCGCCCAGATCCTTCCAGGATTGGCTGAGCTTGTCGTCCCAGCCAAAGCTGGCCCATTGCTCCTCGACGGGGCGCAGAATGCCCGCATTGTTGAGTTCCACACGGAATGCCGGCCAGGTGTTGATGATGATATCGACCACCTCGCCGCCCAGCAGGACCGTGCGGATGCCCGCGCGGGGATCGCCCTGACCGCCGGCCGGCTGGAATTCCCGCACCGTGACGCCGGGGTTGAGCTCCGTGAATTTGGCTTCGACTTCATGCCACATCTCAAGATCGGTACCGCCCTGCCACTGCAGGATGACCAGCTCCCCGCTGACCTCCTGGGCGAGGGCAGCGCCACCCATGGTCAGCAGCGCCGCCGTGGCAAGACCCGATAGAAGCGCACGTCGTCCGCAGACACCTTTGAATTTGCTCATGCTTTCTCCTCCGCATTGATCCAGCCCTCTTTGCGTGGCTATCATCAACAATATTGAAACGTTATCATCTATCAATCCCCTGTGGAAGCGGGTGAGATGATGAGGGTGCGAGATTATTGTCCGGCTGCGGCGCGCAGCAGATTTCTGAGCAGCATGGCCCGCGTCAGCGCTCCGACGGAGCCGTGCGGTGGGGTGATCCAACCGGCCACCTGTGCAACGCCCGCAGCGATATCCGAAGTCATCACGCCAGCGACATAGCTGATGCCGACACCGACAACAGCGGCGCCGGGTTTGACCATTTCAGCTGTGACCAGATCGGGAATGCCCGCGGCCGAAATGACGATATCGGCGCGGCGTGTGGCTGCCGCCAGATCGCGGGATTGGCTGTGCAGCAGAGTAACGGTCGCGTCCACACCGCGTTGCGACAGCAGCATGGCCAACGGCCGGCCAACCAGGTTGCCGCGGCCGATGATGGCCACTTCCGCTCCGGCCAAAGGGATATCGTAGGCCTGCAGCAGAGTGAGGATGGCGGCGGGGGTGCAGGGCAAAAAGCCGGGCTGACCGGCCAGCAGGCGCCCCAGATTGATGGGGTGCAGGCCATCAATGTCCTTGTCGGGCCGCACGGCCTCGAGCATGGCGGCCTCATCGAGCCCGGCCGGCAGCGGCAATTGCACCATGAAACCGTGGACGGACGGATCGGCGTTCAGCGCAGCTATGGCCGCCAGCAGTTCATCGGAGGAGATCGTGGCAGGCAGCCGCATATCCTCGACCGCAATGCCGATCTCGGCACAATCGGCATGCTTGCGCGCCACATAGCTGGCGCTGGCGGGATCGTCTCCCACCAGCACAGTCGCCATTTTCGGCTGGATGCCGTGCGCGATGAGCCGCGCGGCATCCACCTTCATCTCGCCCCGCAGGCGCCCGGCGAGCTTATCGCCGTCGAGCAGAATGGCCTGCGGCTCCGGCATTATTTGAGCCCGATGGAGGGATCGATGAAGCGATTGGTGACAACGCTTTCCGGCGTGACGGCCGGGTCGGCGCGTTCATCGAGCCCACCCTTGACCAGATCGAACAGCGCCGAAACCCGCACCATATCGAAATCACCCAAAGTGGCATTGCTGCCGTTGGAGACGACGCCGGAATCGACCAGTGCCTTGGCGGCATAGGTCATCAGTTCGGCATCGGTCTTCCAATAACCGGCGCCAAAGCCGCCTTCGTTGAAGGCGACGATGACCCCATTGGCCTCGGCCGGATCGGTGACATAATCCACCTCGGCCTGCTGGATGATAGGCACCAGCTTTTCTAAGCACGGCGCCAGTTCTTCGAGCCGGTTGGTGGCGACCGAGAGCATGCCGGTATAGATCGAATAACCGACATCGGACATCAGCAGATAATCGATCGGCTTGCCCCAATTATTGCCATTAGTAAACTTGTAGACCTCGCTGGTGACGAAGCCCTGATTGAGCCAGGTGCCGTTATTGGCGACGAAATTCTCGCCATCGCCGCGATAGCCTTCGATGAAGACATCGGCCGGCACACCCTGGTCGACCAGATATTTGCCGAAGGTGCGCTTGATGGTGGAGACATAGATCTTGCCCTGGCCCGAAGCGGCGAAGGCCTTGAGATCGTCGATGGTCTTGAAGCCTTCGGGATAGGTCGCCTTATCCCAGAACAAAGCCGTGGGCGATTTATCCAGCGGGCTGACGACGCCGACGACCGGGAATTGCTTGGAGAAGATGAAGGCGTTGTCCAGCTCCTGGAAGCCCAGATGCGGCGTCACGCCGGCTTTGGAATTGCCCATATAGAGCGCCGAATAGGCGGTTTCGCCATCGCCCAGGCCGACCCCGCCGCCGCCTTCGAGCAGCACAAGATCAATGCCGGTCGAGCCGAGCGGCCCCTGATATTTGCCGGAGGACATTTCGCCTCCAGCCCCGATCATCTGATAGAGCCCGCCATGTTCGGCCTGGGCCAGCCAATCCTTCTGGATGATGAAGGGATTGGGGCATATATCGGCCAATGGGGTCGTGTAATGTTCCTTGGCGAAAGCGCCCGGCTCGGCGGCGTGGGCGGCTTGCCCGACGCCGGTGAGCGCGGTGACGGCGAGCAGTAAGGTCCTGAAGTTCATCATTATTGTCCCATGTGAAGAATTTCGGTGGGCGCGGGTCTGGCTTATCCCTCGCGCTACCTCCCCCCCGACTCGTGCCATTCTGAAAACAGCCGGTTTCCAAGCCAGCTGAACAGCAGATAGACCGATATCGACAGCATCGACGACACCAGCAATGCGGCATACATCTGTTCGTATTTGAAATCGATCTTGGCGTTGATCAGCATCTGCCCGAGCCCGCCGGGGCCGGACAGGAAGAACAGTTCCGACACGATGGCCCCGATCACCGCGAGCCCCGCCGAAATGCGCAGGCCGGCGAACAGCGTGGGCGCCGCCGAGGGAAAACCGGCCTTGATCAGCATGGTGGGCCAGCCGGCCTTTTGCAGGCGGAACAGATCAATAATGCTGCGATCAACGCTTTTGAGGCCCAGCAGCAACGTGGTCGGAATGGAAAAGAAGGTGAACAGCGCCACGATCAGCACCTTGGGCAGAAAGCCGAAGCCGAGCGCCGATTGCAGCAGCGGGATGATCGCCAGGATCGGGATGGATTGCAGCGCGACGAGGTAGGGAAAGATGGCCTTTTCCATGACCTGGAAGCGGAACATCACCACGCCCAGCAACATGCCGATGGGAATGGAGATCGCCAGCCCTGCCAGCGCGATCGAGAGCGTGGTGGCGGCGGCATTGAACAATTGGCTGAGCACTGCAGGCTGGCTGAACGCCTGGGTCCACAGGCCTTCCAGCGTCGGCATCAGGAATTGCCGGTGGGTCTCCAGCCCCGAGCGCGTCCAGATATAGGCGATGACGACCAGCACGCCCATGAGCAGCGGCGGCAGAAGAGCGGCGGCGGAGCGCTGGGATACGCTGGGCCGCGCGACCACTGGCCTGGCGAGATAGCGTTCGGTGGCGAGCTTGTGTTGGGATCTTGCCATGCTCCTAGCCCTCCATCGCATTGCGCAGGGCCAGGGAGATTTCCCCGCAGACTTCGGCAAAGCCGCTGGTGTAGCGCAATTCAGGCGTGCGCGGCTCGGGGAAGGCAATGTCGAAGCTGGCGACGATCCGGCCGGGCCGCTTGGACATAACCACGACCTTGGTGGACAGATAAACCGCCTCGGGGATGGAATGGGTGATGAAGAGGCCGGTGAATTTCTGCCTGGTATAGAGCGCGATCAATTCGTCATTGAGCCGCTCGCGGGTGATTTCATCCAGCGCCCCGAACGGTTCGTCGAACAGAAACACTGCCGGATTGAGCGCGAGCGAGCGCGCCAGCGAAGCCCGCATTTTCATGCCGCCGGAGAGGCGCCGGGGATAGTGGTTTTCAAACCCCGTCAGGCCCACCAGCTCGATCTGCTCCAGAGCAATGCGGCGGCGTTCGGCGGGGTCGAAGCCGCGCAGTTCCATCAGCAATTCGACATTAGCCAGCACCTTGCGCCACGGCAAAAGCGTTGCATCCTGAAAGGTATAGCCAAGGCTGTCGCGATCGACCCAAATATCGCCCGAGGTATGGCTCTCAAGACCCGAGGCCAGCTTGAGCAGGGTGGATTTTCCGCAACCGGAGGGGCCGACAATGGAGACGAATTCGCCCGGCTGAATGGCAAGCGTCACCGTGTCGAGCGCCTGTGTGCCATCGGGAAAGGTCATCGAGACGGCGTCGAACATCAGGGCGGCATTGCCCGGCAGCCGGTCATTGGCCGGGGCTTTGTCTGTCTTTGTCTGGGCCAGGGAAGTGGTCATGGCTAGAATTTCAGCATTTCGGCGCGGATCCTGGCGATGTAGGCATCGGTGCGTTCCCGCGTTGCATTGTTGATGTCGTATAACGCGTGATAGCGCACTTTGACCCTTGGGTGGCAGACGACGCGCAAAAAGCGCGTGCCATTCTTGCGTGGCGGATCGCCCAGCACGACGGCGCGCCAGCGCTTTGAGCCATAGGTGGTGACGGTCGCCAGCTTCCTGATGTTCTTGAGGCCGGGCGAGACCTGCCCGTCCACCAGCTTGAACGACACATCGGGCAGGAACACGCGGTCGAAATAACCTTTCAGAATAGCCGGCCAGCCGAAATTCCACACCGGGTGGCACAGCACCAGCCCCTCGCAGCGTTGCAGCCGCGCGACATAGCCCGCGACTTTGCGCTGATTGATGGCCGTGTCGTGATAGTCGCGCCGGTCCTCTTGCGACAGGACGGGGTCGAAATTGTCGGCGTAGAGATCGAGATCGTCCACCTCATGCCCCGCCTGAACGAGGCTCTCCACCGTCACCCGATGCAGGTGCGCAGCAAGACTATCGGCCAGGGGGTGGGCATAGATAACGTGGACTTTCATTCCAATCCTTAGGCTCGTGACGTCGAGGCATGCGAACAGGTTCCGCGCCTGCCAATCAGCAGCCACAGAGCCTCGCTCCCAATGCGTTCGATTATCGAATTAATGTTCGTTATGTAGAGTCTAAGGCCAGTTTGGCGGCACGGTCAAGCCGATTGATTAACTTGAAGGCCAAATCTTGATCTGCACAATATATAGGCATACTTATGGAGCGCCGCTCGCTAATCGAACGATTGATCTATTATCGAACATCCCTAAGATGATCTTGATTTGGGGGTTGCATGGACATGCGCAGGCTGGACGCGGACGACAAGGAAGTTTCGCTGACCTTTGCCAAGGGCCTGGAGGTCATCTGCGCGTTCGACGGCAAGAACCGCGTGCTGACCATGGCCGAAGTCGCCCAGAAAACCAATCTCAGCCGGGCGGTGGCGCGGCGGTTGGTGCGCACGCTCGAACAACTCGGCTATCTCGCCAGCGACCGTGGCCGCTATGAGCTCACCCCCCATGTGCTGCGCCTGACCCAGGGTTTTGTCGAAGGTCGCGGCATTTCGCAGATCATCCAGCCCATCCTGCGGCTCGCCTCCGACGAAGTTGGCGAGGCCGTGTCCTTCAGCATGCTGGACGATACCGAGGCGGTCTACGTCGCCCATTCCTATGGCCCGGCGCGCTTCACCCTCAATATGGTCACCACCGGCAGCCGCATTCCGCTGCTGCCCACCGCCGCCGGCCGCGCCATGCTGGCCTTCCTCGACGCAGAGACCCGCGACGCGATCATTGCCGATGCGCCGCTGACCGCCCACACCGCGCACACCGAAACCAGCAAGGACAAGCTGATCGCCCAGCTCGGCGCGATCCGCGCCAAGGGCTATTGCTTCGCCGATGCCGAATATGTCGAGGGCGTGGATTCCCTCGCCGTGCCCGTATTTGGCGCAGGCGGCAAGGTCATCGGCGCCATCTCGATCATCTTCCCGCAGAGCCGTTACCAGCCTGAGCATATCGAGCTGGTGATGTTCCCCAAACTGCGCCAATGCGCGGCCGATATCGGCCTGACCTTCTAGGGCGTCCGGTGCAGACACGCATATTCTCCGGCCTCGACCTGGCCCGCGGCATGCACGCCGAAACCTTGCGTCGCGCGCAATCTGCGGGCATTCGGCCCACCTGCTCCGTGCTGCTCGACGCCACCAATGCCGGTGCGCGCGCCTACGCCGCCCGGCAGCAGGAGATGGCGGAACAGGCCGGCATTGCGTTGACCTTGCTGGCCTATGAGAGCGACCCGCCCGCGATCTACCGGCAATTGGCCGCGCTGCGCGACGACCCCGCCGTGGATGCCGTGATGACGCTCTACCCCCTGCCCCAAGGCGTCGACGCCATTGCGGCCGCGCTGGCGATTGGCGCGGAAAAAGACGTCGATGGCCTGCACCCATTGAATGCCGGAAACCTGCTGCTGGGCGCACCAAGCCGGGGTGCTGCGACGGCACAGGCCAGTGTAATCTGCGCCGAGACCCTGTTTGGCGATCTGGCCGGGGCGAATGTCGCCGTGGTCGGCGCCTCCGCCGTGGTCGGCCGGCCACTCACCATGATGCTGCTCGATCGCAATGCCAGTGTCTCGGCAGGACACGTGGCAACGCGCGATCTGGCGGCACTGACGCGGCAGGCGGAAATCGTCGTGAGCGCCACGGGCATAGCCGGTCTGATCACCGCCGACCACATCGCCCAAGGCGCTATCCTGATCGACGTCGGCATCAGTCGCCGCAATCGACAGATCCTGGGCGATGTCGACCTCGCCAGCGTCGAGGGCAAGGCCGCCGCGGTCACCCATGCGCCCGATGGCGTGGGGCCGATCACCACCGCCTGCCTGTTCCGCAATATAGTGGATGCGGCGATCAGCAGGCACAACAAACCCTAGATTCGCAGTAGACCTCATGGTGAGCTTGTCGAACCACGAGGTCGTACCCCAGAATTCTGCCACGACCTCGCCCTTCGACAAGCTCAGGGTGAGGTCTACTCGGAGGGTAGCATCAGACGGCCACTGTCACAGTTATGTCATCTGCGCATTCCTGACATTCGGAAAAACCGGATGGGCGTGGGCCGCAAGGGCTGTCTTGATAATCATTAATCGAACACAAGTTCGATAATCGATCATCAGGAGATGTTGAGATGCTCAAGCGCAATGCTCGCACGCTTGCCGCCATATTGACCATATTGCCCTGCCTGCCCGTTGCGCTATCCGCCGCCGAAGTCCGGCCCGGTGTCGAATATTCCGGCAAGATCGAGGAAGCCGGCAGCCCTCGGGCACAGTTTCAGGATCTGATCTTCGATCTCGCCAGTTCCTGGGCTAGGTGCAATGGCGATCTGATGGCCAAGACCGTGGCGCCCGATGTCGATTTCTCTTACCCCACCAGCCATATTACCGGGGTCGACGCTATCCTCGCCGACCTGAAACTGTTCTGCGAGCAGGCGAGCGACACGAGTATTTTCCTGCCCGCCGACGCCTTCTATATCGACACCGAAACCGGCCGCGTCGCCGCCGAATTGCAATTCCGCACCTTCCAGCGCGGCAATCGCCAGGTGGTCAACGATGTCTGGGTGGCCACTGTCAAGGACGGCCAAATCAGCGTTATCAAGGAATATCTCGATGGCCGGGTGAAGAATTTGCAGGCGCAGGGCATTCTCGAGCTGGAGGAAAGCCCGGACTTCCTCACCCCGTGGCCGCCGCGCACCGAGGCCTGGAAGGATTGCTTCCCCGTGCTCAAGGTCGAGCCGACCAATAGCTGCCCGGCACCAAAATAGGGCTCGCCGCCACCGCTTTTCGGGCCACATAGCCCGGAAAAGAACCTGTGCACTAAACTAGACATTTGTCGAACTGTCACAGAGTTCAGGTAACGCATGGGAACCAGTGTGGGCCCCCTATGCGTTGCGCGATCTATTTTGTTCCTCCGGCCGATGATCCGCTGCAGATTGCCGCGGCGCAATGGCTGCGGCGCGACCCGTATACCGGCGCTCGGGTGAGCTGGCCGGTGGAGGGATTGGTGGAAACCGACCACGCCTTCCTCACTGCCGTTCCGCGCCGCTTCGGCTTTCACGGCACGTTGAAGGCGCCGTTCCGGCTGGCGCCTGAATACGAAATCGGCGACCTGCAAGCGGCGCTCGACCGCTTCTGCCGCCGCTTGCCTTCTATCACCGTGCCCGAAATGCGCATTGCGCCGATCCAGAATGCCTTTGCGCTGGTGCCGGCCGTGCCTATGGTCGAACTCAACGACCTGGCGGCCGATTTCGTCACCGCCTTTGATATCTATCGCAGCCCGGTCACAGATCTCGATCTGGCGCGGGGCGATATCGGGCGCTTCACCGGCCAGCAGTTCGATAATCTGCGCAATTGGGGTCATCCCAATGTGTTCGACCAGTTCCGCTTTCATATGACGCTGACCGGCCCCATCGATGAGCTGGAACGTGATCACGTCGCGCTGGTATTGCGGCGCCATTTCGGCGACCTTGCCACGGCGCCATTGCATATCGGGCAAGTTGCCCTGTTCGTGGAGCCGGAGCCCAATGCGCCGTTCTTCGTCCATTCCAGTCACCAGTTTACCACTCAACGCCGACGCAAGATTGCTTGATCCATGACGCAGAAGAATGCCGCCGAAACCGTTCTCACCAATGCCAGCATCGTCCTGGCCGACGAAGTCGTTACCGGGGCGATCCTGCTGCGCGACGGCGTGATTGCCGATATCTCGGCGGCTTCGGCGCATGGCGAGGACATGGATGGCGACTATGTCATTCCGGGTCTGGTCGAGTTGCATACCGATCACCTCGAAAACCATTATGCGCCGCGCCCCAAAGTACGCTGGAACGCCATTGCCGCCGTTCAGGCGCATGATGCCCAGGTCGCAGCTTCCGGCATTACCACCGTGTTCGACGCGCTGCGCGTGGGGACGGACGAGCAGGCGGATATGGGCGACACCGAAATGCTGGTACTGGCCGACGCCATCGCTGCCGGCAAGGCATCGGGGCGCCTGCGGGCCGATCATTTCATTCATCTGCGCTGCGAAGTTTCGGCGCCTGATTGCCTGCGCGGTTTTGAACAGCTGCAAGACCATGCCCTGGTGCGGCTGGCCTCGCTGATGGATCACGCGCCGGGGCAGCGCCAGTTCGCCAATCTGGATGCCTATCGCGTCTATTATCAAGGCAAGCTCAAGATGAGCGATCAGGCGCTGGCCGACTTCTCGACGCGCCGCATTCGCGACTCCGAGCAGCATGCCGGCCCGCATCGCGCGGCGATTTCGCAATTCTGCCAGGCCAACGATATCGTATTGGCCAGCCATGACGATGCCACGCTCGGCCATGTCGATGAGGCGATTGCGCAGGGCATCGATGTGGCTGAATTCCCCACGACCGTGGAAGCCGCCCGCGCGTCGCATCAGGCCGGCATGGCTGTGCTGATGGGCGCACCCAATGTGGTGCGCGGCTCCTCGCATTCGGGCAATGTCTCGGCGCGCGAACTGGCCGAGCATGGCTTGCTCGACATCCTCTCGTCCGACTACATCCCCTTCAGCCTGCTGCAGGCAGCTTTCTCGCTGGGCGACAGTGTCGATGCCATCACCCTGCCCCACGCCGTGCGGCTGGTGTCCAAGCACCCGGCACAGGCCGCGGGGCTGGATGATCGCGGTGAAATCGCCCAGGGCAAGCGCGCCGATCTGGTGCGTGTGCGGGTGCAGGATGGCATTCCGATCGTGCGCACCGTCTGGCGCGAAGGGACCCGGGTGATATGAGTTCGGACGCCTCGGCTTCCGGTGCATTCGTCGCCGTGGTCGGCCCCAGTGGATCGGGCAAGGATTCGCTGATCGACTTTGCCCGCCAGCGGCTGGCCGGACGAGCTGAATTTACCTTTGTACGCCGCATTGTCACCCGCCCGGCCGATCGTGCGGCGGAAGATCATGACAGCCTGAGCGAAGCCCATTTCGAGGCGCTGGCGCAATCCAACGGGCTGGCACTGCATTGGCAGGCGCATGGCCTGCGCTATGGCCTGCCGCGCTCCATTGACAGCGATATCGAGGCTGGCCGCGTGGTCATCGCCAATGTATCGCGGCAGGTGATCGGGGAGGCCGCTGCCCGCTACCGGCGGGTCATCGTGGCCAATATTTCGGCCCGTCCCGAAATCATCGCCCAGCGCCTGGCGGCACGGGGCCGCGAGGACGCCGAGGCCATCCGCCAGCGTCTGGCACGTCAGCTCGATGTCGCCGTGCCGGGCGGCGAAAGCGTAGAGATCGACAATTCCGGTCCCTTACAGGAAGCGGGCGAGCATTTTCTTGGCCTGTTGCAACAGGCCCAGGCGGAACGAGTCTAGACCACCAGTTCCATGAGGTCTGCCGGAAAGCGGCTCAACGCATAGAGCAAGGGCTTGCCGCCGAGGTCCGTATCGACCGCCTCCGACACCAGCAGAATGGCGCCGGGGGCGAGTTTCAGCGTTGCCGTCTCGTCGGCATCCGCGTGGCGGGCGGATATACGCGTGCTGGCGCGGGCATAGTCGGCAATGCCGTAACTCGCCAGCGTTGCCGTGATGGACGGATTTTCCGCAAAGCGCACCGCAAAATCTGGAAAGGCCGCATAGCTCAGCCAGATGCTGGCGCGCGACATCGGGCGGTTGTCGGCCGATGACAGGGTTTCCAGCCGCGTCACCTTGGTCCCCGCCCGCAGTCCCAGCGCCGCGGCCACGCTGCCCGTCGCATTTTCCAGCCGCGAAGACAGCATGTCGCGCGAGATCGTTGCAGCCTGCCCGGCCAGGTTCTCCGAAAACCGGGTCCGCTTGCCAATGCGATAGCTGACGCGGCGGGCCTGGTCGACAAAGCTACCCCGGCCCTGCTCGGTGCGGATGACGCCCTCCGCCTGCAGCGCTGCCAGCGCCCGGCGCACCGTGTGCCGATTGGCAGAAAAGCGTTCCGCCAGCTCGGTTTCCCCGGGCAGCCGATCGCCCGGCTGGCGCTTGCCGCCAACGATGTCGAGCCGGATGGCATCGGCAATGCGCCGCCACAGCGCGACGCCGCTGAGATGGGATTCGGACGAGGACTCGGTTTTTGTCATTGCAAATTCACACAGCGCGCCTAAGACCAGAATCAGGATTTATGTTGTCTAGTTTATTAGACAAGTAGAGGCAAGCGATATGACGATAGAACCGAGGCGGTTGGCACTAAATGCCCTGGCAGCGGCCGAGAGCGCGGCCCTCGCCCAGCATTGGACCGACTGGACCGAAAAGCCCGAATTCCGCGCGCTGCGTGGTCCCGAAACGGGGCTGGTCATGGTGCGCGGCCGCGCTGGCGGTGGTGGCGCGCCGTTCAATCTGGGCGAGGCCAGTGTGAGCCGGGCAAGCGTCCGGCTCGCCAGCGGCGAAGTGGGGCACGGTTATTGCCTGGGCCGAGACCTCGAAAAGGCGCGGCTGATTGCGGTGTTCGATGCGCTGTTCCAGCGCGATCCGGAGCGGGTGGAGGCCGAGGTGCTGGCTCCGCTGCGGGCCGTTGTGAGCCAGGGCGACCAGCAGCGGCGCGAGGAATCGGCCGCCACCAAGGTCGATTTCTTCACCATGGTGCGAGGGGACGTTTGATGGACAATCTGATGCTCGATGGCGGCTTTGCCGACCCGGTCATGCAGGCCCAGCAGGGGTTCCGCGCCCTGATGGATGCGCTGGCCAATCCGGGGACAATTCAGCAACTGGCGCTCGGCCTCACCCCGCCAGCGCCGCTGACGCCGGAACTGGCAGCGGTGCTGCTGACACTATGCGATCACGATACGGGCGTATGGCTGGAGCCTGATCTGGCGACAGAAGCGGTAACCGGCTGGTTGCGGTTCCATATCGGGTCGCCCCTCAATGTGGCACGGGACCAGGCGCAATTCGCGGTGTTACGCGACAGCAATACCCTGCAGTTGAACGGCTTTTCGCTCGGCACGGATATTTATCCCGACCGCTCGACCACGGTGATCGTGGCCGTTCCCGCGCTGAGCGGCGGCGATGCCCTCGTGCTGAAGGGGCCGGGGATCGAACATAGCGTCGAGATATCCCCGCTCGGCCTGCCCGGTGATTTCCTCGAGCAATGGGCGGAAAACCGTGCGCAGTTCCCGCGTGGGGTCGACCTGCTGCTGGTGGCCGATGGAGCGGTGATCGGGCTACCGCGGACCACGCGAATTTCAGGGAAGGACGCTTAAATGTATGTGGCCGTAAAAGGCGGGGAAGCCGCCATTGCCAATGCCCATGCTCTGCTGGCCGACCGGCGGCGGGGTGATCGGCAGGTGCCAGCGCTCGGCATCGAGCAGATCATCCAGCAGCTCGGCCTCGCCGTCGATCGCTGCATGGCCGAAGGCTCGCTCTATGACCGGGAACTGGCGGCGCTCGCCATTATCCAGTCTCGGGGCGATCTGATCGAGGCGATTTTCCTGGTGCGCGCCTATCGCACCACCCTGCCCCGGTTCGGCTATTCGGTGCCGATCGACACCGCCAATATGCTGATCGAGCGCCGGGTTTCGGCGACGTTCAAGGACCTGCCGGGCGGGCAAATGTTGGGACCGACCTTTGACTATACCCACCGACTGCTCGACCCGGTGGTGGCCGAGGGCGGCGATGTTGCGGCGCCAGTCCGGCGGCCGGCCGATCCGGAACAGGCGCCTCGCGTAACGGATCTGCTGGCTCATGAAGGGCTGATCGAGCCGGATACCACCCACGACGACAAGCCGGACATCGGCGATCTGACGCGCGAGCCCTTGCAATACCCGCTGGACCGCGATTTGCGGCTGCAGGCATTGGCGCGGGGCGATGAAGGGTTCCTGCTCGCGCTCGGCTATTCGACACAGCGCGGTTACGCCAGAACGCACCCCTTTGTCGGTGAAATCCGCATCGGGGAAGTCGAGGTGGAACTCGACATTGCCGAGCTGGGCTTTGCCGTCAGCCTGGGCCGTGTGCGGGTCACCGAATGCCAGATGGTCAACCAGTTCAAGGGCTCGGCCAAGGTGCCCCCGCAATTCACCCGCGGCTATGGGCTGGTATTCGGCCAGTCCGAACGCAAGGCCATGTCGATGTCGCTATGCGACCGGGCGCTGCGGGCCCGCGAATTCGGCGAGGACGTGGTGGCCCCGGCGCAGGACGAGGAATTCGTCATCAGCCACCTCGACAATGTGCAGTCCACCGGCTTCGTCGAGCACCTCAAGCTGCCCCATTACGTCGATTTCCAGGCCGAACTCGACGTGGTGCGGCGCATGCGGGCCGAGCAGGAAACCCAGAAGGAAGCGGCGGAATGAGCCTGATCCCGAGCTACAATTTTGCCTATCTCGATGAGCAGACCAAAAGGATGATCCGACGGTCAATCCTCAAGGCCATTGCCATTCCCGGCTATCAGGTGCCGTTTGCCAGCCGCGAAATGCCCATGCCCTATGGCTGGGGCACGGGGGGCGTGCAGGTGACAGCGGCGATCATCGGGCCGAGCGACGTGCTCAAGGTGATCGACCAGGGCGCCGATGACACGACCAATGCGGTGTCGATCCGCGCCTTCTTCGCCAAGGTGGCCAACGTCGCGACCACCACCCATACGGCCGATGCAACCATCATCCAGACCCGCCACCGCATTCCCGAAAGGCCGCTACAGGCCGGCCAGGTGCTGGTCTATCAGGTGCCGATCCCCGAGCCGCTGCGCTTCCTCGAGCCACGCGAAACCGAGACACGCAAAATGCATGCGCTCGAGGAATATGGGCTGATGCATGTCAAACTCTATGAGGACATTGCCAAGCATGGCCAGATCGCCACGACCTATGCCTATCCGGTCAAGGTCGAGGGCCGCTACGTGATGGATCCCTCGCCCACGCCCAAATTCGACAATCCAAAAATGCACATGTCGCCGGCCCTGCAATTGTTCGGCGCCGGGCGCGAAATGCGCATCTATGCCGTGCCGCCCTTCACCGAAGTGGTGAGCCTCGATTTTGAAGATCACCCCTTCGAAATCCAGCACTTTACCCAGCCCTGCGCGCTATGCGCTGCTACCGGCGTCTATCTCGACGAGGTGATCCTGGATGATCACGGCGGGCACATGTTCGTGTGCTCGGACACCGACAATTGCGAAGAGCGCCGCGCCCAAGGCCATCGTGGCCACCTGAGCGGGGAAGAACTGGAGGCGGCGGAATGAGCGAGCAACCCCTGCTGCGGGTCGAAGGCCTGAGCAAATATTACGGCAACCGCCTGGGCTGCAAAGATGTGTCGTTCGAGCTATGGCCCGGCGAAGTGCTGGCCATTGTGGGCGAAAGCGGATCGGGCAAGACGACGCTGCTCAATTGCCTCTCCACCCATCTCGAACCCAGTGCGGGCCGCACGGAATATCGGATGCGCGACGAGGTCTGGCGCAATCTTTATGAGCTGAGCGAGGCCGAACGGCGCTTTCTGATGCGCACCGATTGGGGCTTTGTGCACCAGAACCCGGCCGATGGGCTGCGCATGACGGTATCGGCCGGCGCCAATGTGGGCGAGCGGCTGATGGCGGTGGGCGACCGGCATTATGGCCATATCCGGGAAACGGCCATCGATTGGCTCGGCCGCGTGGAAATCGCCGCCGACCGGATCGACGATCAACCGCGCTCCTTCTCGGGCGGCATGCGCCAGCGCCTGCAGATTGCCCGTAATCTCGTGACGGGGCCAAGGCTGGTGTTCATGGACGAGCCGACTGGCGGGCTAGACGTATCGGTGCAGGCGCGCCTGCTCGATCTGTTGCGCGGGCTGGTGGGCGAGCTCGGGCTGGCGGCAATCATCGTCACCCACGATCTGGCCGTAGCCCGGCTGCTGAGCCACCGCATGATGGTGATGAAGGATGGGCGGGTAATCGAAGCGGGCCTAACCGACCGCGTGCTCGACGATCCGCGCGAGCCTTATACGCAGCTGCTTGTGTCTTCGATTTTGCAGGTGTGAGGGCGATGCGAAAGAAACCCCTCACCCGTCTCGACCTCTGGCCGATCCACCCTCTCCCTCAAGGGGAGAGGGGAGGCCCGGTGGCCGTTCAAACTCTGAGCCCCCCTTCTCCTCTTGAGGGAGAAGGTGCCCCAAAGGGGCGGATGAGGGGTCAACGCACTGTCCAAACTTACGGAGCCACGCTGTGACCGCCGCCCTCTCCATCCGCAACCTCTCCAAGACCTTCACCATGCACCTGCGCGATGGCGTGGTGCTCCCCGTCGTGGAGAATGTCGATTTTGACGTGCATGCCGGGGAATGCGTCGTCCTTGGCGGACCATCGGGTGCCGGCAAAAGCTCCATTCTCAAAATGGTCTATGGCAATTATGGCGTCGACGGCGGTGCGATCCTGCTAGTCCATGACGGCGCCGAGATCGATCTGGCGACGGCCGATCCGCGGCTAGTGCTGACGCTACGGCGCGATACCATTGCCTATGTCAGCCAATTCCTGCGCACCGTACCGCGTGTTTCGGCGCTCGATGTGGTGGCCGAGCCGCTGGTGATCCGTGGGGTCGATAAAAGTGAGGCGCAGGAACGGGCCAAGGCGCTGCTGGCGCGGCTCAATCTGCCGGAGCGGCTCTGGTCCCTGCCACCGGCGACCTTTTCGGGCGGCGAGCAGCAGCGCGTCAATATTGCGCGCGGTTTTATCACCGATCACAAAGTGCTGCTGCTGGATGAGCCGACAGCGTCGCTGGACGCGACCAATCGCGCCGTCGTGGTCGAGATGATCGCGCAGAAAAAAGCGGCGGGCACGGCCCTGCTCGGCATTTTCCATGATGAGGACGTGCGGCATCAGGTGGCCGACCGGATTGTCGACGTGACCGCTTTTGCCCCGAGGATTGCCGCATGACCAAACTCGGCATCGAGCCGTATATCCACGCAACCGCCCATGTCACCGAGTCCACGCTCGGCCGCTATACCGAGGTGGGCGCGGGCAGCCACGTCGCGCGCTCGAGCATGGGCGACTATTCCTATTGCGTCGAGAACACCCAGATCGCCTATGCCGATATCGGCAAATTCGCCAATATCGCCAGCCACGTGCGTATCTATGCCAGCATGCACCCGATGGAGCGGGCATCCCTGCACCACTTTACCTATCGCTCGGCCTGGTATTTCGAGGGCGAAGCTGACGACCAGGACTTTTTCGACTGGCGCGCAGCCAGCCGCATCAGCATCGGTCACGACACCTGGATCGGCCACGGCGCAGTGATCATGCCGGGCACCAGAATAGGCAATGGCGCGATCATCGGCTCCAATGCGGTGGTGACCAAGGACGTGGCAGATTTCGCCATCGCCGTGGGCGTGCCGGCGCGCACCATCAAGCAGCGGTTCAGCGATGATGTGGCAGGACGGCTGGATAAATTGGCGTGGTGGGATTGGAGCCACGAACGGTTGCACCAGGCCCTGCCGGATTTCCGCGCGCTGGGGGTGGAAGGCTTTTTGGAGAAGTATGAGGGGGCTTAGGCCCGAATGCCTTCCCCCCACCGGCTCTCCCTCGGGCCTGACCCGAGGGCCGCTAGCCACATGCAACAGCATTGGTGAGTGCTGCAACAGGCCCTCGGGTCAGGCCCGAGGGAGAGCCGGTGGATGTGGGAAGATTGTGCCTCTGAGACCGTGAGAGCCGATCCATCGCGGCTTCCCTCCACCCCTCCCTGGCCCTCCCCATCAAGGGGAGGGTGACATCGAGTTTTTGGCGAGGTGCTGCCACACCGACCGCGCCAGCACCTCCCCTTGATGGGGGAGGCTGGGAGGGGGATGGGAACCCCTGCCCTTACTGCGCGGCGATGGCCTCAGCGCCCGTCAACCCAGCCAATTTCCGCGCCCGCTCCAGGCAAGCCGCCTGCTCGTTGCGGTGACGGTGGCCAATTTCCATCATCAGCACCGTGTCGGGCAGGAAATCGAGTTCGGCAAAAATACTGTCCCACTCGATATCGCCCCAGCCCAGCGGCATGTGCAGGTCGCCAATGCCCATGGCCGTGTTTTCCTGCGGGAAGAAGGGTTTGTAGAAGCCCTGGGGGCGGCCAAAGCTATCATGAACATGCAGGTGTCCGGTGACCGGGGCCATGGCGGCGATCTGTTCGCGGAAATTGAGGCCCTTATAGGTGCTCTCGATATAGGCATGGCTGAAATCGATCAGCGCGACCAGGTTGGGGTGGTTGACGGCCTTGACCGTTTCGGCGACCTCGGCCGGGGTCTGGCGGTACTGACCCAGTTCGGTGGTGAAGATGTTTTCCAGCGCGATGCGCACGCCATAAGGGCGGGCGAATTCGGCCAGTTCGGTCAGGGCCTCGCGTTCACGCTGGTCGGCACCGGCGCGTTCGGCAAGCTGGTCGGCGCGCAGCGCACCGCCGTGCTGCACGAGAATTCCCGAGCCGACGCGGTCGCAGAGCTGGACCAGCGCCTTGGCGGCATCGAGCTGGTAGCGCTGGGTGTCGGGGTCCATGAAATTGGACGAGACCAGGCCATGCACGGTGTAGCGGAAATCGAACTGGTCGGTGAGGGCCAGCAGGCGTTCGGCGCGCTCTTCGATGATGCGGCCGCCGCTGATCAGGTCGATGCTGGTCAGGGCCAGTTCGACCGTGTCGACGCCGATATCGGCCAGGCGGCGCAGATCGGCCTCGAGGCTATCGAGTTCGCCGTCGGTGGAGCCGGAATTAAAGCCGGTTGCGGTGATGTTGCTCATGTCAGTCTCCTGGGGGTCAGGCGTTGATGCGGGTTTGGGTGGCCGCACGCTGGGCCTCGCCCAGCTCGATGCGGCGGCCGGTATCGTGGCTGAAGACGTGCAGATCGGCGGGGTCGATTGCAAAGTGGATCGGCATGCCGGTGCCGAGCGCATCGGTGGCGGTGTCGACCGAGATGATGCGGCTGCCATCGGCGTCGGCATAGATGAGGCGGGCGGCGCCGAGTTCTTCGGTGTAGTCGACGACGGCGGCGATCGCGCCTTTTGCCGTCGCGCTGACGCGGCGCACGAGTTCGGGGCGCACGCCGATGGAAACTTCCTGGCTGATCAGCGCCGGGGCGATGGTGGGCAAATGGATCATGCCGCCCTTGCCGTGGCGGAAATAGCCATCCTGTGCGAAGTGGCCCCGCACCAGGTTCATGGCGGGCGAGCCGATGAAATCGGCAACGAAGAGGCTGGCCGGGCGGTGATAGACTTCGGACGGCTTGCCGATCTGCTCGACAATGCCCGAATTCATGATGATCAACCGATCGGCCAGCGTCATGGCTTCGGTCTGGTCGTGCGTCACGAAAACCGAGGTGACGCCCAGACTGCGGTGCAGATTGCGAACCTCAGCCCGCATGGCCACGCGCAGCTTGGCATCGAGGTTGGAAAAGGGTTCGTCGAACAGGAACACCTTTGGCTCGCGCACCATGGCGCGGGCCATGGCGACGCGCTGGCGCTGGCCGCCGGAGAGTTCGCCCGGCTTGCGGTCGAGATAGGCCTCAAGGCTCACCGATTTGGCGACCTTGGCGACCTTGCCGTCGCGCTCGGCGCGGGGCATGCCGGCGACCTTGAGGGCATAGCCGATATTCTGGGCGACACTCATATGCGGATAGAGCGCGTAATTCTGGAACACCATGGCACAACCGCGCTCGCGCGGTTCGAGCTTGTTGACGACGGTGCCGCCAATCAGGATTTCGCCTTCGGTGATGTCTTCAAGCCCCGCGATCATGCGCAGCAGGGTGGACTTGCCGCAGCCCGATGGCCCCAGGATGACGACGAATTCGCCCTGTTCGATCTCGGCATCGACGCCGTGGACGACGAGCGATTTCTGGTAGCGTTTCTTGACGGATTTAAGGGTGATGGCAGACATGATCGATCCAATCACTTGTCGCGAGAAATGAGGCCGCGCACGAACCAGCGCTGCATGAGGGCAACCACCAGCAGCGGCGGCAGCATGATGATGAGGGCGCCCGCCATGGTGACGTTCCAGTCGGGGGTGCCGTTCTGGGCGGGGATGAGAGCCTTGAGCTGCATGACCACGGTGCCGAAATTGGCCCGGTCGGTGGTGATCAGCAGCGGCCAGAGATACTGGTTCCAGCTCGACACGAACATGATGGTGGCCAGCGCCAGCATATTGGTGCGGCTCAACGGAAGCAGCACCTCGAAGAAGAACCGCATCGGGCCGGAACCATCCATTTTGGAGGCTTCGACCAGCTCATCGGGGATGGTCATGAAGAACTGGCGATAGAGGAACGTGCCGGTGGCAGTGGCGACAAGCGGCAGGATGAGGCCGGTATAGGAATTGAGCAGGTTCCATTCGAGCCCGATGCGAATGCCCGAAAGCGTTTCGACCAGACCGGTAATCCCGAACGTGTCGAGGATGACCTGGAAGGGCAGCAGCGCATTGGCGGCGATGGAATAGGTGGGCACGATGCGCACTTCGAGCGGCAGCATCAGGGTGATGAAAATCACCCAGAAGCAGAGCATGCGGGCGCGGAAGTTGAAGAACACGATGGCAAAGGCGCTTAGCGCTGCCAGCACGATCTTGCCTAATGTCACGCCGACGGCGACGATGAAGCTGTTGACCATTTTGGGCCCGAGATCGGCACGGGTCCAGGCCGCCTGGATGTTCTCGAGCAGGTGGGTGGATGGCCACAGGTTGAGCGGCACCTGGCTGACTTCCTGCAGCGACTGGCTGCCGGCGACCAGCGTGATCCAGAACGGCACCAGCACGAGGAACATGCCGAGGACCATGGCCGCATAGGTGATGAAGTCGAAAATGGGGGAACGTTCGATCACGGTCTTCTCCCTAGCTATAGTGGACGCGCTTTTCGACCCAGCGGAACTGGACGAAAGTCAGCGCAATGACGAGGACCATGAGCACGATCGACTGAGCGGCGGCGCCCGAATAATCGAGGCCTTTGAAGCCGTCGATATAGATGTTGTAGACCATCACTTCGGTGGCCCCGATCGGCCCGCCCTCGGTCATGGTGTCGATGAGCCCGAAGCTATCGGTGAAGCTGGAAATCAGGTTCATGATCATCAGGAAGAAGACGGTGGGCGCGATCAGCGGCAATTGCAGGTCGAGCATGCGCTGGAACGGGCGCGCACCGTCCATGGCGCCGGCCTCGGTGATGGATTTGGGGATCATCTGCAGGGCGGCGAGGAAGAAGATGAAATTGTAGCCGATGCCCAGCCAGGCGTGGCAGACAATGACCATGCCCAGAGCGTGCCAGCCATTGGTGGCGGGGCTCCAGATGCCGGGCCAGATATCGTTGATCGAGCCGATCAGCCCCGCTTCGGGCGAGAAGATGAAGCGGAAGGCCACGCCGGCAGCGGGCGCCGCAATGGCATAGGGCCAGACGAAGACCGACTGGAAAATGCGGGTGCCCTTGAGCGCGCGGTCCACGAACATGGCGAGCGTGAGGGCGATGGCCATGGACAGGCCCGTAGCGCAAATGGCGTAGAAGGCGCTGCGGCCGACAGTGGCCCAATATTGGCCGTCGCGGAAGATGGCGAGAAAATTGGCGAAGCCAACCCAGGTATTGCCGCCGCCCCAGGCCTGTTCGAGCGTGAATGCCCAATACAGCGCCTGTGAAGTGGGCCAGTAGAAAAATACCAGCACCAGCAGGAGTTGGGGAGCCAGCAGCAACCAGGGCAAGGTGCCATTACGATAGAATGCGCGTCGTTCCATGAACCATCCGCCTCGCAGAAAATAGCAATGCACGGGCGGTTTTTACCGCCCGTGCGAAAGTCATGAGATCAGGGGAGCTGAGCGCCGGCATAGGTCTGCTCGAAGCGGCGCAGAACTTCGTTGCTGCGCTCGGCGGCACCGTCAAGGGCCTGCTGCACCGGAACGTTGTTGAACAGCACTTCCTGTATGGCATTGGCCACTTCGAGGCGCACGGCGCCGAAATTGCCCAGGCGAACGCCGCGGGTATATTCGGTGGGCGGCGTGAAGGTCAGGCTTTCGACGGCCCGTTCGCGGCCCTTGTAGGGAGCTTCGGCGTAAAAGCCCTTGTCGGTCATGGCCTTGAAGCCCGAATTGGTAACCGGGATGTAACCGGTAACCGTCGACCACCATTCGGCCTGCTTGGGGGTGGCGAGGAAAGCGTAGAACGCGGCCGCGCCCTTGTACTGCTCTTCGGTGGAACCCTTGAGGGTCCACAGCGAAGCACCGCCCACCAGCGTATTGGTGCGTTCGGTGCCTTCCCAGACGGGAAGCATGGCGACATCCCAATGCATGCCTTCAACGGCTTGCTTGGCGAAGGTGCCGTGGTCGGCAATCGAGGACGACGACATCTGGCACTTGGCATTGACGAAGGCGTCGTTGGAGGTTTCGCCGATGGCCTTGGACTTGGCGACGAACAGACCCTCGTCGTACATCTTCTTGATCCAGGTCAGCTGGTCGACAAACTTGCCGTGGTTGAATTCCACGGTGGCATCGAGCCCTTCATAGCCATTGCCCTTGGAGGCGATGGGCTGATTATGGGCAGCCGAGAACTGCTCCCACCACTGCCAGATGCCGGTTGGATCGAACGCGACGGGGCAGTCATAGCCGGCAGCCTTCAGATCACGGGCGATCTGCTCGACCTGTTCCCAGGTCTGGGGCGCGCCTTCAAAGCCGACCGCCTCGAGCGCGTCGGTATTGTAATAGAACATGGCCGTCGAGGAGTTGAACGGCATGGAGAGCAGTTCGCCCTTCGAGGTCGAATAATACGAGGCAATGCCGGAGAAATAGTCGTCCCAGTTGATCTGGTAGCCATTCTCTTCCATCAGCTGGCGCACGGGGACATAGGCGCCCGAAAGCATCAGGTCGAGCGTGCCGCCGTCGCTGATCTGGGTGATGGTGGGCTGCCTATTGGCGCGGAAAGCGGCAATCGTGTTCTGCAGATTGGCTTCGTAGTCATTCTGGCTGACGCAGACGATTTCGTAATCGGCCTGCGACTCGTTGAAGGTCTTGCACATGTCCTGGATGCGTTCGCTGAGGTCGCCGGACAGGCCGTACCAGAATTCGAACTTGGTGGCGGCAGAAGCCGGCGCCGCAACGCTCAGCGCGCTGGCAGCCAGAGCTGCACCGAACAGCCATTTGCTTGTCATTTGGGAAGTCTCCGGGAAGGGGTTGCGCTGTTGAAAGCGGCGCGACTCCTAGACCCGGCGGTTGACGGAATGACTGCGTTGCGGTGACGGGACGATGACATTGCACAGCTGTGCGATGGATCGGGGGAGATTGTGGGGTTACGCCCCTGCCCCATGCGTGGGATAGATCGGAGTACCCCCTCCTGGCCTCCCCCTGACAGGGGGAGGGACCGTCCGGTGGTTGCGACTCGATCCAGTCCCAAGAGTGGAGAGATCCCTCCCTTATCAGGGGGAGGTAGGAGGGGGTATCCGCTAAGAATCCCCCTCATCCGCCCTTCGGGCACCTTCTCCCACGAGGGGAGAAGGAAGATGGGCTAATCAAAAAATCCCATATCCTCGTCCATCAGATACCGCCTGGCCTCCTTGGCATCGATATCGAGCCCCAACCCCGGCCCCGGCAGCAGATCGACCATGGAATCGTTGACGATGCGGCCGGCCGGCAACCCCGTCACGATATCCTCCCACCACGGATCGGACGCACTGGGATATTCAAACGCGATATAATTGGCCGGCAGCGTAGCACACACATTGATCAGCGCACCTAGCCCCAGCAGCCCATTGGCCGTGCCGTGCGGGGCCATCATGATCGAGTGCATATAGGCGTGCTCGGCCACCCATTTGAGCTCGGCAATGCCCCCAATGTCCGCCGGATCTGGCCCGACAACCCGTACCGCCTGCGTCTCGATCAGTTCCTTGAAATTGTGCCTGAGATAAATCTGCTCGCCGGTATGGATGGGCGTTGAGGTGGACGTCGTCAGCTCGCGATAGGCCTGCGGGTTGACCCAGGGGACGTAGTCGCCGGTCAGCATATCCTCGAGCCACATGAGATTGTATTTCTCCACCGCCTGGGCGAAGCGGATGGCGTCGGGCAGGAACCAGCCGGGGCCGCAATCGAGCGCCAGGCTCACCTTATCGCCCAGCACTTCCTTCATGGCGATGACGCAATCGAGCATGTGGTGGAAGGCGTGTTCGCTGATCTGCCCCTGGTCCATGGCGCCGTGGTAGCCGGGCGGCTGGGTGACGCCATAGTGGAAGTCCTCCACATTGCGCTTCATATTGGAATGAAAGCCGATGCCCTGCTTGACCATGAAGAAATTCTCGGGCCGCTCCTTCATCCATTTGACGTCGGCGGCATAGTCCTGTGGCCGGTCACCCGTGCGCTTCTGGCGGATCGAGCCGTTATAGACGCGCACCTTGTCGCGCACCTTGCCGCCGAGCAGCTTGTAGGCGGGCACGTTGGCCGCCTTGCCGGCAATATCCCACAGCGCATGTTCGATGGCGCTGACCGCGGCGCCATAGGGCTTGAAGCTGCCGCGCTGGCGGATTTTGAGCATGACCCGCTCGACATCGGTCGGGTCCTCGCCAATCAGCGCCTCGCGGAAATGCAGCACCCAGGGCTTGAGGTAGGGCTTGGTATATTCCACCTCTCCCAGGCCGTAGAGCCCTTCATCGGTGACGATGCGGACGATGGGGTGGCGGCCAATTACCGCGCAGCGCAGATCGGTGATTTTCATTTTTGGTCATCCCTCCTTACGGCCTCGCGCTCATGCGCAGATCAGTCCCTCATTCCGCCACGCCGTCATTGCCCGGCTTGTCCGGGCAATCCAAGAGGTACCGCCATTCGGCGCTGGACCACCCGGATAAGCCGGGTGGTGGCGATGTATTGGAATTTCCGGCCCCAGCAGACCTCATCCTGAGCCCGTCGAAGGACGAGGTCGTGGCAACCAAGCCTCCACTCGCCCGACCTCGTGGTTCGACAAGCTCACCATGAGGTCTTTGAAAGCTCTTCAGCTCCAGGTGCGGTCCCAGGAATATTCGTGATCCCAGTGATCCGTCGGCTGCCAGATGCCTTTGACACCCTCCTGCAGGTGGCCGGCGATAACCTCGTCGACGACATCATCGATCCCCAGGCCCGGTTTGTCGGGCACGGTGATGAAGCCGTTCTTGACCAGCGGCTTGGGGAGGCCCGTGACGATATCGTCCCACCAGTCCACCTCCACGCTGTGATATTCGAGCGCCATGAAGTTTTCAGTCGCGATGGCGACATGGGCGGCGGCCATCGCCGCGATCGGGCTTTCCGCCATATGGATGGCCATGGCGATGCCATGATCCTGGGCGGCATCGCCGATTTTCTTGGTTTCGAGAATACCGCCCGACGTCAGCAGGTCCGGGTGAATAACCGAGATGCCCGATTTGAGCAGCGGCTCGAAGCCTTCCTTGAGGTAGATGTCTTCGCCCGTGCAGATCGGCACGGTGGTGGCCTCCTGGAGCTGGCGGTATTGGTCGGCATATTGCCAGGGGATCACGTCCTCCAGCCATGCCGGCACATATTTCTCGATCCGCCGCGCCAGGCGGATGCCGTTCTGCAGCGAGATGTGGCCGACATGGTCGATAGCCAGCGGAATATCGTAGCCGATGACTTGGCGGACCTCGGCAATATATTGCTCGAGCAGGTCGATCCCCTTGTCGGTGAAATGCAGACCCGTGAAGGGATGGCGGACATTGTGCGTGTCATAGACGGCGTTGCGGGCGCGCCGGTCTTCCATGGTCTTGGCCCGGCCACGGCTGGGACGAATCCGGTAGCCCTCAAGCGTGCCGGCCGGCGAAACGACGGCGCCTGGCACGTCAGCGATCTGCATCAGGCCCAGATCCATCTTGAGGAAAGTGAACCCCAGATCCATGCGCTGCTTGAGCCGTTTTCCGGTTTCGGTGCCGCTGGGCTTGTCCGCGTCCGTATCGCAATAGACCCGCACCTTGTCGCGGAACTTGCCGCCCAGCATCTGGTAGACCGGCACGCCATAGGCCTTGCCGGCGAGGTCCCAGAGCGCAATTTCCACCGCCGAGACGCCCCCGCCCTGCCGTCCATGGCCGCCAAATTGCTTGATGCGGCGGAACAGGCGGTCGACATCGCAGGGATTTTCGCCCAGCAGCCGGCTTTTGAGCATCAGCGCATAGGTGGCGCTGGCGCCGTCGCGCACTTCGCCCAGGCCGACAATGCCCTGGTTGGTATAGATCTTGATCAGCGCCGAGGTGAATGGCGCGCCGACAATTTCGGCGACGCGCAGATCGGTAATGCGTAAATCGCTTGGCCGCGAACTGGTGCGGACATTGTTCTCAATACTATCGGCGGCCTCCAAAGTGGTCGTCATCAATTCCCCTCCTCAGAAAAATTTGATTTTTATGTCAGCGGCTTGCGGGCTCCTGTGGCGCGGGCAAGGCGCATATGCTCGATAATGTGCCGGCCCGACCCCTCGACATGGGCGGCAATGACGGCGGCGGCCCGATCGGCATCCTGGGCGCGGATGGCCTCGATCAGTTCGTGATGCTCGCGCAGCACAGCGGCGCGGCGGCTGAGCGAGGTGGGAAAGCGCCGGCTGATGGCACGCAGCACTTCGCGATGGCGCCACCAAAGGTCCGCAGCATGGCGATTATAGTGCCGGTCATAGATGACCTCGTGGAACCGGGTATCGAGCTGGCCATGCCGATTGGGGTCGGAAAAATTGAGTGCCTCGATCTCGGCCTGGATCTCCAGCAGCTGGGCGATATCGGCCTCGGTGGCGATGCCGACGAACCAGCGGGTCAGCGCCGGCTCGATCAGCGCGGCGATTTCGATGATGTCGCGCACGAAATTCTCGTCGATCGGGCGGACCCTCGCCCCGCGATGGGGCTCCATGATGACGAAATCCTCGCCGCGCAATTGCTGCAGCGCCTCGCGAATGGGGTTGGTCGAGGTGCCATAGCGCTTGGCCAGATCGGCGATCTTGAGGCGCTCATTGGGCCCGATCTTGCCCGAAATGATATCTTCCCGGATCAGCTCGTAGATCGAAGCTGGCACGGGTTCGACGTCAATCGTGGCGGCGGGCTGCTTATCCATGATTGCCTTGTTTATGGGCAGTCAGCATACAAGCCAAGGGGTTTTGCACATTAAAACCCAAAAATAATGTATGATCCAAACATTATTGACAGACAAGTTGCAGTCTGGAACTGTCCAGCCTGGGAGACATGGCAAAAGCCGGCCCCATGGCGCTGAAGGCCGGAGCAAGCAGGCCCTTCGCACCAGTTCTGACTACGAGGAGGCGCAGCTGACGCTGCGAGGAAGCCCAGGTTCGGCCGAGGGGGCTGGACGGTCTTCCGACGATGAGGAGGACTTTTTGATGACGAATTCGCAAGGCCGCACCATGCGGTCTGGCTCGCCCGGTCGTCGGCTTCTGCTTGGCTATGCCATGGCGGCGCTGACCACCGCGTCGCTGATGTCGAGCACCGTTTATGCGCAGAGCGTCGATCTCAGCCAATGGTCACCCGAATATATCCGCTCCATCGCGGGCACGGAAACCTTCGACACTGCCGGCCATTGCGCCAGCGTCGTACCGCTCGATTACACCGGCCGCCTGACCTATTGGTGGACCGGCCCGACCGAGGCTTCGCCCCGGATCGAACACGAGATCAACGACGCATTCTGGGCGGCCTGGGCCGAGACCTATCCCAATATCGAGACTGACGCGCAGAATATCGACTATAACCAATTGCTGGACCGGCTGCGCACTACCCTGCTCGGCAATGCCGGGCCGATGGCGATCCGGCTGCAGATTCTGGGCGGGGTGGAATTCGCCTCCAAGGGCTATTTCCAGGAGCTCAAGCCCGAGGATATCGGCTACCCCACCGCAGATTTCTGGCCGGGCGCCATGAAATCGGTGACCTGGGACGGCGCTGTCTATGGCGTGCCCACCAACAACGAAACCATGGCCCTGATCTGGAACGCCGATATCTTCGAGCGGGCAGGTCTCGATCCGGAATCCCCGCCCGCAACCTGGGATGACGTTGTCACCTATTCCAAGAAAATCCACGACGAACTCGGCATTTCCGGCTATGGCCTGGTGGCTCGCCAGAATGCCGGCAACACGCCATTCCGCTTCATGCCCCAGCTCTGGGCTTTTGGCGGCGGCGCACTGGACGAAGCCGAAGCCACCCCTGCCTATGCCGAATCCTATCTCGACAATGAGGGGGCGGTAGCCGCGTTGCAGGCGGCCTATGACATGTATGTCCGCGACAAATCTGTGCCGACATCAGCCCTGACCAATACGCAGAACGAGAACCAGGCTCCGTTCATCGCCGGCCAATTGGCCATGATGATCGCCCACCCCTCCGAATACGCCAAGATGGTGGATCTGGCGGGGCTGGCGACCGGCGCGGACAAGGAGATTGCCGACACGGTGGTCGAGAACATGCGCTATGGGCTGATCCCCGAGGGCCCGGCACGGCGTGCCGTGGTGTTCGGCGGCTCGAACATGCATTTCATCAACCCCGAATATGTCGAGGGCGGCTTCGATGAGATGGCGGCCAAGGCCTTTGCCTGCTTCTGGAACAGCCCGGAATGGTCGACCAAGCTGGCCTGGACCGGTTCCAATCCCGGCAACCTGGCCGGTTTCAAGACCGAGTGGATGAAGGAACGCCTGGACAGCATCAAGTTCCTTGACGTGACGACCTCCATGCTGCCCAGCGGCATCCCCTTCCCGGTCATTCCTGAAGCGACCGAGATCATGAACATCATCGTTCCCGACATGCTGCAAAACGCACTGACCGAACGCATGACGGTCGAGGAGGCGGCGGCCGACGCGGCGGCCAAGGTAGAATCCCTGCTCGGCGGTGGTCTCTAGCCCTTCAAGCTCAAGCCGGCGGCACCCGCTGCCGCCGGTACCTTGCCTTCACACGAAAGGACGAGCCCTGTGAGCATCGCGACGGGACGGGCCACGGCCCCATTGGCCGCCGGCACCACGCGCAAGCGCGCCGGAATCCTCAGCCGTATCATCGCCCATCGGACCGATTATCTCTATGTCCTGCCGGCACTGATCGTCATGCTGGTGGTGATCGCCTTCCCCATCTACTACACGATCGAACTCAGTTTCTTCCGCACCCCGCCCAATCTGCAGATGCGGGACAAGATCTGGACCGGGCTCAGCAATTATTCGACGGTTCTCAATTCCTCGGTATTCCACGAGGTAACGATCCAGACCATCATCTGGACCATCGCTTCGACCGTCTTCGCTTTCCTGCTGGGGCTGGGGGCGGCGCTGGCGCTGCATCGCGAATTTGCCGGCCGCGGCCTGCTGCGCGCCCTGCTGCTGATCCCCTATGTAATCAGCGCGGTGGCCGCATCCTATGTGTGGAAATGGCTCTATCATTCCGATTTCGGGGTTATCGGCGCGATCTCGGTGGCGCTGGGCATTACCGACGAGCCGATCAATTTCCTCGATAACCGTCAGACCGTGCTGGCGTCGCTGATCGTGGTCAATATCTGGAAGGAATTCTCCTTCGCCATGGTCATGTTGATGGCAGGCCTGCAGACCGTGCCGGATCAGTTGCACCGCGCCGCGCAGGTCGATGGCGCCAATACCTGGGACCGCTTCTGGCATGTGACCGTCCCGCATCTCAAGGGCGTGTCGATGGTTACCATCCTGTTGCTGATGGTTGCCAATTTCAATTCCTTCATCATCCCCTTCGTGATGACCGGCGGCGGCCCCGCCGACGCCTCCCATATCTGGATCACCCATATCTACCAGCTCGCCTTCGGGCGCCAGCAATGGGGCGTGGCCTCGGCCTATGCGGTGATCCTGTTCATCGTGATGATGACCTTTGGCTATTTCTACGTGAAGGCGCTGACGCGCGGTGACGAAACCCGGGCAGGAGATTGAGCCATGGCCGTGATTTCCGAAACCGCCATCCGCCCTGTGGTCAGGAAGCCCATCGATTGGTGGCGCTGGGCCGGGCGGGCTTTTCTCACCTTCCTGCTGCTGTTCACCGTCCTGCCCATGGCCTGGATGGTGCTGACGTCGGTCAAGTCGCAATTCGCGGCCATGCAATATCCGCCGCAATGGTGGCCGGCCGAGCCGACCCTGAACAATTATTTCAAGCTGCTCGACCCCAATAGCCGGGTGGGTCAGGATTTCCTGCGCTACTTCTGGAATAGCTTCTACGTATCTCTGGTGACTACCATTCTGGGAGTCGTGGTGGCGGTGCCGGCGGCCTATGCCTTCTCGCGGTTCCGCTTTCCGGGCCGCAATTTCATGTTCTTCGCCGTGCTGGTTCGGAACATGTTTCCCGCGGTGGTCTTCCTGATGCCGCTGTTCCTGCTGATGCGCTGGATGGGCCTGGTCAATACCCACGGCTCGCTGATCCTGACCTATCTCACTTTCGGGTTGCCGCTCTCGATCTGGCTGCTCAAGGGCTTTTACGACAATATTCCGATCCAGCTCGAACAGGCCGCGCGGATCGATGGCGCCACCCGGTTCCAGGCATTCCTGTTGATCGTCATGCCGCTGTCGACACCGGGCATTATCGCCACCTCGATCTTCTCGTTCATCGGCGCCTGGAACGAATATGTCTATGCCTACACGTTCCTGTCCCGCGACAGCCAGATGACCCTGCCGGTGGGTATCCAGCGCTTCTTCACCGAATTTGCCACCGACTGGCCGGGGCTGATGGCGGCAACGTTCATGATGAGCGTGCCGGTCGTCGTTCTGTTCCTGGTGCTTCAGAAATACTTCGTGCGTGCCCTCACCGAAGGCGCCGTCAAACACTAGGAGAACGCGGATGGCCGAGGTGGTCCTCAAGGATGTCGTGAAGAATTACGGCAATGTCTACGCCGTCAACAATGTGTCGTTCACCGTGGAGCATGGCGAGTTCGTCGCCTTGGTGGGCCCCTCGGGCTGCGGCAAGACGACGACGCTGAACCTGATTGCCGGGCTGATTCCCATGTCGGGCGGCGACATCGCCATTGGCGACCGTATCGTCAATGACCTCGATCCCAAGGATCGCGACATTGCCATGGTGTTCCAGAATTACGCGCTCTACCCCAATAAAAGCGTGTTCAAGAACCTGGCTTTCCCGCTGCAGATGCGCAAGCTCCCCAAGGAGGAGATCGCCCGCAAGGTGAACGATGCGGCCAAGCTGCTCGACATCACCCACCTGCTCGACCGCAAGCCGCGCGAGCTGTCCGGCGGCCAGCAGCAGCGCGTCGCCCTGGGCCGGGCGCTGGTGCGCGATCCTGCCGTGTTCCTGATGGATGAGCCGCTCTCCAACCTCGACGCCAAGCTGCGCGTGCAGATGCGCAGCGAGATCAAGCGCTTCCACCACAACCTCAATGCCACCGTGGTCTACGTCACCCATGACCAGCTCGAAGCCGTGACCATGGCCGACAAGATGGCGGTGATGAATGGCGGCCTGCTGCAGCAATATGACTCCCCGGCCAATGTGTTTGCCCACCCGGTCAACACTTTCGTTGCCAGCTTTGTCGGCAGCCCGGCCATGAGCCTGATCCCGCTCGATGTGGCCACCCAAGGCACAGAAACCTCACTACGCAGCCCCGAAGAGGGCTGGGAACTGCCGCTGTCGCCGATGAATGCCCGCAAGGCCAATGCCTCGAGCAA
Source organism: Devosia sp. LC5 (assembly GCF_000735585.1). GTDB lineage: Bacteria > Pseudomonadota > Alphaproteobacteria > Rhizobiales > Devosiaceae > Devosia. The sequence goes on from NZ_JNNO01000017.1 coordinate 59,399, forward strand.
TGGCAAGGTGGTACTCGGCGCGCGGCATTCGACGCTCAAATTGCACCGGCAGGCCGTTCCCGGCGCCGTGCCGGGCAAGGTCTATACGGTGGAGCCCACCGGCGACGTCACCTTCGCCCAGGTCTTCATCAGCGGCGCGGTGGTCAATATCAGCCTCGACCCATCCGTCGTCATCGCCCCCGACGAAAAGGTGTGGGTCGAATTCGACCAGGAGCGCATGCACCTGTTCGATGGGCAAACCACCATGGCGCTGCAGGCCGCCTGAGATGAGTTTCGTGATGAGCGAAAGGCCCCCTCACCCGCCGCTGCGCGGCGACCTCTCCCCCAGAGGGGGAGGTGAAGAAAGCAGCGAACCCTTCTCACCTCTCCCTGGGGGGAGAGGTCGGCCCGAAGGGCCGGGTGAGGGGGCCTTCCAGATTCGCGAGTATCATCGATGAAAATCACGACTATCACCCCCTACCCGACCTGGGTGGGCATTCGAAACCAGCTCATCGTCAAGGTGGAGACCGACGAAGGCATTTATGGCTGGGGCGAAAGCGGCCTCAGCGGGCGCGAAAAGGCGGTGGTGGGCGCCATCGAGCATTATCGCGAATTCCTCATCGGCCGCGATCCGATGGCCATTGGTGCGCTGTGGCAGGAAATGTATCGCAGCCAGTATTTCGAGGGCGGCCGCGTGCTGACCGCCGCGATTTCGGCCATCGACATCGCCCTGCATGACATCAAGGGCAAGGCGCTGGGCGTGCCGGTCTATCAATTGCTGGGCGGCAAGCAGCGCAACCACATTCCCACCTTCGCCACCACCAAGGGACCGTGCGGCCCCGAAATGATCGAGCAGGCCCAGGAGCTGATGGCGCTGGGCTGGAACGCCCTCCGCCTGTTCCCGGCCGAACACGGCAGCAAGAATATCTACGAACCGCGCCAATCCATCGCCGAAACCGCCAAATGGTGCATCAAGGCGCGCGAGGCGCTGGGCGACGCCGTCGTGCTGGGCGTCGATTATCACCACCGCCTGTCGGTGGCGGAGGCGGCCAGCTATTGCCAGAAAATGCCCTCCGGCACGCTGGATTTCCTCGAAGAACCGATCCGCGACGAGACGCCGGAAGCCTACGAGGCGTTGCGGAAAATGACCGATGTGCCCTTCGCCATTGGCGAGGAATTCGCCAGCAAGTGGCAGTTCCTGCCTTACATCGAGCGCGACATCCACCAGTTCAACCGGATCGACATCTGCAATGTCGGCGGGCTGACCGAGGCGATGAAAGTCGCCGGCTGGAGCGAAGCCCACTATGTCGACATGATGCCGCACAATCCCCTTGGCCCGATCTGCACGGCAGCGACCATCCATTTTTCAGCGGCCGTCGCCAATTTCGCCTGGCTCGAAACGCGGGCCTCCCCCGGCGAGCTTTACCACGGCTTCGACGACGCCGGCATTTTCACCAGCCAGCCCCGCCTCAATGGCGCAGTCTACGACGTCACCGACGCGCCTGGCCTGGGCGTCGAGGTCGATGAGGAGCTGGTCAAAAAACAGAGCTTCAAATTCTGGGAAGCGCCGCATCTGCGGCGCACCGACGGATCAGTCACCAATTGGTAGGTGAGCGCCCCGATCTGCCGCCGATCCATCGATCTAACGGCTCTATCGTCCCCTCGCCCCTCATCCGGCGCTACGCGCCGACCTCTCCCCTGAGGGCGAGGTGAGGATCGCGGCTCGCCAAACATGGTTCAAAGCTGACTATCAATTGCCCTAAAGGGAAAAGGAGATTTTCATGACTCACACGCCCGGAATTACCCGCCCATCCAAGGACATTATCGCGGCGCTGCAGCATATCGGCTCGGCCACGGTGGCCGGCACGCTGGGTCATATGGGCATTCGCAATCCGCATATTCAGGGACCGGTGAGCTGGAACAAGGGCAAGTCCATTGTCGGTCCGGCGCTGACCCTGCAATTCATGCCCAAGCGCGAAGACCTTTACGGCGACGGCGAATATGCCGACCCTGAAAAGCAACTGCACCGCCATGTGCTCTATCACGTGGAGGAGGGTGACATCGTCGTGGTGGACGCGCGCGGCGACATGACGGCCGGCGTGTTCGGCGACATGATGAGCACCTATTTCAAGGGCCGCGGCGGCGCCGGCATGATCATCGACGGCTGCCTGCGCGACTACCCAAATCTCAAAAAACTCGATCTGCCGCTTTGGGTGCGCGGCTGGACACCCAATTTTCATACCCAGACCGGGTTGATGCCCTTTGCCGTCAACGTGCCGATTGCCTGTGGCGGGGTGACCGTCATTCCCGGCGATATCATCGTGGCCGATGACGATGGCGCAGTGGTGCTGCCGGTGGCGCTCGCCGCCGACGTCATCGCCAAATCGGCCGAGCATCACGAATGGGAAGATTTCTCCCGCATGAAGCTGATGGAGGGTGCGCCGCTACAGCGCTATTACCCGCTCCATGCCGATGCGCGCGAGGAATACGAGGCCTGGCGCCAGCTCAATCCGGTCAAGCATTCCTGACCAGCCCGCCCTTCCCGAAGGGTCATGATCCGCGCTACAAGCCCCCGCACTTGCGAAGGTCTTGTCATGTTGATGCGTTTGCTGGCCGCTCTTGTCGTGGCATTATTTGCCCTGCCGGTTCACGCACAACAGGCCGATCTGCTGGACCAGGCCATTGCCGATGCAACCCGCACCTTCGAGCGCGCCCTGCCCCAGCTGGGCGCGACAATGATGGGCGTCGACACCAATGCCTATCGCGACGCCCTCAAGGCGCGGCGGTTTCATTCGGCGCGGACCGGCGGCGCGCGAGACGTGATCTTTGTCATCGAGAACAGCGAGAATGGCCCATGCGCCAGGTTCGCGGCCTATGTCGCCGGGGTCGCCAATAGCGACGCCGCGCATATGTTCCTCTGCCCGCAATTCTTCACCCCCGACGCCGATCTGCTGCGCGAAACCACGATCCTGCATGAAATGGTGCATGTGGTGGCCGGGACGGATGAGTGTCAGGCCATGGCCTTTACGGCGCAGGTGCAGATGCTGGCTCGGGGCAGTTTTGTGCCGGTGGAGCGGTATTGGAAGGCCAATGGGTGCGTTGGCTCGCGGTATAAATTGCCGGATTAGAGACCTCAGACCCCCCTCCTCCTCCCCACAGTGTCATTCCCGCGAAAGCGGGAACCTCTGTTTTTGGATGCAAGGGAAGGAAACGGAGGTTCCCGCTTTCGCGGGAATGACACCGTGGGTGTGACTGTTTGAGGGGCTTTCAAGCCACGTGATGCGCCGCCCCCAGGCTACCCGTCCCACCCGTCGCCTGCACCGAACGCGACCCGGCCTCGATGGCCGCAGCCAAGCACGCCTCCATCGCCGCCCCATCCAGCCAGGCGTGCAGGAACCCGGCATTGAACGCGTCCCCGGCGCCCGTCGTATCCACCACCTCGACCGCTGGCGTGGAGCGATGAATGGTCTGCCCATCCATGCCCAGCATCGCGCCATCCCCACCGCATTTGAGCGCCACCACCGGGAAATGCCGCACCAGCCGCGCCAGCGCCTCTTCCGGCTCCTCGCAATGGGTCAGCGCCCGCGCTTCCTCCAGATTGGGCAGGAACACATCAACCCCCGCCGCGCGCTCGAAGAACATCGGGTCCCTGATCAGCTCGGCATCCCAGCTCGGATCGAGCGAAACGGTCAGCCCACGCTTCTTGGCCGCCGCGACAGCCGTGGGGATTTCGTGCAGCGTGGCATATTCGGCAATGTGCAAATGCCCCGCCTCATTCCAGTCCAGCGCCTCTTCGAATGTCGCCGGCAGAGCATGTCCCGCCCGGCGCGACAGGAAGGCCCGTTCCTCCTGCTGAACCATGACTACGGTCACCTGCGGACCGGCCGACGGATGCCGATCAAGAAAGCGCAGGTCGATCCCGAGCGCATCAATCTGCCCTTCAAGCGCATTCGACATCGCATCGGTTCCGAAGCGAGCCAGCAGTGCTGTGGGGCGGCCCAGCGCCACGGCATGCGCAGCCGTGATCAGCGCGCCGCCACCTGGCGTGATGGTAAAATCCCGCGCGAAGAGTTCACGCCCGAGTTCAGGCATGGCGTCCAACCCATTGAACACCATGTCGCAATAGATGCGGCCCAGGCTCAGCATGGCCTGGCCGCGCGATTGTATTGAAGTCATGCCCGGCCCAGCGCCCGCTCGGTTGCCGCATCGAACAGATAGAGTGAGCCCGGCTCGGCCCGTGCCGCCAGCGTGCTGCCGACTTTTGGGACAACACGGCCCGGCGCCGTGGCGATAACGGTTTCCCCGCCAACGGCCAGATGCACCAGCGTTTCAGAACCCAGTGGCTCGACCGCGACCACCTCGCCCGACAGCGTCAGGCCCGGCCCTTCGGTGCCCACGATCAGATCATGCGGACGCACGCCGATCTTGATCGGCGCATCGGGGAAGTCGAGCTTGCCGCCATCCCATTTGGTGCCCTCGATGGCGAGGCCACCAGCACTCAGCGTGCCGGAAACCAGGTTCATCGAGGGACTGCCGATAAAGCGAGCCGTGAAGATATCCACCGGATGCTCATAGAGATCGGTGGGTGTACCGACCTGCAGGATATGGCCATCGCGCATCACGACGATCTTGTCGGCCATGGTCATGGCTTCGATCTGGTCATGCGTCACATAGACGATGGTGGTGCCCAGGCGATGGTGCAGCCGCTTGATCTCAAGCCGCATCTGGGCGCGCAGTTGCGCGTCGAGATTGGAGAGCGGTTCGTCGAACAGGAAAGCCGCCGGTTCGCGCACCATGGCGCGGCCAATGGCAACGCGCTGGCGCTGGCCGCCGGACAGTGCAGCCGGACGGCGGTCGAGCAGTTTTTCGAGGCCCAGCACCTTAGCGGCTTCCTCGATCAGCCGCTGCTTTTCGGCCTTGGGGAGCTTGGACGTATAAAGCCCGAAGCCGATGTTCTGGCCCACGGTCATATGCGGATAGATGGCATAGTTCTGGAACACCATGGCGATATTGCGCTGCTTGGGCTCACGCTGGTTCACCACCTCGTCGCCAATCAGCAGATTGCCGCCGGAAATGTCTTCGAGCCCGGCGATCATGCGCAGAGTGGTGGATTTGCCGCAGCCGGAGGGGCCGACAAAGACGACGAATTCGCCATCTTCAATGGTGAGGTTGATGCCATGGACGGCGCGCGTCTTGGCATATTCCTTGACCAGTCCCTGAAGTTCGATCTTGGCCATCAGGTATTTCCCTTCAATGCGTCGAAACGCTGTTTGAGCTGATGCGCAGCTGCGGCTTCGCGCTGCATAAGGGTGTGGAGCCGAGCGGCAAATTCCTTGCCGCGCGTCTGGTAACCGGCAATGGCCGCTTCGAGCGGCTCCGGCGCAGGCCCGCCGAAACGGGTGCGCACCGCCACGAAATATTCGGGCGAAACCAGTTCGGCGAAGGTCGCCGCGTCGATCGTGGTCTTGCGCCCGGTGGCTTTTTCGAAGGCGTTGAGGAAGGGCGCATAGCCGTCGCTGACCAGATCGCCTTCCATCGCCACCACGGCCCGCGCCACCGCGGCGGCGATTTCGTGGCCTTCGCGGAAGGACAGGCCCTCGCGGCGGACCAGGCTATCGGCCAGTTCGGTAATGGTGATGCAGGAGCGGCGGATATTGTTCGCCACCCGCGCCGGATCGACCTTGATCTGGGCAACCAGAGCCGCCAGCAGATCGAGTACCCGTTCGGCACCGTCAAAGGCCTGATAGCCCATGGACTGGGTTTCGCCCTCGCTGTCATTCATGTCGGTAAAGGGCGTGTTGTGCATGATATCGAGCATGGCCCGCGCCCGGCCGAAGGTCTGGCTCGCCAGATGGCGCAGATGCTCGATCGGCACCGGGTTGCGCTTTTGCGGCATGATGGAGGAGATCTGCACCAGCGCATTGGGCACGTAGATCTGCCCGACCTCAAAGCTGGTCCAGAATTGCAAATCCTGGATCGGCCGGCCCAGATGCAGGAACATCAGCTCAAGCGCGCCATAGGTCGAGGTGATGTAATCGACCGCCGCGATGCAGCTATAGGAATTCTGCAGCGGGGCGGCAAAGCCCAGTAGTTCGGCAACCCGCGCCCGGTCGGTGGCAAAGCCCGAAGTCGTAATCGCCGCCGCGCCCATGGGGGAGAGGTCGACAATCCCATAGGCTTCGAACAGCCGGTCGATATCGCGCGCCAGCACTTCGATCACCGCCGACAGATAGTGCCCGAACGTCGTCGGCTGCGCCGGTTGGCCATGGGTATAGGCAACGATCAGCGTGGCTTTTTCCCGTTCGGCGGCAGCGACCAGCGCTTCGTGCAAGGCGATGGCCTTGCCGATCAGCGCATCGAGCCGCGCCTTGAGCCCCAGCTTGAACAGGGTATGGTCGATATCATTGCGCGAGCGCGCCGTATGCAGGCGCCCGGCGAGATCGGGGCCGAGCCGCTTTTTCAGTTCCTTTTCGATGAGGAAGAAGAAGTCCTCGACCTCCCCGGTATAGACCAGCGTCGTGGGGTCCACCTCAGCATCGATGGCGTCGAGCGCGCTGGCGATCTTGCCGGCTTGATCGGCATTGAGAATGCCGGTTTCGGCCAGCATGACCAGATGCGCCCGGTCGACGGCGCGGAAGGCCGCGACATGGTGGTTCTTGGCGCCATCGAACAGCGGGCGCAGCACGGTTTCCTTGTAGACTGGATCGGGAAAGACCGAACTGTCGGATAGTCTTGGATCGGTCATGGTCTACCCCTTGAGCCCGGCCAGCATGACACCGCGCACGATGAAGCGCTGCAGCACGAGGAACACCAGCAGCGTCGGAATGGTCGCCAAAGCCGCACCGGTCATGATCATTTCCCACTTGATGGATTGCTCGACCGCAAAGCTCGAGAGGCCCACCGGCAGCGTGTAGAGCTCCTTGGACGTCGTCACGATCAGCGGCCAGAAGAAGGCCGTCCAATTGCCCAGGAAGGTGAAGATGGCGAGCGCCGAAATCGCCGGCACCACCATGGGCATGGCGATCTTCCACCAGATGGTGAATTCGTTGAGCCCATCCACCCGCGCCGCTTCCAGGAAGTCATTGGGCACGGTTTCAAAGAATTGCTTCATCAGGAAGGTGCCAAAGGCCGTCATCATGCCGGGGAACATGATGCCCCAATAGGTATCGAGCCAACCGAGCTGGCTGCTCATCAGATACCAGGGGATCACCAGCATTTCGGTGGGGATCATCAGCGTGGAGAGAATGGCCAGGAAGATGAAATAGCGGCCGCGGAACTCGAATTTGGCCAGCGTGTAACCCACCAGACTGTCGAAGAACACGTTGGAGACGGTGACCGTCAGCGCGATGAAGGTGGAGTTGAAAAACCACTGCATGAAGCGGCCGTCGCCCAGCACCTTGAGATAATTGTCAAAGGTCGGCGCCGCCGGGATCAGCCTGAGATCATAGACCTGCCCCGCCGTCTTGAGCGAGGTCGAGAACATGAACAGCAGTGGGGTGACCATGATCAGCCCGCCGATCAGCAACACGGTCCAGGCGATGATTGGTCCGGGGCGGATGTCGCGGCGATTGGCCGGGAGCTCGGTCGAGGGCATGGCGGTCATTTCTTTTCCCTCATGATCCAGAGCTGGAGCAGCGAGACGGCGAGCAGGATGGAGAACAGCACCACCGTTTGGGCTGCGGCATAGCCCATCTGGTAGGATGAAAACGCGGTCTGGTAGATCATGAGCACCAGCGGCTTGGTCGCGTTGAGCGGCCCGCCGGGATCATTGGTGGTCATGTTGTAGACCTGGTCGAAAATGCGCAGGAAGCCGATGGAGGAGAACACCACGAGGAACACCGTGGTGGGCTTGAGCAGCGGAATGGTGATCTTGCGCAGGATCGCCCATTCGCCCAGCCCATCGATCCGCGCCGCCTCGTAAAACGTCGAGGGAATGGCGCGCAGCCCGGCCATGAAGATGATGATCTGGAACCCCAGCCCCGCCCAGATGGCAGGCACGAGCACAGTAGGCAGCGCCTGTACGGTCGAGCGCAGGAAAGGCTGCTGCTCGATGCCGAGCGAACCCAGCACGCCATTGATCACCCCGATGGGCACGGGCTGATAGAACCAGCGCCACACCCAGCCCATGGCCGCAGCCGTGGTGAGAAACGGCAGGAAATACAGCGCGCGGATGAAGCCGTGCATGAAACGGACGCGATCGAGATAAAAGGCGATCACGAAGGACAGGACCAGGCTGAGCGGGGTGCCGATCAGCAGGTAGAGAAAGGTGTTCTGGAAAACCTTCCAGAACACGGGATCGGCAAACATTTTCTGGTAATTGACGAGGCCGATGAAATTGGCCGGGCGCAGCAGGTCCCAATCGGTCAGGGACAGCCAGAAGGCCTGCAGCGTCGGATAGAACCTGATACCCGCATAGAACAGGATCGGCAGGGCCAGGAATGTCCAGGCCCAGATGACCCGCTTCGTCTTGATGCTGAAACGGTCCCAGAGGCGGCTGCTTGCCGCCTCTCCCGTGATACTATCCGACGCCATGGCGCTTCCTACTTGGTTGCCGCGTCGATGATCGCCTGCTCGGCCGTGGCGGCCGCAGCAAGCGAATCCTCGATGGACTGGCCTTCGAGCAGCACGCGATTGACCATGTCGATGGCGACCTGGCGCTGCCCGGCTTCGTCATAGAACTTGGTGGTGTGCGCGTATTCAAGACCCTTGAGGAATGGCGCGCGGACCGGGTCGGCCAGATTGGCTTCGGTCAGGGCGACGTCGCGGCGGGCCGGCAATTCGCCTACCACATTGAGCCAGATTTCCATGGCTTCGGGCGAGGTGATGTAGGCGAGGAATTTCTGGGACGCCGCCAGCTCTTCACCCTGGGCGCCCGAGCCGATGGCATTGGCGAAATAGCTCGAATAGTTCGAGCGCAGGCCATTCGCGTCGGCCGGCAATTCGGTGACACCCCATTCGAACGGATTGTCGGCGAAAGCGCCGAGGCGGAAGGTGCCGTCGATGGTCATGGCGGCAAGACCCGCACGGAACGCGGCCTGGCCTTCATCCATGAAGCCGACCTGGCCGACCTTGGATGCGGTCTGCAGATCGGTGTAATATTTCAGCGCCGCGGCGCCGGCGGCGTCGTTATAGGCCACATCGCCCGCCTCATCATAAGGCACCCCGCCATTCTGGCGGATCAGCACTTCGCGCCACCAGTGATGGTCCTGCCCGGCCATGTCGAGCGTGACACCGGCGCTGGTGATATTGCCGCCGCCATCGCGCTTGGTGGTGGCCTCGGCGGCCGCCAGGAAATCGGCCAGGTTCTGCGGCGGATTGGCCGGATCGAGCCCGGCTTCGGTGAACAGCGCCTTGTTGTAGAACAAAGCCAGCGAGCGCACAGCGGTCGGCAGGCCGTAATAGGCGTCCCCGCGCTTCATCGCCGACACGATGGGGAAGAATTCGGCTTCGATTTCGGCAGCGGGGAACACGGCCGGATCGAGCGGCTGGATCAATTCGCCATTCACGAAATTGTCGAGCCAGCCGTAGAATAGCTGCACCACGTCTGGGCCCTGCCCGGCGACCTTGGCCGCGACAACGCGCGTCTGATAGTCGGCATAGGGGAAAGTGACCTGCTTGACGGTGATGTCGGGATTGGCCGCTTCGAACTTCTCGATCAGCTGGTCCATAGCCTGCACGCGAGTGTCAAACACATATTGCCAATATTCGATTTCCACGGCCTGGGCCGAGCCCAGCGCCAGGAAGCTGATGCCGGCCGCGAGCCCGGCCAGTTTTGCCTTATTGCGCATTGATAACCTCCAAATGGCCCGCTTCATCCTCAGCCGGCCTTTCCTTGCAGAAGGGCGAACCCCGCCATTCCCGGTGGCAAGCGTCAGCCATGTGACAGCCGCTTGTCAATAAAATAATCTACTTGAGTTATTATTCTGCACGGGTACGGTATGAAGGTCGGGATTGGCAGATTGGCATAATCCCCACCGGGTCATTCCCGCGAAGGCGGGAACCTCTGTTTGTTTGGAGAGCCCGGTAAACGGAGGTTCCCGCTTTCGCGGGAATGACACCGTGGGTAAATGGTCGAATCCCAACCTGCGTTAAGGGGTGTGGTACTTGACCTATGATCAGGGGGCGGTTCTTGAGCAGTCAGGACAAGCGCAATTTGCGCCAGCGCGTGGCGATCGGCAGTAATCCCGAACGCAATCGCGCGCATAATCGCCGCGTGGTCCTCGAGGTTATCCGCCTGCATGGCCATCTGGGCCGCACCGAAATTGCCCGCCGCGCGCAGCTGACCGCGCAGGCCGTCGCCAATATCGTGGAAGAACTGCTTGATGAGGGCCTGCTGGTCGAGCTGGGGCGCATGCGCTCGGGCCGTGGCCAGCCGCCCATCCAGTTCGCCGTCAATCCCAATGGCCCCGTCACCGTGGGCGTTGAAATTGCGGCCGACCACATGGTCACCGTGCTGCTCGACCTGTCCGGTGGCCTGCGCGCCCAATCGATCAGCCCCTTGGAGCGGACCGATCCGGATTACATTCCCGGCAAGGTGGCTGAAGAGATCGCCAAGCTGCGCACCTCGGCGCAGGACACCCGCCTGCTCGGCGTGGGCGTGGTGATGCCGGGCCCCTTCGATATCGAGGGCATGAGCTCGGTCGGCCCTGCCACCCTGCCGGGCTGGACCGGCGCCGATCCGGTCAAGCTCATCGCCAAGGCAACCGGGGAAAGCGTCGTGCTCGAAAACGACGCCACCGCGGCCGCAGTTGGCGAACGCCTCTATGGCGCCGGGCGGCAGAGCGGGAATTTCTGCTATCTCTATTTCGGCGTCGGCCTGGGCCTGGGCGTCATCCAGGACGGGCGGCCGCTGCGCGGCGCCTTTGGCAATGCCGGCGAAATCGGCCATGTCGGGCTCGTGCCGCGCAAGGGCAAATCCGCCTATGGCGCTGCCGGAGTGCTCGAACGTTTCGTCTCCGTCTACGCCTTGCGCGAGCAATTGGCGCTGGCTGGCATCTACGCTGCCAATGTCGATGACATTCAGGCCCTGCATGACGACAACAATCCCCATTTGATGGGCTGGATTGCCAGCGCCGCCGATTATCTCGCCCCCACCGTGGGCATGCTCGAAAACATCTTCGACCCCGAAACCATCATCTTTGGCGGCGGCCTGCCCGATTCCGTGCTCGACGCGGTAATATCAGCGCTCGATCCGCTGCCGGTCTCGGTCGCCACGCGCCGGATGCGCACCACGCCTCGCGTCCTGCGCGGCCAGACCGGCCAATTGACCGCCGCCCTGGGCGCCGCCGCCCTGCCCCTGCTCGACACCGTTTCCCCTCATCTCAGCACTGCCACCGGCCCGGCCGCGGCGGTGTGAGGTGGTACATTCACGCCGCAGCCACCGGCTTCACCCTCCCCCTTGTGGGGAGGGAAACGAGATAGGACTTAGCTTGCTAAGTCCGTCCATCGAGCAGGGTGGGGGTATGCCGCCGCATACGCGATGCATGGTGGCTTCCCACCACCCCCCCCAGCCTCCCCCATCAAGGGGGAGGTGTCGCATCGAATTCATTGTCTGAATCGACCCACAGGCCTCCCATGCTGACCGCCCGCGACCGTCTCGCCCGCCGCAAGTCCCGCCCCGCCATTGTCGCGCTCCACCGCGCCCTCACCCGGCTGACCTCGACGCTGACGGTGATGAATACCGGCGCCCATCCCGACGACGAGCAGAGCGGCATGCTGGCCCTGGTGCGGTTCGGCATGGGCATGCGCGTCATCATTGCCTGCTCCACCCGCGGCGAAGGCGGCCAGAACACGCTCGGCCCTGAACGCACCGGCGCCCTGGGCGTGTTGCGCTCCCGCGAAATGGAGGAAGCCGCCCGCGAACTGGATGCCGATGTGATCTGGCTCGGCCACGGTCCCGATGATTCCGTGCATGATTTCGGCTTCTCCAAAAACGGTCCCGATACCCTCGCCCGCTGGGGCAGGGACAGGATCATCGAGCGCCTGGTCCGCGCCTATCGCCAGGAACGCCCCGACATCGTCATCCCGACCTTTCTCGACGTGCCCGGCCAGCATGGCCACCACCGCGCCATGACCGAAGCCGCCGAAACCGCCATCACCCTGGCGGCCGATCCCACAGCCTATCCCGAGCATTTCGCCGAGGGCCTGACACCCTGGCGCGTGGGCAAATATTACCTGCCGGCCTGGTCGGGTGGCGGCGACACCTATGACGATGAGGTTCCGCCCCCAAAGGCCACGCTGACCATTGCCGCTACCGGATCGGACCCATTGACAGGCGCCAGCTATGACACTTTGGGCGAGTTCTCCCGCGCCTATCATGCCAGCCAGAATATGGGGCATTGGTACGCCGAGCCGCAGAATGCATGGCCGCTGCATCTCAAGCTCGGCGGCGGCGCGGAAGATGACATTCGCGCCAATCTGCCCGCCAACCTCACCGAAATCGCGGCGCTGCTCGCCAGTTCGGCCGCCGCCCCGCTCCGCGCGGCCGACGCGGCCATTGCCGATGCCATCGCGGCCTTTCCCGATGGCGCGGCCATCATTGGCCCGTTAGGCATCGCCAAATCCGAATTATTGGCTGCCCAGGCCGCGCTCACCAAGCCGGAAGCCGAGTTGTTCGGCCACCGCCTCGCCCGTAAACTGGCCGAAATCGACGCGGCCCTCATTGCGGCCAGCGGGCTCGATGTCCTGGCCTGGGTGGAGCCTACCAATCTGGCGCCCGGCGGCAGCGGCCAGCTCAAGGTCTGGCGGGGCAACCGCCATGCCACGATCCGCCCTGTGCTGGGCTCCTATCTCAGTGCGGGCGACGCCACACATGAAGGCTCGGTGACCAGCATCCCCCTGTCGGTCGCCGCCGACGCCCATATCACCAATGCCTATTTGCCGGGTTATTCGAGCCTGGGCGGCAATGGCGCCGTACAGGTCGAGGTCACGCTAAAAATCGGCAGTCACGCGGCGACCATGCTGATCGATACCGAAGAGCCAGTGCAGATCGTCCCAAGCCACGCGGTCAGCCTGATCCCCGATGCCCTGATC
>NZ_JNNO01000018.1 GCF_000735585.1 Devosia sp. LC5
GGTGGCGGGGCTGTTGAGCGTGGTCGATCTGCCCGAAGTGCGGCGCAGTTTTTATCTGCTGCGGCACAAGGAGCGCTATCGCACCAAGGCGGCGGAGGCGTTTCTGGCCCTGGTTGGCAGCGCGCAGGCAAACGGCTAGGAAGAGCCATGACCTCATCTCACTCACCCATGGATCTGGCGCTGGCTTTGGCCGAGGAGGCCGCTGCGCATGGCGAGGCGCCAGTGGGCGCGGTGGTGATGGAGGGCGATGTGGTGCTCGCCGCCGAGCGCAATCGGATGAAGGCGCTGAACGACCCCACCAGCCATGCCGAAATGCTGGCTATTCGCGTGGCTTTGGCCAAGCGGGGCAGTGGGCGGCTGGATGGTTGCGATCTCTATGTGACGCTGGAGCCCTGCGCCATGTGTGCGGGGGCGATTGCCCATGTGCGGCTGCGGCGGGTCTATTTCGCGGCCGAGGACATCAAAGCGGGAGCGGTGGAAAATGGCGTGCGGCTATTCGAGCAACCCACCTGCCACCATCACCCCGAAGTCATCGGCGGCATCGGCGCCAGCCGGTCGGAGGCGCTGTTGCGCGACTTTTTCCGGGGACTGAGAAGCGAGTAAGCCCGTCATCGCTCTAGCCCTGCGCCGTTTGGCGCGCTATTGGCAAAGCCAAGACCATTCGGAGCCCAAGCCCATGATCATCGAGCCCAAAATCCGCGGCTTCATCTGCACCACCGCGCATCCCGTCGGCTGCGCCACCAATGTTCAACGCCAGATCGACCATGTCGTGGTCAAGGGCGAGATCCCATCGGCCCGTCGCCGGGTGCTGGTGCTGGGCTGCTCGACCGGCTATGGGCTGGCTTCACGCATCGTCACGACCTTTGGCAGCGGCGCCGATACGATTGGCGTCTCGTTTGAAAAGCCGCCGGCGGAAAACAAGACTGCCAGCGCCGGCTGGTACAATAACCGCGCCTTCGAGCAGCGCGCCAAGGCCGCGGGCCGGCTGGCGCTGACCATTGAAGGCGATGCATTCTCAGACGCCATCAAGGCCGAGACGATTGAAGCGATCCGCAGCAATCTCGGCCAGGTCGATCTGATCGTTTATAGCCTGGCCTCGCCCGTGCGCACCGATCCGGCGACCGGGGAAACCTATCGCTCGGCCATCAAGCCCTTCGGCGCCGCCGTTGCCGCCAAGACGCTCAATACCGCCACCGGGGAAGTCTCCGAAGTGGTGATCGAGCCGGCGACGGACGAAGAAGCCGCCGCAACCGTCAAGGTGATGGGTGGCGAGGACTGGCAGCTGTGGATTTCGGCCCTGGCCGATGCCGGCGTGCTGGCCGATGGCTTCACCACGCTCAACTATACCTATCTGGGCAGCGAGCTGACCTGGCCGATCTACCACAAGGGCACGCTGGGCGTGGCCAAGGCCGATCTCGACCGTGCTGCCGGGGAAATCCGCGGCCGCTTTGGGGACACGAGTGCCTATGTCGTGGCGCTCAAGGCCGTGGTGACCCAGGCCAGTTCGGCCATTCCGGTGGTGCCGCTCTATGGCACATTGCTGCTCAAGGTGATGGCCGAGATGGGCCTGAACGAAGGCACGATCGAGCAGATCGACCGCCTGTTCCGCACCAAGCTGGCCGATCCGGTGATCGACGAAGCGCACCGCCTGCGTGTTGATGACTGGGAGCTGTCGCCGACCGTGCAGGCCGAAATGGTCCGCCGCTGGCCGCTGCTGTCGACCGAGACGCTGCCGGAGCTGGCGGATCTCAAGATGTATCGCGCCGAGTTCTTGAAGCTGTTCGGCTTTGGGCTGGGTGGGGTGGATTACACCGCGGATGTTGATCCGCGCGAGGTATAGGGCGGGTATCCTACCGTTCTATTCCAATCACCGGCTCTCCCTCGGGCTCGACCCGAGGCCTGCAAGGTTACGCACCATGCCCGGCGCAAGCTGTGAGGGGCCCTCGGGTCGAGCCCGAGGGAGAACGGTGGGTGGGGAGAGAGTAGTGGGAGTGTACGGGGGAGCGGGCACCCCTCAATTGCTCTCGATTACCGGCACCTTGCCCTGGATATAGGCCTCGATTTTCGTCTCCAGCATCCGCTTGAAACGCTCTTTCTCCGGCTCGGCATTGGCGACGATTTCGCGGACGCGCCAGAATTCCAGCGCGCCGAAATTGGTGACGTGGGGGCGGATATAGATGTCGGGGGGATAGGCCGCCATCATATGGGCGGTCAGCGAATGCATCATGATCTGGGCTGAGCCGAACCAGACGTCGAGCGGCTTGTGATCGGTCTTGGCAATGCCTTCGGACGGGTCGCCATTGACGTCGATGCCGATCAAAAAGTCGGTGTCGATATCGGCCTGGTCGAGAGGCAGCGGATTGACCACACCGCCATCGACCAGAATGTGGTTGGCATAGACCACGGGCCGGAACAGGCTCGGAATGGCGATCGAACCGGCGATGGCGGGGCGCAACAGGCCGGAATTGAACACGACCTGATGCCAGGACTGGAAATCGGTCGCCACCACATAAAGCGGGATCTTGAGGTCTTTGAACTCGCGCGGAAAATCGGCGGGGGTGAAGGCATCCACCACATGAGTGGCGTCGAGTTGCATCGAAATGCCGTTCTTGAGGATGCCGCTAATGCCCCGTATCTGGGTGGCCCAGAGCTTGCCGGCGATGATCTTCATCGTGCCCAGCACATTGAAGGAATGCTCGCGCAGCTCGGCACCGCTCATGCCGGCGGCCCAGCCGGCCCCGATCAGCGCGCCGATCGACGTACCCGAAATGACCGCAGGTTTGATCCCCAGCTCGTCCATCGCCTCGATATAGGGAATATGCGTCAGCCCGCGCGCCGACCCACCGCCAAGGGCTACTCCGATGCGTGGTCCGGCTGCCGTGCTCACTCTTGCCCGCTCCTTGCCATCGGGGCGAAGCCTGCCCGCCAGCGCCTTGCCCCGGATTTGCAGCGGGGTCAGCGGGCGTCGCGGCGGCATCTTCCCGGATGATAGATAGGGTAGGTGGAGCGGATTGCGAAAGAGTTCACGCCGATATGGTGGATTCCCTGGCAATTTGCCGCCAGCCGATATCCCGGCGGCAAAAGCCTTCTGGCCAAACAATCTGGTCCACGCCTGCGTAAGCACGCTGCTGCGCCTCTTTTACGGTCGAGCCCAAAGCGGTGACATTCAGCACGCGCCCGCCGGCAGCCAGTAAACGCTGGCCATCGCGGCGCGTTCCCGCATGAAAGACATGCAGGTCCGGTGTATTCAGGCCCTCGGCGTTTTTGATTTCGCTGCCCTTGCCGTAATCGCCGGGATAGCCATTGGTCGCCATGATGACGGTGAGCGCATATTGGTCTTTCCAGACCACGTCCTGCCCCGCCAGCGTACCCGTAGCAGTGGCAAACAGCAGCTCCAGCAGATCGCTCTCGAGCCGCATCATCATCACCTGCGTTTCGGGGTCGCCGAAGCGGGCATTGTATTCGACCAGCTTGGGACCGGTTTCGGTGAGCATCAGGCCGGCATAGAGCACGCCCTGATAAGGGGTGCCGCGCGCCGCGAGGCCGCGTACGGTCGGCTCGATGATGCGGGCTATGACGTCGTCATATTGCGCGCGGCTCATCACATCGGCCGGCGAATAGGCGCCCATGCCGCCGGTATTGGGGCCAGTGTCGCCATCGAATGCCCGCTTGTGATCCTGTGCGGTGGTCAGCGGCAGGATATTGGTGCCATCGCAGAGCACGAAAAGGCTGACTTCCTCGCCCTCCATGAATTCCTCGATCACCACTTCGGCGCCTGAAGCGCCGAATGCCCCGGCAAAGCAATCGATCACGGCCTCTTCGGCTTCCTCCACGCTCATGGCTACGGTGACGCCCTTGCCGGCGGCCAGGCCATCGGCCTTGATCACAATGGGCGCGCCATTTGTGTAGATATGGGCCAGCGCGGCGGCTTCGTTGTCGAAGCGGCCATAGGCGGCGGTGGGGATATCCATCTCGTCGCAAAGCGCCTTGGTGAAGCCCTTGGAGCCTTCGAGCTGGCCTGCTGCCTTGGACGGGCAGAAACAGGCAAAGCCGGCGGCGCGGATGTCATCGCCGAGGCCGGCGACGACCTGGGCATCGGGACCCACCACGACGAAGTCGATCTGGTGTTGGTGGCAGAGGGCAATCACGGCGTCATGGTCGGTGATGTCGACCGCTAGGTTTTCGGCCACTGCGTCAGTGCCGCCATTGCCCGGCGCGATGAACAGCTTGGTGAGCTTGGGCGACTGGGCGATTTTCCACGCCAGGGCATGTTCGCGCCCGCCTGAACCAATGACCAGAACCCGCATGCTTTGCCCTCCGCCGCTCTTGGCGGGGTGATGCACGAGATAGAGCGGGGAGGCAAGGGTTTTGGGTTTTTGGTACTCAATCCATCCCAATCACCGTTCTCCCTCGGACTTGATCCGAGGGAGAACGGTGGGTGTTGTGGGATTGGGGCAAGCCCCGGAACTACATCTCGGCTTCTTTGAAAATCCGGGTCAAATCGCCATTCCACTCGCCGTGGAATTTCTCGAGCCAGCGTTCGGCGGGGGATTTGGCGAGGCGGATGGTTTCTTCCAGCGGGGCCAGGTGGATGGTTTCGTCCTGGCCCTTGGCGTTGCGGCGATTGCGGCGCACAAGGCCCGCCTCGGCAATGCCGACGGCCTGGGCGGCCACATCGTAGAGGTTGGAGCGGTCATGCGGGGTATTGAGCGCCAGGCGCGGGACTTCGCGGCGCATATGCTCGCGCTCTTCGTCGGTCCAGGGCTCGATCAATTCATAAGCGGCTTCGAGCGACACATCGTCATAGAGCAGTCCGACCCAGAAGGCCGAGAGTGCGGTGACCGACTTTTCGTCGCCCATATCGGCGCCGCGCATTTCGAGGAACTGCTTGAGGCGCACTTCGGGGAAGATGGTGCCCAGATGGTAGTTCCAGTCGCGCCGTGTCGGCTTTTCGCCGGGCAGTTGCGGCAGCTTGCCCTCAAGGAAATCGCGGAAGCTCTCGCCGGCGACGTTGATGTAATGGCCATCACGGAGGACGAAATACATCGGCACATCCAGCGCATAATCGGCATATTGCTCGAAGCCGAAGCCTTCTTCGAACACGAAGGGCAGCATGCCGGTGCGGGCATTGTCGGTATTGAGCCAGATATGGCTGCGGAAGCTGAGATAGCCACTGTCCTTGCCATCGGCGAAGGGCGAATTGGCAAACAGCGCGGTGGCCACCGGCTGCAGGGCCAGCGAGACACGGAACTTCTTGACCATGTCGGCTTCGCTGGAAAAATCGAGATTGGTCTGCACCGTGGCCGAGCGGAACATCATTGATGTGCCGAGCGTGCCGACCTTGTCCATATAGGGCGCCATGATGCCATAGCGCGATTTGGGCATGACCTCGATTTCAGGCACGCTCCAGAGCGGGGTGACACCCAGGCCCAGGAAATGAATGTCGAGCGGGGCGCCGACCTCGCGGGCAACGCGCATATGTTCGGCAGTCTCGGCGGCGGTGGCATGCAGGTCCGGCTGCGGGGCACCGGACAGCTCGAACTGCCCGCCCGGCTCCAGAGAAATGCCGCCGTGAGTCTCCATATCCCAGAGGCCGATGGGATTGCCTTCGTCGAAAAAGGGCTCCCAGCCGGTGCGTTCTGCAACGCCGTCGAGCAGCGCGCGAATGCCATTGGGGCCTTCATAGGCCACCGGGCGGAGGGGATTGGTGTGGAACACGTGTTTTTCGTGCTCGGTGCCGATGCGCCATTGCTCGGCGGGCTTATTGCC
Source organism: Devosia sp. LC5 (assembly GCF_000735585.1). Taxonomy (GTDB): domain Bacteria; phylum Pseudomonadota; class Alphaproteobacteria; order Rhizobiales; family Devosiaceae; genus Devosia. Next base: position 5,770 of record NZ_JNNO01000018.1, read on the forward strand.
CCGCGCCATGCCGTCGATGAGGTCGGCCCGCGATTCAATCAGGGGCGAATATGTGTCGGCGCCGGCCATTAAAGTCCTCTTGCGATGAGGGGGTCATTGTTGGGCGCGAACATAGCGAGGCGCAAGCCGAAAGCAATCGGCTTTTATCGCCAATCACCGATGGTCGCTTGAATCACGGCCAAAGCTGCCACCGCAGCGGTATCGGCACGCAGTATGCGGGGGCCGAGACTGACCGGAATGACGAAGTTTTGAGCGCGCAGCTTGATGCGCTCGTCGTCGGAGAAGCCTCCCTCGGGGCCGATCAATACGCCAATGGGCTGACCACGCAGCGCGGTGAGGGTCTCAAGCGGGGAGGCGGAGGCGGCGCTTTCATCGGCCAGGATCAGCTTGCGTTCGCCCTGTTCAGTCGCCCAGCCATCGACCAGACGGTCCAGCGTGATCTCGGCGGCGACCCTGGGAACGCTCAGCACTTCGCATTGCTCGGCGGCTTCGATGGCATTGGCCACCAGCTTTTCATGCTTGAGGCGGCTGACCTGGGTGAATTTGGTCAGGACGGGCTGGATGACGCCAGCGCCCATCTCGACGGCTTTTTGCACCACATAATCGAGCCGCTCGGTCTTGAGCGGAGCGAAACCATACCAGAGATCGGAGATTGGGGTCTGCGGGGCGATCTGTTCGACCAGATCAAGCGTCACCGATTTTTTGGAATCGCTGGCGAGGCGGGCCAGCCACGCCCCGTGCCGGCCATTGAACAGCACGACTTCATCGCCCACGCTTCTGCGCAAAACGGCGGCGAGATAGAGCGATTGGTCCTTGCCCAGGGTGAGTTGGGTATTGGCGGCAAGGTCGGGTTCGATGTGCAGGCGCGGCAGGGAAGCGTGGGTGCGGGGCATGGGCAGAGTGGCAATGTGCCACGACCTCGTGGTTCGACAAGCTCACCATGAGGTCTACTCTAAACGCGGCGAACGCAGTAGACCTGCAACGGAGTTAGCAACAGACCTCATCCTGAACCTTCTGAGCGTGTCGAAGGACGAAGGAGGCGGTCGTGGCACAGTGTCGAGAGCTGCGATGACCAATACTGACCAACCAAATTCCGCAACCGGCGCTGTGGCCGATGCAGAGGCCGGCAATTGGGTGGATCGCTATGCCCCCGACTGGCTCAAACCCTATGCGCGGCTGGCGCGGTGGGACCGGCCGATTCCGTTCTGGCTGCTGTTCTGGCCCTGCGGCTGGGGGTTGGGATTGGCTGCCGTGGCCAATCCGCAGCGCGGCTTTGACTGGATTGCCTGCATCCTGATGATCGTTGGGGCCCTGCTGATGCGCGGCGCCGGCTGCACGTTCAACGATATCGTGGACCGGGACATCGACATGGCGGTTGCCCGCACTCGCTCGCGCCCCATCCCCTCCGGACAGGTAAGCGCCAGAAGCGCACTGGTATTTCTGGCGGCGCAAGTGTTGTTGGGCGCCATTATCCTGTTTCAATTCAATCGCTTCACTGTCATCGCCGGGGTCGCGTCCCTCGTGATCGTGGTGATCTATCCGTTCATGAAGCGGGTTACCTGGTGGCCCCAGGCCTTTTTGGGCCTGGCCTTCTCCTATGGCGCACTATTGGGTTGGAGCAGCCAGACCGGCGGGCTTTCCGTGCCGATCCTGCTGGTCTATTTCGGCAGCATTCTTTGGGTCATCGGCTATGACACGATCTATGCGCTGCAGGATATCGAGGATGATGCGCTGATCGGGGTTAAGTCCACCGCCCGCCTGTTCGGCAGCAAAACGCAGCCCATCGTCGGTGGATTTTATGCGGCCGCCTATGTGCTGTGGCTTGCGGGGGCGACCATGGCGGGGACGGGCCTGCTGTTCGCGCTGCTCTCGCTGATCGCCGCCGGGGTGCTGGCCTGGCAGGTCTGGACGCTTGATGCCAATGAGCAAGGTAACCCTGTGGCCCGGTTCCGGAGCAACCACTATGTCGGTATCACACTGCTGCTGGCGCTGCTGGCGGAGTGGGTTTGGTAGGTTTGGGGGGGCTTCAGGGAATATGCAGTGATCCAGCGGCTCCATCGTCCCCTCGCCCCTCAGGGGAGAGGGACAGGGTGAGGGGTGCGATGCTGGTACATTGTAGAGTGTTGCAGCATCGCACCCCTCACCCGCCGGCTTCGCCGTCGACCTCTCCCCTGAGGGGCGAGGTGAGGCCCGTGCCATTTGCGATCGTTCCGACGAAGGGCACAACCTACCCCGCAACCACCGCACCCAAACGGCCAAAAAACGACAAAGGGGTTAGCCGCACCACTGGCTAACCCCTTTTGTCGTGCTTTGGAGGCAAGAAATCAGTTGGCTTCGCTCTGGCCGGGTTTGCGGCGGTTGAGGAAGCGGGGGCGGCGGTTGGCGTCGGCGGCGAGTTTGCGGCGGCCGGCCGAACTGCCCAGCATGACGCCGTCGACCTGCTGGCTATAGGGCATGTATTGGCCATCGCCCGCCTTGATGAACAGCGGCAGGCGCAGTTTCTTGCCCCAGTTCTGCCATTCGGCGACGACGTTGTGATTGCCCTGTTCTTCGAACACGCGGTAGTTCAGCTCGCTATCGGAATGGACCAGCTCGATCGAGCTCATCAGCACGCCTTCTTCGGAAATCGCGGTCGCCACGGCCACGCCGATGAATTCGGTGACGGGCACCTTGATCTTGATCGAGACGCCACTCTGTTCGAGCATTCTGCGAACGGTGACGGTTTTGACCGGATCCTTGGGACCATTGTCATTGGCGGCCACGAAGCGGCGATCTGCTATTGCCGGCTTGCCGAACGCCAGAACGACCGATGAACCTTCCATCGCCACGCCATGAACCATTTTTGTTCCGCCTTATACCTGTCAACTTCAAGAGCTGTTTTTTGCGCTCTCTTTTATGACCCCACCTTAGCGCGTCCCCTTACCTGCCTCCTTAATCGGTTCGGTTAAGTTTATCTTGTTTTCCGAGAGGGTTAGCAGGACCTGACTCGGTATAGGGAGCGATTAACCGATTGCGGAACGGGGTTGTTAACCAGCCCGATTTGGGCGCCCGGACCGCCAATTATGCCGCCGCGCTAAGCACTTATCCCGGGCGCTCGAAGCAATGTGTTCGCACTGGCCTTGTTCAAAACCGGCGGCCAGCCTAAAAGCGCGGGGAAAATGACCCTTGCTCCCAGCATTTATAGCGACGATCTCGAATTGCTCCGCTCTTCGGCGGTGGCCGCAGGTATTATTGCCAGCGGCTTTTTTCGTCGCGATGTAAAGAGCTGGACCAAGGACCATGATTCCCCGGTCACCGAGGCCGATATATTGGTCGACCGCTATCTGGCCGCGTCCTTGCTGGCCGCGCGGCCCCATTATGGTTGGCTCAGCGAAGAAACCGCTGACAATCCATCGCGGCTCGAATGCGAGCGGGTTTTCGTGGTTGATCCCATCGATGGCACGCGCGGCTTCCTGCGCGGAGAGGATAGCTGGACGGTGTCGCTGGCGGTGGTCGAGAACGGCGTGCCGGTGGCTGGGGTGGTTTATGCTCCTGTGCGCGACGAAATGTATGATGCCCTTAAAGGCGGCGGGGCGCGGCTCAATGGCAAGCCGATTGCACGCAGCCGCCGGGCTGGCGCGCCGCCGTTGATCCCGGCGCCAGGCGCAGTGCATCAGGAAATGCAATCGTCGGGCCTGCATTATTCCCGCGGGCCGATGTATCCCTCGCTGGCCTACCGGCTGGTGCAGGTGGCGACCGGCAAGCTCGATGCGGCCGTGTCGCGGCGGGGCAGCCAGGATTGGGATATTGCGGCCGCTGCATTGATCCTTGACGAAGCCGGTATCGGCTTTGCCGATGTGTGCACGGGGTTCCCACAATTTAACAAGCGAGATACGCGCCACGGAGCGCTTGCGGCGCTTGGCGACATGAGCCTAAAACCGCTCGTGCATGCGGCACTGATCAAGGTTTATGGCTGTCCGGCCGAAACCGAGGTGCCGCAGGAAACGACACTGACCTGACGGAGCGCCAAATGGCCGAAACACAAGAATCCAAGCAACTTCTGCACCTCGTTATCGGCGGCGAACTGTCCAGCATCGAGGACGTGACCTTCGCCGATCTCGACAAGGTCGACATCGTCGGCGTCTACCCCAATTATGCTGCAGCCTTTGCGGTGTGGCGGCAGAAGGCGCAGCAGACTGTCGATAGCGCCCAGACCCGGTATTTCATTGTGCATCTGCACCGGCTGCTCGATCCGGAGACGGATAAGAAGTAGGGGGCAAGAAGGGTGTGGTTTGCGCCATGCCCATTCCCCCACAGTGTCATTCCCGCGAAAGCGGGAACCTCCGTTTAGCGAAACAGGGGTTCCCGCTTTCGCGGGAATGACACTGTGGGTGTGACGCGTGCAGAGCTTTCCTCGTGTCGGTGAGGGGGCCTACTGCTCCATCAGCCGATCCAGCACGGCGTGGATTGCGCCAGGCCCGCCAATGCGCTCGCGGCCGATATTGGCCAGCCGCCGGCGTTCGCTGTCGTCTTCCAGCAAATGGCGCAGGGCCGCGCCGATGGCTGCCGGTTCCGGCGGCACGACCGTGCGGGCCTCCCCGAACAGCATCTGCTCATCGGTGAAGCGCGAGCGCCGGTCGCGGGGATTGACCACGGTTATGGCGGGCTTGCCCAGCCCCAGCGCCTGTACCGTTGCGGTGCCCGCTTGCGACAGCACGAGATCCGACGCCGCCAGAAGATTGCCCATGGCGCCGCCGCGGGCCATGTGAATGGTGAGGTCCCCATCCGACAGCTCGCCCATGTCGTCCGGTTCAGCGCTCAGCATCGAGGTGCGGTGCAGCCCGGTCTTTTTGGCGAGGTCATCGACATTGATGCTACCGGCGACGGCGAGGAAAATATCGGGCCGCAATTCGGGCGGCAGGGCGCGCAGGCCATCGACCTGCAGCGCAAAGCTCTCGGCCGTCAGCGCGCGGCTGCCCGGTAACAGCGTGACCGCATTTGGCCTGGTACGGCGGGAGCGGGCGTCGTAATCCCCGCTCGGAATGGTATCCATCATGATATTGCCGGCACAGCGGGCATCGACCCCGATATGCTCCAGCGTGCGGGCCAGATTGTCACTGCGGCAGAACACGGTCGCACAAGCCCGCTTGATGGCCCAGCGCTCGGGGCCGGAGTAAAGCCGGGCGGCGCCGGTTTTGTAGACATCGAGATAGATCAGGTCGCGATGGCCGGTGCCCAGGCACGCCAAGACCCCGACCATATCCCCGACCACGACGACGCGATCATATTTGCCGCGCATCTTGCGCAGGAAGGAGAGGGCGGGGGGCACGGTGCGCAAGCCGCCAGAGGCAAGGTCCCGCCGCAGTGAGCCCTTCACATTGCGCCAGCCCTCCGAAGCGAGACTAGCCCGTGGCCCGACAATGCGGCACACATTGGCATAGGCATTGCCTGCCCCGATCATCGGATAGGCTTCCGCTTCGATCCAATCAGGCAGACGCGCAATTGTGGCGGCGGAGATCCAATCCTCGCCGTGCCCATTGGAAATAAATAGATATCTGAGGCGGACTGACGCTTCCGCCACGATCAGGCTCCGTTGCCGTACCGCTCGAACGCCGCATGGGCGCTGGCCGCATCGGCATAGGCCTCCTGCCGGTCGACGTTCCAATAGGTCAATTCGTCGATGGGAATGGGCTTGCCGGAAATGGCGCAGCGCACAAAACTGCCGGGCTTGAGAACCACATAGTCTCCATCGAGATAGCGGATCACCGCTTCTGAGGGCACAAAGCCCTTGTCGAAAATGTTCATGGCCGATTTCCTGACAGTCTGTCTCTGGATATAGCGATCAAATTGCCGGCTCAAAAGAGGCTTTCCTGCGTACCACCATCCGATGGCGGACGCGGTTTCTTTTTGATGACCGGGCTGCCCGCTATTGTAGCCCCCACCGCACCGTCGGCAAACTCGATCGCCACCGCATCGCCGGGCGACAGCGCCGCCCTGTCCTGCACCAGATTGCCAGCCTCGTCCTTGATGACGGCATAGCCACGCGCCAGCACGCTTTTATAGCTGAGCGAGAGCAGGAGTTTGGACGATTGGCTGAGGGCGGAGCGGCGGCCGGCCATGGCCTGGTTGACGCTGGTGAGCAGATTTGCTGCCAACGGCGTCAATTGGCTGCGCGAATGGCGCAATTCGGCCCGCAGGGCATTGGGCGAGAGCTTGGGGCCGATGGCCTCGAGCAAGGCGCGCTTGCGTTCCACGAGGCGCAGCGCGGCATTGGCCAGCCGTTCGGCGCGGGGATCGTGGGTCAGCCGGGCACGTTCCACGGTTTTGCGCAGGCCCGCATCGCCGCGCAGGGCGAGATTACCCAGCCGCTCGGCCATTTCGAGTTGGCGGCGCGCCAGCAATTGCGGCACCAGCCGCGGCTCGATGCGCGAAAGTTGCACGCGCTGGGCCTGCACCGAATGGCGCAAGGCCGCGCCCAGATTGCTCGCCGCATGATCGAGGCGTTGGCGTTGGGTGGCGACGAGATCCGCCGGGCGGGGAAGCCCGGCCGTCGCCGCCCGCAACCGGTCGCGGGCGCTCAGCGTCAGCCGCCGCGCGGCCTGCCGCTGGCGGCCGCCCAGATCGTCGACATAGCCGATCAGCTCGGCCCGCACCGGCACGGTCGCCTCGGCGGCGGCGGTGGGGGTGGGCGCGCGCATATCCGAGGCGTAGTCGATCAGTGTCGTATCGGTTTCGTGGCCCACGGCCGAAATGATCGGAATGGCGCTGGCTGCAACCGCACGCACCACGGCTTCTTCGTTGAAGCCCCACAGGTCTTCGATAGAGCCGCCGCCGCGCGCCACAATCAGGATATCGGGGCGGGGAATGGGGCCATTGGGCAGCAGCGCATTGAAGCCCTCGATCGCATTGACCACTTCGGGCGCGCAGGTGTCGCCCTGTACGCGCACGGGCCAGACCAGCACATGGCTGGGGAAGCGGTCATTGAGGCGATGCAGGATATCCCGGATCACCGCGCCGGTGGGCGAAGTGACGACGCCGATGATGCGCGGCAGATAGGGTAGGTCGCGCTTGCGCTCGCGCGCGAAGAGCCCTTCGGCGAGGAGCTTCTTGCGGCGCTCTTCGAGCAGCGCCATCAGGGCGCCAGCGCCGGCCGGCTCGATATTGTCGATGACGATCTGGTATTTCGAGGAGCGCGGGAAGGTGGTCAGCCGGCCGGTGGCGATCACTTCGAGCCCTTCCTCGGGCTTGAAGGTCAGCTTGGCATAATTGCCCTTCCACACCACCGCGTCGATCGAGGCATTCTCGTCCTTGAGCGTGAAATAGGCATGGCCCGAGGAGTGCTGCCCGCGATAGCCGGAGATTTCCCCGCGCACCCGCACATGCCCGAATTCATCCTCAACCGTGCGTTTGACCGCCTGGGCGATCTCGGAAACGGTAAATTCGGCAGCATTGGTGAGGGCATCGGACATGCCACTCTGGTGCGGCAATTGGCGGAGGAGGTCAAGGGTCGCGTCATTTGGCGCGATGCTCTCCACATCCACAATTCTCCCTCGGGCTTGACCCGAGGGTCGCTCGCCGCTTGTGCCGGGTTGGGAGGGGCCCTCGGGTCAAGCCCGAGGGAGAATTGTGGGGAGGAGGGATATGGACCTGATAGGCCGTTGGATATGCGGCTACTCAGCCGCCTCGGCATGGGCGGGGGCGGGCTCCAGATTGCCCATGGACTGTACGATGTGGTTGGCCAGGGCGTCGTAGATGCCGCCATAGGCGTGGCTGGCGCGCATCAGGGCGATTTCGGCGTCGGCCAGGCGTGGCAGGCCCATATCTTCGCTGATCACGCGCATGCCCGGCTGCATGGCACTTTCCGGCAGGAAGCCCACGGCCAGGTCCGACAGCACCGCACTCGAAATGGCGGTGGCATTGGAGGAGGTATAGGCGACGCGATAATCGGTACCGTCGCGGTTCAATGCCTCCATGGCGCTTTTGCGCCAGATGCAGCCCGGCGAGCCGCAGGCAATGGCCAGGGGTTCGCTGGCCAGGGCCCGCCCACCATGGCTGGCCACCCAGTACATTTTCTCGGTGCGGAACAGTTCGCCGTAATTCTGCTCGGTGCCCTGGGTGAAGACGATGATGTCATATCGCCCCGATCGCATGCCCGAGAGCAAATCTTCGGACGCCATGCAGGCCACATCCACCGCAATCTTGGGATGGGTGCGCTGGAAGCTGGAGAGGATGACGGGCAAGAGGCGTACGGCGTAATCGTCCGGCACGCCGAAGCGGATCTGACCGGCCAGGTCCCCATCGGAGAAATGGTCGAGAATTTCGGCATTGGTGCGCAACATGCGCCGCGCCCGTGCATAGAGCGCTTCGCCCTGACTGGTCAAAGCGACCGTGCGGCCGTCGCGCGTCAGAAGCGGCTGGCCCAGCCGCTCCTCGAGGCGCTTGATCTGCATGGATACGGCCGACTGGGTCTTGTTCACCCGGCGGGCCGCCTCGGTGAAACTGCCGCAATCGGCAATGGCGCAGAAGCTCTGCAATTGGTCCAGATCGAGAGGGGCGGTCATTCCGATACCTCATCACTCAAATTGATAGATCGGATGAAATCTATTTGTTAGACGAATGGAAGTCCAGTGCGCTATTACATCACTATCGACGCGAAACGACACCGCGCCAGCCTCGCCGGCCTCCCTTCGGCAAAACCACATCTTGGAGACTTTTCATGGCTCTCTCGCTTTCCGGCGAGCGGTCAGTCGCGGCCGCCACGCCCTTTCGTCCCTTTGCCGCATTCATGCGCTGGATCGCCAAGGCGCAGGCAGCCCGAACCCGCCGGACCGCGCTGGCGAGCCTGCTTGAGCTGGACCATGCCCGGCTCAATGACCTGGGCATTACCCGCCAGGATGTTGTTGATGCCATGCACAAGCGCGGTCCGGCAGCAGGCCTGGCGCTCAATACGGCGCGCGCCAGCAACGCCCGGCGCTAGGATCGCGTAAAACCTGTTGCCATGTTTCGGACCAAATCTGAGCGGCAACAAGGAGATGGGGGTATGGGGTTCTGATTCCGTTTGAACCCGCGGTCCCCTGAAATTGCCTTTGCGCCGGCTACCCATGCGGCCGGCGCTATTCTGTTGGTACGGTCATTTCCTTTGGAGTGCGCGTGCCATCTCCCGGGCCGGTTTTGCCACCGGTCCCGTTTCCTGATGACTTGCCGGACAGTGCCGTGGCACTTGTCCGGCTTTTTTGTTTTAGGGATTGATCAGCCGAATTTGACGCCGATTTCGGTCGCGGTCTTCCAGGCGGTGGTGCAAGCATGCTTGCGGCCGTCGTCCATGACGAGTTCGAACGTGTCGGGAATGCCGATAATACTGGTGACCTTAAGCCGCGCGCCGGTTTCGGAAAGATTGCGCACGGTGCACTGAAAGGTCGAGAAACCGTCATTGATGACGATCTTGCCGCCCTTGAGCACACGCTGGCGCGGGGCGGCACGCTGTTCTTCGGTCATTCAAAACTCCAGATCAGGGGAGCTGGGCAAATCCGTCTTTGAAGCCGTTGAGCGACACCGGAATGCCGATGCCTTCCTCGGGGGTCTTGAACACCACGAAAATGGCGTCCTTGCCATTGGATAGCGTCTCGATCAGGCTGTCGTCCAGCACCACTTCGGCAACACAGCCATTGGGCAGGCAGCGCACGAAGGCAACGCGGCCCATATCCTTGCCATCGACATTAAGGCCCAGCCCATTGGGCAGCAGCACGCCGAGCGGGGCCAGGACACGCAGCAGGCGCGCTTCGCGGTCGGCGGTGCGCAGCACGATGACGGAGAGGCCCACATTGGGCTGATCTTCGGCCATCACATTCTGGATGATCGCGCATTGCTCAAAGCTGGCGCCTGGCGGGGTATCGCAGCTCATCTGCCAATCGCCATACTGAGCCTTGACCACACCCTGGCCCATGGAACTGCCCGCCGCGCCGGCAAGGGCGAGCAGGGCAAGGCCGCCAACGGCCAGACGCTTCAAATTCGGCTTCACTCTGTCACTTCTCCTGAACGAATCGGGCGTCCGCGTGAGGTTGTTCCTGTTTCCAACAGGGGAGGGTGCAAGTCAACCAAAGCCCGGATTCATTGGGAATATGGCTGCAAAACTGCGGCAAGGGTGAGGCGTTCTTGCGCTGAGGGGGAACATTATGACGCAGCGAGCGGCTCAATCGGGCCAATAGACTCCGTCATTCTGATGTGATTTAGGTCTGCGCAGAGTTTTTGCGCTCCGAGGTTGAGTCGGGGCGGCGTAGCTATGCCGCTGTTTTTTACCCCTCAATTCTTGGCGCGTGCGCACCAACGGCAGTCGATTAGGGGGTTAAGTGGTGACCGGACAGTTCTTCAAAGGGATGGGAGCCGTGTCGGCCGCCGCCATGGCGCTGATGCCTGCCCTTGCCGTTGCCCAGGAGGCAACGGGCGAAGCGGGTTTTGCGGCGGGACACCCTCTGCCCGGCCAGTACCATCTGCAGCGGTCGGTGACCCCGATCATGGATTCCATCACCGCGTTCCACGATGGCATCCTGATGTGGACGATCAGCCTGATCGTACTCTTCGTGCTGGCGCTGCTGATCGTCATTGTCGTCAGGTTCAACGCCAAGGCCAATCCGACCCCGGCCCGCTTCACCCACAATACGCTGGTCGAAGTGGTGTGGACCGTGCTGCCCATCGTGGTGCTGATCGTCATCGCCATTCCCTCGTTCGGCGTGCTCAGCGATCAGCTGACGACACCCGATGGCGAGCGCAAATATCTGGGTTCCAACATTTTCTCGTTCGGCGAAGTCGACGTGCCGGCGCCCGAATTGACCATCAAGGCCACCGGCCAGCAATGGTATTGGGATTATGAATATGTCGATCAGGGTCTCGCGCTGACCTCGCTGATGCTGAAAGAAGATGGCGACGATGGCCGTCTGGCGCTGAAGCCGAACCAGCCGCGCCTGCTGGCTGTGGACAATGAACTGGTCGTTCCGGTCGATACCACCGTACGCATGCAGATCACGGCCGATCCGACCGGCGTGATCCACGCTTTCGCGGTGCCCTCCTTCGGCATCAAGATCGACGCCGTGCCGGGGCGCCTGAACGAAACCTGGTTCAATGCGCGCGAAACCGGTGTCTATTACGGCCAGTGTTCCGAGCTGTGCGGCAAGGACCATGCGTTCATGCCCATCGCGGTGCGCGTCGTGACCAAGGAAGAGTTTGCGGCCTTTATCGCGGCCTTCGAGGGCGGCGATTATGCTGCCGCCAATGCGACGCTCGCGGCGCTCCAGTAAGGCTTAGGGGACACTAGCAAAAATGGCCGATACAGCTCACCTCGAAGCCCACGCCACGGGACACGACCACGCCCATGATGCGCACCAGCCGACCGGCTGGCGCCGCTGGGTCTACTCCACCAATCACAAAGACATTGGTGTGATGTACCTGATCTTCTCGATCGTCGCCGGCATTGTCGGCGGCCTGCTTTCGGGCGTCATGCGCCTCGAACTGCAGGAGCCAGGCATCCAGATTTTCCATGGCCTTGCCGCCATGACCTATGGCGTGGATGGCGATGCCGCCCTCGATGCCGGCAAGCACATGTATAATGTGTTCACTACCGCCCATGCGCTGATCATGGTGTTCTTCGTGGTGATGCCCGCGACCTTCGGCGGCTTCGGCAATTATTTTGCCCCGCTGATGATCGGCGCGCCCGATACCGCTTTCCCTCGCATCAACAATATTGCTTTCTGGCTACTGCCGCCCTCGTTCATCCTGCTGCTGATGAGCCTGTTCTTTGAAGGCGCTGGCGCTGGTGCCCTGGGCTTTGGCGGCGGCTGGACCATCTATCCCCCGCTTTCGACTTCCGGCCACCCCGGCCCGGCGCTCGACTTTGCGATCCTGGCGCTGCACGTCTCGGGTATTTCCTCGATCCTTGGCGCGATCAACCTGATCACCACCATCTTCAACATGCGCGCTCCGGGCATGACGCTGCACAAGATGCCGCTCTTTGCCTGGTCGATCCTGGTGACCGCCTTCCTGCTGCTGCTGGCCCTGCCGGTACTGGCCGGCGCCATCACCATGTTGCTGACCGACCGCAATTTCGGCACCGCCTTCTTTGCGCCCGATCAAGGCGGCGATCCGGTGCTGTTCCAGCATCTGTTCTGGTTCTTCGGTCACCCCGAAGTGTACATCATGATCCTGCCGGGGTTCGGGGTGGTCAGCCACATCGTCTCCACCTTCAGCCGCAAGCCGATCTTCGGCTACATGGCCATGGCCTATGCCATGGTGGCCATCGGCTTCGTGGGGTTCGTGGTGTGGGCGCACCATATGTACACCACCGGCCTCAGCCTGGATGTGCAGCGCTATTTCGTGGCTGCCACCATGGTCATCGCGGTGCCTACGGGCGTCAAGATCTTCTCCTGGATCGCCACCATGTGGGGCGGCTCCATCACCTTCCGCACGCCCATGCTCTGGGCCATCGGCTTCATCTTCCTGTTCACCGTTGGTGGTGTGACGGGCGTGGTGCTGGCCAATGCCGGTGCGGACCGTGCGCTGCACGACACCTATTATGTGGTTGCCCACTTCCACTATGTGCTGTCGCTGGGCGCCGTGTTCTCGATCTTTGCGGCCTGGTACTATTGGTACCCGAAGATGTTCGGCTGGATGTATAGCGAGAAGCTCGCCAATGCGCATTTCTGGGTTATGTTCATCGGCGTGAACCTGATCTTCTTCCCGCAGCACTTCCTGGGTCTTGCGGGCATGCCGCGCCGCTATATCGACTATCCCGATGCCTTCGGTTTCTTCAACCGCATCTCGTCTGTCGGCTATTACATCACCTTCGTGGCCATGCTGATCTTCTTCTACGCCATGTGGGAAGCCGCCCGGAAGAAGCGTCCGGCTGGTGACAATCCCTGGGGCGATGGTGCAACGACCCTGGAATGGACGCTGAGCTCGCCTCCGCCCTTCCACCAGTTCACCACCCTGCCCAGGATCGACTCGACTAACGCGCATTAGTCAGCGCGGCGAACCACCGGGCCGCGCAAGCGCGGCCCAATCCCGGATAAAGGCAGAGCCAGTGGCTTATATTCATGACAATCGGAAGGTGCCTGCAATGACAGGTGAAGCGCGCGTGGAGGACTACCTCGCGCTGCTGAAGCCGAACGTCATGCAATTGGTCGTCTTCACCGCCATTGTCGGCCTTGTGGTTGCCCCCGGCGGCATCAATCCGGTAATCGGCGTCATCGCCATCATCTGCATTGCCATCGGGGCCGGCGCCTCGGGCGCGCTCAATATGTGGTACGATGCCGATATCGACGCCATCATGAGCCGCACCGCCAATCGTCCGATCCCCGCCGGCCGCATCACCGGGGGCGAGGCGCTGGTCTTTGGCCTCGTGCTGTCGGTGTTTTCGGTGGCGCTGCTGGGCCTGGCGACCAATTGGGTCGCGGCGGGGCTTTTGGCTTTCACCATCTTCTTCTACGCCGTCATCTATACGATGTGGCTCAAGCGCTCGACGCCGCAGAATATCGTCATCGGCGGCGCGGCGGGCGCCTTCCCGCCCATGGTGGGCTGGGCCGCCGTCACCGGCACCATCTCGATGGAAAGCGTTGCGCTGTTCCTGATCATTTTCCTGTGGACCCCACCGCATTTCTGGGCCTTGGCGCTCTACAAGCAGAGCGACTATGGCGCTGCCGGCGTCCCCATGATGCCCAATGTGGCGGGCGAAGCCTCGACCAAATTCCAGATCCTGGCCTATACGGCGCTACTCGCGGTCTCCTCGCTCCTGCCCAGCTGGCTTGGCTTTGCCGGCATTATCTACTCCGTCGTGGCTGTGATCACCGGGGCCTCGTTCCTGTTCCTTGCCTGGCGCCTCTATCGCGCCAATGAGGATGTGCCGATGCGCAAAGCGGCACGCGTCGTCTTCAACTATTCGCTGAGCTATCTGTTCGTTCTGTTCTTTGCCCTGCTGGCCGACAACCTGCTCGCGCGTTTTGGAATGTTTTCCTGATGTCTGCCCCCGACGAAATCCACCAGGTCGTTATCCTGCCGCCCGAAATCGAGGCTGCGCGCGCCAAGGTGCGCCGCCGCCGCTCGATCGCGCTGGGATTGGGACTGGCGCTGTTTGCGCTGACCTTCTACCTGCTGACCATCATCAAGATGGGTCCGGCCCTGTTTGACCGGGCGCTGTGATGGCCGACCTGTCCCATTCCACCTTTGCCGATGCCGCGCGCCGCAACAAGCGCATCGGCATGCTGTGCCTGGGCCTGGTCGCCGGCATGGTTGGGCTCGCCTATGCCTCGGTGCCGCTCTACGCCATGTTCTGCTCGATCACCGGTTTTGGCGGCACGCCCGGCAAGGCCGAGAGCAATCCCAAGGGCGTCATCGCGCGCGAAATGTCGGTGCGGTTCGATTCCAACGTGTCCTCGGAACTCAATTGGACCGTCAAGCCGGCCGCCTCCGTCACCGACCGGATCGGGGCTGTCGATACCGTCAATTATGTGGCGACCAATCATTCCGACAAGCCGGTCACCGGCATGGCGATTTTCAACGTCTCGCCGGAACGGGCGGGCGTCTATTTCAACAAGATCGAATGCTTCTGCTTCACCGAGCAGACGCTGCAGCCCGGCGAGACCGTGGACATGCCGATCGTGTTCTTCGTCGATCCCGAGCTTGACGACAATTCTGAGCTCGACACCATCAAAGAGATCACCCTCTCTTATACCTTCTACGCTTCAGATAACGGGGGAAGCTGAACCATGTCGGCAATAGCCAAGAATCACGACTACCATATGGTCGAACCCTCGCCATGGCCCTTCGTCATGTCGGTGGGGGTACTCGTACTCGCCATTGGCGCAATCTCCTGGATGCACCAGTGGACCCCGTGGATATTCTTCATCGGCTTGGCCGTCGTGCTCTACACCATGTATGCCTGGTGGGCCGACGTGGTGAAGGAAGCCAATAACGGCGTCGACCACACCCCCGTGGTCCAGATGCACCATCGCTATGGCATGATGCTGTTCATTGCCTCCGAAGTGATGCTGTTCGTCGCATTCTTCTGGGCCTATTTCGATGGTTTCTTCCGCTTTGACGACGTCGAGCAATATGCCCGCGTCACGGCAACTGGCGGCCATTGGCCACCGGCCGGCGTTGAGCTGTTCGATGCCTTCCACCTGCCGCTTTTCAACACGCTGATCCTGCTGACCTCGGGCACGACCGTCACCTGGGCACACCATGCCCTGCTTGAAGGCGATCGCAAGGGCCTGCGTTGGGGCCTCATGCTCACCATTGCGCTTGGCCTGCTGTTCACCTGCGTGCAGGTGATCGAATATTCCGAGGCAGCCTTTGCTTTTGGCGGCGATGGCGCCACCATGTATGGCGCAACCTTCTTCATGGCGACGGGCCTGCATGGTTTCCACGTCGCCATCGGTACCATTTTCCTCATCGTGTGCTGGCTCCGCGCCGAGCGCGGCGACTTCACGCCCGAGCGTCACCTGGGCTTTGAATTCGCCGCCTGGTACTGGCACTTCGTGGACGTGGTCTGGCTGTTCCTATTCGCCTCGATCTATGTCTGGGGCTCGTGGGGCGTGGCGATCAACCACTAACAGAGCCGATCAGAAATTTAGGGGGGCGCGGTCTTATGGGCCGCGCCCCAATTTCTTCCGGGGACCATCATGACCCAAGTTTCGCCCTTCAAGGCTGGCCTGCTCTGCCGCTGCCCGCGCTGCGGGGAGGGCAAATTGTTCAAGGGCTATCTCAAGCTCGCCCCGAGCTGCACGGCCTGCGGCCTCGACCTTGCCTTTGCCGATAGCGGCGATGGCCCGGCCATTTTCGTGATCTTCCTCGTCGCGCCGCTGATCATCGCGCTGGCCATCGTGGTGGGCGCTCTTTTCAATCCGCCGCCCTATGTCCACCTGATCCTGTGGATACCGGCCACGCTGATCCTCTCGCTGGCGCTGTTGCCTCCGTTCAAGGCGACAATGGTTGCCCTGCAATACCGCCACGACGCCCATGAGGGCCACCAATGAGCACGCCGGCGCCAACCCGCTTGGGGCCGGTAATGACCTGGGCTTTCGCCGTGCTGATGCTGGCCCTGGCTGGCGTCTGCGTCTGGCTCGGCACCTGGCAGATGCAGCGCCTGGCCGAAAAGGAAGCGCTCATCGCCGCCGTCGACCAGCGGCTGACTGCGGCGCCGGTTCCCGTGCCAGATGCCCAGGACTGGGGCGATCTCGATCTTGAAGCGCTGAATTTCCAGCCCGTCTCGTTGACCGGCGCCTTCCGCTACAACCAGACGGTCACCGTCTTCACCAGCCTTGCCAATGCCCGTGGCTCCGCCTCCGGCCCCGGATATTGGGTGGTGACCCCCTTCGTGCTGGACAATGGCGGCACGGTTTTTGTCAATCGCGGATTCGTGCCCGAGGCGTTTCAGGAAGCAGCCGTCACCGATCCCGAAGGCGAAACCGGGCAGGTGACCATTACCGGCCTGTTCCGCCCCGGCGAAAAAGCCGGTTTCATGACGCCTGAGGCCAATACCTCGGACCGTATCGAATGGGTGCGCGATCCGGAGCGGCTGGCCAAGCTGGTCGATCCGGCATTGGCCCCTTTCGCGCCCTTCTATGTCGATCTGCCCGCCGGCGCGCCGGGGCAATTGCCGCAGGGGGGTGAGACCACGGTGGAGTTTCCCAACAACCATCTGGGCTATGCCTATACCTGGTACGGCTTTGCGATCGTTGCGGTGGTCATGCTGGGGTTTTGGTTGTGGCGGCAGCGGCAAGCACCAAAACCTCCTGAGACCTCATGGTGAGCCTGTCGAACCACGAGGTCGGGCGAGTGGAGGCATGTGTGCCACGCCCTCGTCCTTCGACAAGCTCAGGATGAGGTCTACTGGGACACCCCTCCATCAAACTTGCGGTTCAGGCCTCGTTTGACTAGGTTGCAACAATTCTAAAAAGGGCCTTCCCCTTCGATGCAGTTTGTTTCTACGCGCGGCCAGGCGCCGGCGCTCGGTTTCTCCGATGCAGTTCTGGCCGGTCTTGCCGCTGATGGCGGGCTCTATGTGCCGCAAAGCTGGCCCCAGCTCAGCGCCGCCGATATCGCCTCCTATGCCGGCAAGCCCTATGCCGATGTGGCGTTCGACATCATCAATCGTTTCGTTGATGGCGAAATCGCGCCCGCCAAGCTCAAAGCCATCATCGACGAGGCCTATGCCAGCTTCCGTCATCCATCTGTGACCCCGCTGGTGGAACTGGAGCCCAATCACTTCGTGCTCGAACTGTTCCACGGCCCCACGCTGGCGTTCAAGGACGTGGCTATGCAGTTCCTCAGCCGCATCATGGACCATATCCTGGCCGAACGCGGCCTGCGCGCCACCATTGTCGGCGCTACGTCGGGCGATACCGGCTCGGCCGCGATCGAAGCCTTCCGCGGCCGCGACACGACGGACATTTTCATCCTGCATCCGCTCGGCCGCACCTCCCCGGTGCAGCGCCTGCAGATGACCACGGTACGCGATGCCAATGTGCACAACATCGCGCTCGAAGGCACGTTCGACGATTGCCAGAACCTGGTCAAAGCCATGTTCAACAATCACCGCTTCCGCGACTCGGTGCGCCTGTCGGGCGTCAACTCCATCAATTGGGGCCGCATCGTCGCGCAGATCGTCTATTACGTGACGGCCGCCGTGTCGCTGGGCAGCCCCCGCCGCAAGGTCAGCTTCACCGTGCCGACCGGCAATTTCGGCGATATCTTTGCCGGCTATTGCGCCAAGGCCATGGGTCTGCCGATCGAGCGGCTGATCATTGCCACCAATGCCAATGATATCCTGCGCCGCACCATGGACACCGGCCGCTATGAGATGGAGGGCGTGTCGCCCACCATCAGCCCATCCATGGATATCCAGATCTCGTCCAATTTCGAGCGCCTGCTGTTCGAAGCGGCCGGGCGCGATGCGACTTCGGTTGTGCGCATGATGGATAGCCTCAAGCAATCGGGCGGCTTTGCCCTGCCCGAGACCGCACTGGCAAATATCCGCCGCGACTTTGCCGCCGGCACTACCGGCGAGGCGGAGACGCGCGCGACGATCGCCGCGACCCTCAAGAGTTCGGATTACCTGCTCGATCCCCATACCGCCGTCGGCGTGCATGTGGCCCGCGCGCAGGCCTGGTCGGCGACCCCTATGGTTACGCTGGCTACGGCCCATCCCGCTAAATTCCCCGCTGCCGTCAAGGATGCCTCGGGGATCGAACCGGCTTTGCCGGCCTGGCTGGGCGATCTTTATGGCCGCGAGGAGCGGCTGACCGTGCTTGCCAATGACCAGTCACTGGTCGAAGACTTCATCGCGGCGCGTACGCGCGCTGCCTAGGACGACTTTGGGGCACATGCGGCCTCCGGGTCGCGCCGTGCCAGGAGGACCCATTTGAGCCTGCAATCAACGACCCTCGACAACGGCATGGTGGTGCTGACCGACGACATGCCGCACCTGGAGAGCGCTTCGCTCGGGGTCTGGGTCAAGGCCGGTGCGCGCTGCGAGCGCAAGGCCGAACACGGCATTTCCCACTTGCTCGAACATATGGCCTTCAAGGGCACGACCACGCGCACGGCGCTCGAAATCGCCGAGGCCATCGAAAATGTCGGTGGCGATCTCAATGCGGCGACCTCGATCGAGCACACCGGCTATTTCGCCCGCGTGCTCAAGGAAGATGTGGTGCTGGCCGCCGATATCCTCTCCGATATCCTGCAGAATTCCCGCTTCGAGGAAGACGAGCTGACCCGCGAAAAGCAGGTCATCGTGCAGGAAATCGGCGCCGCCCGGGACAATCCCGACGATCACGTTTTCGACCTGTTCCAGGCTGCAGCTTTCCCCACCCAGCCCATCGGCCGCACCATTCTGGGCACGGTGGATTCGGTGCGCGAATTCAATCCCGATACCATCCGCAAATATATGAACCGCAATTATGTGGGCGACCATATGGTGATGGCGGCGGCCGGCAATGTCGATCATGACGAACTGGTCCATGTGGCCCAGCAGCGCTTTGCCGATCTCAAGCCCAATGGCGCCCCCGCGCCCCAGCGCGCCGAATATCAGGGCGGCGAAGAGCGGCTGATTTCCGACCACGAACAGGCCCATATCGTCATAGGCTTTGAAGGCCGTGCCTATAATGCCGACGGGTTCTACGCAGCCCAGGTGCTGGCCTCCATTCTGGGCGGCGGCATGAGTTCGCGCCTGTTCCAGGAAGTGCGCGAAAAGCGGGGCCTCTGCTATTCGGTCTATTCCTTCCACTGGGCCTTTGCCGATAGCGGCGTGTTCGGCGTGGCGGCAGCGACCGGCGAGGACGAAGTGGCCGACCTGGTCCCCGTCGTGCTGGACGAACTCAAGCGCGCCACCCAGTCTATCGCGGACGATGAAGTTATCCGCGTCCGCAACCAGATCCGGGCAGGCCTGTTGATGTCGCTCGAAAGCCCCTCCGCTCGCGCCGGCCAATTGGCGCGCCAGCAGATCCTGTGGGGTCGTCCCATCCCCATGCAGGAAACCGTCGATCGCATCAACGCCATCACGACCAAGCGCGTGCAGGAAGTGGCCGAGCAGATCTTCACCAGCGGCTTGCCGACCCTGGCGGGCATCGGGCCGGTTGACCGGCTGGTCGATGTCGGTGCCATCGGCGATCATCTCAAGCGATAAGCCTCATGCTCTGGCCCTGGTCATCGCCGGTCCCGTTGATCGCCCTGCGCGGCCGGCGGGTGCTGCTGCGCCTGCCGCAAATGGGCGATTACGAGGCCTGGCATGAACTGCGCCGGGGGAGTCGCGATTTCCTGCGGCCGTTTGAGCCGCGCTGGACTGAGGCCGATCTCAGCCGCCGGGTGTTCGCCGCGCGGGTCCGCCGGGCCCGCGAGGAAGCCGAGGAAGGGAGCGACTATTCCTTCTTCATTTTCACCGATGATGCGGCCACTTTGGTGGGCGGCATCACACTCTCCAATGTGCGCCGCCGCGCCGCCCAATTCGTCAATCTGGGCTATTGGATGGGCCAGCCCTTCGCGGGGCAGGGGCTGATGAGCGAAGCCGTCGCCACCAGTCTGCCCTTCGTTTTCGACACGCTCGACCTGCACCGCATCCATGCGGCATTCCTGCCCGGCAATGTCGCTTCGCGTCGCGTGCTGGAGAAGAACGCCTTCGTCGAAGAGGGTTTCGCGGAAAAGTACCTGCAGATCAACGGCCGCTGGGAAGATCATGTGCTGTTCGGCCTGACCAAGGAACGCTACGAAACCGCGCGCTATACCAGGCGCCTGGTTTGAGCGCCTCGACAAATCGCCACGCAATAAACTATCTATAAAATCATGGCGCAGCCCAAAGACGACACCATCGCCGTGCGGATCAGCAAGGTCCTGGCCGAGCGGATTATTGCGGGCAATCTCGAGCCCGGCGCCCGGTTGCGGCAGGATCATATCGCCGCCGAGTTTGGCGCCAGCCACGTGCCGGTGCGCGAGGCCTTCCGCCGGCTCGAAGCGCAGGGGCTGGCGATCAGCGAGCCGCGCCGTGGCGTCCGCGTCGCTGCCTTCGATCTGGCCGAGGTCAAGGAAATCGCCGAAATGCGCGCGGCGCTTGAAGTGCTGGCGTTGCGCCATGCTGCCCCGCATCTGACGCCGGCCATTCTCGAGGCAGCCGAGCAGGCGACCCATGCTGGCGACAATTCGCCCGATGTCGCCTCCTGGGAGGCCGCCAACCGGCTATTTCACCGCACTCTGCTGGCTCCCTGCGGCATGCCGCGTCTGCTCGGTGCCATTGATGATCTGCATGCCGTCAGCGCGCGGTTCCTCTTTGCCGCCTGGCAATCGGCCTGGGAGGCGCGCACCGATCACGACCATCTGGCGATCCTGGCTGCCTTGCGGGCCGGTAATGTCGAAGAGGCTGCGACGGTGCTGGCGCGGCACGTCCGTTGGATCGGGCAGAAGCCGGTTCGAACGGCGTCGGGGACGACGCGGAAGGTGTTCACTATCGTTGGGTGAGGCGGATCGGGAATCCAGATCGATGAGAATCCCTCCAATGCCCTTGCCTCGTCGTCCAAAAATCCGTTTAATAGATCGTCACTTAAAATTATCTATAATTGTCCGAGGATCTCCCATGAACACCGCTGCAACCACAATCCGGCCCAGCTTCAGTCCGCTTGGCCTGGCTGATCGCTCTGTCCTTTGGCAAGTCGCCGCTGTCGCCCTGGGCACGCTGTTCCTGGCGCTATCGTCCTATGTCGAAGTGCCCATGGTTCCGGTTCCCATGACCATGCAGACTTTCGCCGTTGCCATGGTTGGCGCGCTTTATGGCTGGCGCCTGGGCGGCGTGACCATTGTGGCCTGGCTCATCGAAGGTGCCGCCGGCCTGCCGGTCCTCTCGGGCGGCGCAGCGGGGGTGATCCACTTTGCCGGTCCCACCGCCGGCTATCTCTTCGCCTTCCCGATCGCCGGTGCCATTGTCGGCTGGCTGGCCGAACAGGGCTGGAATGGCAACAAGCCGGTACTGGCCTTTCTCGCTGCCATTGCCGGCAACCTTACCTGCCTCGCATTGGGTTGCGCCTGGCTTGCCGTGACGATCGGGGCCGAGCCGGCCTTTTTCCACGGCGTTGCGCCGTTCCTGCTTGGCGCTGTGCTCAAGTCCGCACTCGGCGCGGCGGCCTTGGCCGGCCTGCAGCGCGTGGCGGCCAAGCGTTGACCGTCAAGCTGCGGGCACACCATCTGCTCTGCATGCTCACCTATGTCGGCAGGGGGTATACCCCTGCCTTCACGGCCAATTACGATACCATCATTGTCCGGCTCGGCGCCGGGGAGACGATCGAATTGGTCGCCGGGCCCGACGATGTCTGTGCGCCTCTATTGGGTATCGGCCAGCCGCATTGCCACAATGATAGCGTGGTGGAACGGGATCGCCTCGCGCGCCTTGCCGTCGCCGATCTGCTGGTTGATATCGATCTGGCGAAGCCCTTTCATCTCGATCAAACCACGCTCATGGCCCTGCGCGTTGCGTTTTCCACCGGGCAGATCCGGCCCGCCTGTGCCGGCTGCGAATGGTCCGAGCTCTGCGATAGCGTGGCGCAGTCAGGCTATGCGGGCGCCTCCCTCGCGATGACTGCCTGTTAGCCCGGTACCCGTTGCCATTCGGCAACACTTCGGTAACCTTGTCGCCCGCATCATTCCCCGCTACCAAAGAGGGCTCCCGCCAAGACCATGCCGTTTCGGCGCGCGGGTCGTTAACGCGGCCGCGCTGGATCGCTGCCATAATGAAGCCTACCACAGGATATAGTCGGCCCTGATGCGTCCTTTCTTTGCACTCGCGGTGTGGCTTGCGTTCGCGCTTTTCACCATCGCGCCATCCGCCGCCTTTGAAGTCATTTCGGTCCCCGAAGACGTCAACGCCGTCAATCTGTCCGCCGTGGTGGAAATCACCCCGGGCGCGGATGGGCGCGTGCAATTGTCGACCGCACCGGGCGAAGACGGCATTATCCGCCGCATTGAGGTACTGGCGAGCGAGCAGGGGACCAATCCGAATTTCGCCCTGTTCGCGCTGCGCAATGAAAGCGACCAGCAGATCGAGCGCCTCCTGGTGGCGCCGTTCTTCCGCCTGCCCAATTCGGGCGTGTTCAATCCCGATCTGGGCAATGACCGCCTCGCCGCGCTGACGCCCAGTGCCGGCATCCGCCCGGTCAAGCTGGCCGATAGCGAAGCTGACGTCTTCGAAATTACCCTCGATCCGGGTGCCACAGTCACTTTCGTGGCCGAGCTCTCCTCGGCCGAATTGCCCGAGCTTTACCTCTGGCAGCCCAATCCCTACCGCGATTACGTGAACTCTTTCACCCTGTTCCGCGGCGTGGTGCTGGGCGTGGCCTCGCTGGCGGCGGTGTTTTTGACCATCATGTTCGTGGTCAAGGGGCGCGGCGTCTTCCCGGCCACGGCTGCCTTTGCCTGGGCCGTACTGATCTATCTGCTGATCGATTTTGGCGTTTTGGGCCGCCTGCTTGGCATTCCAGCCGGGGGCATGCAGCCTTTGCGCGCCGCCTCGGAGGCGGGTATAGCCACAACATTGGCCGGGTTCTTGTTCATCTATCTGAACCTGCACCGCTGGCATTTGCGTTTCATTCATCTGGCGCTTGGGCTGGCCGCTCTGTTCCTTGCGCTGTTTGCCTTTGCCTTCTTCCAGCCCGCCATTGCCGCCACCATTGCCCGGCTCGTGCTGGCCATGCTGGGTTTCTCCGGCTTCTTCCTCATCCTGCTGCTGGCACTGCGCGGTTACGATCGCGCCGTGCTGCTGGTGCCCACCTGGATCATCCTGATCTCCTGGTTGTTTTATTCCTGGCTGGTGATTTCAGGCCAGGTCTCCAATGACGTGGCTCAACCGGCTGTAGGCGGGGGGCTCGTACTCATCGTCATGCTGCTCGGCTTTACCGCGGTGCAGCACGCGTTTTCCGAAGGGCAGGTGTCGGTCGGCACCCTCTCCGAAGTGGAGCGCCGGGCATTGGCATTGACCGGGTCGGGCGATTTCGTTTTCGACTGGAACATCGAGCGTGACCGTGTCTCGGTCAGCGACGAATTGGCGACGCGCCTGGGCGAAAAGCGCGGGGCACTGCGCGGCGCCATCAAGCGCTGGCTCGACCGGGTCCATCCCGACGATCGCGACCGTTTCCGCACGGCTTTCGACACGCTGGTCGAGCTGCGTCGTGGCAAGGTTTCCGCCGATATGCGTATTGCCGGCCATGATGGCAGCTATCGCAGCTTCCGCATGCGGGTCAAACCCGTCCTTGGTGGCGATGGCCAGGTCAACCGCATCGTGGGTACGTTGCAGGACGTCACCGAAGACCGTGCTGCTCGTGAGCGCCTGCTGCATGACGCGGTGCATGATAGCCTGACGGGTCTGCCTAATCGCCAGCTTTTCCTCGATCGGCTGGAGCGTGCTCTGGTGCGCGCCAGAACCCCGGGGGGCACCAAGCCGGCAGTGTTCCTTATCGATATCGACCGCTTCATGGAACTGGAGGAACGTATCGGCCATTCTGCTGCCGATTCCGTGCTGCTGGCGATTTCCCGCCGTATTGCCCGCATCATGCGCCCGCTCGACACAGTGGCTCGCGTCACCGGCGACCAGTTTGCGGTGATCCTGGCCTCCGAACAGGCCGCCGGCAAAATTGCTGAGACGGCCGAGCAGATCCGCAAGGCGCTCAAGGCGCCGTTCAATTTCGGTGATCGTGATTTAACGCTGACCGCGTCGATCGGCGTCACCATCTATGACAGTGCCCCCGCCGACGCGCCCGATGTGCTGCGCGATGCTGAATTGGCCATGTATTACGCCAAGCGGCTGGGTGGGGACCGAATCGAGGCCTATCGCGCTTCGGCCCGCTCCATCTCGGCCTATAATCGCGCCAGTGAAGAAGACCTCGAACGCGGCATGAAACAGGGCGAATTGCATGTGCAGTTCCAACCGGTGATGGATATCCAGACCGGCCAGCTGGCCGGTGCCGAAGCCCTGATGCGCTGGGTGCATCCGACGCGCGGCGTGGTCAATCCCGACGAATTCGTGCCGCTGGCCGAACGCTCCGGCCAGATTGAAAAGCTCGGTCGCCTGGCCTTCGAGCAATCGGCGACGCAGACCAAGGACTGGATGACCTCGTTCGGCCTGCCCGAGGAATTTTTCATCTCGGTCAATCTGTCGCCCAGCCAGCTCGCCACCGAAACCCTGCTCAATGACATGCGCAACCTGGTCAGTCAGGACAAGGAATTGGCGCGGCACCTCAAGCTCGAAATCACCGAAAGCCAGGTTATGACCAATCCTGAGCACTCCGCCTATATGCTGCAGGCACTGCGCAATCTGGGCTTGGGTTTGGCACTGGACGATTTTGGCACCGGCCATTCCTCGCTGAGCTATCTGCACCGCTTCCCGTTCGACACCATCAAAATCCCCGCGCCCTTCGTGAAGATGGGCGAAGACAATGGCATCGCCCACACCCAGGCCCCGATCATCAAGGCTGTGGTGGGTCTGGCCGCTGATCTCGATCTGATGGTGATCGCCGAAGGCGTCGAAACGCTGGACGAAATCGAACGCCTCCGCCAACTCAACTGCCGCTATGCCCAGGGTTTTGCCTTTGGTGCGGCGATGACGGGTGCGGAGTTTGGCAAGAAGCTGGCGGCGCAATTGGCGCGGTAAGCGAGGAGCGCCCTAAGCGTGCCCAGCCTCGGAACTCAAAGTCGCCCGGGTGATATGCAGGCTCGCCAACGCCGCCTTGTAGCGCTCCTCCACCGGGGTTTCGAACACCAGGTCGCGCGAGAACGGGACGGTCAGCCAGCCATTGTCGCGGATTTCGTCTTCTAGCTGTCCTGCTCCCCAGCCGCAGCATCCCAGCGCAAATAGCGTTGCTTGCGGTCGTGGGCCGAAGGCCATGGCTTTGAGAATATCGAGCGTGGCGGTGAGATAAATCCCATCGCCGACCTTGTAGCTATTGCCGCTGGTGTAATCGGCCGAATGCAGCACGAAGCCGCGCCCCTTTTCCACCGGCCCGCCGCGCATCACCACGCCCTGGCGGATCGAGTCGGGCAGGCGGATCACGGCATCTGGGTCGCCCAGATCGAGTTCGTCGATAATGTCGGCAAAGCGCAGATTGGCCAATTCGTGATTGACCACGAGCCCCATCGCGCCTTCGCTGCCATGGCCAACAACCAGGATCACGCTTTCGGCAAAGCGTTCATCTTCCATATCTGGCATGGCCACCAGAAACTGGCCTTCAAGCGAATTCATAGCCTAATTGTAGGCGTCCCATCCGCATGCGACAAGGCTGGCCGCCTGCAAGAGGCCCATGCGGCCATCACGAAGGCCTGATTACCCGTCAGCTATTTCTTCATTTCCTGGTGCGCTAATGGCTGTGTTCATGCAGCTTCTATCCGCCCTTGCCCTTTTTGCCGTCACGCTCACGCCCGCCCTAGCGGGCGAAACGCCATGGCAGGAAGTCGCCCCCGGCGTGAAGCTGCGACTGATCAGCTCCGGCCTCGTCAAGCCCGATGGCAAGACGCTGCTTGGCCTTGAGATATTCATGCCCGAAACGACCAAGACCTATTGGCGCGTGCCGGGCGAAACCGGCCTGCCCACCACGCTCGATTTCACCGGCTCAACCGGGCTCGCCAATGACCGCATTGTCTGGCCCTATCCCAGGCGGGACGAGACTGACGGTTATCTCGACTATGTCTATTATGGCCCGCTGGTTCTGCCGATTGCCGTGACGGTGTCTGGGGACGCGCCCAACGCGGAAATCTTCGCCACCCTGGGTGTCTGCTCGGAAATCTGCATTCCGGCCCAAGCTCATTTTTCCCTGAGGCTGGACGATGCCGAGCCCGACCGGCCCAATGGCCTGCGCATCCGCCAGGCTATTGCCATGGCACCCATGCCTTGGGACGGCAAAGCCGCACCCATCGGCTCGGTGCGCTATCACAGTGCCGATCATATGCTCGCTATTGAGCTGGGCGATGCTGATGTTGACCCGGCCTCGCTGATCGTGGCGACGGCCAATGGCGAGCCGCTGTTCGGGGCGCCGCAAAAAAGCCCGGAACCCAACCTAGTCCTCATCCCGATCCTGGGTAAAAGCGAGCCAATCGACTTGGAAAACCAGGATATTCAGCTCACATTCATAACCGATATGGGAGCTTTCGAAGTCACGCGGACCATCAAGGGTGCGCTGGACTGACGAGACCCAGGGAACGGAGAGGCCAATAGGCCTTGTATGCGGCGCTAAAGCCGCATATCCGAAACACTGGACTATCAAGGGAAATGGCCGTCCACGGGCGGCGATAGGCATGGGGCATATCCTTTAATGATCGAACGTGGCAGTCCGGTTCCTTCCGTGCGGATCAAACTTGTTGGCGCAGATGGCGCCACTGATACCACCAGCGATGCTGTACTCGGCAGCGGCACTGTGGCCTTCTTCGCAGTACCCGGTGCCTTTACGCCCACCTGCCATGTCAATCATCTGCCCGGCTATCTGGCCAACCTTGGCAAGCTGGTTGCTGCCGGCGTCGACAAAGTAGTCTGTGCCTCGGTCAATGACCATCACGTGATGAAAGCCTGGGCCGAAGCCTCGGGCGCGCTGGGCAAGATCGAATTCATCGCCGACGGCAATGGCGACCTCGCCGAGGCCCTGGGCCTGGCCAAGGATTTTTCGGGTTCGGGCATGGGCAAGCGCTTTGCCCGCGCCTCGATCCTGTTCCGCAACGGCAAGGCCGATGCGGTTTTTGTCGAAGACGGCCCGGGCGTCAATGCCAGCGGTGCCCCTGCCATGCTGATGGCGCTCGAAACGGCCAATGGCTGATCCCCAGGCGCAAGGAGCCAATTCGATGACCAATTTCCTCCCCATGCTGCGCCTTTCCGCCGCCGCTCCCCTCGCCATTGTGCTGGCTGGCTGCTCCATGGGATCCATGTTTGGCGGCGGCCAGAGCGAGGCCGCCAGTCAGTCGCTCCAGAACGCCACGGCAAGCCCTGCTGCTATCGCCCAGGCCCAGTCCAACGCGCTGCCCGCCATCGCCACCCAATGCCCGCCCATCAAGGTGCGCGCGGGCTCGGAGGCCATGTATTATTATGGCGGCGGCCGCGTGGGTGACCCCAAGGCGCTGCAATATCAGGGCGTGATCGACGAAAGCTCGCGCAATTGCGTGGTCTCCAACGGCTTGATCACCGTCAATATGGGCGTGGTTGGCCGCGTACTGCTCGGCCCCGCAGGCAGCCAGAACAGCGTCAACGCCCCGATCCGCTTCGCGGTGGAACGCAATGGCGCCGCCGTATTCTCGGAAAAATACACCATTCCCGTCGCCATTACCCCGCCCGCCCAGTCGGCTGAATTCGTCAAGGTGATCGAAAACGTTGCCATTCCCTATCTGGGCGGCGAGGAGATCACCATCTGGGTGGGCTTCGATACCAAGGGCTGATTGCGCGCAGGGCGCTTCACATTTTGAGTGCGGGAGGGGATACCCCCTCCTAACCTCCCCCTGATAGGGGGAGGAATCTCTCCACTTTTGGGACTGGATCGAGGCACAGCCACCGGGCGGTTCCTCCCCCTTGTCAGGGGGAGGCCAGGTGGGGGTACTCCGGTGCCGCCTATTCCGCCGCCTTCAGCGTCTCCGCCGACCGCTCCCATTTCAGGATAGGCGAGCGAGCCGCCCGTGTCTCATCCAGACGGCGACGGGGTGCCTTCATCGGGGCGGCTGTAAACCGCTCGACATTGCCACTCTTGGCATCCACCGCCAGTTCTTCCATTACCTCACAGAAGCGGTCCAGCGTCTGCTTGCTCTCGCTTTCGGTGGGCTCGATCAGCATGGCGCCATGCACGACCAGCGGGAAATACATGGTCATGGGGTGGAAGCCCTCGTCGATCAGCGCCTTGGCGAAATCGAGCGTGGTGACGCCGGTTCCGGCCAGGAAACTGTCATCGAACAGCGCCTCATGCATGGTCGGGTAATCACCAAAGGGCACCGAGAAGGCGTGGGCGAGGCGGGCCTTGATGTAATTGGCGTTGAGCACCGCATCCTGCGCCGCCTGGGCGAGGCCATCGCCACCATGGCTGAGCATATAGGTGAGGGCGCGGACATACATGCCCATCTGGCCCTGGAAGGCGGTGATGCGGCCCAGGGCTTCACCCTCGGCATGTTCGACCAGCTCCAGCCCATTGCTGCCCTTGCGCACGAAGGGCACAGGCGCGAATGGCGCCAGAGCTTCCGACAAAACCACCGGACCGGCACCCGGCCCGCCGCCGCCATGGGGCGTCGAGAAGGTCTTGTGCAGATTGATATGCATGGCGTCGATGCCGAGGTCGCCGGGGCGGACGACGCCCATGATGGCGTTGAAATTGGCGCCATCGCAGTAGAAGAAGGCACCGGCGTCGTGAATAGCCTGGGCGATTTCGATCACCTGGGGTTCGAACAGGCCACACGTGTTCGGATTGGTCAGCATGATCGCAGCCACTTCGGGCGAGAGCGCATCCTTGACCGCCTGCACATCCACCGTGCCGTCTTCGCGCGCTGGAATCGGCTTCACCGAATAACCCAGGAAGGCGGCAGTGGCCGGATTGGTGCCATGGGCGCTTTCGGGCACTAGAACGATCTTGCGATGGCTCTGGCCAGCCGCGTCCTGTGCGGCCTTGATGGCCATCATGCCCAGCAACTCGCCATGCGCACCGGCCTTGGGCGTCAGCGCCACGGCGGCGGTATTGGTGAGGGTCATCAGCCAGTGCGAAAGCTGGTTCATCAACTCCAGCGCGCCTTGCACGGTCGAGACCGGCTGTAGCGGGTGAATGTCGGAGAAGCCGGGCAGGCGGGCCATTTTCTCGTTGAGGCGAGGATTGTGCTTCATCGTGCATGATCCCAGCGGATACATGCCGCTGTCGATCGAGTGGTTGAGGCGGGACAGGCGCACATAATGGCGCATGGCCTCGGGTTCGGTGAGGCCGGCCAGATCGAGCGGGCTCTTGCGCTCGAAGCCGCCGAGGCGGTTGGTCGAGATCGTCACATGGGGCAGATCGACGCCCGAATGCTCGGTGTCGCCGATCTCGAACAGCAATGGCTCATTGGGCAGCAGCGCCGAGCCCGAAGTGGAGGCAAAACCGGAAGTGCCCACGCCGGTGGGGCGGCCCTGATTGTTCATGCTCATGCCAGTTCCTCCGCCAGAGCGGTCGTCAACGCCGCAATGTCGGCGTCGGTGGTGAGTTCGGTGGCGGCCAATACGATGAGATTGACCACGGACGGGTCGGTCGGCTCCAGCCGGCTGACCGGCACGCCGGCCAGAATGCCGCGCTGGGCGAGGCGTTCGACAAGCGCCACTGCTGGCTGGGCGGTGCTTATGGTCATTTCGTTGAAGAAGGTCTTGTTGAGCACTTCAACGCCCGGCACCCCGGCCAGCGCATCCGCCAGCTTTGAGGCTTGCGCGTGGTTGAGGCGGGCAAGGCGGGTAAACCCGGCTTCACCCAAGAGACCCATATGGATCGAGAAGGCCAGCGCACACAGGCCCGAATTGGTGCAGATATTGGAGGTCGCCTTTTCGCGGCGGATATGCTGCTCGCGGGTGGACAGTGTCAGCACAAAACCGCGCTGGCCATCGGCATCGACGGTTTCGCCGCAGAGGCGGCCTGGCATCTGCCGGATGAATTCCTTGCGGGTCGCCATCAGGCCCAGATAGGGGCCGCCGAAGTTCAGCGCATTGCCGATCGACTGGCCCTCGGCCACCACGATATCGGCGCCCAAGGCGCCGGGCGCTTCGAGCAGGCCAAGCGAAACGACCTCGGTGATCACTACGATGAGCAACGCGCCCTTGGCATGGGCGGCGTCGGCGGCGGTCTTGATATTGCGCAGATGGCCGTAGAAGTCGGGCGTCTGCACCACGATGGCGGCGGTGGTCTCGTCGATATGATCGAGAATATCGCCCTGGCCTTCTGGCGAGGCCGAGAGGATTTGCAGATCCGCATCGTCCTTGAGATAGGCGCGCACCACGTCGCGATAGTGGGGGTGCAGGCCACCCGACAGCACGATCTTGTTGCGGCGGGTCAGGCGGCGGGCCATCAATACGGCTTCGGCGGTGCCGGTCGAGCCGTCATAGAGGGACGCGTTGGCCACATCCATGCCGGTGAGCTTGGCCGCCTGGGTCTGGAATTCGAACAGCATCTGCAGCGTGCCCTGCGAGATTTCCGGCTGGTAGGGCGTGTAGGCGGTCAGCCATTCCGAGCGCTGGATCAGGT
The DNA here is from genome assembly GCF_000735585.1 of Devosia sp. LC5. Classification (GTDB taxonomy): domain Bacteria; phylum Pseudomonadota; class Alphaproteobacteria; order Rhizobiales; family Devosiaceae; genus Devosia. The sequence continues at coordinate 36,474 of NZ_JNNO01000018.1, forward strand.
GATCCACTGTCGCTGGCACATGGTGGCGATAGGCGCCCGCGCCGACAAAGAACGGGCCGTCTGCGCCTGCATGATTCTTGGCCGCGAGCGCCCGCATATGGGCTTCGACGAGAAATTCGGGGCTATGGGCGGGCAGGCCGAGATCGAAGCTCTTGAGCGCGCGCGCGGGCACGGCGCTGAATAGCGCATCGATATTGGCCGCGCCGATGACACCGAGCATTTCGGCGCGTTCGTGATCGGAATGGGGGAGGTAGCGCATGGGTCTCTCAGGCTTCCAGTTGGCGGCTTACCCCGGCCCTGGGAAGGGCCGGGGTCGGCGCGCTTTACTTCGTCAGTTCGGCGTAACCGGCATCATCGAGCAGGCCATCCAGCTCGCTGGCGTCGGCAATGGCGATCTTGAACATCCAGCCGGCTGCGGCGGGGTCCTGATTGACGAGGCCCGGCTCGCCAGTCAGCGTGTCATTGACCTCGGTGACCGTGCCCGAGACGGGCGCATAGATTTCCGACGCCGCCTTGACCGATTCAACGACGGCGGCTTCATCGCCCTTTTTGAACACTTTGCCGACGCTGGGCAGCTCGACAAACACGATGTCGCCCAAGGCTTCCTGGGCAAACTGGGTGATGCCGACAATTCCGGTGGCGCCCTCGACGCGGATATATTCGTGGTCAGGGGTGAACTTGGTGGTCATGGCGATCCCTCAACTGGATGTGGTTTTGCGGAAATAACGATGGGGTACGAAGGGCGTCGGCACGACTTCGGCGGCCTGGGCACGGCCGCGGATGCTGACCTGCAGCCTGGTTCCAATAGCAATATGGGCGGGCGGCACAAAGCCGAGCGCGATGGCCCTGCCAAGCGAGGGGGCAAAGCCGCCACTGGTAACAACGCCGATTACGGCGCCGGCGGCGTCAAGGATTTCGGCGCCTTCGCGGGCCGGAGCACCTTCGACGATAAGGCCGACGCGCTTGCGGGCGGGGCCATTTTCGCGCTCGGCCAAAATGCGAGCGGCGCCAGGAAAGTCAGCAGCCTCGCGGCGGCGCTTGGAAACAGCAAAGCCCAGATCCGCTTCAATGGGTGAAATGGTTTCGTTCAGGTCATGCCCATAAAGGGGCAACCCGGCCTCGAGCCGCAGGCTGTCGCGTGCGCCCAGGCCAATTGGCTTGACGCGCTCATCGGCCAGCAGCGTGTCCCAGAAGGTGGTGGCAATGCTGGCTGGCGCCAGGATTTCAAATCCGTCCTCGCCGGTATAACCCGACCGGGAAACGATCAGCGTGTGCCCGTTCCAGTCGAAGGGGCCATATTGCATGAAGCCCAGTTCCACCACGCCCGGCAGCAGCGCTGATAGTACATCAATGGCTTCGGGACCCTGCAGGGCCAGCAGCGCTCCATCATCAGCGCGGGTCAGCTTGGCGCGGTCGCCGGCGGCCTCAGCGATATGGGCGAAATCGGCATCCTTGGTCCCCGCATTGACCACGATATAGAGCGCGCCGGGGAAGCGGGGCGAGCGGGCGACCATCAGGTCGTCCATGGTGCCGCCTTGTGCATTGAGCAGCAGCGTATAGCGGATCTGTCCGGGCTTGAGCCCGGCAATGTCGCCGCAGATCAGCGGCTCGATAACAGCCGCGATGGCAGCGTGGTCGGCGTCGGCATCGCCGGTTTTGCTGCTGAGTTCGAGAAAACTCGGCCCCATATGGCTGACATCAAACAGGCCGGCATGCTCGCGGGTCCATTTGTGTTCGGTCATGATGCCCGAGGCATATTGCACGGGCAGGGAATATCCGCCGAACGGCACCATGCGGCCGCCGGCGGCAATATGCTGCTCATAAAGCGGCGTGGTCTTGAGAGTTTCGGCTGAGGTCTGGGCCATCAACGCTTCCCGGAAATGAACAAGGCGACACGACTACACTCGCCTCGCGGCGAATTCCGTGCCCCCTCTGTCCTCATCACCTGAGAGATTTCCCGGCTGAGCGCCGGTTGCTCCTTCGGTGGGACCTGGCACTGTGCCGGTCCGCTTTCCAGAGTTGTAGCTGTGCTGCGGTCCTTTTGCCTGAGAGTTTCCGGGGCGGTTGCTCCTTCGGCGCTGGAGAAAGTCCAATCTCTCCCGCAGTGAGGGCACCATGGTGGAGATTCTGAGGGGCGTCAATCGTCCTCGGGCCCTTTCCCTTCTCCCCTTGTGGGAGAAGGTGCCCGAAGGGCGGATGAGGGGTCTCTTTCTGTGCTTCTGGCATGGGCGAATGCAGTACCCCTCACCCTGCAATTTCTTCTGAACGAAGAAATTGCTGTCCCTCTCCCACAAGGGGCGAGGGTAGAAAGGAGCCCGGACCTCAAACAAAAAAGGGCGGACCCTGCGGCCCGCCCTCAAACTCAATCTAACTAACCCGAACGCCTCAGTTCAGCTTATTGCCCACATCGGCAATGGCGCGGTCGACGACTTGGCCGCCCTTCTTGGCCATTTCCTCGGTCAGCACGGCGCGGGCCGCTTCGATGGCGACATCGGCGGAGCGGGCGCGCACTTCGGCGATGGCTTGGGCCTCGGCCTGGGCGATCTTGGCTTCGACGGCGCGGGTGCGGCGGGTGACCAGATCGGCCAGCGAAGCCTGGGCTTCGGCGGTCAGACGCACAGCTTCTTCCTTGGCAGCGGCAATGATGCCCTCGGCTTCGGATTCGGCAGCGACGCGCTTCTGCTCATATTCTACCAAGAGGGCCGCGGCTTCTTCGCGCAGCTTCTTGGCGGCTTCGAGTTCATCTGCGATCTGCTGGATGCGCTTGTCGAGCATCTTGCCGATAACACGCGGCACGCCAAAATAGGTGATCAGCGCCAGGAACAGAACAAGCCCGACAGTGGCCCAGAAGCTATTGTCCATCCATTCCATCATGCTTACTCCTTGCTCGCCTTGGCCACGGCGGCCTTGACGCTCTCGCTCGGAATATCGCCGACGAGCTGGGTGACGACGGTCTGCGCCGTTTCAGCGGCAATCTCGTCGACATGGGTCATCGCTTCGGCCTTGGTCGAGGCGATGCGCGCTTCGGCAGTCGCAACCTTGGCGGAAAGATCGGCTTCCACGGCCTGGCGCTTGCTGGCCAGTTCGGTCTTGATCGCGTCGCTGGTCTGGGCGGCAATGCCCTGGGCCTTGGACTTGGCGTCGGCGAGAGCTGCCTCATAGGCGGCAATGGCGGCGTCGGTCTTTTGGCGGCTCGCATCGGCCGCGGCGAGATCTGCATCGATCCGAGCCTTGCGGTCGGCCAGGAGGGAGCCGACGCGGGGCAGGGCTACCTTGCTCATCAGCAGGTAAAGCGCGGCAAAGCAGATCGCCAGCCACAGCAATTGCGACGGGAAGGTCGCCGGGTCGAATGGCGGGAAGATATCCGAGCCATGCTCGCCGCCATGCGCCTCGGTGGTGGCATGGGTATCGGCGGTCGGGTCGGCGTGCGCCGGATCGGCATGGGTCGCATCGACCGCGCCATCGACATGTTCTTCAGCCGGGGCTGCTGCCTCTTGGGCGTAGGCTTGCGTTACCATCAGGTGAGGTCCCGTTAAATCCGGTCAGCCGGCGGAAAGCCGGACGATAGAATGCAGCCGGGTTGGCCCCGGCTGCAGAATGCACGCAGTCGCGCCGCTATTAGGCGACGAACAGCAGGATCAGGGCAACCAGGAACGAGAAGATGCCCAGAGCTTCGGTCATGGCCATACCGAAAATCAGGTTACCGGTCTGGCTCGGAGCAGCCGACGGGTTGCGCAGGGCGCCCGACAGGAAGTTCGAGAAGATGTTCGACACGCCAAGCGCAGCGCCGGCCATACCCAGAGTTGCAATACCAGCGCCGATGTACTTTGCGGCTTCAGCTTCCATTTTTGTAGTCCTTTCAAGGGTCGTAGTTTGCCGGCGGGGCCCGCCGTTGAGGGACTCAACGCTCAGTGTGAAGGGTGAACCGCGTCGTTGAGATACATCGAAGTCAGAACTGCAAACACATAGGCCTGCACTGCTGCAACGAGGAATTCGAGGGCTGTCAGCGCCACTGTCATGAACAGCGGCAGGATCGCACCCAGCCAGCCGAGGAAACCGGCTGCACCCAGGCTCACCACGAAACCGGCGAACACCTTGAGGGTGATATGGCCAGCCAGGATATTGCCGAACAGTCGGACAGACAGGCTGATCGGGCGGGACAGGAAAGAGATGATTTCAATCGGCACCACGATCGGCAGCACATAGGCCGGCACGCCCGAGGGCACGAAGAGCTTGAGGAATTTGAAGCCGTGACGGACAAAACCGTAGATCACGACCACGCTCATCACCAGCAGAGCCAGCGCCACGGTGACGATGATGTGGCTTGTGACGGTAAAGAAGTAGGGGATCATGCCGAACATGTTGGCGGTCAGCACGAAGGCGAACAGCGAGAACACGAAGGGGAAGAATTTCATGCCTTCGGTGCCGGCCGAGCTGCGCAACATATTGGCCACGAATTCATAGGCCAATTCGCCCGTCAGTTGCAGCCTTGAAGGCACCAGCTGCTTGCGGCTCGAGGCCAGCAGCACGAAAGTGGTGATCGCCAAAACCGTCAGCACCATAAAGAGCGACGAATTGGTGAAGGACAGGTTCAGCCCGCTGCCTGCGGTGCCATCGCCACCTACATGGATGGGGATCATGTCCTCGATGACAAACTGGTGGATCGGGTCAGTACCGGCCAAAACAGAGCCCCTTGCGCGTCGTCATCAGTGTTCAATCCGCTTGTCGTCTTCCGCGTCAGGCTTTGTAGGCCCAGGCGGGGGAGGCGATGCGGCATTCAATTCGGCCACCGCTCGGGTGACATTGAGTATTCCAGCGGCAAAGCCCATCATGAACATGATGAGCAATCCCCAGGGGCTGGTGCCCAGTCCAAGATCGATCAGGTAGCCGAGAATGCCCCCTATCACGATCGCCGCCACGAATTCGGTGCCGATGCGCATGCCGCGCGCCATACCGCTCGTGTCGTGGGAACCATTCGCCAAGGCTCTGTTGTCCTCGGCTGCGCGGCTCCGCTTGGCAGAGGCAATACGCGATGCGAGATCGCGCGTCACCCCATCAGCGCCACTATCCTGGCCTTTGGTATCTTGCGGTTTTGCCATCCGCTCGCTCCCCTCGGCCCGGCTTTGACCCGGGGTTAATCCGGGGCGCCTTTTAAGTCGCGCGCAACATAGTGGTGGGGTAACACAGTGTCAAGATTCGTCGCGGCGCCATAATTCGTTGATTCAAAACGTCTTTTTGGCTTTGAGCGGGGGTGCGGCATGCTGTCCACACCCAAGCATGGCAAAGTGGAGGCAGGGACGGGGGGATTCTGGGCAATTTTGGGTTACCGGCGGCGGGGTACCCCCAGACCCAAAACCTCAAACCGCCTCAAGAAATGTCTCGGCCGTGGTCAAATCCACCGATACCAGCTGGCTTACGCCGCGCTCGGCCATAGTCACGCCGAACAGCCGATCCACCCGGCTCATGGTGATGGGGTTATGGGTAATGACCATGAAGCGCGTATTGGTGCGCTGGCGCATGGAATCGAGCAGGTTGCAGAAGCGCTCCACATTGGCGTCGTCCAGTGGCGCGTCCACTTCATCGAGTACGCAGATCGGCGCCGGATTGGTCAGGAACACCGCAAAGATCAGGCTCATCGCCGTCAGCGCCTGCTCGCCTCCCGAGAGCAGCGTCATGGTCTGTGGCTTCTTGCCGGGCGGGCGGGCTATGATTTCGAGGCCCGCTTCGAGCGGATCGTCGCTTTCGACAAAGGTCAGTTCCGCCGTGCCGCCGCCGAACAGGGTGGTGAACAGCTCCTGGAAATGCTCGTTGACCTTGACGAAGGCCTCATTGAGCCGCGCGCGGCCCTCGCGATTGAGCGACTGGATGCCGGTTCGCAGCTTGGCAATGGCCTCGATCAGGTCGTCTCGATCTTTGACCATGGTGTCAAGCTTTTCCTGAACCTCTTCGGCTTCCTTTTCCGCCGACAGGTTGACCCCGCCCAGCCGCTCACGCTCGGCCTTGAGCCGGTCCACCTTCTGCTCGATGACGCTTTCGGCCGGCAGGGCCTCCTCGGGCTTGATGCCTGAGACTTCCAGCGTTTTGCTGGCGGGAATATCGAGCGTTTCCTCGATCTGCCGCTCGATCTGCTGGCGCTGGGCGATAATGCCCTTGATGCGCTCCTCGACGCGGGTCAGCTCGATCCGCGCATTGGCCAGAATATCGCTGGCGCCCTTGAGCGCCTTATCAGCTTCACGATAGCCGGCCTGGGCCAGGTTCAGCCGGTCGCCAGCGGCTTTGTGCTCGATGGTGGCGGTTTCGATCTGGTCTTCCAGCTGCGCCCGGCGGGCGGCAAAACCGTCCGGCGTTTCGGTGACGCTGGTCAATTGCGCTGTGACTTCGGCGCTGCGTTGATCGAGCGTGGCCAATTGCGCCATCGCGCCGTCGCGGCGGCGGGTCCAGGCCATGCTGTCGCGCTGCAATTGGCTGAGGCGATTGTCGCGCATGCGCGCCGCGGTCTCAAAACTGCCCAGCTTGAGGCGGGCCTGATCGGCCTTTTCCCGCGCGGCACTAAGCGCCGCCCGCAAATCCTCGGCCATTTCAGTCGCTTCGCCTTCTTCGCCCGCTTCTTCCAATAGACTCTCGGCCTGCTCGCGCATCGCCTCGGCCTCGGTAAGGCTGGTTGCAAGGCGCGCGCGGGCTTCCTCCAGCGCCGATTGACGCGTGGTCAGATCGCCAATAGCCCGCTGTGCTCGATCGACTTCGGCCTGCGCCGCGCCAATGGCATGCTGGGCCATGCGCCAGCCTTCGCGCTGGCTCTTTTCGTCCTGCCGCGCGGTGGTGAGGGCCGCGGTCAGCGCCTCGACATCGCGTTTGGCCGCATTGCGCTCGCCCCGGGCGCGGGTGATTTCGGCATCGAGCTCGGCCAGACGATTGCGCTGCGCCAAGCGCTGTGCGGCCGGGCTTGGCGCATCGGCCGCAGCCACAAAACCATCCCAGCGCCATAGTGCGCCGTCCAGCGTCACCAGCCGCTGGCCGGGCTTGAGCGCATGCATGAGCGCGGGGCCATCCACGGCATCGACAATGCCGATCTGGTCCAGCCGCCGCTTGAGCAGCGCATTGCCCGTCACATAGCGCGACAGGGGCTCGGCCGCTTGAGGCAGGGCCGGATCAATATAATCCTCGATCGCCACCGACCAATGCATTGGCGCGCCCGCGTCGGATGACGCTTCAAGGTCATCCCCCAAAGCAGCACCGAGTGCGGTTTCGTAGCCCGATTGTACGCTGAGCTGGTCGACAATGGCCGGCCAGAGGCTCGCCCCCACATTGAGCATCTTGCCCAGGGTAGAGGCTTCCGACTCCAGCCGCGTCAGCGCCGCTTCGATTTCGGCCAGCCGGGGCTGTGCATCATCGAGCTGTGTCTGGGCATCTGCGGTTGCTTCTTCGGCCGTGAGAGCCATTTCTTCGGCCGTCGCGGCACTCGCCTGCGCTTCTTCCAATGCCGCGCGCTTCAGGGTCAGCGTCGCATCGGCATCGAGCTTGGCGGCGATCGTATTGGCTTCCTGCTCGACTTCTGCAAGCTGCTGGCCAAGTCGGGCAATCCGCCCGGCCGCATCTTCAGCACTGCGTTGCGCCTGGCCACGCCGTGCCCGCACCTGCGCCAGCGCATCGGCGGCGGCACGCGCCCGCGCGTCGGCGGCACTCACCGCCGCACTTGCCGCCTCGGATTCGCCGCGGGCGCGGTCGAAATCGGTCTGTGCTGCCTCGCCCTCTTCGGCCAACAGCACCAATTCTTCTTCATAGGCGGCGAGCGTGACTTCGCTTTCTTCCACTAGCAGGCGCTCGCGCTCGCCATCGGCGGCGAGCTGGCGGATACGGTCTTCCAGTTCCGCGCGGCGGCTGCTGGCGCGGCGGGCTTCTTCGGCCAATTGTTCGTTCAAAATCGTATAGCGCTGCAGCACCGCCCCGGTCACCGCCTCGCGGTCGCGCAAGGGCTGCAGCGCCGCATCGGCCGCTTCCAGCGTCTTTTGCGCCTGCAATTCGAGATGGGTCGCATCCGCCAATTCGCGGATTAGCACGGCCTGTTGTGCCTCAGTTTCCTTCTCGGCAAAGCGCGCCGCAACCCAGCGGATATGAAACAACGTGGCTTCGGCCCGCCGAATATCGCCCGAGAGCGAGCGGTAGCGATTGGCCAGCCGCGCCTGGCGCTTGAGCGTTTCGAGCTGAGTGTCGATCTGACCGATAATGTCATCGACCCGCTCAAGATTGCCTTCGGCCGCCCGCAGGCGCAGTTCGGCCTCATGCCGGCGCGAATGCAGCCCTGAAATACCGGCCGCTTCTTCGAGCAAGGCCCGGCGTGCGGTCGGCTTGGCGGCAATCAATTCGCCAATCTGCCCCTGCCGCACCATGGCGGGCGAATGGGCGCCGGTCGAGGCATCGGCAAACAGCAATTGCACGTCGCGGGCACGCACTTCCTTGCCATTGACGCGATAGACCGATCCGGCCTCCCGCTCGATCCGGCGGGTGACTTCCAGCACATCGGCATTGTTGAGAGCGGCGGGCGCGGTGCGGTCGGTATTGTCGAGCACGAGCGTGACTTCGGCAGTATTGCGGGCCGGGCGGTTGCCGGAGCCCGAAAAGATCACGTCATCCATGCCCGAAGCGCGCATGGCCTTGTATGAGCTTTCGCCCATCACCCAGCGCATGGCTTCCACGAGATTGGATTTGCCGCAGCCATTGGGCCCGACAATGCCCGTCAGCCCCGGCTCCATGACGAGCACGGTTTCATCGCTGAACGATTTGAAGCCATGCAGCTTGAGGCGGGAGAATTTCATGGCCGCCCCGCCCAAAGGGCGACCTCCCCCGGGAGGGGGAGGCGCAGATTGAGGGCGTTACTGCGCAGGGGCAACCGGCGTTGCCGTCTCGGCTGCGGGAGCAGCCGGAGCCATCGTGTCGGTTGCGGCAGGAGCAGCAGGCGTTGCTGCCGGCGCGGCAGGGGCTGCAGCAGTGGGCTCCGTCGGCACGAAATCGGCAGGCACCAGCGGATCGATTTCAGCAGCGAGCTGCTCGAGCGTCTTGTCACCGGTGAGCGTCTTGCCATTGACATAGAAGGTCGGGGTGCCCTGCAGACCGAAGTCATTGAGCGCCTGATCGCGCATGGCTTCCATCCCGGTGAACAGCGCCTGATTCGTCAAGGCAGCGTCGAAGGTTTCCTGGGTAAAGCCGAGCTGCTTGGCGATTTCGAGGATCTTGTCGCGCGGGGCTTCCGAAGCTGCCCAATCGTTCTGGGTCTTGAAATAGGTCGCCAGCACATTGTCATAATTGGTCGGGCCCGCGGCCTCGGCCAGCATGAACACTGCCGCATCCAGCACATTGCGTACGAAGGGGCGGGTGATCAGCCTGACCTTGCCGGTATTGACATAGGCCGCAACGAAATCGGGCTTCACCGTATTGGCGAAGGTCGCGCAATGCGGGCAGGTGGGCGAAGCATATTCGATAACAGTGACCGGAGCAGTATCGCTGCCCTGCATATGGTCCGTCATGCCGCCGGCGGGCGCCATCAGCTTGGCCTGGTCAACCACGTCGCCTTCCGCGGCATTGGCCGTGGCGACGCCGCAAAGGCTTAGCGCCGACGCGGCGGCGGCAAGGATCAGGGTGTCACGGCGGGTAAATTTCACGGCAAACGCTCCTTTTATGGTGTGCGGGACACTACACGGGCACAAGGTGTCGGCAAGTGGGCACATTCATCACTAGCGGGTGAACGCACTATTTGCCATTTCGCTCCGACCTGCTGGAGAGCGCGAGGCCCAATGCCCGCAACGCTTCCCGCAGACCGTTATCTTCTATATTGGCCACCTGGGCCCCGACCTTTGCTTGCACGCTCTGGCTCGGTTGAATGGTTTTTTGCTCTTTGGCCCCTGAACCGGGGGTGAACGGCTCGGCCGATAGCCGGATTTGCCCCACCAGCACATAGCCGAAATAGCGGTTGACCGCCGCGGCAATGGCCTGCCCCTCATGGACAATGGCCAGCGCATGGCCGGGCGCACAGCGCAGATAGAGCGTTGCCCCCTCCGCGCTTCGCTCCCCGCGCGGCCAGGCCAGCTTGTCGGGTATCGCCACCTTGTCATAGGGCGGGGGCGTCATCGCCCGCCAATGGGTAATAATGTCCCGGCTGGCAAAGCCGCGCTTTTTCAGCACCGGATCAAGCGCGCCGGTGATCGCATCGCCCAGCGTCACCGAGCGATTGCGGCGCTTGGGTTCCATCTCGGCTTTGGGTTTGCTGGCTTCACTCATTAGCCCAGCTTTAGCATTTGCGTCGGGGTGGCGGTAGGTTCGGGCTTGCACGAAATCCAGCCTTCCCCCAAATCTGCGCCATGCACCTGCCAAACCCCGCCCCCATCGACACCGCCGCAGTTCTCGCCTGGTATGACAACCATGCCCGCAACCTGCCCTGGCGCATCTCGCCGGCCGACCGGGCAAAGGGCATAGCGCCCGATCCCTACCGGGTCTGGCTTAGCGAGGTCATGCTGCAGCAAACCACCGTCGCCGCGGTAAAAGCCTATTTCCTGCGCTTCACCGGCCTCTGGCCGACGGTTTTTGACCTCGCGGCGGCTCCGCTCGACGCCGTGCTCAAGGAATGGGCCGGGTTGGGCTATTACGCCCGAGCCAGAAATTTGCATGCTTGCGCGCAGGCCGTAGTCAACGAGCATGGCGGCAAATTCCCTACGACGTCCGAGGCCCTGCAAACCCTCCCCGGCGTCGGCGCCTATACCAGCGCTGCCATCGCCGCCATCTGCTTTGACGAGCCGGTCGCCGTGCTCGATGGCAATCTCGACCGCGTCCTCACCCGCTATTACGCACTGCCCGTCCCGGTCCGCGACGCCAAGGAAGAATTGCGCGGGGCTCTCCAGGCTTCAGTGCCGAAAAGGGCAGGGGATTTCGCCCAGGCCATGATGGATCTGGGCGCCACGATCTGCGCGCCACGCACCGCCATCTGCATGCTCTGCCCCATCCAGCCCGGCTGCATCGGCGCCAAGACGGCGGATCCCACGCGCTATCCGCTCAAAGCCGCCAAGACCGAACGGCCGGTGCGCAAGGGCCACGCCTTCGTCATGACCGACCCCGCTGGCGACGTGTACCTACAAACCCGCCCCGACAAGGGGCTGCTCGCCAAAATGACCGAAGTCCCGACCTCCGACTGGGCGGTGGATCTGCCCGCGGTTGCCTATCCGGTTGAAGGGGATTGGTATCATCGCGGCCAGGTCATCCACGTCTTCACCCATTTCCGCCTCGAACTCGAAATCTGGTCCGCGGCGGTCGCTTCAGCGGGGTTGGATAAGGGCTGGTGGGCCGAACCCAAGGCGCTCAAGGGTGAAGCCCTGCCGACATTGTTCCGCAAAGTGCTGGCGGTGGCTGGGTTGGAGTGAAACTGGAGGCGGGCCGCGAGACCCGCCTTTGCCAAGCTAAGCTGCAGCCCGCGCCATCAAACGTCCGGCAATGCCGAAGGCAATCTTGCCGACTGGCATCGACAGGCAGAATGCTATTGGCCAGGCCATGATGAATCCTTTGGACCATGCAGCAAGCCACTCGGTGGTGGCGCCAAAGGGCAGGAAAGTGAAAATTCCGGTCATGCAGAAAGCCATCATCAGGCTTATCAGCGCTTGTGCCAGGATCAGGGTCTTCTTGTTGGTCATGTCTGTCTCGCTGTCATGGATGGTGATGACAGGGTCGCCGGGACCCAGACAAGCACCATCCTTTCGTAAGGAACTGGTGCCGTGGGTTCGCACTATGCGACTTGATCCCGCTTTCGCAGGGGCCGGAATAACCAACCGGCCGATAACTTTTCGACCGTCATCGCCTAAGGGATGGGGACGAAAACGTCAAGACAGGGACGGCAGAGCGAGCCCGCCAACCTACTCATTGGCCAAAAAACAAAAAGGCCGCCGGGGCAAACCGGCGGCCAGGAGTAGAGCCTGAGAGTGATTGGAGGTCAGGATCAGGCGGAAATCAAATCAAGTTTTTGTCGAATATCGCTGCGCAGATCATCGATCGGCACGCTGCGGCCGTCATTGTCATGGTGCCAGAATGTCCACCCGTTGCAGGACTCGGCGCCTTGCACCAGCGCTCCCACCTTGTGGATGGAGCCCTGATGCGTGCCCGAGACGAGTGAGCCGTCTGCACGAACCATGGCCGAGTAACGGCGCCCCGAGTCGAAAAGTTGCGCGCCCGGCTCGATCACGCCCTGCTCGACCAGCGAACCGAACGGAATGCGGGCCTCCTTGCGCTTTGGCGTCACCGATTGCAGCGCCTCGAACACGCCGGGGCGGATGGTGGCGATGCGCTGCAGGGCGGCATTGATATAGCTCTGCTCGCGCTCGATACCGATGAAATGCCGGCCCAGCTTGCGGGCTACGGCGCCGGTCGTACCGGTGCCGAAGAACGGGTCGAGCACGATGTCGCCCGGCTTGGTCGTGGCGTTCAAAATGCGGAACAGCAGGGCCTCCGGCTTTTGCGTCGGATGCACCTTGCCGTCGTCTTCGTCCTTGAGGCGTTCGGCCCCGGTGCAGATGGGAAACAGCCAATCGCTGCGCATCTGCGTATCGTCATTGGCCAGCTTGAGCGCTTCATAATTGAAGGTCACCCGGCTTTTCTGGCTGCGCGCTGCCCAGATCAGCGTCTCATGCGCATTGGTGAAGCGCGTGCCGCGGAAATTGGGCATGGGATTGGCCTTGCGCCAGATCACGTCGTTCAGCATCCAGTAGTCGAGATCTTGCAGTGCAGTCCCGACCCGGAAAATATTGTGGTAACTGCCAATGACCCACAATGCCCCATCGGGCTTGAGCAGCCGGCGCGCGGCTTTCAGCCAGGCGCGGGTAAATTGGTCGTAATGGTCAAAGCTCTCGAACTTGTCCCAGTCGTCATCCACCGCATCCACCTTGGACTGGTCGGGGCGGGTAAGGCCCTGTTCCAGTTGCAGGTTGTACGGTGGGTCGGCAAAAATCAGGTCAACCGAGCCGGCCGGCAGGGCATTCATGTGGTCGATGCAATCACCCACAAGGATGGTATCGATGGGGAGGCGTTTTGCCTCCTCCGCAGCGGCTACAGGAGCCGTACGCGCGGTACGCAACATACACTTAACCCTAACGCAGTACTAACGCGTCCTTTGTAGCGCCGCAGGAGTTAAAAGAGCGTTCGTAATGGGTTAGCGGGGAGTTAAGAGCCTCAGTTTGCCACTGCGAGCCGCAGCCGCGCCTCGGCCACCGGGGCAAATTCGGCGCGGTGGTGCCGGCAAGGGCCATGGGCCGTCAGCGCCCGCAAATGCTGGGGTGTGCCATAGCCCTTATGCCCGGCAAAACCAAAGTCGGGTGCATCGCAATCCATGATCGCGCACATACGGTCCCGCGTCACCTTGGCGACGATCGAGGCTGCCGCAATCGACACGCTGCGCCCATCGCCACCGATCAGCGCGGTGCCGTCGCAGGGCAGGCCCATGGGCACATCGCGCCCATCCACCAGCACCCGATCGACCGCCACGCCCAGGCTGTTGACCGCCCGTGCCATCGCCCACAGCGTTGCCCCGCGAATATTGCGGCTCAAGATAATCGAGGGCGGCGCCACCACCACTGCCACATGGGCCGACGCGACGATCAGCGCAAACAGCGCCTCGCGCTGCTCTTCGCTCAGCTTTTTGGAATCGTTGAGCCCATCGGGAATGCGGAGCGGGTCTAGCACCACGGCCGAAACCACCACCGGCCCAGCCAGCGGTCCGCGGCCGGCTTCATCCACCCCGGCGACGAACCGGGCCCCGCGCGCCTGCATGGCGCGCTCATGCGAATAGTCGGGAACAGTCTGCGGCGAATCGATCAACATGCCGCCAGCATCGCCGGGCTCTTGCCCGATCACAAGCGTTCCAGCAGCGCCTGCCGGTCTGGCACAAACATGTGATGGCCGATTCGATTGGTTTCCACGACGAATGCGTTCAGCGCCGCGCTGGCCGCAACCGCCGCCGAAATATCGCCTAGCACGACCAGCCGGCAGCCATAATTCTGCAGCTTCTGGATGAAGGCGCCCGCCATTCCGGTTCGCAACTGCAGGAAATCCGGCAAGAGCCGGGCCGCCGGGATGACAATCACGCTTGCCTCGGTTCCGTAGGTTTGGCTCAGAATGTCCAGAGCGTCCGCCTCCGTGCCCAGCAGCGGGCCTTTATCGGCAAGCTCAAGAAACGCACGACCATTGCTAGTGCTTATCGACGTCATGATTTCTCCTTTGCCAGCAGTTATATACGGTCTGAGTGTTGGCAGGACTTCTGCTATGGTCAACATCTGGGGCAGGGGAGTGAGGAGCCATTGCACTTGATATCGATGCAGTCACCGCTCTTTTGGGTGGCTCTCACATTAGCGCTTTTCGCGATGCCCGCTGCCGGCGAACCGTTCCATCATCCCTCCGGAGAATGGCGCGAATATAACAGCGACTGGCTCGCCGCATGCCCCGACAAGATCGATGAGGATGCCGCCACCTATTATGGCTATTCCTGCTTTGCCAGCGCTGGCAGCCAGGAGCTCAATAGCGCGGGCCTGCCCGCCTGGAAGCTGACCCTGATCCACAATAGGTTGACCGGCGACGTTGATGTCGCCTTCACGGGTTCCGCTGACGATGCCGAAGTCGACACCCGCCGGCCGCTCAATATCGAATTCACCGGCGCCATGCCGCAAACCTTCGATTTCACGACCGATCTGGAGACCCGCTTCAACACTACCAATCAATGGTTTGTGGCCAACGAAGCCCGCCGTGACGCGCTGATCGCGCAGATGAAGATGCGCAACGCGATCACCTTGGGCGTGCCGCTCACCACTGCTGACGAGCCTGTCCGCAAGGTGCGGTTTTCGCTGCGCGGCGTTCTCGCCTCGCTCGATTTCATGGCGAGTTATGCGCGGCGGGTTTCGCAGTACTAGACCGGTCCCAAGGGCGGCAGGCGCCGTTTCACCGGTTGTGCCTTCACGATTGCCGTGCTGGTTTCGGCTTTGTCTGCAATGCGGTCCAAGATGCCATCCAATTGCTCGATCGAACGCAATTGCAGCCGCGCGACAAAGCAATCGTCCCCCGTTACCTTGTCGCATTCGGTGATCTGCGGAATCTCCTCGATCAACTGCTGCACGATATGCAGCTTCCCCGGCAGCGGCTTGATCCGCACGATTGCCTGTAGCGAATAGCCAAGCGCCTTGGAGTCGAGATCGAGGGTAAATCCCCTTATCACGCCGCGCTCCTCCAGCCGTTTCAGCCGCTCCGATACGCTGGGCGACGACAGTTCCACCCGCTGCGCCAATTCCTTGATCGACAGCCGTGCATCCTGCGACAAGGCTTCGATTATATGGCGGTCAATGTCGTCGATCATTTTTGTTTTCTGAGGTAAATCGGAAAATCAGACGAACAATATAAAGCAGAAGGCGCATTCGCCTTTCAAGTCCTATGGATGGTCGCCCCCGCTCCGGGCTATCTTTCATCGAGACAATGAGGGCAGACGATGACGACTACGACTACACGCGGCGCCATAGAGATGACAGCGGCCATGGCCATTTCCGGCACCATCGGCGCTTTCGTCCTGTTTTCCAATCAACCGGTAATCGATGTGGTGTTCTGGCGCTGTGTGTTCGGCGCCGTGCCCCTGCTTATCGCCTGTGTGGCGCTGGGCCTGTTCCGGCGCGACACCATCACCCCGCGCCAATTTCTGCTGGCCACGCTTGGCGGCGTCGCCATCGTCGCCAATTGGCTTCTGCTGTTCGCCGCCTATCCGCGGGCCTCGATCTCTATCGCCACGGCGGTCTACAATACTCAGCCCTTCATGCTGGTGGCCTTTGGCGTGCTGTTTCTCGGGGAGCGATTGACCGCCCATAAGCTGGGTTGGCTCGCGATTGCTTTTGCCGGCGTCGTGCTGATCGCCAATGGCAAGACCGGCAGCGGTGGCAGCGATTATCTGGGAGGCATCCTGCTCTCGCTCGGCGCGGCCTTTTTCTACGCCATCGCTGCGCTGGTCACCAAACAGCTCAGAGGCATACCGCCTCATCTCATCGCACTGATCCAGGTCGGTGTTGGCATGCTCATGGCTGCGCCCTTTGCCGGTTTTTCAAGCCTGCCCACCAGCGCGGCTACCTGGGGGAGCCTTGCCGCAATCGGCGTGGTGCATACCGGGTTGGTCTATATCCTGCTCTATGGTGCCATCCAGAAATTGCCCACGCCCCTGATTGGCGCGCTCTCCTTCATTTATCCGGTCGTGGCGATCCTGGTGGATTTCATCGTCTTCGGCCACCGGCTTGGCGGCTGGCAATTGCTCGGCGCTGCCGCCATCCTCGTCGCCGCCGCTGCCATGACCCTGGGCTGGGAGCCGTTCGGCCGGCGCATGATCAGCGCGCGCTGGCCGCCCAAGCCTCAACGGCCGCTATCATGATCGCGTGCGTTTCGGGGCTTCCTGTCTCCTGCGCCAATTCCCACAGCCGATGCGCTCCGGTGGTCAGGTGAATGCGCTCGCGGTCGAGCTGTTTGCCCGTCTCGGTCTCATAGCGCCGCACGATCCGTCCGGTCAGGTCCGCCGACACAAAGCTCGAATAAGTGAATTCCTCATGCAGCGGTCCAAACCCGGAATCGGCAAAGTCATAGACCCCATTGAGCGTGGCGCTGGCATGGTCGAACGCCATGTTCCATCCATGCCCGTCGAAAAAGCCGTAGGTTTCGCCATAGGGGTCCGGCGTCAGCGCCGCCCAGCCCGCCAGTGCCTGTTCGGCCAGGGCCCGAAGATGATCCGGCAGTATCGGCAGCGCGCCTGCCGCAATTGCGTCCGCCGTGGCAATGGCCTCGATTGGGGCTGCACCCGCTGCCCGCAATGGCGCGGGGTCGATGGCATGTAGCTGCGCGTAAAACACCCCGAGCTTGTCGGCGAGCCGCTGGCGTTCGCCTTCGCTCAGCCGACCATAATGCTCGGTCAGTAAATGCTCGCCTGCCAGCTTGGCGTGGCGCGAATAGATCAGCGGCGTCTGGTGGATCGTCAGTTCCGGCACCGGCATTGCCACTGCCGGCCGAATGACGTCCAGCAGCCGGGCTTCCATCATCAGCGCCGCTTCGGCCCGCGGTTCGCGCGGAAATTTGAAGATCAGCCGGTCATCGACATCCACCGCCACACTGTCCCAGCCTTCGGTGAGCAGGCTGAAGCGACCACCGCGTGTCTCGGGGTGGCCGGCGACGATGATGTCGCGCAATTGGTCAAGGCTAAGGGGCGCGGCGGCAATGGGCACGGCAGGCTCGTTGAAAAATCAATTGAAGGCCCAGACTAATCGACATTCCGTTGGCGCGGCAAATCTGCTGGCGATTGACTAAGCAGCCGAATTGCTATGCTTTCCGCACCGGCCAGTTTTCGGATTATCCCATGACCATCAAGCCCGCCGCCGCTCTGCTGTTTGATATCGACGGCACCTTGGCCGACACCGATCCGCTACATCTGGAAGCCTTCAACCGCACCTTCGCGCCTTATGGCGAGCAGTTCGACAAAGCCCGCTTCGCCCTGGAATTGCAGGGTCTGGCCAATGAGGCCATCGCGCGCCGCTTCGTGCCGCATCTGTCGCCAGAAGCGGGGATGGAAGTGATGCGCGGCAAGGAGGCGACATTCCGCGATCTGGCCCGCTCGGACATTCACGCCGTGCCGGGCCTGATGGACTTATTGGAGCGCGCCGACGCCATGGGGCTGCCCATGGCTGCCGTTACCAATGCCCCGCGCGCCAATGCCGATCTCATTCTGGATAGTCTGGGCATCCGCCATCGCTTCAAGGCGCTGGTGATTGGCGAGGAGCTCGCCCATGGCAAGCCCCATCCCTTGCCCTATCTTGAAGGGCTGCGTCTGCTCGGCGCCCGGCCGGAGCATTCCATCGCCTTCGAGGATTCCCGCACCGGTATTGCCTCAGCCACCGGGGCAGGGCTGGCCACCGTGGGCATCCGCACCAGTCTTGGCCATGACGAACTGATCGCCGCCGGCGCCAGCACGAGTGCTGCAAGCTATGCCGATCCGGCCTTACTCGATTTCATCCTGGCCCGCGCCGCTGCTGTAGCTGCCTAAAACAGGCTCATCTGCTTGTCTTCGAGCTTGGGCGCCACGAACAAATCCGTGCGCAGCCCCGGCAGTTTTACGTCCAGCCCATAGCGCTCCCGCGCCTTGTCGAGCCGCTGGCGCAACAGTGTGGCATAGGGACCTTCGCCGGTCATGCGGGTGCCCCAACGCGCGTCGTAATCCTTGCCACCACGCGTGTCGCGGACCAGCGCCAGCACGTGCCGCACCCGGTCGGGGAAATGGCGTAGCAGCCATTCGCGGAAAATGTCGCGCACTTCGCCCGGCAGCCGCAGCAGGATCATCGAAGCACTCCTGGCCCCCTGCGCCGCCGCTGCATCCAGTATCCGTTCCAGCTCCATATCGTTGATCGCCGGGATCATCGGGGAGGCAAACACCGCCACCGGCACCCCCGCTTCGCTGAGCAAGCGGATCGCTTCCAGCCGGCGGGCGGGGGAGGAGGCACGCGGCTCCATCTTGCGGCTGAGCTTGTGGTCCATCGTGGTCATCGAAATGGCCACTTTGACCAGGTTGAGCTTGGCCAGCTCAGTCAGGATATCCAGATCGCGCACGATCAGGGCCGATTTGGTGGTGATCATCACCGGGTGCCGGGTTTCCAGCATCACCTCCAAAATGCCCCGCGTCAGCTTATGCTTGCGCTCGGACATCTGATAGGGATCGGTATTTGTGCCCATTGCAATCGGCTTGGGCTTGTAATTCCTGGCACCCAGCTCGGCCCGCAGGGCCTCCACCGCATTGACCTTCACATAGATGTCGCGCTCGAATTCGATGCCGGCCGAATGCCCCAGAAAGGCATGCGTCGGGCGCGCGAAGCAGTACGAGCAGCCATGCTCGCAGCCACGATAGGCGTTGATCGAACGCTCGAAGCCAATGTCGGGGCTGTCATTGGTCGTGATGATGGTCTTGGCGCGCTCGACATGCTCCACCGTCTCGAAGATCGGAAGCGGCTCGACATTGTCCCAGCCATCATCGAACCCCTCGCGCTTCTGCTTTTCAAACCGGCCACTGATATTGGACTGCGCCCCCCGACCCCGGATGCGGTCCGGGTTAAGCAGTTCGCGGCGTGCCAGATCGGCATCGCGACTGCGGCTGAGCTTTTCCAGGGCTTCGAAAGACGGGGCCTGATAAAGGGCCATGAGAGTTCTCCTGCCGACGCGCCACAGTCGAATCGTGACCGCGAGCACATCGCAAGATGTAGCAGCTCAGTGAGAACAAAACAAGAACTAGACTGCTCACCTGGATTCCATATGGGTGCTGGCGAGGTGCCGCGGAAGAGTCGGGAAAGCGATTTTGCAGCCCAGATTTGCATTTGCGAGGGTGGACCGGTGGCGCCCTCAGGGCGTACAAGCAGCACCCTTTCGCGCGCCCATCTCGCGATAAACGCTTAAGCGAATAATTTAGTATTGACCTGCCGCGACGTCGGGATTACTAAAGCCAACGCCTAACCATCTGCTGCTGACACAGGTTGTCGCAAAAACATTCCAGGGTGGCGTCGAAATTCACCGGCGCCGCCCGTCGTCCTGGTGACCAAGCAAATTTCAGCTCGAGGAACCCTCATGAGTACCGACGCAACGACTTTTGACGCCATGCCAGCCGACACCCCGGTGAGCCAGACCGATGCGGCCCGCAACCGGCTGGTCATCGCCCTGCTGCTGGGGTCCACCTTTGTCGTCTTTCTCAATGAGACGATGATGAGCGTGGCCATCCCCAATCTAATGGACAGTCTGGTTGTGCAGCCCAATGTGGCGCAGTGGCTGACCACGGCTTTCCTGCTCACCATGGCCATTGTCATTCCGATTACCGGCTTTCTGCTGCAGCGCATGAATACCCGGCCCGTCTTCATGCTGGCCATGTCCATCTTCACGGCCGGCACGCTGATCTGCGCCGCCTCGCCCGGCATCGAGTTGTTGATTTTTGGTCGCGTTATCCAGGCTGTCGGCACCGCCATCATGATGCCGTTGCTGATGACCACGGTGATGACGCTGGTGCCGCCTGAGTCGCGCGGCAAGACTATGGGCAATATCTCGATCGTCATCTCCGTGGCGCCGGCCATCGGCCCCACCATCGGTGGCTTCATCCTCGCTAACATGGACTGGCGCTGGATGTTCATCCTCATGCTGCCCATTGCCATTGCGGCCCTGGTCGTTGGTGGCCGCAAGATGCAGAATGTCACGACGCCCCGCTACGCCCCGCTCGACATCGCTTCAGTGATCCTGTCGGCCCTGGGTTTTGGCGGTCTCGTCTATGGCCTTTCCAGCATGGGCGAAGGCGAGCATGTCGGTGCGGCCTTCCCGATCTGGTTGCCTTTGGTGGTAGGTCTGGTGGCTATGGCTGTGTTCGTCTGGCGCCAGATCGTACTGTCGCGGCAGGACAAGGCGCTGCTGGACCTGCGCACCTTCCTGTCACGCAATTACACCGTTTCGGTGCTGACCATGGCCATCGCTATGATGGCCCTGTTCGGCACAGTCATTCTGCTACCCATCTATACCCAGAACGTGCTGCGGCTCGATACGCTGCAGACCGGCCTGTTGCTGCTGCCTGGCGGCCTGTTGATGGGTCTGTTGGCCCCTTCGGTTGGCCGGCTTTATGACCGCATCGGGCCGACCAGGCTGCTGGTGCCCGGCACCATGTTGGTGTCGATCGTGCTGTGGGCGCTGACCCGGGTGGATCAGGACACCTCGGTCTGGGCCATCCTGACCGGCCACATTGTCATCAGCATCGGTCTTGCCCTGGTCTTTACGCCACTGTTCACCGCAGCTTTGGGTTCGGTGCGCATGGAAATGTATTCCCATGGCAGCGCCATCCTCGGCTCGGTGCAGCAGGTGGCGGGCGCAGCAGGCATTGCCCTGTTCGTCGCCCTGATGACCATCCGGACTGCCGGCCTGACTTCCGAGGGCGTGGAGCCGGTCAGCGCGCTGGCCGGTGGCATTCAACTGGCCTTCCTGATCGGCGCGGTGATCTCGCTCTTCGCCATTGTCACCGCGTTCTTCGTGCGCAAGCCCGATGCGGCTCCCGGCATGAGCCACGGCCACTAAACGACAAGCGGCGCCCCACGGGGCGCCGTTTTTCTTTGCAGGGTTTGTGACGACGAAACGATGCTCAATCAGCGTTCGTCGAGCCTCGGCATCAGTTCCACAAAATTGCAGGGCTTGTGCCGGTAATCCAGTTGATGGCTCAAAATGCCTTCCCAGGCATCGCGGCAAGCGCCACGCGAACCCGGCAGGCAGAACACGAAGGTCGTGCCGATCAGCCCACCCGTCGCCCGCGATTGCAGTGAACTTGTGCCCACGGTCGTGGCCGAGTACTGATGGAACAGCACTGAGAAGCCCTCCATCCGCTTGTCGAAAAGCGGTTCGATCGCTTCCGGCGTCACGTCCCGCCCGGAAAAGCCGGTGCCGCCCGTGGTCAGGATCACATCAACGCCCGGGTCGGCCACAAAATTCTGTACCGCCCGCCGGATCAGCTGGATGTCATCGCGCACCACTACCCGCTCGGCGCATATATGCCCATCGGCTTCCAACAGCGATTTGAGCAGCGCGCCGCCTGTATCGGTTCCCAGCGTCCGCGTGTCGGAAACGGCAATCACGGCGATGGAAAGCTGCTTGAACGCCCGGTCTTCAAATCTTTCCGTCTTGAACATTGCCAGTTTCTCCGCTGCTCGCCAATTCCTCGGGCACCGGGGCTTCGTTCCCCGGCATCTCGTAATCTTCACTATCAGCCCGTGGGTCGAGCACAATCGATTCTGGCGTCACTTGCTTGTCATTGCCCATGGCCTGGAACGGGGCACGATCGGACGCATCCACGCTCTTGCGTACCCGCATGCGCAGATAGGCGGTGACTGCCAGCAGGGCATGGAACAGCGTGGTGATGACAAACAGCCCCACCGGCGACCAGGCGCCCATGATCATCGAGGCCACGGCTGGCCCGATGGCTAGCCCAATGCCCAGGATCAGCAGCATGCCTCCCGCGATCTTGGCGAAATCGCCATCCTTGGCAAAGTCATTGGCATGGGCCACCGCCACCGCATAAATCGGGTTGGCGGCAAAGCCATAGGCAGCAAACAGCACATACATCATCCACCCCGCTTCGGGGTTGATGAGCACGGTCAGCGCCCCCACGATGGAAGCAAATCCCGCCAGCCCGATCAACACCAGCCGCCGATCGATCCGGTCCGATAACCGGCCAAATGGAATCTGCGCTACTGCGCCCAAAATGGCGGCCACAGCAAACAGCAGCGCAATGCCGCTGGCATCAAGCCCGCGCGCGTAGCCATAAACCGGGGCCAGCGTACCGAAGGCGCCATTGGCCATGCCAACCGAAAAAGCCGCGATCGCAGCCACTGGCGAGGTGCGATAGAGCAACAGAACATCGATTTTGGCGGAGGCCAGCGGGCGGGGCTGGGGGCTCGAGGTCAATGCGGTGGGCAGAACCGCGCAGATAAAGCTGATGGCACCGAGTACGAAGGGCACATAGCCCGCGGTGCCGGTCACCGACATGGCGATCTGCCCCAGCGTCGAGGCGGCCATATTGATGGTCACATAGATCGAAAAGATCGTGCCGCGGCTTTTGTTCTCGGCCACTTCATTGAGCCAGCTTTCCACGACCATCGCGGCGCCGGCAAAGCAGAAACCGGAGAGTGCGCGCAGCAGGATCCAGCTGAGGTCGTTGATTAGCAGCAGATTGAGCAGAATGGTGACCGTGCCGATGGCCGCCATCACCGAAAAGGCCCGGATATGGCCCACCTTGCGCACCACCAGCGGCACGGTGATGGACCCGGCGACGAACCCCACCGACCAGCCGGTGCCGATCAGGCCCAGCGAGAGCAGAGAAAACCCTTCCTCCGCCCCGCGCACCGATAGCAGCAGGCCCTGCAGGCCCCCACCGAACATGAGCAGCGCCGAACCCAGAAACAGGGCATAGATCTTGATGACAGAGGCCATGACGCTCTTCGGCTTTGACGATCGGAACAACGTTGCAAATCACGCAAGAGCGACCATAACGCGGCATGCCCGGAATGGGAGCGCAAAAAAGTGGCGTTGTGCTTAAACGAGTCCCAGCGCCTCAATCCGCATGCGCAGGCTCAGCAAATCCCGCCACGCCTGCTGCTTGGCCGCCGGATTGCGCAGCAGATAGGCTGGGTGCAGCGTCGGCATGGCCTCAACTTCGTGCTGCCCGATGGCTACCTGGCTCCACTTGCCGCGCATCTTGATGATCCCGCTAGTAGTCGAAAACACCGTCTGCATGGCCGGTCCGCCCAACGTCATCACCACTTTGGGCGCGACCAATTCAACTTGCCGGTGCAGGAAGGGCAGGCACAGCGCCATTTCCTCCGGCGTCGGGGTACGGTTGCCTGGCGGCCGCCATGGCACGGTATTGGCGATATAGACCTTGGTCCGGTCGAGCCCGATGGCGCCCAGCATGCGGTCGAGCAATTGCCCCGATTTACCGACAAACGGCTTGCCCTGCCGATCCTCCTCGGCCCCCGGCGCTTCCCCGATCAGCATGATATCGGCTTCGGGATTGCCATCCGCAAACACCAGTTGCGTGGCTCGCAATTTCAGGCCGCAGCCATCATAAGCGCCCAAAATAGCCTGCAATTGCTCAAGCGTTTCCGCACTCGCCGCCAAGGCCCGCGCCTCGCCTGGGTCGCCGCCCAGCGCCGGGGCAGGGGGCGCAATGCGCTCGATGGGCTCCGGTGTTCGCGGATCACCCGGCGCGGCTGGCGCGGCCACAGCAGCTGTCCGCGCCGGAGGGCGCTGCGCGAAGCGATCAACCGGTTCTTCGCCCACGGCGATATCCACGCCGGCAGCGCGATACCAATCGAGCATGCCGACCATATCGTCGTGACTGAGGGATCGTTCTTGAGCCATGGCCTCTCTTATGTCACAGCGGCTCTACAGCGGAAAGTGACTGCATACGAACTTGCGGCGCAGTCGCAAAACGGACAATCTTGCCCGCCAGAACTGGCTGGATAAGGCCTTGGAGAAATAAGCCTCGTGACATTGCTCGTGAACCGTCTCGCGCGACCCGCCTTCGTGGTGCTGATGCTGGCGGCGTTTGCCGCCCCCCTGGCCGCCCAGACCAAGCCTGCCCAGTCCATTGATATGTTGTCCTTGTTCCGTTCTAGCGTCACCGGCTCCTATATGGCCGGCCAGCAGGCGCTCAAGGATATGCGGACCGAAGAGGCCGCGCGCTATTTCAACCAGGCCGCCCAGGCCGATTGGGACAATCCGGTTCTGGTCGAGCGCGCCTTTATCGGCTTTGCCGTCGATGGCCAGATCGGCCAGGCCGCGGCCACCGCCAAGCATTTGCTCGAACTCGATCCGCGCAATGAGCTGGGTGAACTGGTCGTCGCCACCGAAGCGCTCAAGGAGCGCCGCTATGGCGCGGCTGAAAAAATGCTCGGCGCCATTGGCCAGGACAGCTTTACCGGCATCACCGCGGGCATTCTGCAGGCCTGGGCGCTGGTAGGCGATAACCGCTTCCCTGAAGCCGAAGCCCTGCTCGACAAGCTCGGGGCCAATGGGCTCGAGGATTTCCTGGTCTTTCACCGCGCGCTGATGGCTGAGGCTGCGGGGGAAACCGACAAGGCCATTGCGCTGGCCGGCAAGGCGTTCGATGCGGAGCCTTTCGTGGCGCGCATCGTTGAAGTCTATGCCCGCATTCTGGCCAATGCCGGCCGGTTCGACGAGGCCAAGGACGTCATCGCCCAATTCGAGGCGCAAGGCTTGACTCATCCCATAGTCACCCGCGTCAAGCTCGCCGTCGAGGCCGGGCAGCGCCCCGGCATTTTCGCTACCAATGTGCAGGTCGGTGCTGCCGAAATGTTCCACGGCATTGGTGTCGCTCTGTCGCGCGATGGCAGTCTTGATCTGGCGCTGGTCTTCCTGCGCATGGGGCTTTATCTGGACCCGTCGGCCGACGTGATCTCGCTGGCGCTCGGCCAATTGCTCGACAGTGCAGGCCAGCATCCGGCCGCCAACAGCATCTATGAAGCAGTCCCCGCCACCTCGGTGATGAAATCCACCGCCGTGGTCCGCGTGGCGCAGAATCTGGATGCCATTGGCGATCGCCCCGAAGCCCTGCGCCGCCTGAGCAATATCGTGGCCACCCGCCCCGATGATCTCGACGCCGTTTCGGTGCTGGGTGATTTGCTGCGCTATGACGAGCAATATGTGCCCGCCGCCGAAGCCTATACCAAGGCGCTGGAACTGACCGGCGGCGACAACGCTTCCGACTGGCGTTTCTATTATGTGCGCGGCATTGCCTATGAGCGCGCCAAGCAATGGCCCAAGGCCGAGGCCGATTTCCTCGAAGCGCTCAAGCTCAACCCCGACCAGCCCCAGGTGCTGAACTATCTCGGCTATAGCTGGATCGATCAGGACATGCATCTCGAACCCGCTCTCGAAATGATCGAGAAAGCCGTCAAGGCCGTGCCGCAGGATGGCTATATCGTCGATTCGCTCGGCTGGGCCTTCTACAAGCTCGGCCGCATGGATGAAGCCGTGGCGACCCTCGAACAGGCCGTGTTGCTGCGCCCCAACGATGCGGAAATCAACGACCACCTGGGTGACGCCTATTGGCGGGCCGGTCGCAAGCTCGAAGCCAGGTTCCAGTGGAACGTGGCCGCCTCGGTCGATCAGGAAGGCAATGTCAAAAAGCGGGTCGCGCCCAAGCTGGCCAATGGCCTGACCGGGGGGGCAGATTCGGATGACGCGCCGGTTGCGGAGGACTCGGGCGCTACATCTGCGGGTTCTCCCCAGCCAGCCGTGAACTAGCAAGGCCTGATGTCCCAGGCCCATTTCCAGGCAGCGCCAGCCAAGATCAATCTGGCGCTGCACATCACCCGCCGCCGCGAAGATGGCTATCACGATCTCGAAAGCCTCATCGTCTTTGCCGACATGGCCGACGAGCTCGAAGCTGTGCCTGCTGTCGCCGATAGCCTTACCATTACCGGCCCGTTCGCCAAGGGGCTGAGCAATGGCGAGACCAATCTGGTCTTGCGTGCCGTGGCTGCCTTCCGCACTCGCTGGCCCGGCGCAGTGGATACGGGTCTTGCTTTAACGCTGCACAAATCCCTGCCCGTCGCAGCCGGCATTGGCGGCGGCTCCGCCGATGCGGCCGCCGCGCTCCGGCTAATGACGGGGCTTTCCAACCAACCCATCCCTATCGCTGAGCTATCGGCTCTTGCCGCCCAATTGGGTGCCGATGTGCCCGCATGTCTCTTGTCGCGTCCCTTGGTGGCGCGCGGCATCGGGGAAATCCTGGCGCCGCTGCCCGAATTTCCGCTCTGTCATATCGTGCTGGTCAATCCCATGGTGCCGCTGGCCACGGCCGACGTGTTCCGTCGGCTCCGCGCCCACGATAATTACCCATTGCCCGCGCTACCCAACCCGCTCACCCGCCCCGCGCAATTGGGCATCTGGCTGGCGGAAACGCGCAATGATCTGGAACCACCCGCCATCAAGCTCGTCCCGTTGATCGGCGATTTGGTGCAGCGCCTCCGCACCGCGCCAGGTTGTATCCTGGCCCGCATGTCCGGCTCCGGCGCCACAGTGTTCGGTCTTTTTGGCTCGAGCGCTCAAGCGCATCAGGCCGCGAGCGATCTGCGCCAGGCGAGCCCGGATCATTGGGTCGCCGCGGCGCCGTTGATTGTGCCGTAAGGTGGTTCAGACAGGCAAAAGACCTAAAAGGCCCGCATCACGCTGAACTCGACCACATCACCCAGCAGCGCCCGCATCTCCGACGCTGGCAATGCCGCCAGTGCATCTTGCGCCGCACGAGCATGGGCCTGAGCTTGTACCAGCGTGCGCTCCAGCGCGCCATGGCGCTCCATGATCGCGACAACTGCTGCCACGTCCTCGGTACTCGCCTCGGCATTGCCCAAAGCTGCCGCGATCACCGCGCGCTCCGCCGCATTGCCATCGGCCAGCGCCAGAATCACCGGCAGCGTCATCTTGCCTTCGCGCAGGTCGTCGCCGGTATTCTTGCCCAGTGTTCCGCTCTGCCCGCCATAGTCCAGGGCATCGTCCACCAATTGGAACGCTTTGCCCAGTTCGAGCCCAAAGACGCCCAGGGCTTCGCGCCCAGCCGCATCGGCTCCGCCAGCCATCGCGCCCACCTTGCAGGCGGCCTCGAACAATACGGCGGTCTTGGCGCGGATCACCTCGGCATAGTCGTCAGCCGTAGTGTCCAAATCGCCCGTCTTGGCTAGCTGGAACACTTCGCCCTCAGCCATTACCGCCGACGCCGCCGACAGCACACCCAGCGACGCGATATCGCCGGTTTCCACCATCATCATGAAAGCCTGCCCGAGCAGGAAATCGCCGACCAGGATCGAAGCCTTGTTGCCCCACACCATACGGGCTGCCGGCTTGCCACGGCGCATGTCGCTATCATCGACGACGTCGTCGTGCAGCAGGGTGGCATTATGCATGAATTCGACGGCCGCCGCGAAATTGACCGCGCTGCCATTGCCCCGGCCGAAGAGCGACGCTGCCGCCACGGTCAGCATCGGGCGCAGCCGCTTGCCGCCGCTCTCGATCAGGTAGCGGGCAAGCTCGGGCACCATTTCGACATGGGATTCGGCGCGCGACAGAATCAGTTCGTTGACCTTGGCCATGTCGGCCTCGGTGGCAGAAACAAGCCGCTCGATCGGCGTGGCGCTTTGCGCCTCTCGCATCTGGGTCAGCACTGACACCACTATTCCGTCCTCGTTTGCCGCAATCGGCAAATCAGGTTGAGCCCGCCGCATCTGCGCATATATGCTTCGCACCAAACGGCCTTTTCGGGTGCGATGTCCCTAGACCAGCCACACGACTTTGTAAAACACCAAACAATAACGCGCGACGCCTTTTTGGGTGGCAGGATCACTCTGTCGCAGCCCCGGCATGGGTTCCGTGCGGGATTGGACAGCGTGCTGCTCGGCGCGGCGGTCTCCGAAGGGGTCGGACGCCTGCTCGATCTGGGCAGCGGCGTCGGCACGGCCGCCTTCGTGGCACTGGCTCATGCCCCGGCCTGCCGCGCCACTTTGGTCGAGCAAAACCCCGATATGGCTGCGCTCGCCCGCGACAATGCGGCCGCCAATGGCTTTGCCGCCCATGCCGAGATCATTGAGGCCAACGTCACCGCCAAGGGTGCCGAGCGCAAAGCGGCCGGCCTGCTCGAAAACCACTACGCCGCCGTCATCGCCAATCCGCCCTTCTTTGAATCGGGCGCAGGCACCCTTGCCGCCACCTCTGACCGTGCCGCCGCCCGCCATATGGATGCGCTCTCCCTCGACCTATGGGTGCGCACCGCCGCAACTTCGGCCGCCGCCAATGGCGAAGTCATCTTCATCTACCCGGTCGAAAGCCTGGCGCCATTGCTCGCCGCCTTCAGCCAGCGCTTTGGAGGACTGACTATCCTGCCCCTGGCTCCGCGCCCCGACGCCCCGGTCAATCGCGTGTTGTTGCGCGGCACAAAGGGCTCGCGCGCGCCATTGCGCATGCTCGCCAGCCGCGCCCTGCACGATGCCGAAGGCCGTGCCTTCCGGCCGGAGTTCGATGCAATCTTTCGTGGGGTCGCCCGGCTCGACTGGTAATCGGGCCCAACCCGTCCTAAATCTGGCCGCAAGACTTCAGAGGAGGCTCAATGGCCGCGACCCCCAGCAAGCTAGGCAACTGGCTCAGCCGTTTCATCCGGCGCGCTCCGCTCATTCCGGTCGTGCGCCTGCATGGCGTCATCGCTGCCGAACAACGCCCGGGCCGGCTCAACATCGCCACCGTCGCTCCATTGCTCAAGCGCGCCTTTGCCATCAAGTCAGCGCCGGCAATCGCCATTATCGTCAATTCGCCCGGCGGCTCCCCGGTGCAAAGCCGGCTGATCGGCAAGCGCATTCGCGACCTGGCTGACGAGCACAACAAGCCCGTCCTGGTCTTTGTCGAAGATGCCGCTGCCTCGGGTGGCTATTTCATCGCTGTGGCCGGTGACGAGATCATTGCCGATCCGTCTTCCATCGTAGGTTCCATCGGCGTCATCATGGCCGGTTTCGGCTTTGTCGGGGCGCTGGAAAAACTGGGCGTCGAACGTCGCGTGCACACTGCGGGCATCAATAAGTCGACACTCGATCCTTTCCTGCCGGAAAAACCGAGCGATGTGGAGCGCATCAAGCAGTTCGAACTGGATATTCACCAGGTGTTCATTGACGTGGTCAAGACGCGGCGCGGCGCCAAGCTCAAGGCCGCCGACGACGTGTTGTTTACCGGCGAATGGTGGCCGGGACTGCGCGGCGTAGAGCTGGGCCTGGTCGACGCGATCGGGGACATCCACGAGACACTCCGCACCCGCTACGGCGAACATGTGCAGATGAAAATGATCGAACCCAAGCGCAGCTGGCTCAGCCTGCCGCGCTTTGGCTTTTCGGCTTCGGGTCTTACGGCCGATGTCGCCGCCACTATCGAGGACCGCGCCATCTGGGCGCGATTTGGGCTTTAGCGCATGACTGGTTTTATCATCCGCATCCTGATTTTCGCCGTCGTTTTCGGCATTATCTATCTGGGAATCCGCAAGATTTGGCGCGACTGGAAAGGCCAGTTCAAGTCCGAGGACGAAGCGGCCCGCCAATTGCGCCGTGAACGCGACCTGCGCGAACGCCAGCAGCCCGGCGTCATCGATCTTAAGCGCGACAATGACGGCACCTTCCGCCCGAACGGCAAGGACGACGACAAACGCCGTTGACCGCTCGGGACGCTCAAACTAGAGGTTTGGCGCGACAACAGGATTGTTTCCGATTATGACCGACCGCCCCGCGCACATGGACCCCAAGAACTCGTTCCAGGGTCTGATCCTCACCCTGCAGCAATTCTGGGCGGAGCAGGGCTGTGTCATCCTGCAACCTTATGACATGCCTATGGGCGCCGGCACCTCGCACACGGCCACCGTCCTGCGCGCGCTCGGCCCCAAGCCGTGGAACGCTGCCTATGCGCAGCCCTCGCGCCGCCCCAAGGACGGGCGCTATGGCGAAAACCCCAATCGCCTGCAGCACTATTATCAGTTCCAGGTGATCCTGAAGCCCTCTCCGGCCAATATCCAGGATCTCTACCTCAAGTCGCTCTATGCCATCGGCATCGATCCGGCTCTGCACGATCTGCGCTTTGTCGAAGACGATTGGGAAAACCCCACTCTGGGCGCCTGGGGCCTGGGCTGGGAAGTGTGGTGCGACGGCATGGAAGTCAGCCAGTTCACCTATTTCCAGCAGGTCGCCGGCTTTGAATGCAATCCCGTTGCGGGCGAGCTGACCTATGGGCTGGAGCGTCTGGCTTGTTACCTGCAGAACGTTGATTCCATTATGGAACTCAACTTCAATGGTGGCGTAGGCGACGCCAAGGTGACCTACGCCGACGTGTTCCTGCAGAACGAGCAGGAATCCAGCAAATACAATTTCGAAGCCGCCGATACCGAAATGCTTTTCCGCCACTTCGCGGATGCGGAGAAGGAATGCCGCGCGGTCCTCGAAAAGGGTTATGCCGGCGGCAATCGCCAGACCATGGCCATCCCCGCCTACGAGCAGGTGCTGAAGGCCGCGCACAATTTCAACCTGCTCGATGCGCGCGGCGTGATTTCGGTAACGGAGCGGCAGAGCTACATCCTGCGCATCCGCGAACTCGCCAAATCCTGCGGCGAAGCCTGGCTCCAAACCGCAGGCGGCGGGGCTGAGTAATTAGTCGGCCGCCACCGGCTGGCGCACAGCCAGCACCGTCAGCATATGCTTGCGGTTATCCCGGCTGCGCCAGCTGATGGATTGGCCTACGCGCAGCCCGATCAGCGCGGTGCCGACCGGGGTCATGATCGAAATGCGACCGGCCGCGATGTCGGCGTCCACTGGATAAACCAGCGTCACGGCGTGTTCCTGGCCGGCATCGGTGCGATAACGCACCGTCGAACGCATGCGGACGATGTCGCCGGGAACTTCGGCATCGCTCAGGATGCGGGCCCGCTCCAGCTCATAGAGCAGGTCGTCCGACTGGTCGGGCGTGTGGGTCAGCCCGGCCATGGCCAGGATGTTGAGTTGCTTGTGATCGGCCTCGCCAACGATGATTTCGGGCGTGAGGTCGTTATAGTCTTGGGTATTCATGTATGCACCTGTGCAGCCGCCGTCGCGCATTTTGCGCGCCGTTGCGGCAATAAAAAATTGGGTTGGGATATGCGCCAGCTCTGACGATCGATACGATCAGCCTGCCCCTAAGCAGGCTCCGGCGCGGCAGGCATGCTTAGGGCTACGATCCCGCGAAGGGGTATTCCAGCCTGAATGTCAAAGTCATGCTCATGACTATAAAGTAGTGTGGCGGCCGGCCAAGTCAAGGCGCGGCCATTGCACTTGGGTTGGTGCAATGCCAGTGTTCGCGCCAATGCGGGGCGTTCGAGGAGCTTTCCACCCATGACAATCTGGATCATTCTGGCCGTAATCGTTGTCGCGGCGGTTTATGCCGTCACCATCTATAACGGCCTGGTGAAAAACCGGCAGATGGTGGAAGAGGGCTGGTCGGGCATCGACGTGCAGCTCAAGCGCCGCACCGATCTCATCCCCAATCTGATGGAAACGGTGAAGGGCTATATGGGCCACGAGCGCGAAACGCTCGAAGCGGTCACCAATGCGCGCGCCGCCGCCACATCAGCGGCCTCCGGCTCCCCCGGGGAACGCGCCAAGGCCGAAGGCCAGCTCTCCTCCGCCCTTGGCCGCCTGATCGCTACGGCCGAGGCCTATCCCGACCTTAAGGCCAATACGACCTTCCTCGAATTCCAGGCTGCCCTGCAGACTGTGGAAGACGAAATCCAGATGGCGCGGCGCTATTACAATGGCGCGGTGCGCAATCTCAATGTGATGGTCGAATCCGTGCCCTCAAACTTCATCGCCGGCCCCTTCGGGTTCAAGAAGGCCGAGTATTTCGAGCTGGAAAACGAAGCCGACCGCGCCGTGCCGTCCGTCAAATTCAACTGACTTGATAATGGCTTACCTCGCCCGCCTGGCCATTTGGGTCTTGCTCGCACTCGTGCTGTGCCTGCCGGCCGCGGCGCGCGAAGAAATCCGCAATTTTGCCGCCGACATAACGCTCCGCGTCGATGGCTCGGTGCAGGTCATGGAAACCGTTGATGTCGTGGCCGAAGGCATCGATATCCGGCGTGGCATCTACCGTGACATCCCTACCGTGATGCTCTCCGCATCCGGCAGCAAAATCCGCTCCGACCTAAATGTGCTGACCGTTACGCGTGACGGTCAGCTCGAGCCCTTCCGCACCGAGCGCATGGGCAATTTCCTCCGTATCTGGATCGGCGACAGCGACAGCTTCATCGCTCGCGGCAAGCACCGCTATGTCATCACCTATTCCATGACCCGCATGGCGCGCAGCTTTGCCGATCATGACGAGCTCTATTGGAACGCCACCGGCAATTACTGGATTTTCCCCATCGTCAATTCGGTCGCGCATGTAACCCTGCCGCCGGGCGCCGTGATCGCTGATCTGGTCGGCTATACCGGCGCCGTTGGCTCGACCGAACAGGCAGTGACCATCACCCGCAATTCGGATTCGACGGCCACGTTCCGCGCCAATCGCGCGCTTGGCGCAGGCGAGGGTATGAGCTTTGCCGTCAAATTCCAGAAGGGCATATTGACGCTGCCGGCGGGACTCGATGCCCTGCTGATCTGGCTCTCCGATCTGCGCGAAATCGTCTTGCCCATCCTGGGCGTCGTATTGGTGCTGGCCTATAATCTGATCGCCTGGAACCGGGTCGGCCGCGATCCGCCCAAGGGCACGATTATCCCCCTGTTCCACCCGCCCAAGGATTTTTCCCCGGCGCTGACCCATTATGTCCACAAATGGGGCTTTGAAAAATCCGGCTGGACCGCGCTGACCGCCTCGATCTTCGATCTTGGCGTCAAGGGATTGGTCAAAATAGACAATCCCAAGAAGACCCTTTCCGTGGCCGCGACCGGCAAAGAGCCTGACGCGGCCTTGCCGGTAGGCGAGCAGCTGCTGTTTTCCTATTTCCAATCCAAGGGCGAGGTCACGGTCGACAAGAAAACCGGTCCCGAACTGGAGAAAAAGCGCGGTGAATTCGTCGCCGCCATCGAAAGCGAAAACCGCTCTGTCTGGTTCCGCCACAATACCTTCTATGCCCTGCTCGGCTTCCTCATTGCCATCGCCGCTCTTGCAGCCCTGGTGCTGTTCGACGTGCTCGAGCCGGTCTGGCTCTTTGTCGGCGTGGTCAGCGGCATCCTGCTCGGCATATTCGGCACGGTTGCCAGCACGCTCTGGAAAGGCGGCGGTTTCCGCAAATTCTTTGTCCTGCTCTGGGTCGTGGTCGTCGGCTTCAACATCTTTGCCGGCGGCCTCGAAACCTTCAGCCGTCTGTCAGTCAATACCGCAGCTTTGGCCGCACTCTCGATTGTCCTGATCACTGTCGTCTTTGCCGTGCTGATGCGCGCCCCCACCATTCAGGGCCGCAAGGTCATGGACCAGATCGATGGCTTCAAGCTCTATCTCGAAACCGCCGAGAAGAACCGCCTCAATATCAATGACGAGCCGCCCATGAGCGTGGACCGCTTTGAGCGCATCCTGCCCTATGCCATCGCACTGGGCGTGGAAAAACCATGGTCGGAGCATTTCGAGGCCGAGCTGGCCCGCAATGCGGTCAGCGGCGTTTCGGGCGGCGGCGGGTTCTACAGTCCGCTCTGGTATTCGGGCGGCTCGACTTTCTCCCCGGGCAAGATTTCCAACGCCATCAGCGCCGCCGCAACGGGCATGTCGGCCGCCATGGTGGCCGCCCAACCGGTCCAGGCCAGCTCCTCCGGCTTCAGGGGGGGGGGGGGTTTGGGGGGGGTTTCCCACCGCGCTTGTCGCGGGGGGGAAAGGAGAGGGGGGGGG
>NZ_JNNO01000019.1 GCF_000735585.1 Devosia sp. LC5
GGGTCGTCGGCGGGGTCGGATGTGTATAAGGGACAGGGTGGGGAGGCCGTGGGATGGGGGCGCCTGTCCAGTGGGGTTGGAAACTCGGCAGCCGGACCTGCAAGAATGGTACCGCCTGAACCGGACCCTGCATAAAAAGCGGATCGTGACGGGCGGCCATTGGTCCACTCTATCTGTTTCGGAAGGCCCAATGGCCGCCCGTTACCGTATAACCGCGACGCCACACCGGCCGGGCGGCGCTTCTGCATGCCGCCGAAAACTGACTCCGCTACAAGCCGTTACCGCAGGGCGCGGACTCTGAACCAGAACTTCAATCGGCCTTGCAGTTCTATGCGCGCTGTGGCTATGGCTGGTCCTTGTTGTCTTTAAGCCCAGGTATCTGACCCATGCGCCTGCCAGGCCGTCTTTCCGCCGCCATCGACGTCCTCACCGACGTCGAAACCCGCAAGCGCCCTGTCTCCGAGGCGCTCAAGGCCTGGGGTCTCAACAATCGCTTTGCCGGGGCCGGCGACCGCGCCGCCATCGGCAATCTGGTCTATGACGCCTTGCGCCGCCGCGCCTCCCACGCCGCGCTGATGGGCAGTGACAGCCCGCGCGCTCTGGTCCTCGCCGTCGCCATCCGCGACTGGAACGAGGACCCGGCCGCCCTCAGCGACAGCTTTGCCGCTGACAGCCACGCGCCCGAGCCGCTCACCGCGGACGAACTGGCCCGCGCCGTCGGCCAACTCCCCGACGGCACCGCGCCCCATATCCTTGCCGACGTCCCCGAATGGCTCGCGCCCTCCATCGAGCGGGCCTTTGGCGACAATTGGATCGCCGAAGGGCAGGACATGGCAGGCCGGCCCTCGCTCGACTTGCGCACCAATACGCTCAAGGCCAGCCGCGACCGCGTGGTCAAATCCCTCGACCGCTTCCATCCGCGCCTCACCGCCATTTCGCCCGTCGGCGTCACCATGCCGGCCGGAGCAGGCGATGCGCGCACGCCCAATGTCACCAGTGACGAAGGCTATCTCAAAGGCTGGTTCGAAGTGCAGGACCAGGGCAGCCAGATCGTCGCCGCCCTCGCCAATGCCCAGTCCGGCGAACAGGTGCTTGATCTCTGCGCCGGGGCAGGGGGCAAGACCCTGGCTCTCGCCGCCGCCATGGGCAATAAGGGCCAGATTTTCGCCTATGACAGCGACCGAAACCGCCTCGCCCCGATCTATGATCGCCTCAAGCGCAATGGCGCTCGCAATGTGCAGGTCCGCGCCCCTCACCCCGGCGCGCTCGATGACCTCGCCGGCAAGATGGATCGCGTCGTTATCGACGCCCCCTGCACCGGCACCGGCACCTGGCGCCGCCGCCCCGATACCAAATGGAAGCTGACCCCCGACCTGCTGGCGCAACGCACTGCCGAACAGGCCGCAATCCTGGTCGAGGGCGCCCGCTACCTCAAGCCCGGCGGCACGCTGGTCTACATCACCTGCTCGATCCTGCCGGAAGAGAATGACGACCAGATCGTCGCCTTCATCAAAACCCACCCGGACTTCGTCTCACTGCCACCATCCGAGCTTTGGCAAGCCGCTTTCGGCACGGAAATCCACCCCGATGTGGAAACCGCCCAGTCCGGCATTGCGCTCACCCCGCGCCTCACCGGCACAGACGGATTCTATTTCAACGCCTTGCGCCGCGCCTCCTGATTCAAAACATCAGGACGTCGTCTCGGCCAATTCGCGCTTCTGGAGCCGTCCGGGACGGCGCTCCAGCCCGCGCGCCCAGCGCACCACCGGTTGCTCCAGCAGCAGGAAACTGAGTGTCGCCACCACAAAGCTGATGACGATTGCTGCGCCGCTCGAGGCCAGCCAGATCGTCCAGCCATTTTCTCCACTGGTCTCGAATGCCGGCGGCACCAGCCGCTCCAGCAGCCCGATCACCAGGAAATGCCAGATATAAACGCCGAACGACACCTCGGCGATATAGCGCGCCACTGGATTATCCAGCAACCGCCCGGCCAAAACCGACGAGGGCAGGGCCACCAGCCCCATGGCAATCGCCAGCGGCATAAAGGGGAACCCATAGGGCAGGTCCAGCCAGCCAAAGCCCTCATTGAGCCCGCCAATATGGGCCACCATCACCCAACCCGCAGCCACAACGCTGGCCAACCCGACCACATCGAACAAATACGAGTGCATCGCCGCCAGCTTCACCTGCACCCCGGCCGCCAGCGCCCCCAGCGCGAAAATGGCGAAGAACCCGATAGGATTAAACCGCGGCATCCACGCCTTGGCGCCGCCAACCAGCCCATATTTCCAGCCCCGCTCGACCTCGTCGATCGGCGCCCACTGCACCACCATCCAGTGCAGCGCCAGCACCACGCCAATAACGCCGACCCAGGCAAACCGCGCCGGCCAGCCCCTGAGGCCCACCGCAAACAGCACAGCCAGGAAAAACGGCAGCAGCAGATACGAGGTCACCTCAAACCCGATCGACCACAGCGGCCCATTATTGTTGACCGGAAACAGCGTCACCCAATGCCAGTCGCTGACGAGGAAGAACCCCGCGACAAACCGCACGATCTCCTCGCGCCCCAGATCATAGCCATAGATTGTCAGCCCCAGCAGGAAGCTGACAATCAGCGCCAGCCAGAACCCCGGCAGGATGCGCGCCGCCCGCCGCAGCGCATAAATCCCCAGCGAGGGCATCGGCTCCCCGGCGTCAAGCGCCCTCCAGAATGGCCGCGCCAAGAGAAACCCGCTCAGCACGAAAAACACCGCAACGCCGAAGCTGCCCATCACGGCCAAGTCCACCACGCCCTGGAACGGGCCCGGCACATTATTGCCATCCATGCGGAACGCCAGGTGATGCAACAGCACCATCAGGCAAGCGGCGGCGCGCAGAAAATCGGCGCCGAGCAATCGCTGTTGCGTCAAAAGACTCGTCCTCCGTGGGTCCTGCCCAACGCCTGCCTGATCAATTCGTTGCGATTATGACTATGCCCGCAAACCAGTCCTGCAAACTTGCACCCTTGCGGAATCTGCGGCGTGACGATATGGCCTCGCCATGAAAACCCCAGACACTGCCGCCCCCGACGCAATCCTTATCGTGGACTTCGGTTCGCAGGTCACCCAACTGATCGCGCGCCGCATTCGCGAGACAGGGGTCTATTGCGAAATCCACCCGTTTCAGAACGCCAGCGCCGCCATGGCCGCGCTCAAGCCCAAGGGTGTCGTGCTCTCGGGCGGGCCGGCCTCCACGCTGGATGAAAACGCCCCCACCATCGACCAGTCGATCCTTGATGCCGGCGTGCCGATCCTGGGCATCTGCTACGGCCAGCAGGCACTCTGCATGGCCCTGGGCGGCAAGGTCGAAGCCGGTCACCACCGCGAATTCGGCCGCGCCGAGGTCAAGGTACAAAAACCATCCGCGCTCTATGACGGCGTTTGGGACCTGGGCACCGAACACCAGGTCTGGATGAGCCACGGCGACCGCGTCGTCGCGCTCCCCCAAGGTTTTGAAGTCGTCGGCACCTCGGCCAACGCCCCCTTCGCCATGATCGCCAACGAAGCCCGCCGCATCTGGGCCGTGCAATTCCACCCCGAAGTGGTGCACACCCCCGACGGCGCCAGGCTCTACGCCAATTTCGTCCACACTATCTGCGGCGTGGAGTCCAACTGGACCATGTCAGCCTATCGCCACAAGATGATCGAAAAGATCCGCGATCAGGTCGGCACCGGCCGGGTCATCTGCGGCCTCTCCGGTGGCGTCGATTCCTCCGTGGCTGCCGTGCTGATCCACGAAGCCATCGGCGATCAGCTCACCTGCATCTATGTCGATCACGGCCTGATGCGGCTCAACGAGAGCGAACAGGTCGTCACCATGTTCCGCGATCAGTACAATATCCCGCTGGTCCATGTGGATGCCTCCGAAGTGTTCCTGCGCGAACTTGACGGCCAATCCGACCCCGAAACCAAGCGCAAGATCATCGGCCGCCTGTTCATCGAAACCTTTGAGGCCGAAGCTAAAAAGCTCGGCGGCGCCAATTTCCTCGCCCAGGGCACGCTCTATCCCGACGTGATCGAAAGCGTCTCCTTCACCGGCGGCCCCTCGGTTACCATCAAGAGCCACCACAATGTGGGCGGCCTGCCCGAGCGCATGAACATGCAACTCGTCGAGCCGCTGCGCGAATTGTTCAAGGATGAAGTGCGCGTTCTCGGCCGCGAATTGGGACTACCCGACAGCTTTATCGGCCGTCACCCGTTCCCCGGCCCGGGCCTCGCCATCCGCTGCCCCGGCGGCATCACGCCCGAAAAGCTCGATATCCTGCGCCAGGCCGACGCTATCTATCTCGATGAAATCCGCAAGTCGGGCCAGTACGACAAGATCTGGCAGGCCTTCGCCGTGCTGCTCCCGGTCCAGACCGTCGGCGTCATGGGCGATGGCCGCACCTACGAATTCGTCTGCGCCCTGCGCGCCGTCACCTCGGTCGATGGCATGACCGCCGATTTCTACCAGTTCGACATGAACTTCCTCGGCAAAACCGCCACCCGCATCATCAACGAAGTCCGCGGCATCAACCGCGTCGTCTACGACGTCACCAGCAAGCCCCCCGGCACCATCGAGTGGGAGTAGAGGGGAAACGGCGGCAATAGCATAGTTTCTACGCCGTTTTCTTTCTGACGGTCATTGCTCGGTCGGGTCTCATTTGCTTCGGTGCCCGTGGTCCACCCTTTGACCTGAACCCTAGGCTGAGGCGATGTAAAGCACGCTCTTCATTGCCTCCGACCGTAGCGTACCGTGGCGTACAAATCGGCGGGGCACGTCACCCAATGCGTCGCGTTCGAGACGAGCGTCCGCCTCTCTTGGCGTCCCCCTCTTTGAAGATGGTGAGGGTCGACCGTTGCCCACAAGGGCAGCAGTCCACAGGCCGCCGTTTTGGGGCCGAGAGCGGACCGGCCGGTTCTGTACTTCGGATGCAGATACCAGATACCAACCCCAATTTTCGGCTCACTGATCACCTGGCCTGCGACCGCTCGATGCGCTGGAGCCCAAGGCAGGGCATGCGTCTGCAGGGGGCCAACGTCGCTGGTTGGCTTCAAGAAACGCAACCGCAACTAGGGCTAAGGTCAGCGGCGACTGCGCCGAAGGTCGACGTCGAAATGAGGTGCCGCGCCATTACCGAGATCGACAAACCGGCCCTGGACATTAAAGGTCTTTTCGATCAATCCGCTGGCCGCCAGAGGGCCTGCGGGTCCTTCAAAGGATAGCCTGCCGCGATTGAGCAATACGACACGGTCGGCAACCATCATGGCCTGATTGAGGTCGTGGATGGCAAGAATGACGGTCACCCCGCGGTCGCGGCTTAGCCGTCCGACCAGTTCGAGCACCTCGACTTGATGGCCAATATCAAGGAAGGATGTCGGCTCATCCAGAATGAGGATTTCGGCCTCTTGCGCCAGCGCGGCGGCGATCCAGGCGCGTTGGCGTTCGCCGCCCGAAAGTTCGCGCAGCCCCCGGCCGGCAAGATCGGCAAGGCCAGTGCTATCCAGCGCCCAATCGATGGCGGCCTGGTCCTGCGAGCCATAGGCGCGCCATAGGCCGACATGGGCAAAGCGCCCCTGTCGGACCAATTGCTCGACCGACATCTCGTCGGGCGCGATGGGTGCCTGCGGCAGGAAGGATAGCCGTTTGGCCAGATCGCGGCGGCGCCAGCTGGCAAGGGCACGGCCATCAAGCTCCACGCTGCCGCTATCGGGCCGGGTCAGTCCCGCCAGGGCATGCAATGCCGTGCTTTTCCCCGAGCCATTGGGCCCGATAAGGGCGAGCACTTCACCCTTTTGCACCGATAGGGTCAGGGCATGCAACGCTTGCCGGCTGCCATAGCTGACACTGAGATCGGTACATTGGAGCGACATGGCGGGTCTCACGGGGTGCGGCGCAGCAGCGACAAAAGGATTGGCGCGCCACCGATAGCCGTGACGACGCCGATGGGGATTTCCTGGCTGCCGCCGATGAGACGGCCCACCAGGTCGCCGACCACAACCAACGTTGCACCCAGAAAAATCGTCAATGGCAGCACCAGGGCGAAGCGACGTCCGGCGATGAAGCGCGCCAGGTGGGGCACGACCAGCCCTACAAAGATCAGCGGCCCGACCGCGCCAACGGCACTGGCCGCGAGCATGCAGGCGATTAGCAGGATGATGCTGAACTGCCGCCGATAGCTCAGCCCGAACGATCGCGCCACATCGGCATCGAAGCGCAGCATGTCGATCGGCCGCCGCAGCAGCGGCAGTGCGAGCAGCCCCAGTAGGGTGAGCGGCAGCAGAAATACCACATGGTCCCAACTCCGCGCATAAAGGCTGCCCGCCAGCCATTGCATGACGATTTCGAGCCGCGCCGTGCCCCAACCCGAAATAATGCCCATGGCCAGGGCATGCAGCACGGCGCCAACGGCAATCCCGCAAAGCGTAACGCGGAGCGGGCTGAGACCGTGGCGCATGGCCAGAAAATAGACCACGACACCCGCCAGGCCGCCACCGAGGCAGCCGACCAGCGGCAGCCACTGCACCGGCAGCGAATACAGCACGTGCGGATCTGAATTAAAGCCATAGACGGCGACAAACAGGAAGATGCTGATGGCGAGCGTCGCGCCCTGCGAGACACCCATGATCGATGGATCTGCCAGCGGATTGCGGGTGATCGATTGCAGCAGCAGGCCCGCGACCGAAAAATGGATGCCGGCCAATAGGCCTGTGATCACCCGCGGCAGGCGGATATCGCCGATGATCAATCGGGCATCGGCCGAACCGTGCCCCAGCAGGACATTGAGTACCTCGCCAGGCGGCATATTGACGACGCCCATGAACACCGCTGCCGTGCCGGCCAGCAAGGCTACAGGCGCCAATGTCCAGAGCGGCCAATCGGGAAAGCGGGTCTGGATGGTGCCGGCGAGGTTCATGGCCCTGCTCCGGCCGTGACCAAGCTGCGGCGCTGCACCAGGTAGATGAAGAACGGCCCGCCGATTAGCGCGGTCAGTATGCTGATCGGCAATTCGCGCGGGGCGGCGATGGTGCGTGCCAGCACGTCGGCGAGAACCAGTATCATGCCGCCTAAGGCCAGATTGAGTACAATACTCCAGGCCTCGCCGGCCGGCTTCATCAGCCGCACCAGATGCGGTACGGCCAGGCCGATAAACGCGATCGGACCGGCAACCGGGGTAACCCCGGCGACCGGAGCGACTGCAAACAACAAGAGTAGCAGTTTCCATTGCCTGAGCCGTACGCCCATGCCAGCGGCCACCCCATCGCCCAGCTTGAGCAGGGCGATGATCCGGTGGCTGAGCAAAGCGCCGACAACGCCCATGCTCACCCAGGGCAGCATGAAGCCAACATGCCCCCACGAGCGTCCTTGCAATCCTCCCGAAAGCCAGAACAGTACGGATGGCGATTGTGGTCCGCCCAGCAGCAGGACATAGGTGGTGATGCCGCCCAGAAAGAGCGAGATGGTGATGCCGCCCAGCGCCAGATGGAGTGGTGACGCCTGTCCACCGCGCGCCACCCACAAGCATGCGGCAGCCGCAGCCAGACCCCCGGCAAAGCCGATAGGCGGGTAGTAGATCGAGGAAATGGCGGGCAGGAAAAAAAAGCACGATACGATGACGGTCACGGCGCCCGCCGTGACGCCGGTCAGGTCCGGCGCAGCAAGCGGATTGCGGGTGATCGATTGCAGCAGCGCACCCGACACCGCCAGCCCCGCGCCCGTCAGAAAGGCGGCAATGCTGCGCGGCAGCCGCAAGGTCCAAACGATGACGCCATCCAGTCCGTGATTGGGCGACAACACCGCCGCCACGGCGGCAGGCAGCGTCATCGCCTTGGCGCCGGTCAGCAGCCCGGCAAAGCCGATAGATATCGCCAGGGCCAACGCCATTGCAGCCAATAATGCGGAGCGCTGTGCGGGCTTCATGCGGGAGCCGCCGCCGATGGAACCGCCATGGCGCCGCGTTCAAAGGTCACGACCATGCCCAGCGCCGTGACCACGAGCCCGAGCGCCAACCCGATCCAGATGCCGGCCGGTCCAAGATGGAAATGCAATCCAAGCAGCCATGCCACGGGCACACCGACGACCCAATAGCCCACCATGGTCACCCAAAAGCCGATCCCCGCCCGCTGCACGCCGCGCAAGGCTCCGATCGCCACATTCTGCAAGCCATCGAAGACCTGCATGGCAGCGGCGAGCGGCAACAGGGTCAGCGCCACGGCCGTGACCGCTGCCTTGTCGGCGCCCAGGCCGAAAGCTGCCAGCAGGCTGTGCGGGATCAGCAGATAGAGCTGTGCAAACATCGCCATGACCGCAGCGACGACAACCAGGCCGGTACGGCCGGCCCGCAACGCCGCAGCGGCATTACCACGCCCGACACCTTCGCTCACCCCGATAGAGGTCGCGTGCGACAATCCGATGGACAGCATGAAAACGACATAGGTGATTTGATTGACCACGGCATGGCCGGCCAATGCCGCAGCGCCGAATGTGCCGACCATCAGGGTGATGACGGCGGTGAACCCGGCTTCCGAGCCGTAGGAACCCGCGGTGGGAATGCCAATGGCGAGCAGCCGGCGCACCGAATGCCAGATATCGGCGCGCGCTACCGGCCGCTCGAAGCGAAACGAGGCATGCGTGACCCACACAATGGCCCCGAACTGGGCCAGATAGGCGATGGAACTGCTGGCCGCCACACCGGCCGCACCCAGTCTGGGCAGGCCGAACGCGCCATAGATGAAGCCATAGTCGAACGCGGCGTTGATCACGATCGTGGCCAGCGTGATGACCAACAACGAATTGGTCTTTCTGCGGCCGACCACGACCCCGCGATAGGCGTAGAACCAGAAGAGCGGAAAAATGCCGGGCGCAACGAGAATGAGATAGTGCGCGGCAATGGCCGCAGCGGCCGGGTCCTGGCCCAGATGCCCCAGCATTCCGCCGCCCAGCACAAAACAGCCCGCGGCCAGCACTGTAGCGCCGCTCGCCACGATCAGCGCGGCGAGCAGATGGGCCGAGGCAACACCCTCGCGCTGGCCGGCGGCCACCAGATTGGAGGTTCCGACGATCAGTCCGAATCCCATGGTGCGGAGCAGGTTGAACGCGAAGAAGCCGAGCGCGCCACCGGCCAGCGCCTCGCCACCGAGCCAGCCCAGCATGACGATGTCCGTCGTGGAAATCGCCACCTGGGCAAGCTGCACCAGCGACAGCGGCAGCGCCAGGCCAATAATATGCCGGGCTTCGCGCAGACTAGGCAGCGAATTGGTCAAGAAGGGCAATCCTGTGCAGATGCAATGGCGAACCCGGAGGTCCAGCATTGGGTCAGCTATTCGACGCTCTTGCGGGGATGATCTTGGCCGCTTCAGCCCGGATATCGGGCATTGGGAACGTATCGGGATAGAGATAGTGCGCGGCTTCGCGCAGCACCATCTCGCGGGCAATGGGACCATGCGCCTCGACCCATTCGTCCCCGACATAGAAGACCCGGTTATTCTTGACCGCCGACAACATCTGCCAGATCGGGTTGTTCTCGTGCGGCCGATCGGGGCCGTAGTCATAGACGAAGATGACTTCGGGATCCGCGGCCAGCATGGCTTCCAGGCTCATCTCCAGGCCGAAATTATCCGGGATATGCGGGGTCGGATTGTGGCCGGCAACGTTCTCGCCGCCCAGCGCGGTGACGATCGCCGCCGTCATGTTCTCGGTATAGAATGTCCACGGCGCATCGCCGCCCCACATCACCTGGAAGCGCGGATGCACGTCCTTGGGCGCCTGGGCCGCAAATTCCTCGATATGTTTCTTGAATTCGGCATTGAGCTGCTGGGCCCGCTCGGGTTGGCCCAATATGGTGGCCAATTGGGTGATCGAGCGGTCGCTGTCGGAGAAGAGCTCCAGATTATAGGCCAGATAGGGCGCAATGTTCTGGTATTGGGCGGCATTGCCCTCGGTGTAGCGGCGCATGGCGACGATGACATCGGGCTTGGCTTGCGCCAGCAGCTCCAGATTGGGCGTGGCGCGCTGGCCGATCTGGGGCACATCGTCGAGGTAATCGAGCAGGAAGTCGGGGTTGCGGCCCTCCACCATATAGGTCGTCGCTACCGGCTTGATGCCCAGGGCAAGAGCAACGTCGGCGGCAAAATACGACACCGACGCCACGCGCTTGGCGCCGGCCGGCACCGTCACGGCAATTCCGCGATCGTCCACGAATGACATTTCCTGAGCCCCAG
Source organism: Devosia sp. LC5 (assembly GCF_000735585.1). GTDB lineage: Bacteria > Pseudomonadota > Alphaproteobacteria > Rhizobiales > Devosiaceae > Devosia. The sequence goes on from NZ_JNNO01000019.1 coordinate 10,239, forward strand.
CGGCCGTGCTGACCAATAGTGCCAGACCGAGGACAGCGACACGAGCGCGAACCGGAGAGATGAAGGAAGACATCGAGAATTGCATATGCCCGCAGGCTCCGATAAATGTGATCATCAAAGTCAAGTTAGCGCAATAACACCACCCAAATGGCGCCACGCAATCGAAAGCTCGTCACGCCTGCATGACAAAAACTCAATCAGCATCGCGACGCCTGCCGTCGCTCAACGCCTTGCCGGCCTTCTCGGCGGCGGCCAGGCTGTGCAGTATTTCGCTGGCAGCCAGGGAATTGTGCGTGACGCCGGGGGCCATCAGCCGGCAGATCAAATCGCTTGAGGAAAGCCTTGGGTCCCAGTTGTTCCGGCGCGGGCATAATTCAATCGTACTGACCGAGGCCGGGCATCGGTTTCTCGCCCACGTCAACGGCGCCCTGGCGATGCTGCAGACCGGCGCCAGCACCATCGTGCCGGATCGCTCACACCTATCGATCCGCGCTCCGATCACCTTGGCCAGGCGGTGGTTGATCCCGCGCATCCGCTCCTTCTGCCAGGAAAATCCCGGCGTCGACATTGCCATCCACTCGCTGGCGCTTGGCGACGCTGCAGCCGCCGACATCACCATGACCTATGTGAGAGCCACCGATACCACTGCGCTCTCGCAGGCCTTCCTGCTCGATCGCACCATGGCCGTGTGTTCACCGCAGCTTCTGGCTTTGCGGGGACGCAGCCTTGCACCTGCCGAGTTGCTTGGCCTGCCATTGCTGCTCGATACCGGCGACGCATGGTCCTGGCGGCGGTGGTGCGCTGCAGCCGGTACCGGCTTTCATCCGCGCGGCGGCAGCATAACGCTCGACACCGACGAGGCTTCCATCGATGCCTGCCTGTCCGGATTAGGCGTCGGCCAGGCCAGTCCATCCTTCATCGAAAAGGAATTGCGAAGCGGGCAACTGGTCGCGCTCTGCGCCGACGTGGCGCCGATCGTGGGAGCCTATTCATTCGCTCACGCGCCCAAGAGCCTGCTCGCCGGCCAATTCGTCTCCTGGCTTCAAACCCAGAATGACACGGCCAAAGCAGCATTCGATATCGTGGCAGCTTAAACAGCGACCCGGGCCAGATCGAGTTCAGGTGCCGGCGCTTGCTGGCGACACCGACGGTGAGCGCGACTTGGTGATCGTGATCATCTTCGAACAGATCGATGACATGATCGATGAAGCCATTGCCGAACGGAGCGCGGATACCAACTGATCATCGGCGATACGTGGTGCTGGCTCAGAGGCGCCATGCGTCAGTTCATTTCGCAGCTTTGGTAAGAGACAGAGAATTCGTAAACCATGTCCGCCGCGCCCTGTGGATCGCGGGACGCGGTGTTCGAGAGACTCGCACATTCCAGTATGCGTAGCTCAACCTCTCGACCTTCGAGCTCTCGGCCAAGGTCGGGTCGCGCGTCGCCCCCGCGCTGCCGGAGCGTGGCGTCATGGCCGGGCCATGCCGCTGTGTATCACGCCCAAGGAAGCCGAGATCGTGGTTGGCCGCCAAGGCGGTCCGCTCGGTTCTCGGCTAATTCAAATTAGCTCGCTCAGATGCTCACACTTTGGCGCGCAGCAGCATGCCGAACAGATCGCGCGGATCATTGGGGTCGGCCAAGAGGTCAAGTTCCTGGTAGAACTCGCCATTGTCGAGGTGGTCGCGCACATAGCGCAGGGCCGAGAAATCCTCAGTGGCAAAGCCCACGGAGTCAAAAAGAGTGATCTGGGCGGGGCCGCTGCGGCCGGGAGCCTCGCCGGCGATGACCTGCCACAGTTCGGTGACAGGATGGTCGGGCGCCAATTGCTGGAGTTCGCCTTCGATACGGGTTTGCGGCGTGTATTCGACGAAGATATCGGAGCGCAGCAGGATATCGTGGTGCAGCTCGGTCTTGCCGGGGCAGTCGCCACCCACCGCGTTGATGTGAATGCCGGCGCCGACCATGTTATCGCTCAGGATGGTTGCGGCCCGCTTGTCGGCGGTAACGGTAGTGATGATCTGGGCGCCCTGCACCGCCTCTTCCGCACTGCCGCAGGGAGCGATGTCGAACCCTAGCCCTGCCATGTTGCGGATGAATTTCTGCGTCGCGGCCGGATCGATATCGAACAGCCGCAGCGACTTGATGCCCAGCACGGCGCGGAAGGCCATGGCCTGGAATTCGGATTGCGAGCCATTGCCGATAATGGCCATGCATTGCGCATTGGCGGGCGCAAGATATTTTGCGGCGATGGCAGAGGTCGAGGCCGTTCGCAGCGCCGTCAGGATGGTCATTTCGGAAATCAGCAGCGGATAGCCATTGCCGACGTCGGACAGTACGCCGAAAGCCGTTACGGTCTGGCGGCCGGTGGCGGTATTTTTGGGGTGGCCGTTGACATATTTGAAGCCGTATAGCGCGCCATCGCTGGTGGGCATAAGCTCGATGACGCCGGTCGGGCTATGCGCGGCGACGCGCGGGGTTTTGTCGAACAGCTCCCAGCGGCGGAAATCGTCTTCGATATAGTCGGCCAGCTCCACCAGAAACCGCTCGACCCCGATGGACCAGACCAGTTTCATCATGTGGTCGACGCTAATGAACGGCACGATATTGAGAGACTGGGTCATGGCACTCACGCTTTGCCGTTGGCACTGCCGAAGGGCAGCAAGCAGGGATCGCGCGGCAAGGTGACCAAGACGCTGGACCACCCGGTTTGCGCTGTAACCACGGCCTGATTGACCGTGATGCGGCCAAACAGGTTGATCAACTGTATCCCGTCTGGAAGCGAGATTGCATGCTCTTCTACAAGGGTCGCCGCCAGATCGCGCACGGCGGCGGTGATGTTAGTCTGAAGATCGGTTTTGGAGGCGCAGCCGATGGAGCCGATCCAGTCGGTGTGACGCAGGCGCGGCGTGGTCAGGGGATTACTGGCGTTGAGCACGTGTACGCGGATGGTTACGTCAGCGCTGGTTTCGAGAGCCGTGCCGGTGATTTCGCCGTCGCCCATCAGGGCGTGGACATCGCCCAGGGAGAGCAGGGCGCCGGGTACGTTTACCGGCAGCAAGACGGTGGTGCCGACAGCGATATGGGGGCAATCGAGGTTGCCGCCGTGACCGGGCGCGTAGAGCAAGGCGCTGGTCTGGCCGCTTTCCGGCGCGGTGCCGATGGTGCCGATCATCGGGCGGGCGGGCGTCATCATGGTGCGGCCGCCGAAATCGAGCAGCACGGTTTGCCCATTGGTGGCGGCGAACAGAGCATGCGGCTCGATGGCGCGGGCATAGGCGTCCCCGCCGAATGCCTTGGCCCAGTCGGCGTCTATATGGGTGACGGCCATAGGGGCGCGAGCGCCGATGGCGATGCCGAGGATGTCGATGGCGAGCACATCGCCGACTTCCGCGCCGGTGATGTAGATCGGTGCGCAGACCGGGTTATAGCGGCCGCCGATATGGGCAAGCACCGCGGCGTCGTCGGTCAATAGGGGCGCATCCGCGGTCAGCCGGTTGGAAAAGCAATCGAGCGTTTCGACCCGCACGATATCGCCCGAGGCGACATGAAGGGCGGGATGGGCAGCTGCGTCGAAGACATATTGATGCTGGTCGGCAGGCAGGCGCGGCGCGTGGGGGAAGGCAATGGTCATAGGGAAATCGTATGGTTTGGCTGTGCTTCAGCGGCGGTGGCTGCCAGCAATGCCTTTGTGTAATTGTGCTTGGGGGCGCCGAACACGTTTGCGGTCTGGCCCTCCTCAACGATGCGGCCGCGATCCATCACATAGATGCGGTCCGCCAGGTGGCGGACCGAGGCCAGATCGTGGGTGATGAGCAAGGTGCTCATGCCGCGCTCGGCGCGCAGGCGGCGGAACAGTTCCAGGACGCTGGCACGCACGGAAAGATCGAGCATGGAGACCGGCTCATCGGCGATGACCAGATCGGGTTCCAGCACCAGAGCGGCGGCGATGGCAACGCGTTGGCGCTGGCCACCGGAGAGGGTGTGCAGATGCCGCCGCATGAACAGATCAGCGGGGGTCAGATCGACAAAGGCGAGAGCCGCAGCGGCCATGGCGATGCGGGCCTGACGGTTGTCCCCGACATGGTGGATATCGAGACCCTCCATGATGATCTGCTGCACGCTCATGCGCGGATTGAGCGCTTCTGACGGGTCCTGGAAAATGAACTGCATGCGCCGGCGCAGCTCGCGCATGCCGCTGGCGGAGATGGTTTCGAGCGGGCGACCGCTGAATGCGACCTGTCCCGCGGTGGCCGCTTGCAGGCCGAGCGCGGTGCGGACCGTGGTGGTCTTGCCAGAGCCGGAGCCACCGATCAGGGCCACGATCTCTCGCTGACCTACTGTAAGGTTGACGCCATCCACCGCCAGGACGGGGGCGGCGCCGGATTTAAACAAACCAGTGCGGTCGAATTGGACGCTGACGCCGGTGAGGCTCAGGACGGGCGGGGTTTGAGTTGCGCTCATGCTGCAAGACCCGTTCCGGCAAAATGGCAGGCGCAGAGGCGCCCGTCGGCCTGTTGCTCCAGCCGGGGCGGTGTGCTGCGGCAGATATCGACTGCTTGCGTGCAGCGCGGGGCGAATGGACAGCCCACCAACGGCGTATCAAGGCGTGGCGGTACACCGGGAATCGAGACCGGCGCAACGGGGCTGTCGAGACGCGGCAGGGTGGCGACGAGGCGCTGCAGATAGGGGTGGCGCGGGGTGGCCATCAATTGGTTGGCGGGACCGTATTCAACGATTTCGCCGGCATACATGACGGCGAGATTGCCCTCGACGGCACTCACCAGTTGCAATTCGTGGGTCACCAGCACGAGGGCCAGATCGAGCGATTTGCATAGTGAGACGAGCAGTTCGATGATCTCGGCCTGCACCAGCGGATCGAGGGCCGTAGTGGCCTCGTCCGCCAGCAGCAGCTTGGGATCGCAGGCCAGGGCCAAAGCGATCACGGCGCGCTGGCGCATGCCGCCCGAGAGCTGGTGGGGGTAATAATTGGCGCAGGCCTGCGGCAGCCGGACCATGTCGAGCAGGGTCGCAATCCGCGCGCCCACCTTGCCGCGTGGCGTGCCGTGGAAGCGCAGGACGGCACGCAATTGGTGGGCGAGCGTGCGCACCGGATTGAGCGGATTGGACGAGGCCTGGAACACCATGGCGGCGTCTTTCCAGCGCAGGGCGGCCAATTGTTCCTCGGGGCAATCGAAAATGTCCACGCCGTCGATCACCACGCGTCCGGTGACCGTTGCAGCGGCCGGCAACAGGCCAAGCAGGGAGAGCAGCGTTGTCGACTTGCCGCAGCCGGATTCCCCCACCACAACGAGGCGTTCGCCCTTGTCGAGCTGGAAGCTGACATCGCGCACCGCGTGCAGTTCCCAAACCGCGCGCTCGCCGATCCACACATTGAGATTGTCCACCTCGACGAGGCTCATGGCTGATCTCCTGGGGTCAGGCGGCGGGAAAATGAGCGCACGCGTAAATCGGTGGTGTGAAGGCGCGGATTGATCGCGCTTTCAAGGCATTGCGAGAGCCAGTAACAGGCGGTGATCACCGTGCAGATGCACAGGCCCGGCGGGACGATGACCCACCACGCGTCGTTCAGCAGCGCATCGCGCTGGAAGGCAAAGCGGATCATGGTGCCCCAGGACAGTACATCGGCGCCGCCCAGCCCAAAAAATTCGAGTGCGGCCTGGGTCAGAATGGCGAGGGCTACGGCCAGTGCGCCGGTGGTGCTGATCAGCGGCAGAACCTGGGGCAGGATGTGGTGGATGATGATGTGGACCGGCCCGGCGCCCAATGCCTTGGCGCGCTGCACATAAACGCGCTCGCGGCCGGATTTGACCTGAGCGCGCACGACGCGAGCGGTGGTCGCCCAGAGCAGAATACCGATGACCACGATCATGCGCCACAGATCGGCGCCCCAGATGGCGGTGATCACCATGGCGAGAGGCAAAGCGGGCACGACGATGAAATAGTCGGTGATGCGCAGCAGGATGAGGTCGAGCCAACCGCGGGAATAGCCGGCCACCAGCCCGATCGTGCCGCCGATGAGAACGGCGACGGCGGCGGCGCAGAGGCCGACGATGACCGAGGGCCAGGAGCCGATGATCAGCAGGCGGACGACGTCGCGGCCGGCATCGTCAAAGCCCAGCCAATGGGCGGCCGAGGGGGGCGCATAGATCAGGCTCGTGTCGATCGGGCCGGGATCGATCTGCAACAGGCGGCTGCCGGCAGCGATGACGATGAAGGTCAGCAGCGTGCCGATGGCTACCCAAAGTTTTAGATTGGTGGTGCGAGGGCGCAGCGGCTTGGCCGGCGCAATGGTCTGGGCCGGGTCGCTCATTCAACAATCCTCGGATCGATCTTCATGTTGATGATATCGGCCAGCAGGTTGAAGACGATGACGCTGACGGTGATGACCAGCAGTGCGCCCTGCAGCAGCGGGTAGTTCCGGTCGGTGATGGCCTCGTACATGGCGCGGCCAATGCCGGGCCAGGAGAACACCGTCTCGATCACCACCGAGCCGCCCATAATGGTGCCCATGGAGAGCGCGATGAGAGTGACGATGGGGATGAGCGCATTGGGAATAGCGTAGCTGAAGAGGATGCGGCCGGCCGGAAAGCCCATGGCCTTGGCCGCGCCGACATAGTCTTCGCCCAAAGTTGCCAGGACTGATGAGCGCGTGACCAGCGTGTATTGCCCGAAACAGGCAGTGGCCAGGGTCAACGAGGGCAGGACGATGTGGCGCAGTCGATCAACAAAGAGCGGCCAGAACTCGGTTTCAAAGCTGAACGGATCGCTGGCGCCCGACGCCGGCAGATAGGCCGAAAAGGCCAGCACCAGCATGATGGCAATCCATTGGGTGGGTGCCGAATAGACGATGGTGGCCACATTGGTGATCACCGTATCGGTGGCGGTGCCGTGCTTATAGGCGGCCAGAACGCCGGTGCTGATGCCGACAAGGACCGCAATGGTAATGCCGAGCAGCGTCATGGGCACGGTATTGCCGACCGCCTTGATGACGTCCTCGGTGACGGGGCGGAGCGAGCTGTAGGACACGCCCAGATTGCCGCGCATGAGCTGATAAAGATAATCGCCATATTGTGCCATGAGGGGCTTATCGAGGCCAAACTCGGCAAGCAGAGTTGCCTTGAGTTCGGCCGAGCCGCCGGGCACGCGTGCCATGCTGGCTACGGCGTCACCAGGCAGCACGCGGAACAGAAAGAAGTTCAGTGTGATGGTGGCGAAAATGCCGAAGGCGACGATGCCGATCTTGCGCGCCAGATAGGAAAAACGGGTCATGCTGCTCGGGGGCTTGGGGGAAGGCGGCGGCAAGCGCCACCGCCTCATGTTTCGGCCTATTCGGCCGGGCGCAAATTCACGAAAGTGCGGTTGGACGTGTAGTTAAGGAAACCGATGGGGTCTTCGACAAAGCCGGTCCATTTAGGCGAATAAGCTTCGATATTGTTCTGCTGCACGGTGACGATGTAGGGGCGGTCGCGCTGAGTGATTTCCTGCATCTTCCAGACAATCGGCTGACGCTTGGCAGGGTCGATTTCACTAGCTTGTGCGTCGTAGAGTTCGTCATATTCGGGGTTGCAATAGCCGGACTCGTTGAGACCACCGACTTGCTTGCAGAGCAGAACCGAGAGGATGAAATCGGGGTCCATCTGTGGGATCCAGCCCCATTGGGCGATCGTCGAGCTGGCATAGGTATTGTCGGGGCCGACAATGGCGTCCGACACGGTGCTGCTATCGCCCTGCTCGGGCACTAGTTCCACGCCGATCTGTTTGAAATCGGCGGTGACGATATCGAGGGCGCGCAGGCCTTCGGCACCTTCGACATTGGCCGGGATCAGCACTTTGTAGCGCATGGGATGGCCATTGGCGACGCGGACGCCGTCGGCGCCCTTGGCGTAACCGGCCTCGTCGAGCAGCGCATTGGCTCGCTCCAGATCGAAGGTTTCCGGCACAATGGCGGGGTTGGACCATTCGCCGGTGACTTTGGGCACCATGGCGTCGCCGGGGACGGCGTAGCCGAGATAGGCGACGTCAGCAATCTTGGCCCGGTCGATGGCATGGGCGAAGGCCTCACGCACCTTGGGATCGCGAATTTCGGGGAAGGCCGTCTGATTTTCCGAGCTATTGAGGATCAAATTGTGGAAGCGCAGGCCGGGGAAATTGGCGACGTTGAGGCCGGCCTTGGTGACGGCATCGACTGAAGTAACCGGCAGCGGCGTCAGCACGTCGATCTGGTCGTTGAGCAGCGCCGAAACCATGGCGGTGGAGTCGCCGAAGAACTGGATGCCAACGCCTTTGAGGGCCGTCGGGGTACCATAATAATTGGGATTGGGCTGCATGATGATGGCCTGGTCCGGCTCGAACCGCGCCAGGGTGAAGGCGCCGCCGGCGACCGGTTGGTCATTGGCGAAGCTGGACAACGCTGCCCCATCGCCCTCCGCCAAAGGCGCCCAGATGTGCTCGGGCACGATGATCAGCTGCGCCAGCCGGCCGACCGCGTTGGCCGTGGGCTGCTTGAACGTGACCACCAGGGTCTGATCGTCGCTGGCCACGGCGGTATCGACATTGGCGATGGCGCGGGCGCGGCGGGCGGTGGGGCCATCGGCATGGGCCAGCAGCATGGTGATGGTGAAGGCGGCGTCCTTTGCCGTCACGGGCTGGCCGTCGCTCCACTGGCCGCCGGATTTGAGCTTGAAGGTCCAGATCAGGCCGGTTTCATCGACGCTCCAGGATTCAGCCAGGTCGGGCGTCATTTCCGAGCCGATGCCGGCCTGGCCAAGCGAGGGATAAAGCAAACGCAAGGCGGTGAGGCACGAGGACTGCGTGGTCGAATAGGGATTGAGCGAGGAGCAAGTAAAACTGGTGCCCACGCGCAGCACGCCATTGCTGGCATCGGCCATTGCCATGCTTGGCAGCGCCAGCGCCGTTCCCAGTACAGTCAATGCCAGAGCGCGCGACGCGCGTGAATGCCGTGTGCGACGGTTACGATCAGCAGCCATTTGTCCCTCGATGCCCAGCTGGGACCAGCGATTTACCAGTCCGATATAAAATATATTATACACAAGATCGCATCTGGCAAGCCGAATCTGGTCAGGCGAGCTGCGTCTATTCAAAGGGGCGATTTCGATAATGGACTTAACGGCTTAGGCGTCTTGGGCAGAGGTTTTCTGTTCAGCTAGTCGCGCAGAAAGACGGCTCCAGGCATTGAGCCAATTTTCCATTACGGCCTTTCCAGCGGCATCCGGCTTGCCGCTTTTGAAGGCCGCGATGATGGCGAGATGGTCGCCGCGAGTGAGCGAGCGGATCTGCGCATCGCCAAAGGCGAACCGCTCAAGGCGGGACAATTCGGCCTCGATCAGATTGAGGAATTCCTGCAGCACAGGCCCGGCAAGCTGGCGGAACACGTTGTGGAACGCCAGATCGAGCGCCACCAGGGCCGCCGGCTCGGTTTCAGTATCCATCTGCTCGTTGAGGGACAGCAGGCTTGCGAGATGCTCAGGGCCAAAATGGGCGAGGGCATCTTGCGCCGCCATGGCGTCCATCTGGGCGCCAACGCGATAAAGATCGGCGGCGCGCGATATGTCGGGCACGCTCACCCGGCTCTTGCGGCCCTTGCCGACCGTGATCAAGCCTTCCTGGGTCAGGCGGATGATCGCTTCGCGTACTGGCGTGCGGCTGATCCCCAGCAATTCGGCGACATCGATATCGCGGATCATTTCACCGGGCTTCAGCGGGCCATAGAGAATCCAATTGCGCAGTTCCTGATAGGCGCGATCCTGGGCATTCTCATAAAGGCTCGCGGCTTCGGCGCCTGGCAGGGGCATGGGTCGATCCTGGAGAGTTAAGACTCTGGCTCATAATATATTTTGTACAACAAGACAAAGACGCCTTCACGCGGCGTCAGACCGCCAGCGATTGAGATGCCGTTGGCAGGCTTGAGCCAGTGCCGCGCCGTCCCGGTCGCGCAGGGCCGCGACCATATCAAGGTGGTCCTGGCTGCTGGCCCGCATGCGCTGCATCGTGGTCCAGCTGTCCCTCGTGCCGGGCACTTCGCGCTCCCGCAGATCGTGGATCAACCCAGCCAAAGCGGGATTGCCGCAGCAATCGAACATCGCGCGATGGAATTGGTGATTGAGCGCCTGCAATTGTGCGGGTGGTTTTGTGTCGAGCGCGGTGTCGAAGGCCTGGGCGGCCTGGGCGATCCGTTCGATGTCGGCGGGACTGACGTGGTCGAGCACGGCCTGTGCGGCGGGTATTTCGAGCAGCAGACGCACATCGGTCATGTGGCTGCGCTCGTCCTGGCTGGTCTGCACCACTCGATACCCGCGATTGGGCACGTGTTCGAGCAGACGCGCGACGACCAGTTGGGACAGAGCCTGACGCACCTCGAACCGGGTGACGCCATAGGCCGTCTCGATGTCGATCTGACGCAGCCATTCGCCCGGCCGATAGCTGCCGACAAGCAGATCGGCGCGCAGGCGCTCGGCCACATCCGTCTTGTCGCTGCGCTTGGCCATGCCGATCCCGCCTCCAGTATTCCTCTACTAGCGAGCCAAGTTAGCCGCGTCCAACCATCCGGATAGAATTCCGGCGGCGCATCGGGCGATTGGTGCAAAGTCATGCCCCACGCCGTCCAGTGTGGTGAGCGGGGCCTTAATGCCGTGGGTGATGAGATTGCGCTGCAATGTCGCGATCCGTTCATGCCGGTCGGTGCCGGCAAGGTTCGCCTCCGCCGCGTAATAAGGCGCGCCATAGGATCGTTCGACGAGCCCCGCCGCGCGATCCTCCCCGCCGATTATCAGATGCACGGGAATGCGCGTCAGACCCGCCACGTCGAGGGGGCGGCCCAGAATAGTGGCGATATCCCCCGTGCCGGGCCAATAGGGCAGGGTGTTATCGATCAGTGTCACGCTGCCGGGCGCGGCGATCACCAGGCCCGCCAGGGTGCTCGCCTGGACGATGCCGAAACGCTGCGCGAACTGGCCGCCTCCGGAGAAGCCGAATAGGTAAACCTGAGCCGCGTCGAACGGGCAGAGCTGACTGAATTGGGCCTGCATGGCGGCGAGGATATCGAGATAATTCGCGCCAGGTTCGACGAGGAATTTATAGCCATCGCCCACGCCCGGATTGGCCGCGCCTTCGGCAAAGAGCGGCGCCAGGATGGCAAGATCGTGCTGGTCGGCCAGTTCGGCAAAGGCGTCGCGGGTTTCCCGGTAAATCCGGTCGCTACCGTGAATGGCGATCAGCAGCGGCCGATTGGCGCGACCCGATGGCGGCAGGCGATAGGCAAAGCCAAAGCGTGGGTCGATTGCGAGCTCGGCTTCACCAATCATTGCCGGCCCACCACCGTAACAGGCGTGGGACGACGCAGGGCCAATGTCGGCACCTTGCTCCGGGCGATGTCGACATCCCTAAGGTTAGCATCGACCACGAGCATGGTTGGCTCGTCGGCCGCGATGGCCATGATCTCGCCCCAGGGCGAAATGGCGACGCTGTGCCCATAGGTGGTCAGATCGGCATCGGCCCGGCCGCATTGAGCGGCGGCGATGACGAAGCAGCCGGTTTCGATGGCCCGCGCCTGCAGCAGCGGCAACCAATGGACTGGGCCGGTCACGGTCGAGAAGGAAGATGGGGCCAGGATGATATTGGCGCCGGCCTCGGCCAAAGCCACGAAGAGGTGGGAGAACCGCATGTCAAAGCAGATGAGGTGGATGGCTCCCGCTCCCGGCATCTGAGTGCCAAAGTGGGTTTGCTGTCAGGCAACCCGAGCAAAGGAGCCATCCGCCATGCAGATTACCACCATAGGCCTCGATCTGGCCAAGCGTGTTTTCAAGTTCATGCCGTTGACGCGGCTGGAGACGTCGTTTTGCGCAAGGCGCTGCGGCGATCGCAGGTTCTGCCGTTCTTCACCAAGTTGCCGCCCTGTCTGATTGGCATGGAGGCGTGCGGCACATCGCATCATTGGGCGCGCGAGCTGACCAAGCTCGGTCATGAGGTCCGCATGATGCCGCCGGCCTACGTGAAGCCGTATGTGAAGCGCGGCAAGAACGACGCGGTGGACGCCGAGGCGATCTGCGAAGCGGTGACCCGCCCGACCATGCGGTTTGTGGCGATGAAGTCGACCGAGCAGCAGGCGGCGCTGTCGCTTCACCGCACGCGCAATCTCCTGGTCAAGCAACGCACGCAACTGGTCAACATGATCCGCAGCCTCCTGGCCGAGTTCGGCATCGACATCCCCGAAGGTTTGCTGCGGGCGCTTGGCCTGGCACGCCAAATCGCAGCGAAAGAAATGGCACCAGACGTGCCTCCGATGGCGATGCAGATTCTTTGCCTGTTATGCGAACAGGTTCTCGACGCCCATATCCGTTTGCAGGCGATCGATCGTTCGATCCTTGTCCTGCAGAGAACTGACGACGTGGCACGGCGGCTGTCGACTATTCCAGGCATCGGCCCGGTCGGTGCAACAGCGCTGGCTGCATCGGTGGCTGATCCGGGACAGTTCCGTTCGGGTCGGGAGTTTGCCGCCTGGCTTGGGCTTACGCCTTCGCAAAACTCCAGTGGTGGCAAGGACCGACTCGGTCGGATTACCAAGATGGGTGATCGATATCTGAGGAAGCTGCTGGTGGTCGGTGCGACATCGTTGATCCGCGGAGCTAAATACAAGCCGGAGACTGCGGACCCCAGGCTGGTCGCACTCCTCGCCAGGAAACCGGTGCGCGTGGCGAGCGTCGCCATGGCGAACAAGATGGCCCGGGTGGTCTGGGCGATCATGGTTCGAGGCGAGGTCTACCAGGCTCGCCATATGCCCTATCTGGCAGCGTAAAGCGCCACGAGATGAGATCCTGAAGCGGGAAACAGTTCGAGCCGGCCAATCGGCTCTATGAGGTTGTGAGAGCGACGCGATGTGATGGCGAAACCGGTCAGGCCGGAAACAGGGACAACCCACGGACTGTCAGAGGCGTCATGGCCTGCTAAGCAGATTGGGACCTTGTTCGCCGACCCCATCAGGGCCAGCAGTCTCCTATGGCTGCATCAACAGGCCGGACAGAAGACTGCACCCGACCAACGCGCCATAACGTCGAATTACCTCTTGCAATGCGGGGGCCATCCACAGAAGATCGTCAGGCCCAGATTTGCCGATGGGGTGCGGACGAGCACGGCGGCATCGCCGGGGCGATAGAGCGCCGATTCCAGCTCGGAATCGTCGTCGAGCTGCGCATCGAACAAATGAACCTTGTCATAAGTCGCCAAAACCTCGCCCCGTGCGCCGATCAAGCAGGAGCGGTTGACCAGTACGCCGTCGTCCAGCCGCAGCAGAACTGAGCCGAGATTGACGCTGACGCCAAAGCGCCGTGCCGCGATGCGTGCCTGCGCGAGCACCAGGCAATCGTGTTCGCGCGGAATTGCCGCGCGCAGGGCTTGTTGGTCGCCGCAGAGCACATTGACCGCCTCAGGGAAACAAGCCAGCTCTGCCTCAGCAGCGGCTGCCCGCTCGATTTCGGCCACCACAATGGCAGTGTTGCTTTCGACATCGAGCGTCGTCGTCATCTGATGCAGTGAAATGCGCATGCAAACCCTCAAATTGGCGCCAATTTAAGCGCCAATATTTCGAGCTTGCAGCGTCAAGTCAACCTTCGCGGCGGCGACGTCAAAAGAGGGGCATCCGCGAGGGTTATTGCGGATATTCGGGCCATTGCGTGCCAACCAACCAGCTTGGCGCTGATCTGCCTTGAACGCAGCCTCCGAAGCGATGCGGATCGGCCGGATGGACCTGACCGTTGACCATCGCTCTCTGCTGTTCTATTAAAGAACAAATAGAGAACAGAAATGGCCGGTCAAAATGGATATGCAGCTTGATCTGTTTGGCGGTGGCACGCCAAAATTAGTGCAGGCGGGGCGAGTGTTCCCAACGCATCGCTGGTATTTCACCCTTCTGCCTCCACCCGCGATTGCCCAGGACGTGGAGTACTTCGCCTTGCAAACGTCGCGGCGTTTCGGTGTCCGGCGCCCCATTCGGGCGGCACGGATCCACGCGTCGCTCCATGGTATAGGCGAGGGTGACGAGATACCGGCCGACGACCTCGATGCCGCGCTGGAGATTGGCCAAGCTATCCGGCGGCCGGCATTTGACGTCACGTTCGATCGGCTCATGACGTTGGATGGGGGAGGCAAGGGCCGCAGAGGGCGGCAATTTCCGACAGTGCTCAGCTGCTCGACAGGGCAGCGTGAGATCCAGGCGCTTCATGCCGGGCTGCGGCGTGAGATGCTTCGGCGAGGCCTTGAGGGCGGCCCCTCAAGCATCTTGCCGCACATGACTTTGTGGTATGATACCGGCACGGTTCCCCAGCAGCCCCTGTCCCGGCCATTCCGCTGGCGCGTGCGGCAGTTCTTTCTCGTTCGCACCACACTTGGCGAGGCGCGGCCCGAATGTCTTGGGGAATGGCGGCTGGGCCGCTAACGCCCAAGCCAAGCGCGCATTTGCATTCCCCCGGCACCGTGCTAAACGTGCGCCCCAATTCATTCGTGACGCTAGGCCATCCATGTCCCAGGACAATATTTTCCGCGAAGTCGACGAGGAGCTCCGCTCCGACCGTATGCGCGCCTTCTGGCGCCGCTTCGCGCCCTATGTCATCGGTGCGGCGGTTGCCGTGGTTGCCCTGGTCGCCGTCAACGAAGGCTGGTCCTGGTACCATTCCAACAATGCCGCGCAGTCTTCCGACGAGCTTTATGCGGCCTTCGACCTGATCGAAGGCGGCGACCTGCCGGCGGCGCAGGCCGCACTCGATAAGGTGATTGCCGATGGCTCGGGCCGCTATCCGACCCTGGCCGAATTCCGCAAGGCCGGCGTACTGGCTAAGGCAGGCAACACTGCAGAGGCGGTCGCCGCCTATGACGCGCTAGCAAATTCGCTGGACAATATCCGCCTGCGCGAACTGGCTCTCGTCCTCGCGGGCAACCTGCTGATCGATACCGGCTCCCTGGCCGATGTGCAGTCGCGCGTCGAAACCATCGCCACCGATGGCAATCCGCTGCGCAATGCCGCCCGCGAAGCCCTCGGCCTTGCTCACTACAAGGCTGGCGACTTCGCCGCCGCCCAGACCAGCTTTGAGGCCGTCGTCAACGACCCGATGGCCCAGAGCAGCACGCGCAACCGCATGGGCTATTATCTCGCCCAGCTCGTGTCTGAAGGCGTCATCGCCGCTGATGCTCCGGCTGCCACGTCAGCCGACGACGCTGCCAATGCCATCGACCAGATCGTCAGCGACGACGCTCCGGCGGCCGATAGCGCCGAACCCGCTGCCCCCGCTTCTCCTGCCGCCACCAACGAGACCGCACCGGCCCTGCAATAGGGCCGGCCGGATTCTGCCTGATCGGAACACAGTTTCTATGACCGTCACAATTGCCATCGTCGGTCGCCCCAATGTCGGCAAATCGACCCTGTTTAACCGCCTCGTCGGGCGCAAGATTGCGCTGGTTGACGACACGCCGGGCGTCACCCGTGACCGGCGCGAGGCCGAGGGCCATATCGCCGACCTGACGTTCCGCATTCTCGACACTGCCGGCTACGAAGACGTCACCGATGGCAGCCTTGAAGACCGCATGCGCCAGCAAACCGAAATGGCCATCAGGGAAGCCGACGTCATCCTGTTCATGATCGACGCCCGCGCCGGTGTCGTGCCGCTCGACCAGCGTTTCGCGCAGGTGCTGCGCAAGGCCGGCAAGGACGTGCATCTGGTGGGCAACAAGGCCGAAAGCAGCGCCGCCGAGGCGGGGCTGGTCGAGGCCTTCAAGCTCGGCTTTGGCGAACCGATTCCGCTCTCGGCCGAACACGGGCTGGGCCTCTCCGAACTCTATTCCATCGTCTCCAAGGCGATCGACGAGGCCGAGGCCAATAAGGAAGCCGAGACCATCGCCGATCTCGACGAAATGCCCGAGGTCGATGTCGACATCACCGAGGACATGCTCGACGGGGAGGGCGAGGAAGCCACCCTGCGCTGGAATCCCAAGCGCTATCTCAACGTCGCCATTGTCGGCCGCCCCAATGCGGGCAAGTCCACGCTGATCAACCGCATGGTCGGCGAAGACCGCGTGCTGGTCGGCCCCGAGGCCGGCATCACCCGCGACAGCATCCTGGTGCCGTGGGAATGGGAAGGCCGGGTAATCAACCTGGTCGATACCGCCGGCATTCGCCGCCGTGCGCGCGTCCAGGAAAAGCTGGAAAAGCTGGCTGTCGGCGACAGTCTGCGCTCCATCCAATATGCCGAAGTCGTCGTGCTGATGCTCGATGCCACCATTCCCTTCGAAAAGCAGGATCTGGCGCTGGCCGATCTGGTCGAACGCGAGGGCAGGGCGCTGGTTATCGCCGTCAACAAGTGGGACCTG
Source organism: Devosia sp. LC5 (assembly GCF_000735585.1). Lineage (GTDB taxonomy): Bacteria > Pseudomonadota > Alphaproteobacteria > Rhizobiales > Devosiaceae > Devosia. The sequence continues at coordinate 26,632 of NZ_JNNO01000019.1, forward strand.
ATCGAGGACAAGAACGCGGCTCTCGCAGCGCTCAAGGAAGCCTGCACGCGTCTACTGCCGCAGCTGCGCGGCGTGCCGCTGGTCACGCTGTCCGGTCTCACCGGCAAGAATATCGACAAGCTGATGGACGCGATCTTCAAGATCGAGCGCAGCTGGAACTCCCATGTCTCCACCGCCCGCCTCAATCGCTGGCTGACCGGCATGACCGAGAGCCATCCGCCACCTGCAGTCTCCGGCCGCCGCCTCAAGCTGCGCTACATGACGCAGGCCAAGACCAGGCCGCCCAGCTTCATCCTATTCGCCTCGCGGCCCGAGGCCCTGCCGATGGCCTATCAGCGCTATCTGGTGAATGGCCTGCGCGAGGCCTTCGACATCCAGGGCACCCCGATTCGGCTTTGGGTACGCGCCGGCAGCGACAATCCCTATAACGACAAGCGTAAGCGCAAGATCGGCTGATGCATATGAAGGGCGGCCTTGGCCGTCCTTCACTGTTTTGCCCACAGCCATAGTGCATTCGGCGCGATTGACGCTATATTGCGCAACCTTAAGCGACCCGATGCTGAGTGCGGGGCCGCATCCATTGTTGAGACCTTGTTCCTAGAAATACTGATCGTCGTCGTTCTCACTATCGTCAATGGCGTGTTGGCGATGTCCGAACTGGCAGTTGTCTCGTCACGGCCAGCACGCCTTCGTGCCATGGCCGACCAGGGCAACAAGGGGGCCGCCACGGCCATCCGCCTCGCCGAAGACCCCGGCAAATTTCTCTCCTCCGTCCAGATTGGTATTACCCTGGTGGGTATCCTGTCCGGCGCTTTCTCCGGCGCCACCCTGGGCTTGCGCCTGACCGATTGGCTAAAGGATATCGGGGTGGCCGCCAGCGTGGCCGATGTGCTGGGCGTCGGCGTTGTCGTGGTCGCCATCACCTATATCTCGCTGATCCTGGGCGAATTGGTGCCCAAGCAGATCGCCCTGCGTGATCCGGAAGGCGTCGCCTCACGCGTGGCGCCGGGCATGAAACTGCTCGCCGCCATAGGTTCGCCCATCGTCTTCATCCTCGATATTTCCGGCAAGGCGGTTCTGACCCTGTTGGGGCAGAACGAGGAATCCGAGGAGAAAGTCACCGAGGAAGAGGTCAAGACCCTCATCGCCGAGGCCGCCACGACGGGCATTATCGAGAGCGACGAGCATTCGATGATTTCTGGCGTGATGCGCCTCGCCGACCGCTCGGCCCGTGGCCTGATGACGCCGCGTCTCGATGTCGACGTGATCGATCTGTCCGATGACAGCGACGAAATCCGCAAGGCCATCCTGGGCACGCACCGCTCGCGGCTGCTGGTGCAGGATGGTGACGCCGATTCGATTATCGGCGTCGTGGCCATCAAGGACATCATCAGCGTCTTCGCCAATGGCCAGCCGCTCGATGTGCGCAAATTCGTGCAGCCAGTGCCGGTCGTGATGGATCATGCCGACGCGCTCGACGTGGTGCGCGCCATCCGCAACGCCACGGTCCACATGGCTCTGGTGGTGGACGAATACGGCCATTTCGAAGGCATCGTGACTTCGGCCGATATTCTCGAGGTCATCACCGGCGTCTTCCAGGAAGAAACCGGCGACGATCCGGCGCTGGTCCGGCGCGAGGACGGTTCCTGGCTCGTTGCCGGGTGGATGCCCGTGGACGAGTTCAGCGAAAAGCTCAAGGTGGCCATCCCCAAGGATGCCAAGTTCGAGACCGTTGCCGGCTACGTCCTGTCCATCATCAACCGCCTGCCGGCGGTGGGCGAGACCTTCGAACACAATGGCTGGAAATTCGAGGTACTCGATCTCGATGGCCGCCGCATCGACAAGATCTTGATGACCCAGCTTTAGCCAGCGCGCCTTTGCTACAAGAAAAGGGCGCCGCGCGGCGCCCTTTTTGTTGGCCTGGTATGTGGCCCTAAATCTCTTCGAAAGCGCCAGTCCGCATGTCGAACAGCTGGCCGTTTTCCTTGAGCGCGGGGTTCAACAGATCGATCAGCCTGGGCGCGATCTCGGCAGGCGTCGGCAGCGTCGCCGGATCTTCCCCGGGCATTGCCTTGGCCCGCATCGCGGTACGAACCGCGCCAGGGTAAAACACATTGACCCGCACCTTGGTCTGCTCGACTTCGCCGGCATAGGATTTGACCATGGCGTCTACGGCGGCCTTGCTGGCGGCATAGAGGCCCCAATAGGGTCGGGCAGAGCGGGCTGACGAGGATGAGACGAAAACCGCCCGCCCGGCATCAGCCTGCCGCAGCAGCAGGTCACAAGAGCGCAACAGCCGGTAATTGGCCGTTACATTGACCGCAATGACCTTGTCGAAATCTTCCGGCGACACATGGGGCAGGGGGCTGAGCACGCCCAATTGCCCGGCATTGGCGACCAGGCCGTCCAACGCGCCCCAACGCTCGAAAATGGCCGCGCCAAGCCGGTCAATGGCATCGCCATCGCGCAGGTCGAGCGGCACCAGCGTCGTCGAGGAGCCCAGGTCCTGGATTTCGTCATCCAGTTCTTCGAGCCCGCCCACGGTGCGAGCCACCGCAACCACATGGGCGCCGCGCCGTGCCGCCTCGATGGCGCTTGCATAACCGATGCCGCGCGAGGCGCCGGTGACGAGGATGACCTTGCCGGCAAGGTCATTGGATACAGCCATTAGCCGGCCTCTTTGAGCAGGGAGATGTGTTTCGGCTCGTTCTTGGCGCGGCCGTTCAGATCGGTCAACTGTGTCGGATAGTCGCCAGTGAAATAATGGTCGGTAAATTGCGGCGCCCTGGGATTGCGCGGCTCGCCACCCACCGCGTCATAGAGCCCGTCGATAGACAGGAACGCCAGCGAATCCGCGCCGATGAACTGGCACATCGACGCCAGATTCTCATGCTGGTTGGCCAGCAGCTTTTCCGGGTCCGGCGTGTCGATGCCGTAATAATCGGAGAAAAAGATCATCGGGCTGGCGACCCGCAGATGCACTTCGGTCGCCCCCGCATCGCGGATCATCTGCACGATCTTGAGCGAGGTGGTGCCCCGCACGATCGAATCATCGACCAGCACGACACGCTTGCCGGCGATCTCGGCGCGATTGGCCGAATGTTTGAGTTTGACGCCAAAGGCGCGGATCGATTGCGTAGGCTCGATAAAGGTGCGGCCAACATAATGGTTGCGGATAATGCCCAGCTCGAACGGAATGCCGCTCTGCTGCGCATAGCCGATTGCCGCCGGCGTGCCGCCATCGGGCACTGGCACCACCACATCGGCCTCGACCGGCGCTTCCTTGGCGAGGTTAATGCCCATGCCCTTGCGCGCCGAATAGACGCTGCGGCCGGCCACCACCGAATCGGGGCGGGCGAAATAGACATATTCGAACAGGCAGGGCCGCTCGGGCGCGGGCCGGGCCGGCTTGCGTTCATCGATGCTGATCGAGCCGTCCGGCTGGATCTCGCAGATGATGACTTCGCCATTCTCGACGTCGCGAATGTACTTGGCGCCGATCATGTCGAGCGCGCAGGTCTCCGAGCAGAAGATCGGCTTGCCATCCAATTCGCCCATCACCAGCGGACGGATACCCACTGGGTCGCGCGCCGCAATCAGCTTGGTGCGGGTCATGGCCAGCATGGCATAGCCGCCTTCCATCTGGCGGATGGCGTCGATGAAACGGTCGGTGGTGGAAGCATGGCGCGACCGTGCCACCAGATGCAGCACCACTTCGGTGTCCGAGGTTGACTGGCAAATGGCGCCGGTGGCGATGATTTGCCGGCGCAGCGTCAGGCCGTTAGTGAAATTGCCGTTATGAGCAATGGCGATGCCGCCTGCCTCGAGCTCGGCGAACAGCGGCTGCACATTGCGCAGCGCCACTTCGCCCGTGGTCGAATAGCGCGTATGGCCCATGGCGATCGCGCCGGGCAGCTTGGCCAGCAAAGCGGGGTCCGTATAATGGTCGCCCACCAGCCCCATGCGCTTTTCAGTATAGAACTGTTTGCCGTCGAAGCTGACGATACCAGCCGCTTCCTGGCCGCGATGCTGCAGGGCATGCAGCCCCAGCGCGGTGAGGGTGGCGGCATCGTTATGCCCCAAAATGCCAAACACGCCGCACTCTTCATGCAGCGTGTCGCCATTGAGATCGAATGAGTCGTCGCTCGGATGGTTCACCGGGCTCTCCATGCCAATGCTGCCCTCAACTGCAGAACTGCCGCCGCCAATGGCGACAAGGCTGTGCGCAGCGCTGTCGCCCTACGCAATAGCCCAAATTGGTGTCCCCGACCAATGTTGTCACAACGGGTCAGGGTTGTGGCGAGCACAGCGCGCTCACCGGAAAATGATCGTCCTCAGGCGCCAGGCGCAACCGGAGCCGGCGGCGTTGCCGGCGGAACCGTGCCGTCTTCGGTCGAGTCTGTGCCTTCATCCACCGGCGCCTGTGGCGCTTCGGGGTCTTCGGTCAGGCCCGTGCCACCCTGGAGGATTTCGGTAACCTGCTGCTCAAGACCTTCCGGCAGCATGGAGATCAGCGTATTGCCCATATTCTGCAGATGCGGCAGCGATTGCGACTGCGCAGCCCATGGCGGCAGATTGTTGGGCAACAGCCAGGTGCCGAAAATCGTGATGACGATGGCGATCAGCACACCGCGCAACACGCCAAAGACGAAACCCAGCGTGCGATCGATCGGACCGACGCGGCTATCGACGACAAAGTCGGCAATGCGCATGGTCAAAAGATGCAGCACGATCAGCGCGACGATGAAAGTCACCACCACCGTGGCGATATCGGCAACGATTTGCTCGGCAATATATTGCCGGGCAATTTCAGGATGGTACTGCCACATATAGATGGCGATAGCGGCCGAGCCGGCCCAGGTCGCCAGCGAAAGCACTTCGCGGGTTAGCCCGCGCGCGGTGGCCAGGATTGCCGAAATCAGCACCAGTACACCAACACCAACGTCGAACGCTGTCAGCATATGTCTTCGCTTAGCTCCAGTTGCCGCCCCGGCTTATTGGGCTTCGTTTAGCCGCTTTGTGTTGCAAAGCCAAGGCTTACGGCACCTCTGACCTGCGATCTTCCCAGAAAGAGACAAAACTGTGCCGGCTCTACCACTGCTCCGGCTCATTTGCCGGAGCCTTGCCATTGGCCGCAATCCGCCCCACCAGTTCCGATAAAGCGGTGAACTCGGACACATCAAGCCCGCTATTGCGGTCTGCATTGCTCAGCCGTCCGGTCGACACCGCTTTGAAGCCCAATTTACCCGCTTCCCGCAGCCGTAGCGAGCCATGCACCACCGGCCGCACGCCGCCCGCCAGCGAGATTTCGCCGAAATAAACCGAATCCTTGGGCAGGGGCGAGCCGGTCAGCGAGGAAATCAGCGCTGCCGCCACCGCCAGATCGGCCGCCGGCTCATTGATTTTCAGTCCGCCCGCTACGTTAAGATAGATATCATTTGCCCCGATCCGCACCCCGCAGCGCGTTTCGAGCACGGCCAGCACCATGGAAAGGCGCGAGCTGTCCCAGCCCACCACCGCCCGTCGCGGCGTGCCCAGCGGAGAAGGCGCCACCAGCGCCTGGATTTCGATCAGCAGCGGCCGTGTGCCCTCCATGCCGGCAAAGACCGCCGAACCCGCCGCGCCCTCATCCCGCTGGTCGAGAAATAGCGCCGACGGATTGGAGACTTCCTCCAGCCCCAATTCGGTCATGGCGAACACTCCGATCTCATCGGTCGCGCCATAGCGGTTCTTCACCCCGCGTAGAATGCGGAATGTGTGGCTGGTGTCGCCCTCAAAATAGAGCACCGCATCGACCATGTGCTCGACCACCCGCGGCCCCGCGATCTGCCCATCCTTGGTGACATGACCCACCAGCACGACCGCGGCCCCGCTTTTCTTGGCAAAGCGCGTCAACGCCTGCGCCGAGGTGCGCACCTGGGTCACTGTGCCGGGCGCCGAATCGACGCGGTCGGTCCACAGCGTCTGGATCGAATCGATGATGACAAGGTCCGGGGCAGGGCCATTTTCCAGCGTCGCCAGGATGATCTCGACATTGGTTTCGGCCGCCAGCAGCACTTCGGCATCGCCCAGCCCGAGCCGCTGCGCCCGCAGCCGCACTTGTGCCACCGCTTCTTCGCCGGAAACATAAACGACGCGCTTGCCCCGATTGGCCAAAGCCGCCGCCGATTGCAGCAACAGCGTCGATTTGCCGATACCGGGGTCGCCGCCCACCAGCAGGGCCGATCCCATCACAAAGCCGCCGCCGGTGACCCGGTCCAGTTCGCCAATGCCGGTCACGACGCGCGCCGCGCTCTCGGTTTCCCCGGACAGCGGCACCAGATTTGCCGGCTTGCCATTGGCCTTGGCCGATTTGGGGCCCGCGCCGACGCCGCTATCGGCCAGCTCCTCCACCATGGTGTTCCAGTCACCACAGGCGTCACAGCGCCCCTGCCACCGGGTCGAGACGGCACCACAGGCTTGGCAGACGAAGGAAGATCGGGATTTGGCCAATGGAAACTCGCGAATGCAACTATGCCGACGCTAGCCGCAAATGCCAGTCATCGCAAGAACAAATAGCGAACAATTATCCCGGCAGATTGCCGTCGCCCACATAGCTGCGATTGTATCGGCCCTGCTTGAGCGAGGTCAGGATCTCGTAGCCGATCGTGCCGGCCGCATCCGCCTGGTCATCCGCGCCGATCAGGTTGCCCAGCACTTCGGCGCCTTCTCCGGGCGAAGGTAGGTCCGAACCGAGTTCGGTAATATCGACGATGGACGTATCCATCGATATCCGCCCGATCACCGGGCACACCTTGCCGCGAATGACCACCTTGCCGCCCGGGCGCATATTCGTGCCCGAAAGCGAGCGCAGGAAGCCATCGCCATAGCCATGCGCGATGATCGCCAGGCGGCTATTGCGCGACAGCGAAAAGGTGGCGCCATAGCCCACGGTTTCGCCCGTGCGGGCCTCGACCACCTGCAGTATCGGCACATGCAGCGTCGCCACCGCCGCCATCGGGTTCTTGCGCCCGCTCACCGCCCGGCCGCCATAAAGTGCAATGCCGGGCCGCACCATCTGGAAATGATAGTCGCGCCCGCTCATCAGTCCGGCCGAATTGGCAAGCGAGGCAGGAATGCCCGGAAACTGATTCAGCACCGAGCTGAACAGCGCCAGCTGCGTGCGGTTTTTCTCGTGGTTGGGCGTGTCGGCGCAGGCCAGATGGCTCATCACCATTTGCGGCGCATAGCCCAGCGTTTCGATCTGCTGGCGCACTACGCTGGCTTCATTGAGGCGAAAGCCCAGCCGGTTCATGCCGGTGTCGAAATGAAAGGCCGAGGGATAGGCCTCGTTGCGCTCGACGCATTTGGCCAGCCATTCCTCCAGCATTGCGACGGAGGAAATCACCGGCATCAGGTTTTGCCTGATATAAAGATTGGCAGCGCCCGGATAGAGCCCGTTGAGTACGAAGATATGCGCATCTGGCACCGCGGCGCGCACAGCCATGCCCTCGTCGGGCGTCGCCACGAAGAAGAAGCGCGCGCCTGCGGCATGCAGCGCCTTGCTCGCCATGGTGATACCCATGCCATAGGCGTCCGCCTTGACCACGGCAGCCGTCAGCGCCCCGGCGCTCACGCGGTCGAGCGCGCGCCAGTTGCGGGCCAATGCGCCCAGATCGATGCTCAATTGGCCCCCAAGGCCCGAAGTCAGCGCCATGCCTATTCCATGCGTTCAGGCAGATAGTCCGCCCGAGCCAGATTGCCGAAGCGGGTATATTGCGCCTCAAAACTTAACTGCACAGTACCAGTGGGGCCGTGGCGCTGCTTGGCGATGATGACTTCCGCCTTGCCGTGCACTTTTTCCATCTCGCTCTGCCAGGCCAAGTGCTCGGGCGTGCCCTCTTTGGGTTCCTTGTTCTTGAGATAGTATTCTTCGCGATAGACGAACAACACCACGTCAGCGTCCTGCTCGATAGAGCCCGATTCGCGCAAATCCGCTAGCTGCGGATGCTTGTCATCGCGCGACTCGACCTGGCGCGACAGCTGGGACAGCGCAATCACCGGCACTTCCAGTTCCTTGGCCAGCGCCTTGAGCGTGGTGGTGATTTCGGTCAGTTCCTGCACGCGATTCTGGCTCGAAGCCTTGCTCGAGCCCGTCAGCAGCTGGAGATAGTCGACGATGAGGCAATCGAGCCCCTTCTGCCGCTTCAGCCGCCGCGCCCGCGCCGCCAGCTGCGCCACCGAAATACCGCCGGTATCGTCGATATAAAGCGGCATCACGCTCATCATGTTGGACACATCGACCAGCTTGGTGAACTGGCTGTCGTGAATCTTGCCGCGGCGGATGTCGGAGGAGGAGACTTCCGCCTGCTCGGCCAGAATACGCGTCGCCAGCTGTTCCGAACTCATTTCGAGGCTGAAGAACCCAACCACACCGCCATTGACCGTCTTGAGATGCCCGTCCGCCTGCACCTCGCTTTTATAGGCCTTGGCCACGTTGAACGCGATATTGGTCACCAGCGAGGTCTTGCCCATGGCAGGGCGGCCGGCCAGCACGATCAAGTCGCTGCGCTGCAGGCCGCCCATCTGCCGGTCCAGGTCATCCAGCGCCGTGGCAATGCCCGATAGGCCCCCGTCACGCTGATAGGCTTCGCCCGCCATGCGGATAGAGGCCTGCAGCGCCGTGCCGAAGGCCTGGAAACCGCCGTCATAGCGGCCCTTTTCAGCCAGCTGGAACAGCGCGCCCTCGACCTTTTCGATCTGCTTGACCGGCGTCATCTCGACATCGGATTCGTAGGCTTCCGACACCATCTCCTCGCCGACCAGGATCAGGCTGCGGCGAATCGCCAGGTCATAAATGGCCTGGCCATAATCGGCCGCGTTAAGCACGGTGGTGGCTTCCGCCGCCATGCGCGCCAGATATTGCGCCATGGTCATTTCAGGCAGCAGCTGGTCGGGCAGGTGGGTCTTGATGGTGGTCGGGTCAGCCGATTTGCCGGCGCGGATGATCTTGCCGACCAGCTCATAGATGTCGCGGTGGATTGGCTCGTAAAAATGCTCGGGCTCGAGAAAGTCGGACACCCGATAGAACGCGTCATTGTTCAGCAGGATAGCGCCCAGCAGCGCCTGCTCGGCCTCCACATTGTGCGGGGCCAGGCGGAAGGACTTGTCCTCGGCACTATGCAGCCGTGCGATCTCTGCCATTCTTTCCCCCTATAAGTTAACGTGTCTTAACCGCGCTGCGCCGCGAGTCGATGCCTAACTTTAGCAGGTCTATGTTTGGTTAATTGCCCACAGTCGGGGCCAGTGAACTGTGTGGTTTACGGGTATAACAGACTCACTCAGTTGCAAATGAAAGCGGCGCGGTCATGGCCGTAAGTGAGTCTCTCGGCACCAGTAGACCTCATCCTGAGCCTGTCGAAGGACGAGGTCGTGGCACCCAAGCCTCCACTCGCCCGACCTCGTGGTTCGACAGGCTCACCATGGGGTCTTCTTTGTCTCGGGCTCGCTGTCTCCCAAACAAAAAAGCCGGGCACAAGGCCCGGCTTTCCAATCCGTCAAAGGCTGAGCCTTAGATTTCGTCGTCGAAACGGTCGTCCTGCTGCGCGTCCTTCTGGCCGGCAGCAAAGTCGCCTTCAACGTCGTCTTCATACTGGGTGACGGTCACGTCTTCACCAGCGCTTTGGCGGGCCGCTTCGTCTTCCGAGCGGGCGACGTTGACCGAGATCGATACGGCAACTTCCGAATGCAGGTTCAGCGGCACGGTGTGCACGCCGACCGACTTGATCGGGTCTGCGAGGTCGATCTGCGAACGCTGCACGGTGAAACCTTCGGCAGCCAGGGCTTCCACGATATCGCGCGAAGCGACCGAACCGTAGAGCTGGCCGGTTTCGCCGGCCTGGCGGATGATCACGACGACCTTGCCGTCCAGACCTTCGGCAATGCCGGCGGCCGACTTGCGGCGGTCTTCATTGCGCTGTTCGATGTGAGCGCGCTCGGCCTCGAACTTCTGGCGGTTGGCGGCAGTGGCGCGCAGCGCCTTGCCCTGCGGCAGCAGGAAGTTACGGGCGAAACCGTCCTTCACGCTGACTTCGTCGCCGATGGAGCCGGTGCGACCAATGCGCTCGAGCAGGATGACTTTCATTTAAGATTCCTTTGGGCTGTCCCGTCTCTCGGACGGTTAGGAGCCACGGACCATCCGCAACCCCAACTTTGTGCCCCTCAAGAAATGAGAGGCACAAGTAGGCCAAACAGGAAGTCGTTGGGCTGGATGAGATAGTGGTGGTTCGCGAGAACCGGAGCGGAACGTACTAATGTACGTGAGCACCGGAAGCGCAGCGAACCGCCGCTAGATCGCCAGCCCAGCGAACTTACTGGACGGCATACGGCATGATGCCGATGAAGCGGGCGCGCTTGATCGCCCGTGCCAGTTCACGCTGCTTCAGCGCCGAAACGGCGGTGATGCGGCTCGGCACGATCTTGCCGCGCTCGGAAACGTAGCGGCTCAGCAGGCGCACGTCCTTGTAGTCGATCTTTGGCGCGCCTTCACCCGAAAACGGGCAGGTCTTGCGGCGGCGCTGGAACGGACGGCGGGCCTGGGCAGTGGTCAGGTCTTTGATAGCCATAGCTTTTCAGTCCTTATATTAGAAACGGCGCGGGCGGCGTTCGCCGCTGAAGCCACCGCGTTCACCGCCACGATCCGGACGGGTGCCGTCACGGTCGTCGCGATCGCGCTTCTGCATCATGGCAGATGGGCCTTCTTCCAGCTCGTCGACACGCACGGTCATGAAGCGCAGGATGTCTTCATTGATGCGCATCTGGCGCTCCATCTCGGCAACGGCGGGTGCCGGTGCGTCGATGTTCATCAGCGTGTAGTGAGCCTTGCGGTTCTTGCGGATGCGGTAGGAGAGGCCCTTGAGGCCCCAATATTCGTTCTTGGTGACCTTGCCGCCGCCATTGGCGAGGACTTCGGTCAGCGCAGCGGTCAGTTCTTCGACCTGCTGCTGCGATACGTCCTGGCGCGCCAGGAAGATATGCTCGTAAAGGGCCATGAATGCGCCTTCCTTCGTGGTTTAACACACATGCAATGTCGGGCGCGGAGCCTCCTTGAAGCCGGAAAGGCGTCAAAGCAGTCTTGCAAAGAGCGGGAACACGGGAGGCCGGGCATAAGCCCTATTCGTCAACAACGAACCCTCCGTTCAGCCCCCGGCCAAACGAATTGCTGGCGACCCCTTAGGGCCAAACGGTCTTCAAATCAAGCGGAAATGCCGGTTTGGCGGCGCGGGAGCCGGGCTAATGAACGCAGGTCCGGCTCACTTGGGGGATTGGCTCAGTTCGGTTCGTCCCCGACGGCAAGGATATTGCCTTCCGAATCCTTGAACCATGCGGCGTGGAACTTGCCCATTGTGGCAATTCCATCGACGGTCTTGAGGCCCGGCATGTCGTAGTCTTCGAACTTCACGCCGTGCTTGCGCAGGTCGCGGACCTCTGCCTCCACGTCATCGGTGGCAAAGGACAGCAAGGTATTGGGCGCCTGGCCGGCATTGGGCGTTGGGTAGAGCAGGAAGCTGGTGCCTCCGCCAACCTTGTAGATGCAGCCCATCTCGTCTTCCATGGCGGGCGAGAGCCCAAGTTTGTCGTGATACCAGGATTTTGCCCGGGTCATGTCTGCAGCCGGGATGGTTGCGTAGGCACGATGATCTGTGAGCATAACTTCCTCCCTTTCTGAGAGCTGTCACAGTCCACAGGCTACGCCTTCGCCAATCCGGTGTAAACGTGATCCGCAGGGCATCCTACCGGCCTGCCAGGCGCTTTTCGATAAACTCCATCGCACTGCCCACGCCATTCTCGCTGGCGATAGCAGCCCCCAGTGCCGCCGCCCGCTGCCGCACCGCTGGCTCGTCCATGGCGCGGAAAGCGGCGGCGAGATCGCTCACCGCCCCGCGCCAGTGCCAGATAGGGTTGCATGTCGCCGCGGGTACCCAGCGTATGGATGGAGAACCGTATCAGCCGGCCCGTTTCTGCCGCCACCCAGCAAAGAAAGCCTCGGCAAAGCCGGGTTCGATAAACTGGATGCTGCCCTCGGGCAGGCCCAGGATACGGTCGGCTACGATGCCCTGCGCAATCCAGCGCCGCTGGAAGGCCGCCGCCGCGCTCTTGAAAGCCTCGTCGGACGTGGCGCCCACCAACGCCGCCACGCTGTCATGCGTGGTCGTCGTCAGGCCCAGCAGAATCTCTGCCATGGCGTTGGCGTCTCCGGGCAAGAAGCTACCATCATCCATGCCCTGCCGCAGTATTTCCGCCATGACCGGGGTCATCACGCGGCTGACCCTTCTGAACACGTGGTGGTAAAGCGCGATATTCTCCGGCCGGAACAGCGCCTCGAACAGCGCCAGCGCTTCAGGCGCGCGCTCCACCTTCAATCGCCTGTTATGCTTGAGAAACCGGTCCAGCCGCTCGAAGCCGTTGAGCGTTTCGTCGGCGACGATGGCCTGCGTCTCGGCAGCGGCCTCCTGCGCCATCTGCTCGGCAAGTGCCTCGAGCACAGCCTCCTTGGATGGGAAATAGTAGTAGAACGCGCCTTTGGAGAGCCCGGCGCGGCCGATAATGTCCTCGACGCTGGTCGCGTCATAGCCATGTTCGAAGAACAATGCCTGTGCCGCCGCAATGAGGTCGGCGCGGCGAACCGTTGGGTTTTTGATGATGCGGGACATGTCTTAACCTTGCGAACCTTTGTCCGGCCAAGCCGAACGAGCTGAAAGTCGACATAACAGACTGACGGTCAGTCTGTAAAATCACAACCAGCCTCCGGCGGAGTGGCCACTTGCGCCGGCGAGGGAAGGCGGCAGACCTCGCTCCCTCTGCGCTGCGGCCGCCGGGTGACCTTACGCCTTGACTCTGCCACAGAGTCCGGCCAAACGCCGCGCAACTGGACAGTCGGGTTGCGAATTGTCTAACTGATCGCAAGGGGGGCCATATCATGACCAAGCGCGCATTCACATTTCCCGGCCAGGGCAGCCAGGCTGTCGGCATGGGTAAAGATCTTGCGGCGGCCTATCCCGAAGCACGCGCCGTGTTTCAGGAAGTCGACGAGGCGCTCAACCAGCGCCTTTCGGCCATCATGTTCGAGGGGCCCGAGGACATACTGCGTCTGACTGAAAATGCCCAGCCGGCATTGATGGCGGTCAGCATGGCAGTCATTCGTGTGCTTCAGTCCAAAGGCGTAACGCTTGCCGATCACGCCGCCTATGTCGCCGGACATTCGCTTGGCGAATATTCCGCGCTCTGCGCCGCCGGCACATTTTCGCTGTCCGACACGGCCCGCCTGCTCAAGACGCGCGGCCAGGCCATGCAAAAGGCCGTCCCCGTCGGCCATGGCGCCATGGCGGCTCTGCTTGGTCTTGACCTCGAAACGGCAAGCGCCGTTGCCGCCGAGGCGGGGCAGGGCGAGGTCTGTGACGTTGCCAATGACAATGCGCCGGGCCAGGTCGTTATTTCCGGTGCCGTTGCCGCGGTGGAGCGGGCCGTTGAGATCGCCAAGGGCAAAGGCGCCAAGCGCGCGCTGCTGCTGCCGGTCAGCGCACCATTCCACTGCTCGCTGATGCAGCCGGCCGCCGACGCCATGGCCGCGGCTTTGGCCGAAGTCGGCATGCAGGCCCCCGTCGTGCCGCTCGTTGCCAACGTGCTCGCCACTCCTATTTCCGACCCCGCCGAAATCCGCCAGCGTCTGGTCGAGCAGGTCACCGGCGTTGTCCGCTGGACCGAAAGCGTCACCTGGCTGACCACCCAGGCTGGCGTGACCCATCTGCATGAGCTGGGTACCGGCAAGGTACTCACGGGCCTGGCTAAACGCATCAATGCCGAGGCCATCGCCAGCGCGGTCGGCACACCGGCCGATATCGATGCTTTCGTCGCCGAACTCACCGCTTAAGCAACTTGATTCAAGCCTGAAGCCCTTGATTCACTTTCTCCGTGGAGGAGACCTAAATGTTTGATTTGACTGGCAAGCGTGCCCTGGTAACCGGCGCTAGCGGCGGCATTGGCCGCGAAATTGCCAAGGCTCTGGCCGAAGCCGGCGCCACCGTCGCCCTCAGCGGCACCCGCGTCGGTGCGCTGGAAGACGTGGCCAAGGAAATTGGCAAGGACAGCCCGGTTCTGCCCTGCAACCTGTCCGAGCTTCATGAAGTCGACAAGCTCGTGCCTGCCGCCGAGGCGGCCATGGGCGGCATCGATATCCTGATCAACAATGCCGGCATGACGCGCGACAATCTTTTCATGCGCATGAAGAATGAGGAATGGGACGAGGTGCTGGCGGTCAATCTCACTGCCGCTTTCCACCTTACCCGCGCCGTGTTGCGTGGAATGATGAAGCAGCGCTACGGCCGCATCATCGGCATTTCCTCGGTCGTCGGCGTCATGGGCAATCCGGGGCAGGGCAACTATGCTGCCTCCAAGGCCGGCCTGATCGGCATGAACAAGGCGCTGGCCCATGAAGTCGCCTCGCGCGGCATCACCGTCAATTCCATCGCGCCAGGTTTCATCGCTTCGGCCATGACCGATGAGCTCAATGACAAGCAGCGCGACGCTATCCTGGGGACAATTCCGGCAGGCCGTTTGGGAACTGCACAGGAAATTGCGGGTTGTGCAGTCTTCCTTGCGAGCGACGCTGCGGCCTATGTCACGGGGCATACATTGAACGTAAATGGCGGCATGGCGATGATCTGATCTGCGGAAAAGCCCGGTTTTAGGGGGGTGCGCCTTATGGCTAACCTCGAAAAAACGTGCTACCTCGCCCCGCGGTAACCTCTGCCGGTCCGTCTTGCGAGCGCCGGAAAGGCCGCTTACATTGCCTCTGTGCAGGCCAAAACCATGCTTGAAGATTTGGCATTGCGCCAATAAGAAGCGAAACGAAACGTCGATTTCTAAAAGGGAAGTCAAATATGAGCGATGTCGCTGATCGGGTCCGCAAGATCGTTGTGGAACACCTCAATGTGGATGCCGAGAAAGTGGTCGAAAAGGCCAGCTTCATCGACGATCTGGGCGCCGATTCGCTCGATCAGGTCGAGCTGGTGATGGCTTTCGAAGAAGAATTCTCGGTCGAGATTCCGGATGATGCCGCCGAGTCGATCCAGACTTTCGGTGATGCTGTTTCTTTCCTCACCAAGGCCGTCGGCTAAGCCTTAGGGCCAGCTGGGATAGGCAGGTAGAGTATGGAAATGCGCCGCGTCGTCGTCACCGGATTGGGCCTCGTTACGCCCCTCGGTTGCGGAGTTGAAGCCACCTGGGCCAATATTTTGGCCGGCAAAAGCGGCGCCAAGCGCATCGACGACTTCCGGGTCGACGATATTGCTTGCCAGATTGCCCACCGCTTGCCGCTCGGCGCCTATGCCGACGGCAAGTACAATCCCGACGATTGGATGGACACCAAGGAGCAGCGCAAGGTCGACGATTTCATCGTCTACGCCATGGCCGCTGCAACCCAGGCCATCCAGGATGCTGGCGTCGAGCCCAAGACCCAGGAAGATCAGGAACGCACCGGCGTCCTGATCGGCTCTGGCATCGGCGGGGTCGGGGGCATCTACGAAGCCTCCATCACCCTGCACGAAAAGGGCCCGCGCCGCATCAGCCCGTTCTTCATTCCGGGCCGGCTGATCAATCTGGCCTCTGGCCAGGTGTCGATTCGCTTCGGCCTCAAGGGGCCGAACCATTCGGTAGTCACCGCCTGCTCGACCGGCGCTCACGCCATTGGCGACGCAGCCCGCCTGATTGCCCTGGGCGATGCCGACGTGATGGTTGCCGGTGGCACCGAAAGCTGCGTCAATCGCCTTGCCATGGCGGGCTTTGCCGCCTGCCGTGCGCTCTCCACCAATTTCAACGACGATCCGACCGCTGCCTCGCGCCCCTATGACAAGGATCGCGATGGCTTCGTCATGGGCGAAGGCGCCGGCATTGTCGTGCTCGAAGATTACGAGCGGGCCAAGGCCCGCGGCGCCAAGATCTATGGCGAAATCATCGGCTATGGCCTGTCGGGCGACGCCTATCACATCACTGCCCCTTCCGAGGACGGCGATGGCGGTTTCCGCTGCATGCAGGCCGCCATCAAGCGCGCCGGCATTACCCCCGCCGAGATCGATTATATCAATGCCCACGGCACCTCGACGCCACTGGGCGACGAAATCGAGCTTGGCTCGGTCACCCGCGTGCTGGGCGATGCTGCCTCCACCGTCGCCATGAGTTCCACCAAGTCGGCCATCGGCCATTTGCTGGGTGCTGCCGGCTCGGTCGAAGCCATCTTCTCGCTGCTGGCCATGCGCGACAATATCGCGCCGCCCACCCTCAATCTCGACAATCCCTCGGTCGATACCGTGATCAATCTTGTGCCCAAAAAGGCGTTCAAGAAAGAGATCAACGTCGCGCTCTCCAACTCCTTTGGATTTGGCGGCACCAACGCGACCCTGGTGATGCGCAAGGTCCACTGACCTTCTCCGCCAACAAAGCCGTTCACATCGCGGGCCAGGAACGGCGTGCCCTATTGCCTTTGCATGGCCGCATGCGAACAATACGGCCAATTACAGGCCCAGCGTTTGGCGCCAGATCGATGACAAGACCCGCCGCAACCGCTTGCGAACGGGCTCCCAGGGTGGTGATGCATCACGATGAATGAACGCAAGGCCAGGCGGCCGAAACGCCGCTCCAGCAACGGCTTCGTTGATATCCTTAACGGCTTTCTGACCCTGCTTGTGCTCGGACTGCTACTCGCCGGCGGCGTCCTGCTCTATGGCGCGTCCCAATTTTACGGCGATGGCCCGCTGCAGGAAGACACCACCTTCCGCGTCGAATCGGGCAGCGGGCTGGCCTCCACCGCCCAGCGCCTCGAAGAACAGGGCGTGATTTCCAACCGCTTCATCTTCCAGGCCGGTGGCCGGGCGCTGGAACGCCAGGCCAATATCAAGGCCGGCGATTTCCGCATTCCCGCTGGCGCCAGCATGGCCGAAATCCTCAAGGAAATTACCGAGGGTAATCCGATCCGCTATGCGGTGACCATTCCCGAAGGCTGGACCTCCTGGGATGCCATTCAGCGCCTCAATGGCGACAGTAATCTGGTGGGCGAAGTCACCTCCCTGCCCGCCGAGGGCTCCATCCTTCCCGGTAGCTATGACTATATGCCCGGCGATACCCGCCAGTCCGTGCTCGACAAGATGCAGACGGCGATGACCACTGAATTGGCTGCCATCTGGGCCGGCCGGCAGGACGATCTGCCGCTGGAAACACCCGAGCAGATGCTGGTTCTGGCCTCGATCGTCGAAAAGGAAACCGGCGTCGCCAGCGAGCGGCCGCAGGTTGCCGCCGTCTTCGTCAATCGCCTGCGCGAAAGCATGCGGCTGCAATCCGATCCGACCATCATCTATGGCATCACCAAGGGCCAGTCCAATCTCGGGCGCGGCCTGCGCCGCTCCGAAATCGAGGCCCAGACGCCCTACAATACTTACCAGATCGACGGTCTGCCCCCGACGCCGATTGCAAATCCCGGCGTCGAAGCCCTAAAGGCCGTCGCCCATCCCGATAGCCACGATTATCTCTACTTCGTGGCCAAGGGTGCGACGCCTGCCGAAGGCCATGTGTTTGCCGAGACCTATGCCGAGCACCAGCAGAATGTCGCCCGCTATCGCGAGATCGCGCGCGCCGCTGCTGAACAGGCCGAGGCCGATGCCGAGGCCGCCCGGCAGGCGCTGGAGGCCGAAGAGGCCGCCGGCGCACCAGCAACTCCGTGAGCCATTCGCTCGCCAGCATGACGGGCTATGCGCGCGCCACCGGCGCAGCGCCTGGCGCGTCCTTCACCTGCGAAGTCAAATCCGTCAACGGACGCGGCCTCGATATCCGCATGCGCCTCGCGCCCGGCTTCGACGCGCTTGAAGGTGATATCCGCCAGCTCATCGGCAAGGCCCTGTCACGCGGCTCGATCACCTTCACCCTCTCCGTCGAACGCGATGGGGCAGGGGGCGACCTACTGGTCAATCAGCAGGCCCTCGCCACCGTGCTGGCCGCGCTCGCTGATCTCTCTGGCCGGATCGATGCCGGCCGGCCCCGCCTCGATGGCATTCTCGGCCTCAAGGGCGTCCTTGAACAGCGCGACCGCCCCATGGGCCCCGCCGCCGAAGAAGCTCTCGCCGCCGCCATTCTCGACAGCGTCGCCCGGGCCCTGGCCGATCTCGTCCTCGCCCGCCGCCAGGAAGGCACGCATATCGCCGCGGTGCTTCTTGAACGCCTCGACGAGATCGAGGCTCTGGTCGCCCGCGCCGAGGCCCACCCCGCCCGCAGCCGCGACGCCATCCTGACCCGCCTGCGCCAGCAGCTTGCCGAGCTCACCGCCGATATCGCCGTCCCCGATGATCGCCTCGCCCACGAAGCGCTGCTGCTGGCCACCAAGGCCGATATCCGCGAAGAACTCGACCGCCTCACCGCCCATATCGCCAGCGCCCGCCAACTGATCGCTGCGGGTGGTCCGGCCGGCCGGCGCCTCGATTTCCTGGCCCAGGAATTCAACCGCGAGGCCAATACGCTGTGTGCCAAGGCCAATGCCGTGGAGCTCACCTCTATCGGCCTTGACCTCAAGGCGGCGATCGATCAACTACGCGAGCAAGTGCAGAACATAGAATAGGATTTGGCGATGGAATTTCAGCGCCGCGGCGTCATGCTGGTCATCGCCTCGCCGTCGGGCGCGGGCAAGTCGTCCATTTCACGCGCCCTGTTCGGCGCCGATCCCAATATCAGGCTCTCTGTCTCGGTCACGACGCGCGCGCGCCGCACCGACGAGGTTGATGGCAAGCATTATCACTTCATCGACGTGCCCACCTACAAGCGCATGCAGGCCGATGGCGAACTGCTGGAATCGGCCGAGGTGCACGGCAATTTCTACGGCACCCCCCGCGCCCGCGTCGAAGAGCAACTGGCTGCCGGCAACGACATCCTGTTCGACATCGACTATCAGGGCACGCTTCAGCTCTACCGCAATAGCCGCAAGGACATGGTGACGGTCTTCATCCTGCCGCCCTCCATCAAGGAGTTGCGCGCCCGTCTCGAGCGTCGCGCCCAGGACAGCGTCGGCACCATTGAAAAGCGCCTCCAGAACGCCCGCGACGAAATGGATCACTTCCACGAATATGACTATGTCATCGTCAATGAAGATCTCGAGGCCTCCACTCAGCGCGTGCGCTCCATTTTGGTTTCCTCCCGTTTGGAACGCGACCGCCAGCTCAATTTGAGCAGTTTCGTCAAAGACTTGCAGAGCCAGATCGATTCTCTTTGAGAGGTCGGGCCATGCTCCCAGTAGACCTCATGGTGAGCCTGTCGAACCACGAGGTCGTGCCAGCATGACCCCACCCACCACCATCAAGCGCGGCACGCCGGCTTTCATCCGCGCCAATATCGCCTTCTTCCTCGCGGCCTTCGCCACCTTCGCCACACTCTATTCGGTCCAACCACTGCTGCCCATCTTCGCCGAGCAGTTCGGCCTCGACGCCGGCGCCAGCTCGCTGGCGCTCTCGGCAACCACGGCAATTCTCGCCATCGCCCTGCTGCTCGCCAGCTGGGTCTCCGATCGGCTCGGGCGCCGAACGCTCATGGTCTGGGCCATTCTGCTCACCGCCGGCCTCGGGCTGCTCCTGCCGCTGGCCCCCAATTGGACCACGCTCATCGCCATCCGCACGCTGATTGGCCTGACCCTCTCCGGGCTGCCCGCCGTGGCCATGGTCTACCTTGCCGAAGAGATGGACCCCGACGCCCTGGGCTTTTCCATGGGCCTTTATATCGGCGGCACCGCCATTGGCGGCATGGCCGGGCGGCTCGTATCCGGCATTCTCGCCGATTCCCTGGGCTGGCGGCCCGCCCTTGCCATCCTCGGCGCCGCCATCGCGATAGCCGCCCTCATCGTCGTGCTCCTGCTCCCCAAGCCGCACAATTCCGCGCGCAACCGCCTCTCCGCCCGCGACCTCACCCGGCTCATAGCCCTCCAGTTCCGCGACAAGGGCCTGCCCTGGCTCTTCCTCTCAGCCTTCCTGCTGATGGGCTCCTTCGTCACGCTCTATAATTACGCCGGCTTCCGCCTCGCTCTGCCGCCATTTTCAATGAGCCACACCGCCATCTCGGCCATTTTCGTGGTCTATCTGCTCGGCAGTTTCAGTTCCGCCTGGGCCGGCGGCCTCGCTCAACGTCTTGGCCGTCGCAAGGTATTCTGGGCCATGGTCCTCACCATGGCCGTTGGCGTATTCCTCACCATCGTGCCATCGACGCCCGTCATCATCGCCGGGCTCGCCATCGCCACCATCGGCTATTTCGCCGCCCATGGCATAGCCAGCGCCTGGGTCGCCCGCCGTGCCGTGGTTGGCCGCGCCCAGGCCTCGGCCATCTATCTCTTCGCCTATTATCTGGGCTCGTCCGTGCTCGGCACGCTGGGCGGCTATGCCTGGGTCGCCTGGGGGTGGACCGGCGTCATGCTGGTCAGCGGTGGCGCCATCGTCGCCGCCATGCTGGTCGCCATCCGCCTTATGGCTCTGCCGCCACTGCCCATAGCCGAAAAACCCGCTGAGCCACCCGCTGGGCTGTAAGGCCGGCCCTAGCGCTTGAGCCCCGGCAGCGCCTTCGCCATCGCCAGGAACACATCAACCGGCAATTCCTCGGCCCGCTCATCGCCCTTGAGCCCGCCAGCAGCCAGCAGGGCATCCACCGGCACGCCCGTAGCTTTAAGACTCTGCCGCACCATCTTGCGCCGTTGCCCAAAGGCCGCGCGGGTCACCTGCTCCAGGTCCTTGACCGTCACATCACCCGCAACCGGCTTGGGCACCAGATGCACCACGGCGGAGGTCACATTGGGCGGTGGCACAAAGGCCTGCCGACCCACATTGAACGCAATCCGCGCATCGGTTCGCCAACCCGCCAGCACGCCCAGCCGCCCATAGGCATCGTCGCCCGCCTTAGCACAAATCCGCTCGGCCACCTCACGCTGAAACATCAGCGTCAGGCTCTCGAAATAGGGTGGCCACGGGTCGCTGGTCAGCCAACCGGTCAGCAGCGGCGTCGCGATATTATATGGCAGATTGGCAATGATCCGCGTTGGCCCATCGGCCAGCAGCCGGTAATCCATCTCCATGGCATCGCCACCGATTACCGTCAGCCGGCCCGGATAAGCCTCGGCAATCTGCGCCAGCGCGGGCAGGGCGCGCGCGTCCCGTTCAATGGCGATAACTTCCCTGGCGCCCTCGGCCAGCAGGGCGCGCGTCAAACCGCCGGGGCCAGGCCCCACTTCAATGACCCGCACGCCCTCCAGCGATCCGCCGACCCGGGCAATGCGGGCCGTAAGGTTGAGATCGAGCAGGAAGTTCTGCCCCAATTCCTTCTTGGCGCGCAGTCCATGCTCGGCAATGACTTCGCGCAGTGGTGGCAGGTTGTCGATCTGGCTCATGCGGCCTGCGCCGTCATTGCATCGGCCATGCGGATCGCCGCCAGAAAGCTCTTGTCCGAACCGCGGCCAGTCCCCGCCAGATCAAACGCCGTGCCATGGTCCGGCGACGTCCGCACGATGGGCAGCCCAAGGGTCACGTTCACCGCATCCTCGAAGGCAATAGTCTTGATCGGGATCAGCGCCTGATCGTGATACATAGCCAGAACCGCATCATAATTGGCCCAATGGGCGGGGTGGAACAGGGTATCGGCGGGCAGGGGGCCAACAGCATCGATCGCCTCGAATTGCAGTTCGGCCACTGCAGGCCCAACGATTTCGAGATCTTCCCGCCCAATGGCCCCGCCTTCGCCGGCATGCGGATTGAGCCCCGCAATGGCGATCCGGGGATTGGCAATGCCGAAGCGCTGCCGCAGGTCATGCGCCACGATCCGCCCCGTTTCCACGATCAATTCCTTGGTCAGCAAGCGGGGCACATCCTTGATCGGCACATGGATCGTTACCGGCACGGCGCGCAAGCCCCCATGCGCCAGCATCATCACCGGCAGTTTCGGCACGCCCCCGCCCGCACAAAGCTCGGCCAGAAATTCGGTATGTCCCGGATGCTTGAACCCGGCATGATAAAGACTGGCCTTGTTGATCGGCGCCGTCACCAGCCCGCGGCACGTCCCGGCCAATGTAGCCTCGACAGCATCCGCAATCGCCTGGATAACCGCATGCGCCGCCAATGGGCTGGCCTTGCCGGGGTGATCCGAAACCAACCCCTCGACCGGTACCACAGGCAGGGCACCCGCAAATACCGTACTCGCCTCGGCTGCACCCGTCGCCGCGATATCGAAGAACAGCCCCAGCCGCTCGGCACGCGCCTTGAGGAATTCCACATGCCCGAACACGCAGAAATCCGGCAGGTTCAGTTCGGCGCGACGTGCATAGAGCGACAGGATGAGATCCGGGCCAATGCCGGCCGGCTCGCCCATGCTGATGGCCAGCGGCTTGCTCATCATGCCCCCGTCGGTCGCCAGCTGCCCGTTTCCGGGCAGTGGCTTAGTTGTAGATGATCTTGGCGCGGCTGCGCAGGTCGGCCAGGTAATTGGTGGTCTGCTGCTGCAGGGCGCTGGTGCCCGCTTCGGCTTCCAGATCGCCCTTGATGAAGGTCAGGTCTTCCGCCTGGGTCTTCTGGCAGACCGCCAGCATGGAGACGCCGGTATCCACCACGCGCGGCTTGGTGATGCCGCCCACATTGAGGCCCGCCAGCTCCTTGGCGATGGCTTCGGGCAGTTGCGTGGCGTGGCGGCGGCCGACATCGATCACGGCGGCATCGGTATAGCTCAGCGACAGCTGCACGGCGCTGTCGCAGCCGGCAAAGCTGGAGCGGTAGCGATTGGCCTGCGCCGTACGGCCACCGGCACCCTGGCCGCCGGGGGCCACGAAGATGATTTCTTTCAGGATATAGTCGTAGGTCTGGAAGGCGGCGACCTGGCTTGCAGCCTTCTGGTCCAGCTCGAGATCGGAAATCCGTACCTGCGGCATGATCGCCTGCTCGGTTACCGCATTCCAGGCAATGGCGGCGCGCAAACGGTCGCGCAGCGTCTCGATGCCAACGCCGTTCTGCTGCAGCAACTGGATCAGCTTATCCTGGCTGATCTTGATGTTGCGCGACACCTGCTGCAGGCCTTCATCGATCTGCGCATTGGAGACGGTGATGCCCAGGCGCTTGGCCTCGTCCATCTGCAAGGCTTCGTCGATGAGCTGATCGGTCGCGCCCTTGCGGCCGGTCTTGTTGCCTTCCATGGTGAACAGGCGCAGCCGTTGATCGACCTGGGTGTCGGTGATCGGGGTGCCATTGACGGTCACTACAGTCGCGGCCAGGCTGGGCGCGGCCATGGCCACGGTCAAGACCAGGCCAACCATCGCTGCGGCCGCTGCGCGTCCAAAGTGTTGCAATGCCATCATCGTCTTCCGCCTGTCCAAGAATTCGTGCCCGCTCTCAATGCGGCGGGAAAAGCACGGTGTCAATTGCCCCATGATTGCGGCCAAAATCCGCAATACACACTACCGTGTAGTGGAGCCCATGAGTCCCAGATCGAGCCCCGCTGGCGTTTTCAGCCGGAAGCTGCCCGTAAAGCGCATGTCATCGGGGCTCGTATGGGTGGGGCCGGTGCGCGTCGCAGTGGCGCCAATCACCACATAGCCATCGTCATAGGTCAGGCCCGCGCCTACTTGCAGCCAGCTGCTATTGGTAATGTCCCAATAGGTATTGCCGGTGACGCGCCAATAATCCATCAGCGGCACACCCAGTTCCAGCCCGATTTCCTGCTGGTCCTTGACTACCCCTGCCTGCGTGTTGGCCGCGATGTAATTGTAGTCCACCTTCGCTGAATAGCCCGCATTGCTATAGGTCACGCCCAGTCCGGTGCGCGTCAGCAGCCAATCGTCAGTGTTTACCTGCACTTTGCCGCCCACCTTGAAACCAGGTGAGAAAACGCCATAGGCGCCCAGCACGGCATAGGATGTCTCGTCTTCCAGCCCGCCGCCCACGCCCGTCTGCGCCTGGTCCGGGGCCGCAAAGGCATTGGCGCCTGCCAGGTGGAACGATTGACCGCCCAGCAATTCGAGATAGGAGCCATCCACGAAATTGGCCTGGTAGCGCCCGCCGATATTGGCGCGCAGGCCCGTCTCCTGCCGGTCGCTGCCGCTGAAGCGGTTATAGCTGAACAAATTTGTGTCATCGAAGACGAAACTCTGCGCATCGTCATTGGTAATGCCCACCGCCGTCGTGTCCGACCCGCGATAGACCAATTGGCCGATCGGCTCGATCAGCTGCACCGTCGAGCCATCGCTGGCCGCCATCGGGAAGCGCACATCCATCGCCGCAATCGGGGTCGCACTCCACAGCGTCGTTTCGCCCGGCGCACCGGCGGCGGCGCTGGTGCCATCGTAATAGGCGACATCGGCCCGGCCACCCAGATAGGGCGTCGCCACGAAACCACCCGCACCAATCCACTGGTTCTGCCAGCCCGCCTGGAATACCGCGTGGGTCTTATCGCCGGAATAGCCGAGGTCGTAGGGTTTGCCATTGGCGCCGGTGAGTGCGTCATCGTCCCGCCGCACACCGAGCAGCCGTCCGCTGATCTCGAACCGCCCCATGCCTGGGGCCATTTCGATGAAATGCTCGAACCGGGCATTGGGCAGCGCCTTGGCTTGCCGCCGTTGGCTGGCATCGGTCACGTCACCCAATTGATTGAACTGCTGCATCCGCACGTCGATATAGGTGTCGGGCGTCAAATTGGTGGCATAGACTTCGTTGACCGACGATTTGGCCGTGGTCATCCGGTAGTCTTCAAGATAGGCCGCGTCGGTAAATTTGGTATAGGACCATCCCACCGTCCAGTCCTCGATCGGGCGGAATTCGCCAGAGCTTTGCAGCGCCCCGCGCCATTCCTCCTGTGCTTCGGAAAAGCTGAACGCACCGGGATTGAACTGGTAGAGGCCGGACACCTTGATGTTGAACGAGCCGTTGTCGAAACGCTGGATCCACTCCGCGCCCATCAGGAAGCCCTGGCCGGTCAGCAGCGTCGGCGTCAGGATCACCTCGGTCCACCGCGTCGAGTAGACCGCCACAGGCACTTCGACCTTTAGCCCGATTTCTTCGCTATAGTCGAACGAAGGCGTGCGCAGCCCGGCAATGGTTCCCGCGCTGGTATCGGGCAGCCAAAGGTAGGGCAGCCATGCCACCGGGATACCCAGCACGGCAAGGCTTGGCTGCTCCAGCGCCAGCGAACCATCCGCCCTGTTCTGCGTGACGCGGTTGGCATGCATCGACCAGCCAATGCGCCGGCCCTTGTCATCCACACATTCCCCGCAGGGGGCATAGGTGGCGTTGTTCAATACGGTCTGCAGCGCGGCCGCGTAATCGGCGCTGTCCGCCGTGATCCGCGCGCCGTCATAGCTGGTAATGGTCAGCGCATCGAGCAGCGCCTGCTTCATGCCGCCGGTCAGCTGCAGGTCGTTGGTTTCGGTGACATTATTGGACGGATCGCGGATGGTGACGGCGCCCACGAAATGCGCATCGCTGGTCAGCCGGTTATAAACCAGGTTCTGCCCGCTCAGCGTGTAGCCGCCGCGGGTGACCACCACATTGCCGCTGGCAGTGATGATATTGGTATTGCCGTCAAACGCCAGATTGTCCGCCTCGACGCCTGTCGGGGCGCTGGGGTCGATCGGGGCATTGAAGAAATCGGCAGGAAGCAGACCCTGCGCCATCGCGCCGCCGCTAAGGGCAATAGCAAGTGCTGCGCCGGCGGCTGCCAGACGGAGCGACGATCGAATATGTGTGCCCCAGCCCTTACTCACGTACGCCCGTCTTCCTTATGCAGCAGCACCGTCACGCCAATGACGATGGCCACGAACGCTGGTCCGACTGCGGCAAACGCGGGATCGAGAACGCCGGTCGACCCGGCCCGGTCGGCCATCTCGGTAATCACGAACACAACAAACCCAAGCACGATCCCATAGAGAACCGCGGGACCAAAATTAGACGACCTTCGATAACCTGCGGTAAACGCAAAAGCAATGAACAGCGAACCTGTTAGCACCAGCGGCAGAGCCAGCAGTTTGATCAGCCGCATCGACGCTGCGCTGCGGATTGCGCTGTCCGCCACCCCGGTTTGCAACAGGCGCGCAAGCTCGAAAAACGTCATGTCCTCGGTGGACGCTAGCCGCAAATTGACCTCGGCGGGCGTCGACGTGGTGGGCAATGTGTAGTTGAAAACCTCATGCGGCGGCGTGTCGGGATTCCGCACTATGGCTGTCGGCAGCACCCAATAGCCATTTTCCAGCCGCGCCTCGGGAGCCTCGATTCGATGGTCTGGGGCATTGCTCAGGTTGAACACCGTCACATTGCCCAATACCGATCCGCCCGGCCGCATGTCGGTCGCCAGCATCACATAGCGCGTATCCCCCGATCGCTGCTCAAGCCAGATTTCGCCCGGAGTCAGCATCGAGGCTTCACCCGGGGGCGTTGGATTGAGTTCGCGATTGATCTGCGTGCTGATCGTTTCTGCCCCCAACGCGATCACGAAACTGACCAGCATCAGGGCGATCGTCGGCGCGCGTACGATCCGCCAGATCGACAAACCGCTGCTTTTGATCACCGTTAGTTCATGCCGCGCCTTGAGGTCGATGAAACCCACAATGGCGCCCATCAACACCGTCACCGGCAGCGTCTTGATAGTCCAGCGCACCCCGCTCATGGCCACCATCAGGAAGGCCATCGCCGTGCCCCGGCTTTCAGCCACGAAATTGAAGCGCCCCGTGTCCAGCGATTCCACCAGTGTGATGATTCCGTAGAACACGAATACGGTCGCCCCTATGCGGCCCGCCAGCCGCGACAGCACCAGCCAGTCGATCCGGGTCATGCTGGCACCACCGCGCCGGGGTGACGCGGCCGGGCCCGGATCAGCAGAGTTGTCCCGCCCACCACCATCATCAGCAACGCTCCGGTCGAGGGCCCAAGCGGGCTATAGGCGCTGACGCCCAGCTCGACAAAGGCCAGCAGCATCACGACCACTTCCATCGGCAGTGCAAAGCGCGTCCGCCGCCCGCTGGGAAAGCCGCAGATCGCCAGCACCAGCATGCAGATGCCAACCACCTTGAGCCCTTCGAACATGCGCTTGGAAAGCTCCTTGACCAGTTCGGGCGGCCACGTGCCGCTGGCCAGCGCCGCGCCCACCAGCGAGATACTGTCGGTTTCGAGCAACGGGTCTACGGCCCCGGTAGCCTGCGACAGCCGCTCGACATTGAGGTCGTACCGGCGAAACGAAATTTCCGAGAACTGCCCGGTGCTCGACGTATATTGCAGCGCCCCGTCATACAATTCGATGACATAGCCCTCGCCATCAGAGGAGACGCGGGCGGTATCGGCCATGTAGGTGTGACGCATGTCCGGGTCGCGCCGGTCATCGGCAAAGAATTCGGTGATTTCGCCATTGCCCACCCGCCCGCCGATCAGCAGCAGCACGCCCGGCGTCACCTGGGTAAAGCGCTTTGGCTTCAGCGTCGTGCTGATCAGGTCGGCGGCCACGCTGGCCGAAAGAATGTTGAGGCGCTTGTGGGCCATTGGCGCGAGAAAATTCGAGATCAGCAACACCGCCAGAACACCGGCCACCGCCACCACACCCGTGGCCCGCCACAGCGAGGGCAGGCCATAGCTGGTATGGATGATGTGCAATTCGCGGCTGGCCTGCAACGCCAGCAGCGCCCGCGCCAGCCCGATTCCCATGCAGACGTAAAAGAAGGTCAGCGCCAGCGGCGGCATGGTCAGCAGCGCCTGCAGCGCCAGCGTCACCAGCCCTTGCCCCTTCACCGCCACCACGTCGAACGAGCGCAGGCAATTGACCAGCCAGAGCAGCACGCACACCACGCCGAACAGGATCATCGCATCGATGACGAACAGGCGAGACAGATAGGCGGTTAGTCGCTTCATACGGCACCCATGGCGTCTACAAGCGCCGCTTTTATGTCCGGTTCAGGATTGTGTCGACACTGGGATACTTCGCACAGTCGCACAAGCTGGGGACAGAAACCGCGCCCCTTTGCCTCACCTGTGTTGCGGGATTGACGCGGCCCCCATTCCCCTCAATGCTCCGGGCAAATCTTTCGCATGGCGCCCGCCATGCCTTGCAAGGCCGACCAATGCCCAACAAACTTTCGATCCAAACGGCAGCCTTTGCCGGCGTTTCCGCACCCCTGACGATCATTTATGCCGCCGAAGGCCAAGCCCCCACCGGCGCCGCCGCCGCCATCTGGTCCGCCACCAGCCTCGATTGGCATACTGTCAGCGCCTCCGCCGCCTTCAAGGGCAAACAAGGCCAGGCGCTTGATATCATAGGACAGGGCGCTGGCCGTCTGATCGTCCTAGGCAAGGGCAAGGCCGATGAAAAAGCCCCCTTCAATGCCTGGACCGATCGCGGCGGCTCGCTCTTCGCCAAGATTGCCGCCGCCCGCGCCGAGTCGGTCGCCGTCATCGTGGATGAGCCAGGCGCCACCCCTGCTGCCATTGCCGAACTGGCCGCTGGCCTGCGCCTGCGCCATTACAAGTTCGACAAATACAAGACCGTGCGTCCCGACGAGCCGGCCGGCGACATCGCCATCACGCTGCACGTCGCCGATCCCACCGCTACCGATACCGCCATTGCCAATCGCGGCGCCGTCGTCGAAGGCACGCTGCTCGCCCGCGACCTGATCAACGAGCCGGCCAATGTCCTCGGCCCGGTCGAATTCGCCGCCAGGGCCGCCGAATTATCCGCCCTTGGTGTCGATGTCGAAATTCTCGAACCCGCCGAGCTCGAAAAACTCGGCATGGGCTCGCTGCTCTGCGTCGCCCAGGGCTCCGATCGCCCCGCCCGCCTCGTCGTCATGCAATGGCGCGGTGGCGATGTCGGCGCTGCACCCTTGGCTTTCGTCGGCAAGGGCGTCGTCTTCGACACCGGCGGCATTTCCATCAAGCCTGCCGCCTCCATGGAGGAAATGAAGGGCGACATGGGTGGCGCCGCCGCTGTCACCGGCCTGATGCGGGCGCTGGCCGGCCGCAAGGCACCGGTCAATGCGGTCGGCGTTATCGGTCTCGTCGAAAACATGCCCTCGGGCAATGCCGTCCGCCCGGGCGATATCGTCACCGCCATGAGCGGCACTACCATCGAGGTGATCAACACCGACGCCGAGGGCCGTCTCGTGCTTGCCGACGCGCTCTGGTACACGCAGGACCGCTTCAAGCCCCGCTTCATGATCAACCTGGCGACCCTTACCGGTGCCGTCATTGTGGCGCTGGGCCACGAGCATGCAGGCCTCTTCTCCAACAATGACGAACTGGCCATCCAACTGCTCAATGCCGGCCTCACCGCCAATGAAAAGCTCTGGCGCATGCCGCTCAGCCCCGCTTACGACAAGCTGATCGAATCCAAATTCGCCGATATCCGCAATTCCGTCGGCCGCCCCGCCGGCTCGATCACCGCCGCCCAGTTCCTGCAGCGTTTCGTCAACAACGTCCCCTGGGCGCATCTCGACATTGCCGGTACCGCCTTCGGCACCAGCGCCACCGAAATCAACGCCTCCTGGTCCGCCGGCTTCGGCGTCGCCCTGCTCGATCGGCTAGTCAGGGACTATTACCAGGGCTAGGCTGCTTTCCGACAGTGATCACAGGCTTCCGGCACCGCTAAAGTGTGCCGAGCTTCTGGTCAGGATGAGACGAAAATGGTGGGTGTCGAGCACCGGAGCGGAGCGTATCTTAGGATACGTGAGCACCGGAAGCCGAGATACCCGCCATTTGCAGGCCGTCATGGCCACAAGATCGGTACACTTTATGCCCGACGTTCTGTTCTACCACCTTGAAGCCCGCCCGCTCGAAGCGGTCATTCCGCTCCTGCTGGAAAAGACGCTAGAACGCGGCTGGCGCGCGGTGGTCGAAGTCGGCTCCACCGAGCGCGCCGAAGCGCTCGATGCCCATCTGTGGACCTATCGCGAGGATAGTTTCCTGGCCCATGGCCTGGCGGGCGAGGAAACCGATAGCCTCCAGCCCATCCTCATCACTACCGGCCCCGACAATCCCAACGGCGCCGCCTGCCGCTTCTTCGTCGATCGCGCCGTACCGCAATCGGCCGAGGGCTATGAGCGCATCGTCTACATGTTCTCCGGCCACGATCCCGACGCGGTGGCCGAAGCCCGCCTCGCCTGGAAAGCGCTGCGCGATGGCAATAGCGTGACCTATTGGCAGCAGGAAGCCAATGGCCGATGGGTCAAGAAAGCCTAGGAACAACAATAGGTTAGCGTCTAGACCACAATGTCATTCCCGCGAAGGCGGGAACCCCCGTTTTCTTCCCCTCAGGATGGTCTATCCTTGTCCTTCTGCCGGCCCTGCGGCGCCAGGTCGGCCTGCTGGGTAATGTCCTCCTCATAGAGGTCCATATAGTCCTGCATCAGCTCGTAGCAGAAAATGATCT
Source organism: Devosia sp. LC5 (assembly GCF_000735585.1). Lineage (GTDB taxonomy): Bacteria > Pseudomonadota > Alphaproteobacteria > Rhizobiales > Devosiaceae > Devosia. The sequence continues at coordinate 57,061 of NZ_JNNO01000019.1, forward strand.
CGACCGTTTCCGGGTCATAGAAGGCATTGGCCTCCCCACACCGCTTGGCATTGAACTGCACATTCTCGCGCACATTGTAGCGGGTGCGTAGCTCCTCGGCGACCTGGTCGAACACCCCGCTCGATTTGAACGCAGCCGCGGCGTCTTTCAGCCGGCCTCCGGCATCGTGATAGGTCACGGTAACCTTGGTGCCGGTGCCATTCTTGTTGGCGCGGGTACCCAGCAGGCTCTCAAAGCTGCGCTTGACCAGTTCATAGTCGAAATAGCAGGTGTCCCGCCGGTCGCGGTCCAGCGCGTAGTCATTGGCAATCGGCTGGAAGGCCTTGTCGTCGCTGCCCACCATCAGGCACACGATCTGATAGGCGCGCTGCTTGTCCAGCGTATGGGCGGCGGCATAATCGCTCTCCACTCCGCCGCTGTCATAGGCCACGCCCGAAAGCACCCAGCCCTTGGCCGCGTCGGCCAGCGCCTCTTCGGCCTCGCGCGTATGCTTGCTCAGCAAGGTCCAGGTGGCCATGTTGTCGGCCGCGTCTTCTTCCCGCCCCAGCACCGGCAGGTTGAGCTGGTCGACCAGCAGATGCGCGATTTCATGGTACAGCACGAAGAGACTGTTATTGGCCGCGAAGCGCCGGATTTCCGCCCGTTCCTTCTTGCTCAGCTCCGCTGCCGCCGTTCCCTGCAGGGCCATCGCGCACAAACCGACCAAAAGAACGATGCCACGATAGAATGTGCGCATGACCAACTCTTCGGATTCTTCGTTGCGGCCAGCAGATTGCAAGGACGGTTTGCTGTCAACTCACGCTGGCAAACGGGCTTAAAGACCGTTTGAAACTCTCTCAATCGCTCCCTGGCGCCCAGGTCTTGTCGGCCAGCTCAAAGCCCGAGAATTGAAACCCCGGCGCCACGGTGCAGCCCACCAGCGTCCAGTCTCCGGTACTTTCCGCCGCCTGCCAGGCTTCGCGCGGCACCACGATTTGCGGCCGCTCGCCGCCATCGAGATCGGCCCCCAGCACTTGTTCGTCCACTGTCCGGCCATCCGAAATGCGCAGGCGCAGCGGCGCGCCGGCATAGAAATGCCACACTTCGACCGCGTCCACGCGATGCCAATGCGATTGCTCGCCCGCCTCGAGCAGGTAATAGATGGCCGTGGATTTGGACCGCCCGTCGCTGCTGGCATTGTCCTCGAATGTGCGCGCATACCAGCCGCCTTCGGGATGGCGTTCCATCCCGAGCGTGAAAATCACGTCCTTGGCGGCCAGTTTCCTCATGCGCGCTCGACACTCTCAAGTTCGGCGCTCAGCGCCAGCCATTTTTCTTCCGCAGCCTCGAGATCGGCGGCTAGACGCGCCTTGTCCTTGCCCAACGCGATCAGGCGTTCGGGAGCGCCATTGTAGATTTTAGGATCGTCGAGCTGGGCGCCGATTTTGTCGATTTCCACCTTCAAACGGGCGATCTTGGTTTCTACGTCCTTAATGCTCGCCTTGATCGGAGCGACCTCTGCCCGCTTGGCCGCTGCCTCCTGCTTGGATAGCTTGTTGCCGCCACCCTTGCCGCCGCTGCTCTTGCTTTCTTTATTGGAGGTGATCGAGCGCTGGTAGCTGTCCAGGTCCTCGTCCAGCTCGCGAATAGTGCCGCCCTCGGCGATCCATAGCGTATCGCAGGTCGCTTCGATCAGATGGCGGTCGTGGCTGATGATCAGCACGGCGCCTTCATAATCGTTGAGCGCATGCACCAGGGCATCGCGGCTATCGATATCAAGGTGGTTGGTTGGCTCATCGAGGATCATCATCCCCGGCCCGCTGAATGTTATCAGGCCCATCAACAGCCGCGCGCGCTCGCCGCCCGACAGGTTCTTGGCCAGCGTGTCCATGCGCGATTTGGTCAGGCCCATCTGGCTCAGGCGCGAACGGCGCCTGGCTTCACTCTCGGTGGGCATCAGCTCCACCACGTGCTCGAACGGCGTCCACTCGGGCTTGAGCTTGTCCATCTGGTGCTGCGCAAAATGCGCGATTTCCAGCTTCTTGCCCTTCGCAAACGTGCCGCCCGTCGGCTTGATGTCGCCGGCGAGCAGCTTTGCAAAAGTAGACTTGCCGTTACCATTCACCCCGATCAAGGCAATCCGATCCTCTGGGTCGATCCGCATGTTCACATTGCGCAGAATGGTCTTGTCGCCATAGCCTGTCGATACGCCATCTAGCGTAAGCATTGGCGTTGCCTGCTCGGCCTTGGGCTGCTGGAAGGTGAACGGCGCCGCATATTCGTCGAACATCGCTGCCGGTGGCCGCAGCTTCTCGATCATCTTCATGCGCGACTGGGCCTGCTTGGCCTTGCTCGCCTTGGCCTTGAAGCGGTCAACGAATTTCTGCAGATGCGCCACCTGGTCGAGCGCCTTTTCGCGGCCCTTGTTGTTCAGCTCCATCTGCATGCGGCGCGTATTTTCGAACGTGTCGTAATTGCCCTTGTAGAAGGTCAGTTTCTTGTGTTCGAGATGGATGATCGAATTGACCGACTTATTGAGCAGGTCACGATCGTGGCTGATCATGAAGACGGTATAGGGATAGGTGGCCAGGTACTTTTCCAGCCACAGCGTGCCTTCCAGATCCAGATAGTTGGTCGGCTCGTCCAGCAGCAATAGGTCGGGCTGGGAAAACAGCACGCCCGCCAGCGCCACGCGCATGCGCCAGCCGCCCGACAGCTCATGCGTCGGGGCATTCTGGCGGTCCTGCTCAAAGCCCAGGCCCTTGAGAATGGACGATGCTCGCCCCTCGGCCGAATAGGCGTCGATATCGGCCAGCCGCGTATAGATCTCGCTGATCCGGTCCGGGTCAGTCGCCGTCTCGGCTTCCGCCATCAGCGCAGTGCGCTCCTTGTCGGCCGCCATCACCACTTCGAGCACGCTTTCATTGCCGGCCGGCGCTTCCTGCGCCACCGCGCCAATACGCGCCTTCTTGTTCAGTTCGATATTGCCCGCATCGGCCGAGATATGCCCCTGCAGCAAATGGAACAGCGTGGTCTTGCCGGTTCCGTTCTTGCCGACAAACCCGGTCTTGGAGCCGGTAGGCAGCACCACCGAGGCATCCTCGAACAATTCGCGGCCCTGAATGCGGTAGGTGAGGTTATTGATCGTAAGCATGACAACGGCAATCTAGTGAGGAGGGCAGGGGTCCGTGCGGCGCATGCGGCGCCAATGCGGCAACGCCCCCGCGAAAAAGTGTTGGCTGCTGGATAAAGTTTAGAACCCCTTATGGCAACCGCCATTGCGGTATAGTTGACACGCGGTTGCCAAACTCGCCATCTAGCCTCCTCAAAAATGGAGGACCACATGCGCCAACTCGCCCTCGCCACCATCCTGGCCCTCAGCACTACGGCCGCCTTTGCCGACGCGCCCTTTGCACCAATGCCCGAGCCGTCACCCAACGAAGGCCCGGCCTTTTCCGAATTCTCGGCAATGCGGCTGGATGCCGATCAGGTCCAGCTCAAACTGACCTTCGAAGGCGGCGCCTGCCAGGCCGTCGACGAACCGGTTCTGGGCGACGTTTCCGGCGGCACGCTGGCCGTCACCATCCCCACCCATGATACATCCGAAATGTGCACCATGCAGATCGTGCAAATCCCGGTCGATGTCACCATCGCAGCAGGGGCGGACGTCACCGCTCTCGATGTTACGGTCCAGGCACCAAGCGGCGCGCGCCAGACCGGCGGAACCATTGACGTTGCGGCTGATTAGCCGCCGCGCGGTAACTAGTCTTGTCTCCGTCGCAGTCTGTCGATAGAAGGCAGCACCTTTCTCAGCCCTTTATCGCAATAAGGACCAGTTCAATGGCGATCGAACGCACTTTCTCCATCATCAAGCCCGATGCCGTCCGTCGTAATCTCATCGGCAAGATCCTGACCAAGTTCGAAGACGCCGGCCTGCGTCCGATCGCGCTCAAGAAGATCCACATGACCCGCGCCCAGGCCGAAGGCTTCTACGCGGTCCACAAGGATCGCCCCTTCTTTGGCGAACTGGTCGAGCAGATGATTGCTTCCCCGGTCGTTGTGCAGGTTCTGGAAGGCGAAGGCGCCATCCTCAAGAACCGTGACGTCATGGGCGCGACCAACCCGGCAAACGCCGCTGAAGGCACCATCCGCAAGGAATTCGCCCTCTCGATCGGTGAAAACTCGGTGCACGGCTCGGACGCTCCCGAGACCGCTGCCCAGGAAATCAAGTTCTTCTTCAACGACGACGAACTGGTCGGCTAATGCCCTTCGTCAGCGTTCGCATTCTCGAAGGTGCCACCCCGGAACAGAAATCCGAGGTCATCGCCGGCATTACGGACGTGATGGTCAAGGTGCTTGGCAAGAACCCGGAAACCACCCACATCGTCATTGAGGATGTGCCGCTGGAAAACTGGGGCCACAAGGGCAAATCGGTCGCCGAACTGCGCAAGCAGCCCAAGGCCTGATCTCCTACGCCTCCAAAAAATACGAGGCCGCCCGCCGGGCGGCCTTTTTGCTTGTTTGTGCTATGATGCACCAAAATCTGAACTCCTTCGCTTCCTCCCGACCATTAAGGGG
>NZ_JNNO01000020.1 GCF_000735585.1 Devosia sp. LC5
GATGGGCCTGGACAGCTGCGAGGCAGAATCGTTCGCCGCGCATGCGGGGGCGGTCGAAGAAGCAGACTTGGGGGTAGAAGGGGGGCGGCTGGATGAGGGGCGGGCGCGGGAGACGCGGCGGGTTGGGCTGGCCGATGCCGATGCTGATCGAGCCATCGGGACCGCCAATTGTGAAGCCGAAGGACAGGCCGGGCTGGTTCGGATTGACCGGGCGGCCGCCGGCAGTGAGGTAGCGGGCGGAAACCCAGCCATCCGGCCCTGCCTTGGCGATATAGCACCAGGAGCCCTGGCAGCGCTGGACATCTACCCGGGTGCCGGCGCGCGCCACATCGACCACGGCATAATTGGTGCCCGGTCCCTGGCGGACATTGACATTGGTGGTGATGGTGCCGGGCGCCGCCTGGGCGGCAGGCAGGAACACCACGACGGCGGCCGCTGCGACGGCAATGGCCGCAACGATCTTCAGCAGCATTCTGTTTTTATGGGATTGCATGGATGACGCTCCTCACTCAACGCCAGACAATTTTTCGCCACATTAGATCAGAAACGGGACCGGGCGTACAAAGTTCCCCGGCCACACGCTATTATGGTTGCTAAATCAATAGCCTACGGAGTGTGCGTGCGCCCTGGCCTGACCCCACGCCCCTAGGGCAATCGCCTCGGTTTTCTGACAGAGGGAGAGCCACGAGCCAGTCCCCTGTCCTTGAGGGGTGTTGAGCCTCCAGAAGCTCCATGTTGGCGGAACGCTCAGAACCCCCACCCTCAATCCCTCCCCTCAAGGGGGAGGGAGGCGGATCGGGGCTCTCGAAATTGACTCCAAGACCTGTCGGTTCAGCCTAGTAGACGTCGATGGACGAAGCCTGGCTGTCGATCTGGCCGCGCAGGCGCGGGGTGTCGGAGCGCAGCGTCACGCAGGCGCCGTATTGGAACTGATCGGAACACAGATCGACGCGGGCGCCGCCGAAGACCTCGACCGAGCGGATGGCGTCGTTCCAGCCACGGGGCAGGCTGTCCATGGTTTCCCCCTGATCGAGGCAGAAGCTGCGGCCGCGCATGTTGCGCTCGCTATAGAAGCAGGCGCCGGCATCTTCATAGACCGGAGGCTGGGGCGGACGCGGAGGCTGGGGTTGCGGGCGCGGCGGCTGCGGCCAGCCTGGATTCCAGCCGCCATTGCCGGGGCCTGGATTCCAGCCACCACCATTGCCCGGGCCGGGGCCGGGATTGCCGGGGAACCAGCCGCCACCATTGCCAGGGACGGGCTGGGGTTGCGGGCGTGGCGGTTGTATCGCCGGGCCGCCAATGGCGACATAGGCGGCAGAGACCCAGCCGGAGGCGCGGCCGTAACTCACCCGGCACCAGCCGCTGCTGTCGCATTGGGCATCGATCCGGGTGCCGGCCTGCAGCACGTCGAGTACGGCGGTCTGCTGGCTGGGACCGGAGCGCACATTGACATTGGTGGTGACGGTTGCCGGCGCGGCCAGGGCGGCACCGACCGATGCCAGGGCGGCCATGGCGGTGAAAATGGCGAGGCGGAAGGATTTCATGTGTGCTCCCCGTGGACCGCCAATCGGCGGCTGATGGCACCTAATAAACACCAGTCAGGTGAATGTGGGCTGAACGATTGGTACAGTTTGGAGCGTCAGGGTGAGGGCGCGATGCTGGGACATTGGAGATGTGGAAGCATCGCACCCCTCACCCGCCTTCTGCGCCGTCGCCCCTCGGTCGTCGCCCGAGGGCAGGCTCTCTCCCCTGAGGGGCGAGGTGAGGCGGGATCGCGGCTAGCCTGTGCTCTTACGAAGGTTCGATGCGGCGCTTCTGGCCGTCTTCGCCGAGCGAGACATAGACAAAGCGGCCTTCGGTGACCTTGACGCGATCATCGAGCCGGTTGCGGCGGGCCCAGGCTTCCAGACCCACGGTGATCGAGGTGTTTCCGACGCGCTCGATAGTGGTGTAGACGCACAGGATATCGCCCACCTTGACCGGGGCGATGAAGGTCATGGCTTCGACGGCGACGGTGACGACACGGCCCTGGGCGCGCTCGACGGCGGCGATGGCGCCGGCAATATCCATCTGGCTCATCACCCAGCCGCCGAAAATATCACCGGCAGGGTTGGTGTCGGCGGGCATGGCCAGGGTGCGGATGGTGAGCGCACCCTTGGGGTCGGTGGTGTCAGTGATCATGTTCGGGTCCTTTCACGGGCCAGCGGCCAACCGCTTCTTCCCAATGCTTGCGGCAGAGGGAAATATAGACCGATTTCTCGATCGAAACCTGCTCGCCATCGGTCAGCACGCGGCCGGTTGTATCCTGGCGCACGACCATGGTGGCCTTGGCGCCGCATTCGCAGATGGTGCGGATTTCGCGCAGCACATCGGCAATGGCGAGGAGTTGGCTGGATCCGGGAAACAGCTTGCCGCGGAAATCGGTGCGCAGGCCAAAGCACATGACCGGAATCTTGAGGCGATCGGCGACGCGGGCGAGCTGCCAGACCTGGTCTGGCGTGAGGAATTGCGCTTCGTCGACAAAGACGCAATCGACCTTGGCTTCGTCCATATGGTCGCGCACGGCCTGGTAGAGATCGTCTTTGGATGAATAGAGTTCGGCCGGTTCGGCAATGCCGATGCGTGAGCTGATCAGGCCGACGCCGTCCTCGGCATAAAGCGCGGAGGTATAGAGCAGCGGGCGCATGCCGCGCTCGCGGTAATTATAGGCGGCCTGCAACAGAAGCGTGGATTTGCCCGCATTCATTGCCGCGTAGGAGAAGTAAAGTTTGGCCATGCGGGTGCGGGACTCTGGGGTTTTGCGCAGGGTATTTCATCAAGCCAATAGACCGGAATGGGCAAGGCTAGAAGCCTCGCCGGCGGCGTTCAACAGTTCATTGCGGCGGCGCCAAAAAAGAGGCCGCCACGAGGGCGGCCGAAATGCCGATCTGATCGGCGGAGCCGGGGTTGGCGGCCGGGCTCCAAAAGGCCGGGCGCGACGTTGGGGACGTGGGGCGCGGCAGTCCGGGCTGCATGGGGATCGCCGGGACAAGGCAGAGGCTAGCGGGCTTCTGTGACGCGGGCGTGACATGGATATTCAGGCCGAGTTCAGTTTGCGAAGGGCAGGATGGCTTCCTATGTTCCGGCAAGTCAGCATCTGGAGAATTGGCATGAAGGCAATGGTTCGCGCTTTGGCTGCATTGGGTTTTGCCGCGGCGGCGACGCTGCCGGCGCTGGCGTCGCCGGAAGGTGTTTGGGAGGTCGAGAGCCGTGACTCGCGCTACAAGGTGACCCTGTGTGGCGACGGCACCCAGCTGTGTGGCGAGCTGATCTGGCTGGGCAATGGGGGCGATAGCCCCGAGAACCTGCCCTATCTCAATACGTTGCTGATCGACCATGCGCCGCAGATCAAGCCCAATCAGTGGAAGGGCGATCTGCACCTTTATGGGCACACGGCCAGCGGCACGATTACCCAGGTGAGCGAAGACCAGATTTCGCTGCAGGGATGCTTCATGCTGGTGGTGTGCAGGACCTATCAGATGCACCGGTATGGTGATTAGGGGCTTGGCATTCGAACTTTTTGACGATCTTGCCAAGTTCTCCCAAACTCCCCTCCATCGTCATTGCCCGGCTTGTCCGGGCAATCCATTGCCGCTGTGGGCGCAGAGAGATGGATCACCCGGACAAGCCGGGTGATGACGATGAAAGGAGGAATCGCGCAAGCGGGAAGTCCCCAGAGGGGGGTGTGGGAACTGCGTGCCCTAACCCCGCCGCTTTGCCCAGAGGGGCGGCACGGTTTCGACCAGGACGATGGCAAGGAAAATCAGCGCGGCGCCTAGATAGCCGATGGGCGGTAGGCGTTCGCCCAGGATGAGGGCGCCGCCCAGCGCCGCGAAAAGGCTTTCGGCGGAGAGGATGATCGCGGCATTGGCGGCGGGCAGATATTGCTGGGCGATGGCCTGGCCGGTGAAGGCGATTGCCGTCGAGAAGCAGGCCGAATAGGCGATTTCGATCCAGCCATTGCTGATGCTGGCCAGATCCGGCGCTTCGATCGGTACGGCCAGCACGGCCGAGACAATGCCCACGCTGAGGAAGGTGATCACCGAGAGCAGGATGGGCAGGCCGGTGGCGGTGGCCAGGTGCCCCAGCAGCAGGACGTGTAGCGCCCAGAACACGGCGCAGGCGATGACGAGGGCGTCGCCGAGGTTGAAGCTGTCGAAATTGCCCCCATTGAGCAGGTAAATGCCGAGCAGTGCTATGGGCGCACAGAACCAGATGATGGGATGCGGCACGATGCGGGCAGCGAGCAGGCCGATGACCGGGACGAAGAAGACGTAGAGCCCGGTGAGGAACCCCGAATTGGTCACCGTGGTCAGCACCAGCCCATATTGCTGCAGGGTCGATCCGGCGAAGAAGACTGCGCACATGAGGGCGACGAGCTGCCATTGGCGCGCGGTGGGGCGGCTGGCAGTGCGGCGGAGTTCGCGCAAGGCGAGCGGGGCAATGAGCAGGCCGCCGATGATGAAGCGGGTGCCCGAAAAGGTCAGCGGACCCATGGCATCCATGGCCGACTTTTGTGCCACGAAGGCGAGGCCCCAGAGCATGGTGCAGAAGAGGAGCGTCAGGGCGGCGAGGGGGCGGGACATGAATTACCGGATTTGCAACAGACCTCATCCTGAGCTTGTCGAAGGACGAGGTCGTGACTGGATGGTGCCACGACCTCGTGGTTCGACAGGCTCACCATGAGGTCTACTGGGAGGAAAGCTCAGGGCAGCTCCGCGTCCAGCGCGGCAATCAGCTGGGCAACTTCTTCGGGCGTGGTGTAGTGCACGAAGGAGAGGCGGAGGACGCCGTGATTGGGGTCCACGCCCATAGCCTCGAGCAGGCGCACGGCGTAGAAATTGCCGCCGCTGGCCATCACGCCATGCTTGGCGAGGCGGGCGGCGACGGTGGCGCCGGGTTCGGACAGGATCAGCGAGACGGTGGGGGCGCGGCTTTCGGCGTCGCCGGGACCGACAAGGCGGACATTGTTCTTGCCGCGCAGGTAATCGAGTAGCGGCTGAACCAGGGCGATTTCCTGGTTCCGCATGGCCTTGCGGGCGCGGGCGAAGGGATTGCCAGTGCCGCCGGCAATGTCAGCGACGGTTTCGAAATAGTCCGCAATGGCGCCGACGGCAGCGATCTGGGCGTGGTCGGGACCGGCGGGGGTCAGGCGATAGCGCAGCTTGGCGTCGTTGAAATAGTGGCCCTGATTGGGCAGTTCCAACGCCAGGGACGGGCGGATGGCCATGACGCCAAGATGGGGGCCATAAACCTTGTAGGCGGAGAATAGGTAGATATCGGCGCCCAATTCATTGAGGTCAGGCAGGCCGTGGGGCGCGTAGCTGACGCCATCGATGGCGGTGACGGCGCCGGCGGCATGGGCGCGGGCCGAGATTTCGGCGATGGGGTTGATCTCGCCGACAATGTTGGAGCAATGCGGGGCGGCGACGAGACGCACCTTGGCGTCGAGGATGGCATCGAGGCCGGAGAGATTGAGGCGGCCGGTTTGCGGATCGACGCGCCATTCGCGCACTTCGATGCCGCGCGCGGCGAGGCGCCGCCAATTGCCGGTATTGGCTTCGTGATCCTGATTGGTGACAATGATGGCGTCGCCGGGCTTGAGCCAGGCGCCAAAGGCATTGGCCAGCACATAGGTATTGGCGGAGGTGGAGGGGCCGAAATGGATCCAGTCGGGATCGACATTGAAGGCCTGGGCGATGCGCTCATAACTGCGGTCCATGGCTTGGCCCGCCGCGATGGAGGCGGGGTAGACGCCATAGGGCTGCACTTTGGTCGTGCGGTAGAAATGCTCGAGCGTATCGAGCACGGGCCGGGCCGTGTAGGAGCCGCCGGCATTTTCGAAGAAGGCCTGGCCCGCAAGGGAGGGTTCGGAAAGAGAAGGGAAATGCGCCCGAATGCGGGCCGGATCGAGAGGCAGGGCGGTCATCTATATATCCAAAGAGGTGCCCCAGATTGGTAGTGGATGATTGGACAAAAGCAAACCCCGGCCGTTTGCGGGCCGGGGTTTGTGCGCGCCTCCTGGTGAGGGTTAGGCCAGGAGCCACGCATGGGACGGCGCCACCACAGGAGGTATAGGCGGCGCCGAAAGGAAATGGGGGCAGGGGAGTTGCTTCCCTTCGCCCTCCAGGGGGGAGGGATGCAATGCTGGGGCATAGCGAATGCGGTCGCATCGCACCCCTCACCCGACGGCTTTGCCGCCGACCTCTCCCCTGAGGGGCGAGGTGAGAAGGGCATTGGCTAACAGCCGGTCAGACTAGCCGTTGGTGGGCGCGGGCTGGGCCGGCTGGGCCGGACCATCCTGGCCGGGGCGGCCCCAATTGGGACGCTCGCCGCGCTCGGGCGCCAGGGCCTGCTGCTGCTCGGGGGTGAGGCTATCGAAGAAGGCGGTGACGGAGGGCTTGATGGCTTCAAGCGCCGCCAGATGGGCCGAGGTGATGGCAATGCGGGCGTCGAGCCGGGCTGCGACATCGGGCTTTTCCGCATCGGTTGCGGGGCGGGCGGCCTGGGCGGCGGTGGCGAAGTCATCGGCGGCGGCCAGCACGGCGGTTTTCATGGCATCGAACAGGGGCTGCTGCTCGGCGGTGAGGTCGATGCGGTGGCTGAGCCGGACCAGGCCGATTTCGGCCGCTTCGGCACCGCGCTCGAAATTGAAGAAGCCGCCGCCATGGCGCAGCTCCATGCGGCGCATTCCGCCTTCGGGGAACTGACCTTTATGCTGGAAGCGATTGTGGCCGGGGCCGGGCTTTTGCACATCGGCGGCGGCAGGAGCAGTGGGGGCCGCCACGCCTGTTTCCTGGGCGAAGCTGGGGGCAAGGGAGGTGAAGCCGAGGGCGGCGGTCAGCAGTGCCACGATGGCGGGCTTGGAGATCGTCTTCATGGGAGCAAGTCCTTTTGCATGGGACCGGTTCGTCCGGTATCGAAAGGACCATAGGGGAGGCGAACTGTTCGCGACCTTGCGGGCGGATGAAGACTTGGTCAGGTTGGTAAGGAAGGGAGGCGGCATGGTGGAATTGGTGAATGATCCATTTCCCGATCTGGCGGCACTGAACGGGCTATGGCGCAGCGCCTGGGGTGGGCCCGTGGCGGGGGGCTATGAGCGCGTATTGGAGCGGAGCCTGGCCCATGTCGGGGCCTATGAGGCGGGCGTACTGGTGGGGTTTGTCAATGTGGCGTGGGACGGGGGCGTGCATGCTTTCGTACTCGATACGTGTGTGCATGCGGGGCATCAGCGCAAGGGGATTGCGACGGGATTGGTGCGGCGGGCGGCGGAGCTGGCGCGGGCACGAGGCGCGGAATGGCTGCATGTGGATTTTGAACCGCAGCTGGCGGGGTTTTATCGCGGGTGTGGGTTTGCGGCGAGTGCGGCGGGGGTGATGCGGTTGAGTGCAGAATGACGCACTCGCCTTCTTCTTAGCGCGTCAGATAGATCGGATTGCTGAGCGCTCGCCTTATCGGCTGGTGGGCCAGGTCGCTTTCCCTTAGCCCCCATGGCAGGCCGGGGCCATCGAGGGCGCTGGTGAAGTCGGCAATCAGGCGCTCGCGGCTGGCGTCGGCGATGATTTCGGCGCGGATGAAGGTTTTGGCGCCGGACAAGGCCAGCTCGGTTTCCCAATCGTCACTGGGGATAGTGGTTTCGGCCAGGGGGCCTTGGGCGTCGATCCAGACGAGGCGGTCGCCGATGGCACCGCGGACGGTCGCGGTGGCTTTGGCCGCGCCATTGACCGTTGCGCCCATGGGCTGGCCATCGACGGTGATGGACAGATGGGGCCCCGTGGGGCTTTCGGTGATGTAGCCGTGGCCGGCCTGCATGGCGGCGAGAACGGCGTCTTCGGAGAGTTCGTCCAGCCAGAGCACTGTGGTGGGGCGGGCGAGGACCAGCGGACCTTCGGGCATGAGGCGATCGGGCTGGTGATAGTCCGAGCCGCCAATGGCGGAGATGCGCAAGCCGGCGGCGAGGCGGCGCTGGTAGCGCTCGAGGGAAATCCAGTTCCAGGCCAGCCAGGTGGATTGCCAGACTTCCATGCAGTCGATCTCGGGCAGCTCGTAATCCCAGGGGATGGTGGGCTTGTCGTGGTTGATCGAGAGCAGGCCGCCTTTTTCATGCACCAACTGGGCCAAAGTGTGCGCGTCGGAAGGCTGGGTCATGCGGAAATCGATCCAGTCATCGACGCCAAAGACATTGGCGTGGCCGACTGCCGTGGTGATTTCCACGGCGCGCACGAAAACCAGGTCGGGGCTGGAATTGGGGTGGAAATAGCGGCGCTGGGTGATGGTGTTGTGGTCGGCAATGGCGAGGAAATCGAGGCCGGCCTGTTTGGCGGCGGCGTGGAGCAGTTCGGGGCTGCCCTTGGCGTCGGAATGGTAGGTGTGGCAGTGCAGGTCGCCCTTGTACCAGCCGGGTTGGCGACGGATGGGGAAGGTGCGGGCGGGCTGGGGCGCCAGGCGCCGGGCGGCGCTGTCGAGAGTGATGGTGACTATGGCCTCGGCGCCCGTTTCGGGGATTTTGTAGAGACCCAGAATGACGTTCCAACGGCCGGGCGGGATATCGCCGTGGATATAGCCGGGGGTGGCGTCGTCCGTGGCGATGAAGAAATGGTCGCGCGCGCCGCCGCTCCAGCCGCGGAAACCGTGTTCGGTGGGGTAGCCGGTGTCGCGCGGGTCGAAGGCGCCCAGGTCGATGATGCAGTCTTCGGCCTTGGGATAGGCAAGGGTGACGTCAATGCGGGTGGTGCCGGCTGGGACGTCGAAGGGGATGTAGAAATAGGGGTTGGCGGACTGGTCGGCGCGGGTGATGGCGGTGGTGATCGTGGTCATGACTTGGATCGATATTTTGCCGCCTCCGCTTGAGGCCGTCGCATATGGAACTTCAGGGCTCTATCGTCCCCTCTCCCCTGAGGGGCGAGGTGAGCCTCCGCCGGCATGGAGTTTGTGGAGGGTATGCTCACAGCGGCTGTTCCCTGTCGGCGGGGATGCGGGCGCCGGTGCTGTCGAAGAGGTGGATGTGCTCGGGGGAGAAACCCAGTGTGACGGCGTCGGTCAGCGCGATGTGGTCATCGGTGAAGATGCGGGCGGTGAGGCGGGAGGCGTCGGGGCGCTCGATGGTGACGAGGCTTTCGGGGCCCATGTTTTCGTTGGCGAAGAGGGTGCCGGAAATGGCGTTACCGGTGCCCGGTTCGGCAATGGCGAGGTGTTCGGGGCGGATGCCCAGGGTGAGGCTTTTACTATTGGCGAGGGCGGCGGCGATGCCGGAGGACATGGGGAGGGGCGATAGGGTCAGGCCATCGGCCTTGAGCTGCAATTGGCCGTCGCCATGGGTTGCTTCCACGGGCACCAGGTTCATCGGTGGATTGCCGACGAAATTGGCGACGAAGGTGGTGGCCGGGCGGCGGTAGATTTCGATGGGCGGGGCATATTGCACGATGCGGCCCTGATCCATCACGGCGATGCGGGTGGCGAGCGCCATGGCTTCGGCCTGGTCGTGGGTGACGTAAACAGCGGTCATGCCCATGTCGCGCTGCAGGTGATTGAGGAAGCCGCGGGCTTCCAGCCGCAGCTTGGCGTCGAGATTGGAAAGCGGTTCATCGAACAGATAGACGCGGGAGGGATAGACCAGCGCGCGGGCCAGCGAAGTGCGCTGCTGCTGGCCGCCGGAAATCTGGCTCGGCAGGCGATCCATCAGATGGCCGATCTTGAGGACATCGGCCACTTCCCTGGCGCGGCCGTGGCGCTTCTGGACGGGCTCGCCCCGCACCTTGAGCGGATAGGCGATATTGTCGGCCAGGTTCATATGCGGATAGAGCGCATAATCCTGGAACACCATGGAAATCTGGCGGTCCTTGGGGTGCAGATTGGTGACGTCGTCGCCTCCGATCAGCACCTGGCCATGGCTGGGGGTTTCAAGGCCTGCAATCATGCGCAGGCTGGTGGTCTTGCCGCAGCCGGAGGGGCCGAGCAGGCACACGAATTCACCATCGCCAATGGCAAAGCTGACATCGGAAACGGCGTTGAAGCTGCCGAAGGTCTTGGTGACGTGTCTGAATTCGACTGAAGCCATGAAATGGGGGCCCTAGGCTTTGATGCCGCCGAAGAACCGGAAGCCAAACTTCCAGCTGACGAACAGGTAGAGAATGATGACGGGGAGCGAATAGATCAGCGAATAGGCCGCCAGCAGGGTGACGGTGGGCGTGCCGGCTTCCGAATAGAAGGAATAGATGGCCACCGAAGCCGGCATCAGCTTGTCGCTGCGCAAGAGGATGAAGGGGATGAGGAAGCTGCCCCAGATATTGACGAAGGCCCAGACGACGACGACCACAATGCCCGGGCGGATCACCGGCAGGGCGACATCGAAAAACGCCTGGACGGGGGAGGCGCCGGCGACCATGGCGCTTTCCTCGTAGGATTTGGGGATGGAGTCGATGAAGTCGCGCAGGATGAACATGGCGGTGGGCAGCAGCCCGCCGGCAAAGGTGAGGATGACGGCCAGATGGCTATCGATCAGCCCCATGGCCGAGACGATGAGGAAGATCGGCACCATGGCGGCCGAGCCCGACACGACCGAGGAAAACAGCAGCAGGATATAGGTGACGGCGCCCTTGCCGGGGATGGATGAGCGGCTGAGGGCATAGGCGGCGAGCGTTGCTGCGGCGCCCACGAGGATGACGCCGCCAATGGACTGGATCAGGCTGTTCCATAGCGCCTGCATGGCGAAGTTGTTCTGGAACACGGTCATGAAATTGGACAGCGTCCAGGGATCGGGCACGGTGATGCCCAGCTCGGCCCGTGCGTTGAACGGAGCGAAGATGAACCAGATCAGCGGCAGCGCGAAAATGGCCCCGAGCAGTGCGGCGAGGGCGGAAAAGGCGATGCGGCCGGCAAAGGCGGGGAAGGTGAGTTTCATGGCTTACACCCGCTTCTTGCGGCCGATGGTGAGGTAGATCAGCGCGAAGGCCAGATTGACCAGCATGATGATGACGCCGACGGCGGCGCCCTTGCCGAATTCGAAATCGCGGAAGGCCACCCGGTAATTGTAAATCGAGAGCAATTCAGTGCGGTAGGAGGGGCCGCCATTGGTGAGCAGGAACGGGGTAAAGGTGTTGAAGGTCCACATGGTGATCAGGATCAGATCGGTCACCACATGGCCCCGGATGAGGGGGAGGGCGATATCCTTGAACTTTTGCCAGGAAGAGGCTCCGGCCACATCGGCCGCCTGGAAATAGCTGGGCGGAATCGAGGAAAAGGCCGAGTTGAACAGCATCATGGAGAAGGCGGCGCCGCGCCAGGTATTGAACACCACGATGACCCAGAAGGGCTGCTGCAGCAGGAAATCGCCCCTGGGCAGGCCCACGCTGGTGAGCATGGCATTGAGCGTGCCCTGGTCGCGATCGAGAAAGGCGAACCAGGCAAAGCCGATCACCACTTCGGGCAGGATCCAGGCGGCGATGACGAAGGTTTCGGTGAGGCGCTTGATCCAGGGTGGCACGGTCTGGATCAGCCAGGCGAGCAGCAGGCCGAGCAGGGCCTGGCCGATCAGCGCCGAGGCCAGCACGAATTGGGTGGTGAGGATAAGCGAGAAGCCGAACTGGCCGCGCTGGAAGAAATTGGAGGGGTCGAACAGCGCGAAGTAATTGGCGAGGCCCACAAATTCGGGATTGAGCGCGGTGCGGCCGAGCAGGGTGCGATTGGTGAAGGATACGAAGATCACCCAGAAAAAGGGGATGATCACGAAGAGGGCCACGAGCAGGCCGGCCGGGGTGAGGAAGACGGCGCCGGCGCGGTTGGACAGCAGGGCGAAGCGGCGGGCGGGTTTCGGTACTGGTGTGGTTGGTTCAGCTGTCATGCCGTTTTCCTGATCTCGTCCAGTATTCGGTGCCGTTCCGGCGCAGGCCGGAATCCATGCTGTGTTCCCTCCTCCAGCTGGATGGCGTGGATGGCCTTCAGCATGGATCCCGGCCTGCGCCGGGATGACGTTGTGGGGAGGGGAGTGCGGTGCCTCTCCCAACACCCGATGTCCCGTGGGACATCGGGCGGTCCTGGGGGGAACCTCTTGCGTCAGAGCAGGCTGACGGTGTTTTCTTCGCCCACGATGCGGATGACTGCGTCGCGATATTGGGCCATGGCGTCTTCGGGGGAGAGCTCGCCCGAGACCACGCTTTCGGTCATGCGCTGGATTTCGGCGGAGACCGCGTTGTAGTCGGGATCGTTCGGCCGCGCGGTGGTGATGGGCAGCAATTCCTGGCTGGTCTGGGTCAGGAAGGGACTGTTGGGGATCGCCACGTCAGTGCGCGCGGTGATGCGCGGCTGGATCGCCTGGAAGGCATCGAGCTGGGCCGGCTCGTTCATGAAAGAGAGGAAAGCCCAGGCTTCCTTGGGTGCGTCAGTGGCCGGATTAAGCACATAGCCCGTGCCGCCCGAAATGGTGACGAAATCCTGACCGCGAATGCCCTTGCCGGGTTCCTCGGCGGGAATCTTCACCCAGCCCATGACCTTGTCGCGGTCGGGGACGGCAAATTCGGAGCCTTCGGGGGTGACCGAGCGGTAGAAATAATCGCCCTCGAACAGCAGGGCCGTGACGCCATCGCGGAAATTGGCGAAGGAACGGTTGCGGCCATCGGCCAGCAATTGGGCGCGGGCATCGCCGAGCTGCTCGTCGACGTAGATGGTCTTGTAGAGATTGAGGGTATCCAAAATGCCCTGGCTGCCCACGATCCATTTGCCATCCGCATCGAGAACGGATTCGCCCGTGCCCAGCAGCGCCAGCCAATAGCCCTGCATGGTGGTGGCTTCGCCCATGGCGACGCCGGCATTGAGCTGGATGGGGAAGCTGTCGGGCTTGACCTTCTTGATAGCGCGGGCGGCGTCGAGAATGTCGGCCCAGGAGGTGGGCTGCCAGGTCTCGGCGTCGATGCCGGCCTCGGTCAGCATGTCCTTGCGGGTGTAGAGCATGCGCACATCGGTGCCGACCGGGATGCCGTAATATTGGTCTTCGTAGAGCATCAGGGCGCGCGAGCCTTCCGACAGGGCGGCCCACCCGGACCAGTCATCGACTTCGGGGCCGGCGACTTCGTTGAGAGGCTTGAGCAGGCCGCCTTCGACGAAGCTGGGGATCAGGAAGCCGTCGAACGCGGTGACGTCGGGGCCCGCGCCGGTCGAGAAATCGAGCGCCAATTGCTGGGTCAGCTGGGCGTCCTCGCCGCCAAACTGGTTCAGCGTCACGTTGATATCGGGATTGGCGGCCTCGAAGGCGGGGATGACGCTGTTCTGGATCCACTCGGCGGTGCCGCTGTTGACGCCGCCAATGACGCAGCGGCAGGTGATCTCGAGGTCGACGGCGAAAGCCGGACCGGCCATTGCAGTAGCGCCGACAAGGCCAAAGGCCAGGGCGCGCAGACGATTGCTCATCGCAAAACCTCCCATGTATGGCTCCGGATTGGTCCGGTAGCCGGTATTGGCTCGCGGTTCCGGGCTGGGCCCGAAAGACGCGAACCCATGAACAATGAACACGTTTTCACGACTCGTCAATGCGCGGCGCAACGAGGGTCAAAACGTGCCGGGGCATGGTGGCCATGTTTTGCAAAGGTTGCATGACAGATCATGTGGATTTCGATTGCGCGGCGAAAAAGCCCATGCTTGACAGTGCGGCGGACGAAAGCCAGTGTTTTGAACACGATTTCATAAATGTGCGGGAGGATTGCTTGAGCGAGACCGGGGCGCCTGCGCGGGAACGTGCGACGGCACAGATGGTGGCGGAGCGGGCCAAGGTGTCGCGCGTGGCGGTGTCGCGGGCGTTCAATCCGCATACCTCGCTCAAACCGGAGAAGCGCGCGCTGATCCTGCGCATCGCGCAGGAACTGAATTACACGCCGGACCGGGCGGCGCGGGCGCTGGTCAGCGGGCGTTCGCACCTGGTGGGCGTGATCGTGCCCGATGTGTGCAGCCCCTGGGAAAGCCAGGAAATCGACGCGCTGACCACGGCCCTGCAGAATGAGGGCTTTGCCACCCTGCTGTTCAAGACGCAGACCGATATGAGCATGGATGAGACGCTGCTGACCTATATGAAGGGGTTCAATCCAGACGCGGTCATTGCGTTTGTCGAGAATATCCCGCCGGCGACACTGGCGCGGGTGCTCGACCGGGCGGTGCCGATCTATGTGCATTATCCGCTGGAGGGGCAGCCTGAAACGGGCGTGCTGGTCTCGGATAAAACGCTGCATGACCGGCTCAATATCATGCAGCGCAATGGTATCGAGCAGGCAGTGGCGCTGCTACAGGGCTATGGCGCGCGGCGGATTGCCTATCTGTCGGGCCTGCCGCGATCGCTGGCGAGCGTGGCGCGGGAACAGACCTTGCGCGCGGTGATGGCCGATCGCGGGCTGGCTGAGCCGATCGTTTTCCCGGGCGATTTTACCTATGACACGGCCTATGCCGCGACCATCGATCTGTTCCGGGTGGGGCAGGGGGCGGATGCGGTTTTTGCCGCCAATGACGTGGGCGCCTTCGGGGTGATTGATGCGCTGCGGCACGAATTCGGGCTGCGCGTGCCGCAAGATGTCAAGGTCGTCGGCTTCGACGATATCGAGCAATCGCACTGGAAAAGCTACAGCCTGACCACGGTCAAGATCGACCTCGGCGAACGCGTGCGGGCGCTGGTGCGGCTGATCCTGCGGCGGCTCAACGATCCCGGCGCGCCCGCCTTTGTCGAGACTTTGCAAACAAGGCTGGTCGTGCGCGGCACTGTGGGCTGATCGGAATTTTCATGAATACCAAGCGTATCCATCTGGTCTTCAAGACCCATCTCGATATCGGCTTTACCGACCACGCGGCCAAGGTGCGGCGCCAATATCATGAGCAGTTCATTCCGCAGGCCATTGCAACCGGCGAGCATTTTCATGCCGAGAACGCGGAGCGGCCGGCGTTCATCTGGACGACGGGGGCCTGGCTGATCTGGGACCATCTCAATAGCCAGGGGCCAGAGCGGGTCAAGCGGCTGGAGCGGGCTATCGAGCGGGGGCTGATTGCCTGGCACGCTCTGCCGTTCACGACGCATACCGAGCTGATGTCGCCTTCGGTTTTCCGGGCGGGGCTGAGCTATGCGCGAGAGCTGGACGAGCGTTTTGGTAAGACTACAATTGCGGCCAAGATGACGGATGTGCCGGGGCATACTTTGGGCATGGTGCCGTTGCTGGTTGAGGCGGGGGTCAAATTCCTGCATCTGGGAGTGAATACGGCCAGTCCGGTGCCCACTGTGCCGCCGATCTTCCGCTGGCAGGCGCCGGATGGATCCGAAATCGTGGTCATGTATCAGGCGTCCTATGGGGAGACGGATTTCCCGGCGGGCGCCGATATCGGGCTGAGTTTTGCCCATACCAACGACAATATCGGGCCCCAAAGCGTGGGGCAGACGGTCGAGGCGGTGCGGGCGCTGGGGCATGCCCAGCCCGATGCGGAGATCGTGGCGTCGACGCTGGACAC
The DNA here is from genome assembly GCF_000735585.1 of Devosia sp. LC5. Lineage (GTDB taxonomy): Bacteria > Pseudomonadota > Alphaproteobacteria > Rhizobiales > Devosiaceae > Devosia. The sequence goes on from NZ_JNNO01000020.1 coordinate 15,511, forward strand.
TTTCGCGGCGGCGATGTGGGAGCGGCGCGACAGCTTTCCCGCGGTGACCAAGGAGATCGGCGATAGCTGGATCCATGGGGTGGGGAGCGATCCCGCCAAAGTTGCGCGGTTCCGGGCGTTGCAGCGGCTTTATGATGAGTTTGAGGCCGAGCTGACGCCGGAGCGGCTGGCCTTTGGGCGTGGGCTCGCCATGGTGGCCGAACACACCTGGGGCGTCGATATCAAGACCTATCTGCGGGATGACAGGGCATGGGACCGGCCGGCCTTCGAGGCGGCGCGGCAGAGCGATTATCGCTTTGCCTATGCCGAGCAATCCTGGGCCGAGCAGCGGGGCTATCTCGATGCGGCGGTCGCAGCTTTGGGGCAGGAGGATCGTGCCTTGGCTGAGGCCGCGGTGCGGGAGCCGGAGGTGGTGGGGGCGCTGACTGCGGGGCATCAATTGAGCGATGGCGGTTGGGTGGTGACGCTTGACCCGGTGATGGGCGATGTCGCGCGGATTGTGTCGCCAGCGGGTGTCGTCATCGAGGGTGTTGATAGTTCGCTACTGGGCTATCGCTATGAAAGCTATGACTGGACCGAGTTGCAGCGGCATCTGGATAGCTATCTGCAGCATCGGCTGGAATGGGCCGTGCTCGATCATGACAAGCCGGGGCTGGCGCGAGCCAGGACGGCCGTGACGCAGAGCTTTGTGCCGGTTCTCAAAGGCATTGCCGGTCGGAGTGCGGTGGGCGAAATGCCGGGGCTGGCGCATGAGACGCTGGGGGCGCCGCGGCAGATTGAATTGACGATCAGGGCGCTGGATGCGCGGCAGCTGGAGATTTCGGCGGTGCTGCGCGACAAGCCGGCCAATCGTATGCCGGAGGCCAGTTTCCTATCCTTCACACCCGGCAATGCAACTGGCTGGGCTTTGTGCAAGATGGGGTTGTGGCAGGCGAGCGACGCCATTGTCGAGCGCGGCGGCGGGCAATTGCAGGCCGTCGAGGCGGTGCGGGCGGTGATTGGCGATGTGCCGGTGAGCGTGGGCCTGCTCGATAGCGCGCTGGTGGCACCGGCCGGGGCGGATTTCATGCCGTTTCAGCTGGGGCGGCCGGATTTTTCCGGGGGCTTTCGCGTCAACGTTCACAATAATAAGTGGGGGACCAATTTCCCCATGTGGTGTGAGGGGACGATTGTGAGCCGGTTGGTGCTGGCGGTGGGGTAGGGCGGCTGGCCCCATCAATCGACATTCAGGTCTGTGGGACCGTCCCGCGATATTTGTGCGATCGCCCCCTCTCCCTTGGGGGAGAGGTGGGGTGAGGGGGCCTTTTCTTGGTGCGGAGCCAAGGAAGGCCCCCTCACCCGGCCCAAACGGGCCGACCTCTCCCCCAAGGGAGAGGTGAAGCGGCGGTCCTAGCCCTCCCCTCAAGGGGGAGGGGACTGGATCGGGGCTCGCTGCCTTTACAGGAAACTCGCCTCGAACAGTGTCTTGGAATAGGGCTGGGTAATCTCGCCGCCGCGGAAGGCGTCGGGGGTGAGTTCATCCACGAACATACCCTCCTTCATCACCAGCACGCGGTCGCACATATGGGCGATGACCGAGAGGTCGTGGCTGACCAGTACATAGGTCAGTTGCCGCTCTTCGCGCAGATCGCTCAGCAGGTTGAGCACTTCGGCCTGCACCGAGACGTCGAGCGCGGAGGTGGGTTCGTCCAGCAGCAGGATCTGCGGCGCCAGCATCAGGGCCCGCGCGATAGCGACGCGCTGGCGTTGGCCACCGGACAATTCATGGGGAAACCGTTCGGCAAAAGCGGCCGGCAGACCCACGCGCTCCAGGGCTGGGACGACGCGATCCCAGCCTTCGCCGCGCTTCATCGCGCGCAAAGGTTCGGCCAGCACCCGCTCGATGCGATGGCGTGGATGGATCGAGCCATAGGGGTCCTGAAACACCATCTGGGCCAGCTCGAACTGTTCCTTGGTGCGCTCCTTGGCAACATCCTGCCCGGCCAGCGCGATGCGGCCGGTCCAGTGCCGGTCGAGCCCGGCCAGCGAGCGCAGCACGGTGGATTTGCCGCAGCCGGATTCGCCCACAATGCCCAGCGTTTCGCCCTTGGCGACCTTGAACGACACCGATTTGACGACCTGCTTGCGATCGTCGCCCTTGCCGAAGGCGACTTCCAGGTTTTCGACTTCGATCATGGCCGCGCCTCCGCTGCGTCGATTGCCTTGCGGTCGAGCACCTGCAGGCGCTTTACCGGATGGCGGGGATCGGGCATGGCCGCGATCAGGCCCTTGGTATAGGGGTGGCTGGCGTCTTCCAGCCGGGTCAGGCTTTCCACCACATGGCCCTTGTACATGACCAGGATGCGCTGGCAGAACGCGGCGACCATACGGATATCATGGCTGATCAGCACCAGGCCCGAATTGTTCTCGGTGACCAATTCGTCGAGCAGCTTGAGGACATCGCCGCGGACGCTGACATCGAGCGCCGAGGTCGGCTCGTCCGCAATCACCACAGCCGGCTTGGCCAGCAGCATCATGGCGATCATCACGCGCTGGCCCATGCCGCCCGAAATCTGGTGCGGATAAAGCCGCATCGTGCGTTCGACATCGGCAATGCGGACGCGCTCGAGCATGGCGGAAGCCGTGGCATAGGCCTCGCGCTTGCCCAGGCCCAGGTGCAGCCTGGCGGCCTCGGCCACCTGCTTGCCCACCGAGAGCACCGGGTTCAGCGAATAGCGCGGATCCTGCATGATCAGCGCCATTTTGTGGCCGCGCAGCTTGCGCATATGGGCTTCGTTGAGTCCGAGCAGGGGTGTGCCTTCAAAGTCGAGCCGTTCGGCCTCGACCCTGGCCGAATTGGGCAGCAGCCGCATGATGGCGCGGCCGACGGTGGACTTGCCCGAACCAGACTCCCCCACAATGCCCAGCCGTTCGGCGCCCAGCTCAAAGCTCACGTCGCGCACGGCCAGAACCTGGCTTTGCGCAAACCGCACCGAGAGCTTGCTGACGCTGAGAATGGTCTGATCAGGAGCGGACATGGCGCGGATCCAGCAGGTCACGGAGGGCATCGCCCACCAGATTGAAGGCAAGGCTGGTGATGAGAATGGCCAGGCCGGGCATCACCGCGACCCACCAATAATCCAGCATGAATTTGCGGCCGTTCGAAATCATCGCGCCCCATTCCGGCGCCGGCGGCTGGGCGCCCAGACCCAGAAAGCCCAAAGCCGCAGCGGTCAGGATAATGCCGGCCATATTGAGCGTCAGCCGCACCACCACCGAGGGAATGCACATCGGGGCGATATAGAGGAACAGGACGCGCAGGGGCGAAGCGCCATAGAGCCGGGCGGCCGCCACATAATCGGTATTGCGCACGACCAGCGCCTCGGCCCGTGCCAGGCGCGCGATCGGTGGCCAGCCCGTCAGCGAAATGGCGATGATCGCGGTTTGCAGCCCGGCGCCCATGGCGGCGGCAAAGGCCAGCGCCAGGATCAGCGAGGGGAAGGACAGCACGATATCGGTGGCGCGCATCAGGATGGCATCGGTACGGCCGCCGACAAAGCCGGCCACCACGCCCACGATCAGCCCGACCGGGCCGACGATCAGCGTTACTGCCAGCACGGTCTGGATGGTGATGCGGGTGCCATGGATCAGGCGCGACAGGATATCGCGGCCGAATTCATCGGTGCCCGCCCAATGCGTCCAGCTCGGCGCCTGCAAGGCATTGGGCAGGTTTTGCGCGGTGGGGCTATAGGGGGCAATCCAGGGCGCAAAGATCGCGATGACGATCAATAGCGCCAAGACGATAAAGCCCAGCATGCCCAGCGGTTCACGCGACAGTTTGGAGAGGCTGAGCCGCACGGTGGTCGTCATGCGGCCAAACAGGCGGCCAAAGCCGCCACGCCCGGGAAGGGTCTCGACATTACTCATGAGGTCGCCTCGCGGGTACGGGGATCAAGGAAGACATAGGCGAGGTCCGCAACGAAATTGAGCAGCATGAAGATGAGGCCGATAATGAGCGTCGAGGCCAGCACGGCATTCATGTCGCCGATCATCAGCGCATTGGTCATGTATTGGCCGATGCCGGGCCAGGAGAAGACGATCTCGGTGACTACGGCGCCTTCCAGCAGCCCGCCATAGGAAATGGCGAGAATGGTCACCAGCTGCACCGAAATATTGGGCAGGATATGCCCGATCACGATGCCGGCCGAGGACACGCCCTTGGCGCGCGCTGCCGTGACATAATCCTGGTTGAGCTGTTCCAGCGTGAAGCTGCGCGTCATGCGGGTAATGTAGGCCATGGCCGAATAGGCCAGGATGCAGGCCGGCAGGATGATGTGGCTGATCGCGTTCCAGAACACCTCCATGTCTCCGGCCAGGAGGCTATCGACTAGCAGCAACCCCGTGCGCGGCTCGACCAGGCCTTCGAGATAAATGTCGACACGGCCCGGGCCACCGACCCAGGAGAGGCCTGCATAGAAGATGACGAGGCCGACAATGCCGAACCAGAAGACGGGAATGGAATGGCCGACCAGCGAGACGACGCGGGCGATCTGGTCGACCAGCGTGTCGCGGTACAACGCTGCCGCCATGCCGAGCGGCACGCCGACCACGGTGGAGATGATCACCGCCAGCGTCGCCAGTTCCAGCGTGGCGGGGAAGGCCGAGGCCAGGTCCTGCGTCACCGGATTGCCGGTGAGGATGGCGGTGCCCATGTCGCCATGCAGCAGCGAGGTCACATAGATCCAGAATTGCTGATAGAGCGGCAGATCGAGCCCCAGCCGCTGGCGCATGGCTTCGAACGCAGCCGGATCGGCCAGTTCGCCGACAATGGCGCCAACCGGATCGGTGGGCAGCACGCGGCCGATCACGAAGGTGACCAGCAGCAGGATGAACAGGCTGACCAGCAATTGCACGAAGCGCTGGCCCAGTTCCTTGAAGTTGAATTCTTTCATGTCGGCCGCTCTGTTTCAGATGGCATGCGGCTTGGCGATTGTGCCAGGCGCGACCGTCGGATGTGGAAATACCGATTGGGCAGCGTCCACGCCCAATCGAATCGAAAACAGTTCCATTTTTCCTCCGGCATTGCTACCTTTGGCGCTAAGACGTCATTGGTATCTCGTCATATGACTTACTTTATGTGATGATGGCTGGCAAGCCGGTTGGAATCACGGCCCGATGATGCCGAGGGGGATAGATGAGTAGCGACAGCAAGAGCCCGATCCGCCGCCGCCAGCGACTGGCCCAGGCTGTCATCGATGCCTTGCGCGACCGCATCGTCACCGGCGATCTCAGCGTCGGGGCCCAGCTTCCCACCGAAATCCAGCTCGAACTCGAATTCGGCGTCAGTCGCACCGTGGTGCGCGAGGCGATTGCCGAATTGCGCGCCGCCGGGCTCGTTACCCCCGTGCAGGGCAAGGGCATATTCGTGGCCGAACCGCAGGGCGACCGCAGCCAGGTCCACCTGACGCCCGGCGAGATCAAGAGCATTCCCGAAACCCTGGAACTGCTGGAATTCCGCCTCGCCATCGAGGTCGAATCCGCCGCTATCTCGGCCTATCGCCGCTCTCCCCAGCAAGAAGAAGCGATTCGCGACGCCAACCAGCATATGATTGCCAATATCGAGGCCGGCGCGCCGACGGTGGATGCCGATTTCGCCTTCCACCTGGCCATCGCGCGGGCCACCAACAATCACTACTACAGCGAATCGCTGGCCCGCTTCGGCCCCCGCTCGATCCCGCGCAGCCAGTTCCCGACGTTGCCCGACGCTAGGGATGTAGACTATTTGACCGGCGTCATTGCCGAGCATGGCCGGATCATCGACGCCATCGCGGACCAGGACCCCGAGGGCGCCCGCGCCGCCATGCGCGAACATCTGCTCAACAGCCAGAAGCGCTATCGCCGGCTGGCGCGCTAATCGCTCGACAGACTTCAAAATTCATATTATGTCATACCTCGTTGATTGAACGAGGGGTATGTCATGTATGTAGGAACTCAGCTCGCCGCCCGTGATGACGATGACTATCGCGTCTGGGCGCAGCTTGGCATCAAGCACATCTGCGCCGATCCCGAAACCAAGCTCGGCACCTGGACGCTCGATGATCTCAAGCGCCTGCGCGACAAGGTCGAGAGTTTCGATCTGATCCTGGACATGATCCAGCTGCCGCTGCCCTCGAGCCCGATCGAGACGGCGACCTATCCCGATATTCTGCTGGCCGGGCCGGAGCGCGACCGCCAGCTCGATGCCATTTGCCAATTGATCGAAAACCTGGCGATCGCCGGTATTCCCGCCGCCAAATATAATCTCAACCTGATCGGCATTCCGCGCACACCGGACGAATTGGGTCGCGGCGGCTCGCTCAATGCCTCGTTCCGCTGGGACAAGACCGACCAGAACGCCGCGCCGGGCCTGGCCGGTGTGCTTTCGGAAGAAGAAAACTGGGAGCGGATCGACTATTTCCTTTCCCGCGTCGTGCCGGTCGCCGAGGCCAACAGGATCCGCCTCGCCTGCCACCCGCATGATCCCTATACCCCGCCCGGCTACAAGGGCGTCACCCGCGTACTCGGCACGGTGGAGGGGCTCAAGAAGTTCGTCACCATGCATGAGAGCCCCTATCACGGCCTCAATTTCTGCCAGGGCACGGTGGGCGAAATGCTCGACAATCCGCGCGCGGAAATCGAAGACGTGATCCGCTGGTTCGGCAGCCGGAACAAGATTTTCAACCTGCATTTCCGCAATATCCGCGGCCACAAGCTGTCCTTCATGGAAACCTTCCCCGATGAAGGCGACATGGACATGGCCGCCTCGCTCAAGGTCTACAAGGAAGTGGGCTACCAATACATGGTCATGCCCGACCACGTTCCCACCATTGCCGGCCGCGATCCGCAAGGCGTCGCCTTTGCCTATTGCTATGGCTACACCGCCGCGCTGCTGCAGGCGCTCGACACCTATTAATTTCCTGATTTAGAGGATCCCTTTTCCATGACCCCCAGCGAACTCAAGGTAGCGCTCGGCAGCGGCCTGCTCTCCTTCCCCGTGACCACCTTCAATGCCGATCTGAGCATCGACGAGGAGGCCTATCGCACCCATATCGATTGGCTGGATGGGTTTGGTGCCGCCGTGCTGTTCGCCCCGGGGGGCACGGGTGAGCTGTTCTCGCTGACCCCGGCCGAAGTCGCCCATATCACCCGGATTGCCAAGACCACGGCGGGCAAGACGCCAATCCTGGGCGGCGCGGCCTATGGCACGGCCATGGCTGTCGAAATGGCCAAGGCCGCTGAAGCTGCCGGCGCCGATGGCGTGCTGCTGCTGCCACCTTATCTGATGTTCTCTGAGCAGGAGGGCCTGGTCGCCCACGTCAAGGCGATCTGCGATGCTGTCGGCATCGGCGTCGTGGTCTATAACCGCGACAATATCGTGCTCACCGCCGATAGCCTGCAAAAGCTATGCGACCAATGCCCCAACCTGATCGGCTTCAAGGACGGCTATGGCGAAGTCGACCGCGTGATCGAAATCACCACCAAGCTGGGTGATCGCCTGACCTATATCGGCGGCATGCCGACGCACGAACTCTACGCCACGGCCTATTTCGCCGCCGGCGTCACCACCTATTCCTCGGCCGTGTTCAACTTCGTCCCAGAACTGGCGCAGCGCTTCTACACCGCGCTGCGGGCCGGCGACACCAAGACGACCGACGCCATTCTCAAGGATTTCTTCTTCCCGCTGACCGTGCTGCGCAACCGCCGCAAGGGTTATGCCGTCTCGATCATCAAGGCGGGCCTGGAAGTGCGCGGCCGCAAAGCCGGCCCCGTGCGTCCGCCGCTGGTCGATCTGACCGGGGATGAAATGGCCCAGCTCAAGGCGCTGGTCGACGCGAATATCTGATAAGCCGCGATGTGCCTCCCTCCTAGCAAGGGGGAGGGAGGCCCGATCTGCCGGCTAGTTCATGATGCGATATATTCCCGCAATTCCTCGGCTTCGCGTTCGATCTGCTCGATCTTGAGCTTGACCACGTCGCCGATCGAGACGATGCCGATCAGTGTCTTGCCTTCGGTGACCGGCATATGGCGGACGCGCGAAAGCGTCATGCGCTCCATGATGTCGTCGATATGGGCCTGGCGGCTGGTGGTGTGGACCGAGCGGGTCATGCATTCGGCAATGGTGAGGCTCAATGCCGAAGCTGCGCCTTCGCCCAGGCGGCGCACGACGTCGCGTTCTGACAGAATACCGGCAATGGTGCCGTCCTTATGCGTGATGACGACCGCACCGATATTGTGCGCGTTGAGCATGGCGACAGCGTCGGCGAGCGTGCCCGTTTCGGGCAGGGTGTAAACCAGAGCACCCTTGTTCTGCAGTATCGTATCAACCAGCATGGTTCAGTCCTCCTCGATAAGGAGTGTGATCCTGCTGACCGGGGAGGGCAATAGTCGGTTGGTCGAACATCGTGCAATGAAAAAGGACCGGCGCAAGGCCGGTCCAGTCTGATTTGGTCAGGAACTTTGGGAGATCAGGTAGGCTTGAAGTCAGCCTTCGCCGCGGCCCGGGGACCAGTAGCGGCGCGCCGTGCGATGAGCAGGGGCCTCCACAGGGAGATTGCCGCGCAGGGCAATGCGGCCGGCTTCGTAGAGGATCGCAAACAGCAGAATGGTCAGCGGCACCATGAAGGCCGCGATTTGCGGGTCAACCTGGTGGGCCAGGCTCGCCGCGCTTGCCGGTGTGACGCCAGCAACCAGGGCACCAGATGCGCCGAGGGCCAGGGCGGCCGACGAGGCGATGGCATAGAGCTTGAGACTTTTCCGCTTGGGGGACGCAGATTTGTGCATGGGATCGACGTCGTATGTTCGTTGCGATCATCCCATAAAGCCATGCGAATGCGGTTCGAGTTGGGACCGAATGCGACCCGTGGCGTACCATTTGGCGGCAGAAGTGTGGCGTTACCCGGCGGTGTGCGCGGAATTTCCATGGCCGCGATGCCGCAGATTATCCAGGGCGCGGGCCGCCAGGGCGATGATCTGGCGCAGGGGAATGACAATGCCACCGCGTGGCTGGGTGACGAGCGCAACCTCCGGCTCCGCGGCTTCCCAATGCTGATGATAGACTTGCTTGAACATATAGCTGGCAGGGATCATTTGAACCTCCTGAGGCGAATGAACGAATTGAACCGATTCAATTCGCCGGCATGGGAATGCGTTGAACCGGTTCAAATCTAAGTCTTTGTGCTAGGGGGAGTCAAGCAAAAATTGAACCGATCCAAAATTGATGCTAGTCAATGAAATAACCACTGAAAGGCGGGGCTTTTGGCCAAGCAGGGTCCGGAAAAAATCAGGCTGAGGGACGTGGCCAAGGCGGCCGGCGTGTCGCAGGGCACCGCGTCCAATGTGTTCAGCCGTCCCGAAATCGTGCGCGAGGAAGTGCGCGAGCGTGTGCATGCCGTGGCCAAGGAACTGGGATATGGCGGCCCCAGCATTACCGGGCGCCTGCTGCGGGCGGGCAAGGTCAATGCGGTGGGCGTCGCCGCCATCGAGCCGCTCAGTTATTTTTTCGAGGACCTGTGGGCCCGCCAGTTGATGGCCGAGATTTCCGATATCTGCGATGGGCGCGGAGCGGGTGTGGCGCTGATATCGGCACGAAGCGACGAGCGGCTGGATTGGAATGTGCAATCGGCGCTGGTGGATGGTTTCATCCTGCTTTGCGTCGAGGGCGGGGAACGGCTGGTCGATATCACGCGGCAACGCCAATTGCCCTATGTGGCGCTGGCGATCGGGGCGGAGGATCAATCGGTCCCGGCCATTGGCGTCGATAATTTCAACGGCGCGCGCCTCGCGGCCGAGCATATGCTGGGCTTGGGACATCGCCGCTTTGCGATCCTGTCGACAATGCTGAGCGATGGTCACTTCGGAAAGGCCGACGAGGCACTGGTGCGGCAGGCCTGGTATTCCACCTCGCGCGACCGGGCGCTGGGCTATTGGCAGGCGCTGCAGGAAGCCGGGATGGATCCGCAATCGGTGCCGATCTATGGCACGCTGGAGGACGAGACCAGCACCCATGCGGCTATGGCGCAGATATTTGCTGCCCCCGAGCCTCCAACCGCCATCCTCGCCATGTCCGACAAGATCGCCATGTATGCCGTCGATTGGCTGTTCCGCTCGGGCCGGGATGTGCCCGGCGATGTATCGGTGATCGGCTTTGATGGCGTGCCTGAGGCCGCGGTCGCCACGCCCAAGCTGACCACCATGGCCCAGCCGATGCACGAGATTGCGCGGCTGGCGGTGGATGCAGCATTGGGCGAAACCCAGGTCGAGGGCCGGCGGGTCTTGTCGACGGAGTTGGTCGTGCGGGAGTCCACGGCGCCGCCACCGGCGAAATAAGCCATCAAGCCAGTTGCCCCGGCGGGCCTGAGGCAATATCAGTTTGCCCAATATTTCCCGGGAGAGATGAAATGGCGTTCTTGTCTGATGCACTGGCGCGGGTGGCCCCCTCGGCGACGGTGGCGATCAGCCAGAAGGCCCGGGTGATGGCCGAGCAGGGGCGCGACATTATTGCGCTCTCGGCGGGCGAACCCGATTTCAACACCCCGCTCCATGTGCGCCAGGCTGCGATCAAGGCCATGGACGAAGGCAAGACGCGTTATACCAATGTGGATGGCATTGCCGAGCTCAAGGAAGCGGTGGCGGCCAAGTTCCGGCGCGACAACGGGCTCGATGTCACGGCGGCCGATTGCTTCGTCTCCTCGGGCGGCAAGCAGATCATTTTCAATGCCCTGATGGCGACGCTCAATCCGGGCGATGAGGTCGTGGTGCCGGTGCCCTATTGGGTCAGCTATCCCGAAATCGTGCGGCTCTGCGGCGCCGAGCCGGTTTTTGCCGTGGCCGATGACACGACCGGCTTCAAGCTGAGGCCCGAAGTATTGGAAGCGGCCATTACGCCCAGGACCAAGTGGCTGATCCTCAATACGCCATCCAACCCCACGGGTGCCGCCTATTCGGCCGCCGAGCTCAAGGGGCTGGCCGAGGTGCTGCTGCGCCACCCGCATGTGCATATCCTCACCGACGATATCTATGAAGTGCTGGTCTATGATGGCGGGGTTTTCGCCACCATCGCCCAGGTCGAGCCGGCTTTGCAGAAGCGGACGCTGACCATGAATGGAGTGAGCAAGTCGCACGCCATGACCGGCTGGCGCATCGGCTATTGCACTGGCCCACGCCCACTGCTGGCGGCCATGACCAAGCTGCAGGGCCAGTCGACCACCAATCCCAGTTCCATCTCGCAATGGGCCGCCGTCGAGGCGCTGAACGGGCCGCAGGAATTTCTGGCCGAGTGGCGGCAGGCGTTCCAAGAGCGGCGCGATCTTGTGGTGGCGGGGCTCAATGCCAATACCGGGCTCGATTGCCTCGTGCCCGAAGGCGCGTTCTACGTGTTCCCCTCCTGCAAGCGGCTGCTCGGCAAGACCAGCGCCGGCGGCAAGCTGCTGACCACGGACGAGGATTTCGTCATGGCGCTGCTGGAAGAAACCGGCGTGGCGCTGGTGCATGGCGCGGCCTTTGGCCTACCGGGTCATTTCCGGCTGAGCTATGCGGCGAGCAATGCCGAGCTGGAAGAAGCGGTCAGGCGGATCCAGGGGTTTTGCGCGGGGATTGCGTAGGCCCTAACCGAGACCCCTCAACGGTCGCCTGGTCTTGCAATCATCCGCGGGAATGACCCGGTGGATGTGGACCGAGGCACCCGTTCCCTCCTCCGCACGATCTCCCTCGGGCTCGACCCGAGGGCCACTCGCCGCTTGTGCCGGGTTGAGGACGGCCCTCGGGTCGAGCCCGAGGGAGATGCGGTGATGGTGGAGGCAATGGGCGTGCGCCGCCATCTCACCCCGCCACGATGTCATTCCGGCGCAGGCCGGAATCCATGCTGAAGGCTATCCCGGCGCTGGATGTGTGCGGTGCGCCACGGACCTGGATTCCGGCCTGCGCCGGAATGACACGGTGGATGTTGAGAGATCCGCGGCCGAATTCCCTCGGTTGAGAAACTCAGGCGGCCGAGAACCCCCTACTGCCCCAACAATCCCAAAAAGCTCGTGCTGGACCCACCAGCGTCAGCGAACATTTTGACCAGTTGGGAGGTCGATTGGTAGCTGCCCAACGCTGCTTCGTAGAAGTCTTCGCTCCAGCCGGCGGCCTGGCGTTCTTCGGGGCTCATCGAGGCATAGATCGAGATGATGTTCTGGCTGAAGGCGGTGGGGTCGCTGGATTTGGCGGCGTTCTGGAAGCCGGCGACCAGCGCTGCCCCGCTCTTGGCGCGCAGGGCCTGGTCGGCGGCGCGGGTTTCCTCGGGCGTGAATTGGCCTGACGTGTCCAGCACGATGGAGGACAGCATGCGGCTGTCGAATTTGGACAGGTCGATATAGGTCCCCACACTCGTATTCTTGTTGAAGGTGGGCGCCTTGCCCGAGGCGGTGGCATCGGCATAGAGCGCGTCGAGCGTGCTGCGGGCGGAAGTGGCGACGTCGGTAATGGGGCGCGGCGTGGTGGTTTCGCCGGCCTTGAGCAGCGCCAGGTAGATGGCGACGGGATCGTCCTCGCCGGCATCGGGCAATTTCTTGGGATCGGCCTGCAACTGCTTGAGGCCTTCGGTGACGGCGGCGCGGGCGGCGATCCAGTCGGGGGCGGCTTTTTCCTCGGCGCCCAGGCTATCGAGATATTCGGCGGCGGCCTTGTAGAGTCCCTGATAATTGCCGGTGACCTTGGCGACGGCGGCGGGGCCAGCCAAGGCGGCCTCGAGCTGGCGCTGCATTTCGAGCCCGGCCGCCGTCTGCTCGTCAGCGGTGAAACTGTCGTCGCTGGCCATGGCGTAGAGTTCGCGGGGGTCAAGGCTCGAAAGATCGAGCGCCAGCTTATCCTTTTCCAGCGGATTGGTGCGGCCAGCTTCGGTCAGCAGGGCATTGAGCTTGGCGCGCGCCTCGGCCAGCACGGTGGCAAAATCCTTGGCGGCCAGCGCGGCCTTGGCAGCGTCGGAGAGGGTGACCGAGGTGGCTGCGGCATCCGTTGTCGCGGTTGCGGCGGGGTTGGTCGTGCCGGCGATTTTTGCATTGGCCGTCTGGCTTGCCGCAGCAGAGTAATAGGTGTTGGCGCTATAGGCCGTGCTGACGGCAACCATGGGCATTCTCCTGGCTTTGCCAGAAGGTCGTTGCAAGCGCTGTGCCGCTTGCCGGCTCAATGGTTTCAGGGGGTTAGCGCAGCCGACCCATTTCAGGGCGGCAGAATTTGCCTTGTGGCGGCAGAATTGTCCGGCCTGAAAAGCAAAAGGCCCCGCCCGAGGGGATGGGCGAGGCCAGGGGCTTTCTGCCGAAGCGGAAAACCTAAGGCCGTTATCGACCATGTGATGCGGCGGAACAAACGCTCAATGGGAAGGTCAGCCATGCATGGCCGGGATTTGAGAGCCGGTCTCCGCGTTTGTCCCGTGCTCCACGTACTTCAGAACAAAAAAAGGGCCCCATCCGAAGATGGGGCCTGATGATAGGGCCGAAGCCAAATCGTAAGTAATGGTCCGGTGCAAGGGAGGAGGATATGCACCAAACCGGGTGGACCCAAGCCGAGGGAGGAGGATACGGCTTCGATCCGGTGTCGCCTAAACGCGGGTCCGAGGGAGGAGGATACGGAGCGGCGTTTCCAGCGACGAATACACATATAGAATTTGACCGTCCGGTCAGCAATGGCCGTCTCAACATGTCAGCCATGCATTAGGCACTGCGACAAGTTGTCCATTCTTTGAGCAGTGAAGCTATGCACGGCGCCGGCATAGGCGCGAAAAAAAGGCCCCATCCGAAGATGGGGCCGATGACTGGGCCGAAGCCAAATCTGAAGTGGGGTAGAGAGCAAGGGAGGAGGATATGCGCTCTACCGTTGAACCTTTGCCGAGGGAGGAGGATACGGCTCAGGTTCGGTGTCGCGATGCGGGGTCCGAGGGAGGAGGATTCGGAGCGCGCCTCAGCGACGCCTTCTATATGAACTCTACTGAACTAGTCGGCAATACGAAAGCTGACATGTCAGCCATGCAAAAGCTGCAGGTAAAACAAAAGTGGCCTCGCTCGAGGGGAGAGCGAAGCCACAAGGGAGCGGGATAAATCCCGCCAGGAGGGAACGCAGCAGCGCGCAAGGGAGGAGGGAAGCGCCGCTGTGATGGCGCTCATATAAGAGGCGGCATCGCGCTCAACAATTAGGCAGGTTACATGCCAGCCATGCGCAGCGAGCATGTTGGCGCTAAAATATCAATGAAATCAGAGGCCCAGCGTGAGCCGGTACGGTATGTCGCAGGCGGGCCGGCGGCGCAAATGCCTTTAAAATAGCAGGCCATCTCAGCCATGGCTGGATTCGAAGGCCGCAATGGCGGCAGGAAGCTCCCCGATATGCTCGATTTTTGCATAGCGCGATTCTCCGTCCGGCTCGGCGGCATGCTCATAGGACCAGGTCAGTGCATGCGGCACATAGACGGCGAAACTGCCGGCGGCCAGCGGCGGCAGGATATCGGAGCGCAGTGAATTGCCCACCATCAGCGTGCGGGCTGCCCCGTCGCTGTGCCGCTCGAAGATGCGGGCATAGGTGGCGGGATCCTTGTCGGCGACGATTTCGACGGCGGCGAAATAATCGGCCAGGCCGGAGGCGGCAAGTTTGCGCTCTTGGTCGAACGTGTCGCCCTTGGTGATGATGATGAGCCGATGGCTATCCTGCAATTGGCCCAGCACCTGGTCGACATAGGGCAGGGTCTGCAGCGGATAGGTCAGCAACTCGCGCCCGGCGGCGAGAATTTCGGCAATCACCGTGCCGGGGACACTATGATCGGTCACTTCCAGCGCGGTTTCGATCATGGACAGGGCAAAGCCCTTCATGCCGAAGCCGTAATATTGCAGATTGGCGGTGACCGCCTTGATCAGCCGATCATTGAGGTCAGGCGCGTCGGTATAGTCCTTGAGCAGATCGGCAAAGCGCTGCTCGGTCAGCCGGAAAAACTGCTCATTCTGCCAGAGCGTATCATCGGCGTCGAAGGCGATGGTGGTGATGAGGGGCATGGTAAACCACCCGGCCAGTTACAACAGCTGAGTCATTCCCGCGAAAGCGGAAACCTCCGTTTTCTTCCTGAGCTTCCCAACAGAGGTTCCCGCTTTCGCGGGAATGACACCGTGGGTAGGGATCGCCTGGCGCGCCCGACCTCGTGGTTCGACAAGCTCACCATGAGGTCTCAAAGGGATATTAGAAGCTCCACTCGCGGGCTTTGCCGACCAGGAAATCGCGGAACACGCCGACGCGCTTGGAGTTCTTCAGAGCCGGGGGATAGACAAAGTAGGCTTCGTAAGCCGGCAGTTCGATCTCGGGCAGCACCTGGATCAGGCCGTCTTCCTTCTCAGTCACATAGTCGGGCAGCATGGCGATGCCGATGCCGGCGCGGCAGGCCTGCAGCATGCCATAGATCGAATTGACCTTGAGTGCGGCGCGGCGCGGGCTGGAATCGGAGCGCCCCATGCGTTCGAGGAAGTTGATATCGCCCAGATAGGAGGGCACCGGCTCGCCGAAACTGATGATGCGGTGGTCTTCGAGGTTATCGACCGTGGCGGGCATGCCGAATTCGTCGATATAGCTATTGGTGGCGTAGAAGTGGTTGTGCACCGTGAACAGCTTGCGCTGGATCATTTCGGACTGGTTGGGGCGGTGCAGGCGGATGGCGACGTCGGCCTCGCGCATGGCCAGGTCGAGCTCGGCATCGTTGAGGCGGATTTCGAGCTGGATCAGCGGATAGAGCTTCAAAAACTCATCCAGCCGCGACGACAGCCAGGTCGAACCGATACCCACGGTGGTGGTAACGATGAGCGGGCCGGTGGGGACGTCCTGGCTTTCGGACATCTGGGTTTCGACCTGCTGGAGTTCCCAATGCATGCGATGGGCGGTGCGGAACAATTGCTCGCCCACTTCGGTCAGCACCAGCCCGCGCGCATGGCGGATGAAGAGCTTGAGGCCCAGATCATCCTCCAGCGCCGAGATCTGCCGGCTGACGGCGGATTGGCTCATGCCCAGCTTTTCAGCGGCATGTGTGAAACTGCCCGACTCGGCGGCGGTGTGGAAAATCCGGAGCTTGTCCCAGTCGAGCATTTCTTGTGACGCTTTCTATTTGGGTCGTCGGTCAGTCTACTCCGCCGCTTCGGCGAGCTCGTGTTCAGCCAGGTATCGTTCTGCTTCAAGCGCTGCCATGCAACCCATGCCTGCGGCCGTGATTGCCTGACGGTAAACATCATCGGTGACATCCCCAGCGGCAAAGACGCCGGGAATATTGGTTTCGGTCGTGCCGGCCTTTACCTGCAGATAGCCGCCGGGCTTCATGTCCAGCTTGCCGGCAAATATTGACGTTGCTGGGGCATGGCCGATGGCGACGAAAATACCGTCGATCGGCTGTTCATAAGTGCGGCCGGTCGTAGTGTCGCGCAGGGTGACCGAATTGACCGAGGTGGGCATGGACGAGCCGCCGACTTCGGCGACCTCGGTATTCCAGCGCACTTCGATCTTGGGATTTTTGAACAGGCGATCCTGCAGGATGCGCTCCGCGCGGAATTCGTTGCGGCGGTGCACAACGATGACCTTGGAGGCGAAATTGGTGAGGAACAGCGCTTCTTCGACCGCGGTATTGCCGCCGCCGACCACCAGCACTTCCTTGTTGCGATAGAAAAAGCCGTCGCAGGTGGCGCAGGCGGAGACGCCAAAGCCCTGGAACTTCTGCTCGGACGGAATGCCAAGCCACTTGGCCTGGGCGCCTGTGGCGATGATCAAGCTATCGGCGGTGTAGATGTCGCCGCTATCGCCGGTGAGCACGAAGGGGCGCTTGTCCAAATCGACATTGACGATGAGGTCGTTGACGATCTTGGTGCCGACATGTTCGGCCTGCGCCTTCATCTGGTCCATGAGCCATGGGCCCTGGATGACATCGGCAAAGCCGGGATAGTTCTCGACATCGGTGGTGATGGTCAGCTGGCCACCGGGCTGCAGACCCTGAATCATCACGGGTTCCAGCATGGCGCGCGCCGCGTAGATGGCGGCGGTGTAGCCGGCTGGACCGGAACCGATGATGATGACTTTCGCGTGCATCGCAACGCTCTCCAACAAATGCGAGTAGCCCTCGGCCCTCCCTTTTGGGCCAGCCGCCATCCAGCTGAAGCCGAATGGCGATTGGTCCTAGGTTAATGGCCGAAGGTGTACTCTTTCAAGGCTAAGTCGCTTTTGTGGCGCTCGCGGCTGTGGATCGCACTAAAATGTCACAGCCTGCCTTGGGCAAATGCCCAAGAAATGAGCGCCTGGACCCCCGTCATTCATCTGGTGCCGCCTGCAAATGGCGTTTTCTGCGCTTCCGGTCCTCACGTACCCAAAGGTACGCTCCGGTCCGGTTCTCGAAAACACCATTTTCGATTCGGCCTGAGATGACTGTCGATCGGCCCGGTTAAATGTACTGGATCTTGACGATCTCATAGCTGCGGGACCCACCGGGCGCCGAAACTTCAAACGAATCGCCTTCTTCCTTGCCGATCATGGCGCGGGCAATTGGCGAGGAAATCGACACGCGTCCGCCAGTGGCGTCGGCCTCGGGATCGCCAACGACCTGATAGGTCTTTTCTTCTTCGGTATCCTCATCGAGGAAGGTCACCGTGGCGCCGAACTTCACGCTGCCGCCGGACAGTTTGGTCACATCGATGATGTCGGCCAGGGCCAGAATCGATTCCAGCTCCTGGATGCGGCCTTCATTGAGGCTCTGCTGTTCCTTGGCGGCCGAATATTCGGCGTTTTCCGACAGGTCCCCATGGGCGCGTGCTTCGGCGATCGCCTCGATGATGCGACGGCGCTCGGTTGCAGTACGGTGCTCATATTCGGCGGTCAGGGCCTTGTGGCCTCCGACCGTCATCGGGATCTTGTCCATTCGTCGCCTCCATTCGGCACGGCAAAAACGTCAAACTCCCCAGCCAAACCCGGCGTGTGCATCACGATAAGTTTTTGGGGGAGATAGGTTCAAATTGCCCGCCTGCCGCGTTGCGGTCAAGCGGGTGTGGACAATGAAGATGGTTATCTCCACATGCCCATTCAAGATTTAGCGCATTTGCCAACGAAAGGCCCAAGGATGTTTCATCTTTCTCCCTCTCGCCTGCCGGTTTTTGCTGGCGCCGCGCTGGCCCTGTCGCTGGCGGCGCCTATATCAGCGCAAACCATCGAGACTTCTGCCGGGCCGCTGACCGCGATGGTGATTGCCGAAGGGCTCGATCATCCCTGGGCTTTGGGGTTCCTGCCGGATGGGCGCATGCTGGTGACCGAACGCAGCGGGCAATTGCGCGTGGTGGACCAGGATGGGGCGGTCGGCGCGCCGATCGAAGGCCTGCCGGCGGTGGTGGCGCGCGCGGAGGGCGGCTTGCTCGATCTGGCGCTGGCGCCGGATTTTGCTGAAAGCGGGCGGATTTACCTCAGCTTCTCCGAGCCGGGCGAGGGCGGGCAGGGCACGGCGGTGCTGGCGGCCACACTGTCACTTGCGGGCGATAGTGGTGCGCTCAGCGAGCGGAATGTCATTTTCCGCATGAACAATTTTACCGGGGGGAACCTGCATTATGGCTCGCGCATCGTTATCGGCCAGGATGGCAATCTGTTCGTGACGCTGGGTGAGCGTGGGGGAAGGGATCGTGCCCAGGATATGAGCGATCTGGCGGGCGCCGTGGTGCGCATCGCGCCCGATGGCTCGGTGCCAGACGACAATCCCAGGCCGGAGGGCTGGGCGCCCGAATTGTGGAGCAAGGGCCACCGCAATCCGCAAGGCGCCGCGATACGGCAGAGCGATGGGGCATTGTTCATCGTGGAGCATGGTGCCAGCGGCGGCGACGAGGTCAACATGCCCCGGCCGGGCGCGAACTATGGCTGGCCGGTCATCGCCTATGGCGAACATTATTCCGGCGACCCGATCGGGGAGGGCACGGAAAAGGAGGGCATGGAGCAGCCGCTGCATTATTGGGACCCCTCCATCTCGCCATCGGGCCTCACCTTCTATGACGCCGAGCTGATCAAGGGCTGGCAGGGCGATTTGATCACCGGCGGCCTCAGCGGCAATGTCATGGTGCGGCTCGACATGGACGGCGACACGGTTGTGGGCGAAGAACGCCTGTTCGAAGGCGAACTGGGCCGCATCCGCGATGTGCGGGTGGGCCCCGATGGCGCGATCTATGCATTGACCGATGCGGACAATGGGCAGGTAATCCGGGTGGCGCCGGAGGGGGTGTAGGGGCCCCTGCCTGTGAGACCTCATGGTGAGCTTGTCGAACCACGAGGTCGAGCGAGTGGAGGCCGGCGTGCCACGACCCCGTCCTTCGACAGGCTCAGGATGAGGTCTACTGAGGCGGGACCATCTTCCCAACAGTGTCATTCCCGCGAAAGCGGGGCGAATTTGGAAAGCAATGGTGACGCGCATCTGCACCCGCCCAAACAAAAAGGGCGCATCCCCTCGATGCGCCCTTGATTGATTTTGCTGCAGGTAGATTAGATCAGGATGCGGTCAGATTGTCGGCGGCGGATTTGCCGGTCCGCTTGTCCTTGACGATCTCGTAGCTGACCTTCTGCCCTTCATCCAGGCCATTGAGACCCGAGCGCTGAACGGCGGAAATGTGGACGAACACGTCCGCACCGCCTTCGTCAGGCTGAATGAAGCCATATCCCTTTTGGCCGTTGAACCACTTCACAGTGCCAGTTGCCATGATGCGCGTTTCCCTCGTGCAATCGCTGCGGTAGACGGTCCCAGTCGTGATGACCAAGACTTGATGATATCGAAATATCGGAAAATGACGTCAGCATGCGCGAATGGTATTCGCAGGATCAGATCGGTCGGCCGCAATATTCGATCCGATGAGCTTAGCCGCAAAAAAAGCGGCGTTCAATAATTTGTTTACACATGACAAAGCGCCCGGCCAATCTGCTGATTTGCCGGGGGAAAGATGAATTCCGTCAAGTATTTGCGCCAGGTCTTGGGGAACCCGGTGCGGACACGCGATGAGCCTGCGGCCAAAGGCGTCCTGCCGCCGGCCGGATGTGAATAATCCGGCCGGGACGCAGGCATACTACGCCAATTGCAGATATTGGCTATTGCCCTGTTGGTCGCACCCCAGCCATGCAGCGCAAAGAGCGGCTTGATTTCGGCCCGGATTTGCTGCAAATCCCCGGCTCGCCGGGCCAGCGGGCCCGGTTGCCCTCCAGAGATCACTTCGTCTTGACCAAGGCGTTTCATTCTTCCGGCGATGTCATCGCCGACCGCCGTGCCGGTTATGCCAAAATGCTGGCCGAGGGCGGGGATTATGCTGCAGCTGCCGATCTGATGGGGCAGGCGCTCGAGCTGACGCCGCTCTGGGCGGCCGGCTGGGAATTGCTGGGCAATTATAGCGAAAAAGCAGGCGATATTTCCGGCGCGATCTCGGCATGGCGGCATCTTGAGGCGCTGGATGATGATGGGCTGTTCGGCGCCGGCCTGAAGCTCGCGGCGCATGGCGCGGCCAGTGCCAGCGAAGGCACCGCGGTCAGCTATGTCGAGGCGCTGTTCGACCAATATGCGCCGCGCTTTGAAAGCGCATTGCTGCAGACGCTCGGCTATCAGGTGCCGGCTCTGCTCGACGCCATGCTGGTTGCGGAAATGGGGAACCTGGGCATCGATCATTTCGCCCGCGCCATCGACCTGGGCTGCGGTACCGGGCTGATGGGCGAGCGGGTGCGCGCCAAGGTATCCTATCTCGAAGGCGTCGACCTCAGCGCCGCCATGATTGCCGAAACCGGCAAGAAGGGCATTTACGATCGCCTCGACAAGGCCGAGCTGGTCGCCGCCCTGGCGGGAAGGGTGGCCGTGGCTGATCTCGTGACGGCGGCCGATGTGTTCATCTATTGCGGCGCGCTGCCGCCGGTGCTGGCAGGTGTGGTGCCGGCCATGTTGCCCGGAGGCCTGTTGGCATTTTCGCTTGAAGCCCATGACGGCGATGAGGCGGTGTTCCTGCGGCCATCGCTGCGCTATGCCCATGGCGTTGCGGCCGCGCGGCAGGCTTTGCTCGATGCCGGGCTGGAAGTGCTACGCTTCGAAAAGGCGACGCTGCGGCAGGATCGCGGATCCCCCATCGAGGGCATCCTTGTGTTAGCGCGAAAGCCGCTCAGCGTTAACAGTCCGCTAACGCTAGACGACGAGATGGCTGCATTGTTTGGCGCTGCCAGTGGGGTGGCGGCCTAGCTGCTGACAAAACCCGCAACGCTCAGTAGAGATTGTTCCGATATCTATAGAGGTTGCCGCATGAACACTATTCGCTACGATTTCCGCTCCGACACTGTCACCAGGCCCTCCGCTGCCATGCGGACGGCCATGGTCGAGGCCGAGCTGGGCGACGATGTGTTTGGCGACGATCCCACGGTCAGCCGGCTGGAGCAGCTTATGGCGGCCAAGCTGGGCAAGGACGCGGCTTTGTTCGTGCCGTCGGGGACGCAATCCAACCTGCTGGCGCTGATGAGCCATTGCGGGCGCGGCGACGAATATATCGCCGGGCAGAATGCCCATTGCTACCGCTGGGAAGCCGGTGGCGCGGCTGTGCTCGGCTCGATCCAGCCGCAGCCGATTGCGCATCAGCCCGATGGCACGCTGGCGCTGGGCGATATCGAGGCGGCGATCAAGGCCGGTGACAGCCATTTCGCGACGACGCGGGTGATCGCGCTGGAAAATACCCATGGCGGGCAGATCCTGCCGGTGGACTACATGGCTGCAGTGGCGGCGCTGGCGCAGCGGCATGGGCTGGGACTGCATCTGGATGGTGCGCGGGCGTTCAATGCCAGCGTGGCTCTGCGCATGGATATCAAGGAGTTTGTCGCAGATTTCGATACGGTTTCGATCTGTCTTTCCAAAGGCTTGGGTGCGCCGGTGGGGTCGGTGCTGGTCGGGCGGAGCGATCTGATAGAGACGGCCCGGCGCAATCGTAAAATGCTGGGCGGCGGCATGCGCCAGTCGGGGATTTTGGCCGCGGCGGGGCTTTATGCACTGGAGCATAATGTCGCCCGGCTGGCCGATGATCATCGCCGGGCCAAGCGCCTGGCCGAAGGCCTGGCGTCGTTTGACCAACTCACCGTGATCAACCCGCATACCAATATCATCTTCCTCAATTGCGAGGCGGAACTGGGCGAGCGGTTCAATGCATTCCTCGGCGAACGCGGCATCGGGACGACGGGACGCTATGGCCAGCAACGCTGGGTGACGCATCTGGATGTCGATGACGAGGCGGTGGACGGAGCACTCGCTGAAGTGGCGGCGTTTTTCCGGGGATAGGCTTGAGGTCGCGGCGGGGGCCGCGACCTCTGAGCGTGGCTAGAGCGTCTGCCAATGGCGATGCAGGGCATCAATATCGCCGCTGGTCAGCAATGACATGGCGGCGATCAGCTGTTCATGGGGCCAATCCCACCAGGCCATTTGGAGCAGCATGGCGATGTGCTCGTCGCTGAAGCGTTTGCGGATGGGCTTGGCCGGATTGCCGCCGATAATGGCATAGGGCTCGACATCCTTGGTGACGAGCGCCCGTGTGCCGATGACGGCGCCATGGCCGATGGTGATGCCGGGCATGATGATGGCTTCGGTGCCGATCCACACGTCATTGCCGATAATGGTATCGCCAGCCGGGGCAAAGGCGTCCGCGGCCGTGCCGAAGCCGGGCACGTCGGCCATGTAGTGGAACGGGAAGGAGCTGACCCAATCGTAGCGATGGCCCTGATTGCCGGCCATGATGAAGGCAGCGCCTGAGCCGATGGAGCAGAAACTGCCCACGATCAGCTTGTCGACGCCCGGCGTGGTCATCAGGAAGCGGGCGCAATCGTCGAAGCTATGGCCGTGGTAATAGCCGGAATAATAGCTGTAGCGGCCCACGATGATGTTGGGATTGGTGACTTGCTCATCGAGCCGGATGCCGCTGAAGGCGTCTTTGAAATAGTTGGTCATTTTGTTCTCTGAGAAATGCTGATTTCCCGGCAGACCTCACCCTGAGCTTGTCGAAGGGCGAGGTCGTGGCGAGATAGTGCCACGACCGCGTGGTTCGACTGGCTCACCATGAGGCCTACTGGTGGATGTCAGGCGCGGTTGAGCGCCTGGCGGATGGCTGTTTCGACGGGGGAATAGGCGCCGTCGGGCCGGTCCAGCGAGAGCTGTTCGCTGGGCTGGAGCGGTGGTTGGGCCATGAAGCGGGGTCGCGTTCCCCGGTGGGGCTGCGCCGCGTGGGCGAGGAACGGATGGCACAGATAGACCGTGCCGGCCTCGCCCGTCGCCAGGACTTCGGGGCAATGGGCCGTGCCGGCAAAGTCGTCGGCAGCCAGTTCGCGCAGGCTTAGTCCGGCTTCTCCGGCAGGTTCCAGCTGGCGGGCAATGTCGCGATGCGAGCCGACCCGGATGCGGGTTGGCGCGTCCAACTCCCCGACATCGGAGAAGAGGAACAGCATCAGCAAGGCCCGATCTTTCGAGCTGACATTGACGCGCCAGGCCAGGAAATCGGTCGGGTTTTCCTGCCAGCCGAAGCTGACATCGACA
This sequence comes from Devosia sp. LC5, assembly GCF_000735585.1. Lineage (GTDB taxonomy): Bacteria > Pseudomonadota > Alphaproteobacteria > Rhizobiales > Devosiaceae > Devosia. Next base: position 39,071 of record NZ_JNNO01000020.1, read on the forward strand.
TGCCAGCCAGCGTCGCCGGGATCATCGGGCGAGGGGAAGCGCACAGGGAACGTCCCCAGGCCTTGCGGCGGCAGCCACCGGTCCTTGCCGGTGAGCTGGTCATAAGCTGCATGCAGGAGAGGGGTATTGGCCGCGGTGCGGAAGGGGAGGTCGGAAGAGAAGCCCAAGCGAATGACCGGCTTGGTCCAGGTGCCGGGATCATGAGGATCGCAGCCGGTATCGCGCCACAGGATAGCCCGGCCCTGGTCGGCCAGTTCGTGGGGGAAGGCGTTGTCGATGCGGACGAAGCCGTCATTGATGAAGGCAGAGATTTGCGCTTGGCTGAGCGCAGCAGAATGAGAGGGCATGAGATATGTCCATAAGTTCGCGTGGCCGTCGTAGGGACAGCCGGATCGAGCGGAAACCGCTCGTCGGACGTGCTCCAATGAGCGCCGTTAGGCGTTCAAGTGCACTGCGAACTTAGTTGCTTCGGACATCATCATGGTGGGGGCAGGATAGGTATGAGGGCGGGGGTGGTCAAGCCGAAGGAACTTTACTGTACCTTTGTGGTTCTCGCGACCACATGGTTCATCGTCATCACCCGGCTTGTCCGGGTGATCCATTGCTCAGCGCTGGCGGAAGCATGGATTGCCCGGACAAGCCGGGCAATGACGATGGAATGGGCGGTCTCGGGGCAGGGTGAGCCCCCAGCCGGCTAAACCGCGAAATAGCTTTGCAGGGAGCGGACCTGCATGCTGCCTTGCTTGAGGGCGACGATGCCTTCCACGGCGGCGAGGGCGCCGTCGATGGTGGTGTAGTAGGGGATCTTGGCGAGCAATGCGGTGCGGCGGATGTCGCGGCTGTCGGAGATCGACTTCATGCCATCGGTGGTGTTGATCACCAGTTGCACGCCGCCATTTTTCATGGAGTCCACGATGTGCGGACGCCCTTCGAGCACCTTGTTGATCTTGGTGGCGGCAATGCCGTTTTCCACCAGATAGCGCTGGGTGCCGCTGGTGGCGAGGATGGTGAAACCGGCCTCGGCGAGATGGCGGGCCATATCGACGATATAGGCCTTGTCGGCATCACGCACCGAGATGAAGGCGGTGCCGCTGGTGGGGACCTTGGAGCCGGCACCCATTTGCGACTTGGCGAAGGCCATGGCGAAATTGGTATCGAGGCCAATCACTTCGCCGGTCGACTTCATTTCCGGCCCGAGGACCGTATCGACGCCGGGGAAGCGGTTGAACGGGAACACGGCTTCCTTGACGGCGACATGCTTGAAGGTTTTTTCGACGAGGCCAAAGCTGGCCAGGCTCTCGCCGGCCATGATGCGGCTGGCGATCTTGGCGATGGGCTGGCCGATCACCTTGGCGACGAAGGGCACGGTGCGGGAGGCGCGCGGATTGACTTCGAGCAGGTAGATCACGCCGTCCTTAAGCGCATATTGCACATTCATCAGCCCGCCGACCTTGAGGGCGAAGGCCAATTCGGCCGTCTGCCGCTTGAGTTCGGCCATGGTTTCGGGCGTCAGGTTCTGCGGGGGCAGCGAACAGGCGCTGTCGCCGGAGTGAATGCCGGCCTCTTCGATATGCTCCATGATGCCGGCAATAAATACGTCCTTGCCGTCGCAAAGGGCGTCGACGTCGATTTCGGTGGCGCCGGACAGGTAGGCGTCGAACAGCAGCGGATTGTCGGAGAGGACCGAATTGATCTGGCCGGTCTTGTCGTTGGGGTAGCGCTGCAGGATATCGGGCGGGACCAGGCCGGTGAGCGTGTCCTGCACATAGCGTTCGAAATCATTGGCCGAGTGGACGATGGCCATGGCGCGGCCGCCCAGCACATAGGAGGGGCGGATCACCAGCGGATAGCCCAGGCGCTCGGCAACAAGACGAGCCTGTTCAAGGGAATAGGCGATGCCGTTCTTGGGCTGAGTCAATTCCAGCTTGTTGAGCAGCTTGGAGAAAAGGTCGCGGTCTTCGGCCAGATCGATGGCGTCCGGCTGGGTGCCCAGGATCGGTACGCCGGCCTTGAGCACGGCTTCGGCCAGGTTGAGCGGGGTCTGGCCGCCGAATTGCACGATGACGCCGTGCAGGGTGCCGTTCTGCTTTTCGCGCTGCAGGATTTCGATAACGTCTTCCTCGGTCAGTGGCTCGAAATAGAGCCGGTCGGAGGTGTCGTAATCGGTCGAGACGGTCTCGGGGTTGCAGTTGACCATGATGGTTTCATAGCCGGCGTCAGCCAGCGCAAAGGCGGCATGACAGCAACAATAATCGAACTCGATGCCCTGGCCGATGCGGTTGGGACCACCGCCCAGGATGACCACTTTCTTGCGGTCGGACGGGCGGGCCTCGTCGGCCACGGCGCCGGCAAAGGTGGTTTCATAGGTCGAGTACATATAGGCCGTTGGCGAGGCGAATTCGGCAGCGGAGGTGTCGATACGCTTATAGGCCGGGCGCACGTCGAGCGAGTGGCGCAGCTTGCGCACGTCGGACGGCCTGAGTGCGGCGAGCTGGGCGAGGCGGGCATCGGAGAAGCCCATGCCTTTGAGGGCGCGCAGATTGGCGGCGTCCTGGGGCAGGCCGAATTGGCGCACCTTGGTCTCGGTATCGACGATGCCCTGCATCTGCTCGAGGAACCAGGGATCGATCTTGCAGGCCTCGTGAATGTCCTCAAGGCTCATGCCCAGGCGCATGGCCTCGGCAACATGCAGCAGGCGATTGGGCGTGGGCGTGCCGAGCGCGGCCTTGATGGCGTTCTTGTCTTCGCCTTCGCCCAGGCCGGGAATGCCGATCTCGTTGAGACCGGTGAGGCCGGTTTCGAGCGAGCGCAGGGCCTTTTGCAGGCTTTCCTGGAAGGTGCGGCCAATGGCCATGGCTTCGCCGACCGACTTCATGGACGTGGTCAGGCGATTGTCGGCGCCGGGGAACTTTTCGAAGGCGAAGCGCGGGATTTTCACCACGACATAGTCGATGGTGGGCTCGAACGAGGCCGGGGTCATGCCGCCGGTGATGTCGTTGTCCAATTCATCCAGCGTGTAGCCGACGGCCAGGCGCGCCGCGACCTTGGCGATGGGGAAGCCGGTGGCCTTGGAGGCGAGCGCGGAGGAGCGCGATACGCGCGGGTTCATCTCGATGACGACCATGCGGCCGTCAGCGGGATTGATGCCGAACTGCACGTTGGAGCCGCCGGTCTCGACGCCGATCTCGCGCAGCACCGCCAGGGAGGCGTCGCGCATGATCTGGTATTCCTTATCGGTCAGCGTCAGGGCGGGGGCGACGGTGATGGAGTCGCCGGTATGCACACCCATGGGATCGATATTCTCGATCGAGCAGATGATGATGCAATTGTCCTTCTTGTCGCGGACAACTTCCATTTCGTACTCTTTCCAGCCGAGCACGCTTTCTTCCACCAGCACTTCATTGGTGGGCGAAGCGTCGATGCCGCTTTCGCAGATCGCCAGATATTCCTCGCGGTTATAGGCAATGCCGCCGCCGGTGCCGCCCAGGGTGAAGCTGGGGCGGATGATGGCGGGAAGACCAATGACCTCAAGGGCCTGCAGCGCTTCGATCGTGTTATGCGCCAGCATGGAGCGGGGCGTTTCCAGCCCGATCTTTTTCATGGCGTCGCGGAACAGCTCGCGGTCTTCGGCCTTGTCGATGGCCTCGGCGGTGGCACCGATCATTTCGACATTGTACTTTTCGAGAATGCCCATCTTGCGCAGCGACAGCGCGCAGTTCAGTGCCGTCTGGCCGCCCATGGTGGGCAGCAGGGCATCGGGACGTTCCTTTTCGATGATCTTGGCAACCACTTCAGGAGTGATCGGTTCCATATAGGTGGCATCGGCCAGGTCCGGATCGGTCATGATCGTCGCCGGGTTCGAATTCACCAGGATGATACGGTAGCCCTCTTCCTTGAGCGCCTTGCACGCCTGGGTGCCCGAATAGTCGAACTCGCAAGCCTGCCCGATGATGATCGGACCCGCACCGATGATGAGGATCGATTTAATGTCGGTACGTTTTGGCATTTCTTTGGGCTCGCTCGGCTCGGTCTACGGACGGGGCGGGCGAGGAAGAATCACCCGGCGCTCAGGCCACCCGCACCATTCGCGCACGACAACAGGGCGTTGCGGCGCTTGGGGAAGGCTTGGACGGGGTGGTTAGGTGGGCTGTCTAGCGGAGATAGTCGGGAAAGGGAAGGGGTGGTCTGCCCCTTTGTCGTGGACAGGGCGGCGGGGTGTGACTGTCCCCGATCGGCCAGTCGCCCTCTCAGGTCATGACGCCCTTGCGGCCTGCGGGGTGGATTGTGACGGCAAACGGGGTGACCATAACCGCAGCCCTGAGGGGTGAGCGGAGAGCCAGCGTCAGTCCTGGGGCTCTCCAGACGCAGGAGGCGCTGCGGCCGCTTGGTCGCGACTAGGCGCCGAGCAAGCAGGGACGGCAATTGCAAATGGTTGGATTGTCCGGGTGGCGCCGGACGAGACAATGCGGGATGTTCTTCCTCGCCCGGCTTTTCCGGCGCGGGCTGAAGGCCTTGTGCCTGGTTCTGGCGGCCGTTGCTCCGGCACTGGGCCAACCCGCCAGCGAGCCGGGCCTGGTGGTTATCCGTGTCAGCGGTGCCGATGCGATGTTTGGGTTTTCCTCGCTGACGCCACCGCTCAATCTGCACCTGGCCAGTCTTGGCGGGATGGCCGAGAGCGGGCCAATCACCCTGCCGGCAGGGGAATACAGGATCGGCATCGATGATGCGAGTGGCATGGGCATGAGCGTGCGCGCCGTGGATTGTTCGGACGATAATAGCCAGGGCGATCGGGCCAGTGGTTCGGCGGAACTGGTACTGGACCCTGGAGAATTGCTGATCTGCACATTCAGCGTCATGAGCGCGCCCGAGCGAGCGGCCGCGCTGATCGAGAGCCTGGTGCCGGCGCGGGGGGACCTGCTGTTGTCCAGCCTGCCGCCGAGCGAGGATCGTATCGAGCGGCTCAAGGGAGCGGTGTCGGTGGCGGCTTCGCCGCAGCTTTTCATGAATGCGCTCCCGGGCATTGTGGCTGGACGACCCATTCCCGTGGCGGCTTCGCTGGGTGCCTTCGAAAGGATATTGGGCAATGAGCAGCGTAATGTCTGGGATGTCTGGATGCGCGGGACCTTTGCCCTGGCAAATGAGCAGGGGGCCGCGGGCCGGTACGGCGTGGCGGCGATGGGTGTCGACCGGGTGGTGGGCGAAGATTTGCTGATCGGGGGATTTGTCGAAGCCGACACGATGATCCGGGACTGGAGCGATGCTTCGGCATTGGTGAGGGGCGGCTGGATGGCCGGTGGCTATGCCACGGTGCGGGTGCTGGACAATGTTTATGCCGACCTGATGGGCAGCGGTGGCTCGTCGGCCGGTATAACCCAAGCCCAGGGCATAGAGGGTCGCTTTGCCGCCGACACCTGGCTGATGACGGCGGCCTTGCTGGGCCAATGGACTTCGGGGCGGTGGACGTTCAGTCCGCAAGCCAGGTTCAGCTATTTCGATGAGCGGGTTGCGCCCTACCTTGATGGAGCCGGCAATCTGGTGTTCGGGCAGGAACTGGGCCGCGGCAGACTCGCCATCGGGCCGGGTGTGTCCTATCGGCTGACGACGCAAAACAATGTGGTCATCAATGCGGGCCTGCGGCTCGACACCAGCGCAACGGTCTTGAGCCGCGACAGCGTGGATGGCTTTGAAGGATTGAGAGGACGGCTGGAAGGCACTGTCGAAATCGCGTTGCCGGAGGGGATGCGTTGGAAAACCACACTGGGCTATGGCGGCATCGGTACGGATAATCGCCTGTTCAATGCGAGTGGTACGCTGACAGTGCCGCTGCGCTAGGGCGCGGCGCGCAGCACTTCGGGCGCGATGCCCTTGCTGGCCTGGTTTTGCTGGTGAAAGGCGATGAATGCCTTGGCGGGGAGGGGCCTGGCATAGAGCCAGCCCTGGCCGAAACCGACCGCCTGATCGATCAGATAATCGGCCTGTTCCTGGGTCTCGATTCCCTCGGCGACGGTGAACAGGCCAAGGGTTTTGGCCATGGCGATAATGTGCGGGGTGACCGAACTGGTGGCGCTGCCTTTGCCGATCGTGTCGATGAAGGATTTGTCGATCTTGAGCGCGTCGAGCGGCAAGTCCTGCAGATATTGCAAGCTGGAATAGCCGGTGCCGAAATCGTCGATGGCGACGGAATGGCCCATGGCGCGAGCCCGGCTCATGGTGGCGCGGGCGGCTTCTATATCGATGAAACCCCGTTCGGTGGCTTCGAGCCAGATTTGCTGGGGCCTGATGCCGGCGTTGCGCAGCTTGTGCTCAAGGATTGGCAGCATGCGGCCGGTGCGGATGTCGTCGGCGCAGAAGTTGACGGCGACGTGCAGCGAGCGGTCGGCAACCAGTGTCGTGCCTAGATCGGCAATGACGGCCTCGATCACCTGATCGGTGATGGGCAGGATGAGGCCGCTTTCCTCGGCGAGGGGGATGAACAGATCCGGGCGGACCATGGTGCCATCAGGCCGTCGCCAGCGCACCAGGGCTTCGGCACCGACGCAAATGCCGGATTTGAGTTCGATGAGCGGCTGGTAGTGGACGACAAAATTCACGGTTGCGCACGGCGCGGGCCAATTCGCTGGCCGGGGAGAGGCGCTTGCGCGAGACCCAGATGATGGCGCCCACGATCAGCGCCGCTATGGCAATGCCGATGGGCAGCAGGACCAGCAATTGGCGTTGCAGGCCGGCAAGGATGGTGCTGCGCGGGCTGGTTGCCATGGTGAGCCAGCCATTTTGCCCGGCGACTGAAAAGATGGTGCCGTCATCCATGCCGCTGCCAGGACTGGCTACGAGCGAGGCGAGCAAGGCCGGGTTGGGTATGTTGTTTGCGCTGATCAGCGTGCCGTTTTCATGGGCGATGACCAGGCCGGAACTGGTGTCATCATTCACATCGACAAAACGCTGCGGATCGACCAGCACGCTATAGGAACCGAGCTGGAAACCCATGACCGGCCGCCCATCGCTGACGATGCTGGACTGGAAGGGGGCGGTGATGGCGATGCCATTGGCTGTGGTGAAATCGGCGGGAGCCATCGGGACTGGCGTTTTGGTGATGCCCCAGGAGGTGCATTTCAGCAGACCACCCACGAAATAGCCGACCTCGTTGATCGTGCCCGTCGTGGTCAGTGCTCGCATTTCGGCGATATGCGGTTCCGAGCAGGGCACAAGGTCTGTGGCATTGATGGTCTCGAGCGCCTGGCCGGCGTCGTCAATGGTCATATTGATGCGTGTGATGAGGCGTTCGGCGAGCGCGGAGAGGCGCTCCTGCTCCCCGTTCAGGGCCAGTTGCCAGGATAGGTAAGCAGCGGCGGCCAAGGGCAGGGCTGCACCAAATGTGGCCAATACCGCGCCGAGCAGGATCACATTGCGTGATGTCACCGGTCGCGTTCCTCGCCGTCGAGTGAGGCGCCATCTGACGGAGCGGGCGGGTGATGGTCAATCGCGCAGGCTTGGGCTGGCTAATACTTGGTAAGCGCAAGGACTTGCGCCAAAGGGGAGATGGAGTCAGCCTTGGGGTACGAGGAGAGGTGTCATGTGCCGCAATATCCGAACCCTGTTTAATTTCGAGCCGCCCGCCACGCGCAATGAAATGCACGATGCCTCGCTGCAATTCGTGCGCAAGATTTCGGGCTATACCCACCCGTCCAAAGCCAATGAGGCCGCCTTTCACGCCGCCGTCGAGGAGATCGAGGCGGTGGTGCGCAAGCTGCTCAAATCGCTCGATACCGATGCGCCACCCAAAGACCGCGAAGTGGTTGCGGCCAAGGCGCGCGAGCGGGCCCGCGAACGATACGGCGCAGCTTAAGGCGGAACGGCCTGTGGTGGCGGCGCGTTGACGAGGGTAAGCCGCCACAAGGAATTCACCATGCTGCAATTGCTCATTCTTCTCGTCGTCGTCGCATTGGTTGCCGGTGCGCTTGGGTTCACCGGCATAGCTGCGGGCGCCGCGGCACTGGCCAAGATCATTTTCTTCATCATGCTGATCGGCATCGCCATTATTGTCCTGCTGGCGCTCACGGGCCTGGCGATCATTTTCTAGCCTCAAAGGATTTTTTACGATGGCGGATATTCCGACAATCACGCTCAATGACGGCCGGACCATTCCCCAATTGGGGTTTGGCGTCTGGCAGATACCCAATAATGCAGTGGGTGCGGCGATTGCCGTGGCGCTACAGGCTGGGTATCGCTCGATCGATACGGCGCAGGGTTATAGCAACGAGCAGGGTGTTGGGGCCGCGATCAAGGACAGTGGACTGGCGCGCGAAGAGCTGTTCATCACCTCCAAGCTGCGCACACGCGACCAAGGGTATGATGCGACGCTCAAATCGTTCATGGGATCGCTGGACCGGCTGGGTCTTGATTATCTCGACCTGTTCCTGATCCACTGGCCCGTACCGGCGCAGGACAAATATTCCGACACCTGGAAGGCCTTCGTGCAATTGCAGCGCGATGGCCGGATCCGCTCGATCGGGGTGTCCAATTTCCTGCCCGAGCATCTTGAGCGCATCATTGGCGATAGCGGCGTTGCGCCAGCGGTCAACCAGATCGAGTTGCATCCCGAATTCCAGCAGCGCGACGTGCGCGACCTGCACAAGCGGCACAATATTGCCATTGAGAGCTATAGCCCGCTCGGCAGCGGCGCGGCGCTGGACAATGCCACGATTGGCGAGATTGCCAGCAAGCATGGCAAGAGCCCGGCGCAGGCGATCATTCGCTGGCATATCCAGGAGGGGCTGATCGTCATCCCCAAATCGGTGCATGCCGACCGCATCCGGGCCAATGCAGATGTGTTCGATTTCGAACTCGATGCGGACGACATGGCCAAGATCGCCGCGCTGGATCGCGCCAATGGCAAGGTTGGCAGCGATCCGGCGACCAATAACGCGATCTGGTAGGGTTAGAGCTTGAGCTTGAAGCCTTCGTGGCTTTTGGCGAAACCGAGTTTTTCGTAGAAGCGGTGCGCGTCCACGCGGACCTTGTTCGAGGTCAGCTGGACCAGTCCGCATCCGGCTTCACGGCAGCGTTCTATGGCCCATTTCACCATGATGCTGCCGTAGCCGCCGCCGCGCAGGTCGCTGCGGATATGCACGTTTTCGAGCAGGCCCCGCTTCATGCCGAAATTGGGCAGGCCGGGGAGGTAGCTGATCTGCAGAGTGCCGACGACTTCGCCGTCTTTTTCGGCGACGACCAGGCGGTGCTTGGGATCGGCGGCGATTTCGTCAAAGGCGGCACGATAGCGCGGATCGTCCAGCGTGGCCGGATCGAGCGGTGGCGTATCGGCGCCACGGGCATCGCCTGCATGGCTGAGCTTGAGCATGGTGGGGATGTCGGCGGGTGTGGCGTCGCGAAAGGTCAGGTCGGTCATGGCTGTGGCTCTGGGAAATGCTCGAGCAAATGACCAGTTTGCAGTCGCGCTTGCAAGTCGCCGGATTATCCTTGCCTGGCAGGCAATTGGTGCAACGCGGCCCTGCATAAAGCGGCATTGTGGGGTGGCGGGCTGACATTTTAGTGTCGGGGTGAACCGCAATCCCTTTGCGGCCATCCCACATTGCTGACGGTAACGGCGTTTTGTGCCGTGCCCTTGCGTCTGCCGGAGTATTTGCCGTGACCGATTCTTCCCACCCCTCTGTCGGGCTCGGCTCGCTGTCCACCAAGCTGGCGATCTTTGCCATGGCCATCGGTGCCTTCGGTATTGGTACGGGCGAATTTGCGATCATGGGGCTGTTGCCAAATCTGGCGGGCGATCTGCGGATTTCCGAACCCGAGGCGGGGCATGTGATCAGCGCCTATGCGCTTGGCGTCGTGGTGGGGGCGCCACTGATCGCCATATTGTTCGCCAAGGTGCCGCGCAAGCCGCTGATGCTGGGGCTTATGGCGCTGTTTGCGCTGGGCAATTTCGGCAGTGCCGCGGCGCCCGACTATCTGGCGCTGATTGCGCTGCGCTTTGTCAGCGGGCTGCCGCATGGCGCCTATTTCGGCATTGTCGCGCTGGTGGCGGCCTCCATGGTGGATGTGGGCTATCGCGCCCGCGCCGTTGGCCGGGTGATGCTGGGGCTGACCATTGCCACGCTGATCGGCATGCCGATGGCGACGTGGCTGGGCCAATATATGGGCTGGCGGCCGACCTTTACCGGGGTGGGCATTGTCGGGGTGCTGGCGCTGGTGATGATCGCGCGCTTTGCGCCCATGGTGGCGCTGGCCGATGGGGCGAGTCCCTTACGCGAATTGAGTGCGCTCAAGCGCCCGCAGGTGTGGCTGACGCTGGCGATCAGCGCGGTTGGCTGCGGCGGGATGTTTGCGGTGTTCACCTATGTGGTGCCGCTGCTGACCGAGGTGACGGGTATTGCCATGGTTTGGGTGCCGTTGGTGCTGGCGCTGTTCGGCATCGGCATGACGCTGGGCAATATTCTGGGTGCCTATATGGCCGACAAGGCGCTGATGGCGACCATCGGCGGCATGCTGGCGTTCAATGTGGTGAGCCTGGCGATCATTCCTTTTACCGCGCAATTCTGGCTGACGGCTTCGATCAGCGTGCTGCTGGTGGGCTTCACCGTGGCCATCGGCACGGCCTTGCAGACGCGGTTGATGGATGTGGCAGCCGAAGGGCAGACGCTGGCGGCGACGCTCAACCATGCAGCGTTCAACATGGCCAATGCGCTGGGGGCGCTGCTGGGCGGGTTGGCGATTTCGGCGGGCTATGGCTGGGGATCGACCGGCGTGGTCGGGGCGATCATGGCCGTTGGCGGGCTGATTCTGTTCTTCATCTCGCTGGCGCTGGACCGCAAGACGCAGCGCTGGGAACCGCTGGATGTGGTGGCGGAAGCCGCCTGAACTTAGTTTGGTTTCAAAGATCGCAGCCGCCCAGACACAGGTCCGGGCGGCTGTCTTGTTATCAGGCGACGCTGAGCTTGACGTCGATATTGCCGCGCGTGGCGTTGGAATAGGGGCAGACCTGGTGGGCTTTTTCGACCAGCGCCAGGGCCGCGTCATGGTCCATGCCGGGAATGGTGACTTCGAGCGCGACGGCGATGCCGAAGCCGATGCCATTGGCGTTTTCGCCGAAGGAAACGGCAGCGTTGATGCTGGTTTCGTCGGGAACCTTGATCTTGTCGCCGCGGGCGACGGCCTTGATGGCGCCAAGGAAGCAGGCGGAATAACCGGCGGCGAAAAGCTGTTCAGGATTGGTGCCGGGGCCGCCATTGCCGCCCATTTCCTTGGGCGTATCGAGGGTAACCGAGAGGCGGCCGTCATCGGTGGCGCTGGTGCCGGTGCGGCCACCGGTCGAGGTGGCATGGGCGGTGTAGATGGCTGATTTGATCATTTTGTGTCTCCTTGGATGATTGTACATAGCGCGCAATTGAATTTTGCGCAATCTAATTTATCGTGATACACTCTTGGCGGTGGTTGTGGAATGGAGACTGGCGTGACCGACAAACCGGACCTGCTCAAGCTGGATTCGATGCTGTGCTTTGCCGTCTATGCGGCCGGGCATGCTTTCACGCGATTTTACAAGCCGCGGCTGGACGCGCTGGGGCTGACCTATCCGCAATATCTGGTGTTCCTGGTGCTGTGGGAAGGCGACGGGCTGACGGTCAAGGCGCTGGGGGAACGGCTGCTGCTGGATTCGGGCACGATCACGCCGCTGCTCAAGCGGCTGGAGGCGCGCGGGCTGGTCGAGCGGCGGCGCGATGCAGAGGACGAGCGGCAGGTGCGGGTGTTGCTGACCGATGAGGGCCGCGCGCTGCGCGAGAAGGCGCTGAGCATTCCATTGGCCGTGGGCAAGGCCAGTGGACTCGATATTGCGGGGGCCGATGCGCTGCGGCGTGAGCTGGTGAGCCTGCGGGAGCGGCTGGATGGGGTTGAGTGAGGGGCTCCGGAGCGTCAGGTCTGGTGTTTTGAGACTTGGCGACATCGCTCCCCCCTCTGAGCATCTTATGACCGGTGGGGACCGAGGGGGATAAGTGATCGGGCTGGAGGCAATCTGGTCCCCTCTCCCCTTGAGGGGAGGATGAGGGTGAATCGACATTCAGCCGGTGGGGCAACTGATAGATCGGTGCTCTCGCCACCCCACCCTGCCCTCCCCATCAA
>NZ_JNNO01000021.1 GCF_000735585.1 Devosia sp. LC5
CCCACCGACCGCACCGTGGCCGTGCAATCCGACGCACCGCCACAAGCCATCGCGATTGAGGCTGCATCGGGTGTCGCGGTCACCCGTTCCGGCAACGGCTTCACCATCCGCGCCGACGCAAGTCTACCAGCCGGGCGGTTGACCCTGCCCGTGACGATCGACGGCGCCCCCGCCTACAACCTCACCCCGATCGCTTATCCGCATATCGGCCGCACGCACTTCGTCCGGCCACAAGCCCTCGATATTCTCGCGCTCGATCTTGTCCTCCCCCAATCCCGCATCGGCTATGTTGGTGGCGGCAGCGACCGGGTCGGTCTGTGGCTCGCCCGCATGGGTGCCGACGTCACCGAACTGGACGCCGCTGCCCTTGAAGGCGATCTGTCGGCATACGATACCATCGTCATCGGCATCTTCGCCTTTGGCACCCGGCCCGATCTTGCCCGCGCCGTTTCGCGATTGCATCGCTGGACAGAATCCGGCGGGCACCTGCTCACCCTCTACCATCGCCCCACCGATGGCTGGAACCCCGACGCGACACCGCCCCGCCGGCTGGTCATCGGCTCGCCGTCGCTGCGCTGGCGCGTGACAGACCCTGCCGCAGAAGTCAGCCTTTTGTTGCCCGATCATCCCCTTATGCTATCGCCAAACCGCTTGTCGGCTGACGATTTTCAGATGTGGAGCAAGGAGCGCGGGCTCTATTTCGCCTCAGAATGGGACGAGGCCTATCAACCCCTGCTATCCATGCATGACAGCGGTGAGCAGCCCCTTTTGGGCTCGCTGCTCAGCGCCCAGATCGGCCGGGGGCGGCATACCCATACCAGTCTCGTGCTGCATCACCAGCTCGACAAACTGGTGCCCGGCGCCTTCCGCATCCTTGCCAATCTGGTGCAAAAGTCTCGATGAATCAAAGCGTTGACGTCGTTGTTGTCGGCCTTGGCGCCATGGGCAGCGCCACCCTCTACCAACTCGCCAAGCGTGGCATTCGCGTCCTCGGCATCGATCGCTTCGTCCCGCCGCATGCCGAAGGCTCCACCCATGGCGAGACCCGCATCACCAGGCGCGGCATTGGCGAAGGCGAAACCTATGTCCCTCTCGCCGTTCGCTCCCACGAAATCTGGCGCGAACTCGAGGCCGAAACCGGCCAATCCATGCTGTTCGAAGTCGGCAGCATCGTCATCTCGCAGGCCGATGACAATGTCGAGCGCCCCGGCCGCACCGGCTTTATCCGGCGCTCCATTGCGGCAGCGCAACGCTATGGAATTGCACACGAAATTCTTGACGCCGGCGAGATCCGCCGCCGTTTTCCCAATCTTATCCCCGCTGGTGACGAGATTGGCTATTATGAACCCGGTGGCGGCTATCTGATGCCGGAGCGCTGTGTGGCGGCCAATCTGGACATGGCGCGGCGGCATGGTGCGACGATAAAGCTGGGCGAGATCGTCACCGCCATCACCCCCGATGGTTCGGGTGTATCGATCACGCTGGGCGGCGAGACTATCCGTGCGGGCCAGGCCATCGTTACAGCTGGCGCCTGGGCGGGCGGCTTGCTCGGCGCCCCGTTCGATCGGCTGCTGAAGCCGACGCGGCAGGTAATGCATTGGTTCGCCCTCGCGCCCGATGCGCCGCAGCAATGGCTGAATTCGCCGGTCTATATGTGGCCACATGGCGAGAAGGAGGACGGCTTTTTCTACGGCTTCCCAAGCCTTGATGGGATCAGCATCAAGACGGCGGATGAGTTTTACGGCGCGGCCAGCGATCCGAACGCCATCGACCGCAATGTCCCCCTGTCAGACTCGCATCGGATGCACGCCGCCCACCTTGCCGGACGCCTCGCAGGCGTGACAAATAATCCAATTAAAACAGCCACTTGCATCTATACGGCGACGTCGGACAGCGCTTTCCTAATCGACCGCCACCCCACTTCTGCCGCCATTCTGGTCGCCTCCCCCTGCTCGGGCCACGGCTTCAAGCACTCTGCCGCCATCGGCGAAAGCCTGGCGCAATGGGCCTTGGACGGCGCCTCGGGAATTGACCTTTCGGCCTTCGGCCTCGCCCGGTTCGGCCAGCCCTAAATGACAAGGCCCCCGATCGTGAGATCGGGAGCCTTGCCGGGAGGAGCCGGGCTATAGGGAGGCCTCTGCCCGGCTATGGGGTCAGCGCCGCGCCGGCTGGGTAAGATTGGCCAGCAGGCGGAAGGCACCGGGAACCAGTTTGTCGAGCTGGTGATGCAACACCAGGCTCGTATGGGTATGCCGCCCCTGTCCGATTTCGGCCGAGAGCAGCGAGCCCGTCAGCGGCTCCTCGCCGGAATCACTCATGGAAAGCAATGGCTTATAGGCTTCGTCCCATTCCGAAGCGAAGTAGAGCCCGCGTTCCTTGTCCCAGTTGGACCAGTCTTCCTCGGTCAGGACATTGGGATAATTGAGCAGCGGATGATCCGGCTCCAGCACCGTCACCACGGCATTGGCATCGGTCACCCGATAGCGGATCGAGGGCGAGCCGATCTTGAGGAAAGCCGGCGGCACCGCCTCCGGATCCCAGCCATCGGAGGGCCGATGATAGAGCGTCACCAGATGCCCGCCATTGTTCACCCATTCATGAATGCCCGGCAGCACCGCAACCAGATCAGGCCGCTTGCCAAAGGCAAAAATGCCCACGATCAGGGTATCAAGGTCGCGATAGGCCCCGGCCTCGATATCACCGGGTGCCAGTTCGGTGAGGTCGACGCCGAGGCGGCGCAGCCAGGTATGGACATTGTCATTGCCACCACTGACATAGCCGATCTTGGTATTCTCCGGCAGCGCCGCACCAACCGATTGCACCGGCACCGACACCAGCGTCGGCACCACCGATTTACCGATATGGGGATAGGAGAACGTGCTGATGGCGTAAGCCGGTTCACCCAGCAGGACCGGCTCGATGGCGATGCGCGCTGTGCCCAGATCGGCCGGCGGCGCCAGCTCGAACGTGCCAGCTTCCCGACCGGTTTCACCAGTGGGCTGCATGGACCAGCCATCAGGCAGGTCGAATGCCAGATCGCTTGTCGTGGCATTGGCGACTACGGCCGTCATCTCCACCGGAGCGATGTCCCGCTCGGTATTGAACACGACCGCATCGGGCTTGAGTTCGAGCGAGGCGGCCGGGATGACGCGCAGCGCATCTTCCAGATCGATGTCGAGCACCGTGGTCCGGCCGCCGATTTCAGCCGTCAGCCGCACAAAGGCGTCGCCATTGCCGCCCAGCGGATCGAACTGTTCCGTCAAGGGGTTAGTCAGTGCCGCATCAGCTGCGGCGGTGACCAATTCGCCTTCCTCGCCGGCCGTGCTGCTGAGCCCGTCGCGGCCGATAACCGCCACGGATTGCACCACGACATCCTCCGGCGCATCGACATCGGTCTTGACCAGAACCTCCTGACCAGGCCGCAGATCGGCGCCGTCGGTATAGGCGCGGACCTGCATGCCGGCAGCGGTGGCCAGAACCAGATCGATTTCCCTGACCTTGCGGTCGAGGCGATGGGCCACGGTGTCGACCAACTCGGCGGGCAATTGTGCACGGGCGGCGTCGATGGCGGCGCCGATTTCGATGACCTTGGCGACGACGGCTTTAGGATCGCCATAGTCGGCAATAGCCTCCTCGATCAGTCCCTGGGCATCGCGCAGGGCATCGGCTGCCGAGGCGGGCATGCCGTCGAGTTCGGCGATATGGCCCACGGTAGCGACCAGCCCATCGCGGATGTCGTTTTCCTGCTCCGGCGCTTCGCCGCCGGCAACGCGCGACAGGTTGAGCTGCCATTCGGTCTGCGGATCAGGACGCCACCTGCCCATGCCCTGCGTCAGGTGGCAGGAACGGGACCATTCGCCCATTTGCGGGAAGGTGGCGCCAGAAATCGGGTCGCGCGCCGGCGCCTTGACCACAAGCGTTGTCGGCGGGGGCGGAATTTCGTCGTCATAAACGCCGCCACCACCACCATAGGCGGGCAGATAGATCTTGGGTACGGTCCAGGGTTTTAGGCCGGCGGCGATCTGCTCGGGAAACTCCGCTTCATTGCCGGAAATGTCGGCCGTGATGAAGGTCGCGACCGTCGCGGCCCGGTGGTGGCCATGCTGGCCGGGCACGTCGAGGAAGCAGTTCATCACTATGTCGGGCTTATACTGGCGGAAGGCCCAGGTCATGCGTTCGATGACCCGGTCGCGGCCCCAGCGCGTGATCGTGGCATTAGGGTCTTTGGAAAAGCCGAAATCGTGCACGCTGTCATTGTGCCCACGGCCGCCAAAGGCAAGCGAAGCATCGAGCGAGCGCGAGGCTTCCTGCATTTCGCGGGTGCGCAGCACGCCGAGTACGGAACCGCGTTCGGGGCCAATGGTATTCTGCCCGCCCTCCCCGCGGGTGATGCAATAGAGCACCGGGCGGATGCCATAGACATGGCGCAAAGCGGCCAGCAGGCCGCTGGGTTCGTCATCGGGATGGGCGCCTGTGGTCATGAAGGTGACCGTGGACGTCAGGCGCTCAAGCTGGCGGTAGAGCTTGACGATTGCCGGTTCGCCCTTCTGGCTCGCAATCAAATCCAGATCCGATGCGGGCGCGGCCCAGGCCGGTATTTGCGTGGCCGCCAGCAATGGGGGCACCGATGCGACAAACGTTCGCCGGCTCATACGCGTCATGACGTTTCCTCTCTTCCTCTCCAAACGGACGCCGGCAGGCCTCAAACAGGCTCCGCATGACAGCCCAATGACAGGACTATGGGAGGGGGATTAACACAACTCAAGTATGTTAATCGGATGAAATGACGTGTTTTTCGCGTGAGGCGCAGATCGGGTTCGCGGCTTCCGCGCTAGACGGCGTTGCCCTCCGCGTTGAACAGGCAAATCTCGTCCGGATCGAAATTCAGAGCGATGTCGTCGTTGAGTGCAATTGCGACATCTCCGGCCAGGGCGGCGAGGACGGTTTCGCCACTGGGCAGGATGGCACTGATGATGGTTTCGTTGCCGAGGCGCTCGACCAGATCGACCTTGCCCGCGATGCGTTTGGTGCCATCCTTGAGCAATTGATGCGGGCGGACACCCAAGGTGAGGCTATCACCCTGCCCGATGCCATCACGGCGCGGCAGGGTGATAGGTTCGAGGGCTTCGGAGGCCAGGGTCATGGTATCGGCGGAAAGATCGGTGACCTTGACGGGCAGGAGGTTCATCTTGGGCGAGCCGATAAAGCCGGCGACGAAGAGATTGGCGGGCTTGTGGTAGAGCTCGAGCGGGGAGCCAACCTGCTGGACCACACCGCCATTGAGCACGACGATCTTGTCGGCCAGGGTCATGGCCTCGACCTGATCGTGGGTCACGTAGATCATGGTGGCGCCCAGGCTGTTGTGGAGCTTGGAGATTTCCGAGCGCATGTCGAGGCGGAGCGAAGCGTCGAGATTGCTCAGCGGCTCGTCGAACAGGAAAACGTCGGGCTTGCGCACGATGGCGCGGCCGATGGCGACGCGCTGGCGCTGGCCGCCGGAAAGCTGGGCCGGCTTGCGGTCGAGCAGGTGTTCCATCTGCAGGATGCGAGCGGCCTCCATGATCTTGGCGTCGCGCTCGGGTTTGGGCGTCTTGGCGAGCAACAGGCCGAAACCGACATTGTCGTACACGGTCATGTGCGGATAGAGCGCGTAGGACTGGAACACCATGGCGACGCCGCGATCGCGCGGCTGGACCTGATTGACGACGCGGTCGCCGATCTTGAGCTCGCCCTCGGTGATGTCCTCAAGACCGGCAATCATGCGCAGCAAGGTGGATTTGCCACAACCGGAGGGGCCGACAAAGACGACAAACTCACCGTGCTCGATCGTCAGATCGACGCCTTTAATGACATCGACCTTGCCGTAGCTCTTGTGGATATTGGTGAGGCTCAATCCGGCCATCGGAAATCTCCTGAGGGTGTGCGCCCCCGCCAGACGGCGGGAGCACAGGGCATTGGTTTGGTTAGACTTTGGCGCCGGGGGCGACCTTGTCGAGCTCGGTGTGCAGCAGGCCATCGGCATCGACGCGGACGGGGATGGGGTCGGAGACTTCGCCCACAAAAGTGCCGTCGGCAGCGTCGTGGATGAAGCCCATGAAGACCAGGCCATTATCGGTCTCGACGATCTTACCGGCATAGCGGCGGCCATTATGGCCGTCAAAGAAAGCGCCGGGAGCCACTTCCCAGGGGCCGAGCGGATCGTCAGCCATCAGGTAATGGGTGCCGCGGGTCGGCTTTTCTGGATTGAGATTTTTGTAAGCCTCGGACCAGTGCGTGCCATCGGTACAGAACAGCATGTACCACTTGGCGCCGACCCTGAAGACCTGGGGCACTTCCATCTGGCCGAACATGCCGCCGCGATAGACGGGCGGCTGCAGCGTCCAGGTGTTGAGATCTGGCGAGGTGGCAAAGCCGACCGAACCGCCGGCATTGGGCTCGGCAGTGCCGGGCACGCGGGCGACCATGTACATGATCCAGCCATCGCCATTGGGGTTCTTCATGACCCAGGGGTCGCGGAAGGCGCGGTCATGCCAATGGCCCGGGGTGTACTCCTCGTAGTCGGGACCAGAAATATCGAGCGCCAGGCCATTGCCGACGCGGGTCCAGTTGTGACCATCGCTGGAGGTGGCGTGGCCAATGCGCTGCTTCATGCCCTCTTCGGAGTGCTCGGTGCCGGTATAGAACAGATGCCAGAGCCCATTGTCGTCGCGCAGGGTCGAGCCGGTCCAGGTGGTCCAGTCATCCCAGGCTACCGGGTCGGCCGGCTTGAAGGTCGTACCAAGATGCGTCCAGTTGCTGAGGTCCTTGGACACGGCATGGCCCTGAGTCACATTGCGGTGACGCATATCGGGATGGGCCAGGGTGTTGTCGGCCTGCAGGAAATAGGCGTGGTAGTCATCGCCGTCGCGGTAGATCCAGAAATCCCAAATCCATTTGTCTTTCAGTGCGAGAACCAATTTTTCGTCTTTCGAAGTTGGGGTTAGCCTTTGATACCGGTCGAGGCGATGGACGAGATGAATGCCCGTTGCAGAACCAGGTAGAAGATGAGCACCGGCAAGGTGATGATGGAGAGGTAGGCCATCACTTCGCCCCAGGCGATGTTGAGCTGGAAGAAGTATTGCAGGCCCACCATGACCGGCCGGTACTGCTCGGACTGGGTGACCAGCAGCGGCCAGAGGTACTGATTGTACATGGCGAGGAATTTGAGGATCGCCGCGGTGGCAAAGACCGGCCCGGAGATCGGCACGATGACGCGCGTATAGACCTGAAACCAGGTGGCGCCATCGAGCCGTGCCGCCTCGATCAATTCGCGCGGCAGATCGCGGAAATATTGCACGAACAGGAAGATGGTGAGCGCATCGGCGAGGAAAGGCACGATCTGCACGTGGTAGGTATTGAGCCAGCCAAACTGCAGCCCACCGGCGCCGATCCAGGGCAGATTGTTGACCAGCATCAGCATGGGAATGGCGATGGTTTCGAACGGCACGATCAGCGTGGCGATCAGCACGGCAAGCACCACTTCCTTGCCCTTGAATTCGAGGAAGGCAAAGGAGAACGCCGCCATCGAGCAGATGAACAGCGCGCCGGCCACGGTGACCACCGTGATGACGACCGAATTGAAGATGAACAGGGCTACAGGCGCGCGGCGGAAGGCGGCCGCATAATTGTCGAAGGACAGGTCGCCCACCGGCAGGAAGGCAGCGATGGAGGCCGTGTCGCGCAGCAATTGCTGGGCCGGCTTGAACGAGGACACCACCATGAACAGGATGGGGAACACGAAGATCAGCGCGAAGACGACAAGCAGCAGATAGCGCAAAGCGGTGTTGACGCCGGTATTGGGGGAAATGACGGCGCTCATCGATTGCGCTCCCTGGTCAGATAGCGTTGGGCCATGGAGATGGTGAGAACTATCAGGAACAGGATGACCGAAATGGCCGAACCACCCGCGATATTCTGCTGGCCATAGCCGCGCTCGACCGCCTGGAACACCATGGTCTGGGTGGAATCCACCGGCCCCCCCCCGGTCATCACATCGATCTGGGAGAACAGGGAAAAGGCCTGCATGGTGATGACGATCAGGATCAGCACCGCTGTGTTGCGCAGGCCGGGCCAGGTGACATAGCGGAATTTCTGCCAGGTGGTGGCGCCCTCGATATCGGCGGCCTCATAGAGCGAAGCGGGGATGGTCTGCAGGCCCGATAGCCAGATGACCATATGGAAGCCGACGCCCTGCCAGACGGACATGGCTAGGATCGACCATAGCGCGGTGGCGGGATTGCCGAGCCAATCCACGGGCTTGAAGGCCCCGAAGCTGAGGAAGCCCAACATGTTGTTGAGCAGGCCGCTTTGGCCCGAATAAATGAAACGCCAGAGCAGCGACACGACGACGATGGAGACCACCACCGGCATGAAGTAAATGGCGCGGAAGATGTTGATACCCTTGAGCTTCTGGTTGATCAGCACCGCCAAGAGCAGCGCCAGGCCCGCCTGGATGGGCGCGACGAACAGCACGAAGAGGAAGGTATTGCCCAACGCCTTCATGAAGACGACGTCGCTGGCCAGCACATAGACCTTGGCGTCACCCCAGTTCCACGAGAGCCATTCACGCTTGCCGTCGAGCTGGGGATAGTCAGCATTATTGCGGGTATAGTCGCGCACCCGCGGATAGCTCAATTCGCCCGTGGCATCGCGAACCAGCGCGCCGGCTTCATCGGTTTCCGGCTGTAGCACCAATGTGCCAACGCCCAGCAATTGCTCGAAATTGCGCATCCCGACGAATTCGGTCGGATTGGGCGAAATCAGCCGCTGATTGGTGAAGGACAGGGTGAAGGCCAGAATGAATGGCACGATCAGGAACAGCGTGATCAGGAAAATCGCCGGACCGGCAAGCGACCATCCCGCCAGCGGGTGGTTTTGCAGGGATTTGGTGGGCGTGAGCTTCATCGGAGGCAAACCTTGCGGGGGATTTTGCCCATGGGCCCGCGGGTTGCGGGTCCATGGGCGGGAGGCGTGACTAGAAGCCGTAATTATTGTTGCGCTGGATATCGGCGTCGATGGCGTCGGTGGCGGCATCGAGCGTGTCAGCAACATCGGCGCCATTGGCGATGTCAGCGGCCAGCTTGATGAATTCGAGCGCGGCCACGACATAGCCCGGCGTTGCGGGGCGCAGCGTGCCCTGGGCCTTGCTCAGGTCATAAAATACGGCGAGCGGACCGCCGGGCTTGTAGTTTTCGGTCAGTTCGGCCGCCGAAGCGGTAGCCGGGATCAGGCCGAGGCCATTGGAGAATGCCGCCACATACTTGTCCTGAGTGGCAAACTCGATGAACGCGCTGGCACCATCCTGATGCTGGCTGGTAGCGGAGACGCCGAACTGCCAGGAGGCGGCACCGATCTTGGGGCCATTGCCGAAATCGGGCGCCGGCAGGAACAGCAGGTCGTCTCCGAAGGCTTCGAGTGCTGGCAGGGCATTCCACACGCCATTCCACTGCAGCGCATAGCGCCCGTCGATGAAACCCGTAGCGTGGTCGGCTGCCGTCTGGGAGGTGCCGGGGGCGTATTGGTTGGTGAACAGGCTCTGCCACCATTCGCCCCAGGCAATCGCTGCGTCGCCGTTCAGGGCACCTTCGGCCGTGGTGTAGGTGGTGCGATCCATGATGTCGCCACCAAAGCTCTGCAGGAAGGGGCTGAAAGCATAGGGGTACCACTCGCCGCGATCATCCATGGAGAGATCGAGCGGGAATTCGAACTCGCCAGTGGCCTTGAGAGTCTCGAGGGCGGCGTTGAATTCGTCCCCGGTCCAGGGCTGATCAAGCGTGGGGATACGGATGCCGTTTTCCTCGAGCACCGATTTGCGCGCAAACATGGCGACAGCAGCATCCCACAGGCCAACCGAATAGACCTGGTCCTTCCAAGTGCCGATAGTGCCCGGCAAAAAGCCATCGAGCGTGCCTTCGGATAGCTGCAGCGGCGCCAAATAGCCGGCCCAGGCCCAATTGGGCATGTTGGGGCCATCGACGTCGATAATGTCGGGCAAATTGCCGGCAACGGCGGCAGCAACGATAGTGTCGTTGTAGGCGCCCTGTGGAAACTGCTCGAGCTTGACCATCCAATCGCTCTGCGATGCGTTGAAATCGCTGATGACGGTGCCCAGGATTTCGCCTTCTGTCGGGTTGCCGGCGCCATGATACCACAGGCTCAATTCGGTCTGCGCCCAGGCGGGGGCGGTCGATATGGCCAGAATGCCGGCCAGGGTTGCGAGTTTTTTCACTGATCGTTCCTCCTCATTTGAAACGGGGTCACTACCTGGCTCAAATCGGCAACCGAGTTGCGCCAGGTGATAGGTCCAGCGACCCGTTCGATCACGGGTTCGTCGGATTGGGCGGTGCCGGCAATGAGGCGCAGCAGCCGATCGGCAGCGCGCGCACCCATGGCGGCATAGGCGAGCTCGATGCTCGTCAGAGTGGGGTGGAGATGCTCGGAGATGATGCGGTAATCATCGTAGCCAACGACCGAGATATCGCCGGGCACAGACAGGCCGCGCTCGCGCAGGATCGAATAGACGCGCATGGCCATTTTGTCGTTGGCGCAGCAGATCGCGGTGGGACGGTCGGGCAATGACAGCAGACGATCCAGCGCATCCCAGAGCAGGTCGAATTCATGGGCACGGTCGCTGAGGGCGCCGGTAATGGTCAGGGCGGGATCGACGGGAAGGCCGGCGGCCTGATGGGCGGTGCGATAGCCGGAAAGGCGCAGCCCGCGGGCAATCATGCGCTCGGGCAGCGTTAGATAGGCAATGCGGCGGTGGCCGCGGGCGATCAGGCCCTTGACCAGTTCGAATTGGCCGCCTTCGTCATCGGGCACGACGGACGGAGTGCCTTGACCATCGAAACAATTGGCCAGCACAACGTGGGTTTGGCGGGGATTGGGCGGCAATTGAATCTGCTGGTGGAATTCGGCGACGTGAATCAGTCCCTCGACGCGGTGCTCCAGAAAGGTCTGCGTCAGCTCGGGAATGCGCGACGCCTGGTTGCCTGTATCGGCGATGAGCAGCGTCATGCCGTGTTCGGCGAAAACACGCTGAGCGCCCTGCACGATATAGATGTCAGGCAGCCCAGCCGCCTCGAAGCCAGGGGAAAGGCTGATGGCGCCGGTGATCATGCCGATCAGACCCGTGCGCTGCGAGCGCATGGAGCGCGCGGCATTTGAGGGCACATAGGCGAGCTGGTCGATAGCGGCTCGCACCGCCTCGGCGGTCTTGGCATTGACCGGCGCATCGCCATTGAGCACGCGACTGACCGTCTTAGGGGAAACCCCGGCCGCTTTTGCTACGTCGTAGATCGTCGCCAAGGCGATCCTCCCCTACCCCGGCCAAGTGGCCGATTGCTCCTCTGCCGATGTCGCCTCGGCTATGACACCGATGTCATGACATCGGTGTCATATTTGCTTGATGGCAGGTGGAGAGTCAAGCGAGCGGGAAATGCGGCAGCATAGAGCAAGGCAGTGGCCGGCTTGTGGGTTGGCACAAATTGGGCACTAACCGGCCCCGGTCTCTACTTAACGGGGAGACTTATTTTGCGGCTGGCACAAAGGGGCCGCCATCAAGAAACGTCTCAAGCATCGTCACGTGAGGCGCGATATGGATACCTTTGGCGGCCAGCCATTCGTCATCGTAATAGGTGTCGGCATAGCGTTCGCCGCTGTCGCAAATCAGCGTGACGAGCGAGCCGGCCTGTCCCCTATTGCGCATCTGTGCCGCGGCCCAGCACATGCCGTAGAAATTGGTGCCGGTGGAGCCGCCGACGCGACGCGATAGGCGTTGCGACAGCACGCGCATGGCGGCAAGCGATGCAGCGTCGGGCACCTTGATCATCTGGTCGACGACTTCGGGCACGAAGGATTTTTCGACGCGCGGGCGCCCTACCCCCTCGATACGGGTCGGACAATCGCAGATGGCGTTGGGGTTGCCGGTGACCCAGCCTTCATAGAAGGCCGAGTGCTCGACATCGGCGACGCAGAGCTGGGTAGGATAACTGCGATAGCGGATATAGCGGCCGATGGTTGCCGAGGTGCCGCCTGTGCCGGCGCCCATGACAATCCAGCTGGGGATACAATGGGGTTCAGATTCCATCTGCCGGAAGATGGATTCAGCAATGTTGTTGTTGCCGCGCCAGTCGGTGGCGCGTTCGGCATAGGTGAACTGGTCGAGATAATGCCCACCGCTATCCCGGGCGAGACGCGCGGCTTCGTCATAGATGGTGGCAGCATCCTCTACGAGATGGCACTGGCCTCCGTGCTGGGTGATGGCCTCGATCTTGCGCGGGCTGGTCGTGGCGGGCAGCACGGCGATAAACCGCAGGCCAAGCAGGCGCGCGTAATAGGCTTCGCTGACGGCAGTGGAGCCGGAGGAGGCCTCGGTCAGCGTGACGCCCTCGGTGATCTTGCCGTTGCAGATACCGTAGAGGAACAGAGAGCGAGCCAGGCGGTGCTTGAGGCTGCCGGTGGGATGGGCCGATTCATCTTTGAAATAAAACGACTGGTCGGGCAAGCCCGAAAAGGGCAGCGAAATCAGATGCGTGTCGGCCGAGCGGCGACCTTCTGCCTCCAGGAGCGAAATAGCCCGGCAAGCCCAGGCTCGATCAACGCCCGCCGTCGAAACGGCGGCAAATCCGCGC
Organism: Devosia sp. LC5; assembly: GCF_000735585.1. GTDB lineage: Bacteria > Pseudomonadota > Alphaproteobacteria > Rhizobiales > Devosiaceae > Devosia. The sequence goes on from NZ_JNNO01000021.1 coordinate 12,672, forward strand.
GAACCTTCCATCACATCGCACCCTTCGCCAACTCACCCCATTAAGGTATTATATGCTTGTTTTTCTCGTCACTAAAGCATGTTTTTCTGATTTTTAGCATTATGTTAGAAATGTGAACCGAGGTGCAACAGCCGATAAATCTGGCCGTTCCGCGCGGGGACGGTTGATCCCGATGCAGGAAGCGGGTCTATATCAGGCATGAAAACCGTTGATCCGTTCACCCATGGCTGAGCGTCTGTCGCCGCTGGTTCCGCTGGAAAATGGAACCTTCCGCAATATCTGGGTCGCCAACCTGGTGTCGAGCTTCGGCGCGCTGATCCAGGGGGTCGGCGCGGCATGGCTGATGACCTCGATTGCCGACAGCGTGGACATGGTGGCGCTGGTGCAGGCCTCGACATCGCTGCCGATCATGCTGTTTTCGCTGCTCGGCGGCGCCATCGCCGATAGTTTCAATCGCCGGCGGGTGATGCTGACCGCGCAATGCTTCATGCTGGGCGTGTCGCTGCTATTGATGGCCGGTGCGTTTCTGGGGTTGATTTCGCCCTGGCTGCTGCTGGGTTTTACCTTTCTGCTCGGCTGCGGTACGGCGCTCAACAATCCGTCCTGGCAGGCATCGGTGGGCGATCTGGTGCCGCGCACGCAATTGCCGGCGGCGGTGACGCTCAATTCCATCGGCTTCAATATTTCGCGCAGTGTGGGCCCGGCTATTGGCGGCATTATCGTTGCGGTGGCGGGCGCGGCGGGAGCCTTTGCGCTCAATGCGCTGAGCTATCTGGGCCTGCTTTATGTACTGTTCCGTTGGCAGCCGCCGGTGGAGGCCAAACGCCTGCCCCGCGAGGGAATCGGCCCGGCCATGCTGTCGGGCATTCGCTATGTGGCGATGTCGCCAAACCTGCTGCGAATTTTGCTGCGCGGCTCGATTTTCGGGTTCACCGCGATTTCGGTGATGGCACTGCTGCCGGTAGTATCGGCATCGCAGTTAGCCGGCGGGCCGCTGACCTACGGCCTGATGCTGGGCAGTTTCGGGCTGGGTGCGGTCGGCGGAGCCTTGCTGAGCGGCCGGTTGCATGTGCGCTTCAGCAGCGAGGCGGTGGTGCGCATCGCCTTTGTCAGCTTTGCTTTGGCAGCCTTTGTCACGGGCGTCGGCACTTCGGTGTGGCTGACCTCGCCTGCATTGATGCTTGCCGGGGCGAGTTGGGTCTTGGCGCTGTCGCTGTTCAATGTCTCGGTTCAACTCTCATCGCCACGTTGGGTCGTGGGGCGAGCGCTGTCGCTGTACCAAACGGCAACGTTTGGCGGCATGGCGCTGGGTAGCTGGATCTGGGGCCTGGCGGCGGAAAGCTATGGGCTGGCGATTGCCTTTGGCGGGGCGAGCTTGCTGATGCTGGCAGGCGCCCTGCTCGGCCTGCGAATACCCCTGCCCCCACGAACCATGCTGGACCTCGACCCGCTCAATCGCTGGCAAGAGCCACATCTGGAGCTGGAATTGCAGCCGCGTAGCGGGCCGATCCTGATCCAGATAACGTACAAAATCCGGCCGGAAAACCTCACCGCGTTCATGGCGGCGATGGATGCGCGCCGTCGAATCAGGCGGCGGGATGGGGCGCGGCACTGGACGCTGTTGCGCGATCTGGGGCAGCCAAACCTGTGGACCGAAAGTTATCAAACACCGACCTGGACCGAGTATGTGCGGCACAATCTGCGGATGACCAAGGCGGATGCCGAAATCGGCGAGCAGGTGCGCGCGCTGCATGAGGGACCGGAGCCCCCGGCGGTGCAGCGGTTTGTGGAACGGCCAACCAATTGGTTCGAGATGGCCGGCACGCCCAAGAGTACCATCGACCATATCTGATCGCCTGGCCGGCGGCCGGCTAAATGCGACTGTGGATTTTAACGGTTTGTTGGGCAGCAGCATTGGCACTCGGCCGGATTCCATATCGCACCGAACGGGCGTGATATATCTGGGTGGCAGTGGAAAGCGACCCCGCCCTGATGAGGGCCGCGCCGAACGCGATAGACCCATGCCAATAGCCAAGATATTTGCCAGCGACGCTCGACCTGTGCCGGTTGTCCGGCGCAAACGAACCGACCTGATCGTCGAGGCGATCAAGCAGATGATCGTCGAACAGGGCCTCGGGCCGGGCGACCGCCTGCCCCAGGAAAAGGAGCTGATGGCGCAGTTCTCGGCCGGTAAAAGCACGGTACGAGAGGCACTGAAAGCCCTGGAAGTGCAAGGACTTATCAGCGTTCGTACTGGGCCAGGCGGCGGCCCATTCATCGCGCGGATGTCGGAAGGGCGGGCAATGAGCTTGCTGTCCAATTTTCTGTTCGCCAGGAACCTCACGATGGCGCATGTGCAGGCGATGCGTGCGGCGCTGGAGCCGTTGGCGGCGGTGAGCGCGATCGGGCACATTGACGAGGCTGGTTTCCGGCAACTCAATGCCATCCTCGCCGGGAACGAGAACCCGGAACTCGACTTTTTCGGCGTGGTGGCGGGCTATTCTGATAATCCGATGCTGGCCTTTACCTGCCGGTTTTTGCAACGTCTGATAAAGGAAGCCGAGCAGGACGGTTCGGTATCGCCGGGAGCCCCTGCTCCCCGGCTGCGCGAACTGCTCATGGCACTGCGACAGACGGACGATGCGGCCGTGCGCGCGCTGTTGACCCGGCATTTTGCCGATTTCAAGGGCGGGGAGACACGGGTGATGGAGCGGTTTCTTGCGGAGCCGGACTTGCCGGGGCGGACGCGGCGCAGGCATGACAGTTAAGCTGTAGGCCGGCCCAGCGCAATGCGGTTGATTGTATCAGCGATCCTGATAGACATGTTTATTCGCTTTGTTCCCGCTGAAAGTCCGTCATGAGCCGCAATTTTCTGGTCGTCGACCCCGAGGAAGGCATTGAGGTGCTCAAGGGACTCGCGTCGACAATCCGCATTCGGATTCTGAAGTTGCTGCATGTCGAAGGGTCGATGAATGGCAATGATATTGCCGAGAAACTGGGCCTGCCGCAGTCGACGATTTCAACCAATATCCAGGTGCTGGAAGCGGCCGGACTGATCCGCACGGAAACGCAGAAGGCGCGGAAGGGCAATCAGAAAATCTGCCATTCGATGTTCGATGAAGTGCTGGTGATGTTCAAGGAGGATATCTCCCCGCTCAAGTCGAACAGTATCGAAGTGGCCATGCCGCTTGGACTTTATACCAGTTGCGAGGTCTCGGCACCGTGCGGGCTGTGCTCGAGCGAGGGGATTATCGGGTTGCTCGATGTGCCCGATACTTTCCTTGATCCGGACCGGATGAAGACCGGGCTGATCTGGTTCACGCGGGGATATGTGGAATATCAATTTCCCAACAATGCCAAGCTGAGCCAGAATAAGATCGAGGCGATGGAATTTTCGATGGAGCTGAGTTCGGAAGTGCCCGGCACTTCGGCTGACTGGCCCAGCGACATCACGCTTTCGGTCAATGGTACGGAAATCGGCACCTGGACGTCGCCGGGGGATTTCGGGGATAAGCGCGGCGTCTATACCCCTGATTGGTGGAAATTGAAGGGCAGCCAATATGGCAAGCTCAAAAGCTGGCGCGTGATGCCGGACGGCACCTATGTCGACGGCGTCAAGATATCCCCGGTGTCGCTGGTGGACCTGGACCTGGCCAATCACCATTCTATCCGGCTGCGCATTGCGGTGAAGCCAGACGCTAAACACCCGGGCGGCATCAATATTTTTGGCCGCGGCTTCGGCAATTACGACCAGGAAATCATCATGCGGCTGCAGACGGAACGCTGATTTAGCCCTCACCTAATTTGTTTGCCCTGCCCCTTGCGCGACGCGCCCGACCTCGTTTACAACGGGGCAACTGATATAAATCAGAAAATCGGGATTGAAGGGAGGACCAAGTGAAGGCGTCCGTTACTGCGCATAAGGATTACACGATTTCGAAAATCGATGATCGTGTGTATGGGGCATTTCTGGAACATCTGGGCCGGGCGATCTATGAGGGCATTTATGAGCCCGACCACCCGACTGCCGATAAGGATGGCATGCGCGGGGATGTGGCCAAGCTGGTCAAGGACCTCAATGTACCGGTGGTTCGCTACCCCGGGGGTAACTTCGTTTCGGCTTATAATTGGGAAGACGGCATAGGGCCGCGCGAGCAGCGCCCTACCCGGCTGGACCTGGCCTGGCACACCTCGGACAGCAATGCCGTGGGCGTGCATGAATTTGCCGATTGGTGCGCCACCGTGGGCACCGAGATGATGCTGGCGGTGAACCTGGGTTCGCGCGGCGTCGATGAGGCGCGCAATTTCCTCGAATATGTGAACCATCCGGGCGGCTCCTACTGGAGCGACCTGCGCATCAAGAACGGCCGCAAGGAGCCGTGGAACGTCAAAATGTGGTGTCTCGGCAACGAGATGGACGGCCCCTGGCAGGTCGGCCACAAGGACGCGGACGAGTATGGCAAGCTGGCCGCCAACACGGCGCGCGCCATGCGCATGTTCGATAAATCACTGGAACTGATCGTGTGCGGCTCGTCCAATTCGGACATGGCGAGCTATCCCGATTGGGAGCGCATCGTGCTGGAGCATACCTATGATCACGTCGATCATATCAGCCTGCACATGTACTTTGCCAACCGCGACAGCAACACGCCGAACTATCTCGGCCTGAGTGAAAAGCTCGACACCTATATCGAGACGGTCGCCTCGACCATCAAGCAGGTCAAGGCCAAGAAGAAGTCCAAGCGCGACGTCTATATTTCCTTCGACGAATGGAACGTCTGGTACCATTCCAACAAGAAGGATCGCGAGATCCTGGACGGCAATAGCGGCTGGCCGCATGCCCCGGGCCTGCTTGAGGACATCTACAATTTCGAAGACGTGCTGATGGTGGGGTTGATCCTCAACACCTTCATCCGCCGCTCGGACGTGGTGAAAATCGCCTGTATCGCGCAGCTGGTGAACGTGATCGCGCCGATCATGACGGAAAAGGGTGGCCCCGCCTGGGCGCAGACCATCTATTACCCGTACTTCTTCGCTTCGGTGTTCGGCCGCGGTACCGCCTTGCAATTGCTGGTCAATTCGCCCGGCTATGAGACGACGCATGCGGCAGACACCCCGTTTGTCGACGTTTCGGGTGTGCATAATGAAGAGGAAGGCACGCTGAGCTTCTTCCTCGTCAACCGGCACACCAGCGAAAGCATCGAAACAGAAGTCAGCCTGCAGGGCTTTGGCGCCGGCACGGTGATCGACCACCAGGTGATGACCCATCCCGACCTCAAGGCGGTCAATACCGCCAAGAAGCAGGATGAAGTGGCCCCGCGCAAGGGCACTGGCGCCAAGATTGCCGATGGCAAGTTGAGCGTGACGCTGCCGCCCTATTCGTACCAGATGGTGCGCGTGAAGATCTGAGGCGCGCGGGGATAACCGGGCGCTACACGGCGCAATCTGGCTCCGGCCCCGGGCGGAAATGCCTGGGTCCGGGGCCGCCGCCCCTCTGTTGCGGCACGCGGCGGCGAGAAGACAATGTACGGCAAAACTGCCCTCGCATGACATTCGATGCCGCATGGCCCAGAGCAGCCATGGGCTAGCAGAGTGCTAACATCGAGAACCGCTAAAGCGCCTCTCGCGACACCACAAAAGGGCACATCGGAGCTGATGTACCCTTTCATATTGTATATCACGATTTCGGATTTACATCAGTTAGTACGTTGACAATGACAGGCGGTTGAGTAGCATGTCGGACGAGCGCCGGAGGGCGCCAAGTTGGAATGCTGGAGGCATTTCAGCCGACGTGCTGGAGGGCACGCCACAAGGGAGGATCAAATGGATAGACGTAGCTTTATGATGGGCACGGCGGTCAGCGCGTTGCTGCTGGCGAGCAAGGGCCTGGCCTTCGCACAGGAGGCCGAAGGGGTCGCGCCGGACCTGGCACAATTCCCGCGCAACGAGACTGTCATCGTGCACAACCCCGAGGGGATCATCCGCAATCCGGGTTGGTTCAATCCATGGGTTGTCGGCGCCGGCAATGGCACCAGCAATGGCCTGCACCAGCTGACCACGGACACGCTCTGGCTGATCGACCCCGATGCAGGCGTTGCTGGCGCGAGCGAGAACGCCATCTACAATTCACTGGCCGACGATCTCTGGCAGTATAACGAGGACTTCACGGAAATGACCGTGAAGCTGAAACAGGGCATCACCTGGAGCGATGGCGTCGATTTCACTGCCGACGACGTGGTCTACACCGTCGAAAAGCAGAAGGCGACGCCCGGCACCCCGTTCAATGGCGCGTTCACCGCGCAGGTCGCTTCGGTCGAAGCAACCGATCCCTATACCGTTCACTTCAAGCTCAACGCCTCCAATTCGCGCTTCCACACGCTGTTTTCGGTGCGCTGGACCGGCGCCTGGATCATGCCCAAGCATGTGTTCGAGAAGGTCGAGGACATTCTCAGCTTCGACAACAATCCGCCGGTCAGCCTTGGGCCCTATACGCTGCATTCGTTCGATCCGAACGGCACCTGGTATATCTGGGAAAAGCGCGCCGACTGGGAAAAGACCGCACTGGGCATGGTGGGCGAACCCAAGCCGCGCTTCATCATCTATCGCAACAATATGTCCCCGGATAACCGGCTGATCGAGATGCGCAATGGCAATCTCGACATGGTGCATGACCTGACGCCGGAAGCCACATTCTCGGTGGTGGCGCAGGACCCGCAGATCAAGGGCTGGTTCCCCGGCTTCCCCTATGCCCATCCCGATCCGACGCTGGTGATGGCGATCTTCAATCACCAGAACCCCAAATTCCAGGACAAGCGCGTACGCTGGGCCCTGACGCTGATGCTCGATGCGCGCGCCATGTCGATGGCCAGCTATCGCGGCGCGGCGACGCTGTCGGCGATTTCGGTGCCGCCGACCGGCACCCATCCGCGCGATTATCACGGGCCGCTGCAGGAGTTTCTGACCAATTACGAGATCGACACCGGCACCAGCAAGGTCAAGCCCTATGACCCTGACATCGGGTTGCAGATCGCCGAGATGGTGCGTCCGCAATTCGGCGAAGCGGTGCCGAGCGACGAAACCGCCATCCGCAATGCCTTTGGCTATGGCTGGTGGAAGCAGAACATCCCGGCGGCCGAGGAATTGCTGACCGCTGCCGGCTTTACCAAGAACGGCAATCAGTGGATGCAGCCGGATGGCCAGCCTTTCACCTTCTCGGTGATGGTGCCGACCGATGGCGTGGTCAACCGGCTGGGCTCGATCATTGCCCAGACCTGGGCGCAGAATGGCGTGCAGGCAGAAGTGGAAGCGGCCTCGGACACCTGGGATCGCCAACGCGTCGGCAATTACGAAGTCAATATTGCCTGGGCGGTGGAAACCTGGGGCGGTCACCCCGATCTCAGCTTCTTCCTCGACAGCTATCATTCCGCCTATGTGGTCGAGCCCGGCGCTTCGCAGCCCGACCGCAACTGGATGCGCTGGAAGGATCCGCGGCTCGACGAAATCATCGAGAAAATCCGCGGCATCGACTTCAACGATCCCAAGGGGATCGAATATGGCACGGACTTCGTCAAGCTCCACCTCGAGGAGATGCCGAACATCCCGATCATGGCCTATAACGTGTTCTCGCTCCAATCGACCCGTTACTGGACCGGCTGGCCGAACGCGGAAAACAACTACGCCAATCCGGTGACCAATTGGTCGAACGGGCGGTACATCTTCACCCAGATCACGCCTGCTGCAGGCGCGTAAGAGCCTCCCCGGTGGCTCGGCCCACGGGCCGGGCCGCATGGGGATGAATGTGTGGGGGCAGCGATGCGTCCGCGAGGAGCAAACGGCACCTCCCTTCGACGGGGAGGCCGGGCGGGGTGACTGCTGGATCGCGTTTGCGGAAGCACACCCCCACCCTGCTCGATCACGGACTTAGCTGAAGCTAAGTCCTATCTCGCTTCCCTCCCCACAAGGGGGAGGGTGAACCCGGTGGGCAGGCGAGAGGGTAGCCGACTGGGAGGTCGGTGAAGGAGTTTGAATGCATAGCTATCTATGGTTTGTCGGCAAGCGCATCCTGCAATTGCTTGCGGTTATCTTTTGCGGGGTTTCGGCGACGTTTCTGGTGACGCATCTGTCCCCGATCGATCCGGTGGAACAGGTGCTGGGGCGATTGTCGGCTCGCTCGAACCTGTCGCCCGAGGCCATTGCCTCGACCCGCGCGGCGCTGACCGAACTCTATGGTACCGGTCAGCCGATCGTGACCCAGTATTTCAATTTCTGGATGCGCCTGCTGCGCGGCGACCTGGGCCCGTCGCTGCTGGCCTTTCCCACGCCATCGATGGAACTGGTCGCCCGCGCCCTGCCCTGGACGCTGGGCCTGTTGACCACCTCGACGCTGATCACCTTCATCATCGGCAATCTGTTTGGCGCGCTGGCGGGCTACAATCCCGATAACCGGTTTTTCCAGGCCTTCGGCATCGTCGCCATCGCCGTGCAGCCGATCCCCTATTATGTGGTGGCCTTCATCCTCCTGGTCATTTTCGGCTTCCTGTGGCCGGTGCTGCCCATTTCGGGCGGCTTTGCCATGGATGTGCGGCCGGGACTGACGCTGACCTATATCGGCTCGATCCTGCAGCATTCCATCCTGCCGGCGCTGTCGCTGGTGCTGGTCGGATTTGGCGGCTGGTTCCTGGGCATGCGGGCGCTGGTGTCCAATATCGTCAACGACGATTACGTGACCTATGCTGAACTGGGCGGGGTGAGCCGGCGGACCATTGTGGATGCCTATGTCATCCGCAATGCCATGGTGCCGCAATTGACGGCGCTGGCAATGGCGCTGGGCGGGGTGTTTTCGGGCACCGTCATCACCGAGCAGGTGTTCAACTATCCTGGCATCGGCTCGCTGCTGATCGATGGGGTGAACTATGGCGATTATTCGCTGGTGCTGGCGGTATCGACAGTCTCGATCACCGCGGTGGCCCTGGCGATCTTCATCGTCGACCTGCTGCATCCTTTGCTCGATCCCCGCGTGCGGACGGAGTAGGCCCCCATGTTTGCAGTGTTTCGCGACCTTATCCGCTATAATCTGGAATTCACCATCGGGCTGATCCTCGTCGGGTTCGTGGTGATTTTCGCCGCGCTGAGCTTTTTCTCGCCGGTCGATCCGACGTTGATCTACATGACGATTCCCGACCAGCCGCCTTCGGGCCAGTACTGGTTCGGCACCAATTCGCGCGGGCAGGACCTGTTCTGGCAGCTGTCGGCCGCGTTCAAGAACAGCCTGATCTTCGGCATTACCGTGGCCGTGCTGAGCCGCATCATCTCGATCGCGGTGGGCCTGCTGAGCGGCTATGCCGGCGGGTGGGTGGACCGGGTGCTGATGTTCATCAACGACATCTTCGTGGCCGTGCCGATCTTCCCGATCCTGGTGCTGTTCTATTTCGTGCTGCGCAACAGCCTCGACAGTTTCACGCTGGCGCTGATCATGGCGTGTTTCGGCTGGCCGTTCGACGCGCGGTTGATCCGCTCGGTGGCGCTGGGGCTCAAGCATCGCGAATTTACCCGGCATGCCGTATTTGCCGGCATGAGCACGAGCAAGGTGCTGCTCGAAGAGCACCTGCCCTATGTGATGCCGATCGTGTTCGCCACCTTCATGAACAATATGCTGTGGTCGATTGGGCTGGAAGTGACCATGGCGGTGCTGGGCTTCACCAATCTCAACAATCCCACCATCGGCACGGTGCTGTATTGGGCCAATTCCCACTCGGCCATGATGGTGGGCGTGTGGTGGTGGATCCTCATTCCGGTGGTGCTGATCGTCATCACTTTTATCGGGCTGTTCCTGCTGGCCATGTCGATGAACGAATATATCGACCCGCGCAGCCGCCTTCGCCGTATGGGAGCTTGATGATGGCCAATGAAATCCTGACCGTCGATGGGCTCAAGGCCTATTATCAGATGAATTATTACGGCGTGCAGCGCGAAGTGCGGGCCGTCGACGACATCACCATGAGCATCAAGCGCAATGAGGTTTACGGCATTGCGGGGGAAAGCTCGTCGGGCAAGACCTCGTTCATCAAGGTGCTGGCGGCGGCGATGCGGCCGCCGTTCCGGGTGGTGGCAGGCTCGGTCAAATACGACTTCAAGGGCCACCCGATCGATGTCGCTACGGCCAGCGACAAGCAGATCGAGGCGGTGCGCTGGAAGCATCTGAGCTACATCATGCAGGGCTCGATGAGCGTGCTGAACCCGGTGCGCCGGATCGGCAAGACGTTCGAGGATTTTGCGGCCAAGCCGCTGGGGCTGTCGGGCGATGCGTTCAAGCAGCGGGTGATCGGGCATCTGGACAGGCTCAAGCTGTCGCCGGATGTGCTCAGGGCCTATCCGCATGAGCTATCGGGCGGCATGCGGCAGCGCGTGACCATTGGGCTGGCGACGGTGTGCCACCCCGAATTCATCATTGCGGACGAGCCGACCACGGCGCTGGACGTGGTGGTGCAGAAGGAAGTGCTCAGCCTGATCCGCGATATTCAGAAGGAAATGGGCGCCTCGGTGGTGTTCGTGACGCACGACATGAGCGTGCATGCCAATGTGGCCGATCGCGTGGGCATTATCTATGCCGGGCGGCTGGTGGAGGAAGGGCCGACGCGCGAAATGTTCTTCGCGCCCAAGCATCCCTATACGGCCCATCTGGTGGCCAGCCTGCCGCGCATTGGCGATACGGCGCAGCGCCCGGCGCTGGAGGGGCGGCCGCCGAGTCTGGCGTCACCGCCGGCGGGGTGCCGGTTTCATCCGCGGTGCCCGCTGGCCGTGGACAAATGCAAGACCGAGGTGCCGCCGATGGAAACGGTGGGCAAGGATCATCGCACCGCCTGCTGGCGCTGGAAGGATGTGGAGCCGCTGGTGGCGCCCCATGCAAGCCACGGGGTGATGGTATGAGCACACTGCTGGATATCAACAATGTCTCCAAGCAATTCACCATGGGCGGGTTGCTGTCGCGCAAACTGGTCAATGCCGTGGAGGGCGCGAGCTTTTCGCTGAGCGTCGAAAAGCCTGAGATTTTCACCATTATCGGGGAGAGCGGGTCGGGCAAGACGACGCTGGCGCGGATGATCCTGGGGCTGGAACTGCCCAGCAATGGCACGATCAGCTTTCGCGGCAAGACGGTGAGCGCCAAGGTGAGCCGGGCCGAACGGCTCGAATTCATGGCCAATGTGCAGCCGGTGTTCCAGAACCCGTTCGAGGCGTTCAACCCGCTCAAGCGGATCGACCGGTACCTCGAATCCACGGCGCGGCGGTTTTTGAAACTGCGGGACCGGAGCGAACTGGACCGGGCGATGGACGGGGCGCTGCAAAAAGTGGGGTTGAGCCTTGCCGAAGTGAAGGGGCGCTATCCGCATGAAATGAGCGGCGGGCAACTTCAGCGCGCGGCCATTGCGCGGGCGCTGATCCCCAGTCCGCCGCTGCTGATTGCGGACGAGCCGGTGTCGATGGTGGATGCCAGCCTGCGCATGAGCATTGTCAACCTGCTCAAGAGCCTGCGGGATGACCTGAAAGTGTCGGTGATCTACATCACGCACGATCTGGCGACGGCCTATTACATTTCCAACCGCATCATCATCATGCAGCGCGGGCGGATCGTGGAAATGGGCGATGCGCGGACGGTGCTGGATAATCCCGAGCATCCCTATTCGCGGCTGCTGAAAGCCAGTGTGTTGAGCACGGAAGATGCGGGCGACGGGAAGCTGGCGACGGACCGGGAGATGGTGAGTCGCGCCAATGGCTTGGTGGGGGTTGCGGGCAGATTGGTTGATCGGCCGGATGGGCGGTCGGTGCGGGTTTATGAGGGGGCTAGCTAAGGCACGCCCCTGCTAAGGGCGCGGTCGGTTGGTGTATGAGGGGCTGGTATTGGGGCTCTCGCCACCCCACCCTGCCCTCCCCATCAAGGGGAGGGTGACATCGCGTTCTGGGCAGCATGTTGGCACTTCCACTGAGCGGCACCTCCCCCTTGATGGGGGAGGCTGGGAGGGGGTGGGGGAGCCACGGAGCGTAGTGTTTCTTACCTTCCCCCCTTGCGGGAGAGGGTGCCCGGAGGGCGGATGAGGGGTGACGACTGAAACACCGGAGGCAAAATGAGCGCACCGATCTATCGTGATCCCGTTGCCGATGGGGCGGCGGATCCGACGGTTATTCGCAAGCAGGGCACGGACGAGTGGTGGATGTTTTACACCAACCGGCAGCCGGCGGCGGAGGGGCCGAATTTTACCTGGATCCATGGCTCGCCGATCGGGGTGGCCGTCTCCACCGATGATGGAGCGAGCTGGCATTATCGCGGGACGGTCAAGGGGCTGGATGACCCCAGGGATGCAGGGCAGACCAATACGCATTGGGCGCCGGAGGTGATCTGGGCCGAAGGCGAGTATCACATGTGGCTGAGCTACATTCCCGGGGTGCCGGATAATTGGCCGGGCGTGCCGCGGACGATCACGCATTTTACCAGCCCCGATCTCGAGACCTGGACGCGGGTGGGGCCGCTGACGCTTAATGGGCCACGGGTGATCGACGCCTGTGTGCTCAAGTGCCCGGATGGGCTATGGCGCATGTGGTACAAGGACGAGGATGCCGGCTCGAGCACCTGGAGCGCGGTGAGCACGGATCTCTATATCTGGCGGCAGGAGGGGCTGGTGCTGCCCGGCTCGCCAGATGCGCCGCCGCATGAGGGACCCAATGTGTTCGTGCTGGGCGGCTGGCACTGGCTGATCGTGGATGAATGGCGCGGGCAAGGCGTGTACCGGTCCAAGGATGCGGTGAACTGGGAGCGGCAAGGGATTATCGGGGGTGAACCGGGCGCCGATCCGATGGATGTCCGCTTCCTGCGGCATGCCGATGTGGTCGTGGTGGGCGAGTATGGGGCGCTGTATTATTTCACCCATCCCGAATGGGACGAGACGCAGGACAAGGCCGGGCCGCCGGACGTGGCGGCACGGAAGACGGCCGTGCATCACGGGCGGCTGAGCGTGGTGGATAATGTGCTGGTGTTTGAGCGGGATGTGGCGGCGGGATTGGCGCTGCTAAGGGGTTAGAAGCTCCCGGCATTGGGGCTCTCGCCACCCTTCCCTAGCCCTCCCCATCGAGTATTTGGCAGTATTTTGCCACATCCATCGGGCGGCACCTCCCCCTTGATGGGAGAGGTTGGGAGGGGGTGGAGGGAAGCCACAATCGTCGAGTGTGCGGAAGCATACCCCCACCCTGCTCGATTACGGATTTAGCTGAAGCTAAATCCTATCTCGCTTCCCTCCCCACAAGGGGGAGGGTGGACGACTGAGGGCTTTGTTCAATCTCAGGAATGCCACGGTGTCACCCCGACGCTAGCGGTTGCCCCCGCTCCAGCAAAGTCGTTGGCTCGCCCTTATAGGTTGGCCAGGCATATTCAGTGTAGCCGAGGGCGGCGGCCAGCTTCAGCGAAGGCGTGTTGTCCGGGTCGATCATGCAGACGGTGCGGGGCATGGATTGGTCGGCCCAGGCGAGCAGAGCGGTGAGGGCTTCGCGGGCGAGGCCGCGGCCGTGATATTGCGGCAGCAGGACCCAGCCGGACTCGGGGACATCGATAGGCGGGACGCAATCGCGGTGGAAATCGGCGAGGCCGACTTCGCCGATGATGGTGCCGGTCTGGCGATCGGTGATGACGAAGTAGCCGTAATTCAGCGCTTGCCAATGGCCGATATAGCGCAGGATGCGGGACCAGACTTCTTCTTGCGTGCTCGGGCGGCCGCCGATGAAGCGGGTCACGTCTGGGTCGGACCAGAGGGTGCAGCAGCCGGGGAAGTCGGCGGCGGTGTGGGCGCGCAGGATGAGGCGGTCGGTGGTGAGGATTGGGGGCATGAATACCTCAGGTAAGGCCCCCTCACCCGGCGCTACGCGCCGACCTCTCCCCCAAAGGGAGAGGTGAGAAGGGCGCAAGTTCAGCCGGCAGCTACAGCGTTACGCGGCATGTCGGAGAGGATTTCGGCCACGCCGTTGCGGATGATGACGATTTCCTCGAGGCGCAGGCCGAATTGGCCTTGCAGGTAAATGCCGGGCTCGATGGAGAAGACCATGCCTTCTTCCAGTACCGTCTCGCTGGTGGCGGTGATGTAGGGCGTTTCGTGGATGTCGATCCCGAGGCCATGGCCGGTGCGGTGGAGGAAATTGGGGCCGTAGCCGGCGGCGGTGATGACGTCGCGGGCGGCCTTGTCGACGGCGCTGGCTTTGACGCCGGGCTTGGCGGCGGCCATGGCCGCGGTGACGGCGTGATCGAGAATGGAGTGGATCTGGCCAAAGCCTTCAGGGGCGGAGCCGAAATAGCCGACACGGGTCATGTCGGAGGGGTAGCCATGGATGCGGCCTCCAATGTCGATGAGGACGGCGTCGCCCGATTTGAGCTGGGTTTCGCCCGTGTGGTGATGGGGGAAGGCGCCGTTGGGGCCGAAGCAGACGCTGGTGAATTCGGGGGTGGCGCCATTGGCCTTGTAGAAATCACGGATGGTGCTGGCGACTTCAAGTTCGGTAATGCCGGGCTTGAGGGCGGCGAAGCCGGCTTCCATGGCGGCATCGTTGAGGACGGCTGACGCCTTGAGGGCTGTGTATTCGGCCTCGTCCTTGCGGGAGCGGAGATAACCAACCGTGTCATTGGTGAAGCGGCGGCTGGCGCCGGGCAGCGCATCGAGGACGAGGAGCGCGAAATCGGCGCGCATGGTTTCGTCGAGAACGATGGAGGGGCTGATGCGCGGAACGCCGGTGGCGTTGAGCAGATCCTGCAGGGCGGCATCGGGGCCGTCGGCGTCGGTCCAGGGGAAGAAGGGCAGATCGGTGTGCTGGCGGGCGCTGTCGACATTGAGCGCGGGCATGAGGAAGCCGGCGAAGGTCGGCGAGATCAGGAGCAGCACCGGGCGCTCGTCGCCATGGGGGGAGAGATCGGCGAGGTAGAGCATGTGGCTGGAGGGGCCGATGGCGACGAGGTCGGTGTTGGTTTCGGCCATGCGGGCGCGGAGATTGGCGAGGCGGGTAGTGAGAATGGGGGTCATGGCGGGCTCGGATTTTGGGAGAACTCAGTAGACCTCATCCTGAGCTTGTCGAAGGGTGGGGTCGTGGCGGGATGATGCCACGACCTCGTGGTTCGACAGGCTCACCATGAGGTCTACTCAATCCTCGGGTGGAGTTCTGATCGGCGCAGAGCAAGTATTTTTCTCAGTCATTCCCGCGAAGGCGAAGGGACCTCTGTTTGAACTTGGAGAAGGAAACGGAGGTTCCCGCTTTCGCGGGAATGACACTGTGGTTTGGGAAGGAAGTGGGGAGCCGGGCCTGGGGCTCGGCTCCCGTTCGCGGCGGCATGGCAGGGCCGCTGCGGGATTACTGCTTCGTCACGAGGCGGTAGTAGACGAAGTCCGACGTGGCGCCGTTGACGTAGCCGCTGACGGCATTGGCCATGGCGACCTGGTAGGTGGCCTGGAACATGATGACGATGGGCGAGGTTTCCTGCACCTGCTTCTGCAGGTCGACATAGAACTCGTTGCGCTTGGTCTGATCAGGTTCGGCGAGAGCCGCGGTCACTTCGTCGTTCATTTCCTGCGGCACGGCCCAGGCGTTGCGCCAGGTGGTGGTGGCGGCGTAGGCGTCGTCGGCATTGTTCGAATTGTAGGCGAAAGCCTTGGCGTTGGAATGGGGATCCATGAAGTCGGGGCCCCAATAGAGCAGCATGGCCTGGTGGGTGCGCTCACGATATTTGGTGATGACCTGGGCGCCGGTGCCGGGCAGGATTTCGAAATTGATGCCGGCTTCGGCAAAGCTGGCCTGCAGGGACTGGGCGATGTCGGTGAACGGGGTCGAGTTGATCACGTCCAGGGTCACGGTGATGGGGGTGGCGACACCCGCATCGGCGAGGATCTGCTTGGCCTTTTCGACGTCCAGGCTATAGGGCGTTTCGTCATAGGAGCCGGGGAAGCCCTTGGGCCAGAAGGCCTGGTGCTTTTCCATCTGGCCGGCGAGGAAGGACTTGGTCATCCCATCGTAGTCGACCAGGTAACGGGCGGCTTCCCACACGGCTGGCGGGGTGAGAGCTTCGTCCTTCTGGTTGAAGGAGAGGAAGTGCACAGCCGCCTGGGGGAAGGTCTCGACCTTGACGCTATCGGCAGGCAGGCTACCGATCTGGTCGGGGGTGAGGTTCTTGGCGATATCGACGTCGCCCGAGGTCAGCAGCAGCTGCTGGGTAGCGGCTTCGGCGACGTGACGGATGATCACCGTCTTCATGGCCGGGGCGCCCTTGAAGTAGTTCTCGTTGGCGGTGAGGCGGATGATTTCGGCGGGACGGTAATCGGCCAGCACGAAGGGGCCCGAACCGGCCGAATTGGTGTTCAGCCAGGCATTGCCCATGTCGCCATCGACCTCGTTGGCCATGACGGTAACTTCGTCGACGATAGAAGCCGGCCGGGCGGCCAGCACGTTGAGCACGAAGGCGGAGGAGAAATCGCCGTCATACTTCACGACCACCTTGCCATCGGCGGCGGTGACCATGTCGGCGATGTTTTCCGGGGTCCAGCCAAGCTGGGCCAGGATGAAGGCCGGGGTCTTGTTCAGCTTGATGACGCGGGAGAAGGAGAACACCACGTCTTCAGGGCGAACCGGATTGCCCGAGGAGAAGGTGACGCCATCGCGCAGGGTGAAGGTGATGGTCTTGGCAGCGTCGTCGGCGACCCATTCACTGGCGAGGCCGGGCGCGAGGACAGTGGTGTCCTCGGCATCGTATTGCACGAGGCGATCATAGAGATTGGTATTGAGCTCGCCCGAGGTGAACTCATAGGCCTGGGCCGGATCGATCGCGACGATGTCGTCGATATTCTGGGCGACGACGAGAGCGTCGGCAGGCGTGGCAGCGAAGGCAGCGGTGCCGGCCAGCGGCAGCGTCAGCGCAGTAGCAAGTAAGGCTGCTGTCAGCAGTTTCATGGCGTTTCTCCTGTTATTATTTGACCAATTTCTTTTGTTTCACCGGCTTGGATTTGCCGGTTTTCGGCTTCGCCGACGGCTGGCGGGAAGGCTTTGCCGTCGAGCGGAAGAGGGTGAGCGTGCCGGTCCAGAGCAGGCGCGCGGGCTGGCCGGTATGGTTGGACCAGGAATGGGGGCGGTTGCCGCGAAAATGCAGGCTATCGCCGGCACTCATCACCATTTCCTCGCCTTCGAGGCGCTGGGTGATGGAGCCTTCGAGCACATAGAGGATTTCCTCGCCCTCATGCGCCACGGTTTCCGAACGATAGCCGGGCGGCACCGTCATGATGAAGCTGGAGAGCATATTGCCGGGGAAGTCAGCGCCCAGACGCTCATAGATGATGGAGGAGCCGTCGACCGAAAAGCGGTTGCGCTCACTGGCGCGGGTAAGGGCATTATCGGCGCTGGGGGCGGAGACGAAATAATCGATGCCGACGCCCAGAGCGCGGGCGATCTGCGCCAGCGTGCCCAGGGATGGGGTGGAGTGATCGCGCTCGACCTGGCTGAGATAGCCCACCGAGACGTCGGCGGCGGTGCCAAGCTCCTGCAGCGTCATCTGCTGCTGGCGGCGACGGGCGCGAATGAGCGAGCCCACCTTGGGGTGCCCATCCAGATCGGACTTGGCCAGTGCGGTTCCTGCCATACGTCTCCACCATAATTTTTTTGATATAAGCAAAGTTTTCTGTATGGTGAAAGCGAAATGTGAAGCCCTTCACAGTCTGCAAGAGAGTCCGCTTGCGGGCCTATTGCATTGTTTTTATTGGAGGATTTAGCCGCGTGAGCATGGAGCCGCAGATCGGGACAGCAGTGCCCTCCCCTAGCCCATCGATTGGTGCGGGCAAGCGCTGGGGGCGGCGGGTGCAGGCTGTGATCAGCTTCGTAGTCACGATTTTCCTCACCTTTCTGGGGCTGCTGGCGATCACCTTCTTCATCGGGCGGGTGATCCCGATCGATCCGGTGCTGGCGGTGGTGGGCGACCGGGCGAGCAAGGCGGTGTATGAGGCGGCGCGGGTGTCGATGGGGCTGGACCAGCCGCTTTATGTGCAGTTCGTGCAGTATGTGGGCAATGTGCTGAGCGGCAATTTCGGCATGTCGGTTTCGACCGGGCGGCCGGTGATTGCCGATATCAGCCGGTTTTTCCCGGCCACGCTGGAAATGGCGACGATCGGCATTCTGATCGGGGTGGCGCTCGGTGTGCCGCTCGGGGTGATCGCGGCGAGCCGGCAGGGCAGTTGGCTGGACCAGATCATCCGCGTGGTGGGGCTGCTGGGCTATTCGGTGCCGGCGTTCTGGCTGGGGCTGGTGGGGCTGGCGCTGTTTTATGCGCGGCTGCGCTGGGTTGGGGGGCCGGGGCGGCTGGATATTTTCTACGATGGCCTGGTGTCACCGGTAACCGGGCTGTTACTGATCGATAGCCTGATCGCGGGTGATATCGATATTTTCTGGAATGCGATCAATCACTTGCTGCTTCCTGCTGCGGTGTTGGGGTTCTTCAGCCTGGCTTATATCGCGCGGATGACGCGCAGCTTCATGCTGGATCAGTTGAGCCAGGAATTCGTGACCACGGCGCGCGTCAAGGGCGTGCCGGAGCGGGTGGTGATCTGGCGGCATGCGTTCAACCCGATCAGGGTGCCGCTGATCACGGTGATTGCGCTGAGCTATGCGGCGCTGCTGGAAGGCTCGGTGATGATCGAGACGGTGTTCTCCTGGCCGGGCATTGGCAATTACCTGACCACGGCGCTGCTCAATGCCGACATGAACGCGGTGCTCGGCGCGACGCTGGTGATCGGGGCGGTGTTCATTTTCATCAACAAGGTCTCGGACGTTTTGTACCGGGTGCTGGATCCGAGGGCACGCTGATGAGTTCAACACGTGACTGGCTGCTTGAAGATTCCCCGACCTCGCGCTGGCAGGCCAATGCCGGGCGGGCGTATCGGGTGTTTACCGCACTGCTGCGCAATCCACTGTCGGTGGTGGGCGGGGTGATCATCCTGGTGCTGGTGCTGACGGCGATCTTTGCGCCGTGGCTGGCCCCCTATTCGGCCACCGGGCAGGATCTGGCGAACCGGCTGGCACCGCCATCGGGTGCGCACTGGATGGGCACGGATGAATTGGGCCGCGATATCTTTTCGCGGGTGATCTGGGGCAGCCAGATTACCCTGACCATTGTGGGGCTGGTGGCGCTGATTTCGGCGCCGCTGGGGCTGCTGGTGGGGGCGCTGTCGGGCTATTTCGGGGGCTGGGTGGACCGCATTCTGATGGGGTTCACGGATATCTTCCTGTCCATGCCCAAGCTGATCCTGGCGTTGGCCTTCGTTGCGGCGCTGGGGCCGGGCATCAACAATGCCATCATCGCCATCGCGATCACCTCATGGCCGGCCTATGCGCGTATAGCGCGGGCGGAGACGCTGACGATAAGGCATTCCGAATTCATTGCCGCGGTGCAATTGCAGGGGGCTTCGCCGCTGCGGGTGATCGTGCAGCATATCCTGCCGCTCTGTACCTCCTCGATGATCATCCGCGTGACGCTGGATATGGCCGGGGTGATCCTGACCGCGGCGGGGCTGGGCTTTATCGGGTTGGGGGCGCAGCCGCCATTGCCGGAATGGGGCGCGATGATTTCGCGCGGGCGCACGTTCATTCTGGATCAATGGTGGGTGGCGACCATGCCGGGCTTTGCCATCATCATTGTGAGCCTGGGGTTCTGCTTCCTGGGCGATGGCTTGCGCGATGTGCTTGACCCGAAAAGTGAGGGCAAGTGATGGTTTTTTCGCATGACTTCACCACGACCACCGGCGCCCTCCTCGGGCTTGACCCGAGGATCACTCCTTGTACGTGCCGGGCTGAGAATGGCCCTCGGGTCGAGCCCGAGGGAGATGCGGTGGGTGTTGGACGCGCGGAGTTTGACTTGTGAGCACACTCCTTAAAGTTGAAAATCTGCGGGTCAGCTTCCCCACCCATCGCGGGCGGGTGGAAGTGGTCAAAGGCATTTCGTTCGCGTTGGGACGCGAGCGGCTGGGGATTGTGGGGGAGAGTGGGTCGGGCAAGTCGATGACGGGCCGGGCGATCCTCAAGCTCATCCGCAAGCCGGGGCTGGTGACGGCAGACAAGCTCGAATTCGAGGGGATCGACCTGCGCGCGCAGAGCGAAAAGCAGATGCGGTCGGTGCGCGGGGCGCGCATTTCCATGGTGATGCAGGACCCCAAATATTCGCTGAACCCGGTGATGACCGTAGGCGAGCAGATCGCCGAGGCGCTGGTGACGCATCAGAAGCTGCCGCGGCGCGAAATCGAGGCGCGGATCATTTCCATGCTCGAGGCGGTGCGGATCAATGAGCCGCAGCGGGTGGCCAAGCTCTATCCGCATGAAGTTTCGGGCGGCATGGGGCAGCGCATCATGATTGCCATGATGCTGATCCCCGAGCCGGAACTGCTGATTGCGGACGAGCCGACTTCGGCGCTGGATGTGAGCGTGCAGGCGCAGGTGCTCGATATCATTGACGATCTGGTGACGCGCAAGGGTATGGGGCTGATCCTGATCAGCCACGACCTGAACCTGGTCAGCCGCTATTGCGACCGCATTCTGGTGATGAATTCGGGAACTGTGGTGGAAGAATGCGCGGCGGGGGAATTGGCCAATGCCAAGCATCCCTATACGCGGGGACTGCTGGCGGCGATGCCGACCATCAATGAGAGCCGCGATGAATTGCCGGTGCTCGACCGGACACAATGGGCGGGCACATGAACGCGATAGACCTCAAGAATCTCGACATTTCCTATGGCGACACCAAGGTGGTGCATGGGGTGAACCTGACCATCGCGGAAGGCGAGAGCTTTGCGCTGGTGGGCGAGAGCGGGTCGGGAAAATCGACCATTTTGCGGGCCATTGCGGGGCTGGCGCCGGACTGGACGGGGGACATCTCCGTGCTGGGCCGGGCGCGCAGCCATGGGGTGGATCGCGCGGTGGCGCGGCAATGCCAGATGGTGTTTCAGGACCCCTATGGGTCGCTGCATCCACGCAAGACCATCGACTCGGCGCTGAGCGAGCCGCTGGCCATTCACGGCCTGGGCAATCGCGGCGAGCGGGTGGAGGCGATGCTGAAGGCGGTGGGGCTGGACCAGCGGTTTCGGTTCCGCTTTCCGCACCAATTGTCGGGTGGGCAGCGGCAGCGCGTGGCGATTGCCCGGGCGCTGATGCTGGAGCCCAAGGTTTTGCTGCTGGATGAGCCGACTTCGGCACTGGATGTGAGCGTGCAGGCGGAGATCTTGAACCTGCTGAAACGGCTCCGGCGGGAACAGGGGCTGACTTATCTCCTGGTGACGCACAATCTGCCGGTGGTGAGCTTTCTGTGTGATCGGCTGGCCGTGATGCGGCATGGAGGAATCGTGGAAGTGGCCGATGTGGAGCAGCTCAAGCATGGGCGGCTGGTGGAGGCCTATTCCAGGGAATTGCTGGCGGCAACGGAGGGGGCGAACCGGGCCACTGGGTGATCTGCGCCCTTGATTCATCGGCTCTATCGTCCCCTCGCCCCTCAGGGGAGAGGGCAAGGGTGAGGGGTGCGATGCTGGGGCAATCGAGGATGTGGAAGCATCGCACCCCTCACCCGCCGGCTGCGCCGTCGACCTCTCCCCTGAGGGCGAGGTGAATCTGGCGCATGCGACTATCCTCCCGTCCAGGGAGGCGAAGAATACCGATATCGAAGACCAAGGACCAAAAGAATGACTGACTATTTTGCAGCTGTGGCGCGGTTTGATGCCGAGATTGCCGAGGCGAAGGGCGCTGAGCAGGCGTTCGAGGCGCTGCAGACGCTGACGCAGGAGATTGTGGGGGCAAAGCTGTTCACGTTCATGAGCGTGGACATGGCAAACGAGCTGTCGCGCCGGCTTTATACCAGCGACGCGGCGAATTATCCGACTTCGGGGACCAAGCCGCTGCACTACGACCACTGGTTCGACACGGTGCATAAGGCGCGGGAATATTTCATCGCCAATTCGATCGAGGCGATTGCCGAGGTGTTTCCGGACTATCCACTGATCCAGTCGCTGGGCTGTGAATCGGTGGTCAACATGCCAGTGATTTTGGGCGGGGAGCTGGTGGGCACGCTCAATATGCTCGACGTGGCGGATTATTATACGGCTGAGCGGGTGGAGCTGATCCGGCGGTATATCGCGGTGCCGGCAAAGCTGGCGGCGATGGTGGCGGCCAAGGGGTAGGTTTTAGCGCTGCTGTGAGAGTTGGCACCCTCGGAGGGAACTCCGGGGGTGTTTTTTGTGTCCGTACCCGCCACTGCGTCATTGCCCGGCTTGTCCGGGCAATCCATGCCTCCGCTGATGCTGAGAGATGGATCACCCGGACGAGCCGGGTGATGACGGTGGGGGGAGTGTGAGCTTCGAACATGCATTGAAGCATGGGAGGGCTTGCGCCATTCGAGCGTAGCTCTCATGGCCTTCTCACCTCAAATCGCTCCACTGGAGCGATTTGCCCTGCGGGACGGATCGAAGCCCCTCACCCTGTAATTTCTTCTGAACGAAGAAATTACGGTCCCTCTCCCTCAAGGGGAGAGGGTTGGCATCGCGTTTCGCCCCTACCCCGCTGACGCCATCAGGCTGGCATTGCCGCCGGCGGCGGTGGTGTCGATGCAGATGTGACGTTCGAGTTGGAGGCGGGCGGTGTCGTCCGCTGACGTCAGCAGCGGCAGGAGGGCGCCGTCGCGGGCGCTGAGGGCGATGCGGATGGCGCGCAGGTTGCGGTCGGTGCCGAAATAGGCGACAGCCTGGAAGGTTGCGGCGTGGGCCAGGGCGTCGAGGTCGAGTTCGGCGGACAGGGCGATGCAGAAGGTGGCTTCGGCCATGTGGCGCTGGGCAGCGTAATCGGCTTCATTGGGGCCGAGGCAGAGCAGCGTGCCGCGAGGGGCCAGCGTGAGGATGTTGCTTTCGCCGGTTGGGCCGGGGAGCGGAAGCGCAGCGGATTGCAAATCCGCGTACCCTTTGGTGAAACGCGGCAGATAGTGCGGGCCGCCGGCTTTGGGGCCGGTGCCGGACAGGCCTTCGCCGCCAAAGGGCTGGGAGCCGACGACGGCGCCGATCTGGTTGCGGTTGATATAGATATTGCCGGCATGCACCTGGGCCGAGACGGCGCGGACGCGCGAGGAAATGCGGGTATGCATGCCGAAGGTGAGGCCATAGCCCGAGGCGTTGATGGCGGCAATGACGGCGTCGATATCGTCGGCCTTGAAGGTCGCGACATGCAGGACCGGGCCGAAGATTTCTTCTGGGATGGCCTCGATGCCGGTGACGCGCAGAACGGTGGGGGGCACGAAAGTCCCAGCGCTCGGATCTCGTGGTTCGACAAGCTCACCATGAGGTCCTTTTCTGGACTTCAAGGTGTGAATCAGATTCCCCGAACGCTCGTAAGTGTCGATATAGGCTTGGATTTTGCTGCGGGCGGCTTCGTCGATGACGGGGCCGATATCATTGGCGAGGTCCCAAGGATTGCCCAGGGTGAGTTCGTCCATGGCGCCGGTGAGCATTTCAATCGTGCGGTCGGCCACATCCTCCTGGATGTAAAGGATGCGCAGGGCCGAGCAGCGCTGGCCGGCGGACTGGAAGGCGGAGGCGAGCACGTCGCGCACGGCCTGCTCGGGCAGCGCGGTGGAATCCACGATCATGGCGTTGAGGCCGCCGGTTTCGGCGATGAGCGGGGCGTCGGGCGCCAGGTTTGCCGCCATGGCGCGATCGATGCGGCGGGCGGTGGGGAGGGAGCCGGTGAAGGCGACGCCGGCAATGCGGGGGTCGGAGGTGAGCGCGGTGCCCACTTCGCCGGCGCCGGGGAGGAGCTGGATGGCGTCACGCGGGATGCCGGCCTCGTGCATAAGCTGAACGGCGCGGTGGGCGATGAGCGGGGTTTGCGGGGCGGGCTTGGCGAGGACGGGATTGCCCGCGACCAAGGCCGCCGCGACTTGGCCGGTGAAGATGGCCAGCGGGAAATTCCACGGCGAGATGGCGGCGAAGGGGCCGCGCGGGGCGGCCAGGGGCTGGGCCTCGGCCTGTTCGGCGTAGTAGCGCAGGAAATCGACAGCTTCGCGGAGCTCGGCGATGGAATCTGCCCAGGTTTTGCCGGCCTCGCGGGCGAGGAGGGCGAAGAACTCGGCGGCGTTGGCCTCGTAGAGATCGGCGGTGGGGGGGGGGGGGGGTCTTTTTACCCCCTTCCGCCGCCCGCGGACGCCACCGTTTTTATTTTCTGGGGGGGCGGGGTACTTATACAAAAAAAAACGAAATGACCGAAGTAGCTGAAGAGGTATCGAGAAACCAAGGGTATGTACACAAACTACAGCGAACGAGAAAGACAGACTGATACCCGCACGTGCGTACTGTAAGA
>NZ_JNNO01000022.1 GCF_000735585.1 Devosia sp. LC5
CAGGCGGAGAAAGCGGCGATAATCCCCGTGGAACCTTCCGCTTCGCCATTGCGTATTAACCCAATCGCGACATTATGACTGGACGGAGCGCCCAAAGGGCCGCAGGTCTTGCCCTTGTAACGCCCCAATGCCGGACATACATTCGGCCTTACTGCTGGCTGCTGCATTTGGGCCGGCTTCTCCGGGACAGGATTGATGAACGGAAACTTCCGCAACTTCGCCATCTGGCTAGTCATACTCTTCATGCTGATGGGCCTGTTCCAGGTCTTCCAGTCGTCGACCCGCTCGATTTCGGTCTCCGACAAGAGCTACAGCCAGTTCGTCACTGATGTGGAAGCAGGGCGCGTGCAGTCCGTCACCATCACCAATAATGTGGTGTCGGGCGTGCTCAATGACGGTGCGCGCTTTGAAACCGTGCTGCCCGACGGCGCCGACGTGATCAACCGCCTCGAAGACAAGGGCGTGTCGATCACTGCCCGCGCCCCCGAATCGAGCCCGTTCTGGTCGATCCTGCTCTCCTCCTGGCTGCCCTTCATCGTCATCATCGGCGTGTGGTTCTTCTTCATACGGCAGATGCAGGGCGGCGGCCGTGGCGGCGCGATGGGCTTTGGCAAGTCGCGCGCCAAGCTCTTGACCGAAACCCACGGCAAGGTGACGTTCGAGGACGTGGCCGGCGTGGATGAAGCCAAGCAGGATCTCGAGGAAATCGTTGAATTCCTGCGCGATCCGGGCAAGTTCCAGCGCCTGGGTGGCCGTATCCCGCGCGGCGTGCTGCTGGTGGGCCCTCCGGGTACCGGTAAGACGCTGCTGGCCCGTTCGGTCGCTGGCGAAGCCAATGTGCCCTTCTTCACCATTTCGGGTTCTGACTTCGTTGAAATGTTCGTCGGTGTCGGCGCGTCCCGCGTTCGCGACATGTTCGAACAGGCCAAGAAGAATGCACCCTGCATCATCTTCATCGACGAAATCGATGCCGTCGGCCGCCAGCGTGGCGCCGGGCTTGGCGGCGGTAACGACGAACGCGAACAGACCCTCAACCAGTTGCTGGTCGAGATGGATGGCTTTGAAGCCAATGAAGGCATCATCCTGATCGCCGCCACCAACCGCCCTGATGTGCTGGACCCCGCTTTGCTGCGTCCGGGCCGTTTCGACCGCCAGGTCGTGGTGCCCAATCCCGACGTGTCGGGCCGCGAAAAGGTGCTCAAGGTGCACGTCCGCAAAGTGCCGCTGGCGCCCGATGTGGACCTGAAGGTTCTGGCCCGTGGAACCCCCGGTTTCTCGGGTGCTGACCTGATGAACCTGGTCAACGAGGCGGCGCTGATGGCGGCGCGGCGCAACAAGCGCTTCGTCACCCATGCCGAATTCGAAGACGCCAAGGACAAGATCATGATGGGCGCCGAACGCCGCACCATGGCCATGTCGGAAGACGAGAAGAAGCTGACCGCCTATCACGAGGCCGGCCACGCCATTATCGCGCTCAAGGTTGCGGGTATCGACCCCATCCACAAGGCGACGATCATTCCGCGCGGCCGCGCTTTGGGCATGGTGATGACCTTGCCCGAGAGCGACAGCTATTCGTTCTCCCGCGAAAAGGCCCTGGCTCGCCTCACCATGCTGTTCGGTGGCCGCGAGGCCGAGATCATCAAGTTCGGTCCGGAGAAGGTCACGTCTGGCGCCTCCGGCGATATCCAGATGGCAACGAGTCTCGCCCGCTCCATGGTCATGGAATGGGGCATGAGCGAAAAGCTCGGCCGCGTCCGCTACAAGTCGAGCGACCAGGAAGTGTTCCTGGGTCACTCGGTGACGCAGTCGACCAATATGAGCGACGATACTGCACGCATCATCGACCAGGAAGTGCGCAAGCTGATCGAGGATGGCGAGGCTTCGGCCAAGGAAATCCTGACCACTTACCACGACGAGTGGGAGGCGATCGCCCAGGCGCTGCTCGAATATGAGACGCTGACCGGCGATGAACTGCGGGCGCTGATGGAAGGCAAGCAGCCGGTTCGTCCGGATGACAATAGCCCCTCTACGCCCAAGGCGACGGGTGTGCCATCGGCCGGCAAGTCGGGCAAGAAGCGCCCCGATGCACCGCCCGAGACGGGTCTTGAGCCGCAGCCGGGCAGCTAGGTCAGGCAGAAAATTGGAAAGGTCGCCGCGGGGCGGCCTTTCTGCATTTAATCTTCACCGTTATTCCGTCGCAAAGCGCTCTTAACGGTTGAACGATAGAATTACCGCTCGATACGAGCGCGAGGGCAGATCATGGTCAGAAAGTATTTCGGCACGGACGGTATTCGCGGCCTCGCCAATGGCGCCAAACTGACTCCCGAACTGGCGATGAAGGTCGGCATGGCCGCCGGCACCATGTTCGTGCGCGGCGAGCATCGCAATCGCGTGGTGATCGGCAAGGATACCAGGCGCTCCGGCTATATGCTCGAAAGTGCGCTGGGCGCCGGCTTTACCGCCGTGGGCATGGATGTCTATTTCCTGGGGCCGATGCCCACACCCGCCGTCGCCATGCTGACCCGTTCGCTGCGCGCGGATTTGGGCGTCATGATCTCGGCCTCGCACAATCCTTATGACGATAACGGCATCAAGCTGTTCCGCCCTGATGGCTACAAGCTCAGTGACGAGCTGGAGCTGGAAATCGAGCGGCTGATCGATTCCAGCACCACGAGCCTTCTGGCGCATGGCATGAATATCGGCCGCGCCTATCGCGATGAGGAAGCCCGCACCCGTTACGTCGAATATGCCAAGCGCACCCTGCCGCGCAATATCGATCTGACCGGGCTGCGCGTCGTACTCGATTGCGCCAATGGCGCGGCCTACAAAGTCGCTCCCATGGCGCTGTGGGAACTGGGCGCAGAGGTCATCACCATCGGGGTTACGCCCGATGGCTACAATATCAATCACAAGGTTGGCTCCACCGCGCCTGAAGCGGTGGCGGCCAAGGTGCGCGAAATGCGTGCCGATATCGGCATTGCGCTGGATGGCGATGCCGACCGGGTCATCATCATCGATGAAAAGGGCAATGTGGTCGATGGCGACCAGTTCATGGCGGTGATCGCCCAAAGCTGGATGGAGCGCGAAATGCTGGTGGGCGGCGGGATCGTCGCGACCATCATGTCCAATCTGGGTCTCGAGCGCTATCTGCTCTCGCTGGGCCTGACGCTGGAGCGCACCCAAGTGGGCGATCGCTACGTACTCGAGGCCATGCGCGCCAAGGGCTTCAATGTGGGCGGCGAGCAATCGGGCCACATCATCCTGTCCGATTTCACCACGACGGGGGACGGCCTCGTCGCCGCGTTGCAATTGCTGGCCGTGCTCAAGCAGCAGGAGCGCTCTATCTCGGAAATCTGCGCGCGCTTCGAAAAAGTCCCGCAGCTGCTGCGCAGCGTCAAGTTCAAGTCGGGCAAGCCGCTGGAGCACAAGCAGGTCATCCAGGCCATCGCCGATGGCCAGGCCATGCTGGGCAAAGGGGGGCGCCTGGTCGTCCGCGCCTCGGGCACCGAGCCGGTGATCCGCGTCATGGGCGAGGCCGACGACGCCGCTCTGGTATCGACCGTTGTCGGGCAGGTAGAAGCCGCCATCCTGCAGGTCGCCTGACTTTGGAGCGGCCATTCGACAATTGTCGTCGCCTCGGCCTCTACTGCTGTTACGGTTAAAACTTTAGGTTAATCGGGTTTTAAGAAAGTTGTCCGATATTTGCCAACAATCGACTGATGTCGTGGCAACCTAAGGACGAATTTCATGAACAAGCTCATCGCTGCGGTCATGGTGGCTGGAGCCGCTGTTGTGGCTGCCCCGGCACTGGCCGCGGATATGCCTTACTATCCGCCGGTCATCGACGTTCCGGACGTGGATTACGGTGTCCAGGGCGCTTTCTACCTGCGCGGCAGCGCGGCAGGAAATGGGCTATGGGCCAAGGAAGTCAGTCATCCCAGTGGCATCCCGGACACGGTATTCGCCACCGACGATTGGGGCTTCGGCTACTCGGTCGGCGCGGGCGTCGGCTATGAAACCGGCACCGGCCTGCGCTTTGACGTGACCGCCGATTATCTCGCCAACGATGAGCTGTCGACCACCGTTTCCGGCTCGGCCAACATCGCCAATGGCCAGCACAAGCTGGAACTGCGCTCCACCATCCTGTTGGCTAACGCCTATTATGATTTCGGTCTGGGCGATGGCGGCTATGGCGCTGCCGGCGGCGCTTTCGGCTATGTCGGCGCGGGCGCCGGTGTGGCGTTCAACGATGTGATCAGCCACGGCCCGGGCCTGCCCGACACGCGTGGCCACAATACCAGCTTTGCCGCTGCCGGCATGGTCGGCGTCGGCTACGACTTCGGTCAGGTCGTTGCCGATATCGGCTACCGTGCGCTCTATATCAACTCCGTCGAGAATGATGAGCCGTTGCTGCCCTATAGCGTTGCCAATGTCTGGGCCCATGAAGTGCGCGGCACGCTACGCTACCGCTTCAACTAAGTGGTCCTTCGCATCGGCATAAGTTAAATCGGCGCCTTTGGGTGCCGATTTTTTGTCCTCTGCGCCAGAATCGCCCCTACCATGCGGCCAGCAGGAGGACGGCATGAAGGTTTTGGTGATCGGGGCGGCGGGGATGGTGGGCCGCAAGCTGACGGCGGCGCTGCCGGCGGCGGGGCAGGTGGGTGGTCAGGCGATCGAAAGCCTCATGCTGGCCGATATCGTCGTGCCGGAAAAGCCGGCTGCGTCTCTGCCGATCAGCACCATGGCCACCGATCTGTCCGAGCTGGGTAGCGCTGCTATCCTGCTCCAGGATCGGCCTGATCTGATCTTTCACCTGGCGGCCATCGTGTCGGGCGAGGCGGAGGCTGATTTTGAGAAAGGCTACCGCATCAATCTCGATGGCACGCGGTATCTGTTCGAAGCCATCCGGCTCAGTGGCCAGCCCTATCGCCCGCGCGTGGTGTTTACCTCCTCTATCGCGATTTTCGGCGAGCCGCTTCCGGCAGTGATCGGGGACGATCAGGACCATACACCGCTCACCAGCTACGGCACGCAGAAGGCGATTTGCGAACTGCTGCTGGCCGATTATTCCCGTCGTGGCTTTCTCGACGGGGTAGGCATTCGCCTGCCCACCATCGCCGTCCGGCCCGGCAAGCCCAACAAGGCGGCCTCCGGTTTTTTCTCGGGGATTATCCGGGAGCCACTGGCGGGCATGGAAGCGATCCTGCCGGTCGATGACAGTGTGCGCCATTGGTTTGCCAGCCCGCGGGCGGCGGTCGGTTTCCTGCTGCATGCGGCGCAGGTGGATACGGCGCCCCTGGGGCAGCGGCGCAATCTGACCATGCCGGGCCTGTCGGTGACCGTGGCCGACCAGATCGCGGCGCTGCAGCGCGTCGCCGGTTCGGCGGCAGCCCAATTGATCCGCCGCCAGCCTGACGAGGTCATTGCCAAAATCGTCGCCGGCTGGCCGCAGGCCTTTGATGCCCAACGTGCATTGGCGCTGGGCTTTCGCGCCGAGACCAGCTTTGACGAGATCATCCGCATTCACATCGAAGACGAGTTGCCGCCGGCTCAGCCCTGAATTGGCTGTATTTGCTGATTGACGGCTGACAATTGGAGTGAGAAAACGTTTGCTCAATGTGAGCAAACGTTTTCTCAAGCGGGTATAACGTGGCGGAGCCGGCCAAAACTATCGAGCGCACGCGAATTTATGACGTAGCCGCCGCCGCGGGCGTCAGCGTTGCGACAGCTTCCCGGGCGCTGAACGATACCGGCCGCATGACTGAGGAAACCCGCGAGCGGGTCAAGCAGGTCGCGGCCCAGCTCGGCTTCCGGCCCAATGCCATGGCGCGGGGTCTGCTCGGAAAGCGCAGCTTCACCATTGGCCTATTGACCAACGACACCTATGGCCGCTTCACGCTGCCCCTGATGGCCGGGGTTTCCGAAGCCCTGGTCGACCGGGGCGTTTCGGTCTTTCTCTGCACCATCGAGGATGATGCGGCGCTGGCCAAGGTGCATGTCGATGCGCTTTTGGACAAGCAGGTCGACGGCATCATCGCCTCGGGCCGCCGCGTCGATCGGCGCCTGCCGGTGGATCTGAGCAATCTGTCGGTGCCGGTCGTCTACGCCTTTACCGAGGGCCCGGACGATAGCGTGACCTTCATATCCGACGACGAACAGGGTTCGCGAGAGGCGGTGCAATGGCTGGTCAACCGGGGCTGCCGCCGCATCGTCCACATTACCGGACCGGAGAGTTTCGCCTCGGTGCAGGTGCGGGGGCAGGCCTATCGGGCCGTGGTCGGCGAACAGGCCGAAATCCATCATGGCCTATGGAGCGAAGCCTGGGGGCACGAGGCCGTGGCCCGGCTTTGGGACGGCGCAGGCACTCCGCCCGACGGCATCTTTTGCGGCAATGACCAGATTGCCCGCGGCGTGGTTGATGCCCTGCGTGAGCGGGACGTCACCGTGCCCGATGATGTTTCCGTCGTTGGTTTCGACAATTGGGAAATCGTCGCGGCGGCAACCCGGCCGCCCCTTACCAGCGTCGACATGAACCTGCGGGAGCTTGGCCGGGAGGCCGGGCTGACCGTTCTGGCGCTGGCCGAGGGCAAGGAGGTCGCGCCCGGAATCCGGCGCCTGCCCTGCCAATTGGTGCTGCGCCAGTCAGGTTGAGGCACCCCCCCCATGCAGGGGCCGTTGGCCGGCCCATCCATCGATCCAACTCATCGGAAAGTGCAAAATGTCTGCTATCCAAGATCGTCAATTCCGCCCGCTGCCCGTGCCCAGCGTCGACGTCTCCGGCTTCTGGGGCGATTGGCAGGATGCAGTGTGCGACCACACGGCCGCCACCCTACTGGACCGGTGCGTCGAAGCTCGCATGCTCGAACAGATCGATATCGGCGTGCCCAGTCCGGGCGTGGTCATCCCGTTCATCGGCTGGCTCGGTTCGGCGCAGATGTTCTGGGATAGCGACCTGGGCAAATCCATCGAGACCATCGCCTATTCGCTCTATCGCAAGCCCAATCCGGAGCTTGAAGCGCGGGCCGACGCCATTATCGATCTCTATGAGAAGCTGCAGGAGCCGGATGGCTATCTCAATTCCTTCTTCCAGCGCATCAAACCGGAATGGAAATGGACCAATCTGCGCGATTTCCATGAGCTCTATTGCGCCGGCCACATGATCGAGGGCGCCGTCGCCTATTACCAGGCGACCGGCAAGCGCAAATTCCTCGATATCATGTGCCGCATGGCCGACCATCTGGTGGCCCGCTTCGGCAAGGGGCCGGGCCAGGTCCCCGGCTATTGCGGTCACGAGGAAATCGAGCTGGCGCTGGTGCGGCTGGCTCGTGTCACCGGCGAGCAGAAATATATGGACCTGGCCAAATTCTTCATCGACGAGCGCGGCCAGTCGCCTAATTTCTTCATCGAGGAAGCCATTCGCGAGGGCCGCAACACCAAAAGCGCCCAACATGACACGCTGGGCTATAACCAGTCCCATCTGCCGGTGCGCGAGCAGAAAAAGGTGGTCGGCCACGCCGTGCGTGCCATGTATCTCTATTCGGGCATGGCCGATATCGCGACCGAATATAACGACGACAGCCTCACCGACGCGCTCGAAATCCTGTGGGACGATCTGACCGGCAAGCAGATGTATGTCACTGGCGGCATCGGCCCGGCGGCTTCCAATGAAGGCTTCACCGACTATTACGACCTGCCCAATGACACCGCCTATGCCGAGACCTGTGCCTCGGTGGGCCTGGTGTTCTGGGCCAATCGCATGCTGGGGCGCGGCCCCGACCGGCGCTATGCCGATATCATGGAACAGGCACTTTATAATGGCGCCATTGCCGGCCTGTCGCGCGACGGCAAGACGTTCTTTTATGAAAATCCGCTCGAAAGCACCGGCAAGCATCATCGCTGGACCTGGCATACCTGCCCCTGCTGCCCGCCCAATATCGCGCGGCTCGTCGCCTCGATCGGCTCCTATATGTATGGCGTGGCCAAGGACGAAGTGGCGGTGCATCTCTACGGCGAAAGCACAGCTCGCCTGGAACTGGGCAATGGCGCCAAGGTCACGCTGAGCCAGCAGACCCAATATCCCTGGGATGGCGCCATTGGCCTCACCATCGGTGTCGACCAGCCGGTGCAGTTTACCCTCTCGCTGCGCATTCCGGCCTGGGCCAAGGGCGCGACATTGGCCGTCAACGGGGAGAGCGTTGATCCCGGCGCCAGCGCCGAAAAGGGCTATGCGCGAATCGAGCGGCTGTGGAATCCCGGTGATGTTGTTGCACTGAACCTACCGTTGGTGCCGCGTGCGCTGCGGGCCAATGGCAAGGTGCGGCAGGATGCCGGCCGCGTTGCGGTGATGCGCGGCCCGCTGGTCTATTGCCTGGAAGGCACCGACAACCCGGTGGGGCTCAATTCGATCCTGCTGGGTGACGGCCTCGGCCGCTCGGAAACGGCGGTCATTCCCGATCTCAACCAGGCCATCGCCATCGATCTGCCAGTGCTGCGCGAAGTGATTGCCAGCGACGAGCTCTATACCGAGCAAACGCCCGACACGGTGGCTGATACCGCCCGATTGGTGCCCTACCATCTGTGGGACAATCGGGCGCCGGGCGACATGCTGGTCTGGTTGCGGGCGCAGCGCGGTTGAATCTGCATCGAGGCCGGCAGCGGAATGCTGCCGGCCGCAGG
Organism: Devosia sp. LC5; assembly: GCF_000735585.1. Classification (GTDB taxonomy): domain Bacteria; phylum Pseudomonadota; class Alphaproteobacteria; order Rhizobiales; family Devosiaceae; genus Devosia. Next base: position 8,677 of record NZ_JNNO01000022.1, read on the forward strand.
CGATGTCTAGCTGCGCGGCTGCAGCACGGCCAGCACCAGGGTCAGCGCCGACAGAATCGCAGCCAAGGTGAGGGGACCGGCAACCGACAGACCATCGACGATATAGCCGCCGACTACCGCACCCATGGCGATGGCAAGCTGGAAGCAGACCACCATGAGGCTTCCCGAGGCCTCCAGCGCATCCAGTGCAGCGCGCGACAGATTGGTCTGCAACACGATTGGCGCGGTGCCGAAGGCAAAGCCCCAAAGTGCGACGAAACCGAAAGCCGCGCCGGTATGGCTGCCCCAGAGCACAAGGGCCAGGGCGGCAATGCCCAGTGTCGTGCCGGTGGTGGCCAGGGCTGCGCGGATATTGGTATCGGCCATGCGGCCCCCGGCAATATTGCCGATGACGCTGGCGACGCCGTAGCCGAGCAGCGCCCAGGCGACGGCGGTGGCCGGCAATTGGGTCACCTGTTCGAGGAAGGGGCGCACATAGACAAAGCCGGCGAAATGGCCGGTGACCAGCAGCAGCACGGCGAGCATGCCCAGTTGGACACCCCGGCGGCCCATCAGGCGGAACACGTCTCCAAGACGTGTGCCTTCGCCGGCCGGCAGGCTGGGCAAGCTGACCAATTGCAGCAGCATGGCGATGGCGGCCGCGCCGGCCGTTGCAGCCATGGCCGTGCGCCAGCCGATCCAGTCACTGAGCAGGGCGCCGATGGACGGAGCGGCAATGGTGGCTAGCGATACCCCGACAAAGATGATGGACATGCCCCGGCCCAGCGAATTGACGCCGACCAGCCGGGCGACCACGGAAGCCGAAAGCGACCAGAAGCCACTCAGCGCAATGCCCAGCCCTGCCCGGCCCAGCAGCAGAAGCCAGAAATCGGTGGCCATGGCGGCCAGGATATTGGAGGCGATGGCCAGGGCACTGAGCCCGACCAGCACCGTCTTGCGGTTGAGCTTGCCGATGGCGGAATTGGCAAAGAGTGCCGCAACGGCGCCGACGCTGGCTGTGGCGGTGACCACCTGTCCGGCCGTGCCTTCGCTGATGCCCAGGTCGGCAGCCATGGGGGTCAACAGGCCCGCGGGCAGGAATTCGGCCGATACCAGCGCAAAGGTGGCGGCGGCCATGGAAACGACGGCCAGCCAGGTGCTGGTGCTCCAGCGGCTTGGCGCGGAGGCGTCGCCGTCCAGTGGAATAGTTGTGTCTGTCATAGAAGAGTCTCCAGAATTTGGAGGAACTTCATAGACGAGGCGATCCGGACGATATGTGTCCTAAAATCCGAATTCCATGTCCGTTTGTCTGGAAATCTCCCGCCGGACCGCGCCGGGCGAGGCGCCAGTGGTGCGCTTGAAGGCGCGGGCAAACGAGGCTTCCGATTCATAACCCAGCCGGATGGCGACTTCGGCAACCGTCAGGCCGCCTTGGCCAAGCCATTCCTGGCCCAGTTGCATGCGCCAGCGCGTCAGATAATGGGCGGCGCCTTCGCCCACCAGCGCACTGAAACGTTCGGCAAACACCGAGCGCGATTGCCCGGCGACAGCGGCCAGGCTCTCCACCGTCCAGCTGCGGCCGGGGTCGCGATGCATGGCGGCCAGCGCCCGGCCCACATGCACGTCGCGGATAGCCGCGAGCCAGCCGGTGGTGGACGAACTGGTGCAATCGACCCAGCAGCGGATCAGGCGGGCGGTGAGCAGGTCGGCCATGCGCGACAGAATGGTGGCCCCGCCCATACGCGGCTGGCCGGCTTCGGCCGTCATCGCCGCGAGCAGGGGCGCGACCAGCGGATCCTTGGCGGCGACATCGCAGCCGCGAATGACGGTGGGCATCAAATTGAGCAGCGGATGGATCGCACGGGCGCCCAGCGCCATCGAACCGCAAAACAGCGTGCTGGTTTCTCCGGTCCCCTCATGCAAAACCTCGCAGACATTGCCGCCAAAGGTCTTGACCTGGCAGGTCTTGATCGAGGTGCAGGGTACGTCGGGCGCGCTGGCGAGGCGATGCGCAATGCCCTGGGGCAGCAGCACGAGGTCGCCATCGCGCAACTCCTCCCAGCCATGCTCCTTGGTATGCAGCCAGCAAGGGCCCTTGCTGACGAAATGGAAGCGGAGCAGGGGCTGTTCGGAAAAGGTGATGCCCCAAGGATGGCGCAATTCACAGCGGCCATAATTGACCCCGCTGAGGCGGAAATCCTGCAGGACCTCGCTCAACGCGTCCATGGGGACACTGGGAGACAGACTTGGTGCGGACGGATGATCAAGCATGAAGGTAGATTAGGCATTGATCGTCCTGCGGAGCAAGGGTGAGTTTTTGAAGGCAGGTATGCGTTGGGATTGTCTGGTGCAGTAATATTTGCTTCACCCGCCGGGTCATTCCCGCGAAAGTGGGAATGACCCGGTGGCTTGGCTATTCCGCAGCTTGCGGGTGGGCGTCCGGGCAATCGGCATCGCCCGCCAGTGTCTTTTGGCCCAGCAGGATAGTGGCGAGAGCGAGCATGGCGGCGATGACCGAGACCCAGAAGCCGTTGGTGGGGCCGTAGGTATCGACCACCCAGCCGGTGACGAAGGCGCCCAGCGCCATGCCGATACCGATGCCGGTCACCACCCAGGTGATGCCCTCGGTGAGGATGGCGGCAGGAACGCGGCGCTCCACCAGCCCGAAGGCGGTGATGAAGGTGGGCGAGATGGCCACGCCGCTGGCAAAGATCGCCAAGGCCAGGAGCGGCACGGACTGCACGAAGAGCAATGGCACGGCGGTGATGGCCAGCACGGAGAGTGCGATGGCCAATTGCCGTTCCAGTGGCATTTTGAGGTTGAGGGCGCCGATGATCAACCCGACGACGAAGGAGCCCACGGCATAGACACCGATGACGAGGCTGGCCGCACCGGGCTGGCCCCACGCCTCGGTGATGGCAACGACACTGACTTCGGCGGTGGCGAAGATGGCGCCGACGAAAATCAGGGCCAGGGTGATGATCTGCACAGGTCGCTGCCAGATGGCGGAGGCGCCGGAGGTTTCGGCACTGCTGCGCGTTCTGGGCTGGGTGGAGCGTTGCACGATGAAGGCAAGACCGCCCAAGGCGAGCAACAGCGTGCTGACCACGAGGCCCGCTTCGGGGAACAGGGCGACGCTGAGCCCCACCGAGAGCGAGGCGCCGGCAATATAGACCAGTTCGTCGGCGGCAGATTCAAAGGCAAAGGCGGTGTTCAGTTCGGGCCGGTCGCGGAACAATTCGCTCCAGCGGGCGCGCAGCATGGCGGGAAAGCTGGGCATGACCGAGGCACCAAGCGCTGCGGCAAAGAGCGTCCAGGCCGGCCAGCCCTGGTTGGCGGCGAGGGTCAACACGGCAAAGGCGATGACCGCAATGATGGTGGTGGGCGCCAGCACCCGGGCCTGGCCGAGCCGGTCGACCACGCGCGAAATCTGAGGCGCGAGCAGGGCATTGGTCAGCGCGTAGGTCGCCGAGACGGCGCCGGCAAGCCAATATTCGCCATGGGTCTGGGACAGCATGGCGACAATGCCGATGGGCGCCATGGCGATGGGCATGCGGGCGAAAAAGCCGGCGCTGGCGAATGCCTTGGCCCCGCGGGCTTTGAATATCTCTGCATAGGGGTTCGACATTTGGAAACGTCCTCGACATTAATGAAGTGCCACAGCAGGTTTCACATACGTGGCGTATGACAATTAGGTAGTCGCATACGAAACCTATGTCAATTGACATTCGGCGCGTATGTGAATAGGTATGGCTATGACCCGCAGAACCCGCAGCGAGATGATCGTCGAAACCCGCGCCAAGTTGATTGCCGCGGGCCGGCAAGCCTTTGCCACGCTGGGCTATGCCGAGGCCTCGATGGATGATTTCACCGCGGCGGCGGGGTTGACGCGCGGGGCGCTCTATCACCATTTCGGTGACAAAAAGGGGCTGTTCGAGGCTGTCGTAAACCAGATCGACGGGGAAATGAACGAACGGCTGAAGGCGCGCGCCGCCGCAGCGCCAAGCCGGTGGGAGAGCTTTGTCGAGGAGGGGATCGGTTATATCGAAATGGCGCTGGAGCCCGAGATTGGGCGCATTCTGCTGCGCGATGGGCCCGCCGTGCTGGGCGATCCGGCGTCCTGGCCCAGCGCCAATGGCTGCATCATGACGATGAAGGCGAGCCTTGATGCCCTGCTGGCAGACGGGGTGATCCGCGACATCGATACCGAAGCGACCGCCCGCATGGTCACCGGCGCGTCATGCTACGCGGCGCAATGGATCGCCAATGCCGAGGACCCGGTGACGATCTCCAAACGCGCGACCGAGGCCTATCGCCAATTGATCGAGGGCTTGTTGCGGCCGTGAACTACGTGCCGCTATTGAGGAACAACACCCGCGTCAGTTGGGTATAATTGGCCTCAAGCGCCATCAGCGCCACGAAGACCAGGATGAGTACCGGCGGCACCAGGATGGCGTAGCTCAGCGCCAGGCGTTCCCAGCGCATATGCATGAAGATCGAGACGATCAGCCCGGCCTTGAGCAGCATCAGCGCGATGATCAGGCCCCAGCGCAGCAGGCCCTGGAACTGCAATATATCGACCATGTACGAGCCGACGCTGAGAATGAAGAGCCAGGTCCAGACCACCAGATAGAGCCGGATGGGATGTTGCTGGCTCTCGTCATGGCTCGGGGCGGGCGTTGCGGAGGCGGTCGCTGAATGACTCATTCTCAATCACCACAGGTAAAAGAAAGCGAAAATGAAGACCCAGACCAGATCGACGAAATGCCAGTATAGGCCCGTGATTTCAACGATCTCGTAGCGGCCCTTGCGGGCGGTGAAGAAGCCGGGGCGGCCGGTATCGAAATCGCCGCGCCAGACCTTGCGGGCGACGATCAGCAGGAAAATGACGCCGATGGTGACGTGAGTGCCGTGAAACCCGGTGATCATGAAGAAGATGGCGCCGAATTGCTGGGCGCCGAACGGGTTCTCCCAGGGGCGCACGCCTTCGGAAATCAGCTTGCTCCATTCAAAGGCCTGCATGCCCACGAACATGGCGCCGAAGGCGGCGGTCAGCAGCATGAGAATGGCGGTCTTCTTGCGGTCGCGGCGATAGCCGTAATTGACCGCCATGGCCATGGTGCCGCTCGAGGTGATCAGCACGAAGGTCATGATGGCGATGAGCAGGAGCGGCATGTGGTGGCCGGCAATTTCCAGCGAGAAGACCTCGCTGGCATTGGGCCACGTCACGGTCGTGGACATGCGCGCCGTCATATAGGAGAGCAGGAAACAGCCGAAGATGAAGGTGTCGCTGAGCAGGAACACCCACATCATCACCTTGCCCCAGGAAGCCGTCTTGAACGAGCGCTGGTCTGAGGACCAGTCGGCGGCGATGCCGCGCCAGCCGGGTAGCCGCGCGGTGGGCTCGCGGGATGGTGTCACTGCAGGATCGCTCATGGCATTCCCCCTTGGGACAGGATCTGGCCGCAAAAGGCCAGGAATTCACCGGCCGAGCCCGAAAGAACCGCCAGCAGCAGCGCCCAGATCAGCAGCATGAACAGCCAATAGGTGGTGGAGAGCTCGACGCTCAGCTTGATCCGTTCGGCCCGCTCATTGCGCCGGATGCGTTCGAACGTGCCGGCCAAGGCAAACATGCCGCCAATGACGTGCAGCCCATGCGCCGCCGTCATCAGATAGAAAAAGCTGTCGGCCGGCCCCGAATTGACGAAATTACCGCTGGCCGCCAGCATGCGCCAGGCGGCGAACTGGCCGACTAGAAACAGCAGCGCACACCCACTCGCCACCAGTACACCAGTTCGCACCGCGCCCCTGTCATCCCGATTGGCCGCCCGTAGCGCCCATTCCAGCGCAATTCCGGTGCCGACGAGCGCCAGCGTATTGGGCCAGACGATCCAGGGCAGCGGCATGTCCCGCCAGTCCAACCCTTCCGAGCGCAACAGATAGCCGGTGATCAACAGGGCAAAGAGCGAGCCGACCACGGCCAGGAACACCCCCAGGCCAACTTGCGCCGGAGCATAAGGGCTAGGGTTTGGCGTGGCCAGACCACCGGCGGAATCGACTTCGAGCCAAGGCTTGGTGGCCAGTCCCTGGCGCGACAGGAACCAGCCCACGATAAGGGTGAGGATGGCGATGAAACCCAGAATGGCGCTCATGCCGGGTCTCCCTTGGTCACCGAGCCAGGCTCGTTCTGGGGGATGAAATCCTCCTTGGCACCAGGGACGCTGTAGTCATAGGCCCAGCGATAGACATTGGGCAGGTGATCACCCCAATTGCCATGCGGGGGCGGGGTGGTGGGCGTCTGCCATTCCAGCGTCGTGGCCCGCCAGGGATTGGGCCCCGATGGCCTGCCGTGGCGCAGGCTCCAGATCAGGTTGAACACGAAGACCAGCTGCGCAAAGCCGACGATGAAGGCCATGATCGAGATGAAGGCGTTCAGGCTGTGCCCTGACTCGGGCATGATCATAATGCCTTCGGTCTCGAAATAGCGGCGCGGCAGCCCCATCAGGCCCAGATAATGCATGGGGAAGAAAATGAGATAGGCGCCCAGGAACGTGACCCAGAAATGGAACTTGGCCATGGCGTCGCCCAGCATGCGGCCAGTGACCTTGGGATACCAGTGATAGATGGCGCCAAAGATCACCAGGATCGGCGCCACCCCCATAACCATGTGGAAATGGGCGACCACGAACATGGTGTCCGAGAGCGGCACGTCGACCACCACATTGCCCAGGAACAGGCCGGACAGGCCCCCATTGACGAAGGTGACGATGAAACCCAGGGCGAACAGCATGGGCGGATTGAAATGAATATCGCCCTGCCACAGCGTCAGCACCCAATTGTAGACCTTGATGGCCGTCGGCACCGCGATGATCAGCGTCGTGGTGGCAAAGAAGAACCCGAAATAGGGGTTCATGCCGCTGACATACATATGGTGCGCCCAGACCACGAAGCTGAGCACGCCGATGCCGACAATGGCCCAGACCATCATGCGGTAGCCAAAGATGTTGCGCCGGGCATGGGTGCTGATCAGGTCCGAGACGATGCCGAAGGCGGGCAGGGCGACGATATAGACTTCGGGGTGGCCGAAGAACCAGAACAGATGCTGGAACAGGATCGGGCTGCCCCCGCCATAGCTGAGCTGCTCGCCCATTTCGATCAGTGTGGGCATGAAAAAGCTGGTGCCCAGATATTTGTCGAACAGCATCATGACCGCGGCGACGAACAGAGCCGGGAAGGCCAGCAGCGCCATGACGGTGGCGACGAAAATGCCCCAGATGGTGAGGGGCAGGCGCATCAGCGTCATGCCGCGGGCCCGCGCCTGCAGCACGGTGACAGTGTAGTTGAGGCCACCCATGGTAAAGCCGATGATGAAGACGATCAGCGACACCAGCATGAGCATGATGCCCCATTGCTGGCCCGGTGTATTGGAGAGGATCGCTTGCGGCGGATAGAGCGTCCAGCCGGCACCGGTCGGCCCGCCCGGCACGAAAAAGCTGATCACCAGCAGCATGACGGCGACGAAATAGAGCCAGAAGCTGAGCATATTGGCATAGGGGAACACCATGTCCCGGGCGCCCACCATGAGCGGGATGAGGTAATTGCCAAAGCCGCCCAGGAACAGCGCGGTCAGTAGATACACGACCATGATCATGCCGTGCATGGTGATGATCTGGTAATAGCGGTCGGCATCGATGAATTCGACCAGACCGGGGAAACCCAGTTGCAGGCGGATCAGCCAGGACAGCACCAGCGCCACAAAGCCGATAACCAAAGCGGTCACCGCATACTGCACCGCAATGACCTTGGCATCCTGGGAAAAGACGTATTTCGTCCACCAGCTATGGGCGTGGTAAAGTTCCATCTCCTCGAGTTCGGCGGGCGGCACAGTGGCGCTCGCGTCATGGGGGATGTCGGCCATAAATTCCTCCTCAACTCTCCTCTTTGAAGTGCGGCCGTCTCATGCGGCCTGGCGCTTCAGCCCCCTTTTGATTCAGGAGGATAGGCTGGCAAATGTCGACTGCGACGTCAGCCATTCCTGGTATTCTTCGTCGGTGACCACGGTGACGGTGCCGCGCATATAGGAATGCCCGACGCCGCAGAGTTCGGCGCATAGGATTTCGTAGGTGCCGGTCTTGGTCGGGGTGACCCAGAAATAGGTCACAGAGCCGGGGATCATGTCCATCTTGGCGCGGAATTCGGGCACGTAGAAATCGTGCAGCACATCGACCGAGCGCAGCAGGAAGCGGACCGGCTTGTCGACCGGCAGGATGAGCTCGCCCCCCTCGATCAGCAGATCATCCTGCCCCAGCGGGTCATTGGGGCTTACCCCCAGCGTGTTATCGCCTCCGATCAGGCGATTATCGGCAGCGCCCAGCTTGCCGTCCTCGCCGGGCAGGCGGAAGCTCCACAGCCATTGCTGGCCGATCACTTCGATATCGGTGGCGGTGTCGGGCACTTCGACATATTGCGCCCACACGAACAGGCCCGGGGTCAGCATGGCGATGACGCCGCCGGCGGTGAGGGCGGTCAGCCAGCCTTCGAGCCGCTTGTTCTCGGGCTCGTAGCTGGCCTTGCGGCCTTCCTGATGGCGGAAGCGATAGAGGCAATAGGCCACGAACAGCACCACGGCGGCAAAAACCGCGCCGGTAATGGCAAAGGTCAGCACCATCGTGCCGTCGATATAGCCCCAGTTCGAGGCCAGCGGCGAAAACCACCATGGGCTGAAGACATGGAACGCCACCGACGCGACGACGATAACCACCATAATGACAGCAACGAACATGATCCCTCACCTTCCATCCGGCGGGAGAGATCGCGGTGCAACGGCGAGCAAGCATCCGCCGTAAACAAGCGGACCTGGACGGCCGTAATTTCGCACTTTGGTCACTGGCATGGCCACGCTCCTTGCATCACCCCCTCCGGTGACCTCAATGCAGGAACAGACACGACGCTAGACAGTGAGGAGCATCGCTTAGCGCGGTGCGGCTCACTCGAGGGGAAGGCTGTCATTGACTTGATAAAATGTCAACGTGCTGCCGCAGCACCCGATTTGGCTTCACGCGCGTTGCATGGGCACCATCATGACTTGCACAGGCTGAACTAAATCCGGCTCCCAGGCATTGCTCCTGCAGAGGGTTCACCGCTCAACCGGAGGATTTCAGAATGGCTGACGACAACGACCCCTGGGTGGACAAGGATTTCGAGGCGGCAGTGCGGGATACGGCCTATTTTCTCTGGGAGAATGATGGCCGCCCGTTCGGGCGCGAGAAAGAATACTGGTTCGCAGCGCTCGATAAATGCCTGCGCCAGCGCCATGCCGACGCCTTGCTGCGGCGAGGGCTGGATGGTGGCGAGCGGCCGGCGGACGACAATATCGATGATCTGGGACGGCCGGTGAACAACCCGCGCGGCAAGCGGCTGGAGCAGCCGCTGGACAATGACGATGCCGTGCGCAAGTAGCGCCGCTTAAGGCGCCGGCGAGACGGTGGTGCGGAGATCACTCTCGGGCTGATTGTTGTCATCTGGCGCACCGTTTGCCGCCCGTTCGACATCCTGGTGCAATTGCTTGATTTCGTGCTCGCTGAGCCGTTCAGCGCCGATGAAGTCGTTCCTTGCCGTTTTGCTGGTCAGGATGAGATCGTCCAGCTTGGCGTGCAGGGCCTCGCTATCCCGGTTCTGCGTGTTCTGCAGCACAAAGACCATCAGGAAGGTGACAATCGTGGTGCTGGTGTTGACGACCAATTGCCAGGTTTCGGAAAAGCCGAAGAACGGTCCCGACACGGCCCAGACGACCACGCCCAGCAGCGCGGTGCCGAAGGCGAGAGGCTTGCCGGCGGCGTGGGAAACACCACTGGAAAAACGCGTAAAGATGTTCTTTTGCGACACTGCTTCACCCTGATCGCGAGCAACAATGTGCCGCAACAACGCTGGCGAGCGACAAATCGATCCCTGGTCGGGGCTAGCCCACCGCCTTGCGCGGCGGAATGACGTAGCGAGCATGCGGCGTGGTCAGGTCGATCACGTGGCCGTCCAGATCACGGATCACGGCGCGAACCTGTTCGCCGAAGGTCATGGGCTCCTCGATGATTTCCACCTCGAAGGGACGGATCGCATCGATGGCGGCGGAGACATCATCGACGACGATTTCCAGATACGAACCCTGGGCCACGCCCCGTGCGGCACGGGGGACGAATTCACTGACCCAGTCGATGAGGCCCAGTTGAAAGGGGCTGTCCGGCTGGGTGGCCAGCACTACGTACCAGGTTTGGGTATGCACCTGCCGGAAGCCGCAGAGCGCCCGATAGAATTCGGTGCTGGCGGCAATGTCCCGGGTCAGAAGATTGGTCGAAATACGATGGGCGATGGCCATCGGGAATTCTCCGTTCCGCACGAAGTTTTGTAGGGAGGCCAACGGCGCTGGCGCGGGGAAGGTTGCATCCGCGTGGGGCAGCCCCGCAGTTTCCGCGCAACATCCGGGCCGGGTAATGCGTTGGTCCTGATCAACGATGAGGAGACATATCATGCCCATCCATCGCACTTTTGCGTCCATTGCCCTTGCCGCCTGTCTGGGTCTTTCCCCCGCGGCCATGGCGCAGGAGCATGTCATCGGCGGGCAGGCGGTGCCGGCCGAACAGGTTGACGCCATCCAGGAGCGCTGCGACGAGTTGCGCTATCAACAGGGCACTACGGGAACGCAAACACCGGAAACCACGATGACAGAAGCACCGGCTACCGATCCGGTGACCGCTGACCCTGGCGCGCAGTCCGGAGCGATCGACATCGAAACCCTGACCCTGACGATGTGCGATGAAGGCGGCTTCGCGGCGTCCGAGGAGGCGAACTAGCGGAGCGCGGGAAATGAAATGCTTCCGTCAAATAGCCAAGGGGGCAGAAGCCCCCGATGCCGTCACCATCGGCATCGAACGCAATGCAGAGGGCGCAATTCTGGCGACCGTGCGGTGGCCATTGCGGGGCGGCGTGAAGGCTGGCGAAGCGACCTACCACTCCGTACCCGAAGCGTTCAACGCGGCGCGGGCCGCCGTGGATTTGCATGGCTTTGCCGAAATCGTGGTGACGCTGCAAAGCGATGATTTGTGGCGCCCCGAATGGGGTGAGTTGCAGCCAGCCGGCATGGCGTTGAGCGAGGATGAAGCGTTCGAACTGGCGCGCGCCACCGAGGCCAGCCGCGATGCCTGAGCCCGCAAGCAATATCTGCGGCGTGAGCGCCATGGTCAACGCGACGCGCCGGCGCAGCGGAGCGTTCTGCGCTTGCAATATGATCAGTGGCCGCATGCACCCGGGGCGTGGCCGCCCTATTCGGAGCCGCGCTGGGAGGTCTTTTCGAGCTCGGCAACCTCTTCCAGCAGCCGCTCGCGCGGCTGGCCGTCCGGCTGTGCGGGAGCCGATGCATCCGCTAGCGCCTGGGCCAACACTTCTTTGAGCCGGTCAGGTCCGGCGGCGTAATGCTGGTCCACCAGAACCTTGGCCAGCAGCTTGAAGTCGGTGGTCATGGTTTCACCTCCTCGTCTTGCCTGAGCTTAACGCGCCCTGGCGGCAGCGGTTTCCTAAGCGGGCCAATTGCGCTTGGCGCCTTCCAGCCAGCGATAGCCATAGGGGGGCAGGGACAAGGCCAATGTGCCGTGGATGTCGAATGTGTCACTGCCGAGCAGATCGGATAGTTGAGCCGCGAAATGTTCGCCCAGACCGAGCGTAATATCCTGCTGCTCGCCGGACAGGTTGTGAGCAACGAGTACCAGATTAACGCCATCCCCGACGGCACGGACATGCACCGCCGGATTGTCGTTCGATACCGGAAAGGCGCGTCCGCGCAGCAGCTTGCTCACCTGGCGTTTGGCGCGGATCAGCGCCTTGACCTGGCCAAGCAGGGAGGCGGGATCTTTGGCCTGCTGTTCGACATTGACATGGCGATAGGCGAAGCGCCCCTGGTCAAGCGCCGGCTGGATGAGCTTTGATGGCGCGGCCTTGGAAAAGCCGCCGTTCTTGCCGGAGGTCCATTGCATGGGCGAGCGGACCGAAAGGCGGTCGGGCTGAGACAAGTTATCGCCCATGCCGATTTCATCGCCATAGACCAGCACGGATGCGCCGGGCAGCGACAAGGTCAGGCTCAGGGCCATGGCGATCCGCTGGCGATTACCGTCCAGCATCGGGGCGATGCGCCGCCTGATGCCGCGGTCATGCACCACGGCCTTGGGGTCCTTGGCAAAGGTGGCAAAGGCCTCGGCCCTGACGCCGGCGGGCACCTGCGAGAAATCCAGCTCGTCCAGATTGCGCAGGAAATTGGCCCAGCCGCAATCGGGCGGTGGCTCGGGCAGCAGGTCCAGGGCCTCGGAAATGCGGGCGGCCTGTTCGGTGGCCAGCCCGGCAAAGACATAGCAGGGCAAGAGGAAATTGAAGAGCAGGCCAAGCTGGTCGCCCTGCCCGAAATAACGCCCGGTCTCGGCGGGCGGCAGATTGACCTCGCCCACCAGCAGGCCGCCGGGGCGCCGGTCCTGCATATAGGTGTTGAACCTCTGCAGTACGCCGTCCGGATTGTCAGGATCGGCCGTGGATAGCCCGTTCTGGCCGATGACGAAGGGAATGGCGTCGAGCCGGAAGCCGGCGACACCCAGCGAAATCCAATAATCCATGACATGTTCAATGGCTTCAAGCACGGCCGGGTTGCCGGTATTGAGATCGGGCTGGAAGCGATAGAACTTGTGATAATAAAAAGCGTGAGCCACCTGGTCATAGGTCCAGATCGTGGCCTCGTCGTCGGGAAAGACCGACTGATCATCGGGTTTGACGGGCGGGGCGTCCCGGCTCCAGACGTAATAATCCCGGAACCGGGAGCGCTCGTCGCGCCGGGCGGCCTCGAACCAGGGATGTTCGTCGGAGGTGTGATTGACCACGAGGTCAATGATTACGCGGATGCCGCGCTCGCCCGCTTCATGCAGGAAATCGAGGAAATCGGCCGTTGTGCCGAGCCGGGGGTCGATACGGTAATAGTCGCTGACGTCATAGCCATTGTCCCGGCCGGGCGAAGCAAAGAACGGCAGCAGCCAGACACAGGTCACGCCCAGGTCTGACAGATAGGGGATTTTGCTGGTCAGCCCGGGAAAATCACCGATGCCGTCACCATCGGCGTCAGCAAACCGCTTGACGTCGATGGCATAGAAAACCGCATCCAGATACCAGGGTTCGTCATGCGCCATGCTAGGCGATGCCTTTGCCGCCGGTGACCCCGAAGACTTCGCCGGTGATGAAGCTGGCTTCCTGGGAGGCGAGCAGGACATAGATGGGTGCCAATTCGACCGGCTGCCCCGGCCGGCCAAAGGCGCTGTTCTGGCCGAAGGTTTTGACCATTTCGGGGAATTGGCCGCCGCTGGGCTGCAAGACTGTCCAGAACGGGCCGGGCGCCACTGCATTGACGCGGATGCCTTTTTCGATCAGCTGCTCGGCCAGTGCCTTGGTATAGGCCGCGATGCCCGCCTTGGTCGTGGCATAGTCGAGCAGGTGGGCCGATGGTTCATAGGCCTGGATCGAGGTCGTGGTGATCACTGCCGCGCCTGGCGGCAGGTGCGGCGTCGCAGCCCTGGCCAGCCAGTGCAGCGCATAAAGATTGGTCTTCAGCGTCTTGTCGAAATCGGCCGAGGTGACCTCCCCGACCGATTCCCGCGCCTGCTGGCGAGCGGCGTTGATAACCAGGATATCGAGCCCGCCCAATTGCTCCACCGCATCGGCGACGATGGATTTGCAGGTTTGCTCATTGGAAATATCGCCGGGCAGGGCCACGGCCTTGGTGCCGGCCTTTTCGATATAGCCGATCACCTCATTGGCGTCCTCGATCTCCTCGGGCAGGAAATTGATGGCGACATCGGCGCCCTCGCGGGCATAGGCAATGGCAGCTGCCCGCCCAATGCCCGAATCGCCGCCGGTGATGAGCGCCTTGCGGCCCAATAGCCGTCCGAAGCCGGCATAGCTGTCTTCGCCATGATCCGGCGCCGGCTCCATCTTGCCCACAATGCCTGGCGGCGATTGCGGCTGGGCGGGAAAGGGCGGGGCGGAATATTGGTAACGGGGATCCTGCATGGTAAAGCGGTCCGGCATTGCTGGCCTCCTTGTAAACTCCGGAACCAATGTCTCAACGGCCCAAGTGTTCCCCATTTTCCACGAGTTTTGGCCTCTGCGCCGCTTGCGCATTGACCATTTTGCACGCGCGTGCAATGACCGCTTCTTCCTGGAGTTGAGTGAGATGAGCGTCACGCTGGAGCAAAAGATCGAAGCCGCCGGGCCGGCATCGGAAGCCGGACAGGGCCAGCCAGCGTGACGCGTTTTGCCGTTATCGCCGACCCGCATTTCCATGATGCGGCGTTCACCGGGACGGGCGATCGGCTGTTTCTGCGCAGCCTGGCCGACACCGCCGAATCCACCCGTGTCTTCAACGAAAGCGCGCCGGCATTCCGTGCGGCGCTGGACCAGATTGCTGCGCAGGGTATCAAGACAGTCATCATCGTGGGCGACCTGACCGATGACGGGCAGGCCTATGCGGTGGACGGCGCCCTGACCCTGCTCGAAGGCTACACGGCCAGGCTCGGCATGCGCTTTTTCATGACGGTGGGCAATCACGACCTGTTTGCGCGGGCTGGGCGGCACCAGTCCAAGCGCATCCTGCGGGACGATGGGCGCTATGACCTGGTGACCAGCGACGCGCAGGCAAGTGACGCTGACGCTGCGGGTCGCGTGGTGACCGGGGCGATGCTTGCCGGCGGTTACGATCGCGTCGTGCCGGCTTTGGGCCGGCTCGGCTTCATGCGCCACCCCCAGGATATTCACTGGGAGAGCCCCTTCGGCAGCGATGATGCCCTGACAAGCCGGCTTTATACGGTGCGTTCGGACGATGGCAGCCAGAGTGTGGACATGGTCGACGCCTCCTATCTGGTGGAGCCGGCGCCGGGCCTGTGGCTGCTCTCGCTCGATGCCAATATCTATCGCCCCAAAGGCGACGGGTTTGCCGATTGTTCGGAGGCGGGCTGGAATGCCGCGCTGGAGTTCAAGCCCTATCTGCTGGCCTGGACCGCCGATGTGGTCGCGCGGGCGCAGCAATTGGGCAAGCAATTGGTGGTGTTTTCGCACTATCCCGTAGTCGATCCGCTCGATAGCACGATTGACGAAGAACTGGCCCTGCTGGGCAAGACCACGTTCGCGCGCCGCATGCCGGTGCCGGCCGTGTCGGAAGCGTTTTTGGCGGCAGGGGTGAAGTTGCATTTCAGCGGGCATTGGCACGTCAATGACACGGCGCGCATCGCCGATGATCGTGGCTATGTACTCAATATGGCGGTGCCGGCGCCGGTGGCGTTCCCGCCGGCCTATAAGATCTGCGAGCTATCGGCCGAAACACTGCATGTCGATACGGTGATGCTGCGCGATGTGGCGGGCTATGATGTGGGCTTTGCCCGCTATGCCGCCGAATGCGCGGTAACGGGCTATGATGATGAAGGCCTGCGCGCTGCCACCGATCACTTCGGCTTTATCGGCCGGCATCTCGATCTTCTGGTGCGCGACCGCTATCTGCCGCGCGAATGGCCACAGAGCCTGCGCGGCATGGTCGAAAGAGTCAATCTTGGTGCCGTGGCCCGGCTGGCCGGTGGGATGCTGGCGCCCGACATGGCGAAATTGCCATTCATGACGGCGGTGGTGGATTGGTACAAGCTGCGCAAGGCCAGCGATCTGGCATTGGGCGAGATCGGGGCAGCGCGGCTCGAGGCTTATGCAAAGCTGGCCGCGCTATTTGGCGCGCGCAGCTGGCCGGAAGAGTCGAGCGAGCGGCAGTTGGGCCGGTTTTTCGGCATGATGATGCGCTACGGGGCAGGCCTGCCGGCCACGCGCTTCAAGGTGGATCTTGCCAGCGGGGCGGTGACCCCGGACTAAAGCCGTTTGCCGCTGGCGCTGTCAAAATAGGACGCATTGGCGAGGTCGAGCCCCAGCGTCACGCTGTCGCCTACCGCGCCAGCAAAATCGCCCGGCATGCGCAGGCTGAAAACGCCGCTCTCGGCCTCGCACCACAGGATCGTGTCGGGACCCATGGCCTCGATCACGCTGACCTTGGCGGCAAAACCCGGCAGGCCCGAAGCCGTGCCGAGCACGATCTGTTCGGGCCGCAACCCGGCAATGACGGCGCGTTCCTCGGCGGACTGCGGCGCAGACTGTGGCAGCTCGAATGTACCAAGTTCGGAGCGAAAGAACGTCTTGCCCGCCTTGGGCACCAGCGCACCCGAGACCAGATTCATGGCCGGCGAGCCGATGAAGCCGGCAACGAACAGATTGGCGGGGCGGTGGTAGATTTCGCGCGGGCTGGCCAATTGCTGGATAACGCCATCGCGCATGATGGCGATACGATCCGCCAAGGTCATGGCCTCCACCTGGTCATGGGTCACGTAGATCATCGTGCTCCCCAATTCCTGGTGCAGTTTCTTGATTTCGACGCGCAGCTCGGTGCGCAATTTGGCGTCGAGATTGGAGAGCGGTTCGTCAAAGAGGAATATATCGACATCCCGCACCAAAGCCCGCCCGATCGCCACGCGCTGGCGCTGGCCGCCGGACAGCGCGGCCGGGCGGCGCTGAAGATAGGGCTCGAGTTGCAGGATTGCCGCCGTGCGCTTGACCCGGCGGGCAATTTCGTCCTTGGCCATGCCGGCGACCTGCAGGCCGAAGCTGAGGTTCTTTTCGACATTCATATTGGGGTAGAGCGCATAGGACTGGAACACCATGCCGATGCCCCGATCCTTGGGGTCGGCCCAGGTGACATTGCGCTCGCCAATCCAGATTTCACCATCCGAAAGATCGGACAAGCCCGCAATGGCATTGAGCAGGGTGGATTTGCCACAGCCCGAGGGGCCCAGCAGCACGAGGAATTCGCCTGCGGCGATCTCGAGATCGAAATCCTTGACCACGGCGGTGCTGCCATAGCCGATAGCGACGGAACGCAGGGAGACGGGAACGGGCATGGCAGCTAACCTTTTACGGAACCGGCAGTGATGCCGCGGACGAACCAGCGGCCGGAGACGAAGTAGGCGACAAGCGGGACCAGCGCGGTCAGGACGGTGGCGGCCATATGGACATTGTATTCCCGCTGGCCAGTCGTAGTGGTGACGATATTGTTGAGCTGCACCGTCATGGGAAGATTGTCGCGACCGGCAAAGACCAGGCCGAGCAGGAAATCGTTCCAGATGCCGGTCATCTGCATCAGGCCGGCTACCACCAGCATGGGCAATGACAGCGGCAGCATCAGCGCGTAGAAAATGCGCCAGAAGCCCGCCCCATCGACGCGCGCGGCCTTGAACAATTCCACGGGTATTGCGGCGTAGTAATTGCGGAACAGCAGCGTGGTCAGCGGCAGGCCGAACACGACATGCACCAATACGATGCCCGCCAGTGAATTATAGAGCCCGAGCGCCGCGGTGGCGCGCACCATAGGAAAGAGGAAGATCTGCAGCGGAATGAAGCCGCCAATGGTGATGGCGGCAAACAGCAGCTTGGAGCCCGGCGGCTTCCAGAATGAGAGGGCATAGCCGGTGACCGCGCCCAGCAACACCGACAGGATGGTGGCGGGGACGGTGATCTTGACCGAGTTCCAGAAGCCGACGCTCACCCCGTTGCAATTGACCCCGGCACAGGCGCTCGACCAGGCCTCGAGCCAGTATGACCAATCCAGCATCTGCGGCAGGGAAAAGATCTGCGCCGAGCGGATTTCGCCCATGCTCTTGAACGAGGTGACGATCATCACATAGGCCGGCAGCAGGAAGAACAGCGCGGCGATGAGCAGAAAAGCATATAGGCCGATGCGCGCAGTGGTCAGCCGTTGCGGGCGCTGGCCGCGGGCCGTGGCGGGAAAGGGATCGCGCATCAGAGCCTTCCGTTCTGGCGGCGCGTCCAGATATCGCGCGCATAAAGAATGGGAATGGTGACGGCCATCACGGTGAACAGCATCACGGTGGCGCCGGCCGTAGCCAGCCCCAGGTCCTGGCGGGCGAACAGGCTATCCATGATGAACTTGGCCGGCACTTCGGTGGATTGTCCGGGGCCGCCATTGGTCAGTGCCACCACCAGGTCAAAGGTGCGCACGGCGCCCATGGTCAGCAGCATGAAGGCGGTGGCCACCGAGGGGCCCAGCTGCGGCAGCACAATGGTGAGATAGGTGCGCCACATGGGGATACCTTCGATCCGGGTGGCACGCCAGAGATCGGCGTCAATGCCGCGCAGTCCGGCCAGCATGAGAACCATGACGAGGCCCGCGCTCTGCCAGATGCCGGCCAGTGCGACAGCATAGATGGCCATGTCCGAGCGCGTGGTCCAATCGAAGGTGAACCAGCCCAGCCCTGCGGCTCGTGCGGTGGCCTGGATGCCGATTTCGGGGTTCATCAGCCATTGCCACATCAGGCCGGTGACAATGAAGGACAGCGCATAGGGATAGAGAAACATGGTGCGCCAGGCGCTTTCAAAGCGCACGCGGCGGTCGATGGCGATGGCGAGCAGCAGGCCCACCACCATGGCGCCCAGCACGTAGACCACGCCGAAGGTCAGCACGTTCTCGATGGAATTGGACCAGCGCGCGGTACCAAACAGGCGCTGATATTGCGACAGGCCGGCAAATTCGCTGGACGGCAGCATGCGGGATTTGGTCAGCGAAATCTGCACCGTCCAGACCGTGGTGCCCAGATAGACCAGGAGGATGATGAGCCAGGCCGGCGTCAGCGCCGCCATGGCGGCTACCGGCAGGCGTAGCCTGCCGGTGACCTTGGATCGGCCGGGGGGTGACGCAGTGGTGCGTGCGCCCGATTGATCAACCATTGGCGAAAGCGGCCTTGTATTGCTCGATGAAGGCTTCGCTGGTCATCGCCGGATCGGCAAAGAAGGCACCCACGGCATCCTTGAAGCCGCCATTGATGGCGGGCGACAGTGTCATGGCGGCGTCGGGAACGATCTTGTCCTGCTTGACCAGTTCGATCGCCGTTTGCGCACAGGCATCGAGGCCCGATGTGTCCACGTCGGTGCGGATCGGCAGCGAGCCCTTGAGCGCCGAGAAATCGGCCTGCACCCTGGGATCGAGTACGGCTTCGGCCAGCAGCGCCTGCGCCTTGTCCTCGTCGGCATTGCCGGTCTTGGGGAAGGTAAAGGCATCGGCCAAAAAGATCAGCGAATCCGTGCTCGGGGTGAGGGCGCAGCCGTAATCGATGCCCGGCGTTTCGCCGGCCGTGGTGAATTCGCCCTTGATGAAGTCGGACAGCAATTGCACACCGGCTTCGTCCCGGATCACCATTGCCGTGGCGTCATTCCAGTTGCGGCCGGGTGCGCCGGCATCGACATAGTCGCGCATACGGCCGAAGACATTGACCGCCTCGGCGAATTCGGGCGTGTCGATGACCGACAGGTCACTGTCCTTATAGAGTTTGGTGAAGGCTTCGGCGCCAATGGTGGAGAGCACCACGGCATGGAAGACGATGCCTTCCTGCCATGATTGGCCGCCCCAGGCGATCGGCACCAGGCCCGCCGCCTTGATCTTGTCCATGGCAGCGAAAAATTCGTCCCAGCTGGTCGGGGCCTCGGTAATGCCGGCCTTTTCGAACACCGGCATGGAATAGAACATCCAGCTGCCCGCATGCATGCCGGTGGGCGCCATATAGACCTTGCCGTCCATGGTGATGGCGTCGAGCACGACCTGGGGCACTACCCCATCGGGCACGGCGGCGTGGAAAGCAGTGTCGATATCGTTCATCAGGCCCTGGGCGATCAGCTCGGTGACTTCGGGCCCGGCAACAGCAGTCTTGGCGGTGGGCGGGTCACCGGCGAGCAGGCGGCTGATATAGGCCGCATTGGCGCTTTCAAAGCCGGCCACGGACCAATCGACCCATGTGCCGCCCCGGGCGGTAAAGGCATCGGAAATGACCTTGACCGCGGCGGCTTCGCCACCCGAGGTCCAGGAGTGGGCAACTTCCGCAGTGAGGTCCTGGGCCTGGGCGGTCGAAACCAGCAGCAGGGCGGTGAGACTAGGCAGGAGTAGACGCATTGGGGGTAGTCCTTCCTTGCACAGAGCGAGCGGGCTGGCCGTCGCGCTTTAGCCGATGATGGGGAGCAGAGTGGTCTCGACGAATTGCCGTGAGGCGATCATTTCGGACAGGGGATCGGCGGCGGCATCGAGTTCGAGAACCGCCCAGCCGGAAATATTGTGGTCGCGATACATGCGCGCCCAGGCCGGCCAATCCACCCGCCCGGCGCCCAGGCGGCAGAAATAGGCCTGGTGGCTGTCGTGGATGCTGGCATCGATGGGAATGTCGAAGGGCATGACGCCGGTGGCGTCTTTCCAATGTGCCACGACGAGCCGGTCGATATGGCGAGTGGTGACCGCCACCGGATCGGCGCCCGAACCCAGCAGGTGCGCGGCATCGGGGCAGAAGCCGACATAGAGCGGGTCGGTCAACAGCATGAACAGATCGACATCGCGCGACGTGCAGAACACGGAATGAGCTTCGGTATGGAGGGCGAGTTTGACCCCATTGCGCAGTGTCAGCGCGCCCAATTCGTTGATCACCTCGGCAATGCGCTGGGCATAGGGCAGGTCGACAAATAGCGGCGGCTCGGCGTCGCGGGTGCGGCGCATGGGCAGGCCCACCACCATGGCATCCCCGCCACAGGCCGCGATCACCTCGGCATAGGCTTTGACGAGATCGAACAGCTTGGAGCGGACCGCCGGATCGGCGATGTCGCTGCCATGCTCCAGATCGGCAAAGAAGCCGCTGGCCAGCGTCAGCCCGCGCTGTTCCATGGCGCGGGAAAACCCGGCCACGGAACCGAAGGTCTTGATGGCATGCTGCCAGTTGAATGGGGAAAAGGTGGGCTCGATACCGCGCAAGCCGGCCGCAGCGACAGTGTCGAGAATTTTGTTCCAGAACAATTCAGGTTTTGATTCGGCGAAAGCAAGAATATCTCCGTGATTTCCAACACCCCAGAATTCGGGATGGAAGAAAGTTACAAGATCAACTGCCATGTCTATTTTGGCGTGCAGTGCCACGACGCGCTCCTACCCGACACCAGCAAAGTTTTTGCGGCGCTTTGTTTCATCGATCTGAATGTTTTTGGATTGGCAATCGATTGCCAACGCGATATTGATTGCACATGGCGTTTTGGTGCGCAAGCGGAAAAAGTGCACCAAAATTAGGCTGTGTTACGTGTTTGACGGCACACGATTTTTACCGGCAAGAAGGGCAAAGGAGGGACAGCGATGAGCAAAAAACCAGCGCCTGACCGGATATCTGCGCCATCCGTTGCCGATGTTGCGCGCGAGGCCGGGGTGGCGCCATCCACGGTCAGCCGCGCGCTGACCATGCCGGGGCGAATCGCCGAGCCGACCCGGCTCAAGGTCGAGGCCGCTGCCCGCAAGCTGGGCTATATCGTCAACCAGACTGCGCGCAACCTGCGCATCGGGCAGACGCGCACGATCATGATCGTGCTGCCCGACGAGCTCTATATCGGCGCCTCCCAGACCGTGCTCGAAGTGCTGCGTTCGGCTGCGGCCGCATTGACGGCGCGGGGCTATTCCCTGGTTATCGCCAATGTGTCGCGAGAGGCCCAGACCGACGAGCATATTCTGGCGCTGGCCTTTGGCGGCACAATATCGGGCGTGTTGCTGATGGCCAGCCCCGTCCCCAGCATCGGGGACCGCAACCTGTTGCAAGCCGGCCTGCCGCTGGTCTCGCTGCATTTCGACATGAGCGCGCAGAACGTGCCCAGCGTGATCAGCAATGACAGCGCGGCGATCGGGGAGGCCGTGGAGGCCCTTGTCGGCCTGGGGCATACGCGGTTTGTCTATATTCGCGGCCGGCCGGACAATTACCACGACGTGGAACGCCTCAAGGGTGTGCGCCTGGCCCTGCAGCGCTGCGGCCTGCCGCCGGACGAACTCAGCACGATGCAGGGCGATTTCTGCTTCAGCGGGGGTACCAGCGCCGCGCAGCGTTATCTCGCCCTGGCGCCGCAGGACCGCCCGTCGGCCGTGGTCTGCGCCAATGACGACACTGCCATCGGCTTCATCAAAACCGTCCTTGATGGCGGGCTGAGCGTGCCTGGCGATGTCTCGGTGGTCGGCTTCGACGGCGCGGCGGTGGGTGCCTTCATGACGCCCAGCCTCTCCACGGTCCAGCAATCCACCGCCGAAATGGGGCGGCGCGCCGTCGATCTGGTGATCGGCATGGCCCTGGGGGATCTCCCCAGACCGCCCCTGCGGACCGAAGTGCCTTGCCAATTGGTGCTGCGCCAGAGTGTGCGCGCGCTGCCGGCCGATCCCTCCTAGTTCCATCCCGCGCCCAGGCCGGGCGCTTCACCACAGAAAGCCGATAGATGTCTAAAGCCCAGTTCGACGCGATGGTTATCGGCTCAGGCGCGTCGGGTTCGTTTGCCGTCCGCGAGCTGACGGCTCAGGGCCTCAAGGTGGTGCTGCTGGAGGCAGGGCCGGAAATCGGTCCCAAGGATTTCGAGGTCAAGAGCAAGATCCGCCAGTCGGATATCAATCTGTGGCAACGCGCCAAGGCGACGCTCAGCGGGCAGGGGGTACAGGCGCGGGCCGCCTATTTCGACATGCGCATGCGCAACCTGTTCGTCAACGATCGCCAGCATCCCTATACGACCCCGCCAGACGCTCCTTTCGTGTGGATCCGCGGGCGCCAGGCCGGCGGGCGCACCCATACATTCGGGCGCGCGCTGCTGCGCTGGACCGACGATGATTTCAAGACGCGCACCCGGACGGGGCAGGGCGAGGATTGGCCGATTTCCTACAATGAGTTGGTGCCCTATTACGAAGAGGTGGAGCGGTGCCTGGAAATCTACGGCCGCGACGACAATGTCCCGACCCAGCCCGACAGCGTCTATACCCATGAAGCGCGGCTGACCGAGGCCGAGCAGCTGTTCAAGGCGGATCTGGAAGGCAAATGGCCGGATCGCCGGGTGATCACCTGGCGCTATATCGGGCCGGAGCCGACCCGCATTTTGCGTCCGCTGCGTGATGCCATGGCCAGCGGCAATCTCGATATCCGCTACAATGCCATTGCCCAAAGGGTGCTGACCGACGAGCAGACCGGACGCGCCATCGGCGCCGAAATCATCGACCGGCTGACCGGCCAGCGCAGCACCATCACTGCCTCGGCCGTGGTGCTCTGCGCCTCCCCGGTCGAGAGTATCCGCCTGATGCTCAATTCGGCGTCAGCCCGCCATCCCAATGGGCTGGGCAATAGTTCGGGCACGCTGGGCCGCTACTTTATGGATCAATTGCCCTGCATCGCCACCGGCTCCTATCCAAGGGTCAAGGGCGCGACGAGCGCTGATACGGCGCCGCCGGACCCGTTTTATGGCCCATCCGGTGGCATTTTCGTGCCCCGCTTTGTCGGCAAGGACGGCATGGCGGCGAGCGAATTCAATTTCCAGGGCTCGATCGGGCGGTATCCCACCGGCTCCTCGGGCAATGCGCGGCTGTCGTTCTTCGGCTTCGGCGTCATGCAGCCCACGGCCGACAACCGCGTCACCATCGATCCCAAGCGCAAGGACGGCTGGGGCATTGCCGTGCCGCATATCCGCTGCAAGATGGGTCCCGCAGACGAGGCCACGCTGACCAGGCAATTGGCTACCTTGACCGAAATTGTCGAGGAAACCGGCGGGGAACTCGAATTTATCGGCTCGCCGCTGGGCCTGGTCGAAAAGGGTCGCGGCGCCTATCCCGATGCCGATCCGCTCAGCCGTTTCCTGTTCCGCCGCATGTTCACCAAAACCATGGTGATGGGCGCGGCGATCCATGAGGCCGGCGGCGCACGAATGGGCCGCTCGCCCGACCAATCGGTGCTCAATGGCTCCAACCAGAGCTGGGACGTGCCCAATCTCTTCGTCACCGACGCCAGCGCCTTTGCCAGCAGTGGGGTGGCGGGCACGACACTCACCATCATGGCTCTGACCGTGCGCGCCTGCCGCCACCTGGCCCAGGAAATGAAGGCCGGCCGGCTTTAGCCGTCCCTGTCGCGGTTGCCGCCGCAAGCAAGGCTTGGGTCAACACACCCTTCCACGTTCGACAAGGAAGTCCAGTAACGCCCTGGCGCGTGAGGGCAGCGGCCCGCCCTGGCCGACATAGACGGCGTGGAATGTTTCCCTGTCGCCTGTGCTGAGATGATCAAGGATCGGTACAAGCCGCCCTGAGGCTATGTCATGCCGCACCGTGAAGGCAGCGAGGCGGGCGAGCCCGACGCCGGCCAAGGCAAGATGTCGCAGACCCTCGCCGTCGCTTGCCTGTACACGGCCGGTGGCTGGCACCACTACGGTTTCGCCATTCTCGCGTACCGTCCAGCCGTCCACTGCCCGCGCATAGCCGAAGCCAAGGCGATTGTGCTCCTGCAGAGACGCAATGGTGGTCGGCTCGCCGCAACGCACAAGATAGGACGGTGCGGCAACAATAATCAGCGCCGTCTCGCCAAGTTTGCGGGCAACGAGGCTGGAGCTTTTCAGCGGTCCCGCCCGGATGGCCACATCCATGCGCTCACCCAGCAGGTCGACCACGGCGTCGGTTTGCACGATATCAAGCGTGACGCCCGGATGGCGCGCCAGAAATTCCGGCAGGAGCGGGGCAAGGATATGGTTGGCGTAGGACGCGCTGGTATTGACGCGGATGCGGCCGACGGGCCGCTCACCCACGCCCGCCGCGCGCTCGGCGTCCTCCAGATCGGCAAGAATGCCCGTCGCCCGCTCGTAGAAAGCACAGCCTTCGGGCGTGAGGATGAGCTGGCGCGTCGAACGATTGAGAAGCCTGGCGCCGAGCCGGGCCTCCAGCCTGGCAATCAGCTTGCTGACCGCTGAAGGCGTCATGCGGGAAGCGCGCGCGGCGGGCGAGAAGCCGCCATGTTCGACCACGCGCACGAACACTTCCATTTCGCCGATTCGGTTGGCCTCAAGCCGTGCCATTGATGAGTTCAACTCACAGGTGATGTTCCTATGAGCATTCTATTTCATCCCGCGTCAAAGGTCTATCTTTGAGAAAATTGCTCTGAAGGAACATCGAGATCACCATGCCGCTGGCGCTCTACGCTTTGACGGCCGGCGCCTTTGGCATCGGCATTACAGAATTTGTCATCATGGGCCTCTTGCTGGAGGTCAGCCGTGAACTGAACGTCCCCATCGCGAGTGCGGGTCTGCTGATTTCCGGCTACGCACTGGGCGTCGCCATCGGCGCGCCGGTCCTGACTGCGCTCACCGCCCGCTGGCCGCGCAAGCATGTGCTGGTCGGGTTGATAGTCATCTTCATCATCGGCAATGCCGCCTGTGCGCTGGCGCCGACCTATGGCTGGCTGATGGCGGCGAGGGTGCTGACCGCGCTGACGCATGGAACCTTCTTCGGCGTCGGGGCGGTGGTGGCCACCGGCCTCGTGCCGCAGGACAAGCGCGCCTCGGCCATCGCCATAATGTTTACCGGCCTGACGGTCGCGACTGTGCTCGGCGTGCCCTTCGGCACATGGCTCGGGCAGCACTATGGCTGGCGCACGAGCTTTTGGGCGGTGACGCTGGTGGGTCTCATCGCGCTTGTTGTCCTTGCCGCGCTGGTACCGCAGGACCGGATGCCGCCCGAAGCCTCCGACTGGCGGGCCGACTTGCGCGCCATTGCCCACCGTCCGGTGCTGCTCGGCCTGCTGACGACTCTGCTCGGCTATGCCGGGGTCTTCGCCGTCTTCACTTATATCGCACCGCTACTGACACAGATCAGCGGTTTTGCCGACAGCGCCATCTCGCCAGTCCTGCTGGTCTTCGGCGGTGGCCTGGTGGTGGGCAACCTGCTGGGCGGCAGGCTGGCCGACCGCAACTTGATCGGTGCCATCCTGGGCACTCTGGCGGGGCTCGCCACTGTGCTTGGCCTGATGACCTTCGCCCTCCACAGCCCAATTGCGGCAATCATCTTCACCGGCCTGCTCGGTGCCGCGGGCTTCGCCACCGTCGCGCCCCTGCAGATGTGGGTGCTGTCTAAAGCCGGTGGCGCGAGCCAGAGCCTGGCATCCAGCTTCAATATCGGGGCTTTCAACATCGGCAATGCCATCGGCGCATGGGCGGGCGGCGTGGTCATCGACCATGGGCCGGGCCTCGCCATGGTGCCTATCACGGCCGCGCTGTTCCCGCTTCTCGCCATTGCCATCGCGGTGATCGCCGTTCGGGCAAGCAAGCGCGCGGCGCTCATGCCCTCCTGCAATCCCGTTCTCTAAGAAGCATTCCCATGGACTATCGAGCGCTCGGCGAATCCGGCACTCAAAGTGCCGATCCTCAGCTTTGGTGCAGGCACTTTCGGCGGTTCCGGCTCGTTCTTCGGCAATTGGGGCAGATACAGCCGATGCCTATTCCGACGGAGCTTCCGAGGCAGTGCTTGGCCAGGCGATCAAGGGACGGTGCGATGCGGTGCTGATCTCGACCAGGGCCGGGCCGCCGTTGGGAGACGCCTGGCCCAGTATCGGCCGCCGCAGTTCAACGCCGATAGAGCGCCAATACGCGACCTTGCGATATGGCGACTGCATCGCCTGCCGCCGCCAGGCCGCCACCCTTGCCGCCTTCGACAGTGATGATGGCGGGGCCAATGGCGTCGCCGGCCAAGTTGTAGCAATGCACCTGGCCTTGTTCGGTCAGGACATGGACGTAACCACCGACGACAAGGGGTTGGCCGGCGAAACTGCCCGGCAGGGAATTGAACCACAATTCCCGCAGTGCCGGCTTCTTGAACAGCAGGCCCTTCTGTTCGAGCGCGATGGCGCGGATGATGCCGCTGTCATCGGCGGCAATAATGGTATCGTCCGCCAATGCCGGCCCGGAGGTGATGGCCGTGCCCTCCGGGATGGCCAGGCGCGTCACCAGCGCGCCAGTGGCCGGATCATAGGCGTTGAGCGCGTTACGCGCGCCCCAAAGCAACAGGTTGCCGGCCATGATGACATTGAAATGATACTGATCGACCTCGACCGACCAGATTTTCTCCCCGGTTTGGCAGTGCAGGCAATGCAGGTGGATGCTGGATTGGCCAA
>NZ_JNNO01000023.1 GCF_000735585.1 Devosia sp. LC5
GTGGTATCGGGCAGCGGCGCCTTGTCGGTATTGGAGCCGCCAAACAGATAGCGCCCGGCAATATCGGAATTGAGCATGGTCACCAGCTCGTCCAGCCGGGCATAAGACAGGCCCGGCAGCGTCGCCATATTGATATTGTTGGTGCCATATTGGCCCGGCATGGCCGAAGCGCGCCCCTCGGCTTCCATCTTGTCGAGGCGCGTCATGGCATTGTCGAGAAAACTCAGGCGCAGATTGACCGTGTCGATATTGGCGGAGAACGAATCGATCTTGGCGAGGCGCGAGCGCACCGATATCGACATGGGCAGATCGTTGCCCATCTCGGCCAGGGTCGATGCCTTCATGCCGGTGCCCAGCTGGGTCTGTAGCGTGGCAAAGCGATCCTGCATGCGCGAGATGACGGAGAACCCGGTCTGGATCGGATACATCGACTTGTTGACGATCATTCAGGGGTCTCCTCAGGTCGAAGCAAACAGGGCGTCGAGCAGTTCCTTGACCACCGACACGATGCGGGCATTGGCGGCATAGGCGTTTTGCAGCTCCATCAGCCGCGCCATCTCGGAATTGACGTCCACGCCGTATTCGGACGACATCTGATCCACGATGGTGTCGAGGGTCAGCTGGCGGTCATCGGACCGGGTCAGGGCCGCATTGATGCTGGAGCCCTGGAAATTGAGGACCTGGCCGATCACCTCGCCCAGATTGCCATTGAGCTGGAAATTCTTGGAATCGGCCGGATTGCCGCCGGAGACGAATTTGAGGTCGTTGAGCTGCCCGATGACGAAATTGGCGCGATCGGCATCGCCCAGCGTACCGCCCACCTCGTGCTGCACCATCAGGCGATTGTCAGCCAGGATCGCGCTATTGACCGTGATGCGCGCGGCAAAGCCCTGCTTCTGCGGCGGAATGCCATTGAGATTATTGGTGAAGGACGAGTCGCCCTGATCCACGAACAGATTGAACGCCAGGCCATCGCCCTGCACGCCTGAAGCGGTCGTGCGCACGGCAGCCGATTTGACCGTGGTCGGCCCGCCCGCGCCGCCATCCAGCACGCGAATATTGCCCGCGCCGGTGCTGCTGATTGTCAGGTTGGGCAGCTTGCTGCCCAGCATGTTGGCGGCCGCAGTGGCATCGCCCGACAGATTGATGCTGATGACGCGCTGCCCGGTGGCGTCGACATAATCCTTGCCATCGGTGCTGTTGACCACGCGAACGCGCCGTTCGACGCCGTTCTCGGTATAGGTCAGCACCACGTCATTGCCGGGCTGCATATTGGCCAGGCTCAGATCGAAGCCCGAAGCGCCCGCGGCACTGGCAGGCGTGCCTTGCGCCGTTTTGGTCGAGAAGGCCTGGGCAAGGCCCGCCGCGATCTCGTCGAGCTGGTCCTGCGCTTCCACCAGGGTGCGGTCGCGCAGGGTGACGAGGCCCGCCAGTTCCCCGCCCTGCAGGATGCCCTGCGCCACCAGATCGAGCTTGAGGCCCGACGGGGTGGTCAGGATCAGCTTGCCGACCGAGGTCTGGTTCTGATCGACATTGAACTGCGAATTGGGGGAGAGATTGCCCGCGCTTTCAAAGGAGAATTGCGAGACGCCATTGTCCAATAGCCCCACACCGGAGCGGGTCATCAGGGAAACGGTGCCATTGGCGCGGTAATCGGCTTGCACGTCGATCAGTTCGGCGACACCAGAGACCAGGCGATCGCGCTGGTCTTGCAAGCTGGCGCGCGCGGAATCGGTCATGCCCAGGTCGAGCATGCGGTTGTTCACTTCAGCGAGCGAATTGAGCATGCCATTGAGATTGTTGACGTGGCTGGCGATCTGCCCTTCGGTTTCCTGGCGCATGCCCTGGACCGTGCCGGACAGGCGATTGAGAGTCTCGGCCATGGTCTGGGCAGAGGCGACGGCCTGAGAGCGGGCGGCATAGTCGTCCGGGCTGGTCGCAATGCCCTGCAAGGTCTTTTGCAGATCGGCAAAAATGGTATCGAGCGAGCCGGCAGTGCCGGGCTTGCCCAGCGCGCCCTGCAGGCGATCGAGATAATTGGCCTGGATGCCCGAATTGGCGGCATCGCTGACCTGGCGCGTGTAATAGGTCTGCAGGCTGGTGTTGAAGGCGCGCGTGGTGCCCAAAGTACGGGCATAGCTGCTGTTCTGCGAATTGTAGTCGACGACGTTGAGCGACTGCCGGTGATAGCCGGGCGTTCCGGCATTGGCCACGTTGCGGCTGAGGATGGAGAGCGCATCCTGGCTGGTGCGCAGACCCGAAACCGCATTTGTCAGAGATGTCGTCAAACCCATGTCTTGGGCTCCTCACGCGAGAACAGGGTCCGCAGCCATTGCCGCGAACCCAAACTGTCGCCGCCGCTTCTAGCGGATCATGTTGAGCGCTTCCTGCAGCATCTTGTCGGCGGCGCTGACGATGCGAGTGCTGGCGGCATAGGCCTGCTGGGTCACGATCAGCTTGGTGAATTCATCGGAAATGTCGGTGTTGGAGGCTTCGAGCGCACCGCCCATAATGCCCTCGCCGGTGAGGTCCAGAATGGCTTCGCCCGATTCCGAGGTCGACGCGAACACTCCGCCATCGAGCCGCTTGAGCGAGTTGATGGCGTTGAAATTGGCCGTGACCACCTGCGCCATGTCGATGCGCTCGCCATTGGAATAGGTGGCGACCACCCGGCCATTGTCATTGATGGCCACCGAGACGAATTCGCCGGCGCCATAGCCGTTCTGGTTCAGCGTCGAGGTATTGGCCTTGCCGTTCACATCAGCGAACTGCGTCAACCCGTTGGTGTCGTAGCGCAATTCGACATCGCCCACGCCGATGCCGTTGATGTTGAGGCCGGTCAGCGTGGTGGCGCCGCCCGTCGGCGCTGCCAGCGATCCATTGGCGGCAAACTGGAAGGTTTCGTTGACACGGGTCCACTGCGTCTCCGTACCGGCGGCATTGCCGTTGGACATGTAATAGAGGTGCCAGGTATCGGTGCCGGGGGGTGTGCTGGTGGCGCTATCGACCTTGGCCCAGCGCATGGTCACCTCAGCCGGGGCGCCGTTCTGGGCGTAGACGGTGATGGAGCCGGCGGGGATCGTGTTGGTAAGGAATTGCGCATTTTGATTGGCGGTGATGGCGTTCACCGGCGTGCCATTGGCCACTGAGCTGACCGGCGGCGTGGTGTTGAACGAGGTCGAAAGCCCGGCGCTGGCCGAGGCTGTCATGGCGAAACCCGAATTGGTGGGCATGGTGATCTGCAGTTTGCCGGCGTCGGTACCGGTGGCCGGGATAGCGACGGTCGAACCGGAGCCATTCGGACGACCCTGCATATGGGTCTCAACTTCCGCCAGGACCTGGGCGACCGTCTTGCCATCGGTGTCGATATACATGTTGGAGGCGTTATTGGCGGGCGGAGCGCCGGCAGCGGCCGAGTAGAAATTGTAGTTGAACGCAGTGCCGCTGATCGCAATGGTCAGGGACTCGCCCACCAGATCGGCAGGGTCGGTGGTGAACGCGGTGGTCGAGGTGGCGCGTGCTGGCGTGAAGGTGCTCGGCAGATAATCGCCGGCCCGCATCAGCTCGCTATTGGGTACCGAGGCCTTGTATGCATCGGTCTTGGGCAATTGCGGCAGGTTGGCCTGGTAATTGATGCGGGTGGTCTGCTGGGCCGGCAGGAAGGCATTGGAGAGCTTGATGACGGCCGGGGCCGAGCCCGAGACGTTGCCCGTCGCCGGATCGATCGCCAGGCCCTTGAGGTAATAGCCGGCGCCATTGACCAGGAGGCCATCCTTGTCGATCTCGAAATCGCCGCGGCGGGTGTAGAAATTGGTGCCGGCAAAGGTGCCGTCGCCATCGGCCTGCCCGTTCTTGGGCTCGACCACGAAGAAGCCGTTGGAATTGAGCGCGATGAAGGTCTCGTTCGCCACCGTCTTGATGTCGCCCTTGACGTCATTGGTGCCGCGCGACTGCGCCAGCACCGCGCCCGGCACCTGGCGGCGGACGGGAGCGTCGGGGATTAGATCCAGGAAATCGGTTTCGATGCGCTTGTAGCCAGTCGTCTGCGAGTTGGCGATATTGCCGGAAATGTTTTCCAGCGCGTGCGCCTGCGCTCGCAGACCCGTCACCGCACTGGAAAGAGCCCCGTAAATACCCATCAAAAACTCCTCAAACTGCTCGCGCTGGTTGCGCCTGTTCAGCAGGTAGAGGAGCAAGTAGAGTGCCAACTGCGCTTGGCGTTGATTTTAAAAGGTAATTTCCTCAGAGACCGGGCAATTGCGGCGAAAACCCGGCAATTGAGTCCGGGCCCACCGGCAGAAATTGCCGCCCGCTTGTTGAGCCGTGGGGGTTAAGTCTGGTATTTTTGCCGAATGGCCACGTATTTTCGCGGGCATAGATTTAGTATTTCCCGGATCAACGAGCCACCTGCATCCTGCCGACAACAATATATCGGAGCTGCTACTAGGCCGGCAGCACCCAGTCCTGCCAAGTCGTCCGTGCCCCCTGCTTTCGTCCAGTGTTGAACCAATCGCCACGTGGCTGCTTGCGCCCCCCTTTTGACCGTCCATCTCATGTTATCGGGAATACGAAAGCTGCCATTCCGCGGTTTGAAGCGCTGTAGGAGAAGAGCCGCATTGGGTCGTTAGCCGAAAAGATTGCAGTTCCCAAAGGTGGACTTGAGAATAGGCATGTTATTGAATCTTGGGTGGTGCTGCTCTCAGTTGTAGGCTGTCAGCACCTGATCTGGATCCATAAAGCTTTCGTTAAATCGACTCGGTCATTTGCGTGCGCGCCCAAAACCATGGACGCGATATGCCGATGCCTAAAGGTGCCCTCACCCCGCGAATGATCTCCGATTTCTGCCGGCTTCGCTTGGCGAAAGTCCTCGAGGAAAACGAGCGGTCCGCGGTTTGTAGGTATCTCACAGACCTCCTAGAGCTACTCGTATTCCCGCCGTATCGCGGCCGATGGATCGACTGGGCGCAGGTCGCCATTACCGCCAGCGTCGAGAAGGATCGGCTCCAGTCCGCTCGGCACCAGCTCCAGCCGGTTTTCGATGCCGTATCGCGTGCAGTCGCCCTGCAGGACGCGGCGCCATCTCTCCGGACGCCACCTGAAGATATCCTGGCCGCCGAGACGCGGAACGCTCGATCGGTGCGAAAGGCCCGGTCGGTCGCGGCCGCAGAAAAATCAGCACCACGTAAGCGCGGGCCGAAGCCGAAGGTGATCGTGGAGTTCCCCGAGCCGCTGTGGACCGAATGGGAGGAACCGGAGACCCTTTCCGAGGCGCTGAACCTGCACATGCGACGCCACGGCGATTCGGTCCGGCACCTATTCCTGGCGCTGGACAGCAGGGGGACCGCCAACGACCAGCGCACCCTGATGAAGTGGTGCACCGGCCAGCTGGTGCCGCGCACGGTGCAAAGCCTGGCCGTCCTTGCCAAGGTCGAACGTCGCTACCGACTGCCCGAGGGCTACTTCAAGTCCAAGGTGCCGAACCGCGGACGGGCTACGTACGGAAATGGCCTCGAGGGGATTTCTGCACATGAGCGCCGGCGCCTTGCTTGGCATCTGCCCGACGACTTCCTCAGCCGGTCGAAATCGGAGCAGGACGAAATCCTGATTTGGGTGCGCCGGATCATCATCACGGGATCGACGGATTATCGCCGCTATCAGGCCGAGGCCATGAAGCAAAAATATGCGGTCCGCTTTACCGCTTTCCTGGGACGCCAGCGCAAGTCGGTCATGGCCAACGACAATCGGGACATCGACCCAGACGACCTGGACGCGGAACTGGAGTCGGCAGTGGTCGATGCGCCGGCGGCGCTGGACCGCGAAATGAACGAGCTCCTGCGTTTCAAGACCGCCACGCTGACGGCTTTCGGTCTCCAGCGTAATGGCGTCTGGAACGAGGAGACGGCATCGCAGAAGGTCGAGCATCTCAGCCTCATGTTCGGCTCGCTGGCGTCGGATCCCCGGAGTACGGTCAAGGGCTGCGGCGTGCCGCTGGATAGCCTGTGCTTCGCCATGCTGGTCTTTCCGTCTGTATGGGACTGGTACCTGCAATGGCGCGAGCGCCGGCGCGGATTCTACACGAAATGGGAAGTCGACATGCTCAGTGTGGTCCTGGGCATGACACGGGCCGACACAGGCTGGATACGGCAGACGCCAGCGCTCGCCGATCGCCTGCGGTCGATCCCGGGTCTGATATCCGACCATGATATCGAGACGGTCCAAAAGGACTGGGACGCCGCTTGCGAGACTTTCCACAAGCACGCTCGACACCGCATTAAGGAAATCCAGCGCGTCGCGCGCATCCACCGCGACCCGTTCGAGCCCATCCTGCCGGTGCTAGAGTCCGACAGCCCGGTCGGGGAATACCGCAAGATTACCGAGGAAATCCTGCGCCTAATGCCGGACGAACGTCGGTATCCCCGCGCGGCCGCCGAAGCCGTCAGGTCGTTCCTGCTGCTGCGCCTGGGCATGCACCTCGGGCTGCGGCAACGAAACCTGCGCGAGCTCCTGGTATGCCCGCGCGGCCGCATGCCGACGTCGGAGCGGCACCTCGAGGACAGGAAACGAGGCGAGCTGCGGTGGAGCGATCGCGATAAAGGCTGGGAAGTTCTGATCCCGGCCGTTGCGTTCAAGAACTCGACGTCGTCGTTCTTTGGGTCGAAGCCGTTCCGGTTGGTGCTGCCAGACCTGGCCGGGCTCTACGATATGATCGAAGCCTATCTGGATCGGCACCGGGTCCGCCTGATCGGCGATGCGGCAGACCCCGGCACGTTCTTCGTGAAGTCGGTCAAACGGACCAGCGCCGACGCATCATATAATCAGAACACATTCTACGAAGCATGGCGCCTGACCATCCAACGCTACGGCATCTACAATCCCTACACCGGCCGTGGTGTCATCCGGGGCTTGCTTCCGCACGGTCCGCATAATGTCCGCGACGTGCTGGCGACCCACATCTTGAAGCAAACAGGGTCGTATGAGCAGGCCAGCTACGCCATCCAAGACACGCCGGCCATGGTGGCAAAACACTACGGGCGCTTCCTGCCTCAGGACAAGGCGGCAATCGCTGCGAAGGTACTCAATAGGGTATGGGAGGCGGCTTGATGATTGGCATCGGAGGAATCGCCAAGTGTGGCAAACAAGCGCCCCATTCCAGCCGTTGAGGCCGGCATGGCCATCCACCAAAAGCGGACACCCTGGTTTGACGACTCCACGGCCCCTTGACCAATCAGCCATTTGCCTTGCCATATTGGGCGGTCGCCACCGGATCCGCTCATGCCTGACACCCGCTCCCCACGTCTCGCCGTCCTGATCGATGCCGACAACGCCTCGGCTCGGATTGCCGATGGCCTGTTCGAAGAGATAGCTAAGATTGGTGAAGCGAGTGTCCGGCGCATCTATGGGGACTTTTCCAGCCCGCGGTCTAAGGCGTGGGCCGATGTGTTGTCGAAGCATGCGATCATTCCACAGCAGCAGTTTGCCTACATCACCGGCAAGAACGCTTCCGACATAACATTGGTGGTCGACGCCATGGACCTCCTACACAGTGGAAGGTTCGATGGTTTTTGCCTCGTGTCATCTGATAGTGACTTCACACGACTCGCCGCTCGCATACGGGAGCAGGGTGTTGATGTCTTCGGCTTTGGCGAGCAGAAAACGCCAGAGAGTTTCCGACAAGCCTGTCGCCGCTTCGTCTACACTGAGAATCTTTTGCCGGAAGCCCCAGCAAATGTGGAGAGCGCGGGAGCGAAGGCTGCCCCCCTCCAATTGCCTGCCGATGCCGTGCCAATTCTGATGCGGGTGATGGAGCAGATGGACACTGAGGACGGATGGGTGCCCCTTGGCGCGGTCGGCAATCAGCTTGCCAACCTGGCGTCTGATTTTGACCCGCGCACTTTCGGCTTCCGTAAACTAAGCGACCTCGTTCGGCAGACCAGCGCGTTCGAGCTTGATCAGCCGGAGGGCCGAGCTCTTCGTATTCGAGCTAAGCTCGATAAAAAGCATCGCCGATAGCCGGCGAGCGTTGCGGCTCTGCGCTCCATTCCGGCCGTTGCCAACGGCAGGCAAGAATCTCAAAAGCCGCCGGTGGGTATATCACAGCAACGTCCATGACGCCTCATATCCCACGTTTGGAACTCGCTTCGCTTCCTATAGGTGGAACGGAAAGCGATCCCACTGTGTCCAGTCGAGCAGCGCGCACGACCGGCTCAAGCCTCAGCCGCGTAGCGTGACCGTCTGAACCAGGCCGCCCGACTGGCCATTACGGATTTCAAGCTGGCCGCCCGAACGTTCGATGATCTCCTTGGCGATCGCCAGCCCGAGGCCTGCGCCGGGAATAGTTTGGACGCGGCCGGGCTCAGCACGGAAAAAAGGTTCGAAGACACGCATGAGCAAGTCTTGCGGAATGCCCGGCCCCTTGTCGGCGATCTCGATCACGACGCTGGATCCGTTGGCAACCAGGCTCACAGTCCCGCCCTTGCCATGCGTAGCAGCATTGATCAGAAGATTGCGCAGTGCCCGCCGCATGGCCAGGCTTGGCAGCAAATCTATGATTGCCCCGTCGAGCCGGCCCAGCTCGATCAAATAATGCTGGGCTTGCAGTTCCTCGACCGTTTCGGCCAGCAGCTTGTGCAGTTCCACTGGGCTGTGATCACCCCAGGACACTTCCTCGCGCACCAGGCGGATCGCACTATCGGCGATCAGTTCGAGTTCATCGATATCCTTGATCCAGGAATCGCGGTCTTCGTCGGGCAGGAATTCCACCCGGATGCGCATACGGGTCATGGGGGTGCGCAGATCGTGGCCGGCGGCGGCGACCAGCCGCATGCGGCTTTCCACGGCGCTTTTAAGGCGGGCTGAGAGCCGGTTGAGAGCGGAGGCGGTTTGGCGCGCTTCCCCCGATCCAACCTCCGGGATATGAGGAATGACACCATCGCTACTGACTGAATTGACGGCGTTTTCCAGCATGGCAAAGGGCCGCGTCACGCGATAGGCCATGAATAGGGAAACCGCGATCACTCCCAACACGATCAGGCCAAGCCAGTAGGCCAGAGCAATCCATAATTCGGGCGGCGGCCCATCCATATTGGGAAATTCGACAGCGAGTTGCCGGCCGGCCACCTCGACCAAGGCCAATTGCCCATCCTGTTCGATCTTGTCATGGACGGCGACTGGCAGGTCGACGCCGCTTTGGCCCAGGCGGGCTTGTAGGGCATCGGTCAAATCGGGCCGCAATGGCCCCGTCTCGCTCGGCTGGGTGGCCACTTGGCTTGCGGAATCAAGGTTTTCATCAAAAAAGGCGCTGATAGCGACGATCTGGCTCGCCACCGGCACCACCATGCGGTCGGGGTCGGGTTGGTTCAGGGCAAAAATGACGGCTGTCGTCGCTACCAGGACGACGACGACGATGGCGCCGATCAGGATCGCGGCAATGCGGAAGCGTAGCGACCTCACGGGCTGGTCTCGCTGACTTCGACCCGCGTCGCAAGCTGATAGCCACCATTGCGGATGGTCTTGAGGATGTTGGCTGAGCCGGCTTCGCGGAACTTGCGGCGAAGCCGGCTGACCAGCACGTCGATGGAACGATCAAACGGGTTGGCTTCGCGGCCCTGCGTCAGATCGAGCAATTGATCGCGCGAAAGGACCCGGCCCGGCCGGTCCAGAAACACCTGCAGCAATTGATATTCGGCGCCGGTCAAGTCTACCGGAAGCTCATCCCGACCGATCACCGAACGGGTCGAGGCATCGGCGGTAAAGCCATCGAAATGATAAAGCTGCCCGGTTGAGATTGCTGGGCTGGGTGCGTTGACCGGCGCGCGGCGCAGCACAGCACGCATGCGAGCCACCAGTTCGCGTGGGCTGAACGGCTTACCGAGATAGTCGTCGGCGCCCAGTTCCAGCCCGATAATGCGATCGACCTCTTCCTTGAGCGCCGTCACCAAGATCACCGAAACATGAGGCGTGCGATTGCGCAGCATGCGGCAGATATCGAGCCCGGACCCGTCGGGCAGCATCACATCGAGCACCACCAGATCGATGGCCTCGCTGGCAATCCGCTCATCGAATTCCTGCCGGCTGCCGGCAAGGGAAACGCGAAAGCCCTGTTCGCCGAGAAAGCGGGCGAGCAGGCGACGAATTTCAAGATCGTCATCGACGACCAGAATGTGAGCGGACATGGCAAACCTCCACATCTTCAATAGCCCAGACGAGACTATTGCAAAGCGCGATTTTGTAACCGCACGTTGCCAAGGTCGGTCTGGCAATATCTGGCAACAATAATGGCCCTTCCAGCAATATACCGACACATCGGGACAATTCTGAGCAAAGAAGCTGGGGCATCAAGCGGGGCGAACTGCGCAATGGAGTGTCCCCCGTGTTCCGCGTCACCACGACTCTTGCCACCACACTGCTCCTTGCGGGCTGCACGACACTAGGCCAGCCCTATGTCGCGCCAAGTGTTGACACCAATGCCCGCTACGGCACCGCTGTGGCGGGTGGGGCCAAATCCGTAACCGCAAATACGATGTGGTGGCGCGCCTTCAACGATTCCCAGCTCAACGCGCTGATCGAAGCCGGGCTCAAGCAGAACCTGACGGTTGCGCAAGCCGTCGAGCGAGTGATTGCGGCCCGCGAAACCGCTGCCGCCAGTGGCATTGGCCTGCCGACCGGGTCGGCCTCGGGCTCGGCCGCAGCAGAAGGCAACAGCGCCGGTGGCGATGTCGAATTGAACCGCTCGGCGACAGCTACGCTCAACTGGGAAATCGATCTCTTCGGCGGCCTGGCCAAAAGGCGCGAAGCCGCGCAGGCCTCGATCGACGCGGCAACCGAAGAAGCCAATATGGCGCGATTGACCTTGATCGGGGATATCGCCACCGCCTATGTCGAGGCGCGGGGGTATCAGGACCGCATCCATATCGCCCGCACGACGCTGGAGAGCCAGAACCAGACCCTGGCGCTGACCCGCAAGCAGAATGAAGTCGGTGTCGTCACCCGGCTCGACGTCACCCAGCTTGCAGGCGATGTGGCGAGCACCGCAGCGAGCATTCCGGCACTCGAAATTTCGCTGAACGAGTCCATTCATCGATTGGGGGTGTTGCTGGGCCAGCAACCCTCAGCGCTCAAATCCATGTTTGCCGCCGCAACGCAAATTCCGCGCCTGTCGGGAAGTGTGCAGGCCGGCATTCCATCCGACCTGATGCGGGACCGGCCCGACATTAGGAAGGCCGAACGCACCCTGGCCGAGGCCGCAGCCAATATCGGGGTGGCGCAGTCCGACCTCTATCCAAGCCTGACGCTGGCCGGCAATCTCTCGGTGAGTTCTTCCACCAGTTGGTCGCTCGGCCCCACGCTGAGCCTGCCCATTTTCAACCGCGGCGCCCTGCAGGCCACCGTTCGTCTTGAGGAATCCGATGCAAGGCAGGCCTACCTTGCCTATCGCGAGACGGTGCTCGAAGCGGTTGAAGAAATCGAGAACGCGCTAGTGGGCTTCAGCAAGCAACAGGCCCGCCGCAGCGAGCTCGCCAAGAGCTATACTAGCTACTCCGAGGCCACCGATATTGCCGATGATCTCTACCGGGCGGGCGATACGACGCTGCTTGACCTGCTGACGGCCCAGCGCTCGCTCTACGACGCACGCGACTCGCTGGCGCAGAGCTCGGTCGCGGTGGCGACCCAATACATCATTCTTTGCAAAGCCCTGGGCGGCGGCTGGAACATATCCGGCGCCACCACGGCGGAGTCCCGCTCATGACGCATTCTGTCTTTTCCCGCTTGGTTCTGGTGCTGTCCACCAGCATGTTTTTTCCGCTTGGCGCGGCTTTCGCACAACCTGCTGGCCTTCCTCCTGGCATGGGGCTGCCGGCCGGTCCGACCGAAGTTGGCGTCGTTACTTTGACCGCCCAATCGGTTGCGATGACCAGTCTATTGCCCGGTCGGGTAGCCGCCTCGGCGACCGCCGAAGTGCGTCCGCAGGTAGGCGGTCTCATCACCGAGGTGAAGATTACGGAAGGGCAAGACGTCAACGCCGGCGACGTGCTCTTCGTCATCGACTCGGCGAGCTACCAGGCCGAGGTTGCGGTGGCGGAGGCTGATGTCGCCAGTGCCGAGTCGCAGATTCCTGCCGCCCAGGCCACCGTTACCCGCTACACTTCCCTGGTGCAGTCGGGCGGTGTCGCCCAGACTGAGCTGGATACTGCCGAAGCCACTTTGGCCCAGGCCAAGGCCCAACTCCTCTCGGCGCGGGCCTCGCTGCGGAAAGCCCAACTATCGTTGGACCGCGCCAATGTCACCGCGCCGATTTCCGGCACCGTTGGCACTATCGAGGGACAGATCGGCGCGCTGGTTACCGAAAACCAGGCCGACGCGCTGACCACCATTCGCCAACTCGACCCGGTCGATATCGAACTGGCCGAGAGTAGCACCAATCTGCTGGCGCTGCGCCACGCCCTGACGTCGGGTGCGCTGGAGGGGCAGAACGGAGAGCCGCCCACCATCTCGCTGACCCTGGAAGACGGTTCCAGCTATGATCAGACTGGCACCATCTCGGCCGCCGACATTATCGTCAGCCAGACCACTGGCAGCTTCACCATTCGCGCCAGCATGCCCAATCCCGATCGTCTGCTGATGCCGGGCATGTTCGTTCGGGCCACGGTGAGCGTGGGCAGTCAGCCCAATGCCTATCTCGTGCCGCAACGGGCGGTGACCTTCAATGACGAGGGGCAGCCCACCGCCTATTTTGTCGGCGCCGATAACAAGGCCGAGCAACGCGTGCTCACCGCCAGTCGCGAGTACGAGAATGCCTGGGTTGTCCTGTCAGGCGTCAAGGATGGCGATCAGCTCATCGTCGATGGATTGCAGAAGATCACGAATGGCGACGAGGTCAGCCCGCTCGCCGTGGTCATCGAGGACAATGGCGTGATCAAGCAAACGCCGCCGCGCGAAGTTGCCGACGCCATGCCAGTTGCCGGAGCCAACCCATGAGCGAGGTGACCGTGACCAATTCGGCGCCGGCCAAGGGGCCGCGCAAATCCATTGCCAGTTTCTTCATCGCCCGGCCGATCTTTGCCATGGTGCTGGCCATTGGCATTTCGCTGGCCGGTATCGTCAGCGTCTATACGCTGCCTATTTCCCAATATCCTGAAATCGCGCCGACCACAGTGAGCGTCAGGGCCACCTATACGGGCGCCAGCGCCGAAGCGGTTGAAAACTCGGTGACCACGGTTATCGAGAATGGCATGACCGGCTTTACTGACCTGCTCTATATGTCGTCGAGCTCCACCACCGGCTCGTCTAGCGTGGATTTGACCTTCGGCAGTTCGGTCGATCCGGACATCGCCCAGGTGCAGGTACAGAACAAGCTCGCTCTGGTCGAAAGCCAATTGCCTGAATCGGTGCAGCAGTCGGGCCTGGAGGTCAGCCGCTCCGGCAACAGCATCCTGATGATCGGCAACATTGTCTCGCCTGACGGCAGCCACACCAGTGACCAGCTCGCCGACATTATGTCCTCCATTATCGAGCCTCGCATCGAGCAGCTTGAGGGCGTCGGCGGCATCCAATCCTTCGGTTCAAGTTATGCAATGCGTATCTGGCTCGACCCGTTGGCGCTGGCCCAGTACAGCCTGACGCCGGCCGATGTCTCTTCGGCCATCGAGAAACAGAACACCCAGGTTGCAGTCGGCTCGATCGGCGCCTCGCCGACTGTCGAGGGCCAGCAATTGCGCGCCACCGTCACCGCACAAAGCCTGTTGCAGACGCCCGAGGAATTCCAGAACATCGTTCTCGTCTCCGGCGAGGATGGCGCCACCGTCCGGCTGGCAGACGTCGCCAGGGTCGAGCTCGGGCTCGAATCCTACGGCTCCAGCTCGACCTATAATGGCCAGCCGGCGGCGGGTTTCGGCGTTATGCTGACCAGCGGCGCCAACGCCCTGGACACTGCCGAGGCGGTGCACGAAGCGCTGGACGGTCTGGCCAATACCCTGCCCGAAGGCGTGGAGGTCGCCTATTCCTATGAAACGACGCCTTTCGTCGAGCTCTCGATCGAAAAGGTCGTCCACACGCTGATCGAAGCCATCATTCTGGTCTTCGTGGTGCTGTTGATCTTCCTGCAGAATTTCCGCGCCACCCTGATCCCCATGATCGCGGTGCCCGTGGTGCTGCTGGGCACTTTCGGCGTTCTGTATGTGCTGGGTTACTCAATCAACACGCTGACCATGTTCGCCATGGTGCTGGCCATCGGCCTGCTCGTCGACGACGCAATCGTCGTGGTGGAGAATGTCGAACGCGTCATGGCCGAGGAGCATCTATCGGCTCGCGAAGCGACCGAGAAGTCAATGTCCCAGATCACGGGCGCCTTGATCGGCATCGCCCTGGTCCTGACTGCCGTGTTCATCCCCATGGCCTTCATGTCCGGTTCGGTGGGGGTGATTTACCGCCAGTTCTCGATCACCATTTCCACCGCGATGATCCTGTCCGTGCTGGTCGCCGTCGTCCTGACGCCCGCTCTGTGCGTGATGTTGCTCAAGCCGCATGATCCCGGCAAAAAACGGTTCGCGCCCTTCCGCTGGTTCAATACCGGCTTTGGCAAGGCGACCGGGGGCTATGTGAGCACGGTCGGCCACCTCGTTCGCCGTCCGCTGCGCATGCTCGTGGTCTTCGCGGCCATTTGTGGCGGCGCCTATTATGTCTACAGCCAGATGCCGAGCTCCTTCCTGCCCGAGGAAGACCAGGGCGTGTTGATGACCATCATTACCCTGCCCAACGGCGCTAGCGCCGCCCGCACGCAGGCGGTGATTGACCTGGTGGAAGACTATTATCTCAACGTCGAGACCGAGGCAGTCGACAGCGTGTTTATGTCGCTGGGCTTCAGCATCTCGGGCAGCGGGGAAAACGCCGCTATGGCCTTCGTCCGGCTCAAGGATTTTGCCGACCGGACGGATCCCAGTCTCTCTGCGGCAGCCATTTCCGGGCGTGCCATGGGCTATTTCTCCAAAATCCGCGATGCCGAAATTTTCGCGCTGGCCCCGCCGGTGATCCAGGGCCTGGGCCAGTCCAACGGCTTTTCTATGGTATTGCTTGACAACGCCAACAACGGTGCCGATGCGCTCGCACAGGCGGCCAACCAACTCGCCGACAATACGGCCGGCAGCAGCATCGTCACCAATATTCGCGGTAACACGCGCGATCTGGACACCCAGCTCAAGGTGACGATCGACCAGGAGAAAGCCGGTGCATTGGGCGTGGATCTAGCCGCAGCCAATGCCTTGCTCGGGGCCGCCTTCTCCGGTTCGCAGGTCAACGATTTCATCTATCAGGGCGAGATCAAGCCAGTGATTATGTCGGGTGATGCCGATTTCCGCATGCAGCCGGAAGACATCAAGAACTGGTATGTGCGCAACAATACCGGCGAAATGGTCCCCTTCTCGGCCTTTGCCACCACGTCCTGGGAAAAAGGCTCCAGCTCGCTCGCCCGCTTCAATGCCACCTCATCGGTCACGATCAGCGGATCTGCGGCCGCTGGCGTCAGCTCTGGCGACGCGATGGACGAAATGGAGGCCCAGGTCGCCAAGCTCGAGGGCGGCTATGGCGTCGCCTGGACCGACCTGTCCTACCAGGAGCGCCTGTCAGGTTCGCAGGCCACTATGCTGTACGGCCTGGCCGTACTAGCAGTATTTCTCT
The DNA here is from genome assembly GCF_000735585.1 of Devosia sp. LC5. GTDB lineage: Bacteria > Pseudomonadota > Alphaproteobacteria > Rhizobiales > Devosiaceae > Devosia. The sequence goes on from NZ_JNNO01000023.1 coordinate 15,670, forward strand.
GCCTCGCAGCGCTTTACGAGAGTTGGATTATCCCGTTCTCCGTCATCCTGGCCGTTCCGGTCGGGATTTTCGGCGCCGTCGTCGCCGCCCACACGTTCGGGCAGGACAACGACGTCTATTTCAAGGTGGGCCTCCTCACCACGATCGGCCTGGCCGCCAAGAATGCAATCCTGATCGTCGAATTTGCCAAGGATCTGGCGGCACAGGGCCGAAGCGCCATCGAAGCTGTGCTGGAGGCGGCGCGTTTACGGCTACGCCCGATCATCATGACTTCGGTGGCCTTCATTCTCGGGGTGCTCCCGCTCGCCACGGCCACGGGGGCCGGCTCAGGCGCCCAAAACGCCATCGGTATCGGCGTGCTGGGCGGCATGCTGGCGGCGACAGTACTTGGGATTTTCCTCGTTCCTGTATTCTTCGTCATCGTGAGCGGCAGGACCAAGGTTGTCACAGTTTCAGTTCCTGAGGAATGATAGAAAAAGGTCGGGCCCCTCCGACGTGCTCTCAGAGGCGCCAGTCGCTGCACTATATCCGTATCGATGCGGAGCAAAGGCAACTTGTAAGGGTACCAACCCGCCCAAACTGCTGCATGCGGTCGGTAATCGAACGCACCGCTCAATGGAGCGACTGCTTGCTCGGTTCCTTCACCAGAAGCCGTCCGTCTGCTTTCGGCCCCCTTTCAGCCATTTAGCGGGATCCGGGCAACTGCAAGAATGGGGCCGCTTGCAGCCTGTCCGGTTATATTCTCAACCGGTGGCAAGCAGACGATGTACTTGTGACCAAATCAACCGCGCCTGGTCCGAGACGCCGCTCTGATGATTACTGTGGTGGCGCTGGTGACGACGCTGGTGCTGAGCAGATGGAACAGCGCTCGTCTGTCGGCGGACCGGAACCTAGCCGAGCTCTTCGAAACCAGCCGCTCACCAACTTCCACGCAAATATGACAGCTACATGCCCACGTAGTTCGGGCCAGACCCTCCCTCTGGCGGCACCCAGTCGATGTTCTGCGATGGGTCCTTGATGTCGCAGGTCTTGCAGTGGACGCAATTGGCAGCGTTGATGCGCAATTGCGGCGCGCCCGCTTCCTCCACGATTTCATAGACCCCAGCCGGGCAGTACCGCTGCGCCGGCTCATCATAGATCTTCAAATTTACTTCGGTGGGAACCGATTGGTCGCGGAGGCGCAAATGGACAGGCTGCTCTTCGTCATGTGTCAAATTGGCCAGATAGACTGACGATGCGCGGTCAAAGGTAAGCTTGCCATCCGGCCTGTCATAAAGGATGGAACCCGCCGATTTTGCCGGTTTTAGCGTGGCGTGGTCAGCGTTGCCGTGGCGCAATGTGCCGAAGATGGACCGCCCCAGTATTCTGTGAGACCACAGGTCGATCCCACTCAGACCCAAACCCAGAAGCGCGCCAAAACGACTCACAATAGGCTTTGCATTGCGCGTCGGCCAAAGATCCTGCCGGATCGGCCCCTCGGTCACGCTCTCATTCAGGTTCTCGATCAGGTCATTGCCGCGTCCGGCCGACAGTGCGTCAACGAGCGCATCCGCCGTTTTGATGCCTGACCACATTGCGTTGTGCGTGCCCTTGATGCGCGGCAAGTTCATGAATCCTGCTGAACAACCAATCAGCGCTCCACCCGGAAAAGCGAGTTGCGGAACCGACTGCCAGCCACCGCTGGTCATAGCGCGCGCGCCAAAGGCAATGCGCTCCCCGCCTTCCAGGAGCGCACGCAAGTGAGGGTGCGTCTTGTATCGCTGCATCTCGTCAAAAGGCGAAAGATGAGGATTGTCGTAATTCAGGTGAACGACTAGGCCGATATGCACCCGCCGGCCCTCGCCGTGGTACACAAACCCCCCGCCCCCGGTTCCTGTTGAAAGCGGCCACCCAACGGTGTGCTCGATGCGTCCGGGCACATGCCGTTCCGCCGGCACTTCCCAGACCTCCTTGATACCGATGCCATATTTCTGCGGACCGCTTTCGTGGTCCAGATCGAAACGTGCGATTAATTGTTTGGCGAGTGAGCCCCGCGCGCCCTCTGCGATCAAAGTGTAGCGTGCATGTATCTCCATGCCAGCGGTGAAACCCGGCTTGGGCTTGCCCTCGCGGTCGCGTCCCATGTCACCGGTGGCCACGCCGCGGACGGCCCCCTGCTGGTCATAGAGCAGTTCAGTTGCTGCAAACCCGGCGAATACATCAATACCGAGCTTGGCCGCCTGCTCGCCCAGCCACCGGCAGATATCCCCAAGACTGGCAACATAATTGCCGTGATTGTTCAGGATCGGCGGCAGCAGAAATTGCGGCACCGCGAAGCGGCCCTGTCTGGTCAGGACACTGAAACTGTCGGAGCTAACAGGGGTCCGTAGTGGCGCCCCACAATCCGCCCAGTCTGGAATGAGAGCATCCAGGGCCGTAGGATCAATGACGGCGCCTGAAAGGATGTGCCCGCCGATTTCCGCGGCCTTTTCCAGAACCATGATGGTCAACGGCTGACCATTGGCCTGTGCCCTTTGTGCCAGCCGGATGGCAGCACTCAGGCCCGCGGGGCCCGCACCCACAACAACCGCGTCGACCGATATCGCTTCACGCTCACCCATGGGAGTGCTTCCCATCAGTCTTGAAGTTGTCGCGTAAGTTCGGGAATGGCCTCGAAGACATCGGCGACGAGGCCATAGTCCGACACCGCAAAGATCGGGGCCTCGGGGTCCCTGTTGATGGCGACGATCATCTTGGATGCTTTCATCCCCGCCAAGTGCTGGATGGCTCCGGAAATGCCACAGGCGACGTAGATGTCAGGGGCGACGATCTTGCCGGTCTGGCCGACCTGGCAGTCACTGGATACAAATCCCGCGTCCACTGCAGCACGCGATGCCCCGACGGCAGCATTCATTCGTTCGGCAAGGGGCAGGATGAGGGACTCAAATGCCTCGCGGCTTCCCAAGGCCCGACCGCCCGACACGACCACGCGGGCGCTCCCTAGATCTGGCCGCTCGCTCATATTCGGACTGACCGAAACCACGCGCGATGCGGACGCGCCTATGCTGGCAGGCATCTGGCGAACTTCGGCAGCACCATCCAGCGCAGCCGGCTCAAAGGCGGAACTGCGCACTGTCAGGACCAGCGTGGGATCGGACGAGCTCACCGTTGCTATGGCGCTGCCGGCATAGATGGGACGCTCAAAGGTGTCGGGCGCCACAACTTTAATGACTTCGGACACCTGCATCACATCGAGCCTGGCGGCAAGGCGGGGCATCACATTCTTACCCGACGTTCCGGCAGGTGCCATGAACACGGAATAATCCGATGCAAGCCGCGCCAGCAATTCCACCATCGGCTCAGCCAGGTGCCGGTCCAGTTGCTGGTTTTCGGCCAGAATGATCGCATCGACACCGCTGATCCTGCTCAGTTGCATGGCGGCCTGCCGGCACTCGACGCCCGCAAGCAGGATATGAATACCGGTTCCGATTTCTGCGGCCGCCGAAGCTGCCCGGCGGGCGCTGTCCTGAAAACTGGCTTCAGTGTGATCGACTATGACAAGAATGGACATGAGTGCCTCAGATCTCTCAGATACGGCCTGCGGCCAACCTCAAAATGCTGGCGAGTTCGCCCACCGACCGAACCATGGTGCCCGCTTGACGGACGTCCGGTTCACGAACACCCAGCAAGGTCAGCCGTGGCGCGATGTCGACGCCGAGGTCCTCAACGGCGATCTCGGCCAGGGGCTTGTTCTTGGCCTTCATGATGTTGGGCAGCGACGCATAGCGCGGCTCGTTAAGGCGCAGATCCACAGAGACCACCGCCGGAACGGACAGCGCCAAGGTTTCCAGGCCATCGTCAACCTCGCGCACGACGGTGATCTCGCCACCGGCAATCCGCACAGAGGACGCGAAGGTTGCCTGGGGCCAACCGAGAAACTCGGCGAGCATCTGCCCTGTCTGGTTACAATCATCATCGATGGCCTGCTTGCCCAGGAAAACCAGGTCCACCGCCTCGCGTTGAGCGATTTTTTTCAATACTTTCGCCACTGCAAGCGGTTCAATCTCGCGCGGGGCCAGCACATGAATGGCACGGTCCGCGCCTATGGCCAGCGCCTTGCGCAGGGTTTCCTGTGCGGTACGCGGACCGATGGAAACCACCACAACTTCCCGCGCCATCCCCGCTTCCCTCTGTCGGATAGCCTCTTCCAGGGCAATCTCGTCAAAGGGATTGGCGGCCATCTTGACGCCTGACAGATCGACATCGCTGCCATCATTGCGAACGCGTATCCGCGCTGTGGAATCGGCAACCTGCTTGACGGGAACAAGGATGGAATAGGTCATGGCTTTCTCTGAAGTCCGGGGCGGCTATGTTAGGCCGTATGCGCCTGGCGCCCCGCTTTGGGTACCAGGCGCTTTTAAGGTCAGTGGCCGGCGATCATTTCATCGATGACCTTGCGGGTAGCCGTCAGCTCATCGAATTGAGCCGCCGATGACACGGACACCATATGCGAACCGACTTCGCCGATGCGGCGATTGAGATCGGCGCCCACGGCGGAGTCCGGATTGGTCAACTGGCCAAGATGCTCTTCTTCGCCGACCATGGACATGCCCTCGGTTACAAACCAGGCAGCGAACAGACGTGCGGCATTGGGATTGGGCGCATATTCGGGCACGAAAACCTTCATGCCCAGGACCGGCGTATAATCCGTGAACGGACGGAACCGGAGCGGCTCACCGCGATCGATGGCCAGGTCCGTGGCGTAAGCCATGCCCGTCCCAATCGCCGCTTCACCTGCCGAGACAGCCGCTCCGACTGCGCCGCTGCCGTCCTTGAGCACCGGGTTGTTGTTCAACAGCCCCTCGACAATCTCCACCGTGGCGTCATGTCCGATTTCGTAATTGAGATAGTCGACCGGCGCGATGTGGAAGGCATTGAGCGCGAGCTTTCCCTGCCATTTTGGGTCGGCCATATCCGCAACCTTCTGCGGCAGGTCGGCTTCGTCGACAAAATCGGGGTTCCAGATTAACCCATAGACCAGGTCATACATGGCCAGGACGGAGTTCTTCATCTCCGGCGGCACCCCACCTGTTGCCGCTGCAATGCCACGCAGATTGTCTGCGAACAGACCGGCCCAATCGACATTGGCCACATATCCGGCCTGAACCGACGGCCACAGATCATCGACACTGCCCTGCCCCACATCGGCGCTGAACCGACCTGACGGACTCTCGGCCGCCAGTCGGGACATCAGAGTGGTCGGGTGCATCGGCGCCCATTCAATATTGATATCGAGATCGTATTTGTCCTTGAACGCATCGATCAGCAGTTCGCGGCTTTCCGGCTTGGTGGGCTGAAGCAGCAGGACCACCAGATTGCCTTCTTCCCGCGCACCAGCGACCAGATCTTCAACGTTTTCGGCGGCCTGGACGGCGGCACCACCCAAAGTGGCGAACATCGTGCCAGCGACAAGTAGCGCCGGCAAATGGCTCAGTTTGCGCATGATTTTGAACTCTCCTCCTGTGCCGCAGGCAGATCAGGGCCGCGGACTTTTCATGGCCAAGGCTCCTCCCTTTGCCATGACTCAACGATAAATCCGGAAAACATGCACGTCAACATAATATCAGACCTTTTAAAAAAACATGCCAAATCGACATTTGGAGGTTGGTGGCGCATTTCATAGCCGTCCGCTTTCGCAAGTCACCAATCTGCACCGGCCACAGAAACTAAAATACTTATTTGTCCGATCAATGATCCATAGATAAGATATGCCCATTCTAATGCCTGTTTCAGGAGGCCTCATGAAAACCACACGCCCCAGGACTCCCGCCAAGTCAGCAGACCCGTCGCCCGTCGGGCGTCCGTTGAAAGGTGCAGAGAAGTCTACCGGCCGCCGCTTCAGTATCGAGCGAATTCGCATTCCCAAGGCGGCAGACGTCCTCGCATCTCATCTGCGCGACGAGATTGTGGAAGGCCGTTTATCCAATGGGGAAATGCTGCCTACTGAACGCGAGCTGGCCGAAGGCGCCGGCCTGTCGCGCTCGTCGGTTCGCGAAGCATTGCACATGCTCGAGATCGAGGGCTTGCTGGTGACCAAGCCTGGCCGGAACGGCGGGTCCATGGTTTGTCAGCCAAGCCGGGACACCATCGTCAAGACTGTCAGTCTGTATATATCGAGCCGCAAGACGCAACTGACCTCATTGATCGAAGCGCGGGCCGCGCTCGAGCCTTCCGGGGCCATGTTGGCAGCGAAGCATCGGACCGATGTCGATATCGAAGCGATTCGGTCCATGCACGAAAACCTTGAGGCGAGCATTGACGATCTTGACGAGTTCCTGCGCGCCAATATCGATTGGCACCTGGCGGTCATACATGCCAGCCACAACGACCTGATGATCGCTTTCATGGAGTCGATCTCGGGTCAGGTTTATGCGGCCACCAATGTGGAGCGCATGAACCCGCTCGAAATCAGGCAGCAGGTCATCAAGGTGCATGGCCGCATTAGCGATGCCATCATCGAAGGCGACCCTGCCGCCGCAAAGCGCAGGATGGAGCGGCATGTGGGCGCTTATGCGGGGCATCTGGGCATTGAATAAAACAAGGCAGGGGCCGCCAAGCCTGTTCGGAAACGACGCTAGATCAGTTCCGAGTGAAAGGCCTTCGCCACGATCCTCCAGCCATCGGCGGGCCGCAGCAGGTGCAAGACGTCAACGAAGATTTGCGTCGGCGTGACCATCTCGAGCATGACCGTCGCGCAATGGGGGCCGGCGAACTGGATGGAGCGTAGTGCACTCCGCTGTTCGTGCCCCTGCGATGCAGCAGAGGGACGGTTCGCAACGATGTCGATCCATTCACTGGCGAGAAAGAGTTTCAACGCGCCTTCGGCAACGAATTGTAGACGGCAGTCCGGCAGGAACAGGGTCCTCAGGGTTGCCGCGTCGCCTTCGTGAAAGGCTCGGGCATAAGTTTCGGCGAGTGTGGCCACTGCAGTGTAGTCTGCGTTCATTGTGTTGTCCTCACGTGTTGTCCTCACGCATTGATCTCGAGCACTTGCTTCATCCAGCGGCATCCGTTGTGAAAATTGGTCACTGCGCTACCCGGCGGCACCAGCGCATCGAACTGCGCTTCCAGTTCAGCAGGAAAGGCCAGGTCAAGAACCGGCAGCATGTCTTCCAGCTGCGCCATGGTGCGCGGACCGAAAATCGGCGCTGTCACCGCAGGACGATCCCGCACCCACGCCATTGCCAATTGCGCCACCGGCACACCGATCTCGCCCGCTATGCGCGCCACACCAACGCCGACGGCAATTCCGCGGTCATTGACGCGGTCAGCATAGGCGCCGCCACGAACGACGGCCCGAGAATCTGCGGGCAGATCTGCCTTGCTGGTGTAACGTCCTGCCAGCACGCCCTGGGCCAGTGGCGCATAAGGAATGAGCCCTATGCCTTCCTGCAGGCATAGCGGCACCAATTCATTCTCAACACGGCGATCGAGCAGGTTGTAAGGGGGCTGCTCGGCTACGAAACGAACCAGGCCGCGTCTTTCGCTGACGCCGAGGCCCTCCATGACTTTCCAGGCCGGGTGGGTGGAAGTGCCGATATAGCGCACCTTGCCCTGCTGAACGAGATCGTTCAACGCCCCCATAGTTTCTTCGACAGGCACCTCGAAATCCGGGCGATGCAATTGATAGAGGTCGATATGATCGACTCCCATGCGCCTCAAGCTGCGTTCGCATTCGCGAATGATATGCAGACGGGAATTGCCCCGGTCGTTCGGCCCTTCGCCAACCGGATAATGCACCTTGGTGGCGATGACGATGTCATCGCGCCTCCCGAATTCTCGGATAGCCCGACCAAGATAGGCTTCGCTACGCCCTTCATTGTAGGAATTGGCCACGTCGAACAGATTGATGCCTGCAGCCATGGCGCGTAGCATGATCGCTACGGACTCGTCTTCCGGCGTAGGCCCGCCGAAATTGAAAGTGCCAAGGGCCAGTGGCGAAACCTTGAGGCCGCTGCGACCCAGATACCGGTATTGCATCGAATATCCTCTTTCGTTCAGGCGCTGGATTTGCTCGACCGCCCCAGTTCCAGGCGGGACGTGAAAATCTGCACTGGCACCACCAGCATCAGCAGTCCGGCCACCAGCACGATGGCCAGCGCGGATGATTTCGGAATTTCCGGCGTCGTCCAGAGAACGTAAAGTTCGGATGCCGCCACGACATTGGTCGCTGTGATGAGAAACAGCGGAAAGGTGATGTCACGGGCGCTGTGACCTGCCACCCAAAGCCAGCCATTGAGAATATGCGGCAAGAGGAGCGGAAAGATCACGCGCCGAAGCATGGTGAACCATCCTGCACCCGAGATCAGTGCCGCGCTTTCCAGCTCCTTGTGAATCTGCAGCAGGGCGGCATGCATGGTCCTGGTGCCGTAGGCGATATAGGCCGTGACATGGGCAAGGATGATCAGCCAGATCGTGCCGTAAAGCGGGGTCCGCAGATAGATGAGCAGGATCGCAATCGCCAGCACCACTGGAGGAATGGCCATCGGCGCAAAGGACACCAACTCCAGCGCACGGCTCACACGGGTCTTGGTGCGCACGGCAATCCAGGCGATCATCACCGAGAGCACCATCACAATGGTGGCGGAAAACAGGATCAGGATGATCGTGTTGAACAAGGCCCTGGTGATCTGACGTTCCTTGAAGACACTGGCATAGTTCTGCAGCGTGAAGCGGCTCAGCGCCTCCCAGGAGGGTATTGCATAGAACGGCTGGAAGCTGGTCCAGAGCAGCACCAGGAACGGCAGCAGCATGATTGTGAAGTAAAGTCCCACCATGACCGCAGCTGGCAGCTTCCAGGCCCCGAGCGGACGCTTCGAAGGGCGGAAGGCCTTGCCAGTCACCACTCGGAAACGCTCACCCAGCCGGACCACACGAAAATAGACGGTCATCAGCACAGCCGCCAGAACCAGGAAGAACGTGCCGAACGTGGCGGTCAGCGAGTAGTCAGGGCGGGAAATGTCGGAATTGGCCAGTAGGAAAATCTGGGTGGACAGCACCTGAACCTTGGCGGTCAGGCCGATGACCAGCGGCAGGTCGAAGGCCTGGATCATCGCCATGAACAACAGAATGCCGACCGACATCAGTCCGGGCACCAGCAGAGGCAGGGTCACCGTGCGGAACACGCCCAGGCCTGAGGCACCATGCACCGCCCCGGCACTTTCCAATTGCGGGTCCATATTGCGCAGCAGGCCGGCAATCATCGAAAAAGCGGTGGGCGCAATGGCGAGACCGGTGATCACGATCATCGAGCTCATCGAATAGATGGTAAAGGCCACCCCTTCGACACCGAACAGGGCGCGCACCACCACATTGATGATGCCATTGCCGGGATTGCCCAGCAGAATCCACCCGAAGGCCAAAACCACTGGCGGAATGGCCATCCACGAATACATCAGGGTGCGCACAAGCGCCTTGCCCGGCAGGTCCGTCCGTTCCACGAGCCAGGCTATGCCGAAGGCGAGCAATACCCCAATAGTCACCGAACCGAGCGCGTATTGCAGCGTATTGAGGACAATCTCGAGCAGGCGAGGATTGGTGACGGCCTCGATATAATTGTCGGGCGAGTAGGTACCGGACTCGAAAGGCAATTCCCCCGAGGGGGCCAGGCTGGTCCGGAACAGGATGAGCAGGGGCGCGACAACCAGAAGGGTCATCAGCGCAAGCAAAACAATGGAAACGATCGTTGTGACGTTTCGCCTGGTGTGCTGATTGGTCAGTGCTGCGGCGGGTGCAGAAGACATTGAAGCGTTCCTTTGCAAGAGCAGTCGCTACGACCGACAGGCCAGAACAAGGCACCGGTCTTCGGGAAGGCGGAAGGCGACCGCGGTTCCCGTCTCATGCCGCTGATATGGACTACCGAATACCCGCACGATGGCCCCATCCGCCGACACGAGCTCAATGTCGAAGAACTCGCCCAAAAAGCTGGTGCGACCGACGGTGGCAGCAAATACGTTCGCCCCCTTGGCTTCGGCCCCGGCGGGCAGGATCTCTACGCCATGGGGACGCACCATCAATTCGGCTGTCTGCCCCTGCTGCGCGGTTGCCGGCAGGGGACAAGAAAGCGGCCCAAACGCCGTGTTCACCACGCCGCGCCCATCGACACCCACCTGCTCGACTTTGCCCTGGATGATATTGCTGCGCCCGACGAACTCGGCCACGAATGCCGACTTCGGCCGAAGGTAGAGGTCTTCCGGCGTTCCGAGCTGAACCACGCGCCCCTTGTTCATCAGGGCGATGCGATCGGACATCGAGAGCGCCTCGGTCTGGTCGTGGGTGACATAGATGGTGGTGATGCCCAGCGCCTTGACCAGATCGCGCAACTCGACACGCATGGCGTCGCGGAGCTTGGCATCCAGATTGCTCAGAGGCTCATCGAGCAGAATAATGGAAGGCTCGCTGACCAGGGCGCGCGCCAATGCCACACGCTGCTGCTGTCCACCGGAAAGGTATGGCGCAGGCCGATCCACATAGTCCTGCAGCATGACACGTTCGAGGGCCGCCTGCACTTTCGTGCGCACCGTGCTCGAGGGCAGTTTGCGCGGGCCATGCTGCAGCGGAAAAGCCACGTTCTCATAGACCGTCATATGGGGCCAGATCGCGTAGGACTGAAAGACCATGCCAAGGCCGCGCTTGTTTGGCGGCACCAGGATACCCGGGTCACTGTCGAAGACGACCCGGTCACCCATCGTGATACGTCCGGTGCCCGGATGCTCGAGCCCTGCAATACACTGCAGGGTAGTCGTCTTCCCGCATCCGCTGGGGCCAAGCAGGGTGAAGAACTCTCCCTGAGCGATATCCAGCGAGACGTCGGTAAGCGCCGGCGCAGGCATCGCCCCGGCACCGACCTCGCCGGTTGGAGGATAATACTTGTTCAAGTTTTCTAGGCGCAGCACAGTCTTCCTCCCAATTTCCAGCGATCTCGGCACCGGAGACCGAACCACCCGCCCCTCTCGATCCTTGGTATGGACTCTTGGGAGCACCCCGCCAGAACGGCGGATATGGAAACTCAATGGGCGCAAACTAGCTGACGGCATATTCATACGTCAATTGCTTTGGTTCAATAATATGCTATTATCGACCAAAGTTCGATTTCAAGGCCTCCTTCCGCGGTGATAGAGGTCGAAAAAGCCGGTATAACGCTTATAAATGATCAAATAGGCGCCATAACACCGTTTGGTTGACCAAAAGGAATGTCATGTACCAGTCTGCACAGCCGATCCCTATGACCTTGAGACAGGAAGGCCTTGAACGGCTCGACACTGCCGTGCGCGCCGGCATCGCTGCTGAGCTTTACGACGGCATGGCAATCGCCATTGCAGACAGCAAGGGGCAGACTCATACCCTGGTGGAAGGGTTTGCAGACCGGCAGCAGAACCGCATGCTGTCGAACGATAGTGTGTTCTCGATTATGTCACTGACCAAGCCAATGACCGCCATCGCCATCTTTCAGGCGGTGGAACAGGGCCGGCTGTCCTTGACGACGAGAATTGCCGATATCCTGCCGGATTTTGCCGCCAACGGAAAGCAGCGCGTTACGGTCGCGCAATTGCTCTCGCATACAGGCGGAATGCCCTTCACCTTGCCTGGTCTCACTGAGAGCATAGAAGGGGACTTGCGGGCGACGGTCGCCCTTGCCTGCAAAGTGGCGCCGATCAACCCGCCCGGCCAGGTGGTCAGTTATTCGGCGCAGGTATCCTATGACATTCTCGGCGGCGTGATCGAGCAGATCGATCCAGCAGGAAGACGCTACGCAGACATTATCGACCAGCAGATCCTGCAGCCATTGGGCATGACCCGAACCGCGATCGGCCTGCGCGCAGATCTTGTGGCGGACCGCGTTCCCGTCGTGCCACGCAATCCCACTGAGATGAACCAGCGCCTGGCAGCGCGCGATACCAGGATCACGGCACAAACAGAGCTGCCTGGAGGCGGTGGTTTCTCTACCCTGGGAGACATGGCGCGGTTTGCGGCCATGCTGGCCTCCCGCGGCACCCTTGACGGATCAAGGGTCATATCGGCAGCCAGCCTCGATTTGGCGACAACGAACCATACTGGCTTGCTGCCCAACAATACCCTGGCCGCCCAGCGCGAAGCACGGGGCTGGGAACCGTTTCCGGCATTTCTCGGACTCGGCTTCTTCCTGCGCGGCACCGGGCTTTTTCCAACGCCCTTTGGCCAACTGGCTTCCCCGGCCACATTCGGAGGTATCGGCGCAGGCTCGACCGTCATGTGGGTCGATCCGGTTCGGCAGGTGAGCGCTGTAATGCTCTCGAGCGGATTGATGGATCAGGTGGACAGCCACCTGCGCTTTCAACGGCTCTCCGACATGATTCACGCCGCTCTCGCCTGAACTCCTCTCAACTCGCGGACCCAGATAATGGAAATCGACCCGACCCCACTCGCCATGCGTGACAACTACAAGCTGATGACCGGACTGATCGTGCCACGGCCGATTGCCTGGGTGAGCACTTTGTCGGAAAACGGTCAGGTCAACCTGGCGCCGTTCTCGGCCTTCACCTTCGTGTCCCACAAGCCACCCATGCTGGCGATCAGCATTGGGCGCCGCGGGACCGAGCTCAAGGACACTGGCAACAACATCCTGCGCACGGGTGAGTTCGTCGTCAACATTGGCAACCTGGCCCTGCTTGAGCCATTGCATCTGAGTTCCGCCCATTATCCCAGCGACGAAAGCGAAGTAGAGGCGCTTGGACTTGAAACCGCGCCGAGTTCCCTTGTGGCGCCGCCACGGCTTGCTGACGCGCCCGCCAGTCTTGAATGCCGGCTGAATTTTTCGCGCCCATTCGGGGATGAGGAGAACTATCTCATGGTCGGCGAGGTTTTGCGCTTTCATATCAAGGATCACCTGGTCAATGCCGGAAAGGTCGAAACCCGTGATCTCGACCCCGTGGCCCGACTGGGCGGCCCCAAATATGCGACTCTGGGCGAAATCGTAATCATGCCCCCTGCCCTGGTCGTGGAGCGGGTGGAATAGCACTCGTGGCCGACCGCACCGACGAATTCGTTTTTGACTATCTTGTCGTCGGCGCCGGCACGGCGGGCGGACTACTGGCAAGTCGGCTTGCGGCCGACGGACGTTTCACAGTGGCTCTCGTCGAGGCCGGTCGACGGTCGGCGAACCCGCTCCTCTCCCTCCCCCTTGGCGTGGGCCAGGTGTGGAATGATCCGCGCTACAACTGGTCCTATCGCAGCGAACCAGAACCGTTCCTGGATGGCCGTGAGCTCTATCTGCCACGTGGTAAGGTGCTGGGTGGTTCCTCAGCCATCAACGCCATGAACCATGTTCGGGGCAATCGCCACGACTACGAAAGCTGGGCCGCGCTGGGCCTCAATGGCTGGAGCTACGATGAAATCTTGCCCTACTTCCTGCGCAGCGAAGACTGGCGCGGCAGTCCATCGGCCATGCGCGGCGCGGGCGGGCCGATAGCCGTCTCGGAGCCGGCACAAAAGGACCCGATCATCGATGCGGTCTTTGCCAGCCTCCGGGCCGCCGGGCACAGACATAATCGAGACTACAATGGTGTGGTGCAGGATGGCTTCGGCCGCGCGCAGTTCAACATGAGCCAGGGGCGTCGCCAGGACACAGGCTCGCGCTTCGTCTTTCCGGCGGCACGGCGCCAAAGCTTAAAAGTCTTCGGCAATACCGTGGCCGACCGCATCCAGTTTTCGGAACAGGGGCGCGCCATTGCGGTCGATGGCGTCCGGGACGGACTGCCCCTGACGATCCGGGCGCGGCGGGAAATCATTCTTTCAGCCGGAGCCTACGGTTCGCCAGCCATCTTGTTGCGCTCCGGCATTGGACCGGCCGAGGAACTGGCGGAGCACAACATCCCGTTGGTCGCGAACCAGCCAAATGTCGGCCGAAATCTCTTCGATCATCCCCGTATCGCGTTGGAATATGTCCGGCGCAGGCCTTCGCAAATTCATAGGACCCTGAGATATGACCGGCTGGTCATGGCATTGGCCCGCGGAACCCTGTTCGGCACCGGTCCGGCGACCCAGCCCCTTGCGGCTGGGCACCTCTTTGCGCATACGCGCCCGGGGTTGCCCGCCCCAAATGTGCAGGCCCTGTTCAGACTCTTCAATCCACGGCTGCGCCCACGCTGGCCGTTTAGCCCCCGAGGCGAGGCCGATACCTTCGGCTTTGTCATCTGCCTGCTGCACCCGCAGAGTCGTGGCTATGTGCGGCTCAGAGCACGCGCCCCTCACGCCCCGCCGGGAATTCGCCACAACTTTTTCGCCAGCGCCGAGGACTTGCAGCAATTGGTTGAAGGGGGGCGGATGCTCCGCGCGGCGACCACCAGTCCATTGCTGGACGACCACGCTGCCGGTGAGCTCTATCCCGGTGACGACTGTCAGTCAGATGATGAATGGGCGGATTTCGTGCGGAGTACGGCCGACACCATTTTTCATCCTGGAGGCACCTGCGCCATGGGCACCGTGACCGATGCGGATTTGTCGGTCCGGGGTGTTTCGGGACTGCGCATTGCCGATGCCTCGGTGATGCCGCTGCCAGTCTCGGGCAACACCAATGCTGCAGTTATGATGGTCGCTGAGCGCGCCAGCGACCTCATTCTGCGCTCTTCGCACTGCTAGCGGCGACCGGAAGGCCGCCGCCACTACCGTTTCAGAGTTGGAACTGCCAGGTTTCGGGCACCCATTCAAAGGCATCCCCAGCCCGTGCGACATGTCCCAAGGCAGGGAACGCAAGATGCGAGGCCGTCATCAACCAACGCTTGTCGGCCAGCATCTCTAGGGTATTGCGCCGGGTCTGCGTGGCAAGATCGCGATCCACGTCGAACAGGAAATTCTCGTCCAGCAGGCGAAAGCTATAGAGCTGCGAGTAGACCAGGTCGCCGGCAATGAAGAGCTGCTCATCTCCTGATTGCAGCAGATAACCGGAATGTCCCGGCGTATGGCCGGGAAGCGGAAAGGCCGAAATTCCCGGAAAAACCTCCCCGATGCCGTCAAAAAGCCGAATGTGCGCATAGTGCTCAGGCAGTGTGCGGGCGCGCATGATCCAGGGTCGGTTGCGATCATTGGACCGCGCCAGAACCAGATCCCCCATATAATAGTCGAATTCGTCGCGGTGGACGATCAGCTCTGCATTGGGAAAGGTCGCACCGCTCTCGTCAAGCAACCCGCCAACATGATCGGCATGCATGTGCGTGAGCAACACCCCGTCTATGTCCGCCAGTGAGATGCCAATGGCCGCCAGGTTCTCCTTCAGCAGGCCGGAGGTCTCCCCGAACAATGGCCCGCTGCCGGCATCGACGAGATAAGTGCCATCCACTGTTTCCAGCACATAAACCGCCGTCCCCATCTTGAAGGGGCCCGGCTGCAAGAACCCGTCCTGTGCAATTTTGTTGAACTGCTCCGCACCGGCCGAGAACATGTCCGGAGCCGCTGTCAGCTCGCCGTCGGAAATGATGTTCACAAGGACTGAGCCAATGCGGCGGCGGTAGATTGCCGGCACCTGTCGGCTTCTGTCTTCATACTGTTTCATAATCCCTCCCACTCCCTTGATGCCATTTGGGGCCTTCATTTTGATGCCAGGACCTACCTACCACACCGTCCTTCTCAACAAAAGGTCTGATATTTAGAAGGTAGTATATTTCTTGACGTTGGACTTTCGAGGCAATATTGTGTCGTCACTCAAATACGACCGCGCGCCATATGGAGCCGCGGCACCCAATATGGTGGAGGAGCACGCAATGAGTGCAGTTCTTGACGACCCCGGATTCGCTCAGTTCGACGGGTGGGCGATGCCGCCAGAACTCCAGGAATTGCGTCAGACCGTCCGGGGCTTCATGACCGACCAGTTGCGCCCTGCCGAAGACAAACTCCCCCACGACGCTTATGCCCTTCCGGAGGAAGCGCTGATCGAACTGCGTCGAAAGGCCCGCAACCTCGGGCTGTGGTGCGTCCAAAGTCCCGCAGAGTATGGCGGTGCAGGACTGAGCCTGCTCGGCCAGGTAATCGTTGCCGAAGAAGCCGCAAAATGTCGAATGGGCGCCTACATCCCCGCTGGCGGGGCATTCGGCTTCGATCCGCCGAATGTTATCTTCAAGGGAAGTCGCGATCAGATCGAGCGTTACGGAATCCCGACCATTGAAAGTGGCGAAAAGACATTTGTCGCCATTTCAGAGCCCAGCGGAGGCTCGGACCCGGCCCGCGCCATCCAGACCCGCGCCGTCCGCAAGGGCGACCGCTACATAGTCAATGGCACCAAAATCTGGATCACCGGTGCTGGCCAGTCAAAATGGGGGGTGCTGTTCGCCCGCACCGGCGAGGAAAAAGGGCGGGGCGCCATCACCAGCTTCATCGTGGATGTCGACCGGCCTGGCCTCACCCTTTCCCCCATCAACGTCATCCGCTCCTATTCGCCTTACGAACTTTCCTTCGAGGACTACGAGATCCCGGTCGAAAACCGCCTGGGCGAAGAGGGGCAAGGTTTTGCCCTCGCCGAGGACTGGTTGGTACATGCGCGCGTCCCCTACGCTGCCGTTACCGTGGGCACGGCGCAAGCAGCGCTCGATATTGCGCTCGACTGGGCACGCGACCGCGAGACATTCGGCAAGAAGCTGGGCGACCACCAGGCCATTCAATGGATGCTCGCCGATTCTGAGGTGGATTTGCGTGCTGCGCGCCTGTTGATCTACCAGGCGGCCTGGAAGGCCGAGCGCGGCGAAGACATCAAGCTTGAGGCCTCGATCTGCAAACTCTTTGCCAGCGAAGCCGCCAACCGCGTCATCGACCGCTGTGTTCAGATCCTGGGCGGGATGGGCGTAGCCGCCGAACTGCCGCTCGAGCGCTGGTTCCGCGAAACCCGCATCAAGCGCATCGGCGAAGGTCCATCCGAGGTGCACCGCATGGTCATCGCCCGCGATCTGATCCGCAATGGCTCACGCGAGGTCTTCTGATGCCGGTCAACCTCACCATCGACGAGGGCATTGCCACCATCGTTCTCGACCGGCCCGAACGGCTCAATGCCATGGATCAGGAGCACTACCGACTGCTCTCCGAGGCCTGGATCGAAGTACGGGACAATCCTGCCATTCGGGTCGCCATCATTACTGGCGCTGGAGAGCGCGCGTTTTCGGTGGGGGCCGATCTCAAGAGCTTCGCGGGGTCACCGGCGCCCCTGGATCAGGTCTGGCAGCCCCAAAAGGATATGCTGCTCAACCGGGGCCTGGAAATCTTCAAGCCGATCATCGCCGCAGTTAATGGCTACTGCCTGGGCGGGGGCATGACACTCCTGCTGGCCACGGACATCCGGATCGCCTCGTCCAGCGCCGTATTCGGTCTATCCGAGGTCAAGCGCGGCCTTATCGCGGCCAACGGGGGCACCCAGCGCATCCTGCGCCAGCTCCCCCATGCCATCGGAATGGAAATGCTGCTGACCGGCGACAATATTTCGGCCGAGGATGCAGCGCGCTGGGGTCTGGTCAATCGGGTGACCGAACCCGACCAACTCATGCAGACCGCACAAGATATGGCCCGGCGAATTGCCATCAATGCGCCTTTGGCCCTGCAAGCCAGCAAGGAACTGGCGTTGCGCAGCTACGACACAGACCTGGCCAGCGGCCTGCGTTCCGAACAGGTCGCCAACCGGCTTCTCCAAACCAGCCAGGACCTGGCCGAGGGCACGAAGGCCTTCTCCGAGAAACGTCCGCCCAACTTCCAGGGACATTAGAGATGAACCCAAACCCGTCCAATCTGCTGTCCGGCGTTACCGTCATCGACGTCGGCCAGATCTACAATGGTCCCTACTGCACGTTTCTGATGGCCATGGCCGGCGCCAATGTCATCAAAGTCGAGCCTCCCCAGGGTGATCCGTTGCGCAGGCGATCCGTCGTGGGCGGTGCCGCCCTGCCCTTCGCCATGCTCAACTCCAACAAGTCCATGGTGTCGCTGAACCTTAAGAGCGAGCGCGGCAAGGAAATTTTCCGCGAAATGGTTGGCCGCGGCGACGTGGTGGTCGAGAACTACGCACCGGGCACGATGGAGAAGCTTGGCCTGGGATATGAAGACCTCAAAACCATCAATCCCAAACTGATCTACGCCGCCGGATCAGGCTATGGCCGCAGTGGCCCCAAGGCTAGATATCCAGCCATGGATCTCACTGTTCAGGCCATGGCCGGAGTGATGAGCACAACCGGTTTCCCAGACCGTCCCCCGGTCAAGGCAGGTCCCGCCATTTCCGATTTTTTCGGCGGCATACATCTCTATGCGGGCTTGATGACCGCCCTCTACGCCCGAGCCATGACCGGCGAGGGCCGACTGGTCGAGGTCTCAATGCTTGAGGCGGTCTATCCCTCGCTGAGTTCCAGCCTTGGTCTGTTCTACGGCACTGGCGGCGCCATTCCCCCGCGAACCGGCAATCGCCATGCAGGCCTCGCCGAGGCGCCTTACAATGTTTATCCGACCAGTGACGGGCATATCGCCATTATCTGCGTGTCCGAAGCCCATTGGCGCTTCCTGACCCAGGCCATGAACCAACCCGAGCTGGGCGACGATCCGCGCTACGATACGCTCAAGAAGCGCGTGGATTGCGTCGAGGACGTCGACGCGCTGGTGGGGGCCTTCACCGCCAAATGGGCCAAGCAGCCGCTGTTCGACCTGCTCATGGCTCATCGTGTGCCCTGCGCCCCGGTGCGTACGCTCGACGAGGTGGTCAATGACGATCATCTGCATGAGCGCGGGGCGCTGCAATGGATTGACCACCCCATCTATGGCCGGGTGGTTCTGCCACATTCGCCGCTACGCTATCAGGACCAGCCACTCGCGGAAATCGTCCCCTCGGGCGAACTCGGGCGCGACAACCGGGACATCTATTGTGGCTGGCTGGGCCTGTCGGCTGCTGAGTTCGACGGCCTTGGCGAACAGGGCGTGATCTGATGCAGGGCAAGGTGGTCATCGCCGGCATCGGGCAAACAGAATTCGGCAGGCACGAAGGCCGGTCGACCTATTCGCTCAATGCCGAAGCAGCCCGCAAGGCGCTTGCCGACGCAGGCATCGAAAAAGACTGCGTCGATGGGTTGTTCGTCAAGTTTCCAACCTCCAATTTCGAGTTCATGTACGGCCAGAAGCTTGCCGAGGCGCTCGGGATCGTGCCCCGTATTGGCGGGGTATGGGATCAGGGCGGCGCCGCCAATGCTTCCCTGGTGGGCTATGCGGCAATGGCGATCGAGGCCGGTCAATGCGACATTGCCCTCGTCACCTTCGCAGACAATCCCAAGTCAGGCACCCGTCAGGCCTACCAGCGCCCATGGGGCAATGACGAAGTCCATGGCTGGTTCGGTGTCCCAGCCGGCTACGCCATGATAGCGCAGCGCCATATGCAGCAATATGGGACTCGGCCAGAGGACCTGGCGGCGGTCGCCATGGCCTGCCGCCGCCACGGCGCCAGCAATCCGCGGGCGCAATTGCGCAAGCAATTGAGCCTGGACGACTATATGGCCTCCCCGCCCATCGTCTCACCGCTGCGACGGGACGATTGTTGCCTGGTTTCGGATGGCGGCGCGGCCCTGATTTTGATGAGCGCCGAGCGCGCGCGATCTCTCAAGGTCGACAAGCCCGTGCCCATACTCGGCTTCGGTCAGGGACAGACCTCATGGGAGGTCAGCCAGCGCCCCGATCTGACGACCACAGCGGCAAAGGTATCGGCGGCGACAGCGTTCGCGGCGGCGGGGCTGACACCGGCCGATATTGATGTGGCCCAGATCTATGACTGCTTCACCATCACGCCTTTGCTGACACTGGAAGACTACGGGTTCTGCAAGCCCGGGCAGAGCGGCGCCTTCGCCTCGGAAGGCAATCTGGAGCTTGGTGGCGCCCTGCCGATGAACACTTCGGGCGGACTGCTTTCGGAGACAGGTATGCCCGGCATGCAACTCATTATCGAAGGGGTGCGGCAGATGCGCGGCGAGTCCGTCAACCAGGTGCCCGACGCACAACACTGCATCATCTCCAATCAGGGCGGCATCATGCATACGCACTCCACCCTTCTACTCGGAAACTAGGAGGGCTCAGTGAACCTGTCACCGGCATTTCCCACCCCAATTCTGGATGCGGTCAACGGTCCGTACTGGCAGGCACTGGCGGCCGGCGAGCTGACATTCCAGCGCTGCGAACAATGCCACCATGCGTGGTTGCCGCCCCGAACTGAATGTCCGCGCTGCCTCTCCGATCGCCCCGTCTGGGAACAGGCTTCTGGTGCAGCGCGCCTTGTCAGCTGGGTCGTCTACCACAAGGCCTTTAATCCGGCATTTGCTGACCGCCTGCCTTACAACGTTGCGGTCGTCGAACTGGCCGAAGGTCCCAGGCTGATCAGCAATCTTGTCGGCTGCGAAGACGAAAGCACATTGCGGATCGATTTGGCCCTCAGCTTCGAAACTCGCAATGAGCATGGCACCACCATTCCCGTTTTCCGGCCGCGGAGCGTCTGACAATGTCGTCGAAAGTCATCATCACCTGCGCCATTACCGGCTCGATCCACACACCTTCAATGTCGCCCTTCCTGCCGGTCACCGCCGAAGAGATCGCGGATTCGGCCGTTATGGCAGCTGAGGCCGGCGCCGCGATCCTGCATCTGCACGCCCGCGACCCTCAAACCGGCAAGCCTGATCAGCGGCCGGAGGCGTTCCTGCCCGTTGTCCAGTCGGTGAGGCAGCGCACCGATGCGGTCCTCAATTTGACCAGTGGCGGTGCACCCACCATGACCATCGCCGAGCGCATCCAGCCGGCCATGGTGCTCAAACCCGAGCTGGCCTCCTTGAACATGGGATCGATCAATTTCGCCCTCTTCCCCATGCTGGCCCGCTTCACAGAGTTCAAGCACGACTGGGAGCGCCCCTACCTGGAGGGCAGTCGCGATCTGATCTTCCGCAATACCTTCGCTGACATCGAATATGCGCTGGCCCAATGCGGCGGCAACGGTACCCGATTCGAGTTCGAATGCTATGATATCGGGCATTTGTACAACCTGGCGCACTTTGCCGATCGCGGTCTGGTCAAGCCGCCATTCTTTGTTCAAAGCGTCTTCGGCCTGCTTGGTGGCATAGGCGCTCATGCAGAAGATCTTCATCACATGAAACGCACCGCCGATCGGCTGTTTGGCGATGATTACCGCTGGTCGGTGCTTGGAGCTGGTCGCAATCAGATGCGCGTTGCCACCCTCGCGGCCGCACAGGGTGGCAATGTCAGGGTTGGACTGGAAGACAGTCTATGGTCAGGCCCTGGCCGACTGGCGCAGTCCAATGCGGAGCAGGTCACAACCATCCGCGCCATCTTGGAAGGCCTCGGCCTTTCCATTGCCACGCCAGAGGAAGCACGTGCATTGCTCGACCTCAAGGGCGGGAACCTCGTGGATTTCTAGGGAGAATGGAATGACTGCACGAAAGACGGCCTTGATTACCGGTGCCAGCGCCGGGATAGGGCGCGCCGTTGCCACTGAATTGGCAAAGGCCGGCTATGCCATCGCCCTGGTCGCGGTGGACAATCCGCAGCTTCATGAGACCACAGCCGAGATCGACAGGCTGAGCCAGGCACAGGCATTCGCAGCCGATCTCAGCCGGACAAGCGCCATTCCAGAACTGGTCGACAATGTCGTCGCTGCCTTTGGCCAGCTCGACGTGCTGGTCAATTGCGCTGGAATTTCCAAGCGGGGCGCCCTTGATGAACTCGATGACGCCGATTGGCAGGATGGCTTCGCGGTCAAGTTCTTCGGCACCATCGCCATGATCAAGGCCTGCTGGCCCCACCTCAAGGCGCAGCGCGGGTCGATCGTCACCATTGCCGGGGCTTTGGGCCACACGCCCAGCGACACCTCGCTTGTCGGCGGGGCAATCTGTGCCGCGCTCATCAACTATACCAAAGGCATCGCTGAAACAGGGCGCCGGGACGGTGTACGCGTCAACGCCCTCAATCCCGGCTGGATCGATACGGGACGGCTAGGCAGCCAGCTTGAGCAAAAAGCATTAGCCGACGGGCATGGCGACACGATACGGGCCGGACAGGACATGATTGAGGAACTCAAGATCCTGCGCTTCGGCCAGCCTGAGGATGTGGCCCGGCTGATCGGATTTCTGGTTTCAGATGCCGGCTCGTTCATCCATGGCACGGCAATCGACATCGATGGCGGCCTGAACAAAGGGGTGTAGCGCGCTACACCCCCTCCGCCTCAAGCGGCAAATTGCGATACATACTTGGTGACCATATAGGCCGCCACGCCCTCGGTACCGCCTTCAGAACCATGTCCGCTTTCCTTGACCCCGCCAAACGGCGTCTCGGGCAATGAGATCTGCGGCGTATTGATGCCGAGCATCCCCACCCTCAGATTCTCGGACACGTAGTGGGCGTGGCCGACAGAATTGGTATAGGCATAGCCCGCCAGACCGTAGCCCAGGCCGTTGGCGTGCCGCATCATTGCCTCTCGGTCATCGAAAGGCAGCAAGGTTGCCACGGGTCCAAACGGCTCTTCGCTCAAAATGCGACTGTCTTTGCCAAGCTGGTCGATCACCGTAGGCTGGTAGAAATACCCCTGATTGCTGTCGCGCGTGCCGCCAAGCAGAAGTCGAGCGCCCTTAGCAACCGCATCGCCCACCAGGCCGTCAATCCGCTCCAGTTGCCGCGCGGACGCCAGGGGTCCCATCTGCACGCCTGCCTCGGCGCCGTCGCCTATTTTCAACTTGGACGCCTCGCGGCAGAAGGCTTCGACAAATGTGTCGTATATGCCCTGGTGCACATAGAAGCGCGTCGGCGAATTGCAGACCTGGCCGCCATTGCGGTATTTGCTCGCAACCAGGATGCGCGCTGTGGCCTCGACATCCACATCATCGAAAACGATTGCCGGGGCATGTCCGCCCAGTTCCAGCGTCGCATGCACGAGATTGGCCGCCGCCTTGGCTGCGATAACCTTGCCGGTCTCGGAGCCACCGGTAAAGGAGACCTTGGCGACGCCTTCCCCGGCCAGCAAGCTGTCGACAAGAAATACATTGCGGCCGAAAAGCAGGTTGACGACGTCAGCCGGCAAACCAGCCTCGATGAAAGCCTCCAGGACATTGATGGCAGCGCGCGGTGTCTGCTTGTTTCCGACCAGGATCGCGCTGCAACCGGCCGCGAGGCATTCGCTCAGTTTGCGCGCAACGAACATCACCGGCACATTCCAGGAGGGAATCAGGACCGAGACGCCCACCGGCTCGCGGGTCACCATTTGGGTAAATCGTGCATCTCGCGCCGGAATGACCCGACCATATTGTCGGACACCTTCGGAAGCCGACCAATCGATCATGTCTGCCGAGACGGCGACCTCAACCATCGCCTCGGCAAGAATCTTACCCTGCTCGCGTACCAGATCCATGGCAATTTCGGCCTGCCTTGATCGCAGAACAGTTGCTGCATTGCGTAGGATCTGCGCACGTTCATAGGCAGATTTGCTGCGCCAGATATCAAGTCCGCGCCGGGCGCTGGCCAGCCCTTCATCGATCTGCGCCTGCGTGGCCATCAAGCCGGTACCCAATTCGGTACCCTTTGCCGGATTGATTGCGGCAAAGGCCTCAGCGCCATCCTCCCGCCAGCGTCCTGCGATGTAGTGGGCATAGGTCATGTGCACGTAAAGCTCCTTAAGACTCGTTCCAGTGAGCGAGCGGCAACCCGGGGATTGGCGACCGGAAAACAGCAAGGCGCGTCATGTTGAGCCCGCCGACATAGACGGTTCTGAGATCTGCGCCCGCAAAGGTCAGGCTGGATGGGTGATCGAGAATGGTGCCGTCTTGGTCTTCGAAGACCAGGTGGCATCGACCATCCGGTGCGATCATGTAGAGTTGGTTGCGCGTGATTTCGGTGACCCAGAGATTGCCTGCGCTGTCAAAACAGATGCCGTCAATCAGGGCGCCCTGCTGGATGGGGTCCGGCCCGAAGACTTCCTTTGGCCCTACGCTGCCATCGTCATTGATGGGCGCGCGTGAAACTCGGCCAGCGCGCGTTTCGGCCATGTAGAGATAGCGTCCCGCCGCATCGACCCGCACCTCATTGGTGAAGAGCAGGCCATCCACCACAATACGGGGGCCCTGTTGATCGATCAGGATAACGTAGCCATCGGAAACATCGCGATCGAGTGCCTCAAGGTGATTTTCGAGGCGAGAGGACACCGAGAGCCAATAGCGACCAAGATTGTCCCTGCCGACGAAATTTGCGGCCCCCACAGGAACACCATCTACACTGTCGAGAAACACCTCATGGCGGCCATCCGGAAACAGCCGATAGAACTTGCGGAGGGCGATATTGGCCAGCAGCAATGTGCCATCGGGTGCCAGCGTCATGCCGTTCGGTTTGCCACCCAAAGTTCCGATAAGCGTATGTGAGCCACCGGGGGCCAGTCGCGTGGCTGACCCGCGATTGTCAGAGACCCACAAGGTCCCGTCGGGCCGCGCCACTATGCATTCGGGGCGGCTTAACCCCTCTCCGAAGAAACTGAAATTTTCTGGCGACAACACAAAATCGGCCATGACGACGCTCATTGGTTCATTATTTAGACCTCAAAATACACAAAGGTCAACCAATAGCAACTAGGCCAATTCCTCCTCATTGCCCCTTTTGGGCTCCAGCGGGCCCAGAGCGCGAAACTGGTTCCGCACCTCTACAACAAAGGCACGGACGCGAGCGGTGCGGCGAAAATCCCGGTGATAGAGCACCCAAACATCTTTGTCCGATGGGGCCTGCAGTCCCGGCAGAAGGACCAGATCCGCTATGACGCGACCGACCATGAGAGGCAGTTCCACCACGCCCATGCCCGCCCGCGCTGCGGCCAGGCCCGTCGATTTGCCATCGACCTTCGCCAATGCCCGACCTCGCGGGAAATAGCGCTTGGTCCAGGGCGGCGAACCTTTGCTTTGGTCAATCCAGATCCAGTCCAGATCGTCGCACTGCGCTGCCTTTGTCGCATCCAGTCCTCGGCGATCGAGAAAGCCCTGACTGCAATAGAGCCCATTCTCATTGGCGATGAGCCTGTGTCCCATGAGCGTGTCCTGCGGCGCAGCCGTCGCCCGAATAGCGATGTCCGCCTCATGCCTGGTCAGACTCGATAGCTGGTCAGACGCAACGAGTTCAAGCTCGATGTCGGGGTGCCGTCTGGCAAATTCGGCGACCATCGGCATCAACACATGGTTGGCCAGCAGCGGTGGCGCGGTGACGACCAACCGGCCGGCCAGGCGAGCATCTTCCGCACTCGCCCCACGCGAGAATTCGGTAGCCTTACGCTCCACCTGCTCAGCAACCGCGACAAGCGCGGCACCAGCGGCTGTTGGCACCGCACCACTGGCCAGCCGGTCGAACAGGCGCGCACCAATACGCTCTTCAAGTTGAGCAATCCGTCGTGACACCGTCGAATGATTGACGGCAAGCAGCTTGGCCGCTCCTGTGGTACTGCCCGTACGCACCAGCGCCAGGTAAAAGCGAATGTCGTCCCAATCCTGCATTGTGCGATTATGCACAACAACTGTCCAAAAGTCGATGATTTTCAATCACGCAGATCACTGTTAGCCCAGAGCGAACATCCCGAGGATCACTTCTTGGGGACCACCGATGGAGACTGACTGATGAGAATTTCCCGACGCAACGTACTAGCCAAAGGCGGAGCGGCGACGCTTGCTGGCCTGACCATGCCCGCTGGACTGACCCTGTCCGCCGCCGAGGACGCGCAACCTGCCTGGACAATCGGTGATTTCAGGATCACGCCACTGCTGGACGGCGTGGTCGAAGTCGACGAGACCATCTTCACCGACGCTGACCCAGCCGCTCGCCGCGACCTGTTGGAGGACGCTGGCCAGCCGGAGGGCAAGATCCGGCTCGACGTCAACACCTTCCTGATCGAGCGTGGCGACACCACCATTCTCGTCGATACCGGCACGCGCGACCTCTACGGCCCCACGCTTGGAAAGCTGCCCGCTGCCCTTGCCGCCGCCGGCGTCGACCCATCGGACATTCAGCATGTCATCCTCACCCACATGCACAACGATCACGTGGGTGGACTGGTCGACGGCAATGGAAAGTCCGCCTTTGCCAACGCACAATTGCACGTGGCCGAGGCTGAATGGACCTACTGGACCTCCGAGGACAATTTTGCCAGCGCAACGGCCGCAGGCCAGTTTTCCTTCGCTGGCGCCCGCGCCGCCACCCCGCTCTATCAGGACCGCGTCCAACCTTTCTCGGGCACGGCAGAAATTCTCCCTGGCATTCACCCCATTGCCCTGCCTGGCCACAGCCTGGCTCATACCGGCTTCCGCCTCACCTCCGGTGCTGATCAATTGATCATCTGGGGCGATGTTGTGGTTTCACCTGAACTGCAATTCGCGCATCCGGAATGGACCTCGACTTTTGATGCCGACCCAGCGCAGGCGGCACAATCGCGCATGCAGATTTTCCGTGAAGTCGCTGCCGATCAGATCCCGGTACTTGGCATGCATCTTCCTTTCCCGGGCGCAGGGACGGTTCTACGAAATGGAGATGCCTACGAACTGACCGCACTCTAAGTAGCTCGTCTAGACGCCCGCATCTGGCGACAAACGCTTCATCGGCCTGTGCAATGAGTGCAAATGACACGGGCCGATGACGCTATGAATGTCTCCGCGACCCGTTTCAATTAGGGGCCTGGCCGCATTGAGGAACCAACGAAGACCGATGAATGGTCGACGTGGGGCCGGTGGCAGACCGGCAGCTATCAGCATCGGGGAACGAATTGCAGCCATCGGCCGTCCAAGAACGACGATATCTATGGATACAGCTCGATATGGTCGTGCGACGAATGCGGCGCCCAGCCGGGGTGCCCGGTTCTGGCAAAGCTGAGGAGACGGCCGGACATGCGGATTGCCAGCTCGGCTGCGCCCTCGTCGCCTTCGGCGAGGGGGATGCGGCTCAGGTCGCCGAAGACAAAGGGCTCGTCGAAGCCGTGCGCGGCACCCAGCCGCCCCCCCTCGAAACTGGACACCCAGGCGAATTCATAGGCAAAACCGGTGCCGCCTTCTTCCGCATGTGCTGTTACCGTCTTGATGGCAGGATCGCGATAAATGGCGCGGGATAGAAAAACTTCTTCGTATTGGGTGAAGGTCAACGCGGGGTTTTCGGCTTCCAGCGCGGCGAGACTGGCCTCTGCTGTCGGCGATCCGAAGCGGGCGATGGAGGCCAGCAGAGCTGCGCGAGTGGTGACCTCGGGCATCATGCCGAAGGCGTACCACATGCGGGCTTCGTCCCGGGCCCAGCCGGTGACGATCTGGTGGTCGCGGAAGCGTCCGGATGCAAGGCCGTCAAGCGGATGTCGCTGCAGACTGGTGCCGTCGAGCACGATACCAAAGGTGCGGCCACCGGGGGCATTGCGCTCTCCCAGATGCGTCGCCAGCACCTGATCCTGCGTCGCCAGGATGGTTTCGACCGGCAGGGCACGCAGTGCCGTTTCGTCACCCGGCGTCACACCCGTGCGGGCGAGGAAATCTGCCGTCAGGGCAATCGCCGTCTCCGGCGCGATGATGCGGCTGGCGGGGCCGCTCATCAGCCAGACCCGGCGGTAGAGATCCGCTACGCCATCGACGCCGAACAGGGCGGCGATAGTGAAAGCCCCGGAGGACATGCCGACCAGCGTGACATTGTCCGGGTCACCTCCGAAAGCCGCGATGTTGTCGTGCACCCAATGCAGTGCCGCGATGAAGTCCAGCATGCCGCGATTGGCGGTGGCGTATTCGGGTCCGAAGGCGTCGCCCAGATAGAGGAAGCCCAGGGCGCCGACCCGCATGTTGGGCCGCACCAGCACGACATCGCCCCGGCGGACAAACTCCGCCTCGTTGAGAGAGGAGCCTTGCGCGGCACCGCTCTGGAAGCCGCCGCCAAAGGCATGGACGATAACCGGTCGGCGGGCTTCATCGGCTGCGGGGGTAAAGACGTTGAGGTTGAGGCAGTCCTCGCCGGTTTCGAAGCCGTCGCCGCGCGGTGCCCAGTCCGGTGCGCGCCGGACGGCTTGCGGCGGTGCGAAGCGGAAACGCGTTGCATCGACCAAGCCGCGATTGTCCACCGGCACCGGCGCCTTGAAGCGCAGCGCCCCCACCGGGGGCTCGGCATAGCGGATGCCGAGGAAGCGATCGCCGCCCTCGTCCCGAAAGCCGCGATAGATTGCCTCGCGACTGGGGACATCGACAATGCTGGCGTCGCTCATGCCGACGCCATTCCGTCCAGCAGGTGACAGGCCGCCTTCTGTCCACCACCCAGATCGCGCATTGCCGGCTTGTCGGTTGTGCAGCGCTCGAAGGCATGGGGGCATCTGGTGCGGAAGGCGCAACCGGAGGGCACGGCGTGGGCGCTGGGAATTTCACCCTTGAGCCGTGCCCTTTGGCCGCTTCCCTTCCCCGGGGCAGAGGCGAGAAGCGCTTGGGTATAGGGGTGGGCCGGCGCGCCATAGATGCGATCACGCGGCCCTTGCTCGACGATTTCGCCGAGATACATCACGCCGATCTCGTCGCACATGAACTGCACCACGCGCAGGTCATGGGAGATGAACAGCATGGTGGTGCCATGCCGGTCCTGCAGGTCGCGCATCAGGTTGAGCACCTGCGCCTGCACCGAGACATCGAGCGCGCTGACCGGCTCGTCGGCAACGATCATTTCGGGATTGGTGGCCAGTGCCCGGGCAATGGCAATGCGCTGACGCTGGCCGCCCGAAAATTCGTGCGGATAACGGTCGAGCGCGGCGCGGGGCATGCTGACTTCGGCGAGCAGCCGCTCGGCGGTCCTGAGCTGTTCGGCAGGCGTGCCAATACCATGGACAAGCTGGGGTTCGACCAAGGCGTCGCGCACGCTCATGCGCGGATTGAGCGAGCCGAACGGGTCCTGAAAGATCATCTGCATGTGACGCCGCTCGGCGCGCAGGTCCCGGGCAGACAGGCCGGCAAGGTCGCGCCCGCGGAAGCCGATCGCGCCGCTGGTGGGTTCGACCAGGCGCAGCACCAAGCGGGCGGTGGTGGACTTGCCGGAGCCGGATTCGCCTACCAGCCCGAAAGTTTTTCCCTTTGGGATGGTGAAGCTGACATCGCGCACGGCCTTAACGGCCTTGAACGATTTGGAGAGGCCCGTGACGGAGAGGACGGTTTGCGTGCTCATCGATTGCCCTCCAGCGGGTGCCAGCAGCGGGCATCGGTCTGGCCGTGCCGTTCGAGCGATGGACGAGTCTGGCATTGTGCATCGGCGCGGCTGCAGCGCGGCGCAAAGCGGCACCCTTCGGGCCATTGCCCCACCGGCGGAACAGTGCCGAGGATGGGGGTCAATCTGGTGCGGCCATCGTCATGGGCGGGCACGGCATCGATCAGACCCCGTGCGTAGGGGTGGGTCGGTGCTCCGACGATATCGGCGCTGAGACCGCGCTCGACCACGTCACCGGCGTACATGACCACGGCCTTCTCGCAGAAATCGCCCACCACTTCGAGGTCGTGGGTGATGAAGAGCATGGCCAGATTGAGCTCGCGCCGCATGTCTTCGAGCAGGTCGAGCACCTGGGCCTGGATGGTCACGTCGAGCGCCGTGGTCGGCTCGTCGGCAATGATCAGCGAAGGGCCACAGGAAATGGCCAGGGCGATCATGACGCGCTGGCGCATGCCACCGGACAATTCATGCACATAGCCCTTGAGGATGTCGCGGGCGCGGGGAATGCCGACCCGGTCCAGCAATTCTGCGGCCCGATTGGTGGCCTCGCCCTGGCTCAGGCCCAGATTGTGCCGAAGCGTGTCTGTCATCTGCCGGCCGATGGAAAGGGCCGGATGCAGCGCCGTCATCGGCTCCTGAAAGATGAAGCCCATATGCCGCCCGCAGAGCCGGCGCCGATCCCCCGGGGACAGGTTCGAAATGACCTTGCCATTGAGCGTGATCGTGCCAGATATCACTGCGTTTTCCGGAGCAATGCCCATGATGGCTGAAGCCGTGATGGACTTGCCGCAGCCGCTCTCGCCCACCAGCGCAACGGCCTCACCCTGGCGGATGGAGAAGGAGACATCGGTGACGATGGGCAGCATGCCATCGGCATTGCGCAATGACAGACTGAGATTGTCGACATCGAGAACGGTGGGGGCAAGCGGAGCCGGCGAGAGCTGATCGGCCGGCAGCGGGGCGAGGTGCGCGGTCATTGATAACGGATCCGGGGGTCAAGAATGGCGTAGATGAGGTCGATGGCCAGGTTGAGCACTGCCAGGACCAGCGAAATGGTGAGGACTCCGCCCTCGACGAGCGGATAGTCGCGCCGCCCGACGGCTTCGACCAGCATGCGTCCGAGGCCGGGCAGCGCGAAGATGATCTCGATAGCCACCGCTCCACCCAGCATATAGCCGGCGGAGAGGCCCGCCACGGTCACCACCGGCATGGCGGCAGTGCGCATGGCGTATTGGCCGATGACCTTGCTTTCCGGCAGGCCCTGGGCCCGGGCGGTAGTGATATAGGGTTCGTTGAGCACATCGAGCATGGACGAGCGCATCATGCGGGTCATCAATGCGGACTGCCGGACGCCCAGCGCCAGGGCCGGCAGGAAAATGGTCGATGCGAAGGCGATAACGCCCGCCGATGGCGGATTGTAGCCGGCCACTGGGAACCAGCGCAGCGTCACCGCGAAGATGAAGATCAGCAGCAGGGCGAACCAGAATTCGGGCAATGATATCCCCAGCACCGCCGTGGTCACCACGCCACGGTCAATCGGCCTGTTGCGGTTCATGGCCGAGATCAGGCCCATGGTGATGCCAATCAGAATGGCCAGGGTCAGTGCCACCAGGGTGAGCATGATCGTCACCCCGGCATAGCGGGGAACGATCTGCATCACCGGCTCGCGGAAGAAGATCGAATTGCCCAGGTCGAGCGTGACGATGCCCTTGAGCCAGAGCAGGAACTGTACCCAGATGGGTTGGTCGAGGCCGAGCTGGGTCCGCAGTGCCGCGATCTGTTCGGCGGTGGCCTGATCGCCCAGCATCATGCCGGCAGGATCACCTGGCGACAGGCGCAGCAGCAGAAACACCAGGATCAGCGGCACGAAGATCGTGGGCAGGATCAGAAGGAAGCGTTTTCCGAGATAGCGCAGCATGTCAGCGCCTCCGTGCCAGGCGCGGATCGAGAATATCGCGCAGACTGTCGCCCAGGAGATTGAGCGCGAGAATGGTGAACATCAGCGCCAGGCCGGGAAACAGCACGATCCACGGCGCCTGGGCGATATAGTTGCGCGCTTCAGTCAGCGCATTGCCCCAGCTGAGTTCCTTGGGACCGATGCCCACCCCGATAAAGCTCAGGCCCGCTTCGCCCAGAACGGCTGCGGAGAAGATGAAAGAGGCCTGCACCAGAATGGGGGAACTGACGGCCGGCAGGATGTAGCGGGTGAACAGGCGGAGCGTCGGCACGCCCACGGCGCGGGCCGCCTCGATCATCTGCAATTCGCGCACGACCAGTACCTGCCCGCGCACGATTCGTAGGGATGGGGCGATGAGCACGATGGAAAGCGAGGTGATCACCGTGGTCATGGACGGGCCCATGATGCCGGCCGCGGCGGTGGCCAGAACAATGCCTGGAAAGGCCATGAGGCCATCGACAAGGCGCATGAGTACCACGTCGACCTGACGATAGAAGCCGGAAATGGCGCCCAGAACGACGGCGATGGACATGGAAATCACCGTCACGACAAGGCCAACCAAGAGTGAGGTGCGGCCGCCATGCAGCACCATCTTCAACATGTCACGCCCCAGATTATCGGTGCCGAAAAGATGTTCGGCACCGGGCGGGATAAACCGATCGGCCGGGCTGACCCGCAGCGGGTTACCGGGCGCCAAGAGCGGTGCAAGCACCGCGCTGAGCGCCAGGATTGTCAGCATGATGATCGACGCCATGGCCGTGGGATTGGCCAGGAGCCGCTGCCAGACCGATCTGTTGGTGGTGACGAAGGCCTCTTCGTCACCACCGGACAGGCGGTCGGGAGATGTCGCCTGGATCAGGGTCATAGATCAGCTCTGCGGGGGCGGTGCGACATTGTAGAAGTCGCCAGAGCGCGAAGGAATGCGCGCGGGATTCCCGACACCGGTGCGAATGCCATACATGTTGGATTCGGTACCGAACTTGATGAACGGGAACTGGTCATAGGCCAGCACGTGGATCTTCTCGAAGATGGCCTTGCGGGCATCCGGATCGAGCGTCGTGGCAATGTCCTGCATCAGTGCCATTTTCTCGGGATCTTCCCAGAAGCCGGGATAGCTGGCGTTGAGATAAGCGATCGAGGTCGGATCGACATAGGTAGGCAGGAAGCTCGAGAAAGCATCCATCGCTGCTTCATCGGCCCGGGCCTGGATGTAATTGGCCATCGGCGATTCCACGATCTCGACATTGATCCCATATTCCTCGAGCATCTGCGAGGCAGTGATCGCGGTCAGGAAATGCTTCTGGTACTGCTCGGAAGCCACCAGCCAGCGGATGGGCTCGCCATCATAATCGGAGGCGGCGAGATATTCCTCGACCTTCTCGGCGTTGGGGGTTCCGAAGCCATCGGGGACGCCGGCGGTGGTGTACCAGAACGAATTGGGATCGGGGATCCAGCTCGGATCAAGCGTGTAGAATTCGGGATTGCCCACCGAAGCGAGCATGATCGGCTCCATCTCCAGTGCATAATATATGGCCCGGCGCAGGTTGACGTCGACGGCGACGCCCGACCTGGTGTTGAACACCACGGTCAGCGACTGGTTGTTCGGAACCACCACGGCTTCGGTGTTGGGGTCATTCTGCAGCGCATCGTAGAAGTCGCTCGGCAGCTCATTGGCAATGTCGATTTCGCCGGTGATCAGCGAGTCACGGCGCACCGAGGCTTCCGGCATCAGGCGGAAGATGATCTCGTCGGCATAGGCGTGCTTCATGCCCGAGGCGCTGGAGCTGGGTTCGCTGCGCGCCGCATAGTCGTCCCAACGGGTCATGGTGACACCCTGATCCGGCTGATATTCAGTCAGAACATATGGTCCAGTGCAGTCGAGGCCACGTGTGGCTTCTGTCGGCGATGCGCCCTCGAGCGAGGCTGAAGACATGACGACCGCCTGGGTCCCTGCCAGGAGGCCGGGAACGATTGGTGAAGGCGATGCCAGCTCGAACACCACGGTCTTGTCATCAGGCGCTGTGATGGCAGATACAGCACCCTTGAAGGCCGCGCCGATGCCGGCTGACTCGCGGAACCGTTCGAGCGATGCGACGACGTCTGCCGAGGTAAGCGCGGCGCCCGAATGGAACGTCAGGCCATCGCGCAGGGTCACGGTGAGGCTGGTGCCGTCTTCGCTATATTCAAAGCTGTCGGCCAGCATGGGCTGGGGCGTCCAGCTTTCATCGAGCGCGAACAGGCCCTCGCAGATGACGCCGGCGGTGGCCCAGTTGACGCCGAAGGTGGTGACCACCGGATCGGGCGAGGGCGCCATCTGGGAAATGGCGACGCGCAGGGTGCCGCCCCGCTCGAATTCCTGGGCCACTACCGGCTGGGCGACGATCAGCGCCAGTGACGATCCGGCCAGGAGGGCCCCTCGCATGCGTTTGTTCTTGGTCATTTCATTCCTCCCTTTGCCCTAGCGGGCGGTTTGCAGAACGGACGCCGCCTGGAGCGCCTCGCCCGGTTCGATCGGCACCGGGATCTCCATTCCCAGCACCAGATAGCTCAGACACTTGCCGTGGGTGTCCACGCCAAGGCTGGAATTGACGCCGCCCTCGAGGGCGTCCTCGATGACGAAATTGAGCGCGGCGAGAAGGGGCAGTTCGTAGCGGGTGACCCGGGTGACGCCGCGATGGGCAAAGAGCGCCGCGACGCGCTCGGCGGTGACTTCGGCCAGAAGCAACGGCCAGTGGCGCGGCTCATAGGCGATGACATTGACGTTGAGGCGGTTGCCCTTGTCGCCGGAGCGGCCATGGGCGATCTGGTGCAGGGTGACCGTGCGCAGGGGGGCGGTCATGGCTCGCCTCCGGCGAAGTGGAAGCCCATGTCCACGAGGTCGCGGGGCACCATGTGCGAGAGCGTCCGCACGCGGGGCCGCACGCTTTGGCGCACGCCGCCGCCGCCGGCCGGGCCGCAGCAATAGAGGGCATTGACCTCCTGCACGGCCCTTTCCACCTCGCGTTGCGACTTGCCGCCGAAGGCGAAGCGGACGCGATAGTCGCCGTCGGCGGTGTCGCCGAAATCGTCCAGCAGATCGCCGTGGTCGCTGTCGAAGGCGCTGACGCAGCCGATGATGTCGGCGCGATGGCGGACGGGCAGGTCGCGCCGGCGGACGCGTTCGCTGATGGTGGTGATGGCCAGCCGCGCCCGGGCCAGGGCGTTGGGACCGGCATAGGAAATTTCGGCCTCGCCCAGCCAGTCCCCGTAGAAGCTGACGGTGGCCTTGAGCTGGCGGGGCGCCTCGTGCCCGCGCGCGCCGGTGACCCGGACCCTATCCGGCCCGACCTGGTCGAGCGCGACACCTGTTATGTCCAGGGTCACATCCGGCGTGAGATAGGCCGCAGGGTCGTGGATTTCATAGAGCAGCTGTTCCTTGACCGTGCGCAGGTCGACAAGCCCGCCTGTGCCTTCCGCCTTGGTGATGACGAAGCTGCCATCGGCCTCGACCTCGGCGATGGGGAAGCCGATATCGGCGGTGCCCGGAACATCCTTGAAGCCGGGATCGGCAAAGAAACCACCCGATACCTGGGCGCCGCATTCGAGCAGGTGCCCGACCAGCGTCCCCGCCGCGATGCGATCCAGATCGTTCCAGGACCAGTTGAAATGGGCCACGAGCGGTCCCAGGGCCAGAGCCGGATCGGCCACGCGGCCGGTGACCACAACCTGGGCGCCGGCCTTGACTGCGTCGGCGATCGCCCGGGCGCCCAGATAGGCATTGACGGCGATGACGTCGCCATCGAGGTCGGGCAGGCGTCCATCGCCGTCCCAGCGCTCTGTCTGGCGCAGGTCCACCTTGCCCACGAGATCGTCGCCGGTGACGATGGCGATGCGCAGCGTGCCCAGACCCAGCCGTTCGGCCAGCGCCGCAATGGCGCGGGCCGCGGCCGGCGGATTGGCCTGGCCGAAATTGCCCACGATGACGATGCCGGCCGAGATGCACTGCGCCAGGATCGGTTCGAGAATGTCGGTGAGGAGAGGCTCGAAGCCGCGCCGGGGATCGTCGCGCTTGGCAATCTGGCCCAGCGCCAGGGTGCGCTCGCCCAAGGTCTCGAAGATCACCGCGCCACCCTCGCCAGCAGCTGCGATTGCAGCCACTACCGATTGCGGGGCGTCGATACGGTCACCCGAAAAGCCAGCGCCACTGCCAATACGATACACGAGGATCCTCCCTGATCGCCATTATCATCGGTATGATTATCGATAATGTCAACAATGATTGTATGGCTATGGAAAATTGGCTAGTTTGGGCGGGTGGAAAGCGTGGATTCGAGGACCGCATGCGGGTTGCCAAATCGCTGTCGGAACAGGCCAAAAGCTGGGACGGAGTATACCGCGACTTGCAGCGGCAGATCATTGCAGGGCAACTCCGACCGCGTGAGCGGCTGGTGGAGGACGAAATCATCGAGCGGACTGGTGCAACCCGTCATGCCGTCCGGCGCGCCTTTGACGAACTCGAGCGTGTAGGCCTAGTTGTACGGCAGCCCAACAAGGGCGTGCAGGTGCGCGACTATTCCATTACCGAGGTGGAAGAACTCTACGAGATCCGTGAATGCCTGGAGACCCGCGCCGCCACCCATTTCGATCGTCCTGCCGGACCAGAGCTGGTGGCGCAGCTCACCGACATCGCTACGCGCCACCGCGAAGCCTCGCGCAGCCAGCGCTATGCCGAAGTCTTTTCCCTCAACAACGATTTTCACGAAGTCCTGTACCGGGCGGCGGGCAACCAGCAGCTAGCCGACGCCATTCTGCACTATACCTTCGCCACCCATCCCATCCGCACCCGCGCCTTTCCGAGCGAGGAACTGCGTGAAATCGCTATTGGCCAGCACTTTGACATGATCGATTCCATCGCGCGCGGCGCCCCCGGCGAGCTCGCGGAGATCATCCGCCTGCATATCCAGGGACCAAAGGAATTTTACCTCAAGGCCACCTATATTCAGGGTGCCCTTTAGCTTCTAGCCGGCGGGTTGGGAGAGGAACCAGGCGACCAGTTCGGCTGAATTGCTGACCCCAACAGACCGCGCCAGACGAAGCCGATGCGCTTCGACAGTCCGGTGCGAAAGCCCCACTTCCTGGGCAATGGCGGCATTGGTCTTGCCCTGCGCCACCAGGGTCAGGATCTGCCGCTGTCGCCCCGTGAGCTTGAGCGTCGTTTCACTCACCGGCCGGCTCATCGGCTCGAAGCAATAGAGCGCTGCGGCGAAAGGGTCGCCGGCATCCTGCGACCGCCCATTGACCCGGCACCAGAATCGCCTGCCGTCGGCGGCGGCCATGATGCGCTCGTCGTAGTAGACAGCGCCGCCGGGCAGATGGTGACGCCACATTTCCCCGGTGCGCACGAAGTCGGCAATGGCAGGATAGAGCCGCGAAAAGCTGGCCTCGACCAGTTCCTCCCGCCGATAGCCGAACAGGTCCGTAAACTCGGTATTGCAGTCGCGGATAATGCGATGGGTCGCATAGACCATCGGCACCGGTATGTCGGCGAGGGCGAAGTGAAGCGCTGTAGTCATGTGGTAGAAATACGACTAACTCCCGACGCCCGACAAGCCCTAGCGTTCGCTCAACGACCCCGAATGGGAGGAGGAGCGCGGATGCGCAAGGTTCGTTCAAGCGTTGCCGAAGCGTTGGCCGGTGTGCTGGCCGACGGCATGACCATCATGTCCGGAGGCTTCGGCCTCTGCGGCATCCCCGAAGCCCTGATCGAAGGCATTGAAGCCTCGGGCGCCAGGGGGCTGACCGTCATTTCCAACAATGCCGGGGTCGATGGCATCGGCCTTGGACGCCTACTGGCGACCCGGCAGATCAGGAAGATGATCTCGTCCTATGTGGGTGAGAACAAGCTCTTCGCCGAACAGTACCTGTCGGGCGAGCTCGAGCTCGAGTTCAACCCGCAGGGGACCCTCGCCGAACGCATCCGCGCCGGGGGCGCAGGTATCCCGGCCTTTTTCACCAAGACAGGCGTGGGCACGCTGGTTGCCGAGGGCAAGGAATTGCGCCGCTTCAGCGAGGATGACTATGTCATGGAAACCGGGCTCGTCGCGGACGTCTCGATCGTCCATGCCTGGAAGGGCGATGCCGAAGGCAATCTCGTCTACCGGATGACGGCGCGGAACTTCAATCCGATGATGGCGACCGCCGGCAAGGTGACCATTGCCGAGGTGGAAGAGCTGGTCGAGACCGGCAGCTTCGACCCCGACCATATCCACACGCCGGGCATTTTCGTCGACCGCCTGGTGCATGTACCCAACCTGACAAAACATATCGAGCAGCGCACCGTGCGCCAGCGCGACGAGGAGGTGGCATAATGGCGTGGACCCGTGACCAGATGGCGGCCCGCGCCGCGCGTGAACTCGAAGACGGCTTCTACGTCAATCTGGGCATCGGCATCCCGACGCTCGTCGCCAACTTCATCCCCAAGGGCATGGATGTGCGGCTGCAGAGCGAGAACGGGATGCTGGGCATGGGCCCCTTTCCCTTTGCGGGCGAGGAGGATGCCGACCTCATCAATGCCGGCAAGCAGACCATCACCGCGCTGCCCGAAACCAGCTTCTTTTCCAGCGCCGACAGTTTCGGGATGATCCGGGGTGGTCACATCGACCTCTCCATTCTCGGGGCCATGCAGGTTTCCGAGAGCGGCGATCTGGCCAACTGGATGATCCCGGGCAAGATGGTCAAGGGCATGGGCGGCGCAATGGATCTCGTCGCGGGCGTCAAGCGCGTCGTGGTGGTCATGGAGCACGAGGCCAAGGGGCAGGCCAAGCTCCTCAAAGAGTGCACCCTGCCCCTCACCGGTCGGCGCGTGGCGGACCTCGTCATCACTGATCTCGGCGTCTTTTCCATTGCCCGCCGCGGCGAGACTGATATGCGGCTGATCGAACTGGCCGATGGCGTCAGCGTCGATGAGATCACCGCCAAGACCGAGGCGCGCTTTTCGGTCTCGCTCGCGGAGAAGGCGGCATGAGCGGCGGCGTCATTGTCGGTGCCGCCCGCACGCCGGTCGGCAGTTTTCTTGGGCCTCTGAGCAGTGTTCCAGCCCATGACCTGGGCGCCATAGCCATCACCGCAGCTTTGCAACGGGCCGGCGTCTCGCCGCACGATGTCAACGAAGTCATCCTCGGACAGGTGCTGACGGCCGGCGCCGGCCAGAACCCGGCCCGACAGGCGGCCGTCAGGGCCGGCATACCCAAATCTGCCACCGCTCTCGGCATCAACCAGGTCTGCGGCTCGGGGCTGAGGGCTGTGGCCATGGGCATGCAGCAGATCCTGTGCGGTGACGCCGATATCGTGGTGGCAGGCGGGCAGGAATCCATGTCCCTCTCCCCCCATTGCCAGCATTTGCGGGCGGGCACCAAGATGGGGCCGGTGAGCCTTGTCGATACAATGGTGACAGACGGATTGCTGGACGCCTTTGGCGGCTACCATATGGGCATCACCGCCGAGAACGTCGCGCGCCAGTTCGGCATTTCGCGCGAGCAGCAGGACGAGTTTGCGCTCGAAAGCCAGAAGAAAGCTGCCGCCGCCCAGGCCGCCGGACACTTCAAGGCGGAGATCGCGCCGGTGAGCATCGAAACCCGCAAGGGTACGACAGTCGTCGACGCCGACGATCACCTCCGCCCCGATACCAGCGCCGAGGCGCTGGGCAAGCTGCGTCCTGCCTTCGACAAGGAGGGCTCCGTGACCGCCGGCAATGCCTCGGGTCTCAATGATGGTGCGGCGGCTTTGGTGCTGATGCGGGCCGACGAGGCGGCGCGGCGCGGCCTCACCCCCTTGGCCCGCATTGCCGGCTGGGCCACGGCGGGTGTCGATCCCTCGATCATGGGCACGGGCCCCATTCCCGCCTCGCAGAAGGCGCTCGCCAGGGCGGGCTGGACCATTGCCGATCTCGATCGCGTCGAGGCCAATGAAGCCTTCGCCGCACAGGCCTGCGCGGTCAATGCCGGCATGGGCTGGAACCCCGACATCGTCAACGTCAATGGCGGCGCCATCGCCATCGGCCATCCCATCGGGGCGTCCGGCGCGCGCATTCTCGCCACCCTGTTGCACGAGCTGGCACGCAACAATCTCAGCAGAGGTCTTGCCACGCTCTGCATCGGCGGCGGCATGGGCGTGGCCATGTGCGTGGAACGATAGTGCAGCGGGGCGCAAACTCCTGCCACACGTTTCATATGTCGGGTATCGCAGAGACACAACAAAAAGCCGCCAGTCGGCTATCGGCCCCAAACCGGCAGTCATCGAAGATGTGCTTTCTTGTCCGTAACGTCTTCCTAGATGCTCATACCCCCCGTCGTCGCATAGCGGTCCTCGGCCACGCAGTCGGCGACGGTTAGGCCAGACGTGCGGCTGCACTCACGATGGCTTTCGCCGCATTCAGAATATCGCTCTCTGTGGTGGTCCGTCCTACGCTGAATCGGATCGAGGAGGCCGCCTCTTCCATGCTCAGGCCGATGGCAGTGAGAACGTGAGAAGGTTCCAGACTGCCCGAGGTGCAGGCAGACCCTGTTGATGCTGCAACTTCTGGCTGAAGCATCGCTAGAAGTTGCTCCGCGTCTGCCCCCTTTATGTTGATATTAGCGTTTCCAGGGTGCCGAAGCTTGTGATCCTTGGTCCCGTTTAACTCGAAGTCGAGCCCACCTTGTCGAAGGTAAACGAGGAACTGATCACGGATTTCGGCGACCCTGGCACGCTCTTCCATCCCACTTGACGCCACGATCTCGCAGGCGGCACCCATGCCAACACACAATGATAACGGCAAAGTTCCTGGCCTGATGCCCTGCTGCTGGCCACCACCAAACAAAATAGGCGTTATCAGCGGCTGTAGCTCTCGAGATATATAAAGTGCGCCAACACCCATTGGCCCCCCCATTTTGTGTGCCGACAGGCTGAGCATGTCGCATATGGTCGCTACACCTGAAAGATCGGTAGCGTAAGGAGCTTGAGCAGCATCGCAGTGCAAGAAGACATTACTGCGTTTTGAGGCGATGGAAACGATGTCTTGGATAATGCCGATTTCGTTGTTCACAATGCCGATGGATATCAGCGCAGTCTGAGCTGTCACCATTGACGCAATCGCGTCGGGCGAAACTTTGCCTTCCCTGTCCACCGCAACCTCGTCAACGGAAAATCCATACTCCGAAAGAGCCTCGCAGGCCGCAAGAACGCTCTTGTGCTCGATTGCGCTCCTCAGGACGCGGTCTTTCCCTCGTTTCCGCTCCTTCCGCATCCCTAATATAGCAAGGTTATTGGCTTCAGTTGCGCCGGACGTGAAGAAGATTTCATCTGGATCAGATCCGATCATCGCGGCGACTTGTTGGCGTGCTCGCTCTACTTTCGCCGCCGCCGCCCATCCGAACGAGTGTTCAATTGAGCTAGCATTGCCATAGCCCGCTTCGAGCATCGCTTCCAAGACGATCCCATGCATTGGCGTGGACGCCTGATGATCGAGGTATATGCCAGCCAAACTCACCTCCCGACCTGGACGAAGCATCCAGATGAGCGTTGACCCTAGCGGGTTGGCAATTTAGTGTCACTACAGACGTTATCCTGAGGCAGCTAAATGGTTCGTGGCCCCCTATTCGAACAGGACTACCGTCCGCAATTTTCGGGTCATGAAACCTTCCCGCTTAAGTATGGCTGGCTGAAAAAGGCAGTAGACGCAGTTAGTTCCAGCGATCCATTCGTTTCAAATCGTTCATTATTTCTTGCAGATGAGGCCATTGGAAACTTTGGCGTCGGCAAGAACATGGTCGCCGCCATTCGGTATTGGTCCGAATCGGTTGGGATGATTACGCCAGCAAATGGCGATGGGGTAATCGAGGTTACGGCGCTTGGCGAGTTGATATTCGGCAAACGCGGGTTGGATCCCTACATGGAGGTCGCCGCGACCTCTTGGCTCGCTCATTGGCGTCTTTGTGGTCGGCCCAACAGGACAACTTGGTTTTGGGTGTTCGGCTACCTGCCGGTGACTGATTTCTACAGGGAGAACATCTATTTGGGCCTTACCAGTCTCGCCAAGGACCGCAAGTGGCAGCGCATCTCGGACCCGACGGTAAAGCGCGACGTCGACTGTTTCATCCGCAGCTATGCCTCGCGGGTGGCCGCCGGCGGCGCGGTGCACGAAGACGAGCTAGAATCCCCTCTCGTTGAACTCGGACTGATCCGCGCCGTCGGCCGCAAGGACGGTTTCCGGATGGTGCGCGGCGCCAAACCGAGCCTTGGACCCGGCGTATTTCTTTATGCGCTTCTCGATTTTTGGGAGCGGTTTGCGGGTGGGAGTGCGTCCCGGAAGAATTCGCTATCCTTTGAAGCGATTGCTTATGAGCCGGGATCACCCGGCCGCGTATTCCTGCTCGATGAAACCGATCTCGCCGATCGCCTTGCGGATCTCGAGAGCTTCACCGACGGCGCCCTGATGTGGTCCGAGACTGCGGGCCTGAAGCAGGTGCTGCGCCGGCGCGACATCGACGATACCCGAGCTCTGGAATACGTGGCCCGCGATTATGCCGATGGCATAAGGCTCGCATCATGACCCTGATCGACCGCGTCGCCATCGAGCCGCGTTTCCAACGCGCCGTCCGCATCGACACCGACCTCGGCAATCCCGAGGCCCTGCGCGGCTTTGTCTGTCCGCCGTCCTCGGTGAGTATCCTGCGTTCGATGGCCGAGCACGTGTCCGATACCGGACAGGCCGCCTTTACTTGGACGGGCCCGTACGGGTCCGGCAAATCGAGCCTCGTCATTGCGTTGAGCGCCCTGATGAACGGCAACACCGCGTTGCGCGACGAGGCCGCCGGGATCATCGGCCGCGATTTCGCGACCGAGATCTGGTCGAAAATGCCGCCCATGAAGAAGGGTTGGCGCATCCTCGGCATCGTCGGCCGCAAGGACAATCCTGTTTCGATATTCGGTGAGGCGATCGAAAAGGCCGGACTGGCGACGGCGCCGGACGGCTGGACCGAAACGGCTGTGCTCGACGCGCTGACTTCCGCTGCGGCCGAAAAGTCCGACAAGCACGGTGGGCTGCTCGTTTTCGTCGACGAAATGGGCAAGATGCTCGAAGCCGCCGCGCGGGGACATGGCGACGTCTACCTCGTGCAGCAGGTCGCCGAGCTGGCGTCGCGCAGCGGC
This sequence comes from Devosia sp. LC5, assembly GCF_000735585.1. GTDB lineage: Bacteria > Pseudomonadota > Alphaproteobacteria > Rhizobiales > Devosiaceae > Devosia. The sequence continues at coordinate 58,034 of NZ_JNNO01000023.1, forward strand.
GGCCGGCTCGTATTCGTCGGTATCCTGCACCAGGCCTTCGACGAGTATGCCGCTAAGCTCTCCCGCGACCTGCGCGACGAATGGACCAAGATCCACGGGCGCTTCATCGACCTGCCGGTCAACGTCGGCAGCGAAGAGCAGATCACCATCCTCTCTCAGGCCATCAAGGGCGACCCCGAGGGCGACGCCCACCTGCCTGCGGCACATGCGGTGGCGCGCTCCATGTCTTCGGGGCGCATCGACGCATCCGATGGCCTGGCCACCCTGTTGGCGTGCTGCTGGCCCTTGCATCCGGCCACCGCCGCGCTTCTCGGCCCGATTTCGCGGCGCCGTTTCGGCCAGAACCAGCGCAGCATTTTCGGGTTTCTCAATTCGGCCGAACCGCACGGCTTCCGGGACTTCCTGCGGCAGACCGAGTCAGGCACCTTCATGCCCGACCGGTTATGGGAATATCTCAGGTTCAACCTCGAGCCCGCCATACTGTCTTCGCCGGACGGTCACCGATGGGCCGTCGCTGCGGAAGCCATAGACCGCTGCGGCGCCATGGGCGGCGACGACATGCACCTGCGCCTGCTCAAGACAGTTGCCGTCATCGATCTGTTCAAGGACCGGTCGGGCCTCGTGGCGTCGGACGATGTCATATTGTCCTGCTTCCCCGACAGGTCGGACGATGAGGTCAAGAGCGGGCTTTCGGCCCTGGCGAAATGGTCGCTGATCGTTTTCAAGAAGTTCGTGGGTTCCTATGCCGTCTATGCCGGCAGCGATTTCGACATCGAAGCGGCCATCGACGCCGAAGTGGCCGATCGTCCCGAGATCGACATGGCACTGGTCCGCTCGCTCTCCGGTCTCCAGCCCGTCCTGTGCAAGCGCCATTACCACCGCACCGGAGCGCTGCGCTGGTTCGACATGGACATCGTGCTTTCCGGCGCCGTGGAGAAGCACCTGCAGACCTACCAGCCGGCCGAGGGTACGATCGGCCAATTTGTGCTGGTGGTTCCCGACGGCGGCGAGACGATGCCGGAACTTGACCGGACACTGAAAGAAATCGCTCCGAAGCAGTCTGATTGGGACACTGTTTTCGGTATCGCCTCCAACACCGAATACATCCTCAACCTGGCCCGCGAAGTTCAGGCATTGGGCCGCGTGATGGCCCATCCCGATCTGCAGGGCGATCCCGTTGCACGGCGTGAGGTCACCGCGCGTCTGGCCGGCGCCCAAGGCATGTTCGAAGCCGAAGTCGCCCGGGCGTTCGGCGTGGTCACGTGGTACCACGGCAAGGGACCGTCCGAGAGCAAGGCACTGCGCCACGTCAGCCAGATGGCGTCCGAGTATGCCGATCGGCGGTTCCTCTATTCCCCCGTGCTCCATAGCGAGCTGCTCAACCGCATCAAGCCGTCGAGCAATGCCGTGGCAGGTCAAAACACCCTGCTCAAGGCCATGGTGACCGAGGGTCACCGCGACCGGCTGGGCATCGACGGTTTCCCGGCCGAGGGCGGGCTCTACATGTCCTTGCTGGCCAAGACCGGGCTGCACGGGCAATCAGGCGAAGAATACGCTTTCTTCGATCCGCGCGAGGGTAAGGACCCGGCACGCCTCGGCCCGCTATGGTCGGCTGCCGAGAAGCACCTGCGCAAACATGCCGATCGGTCGGTGTCGCTGGCCGAGATCTATGAGCTCTGGGGCAGAAAGCCGTTCGGGCTGAAGCGGGGTGTCATGCCGGTGCTCGTCATCGCCTTCATGATGACGATGCGGACCTCGCTGGCCTTCTATCGCGACAGCATTTTCCAGCCCGCATTGCGCGATATCGATATCGACTACTTGGTCAAGGATGCGTCCCTCCTGCAGGTCCGCTGGATGGATCTCAACGAGGATGCCAGGGAGCTGTTGTCCGGCCTCGCCGACGTCGTGCGCGATCTCGACCGGCAGAATTCGCTTGCCGATCTCGAACCCATCGACGTCGGCCGCGGCCTCGTCGCCATCTATTCGCGCCTGTCGTCATGGACCCAGCGCACCCAGCGTCTCTCTTCGAACGCCACTGCGGTCCGAGGCGTCTTCAAGAAGGCGTCGGACCCAAACAAGCTCATCTTCAACGATCTTCCTGGGCTCTTCTCGGCCGGCACCGCCGGGCATGATGCCGTGATCTCCAACGTCCGCGAGGGTCTCGAAGAGCTGGTCGCGGCCCATCCCGGCATGCTCCACCGCATGCGATCGGAGCTGCTCGCCGAGCTGCAGGTGCCTAATGCTTCGCCCAAGGCCATTGCCGACCTGCGAGCCCGGGCCGAGAACATCCGCGACCTAGCCGGCGACTTCCAGCTCGAGGCCTTCGTCGGGCGTGTTGCCACCTTCAAGGGCAGCGACGAAGATATCGAGGGTCTTGCGAGCCTGGCCGCCAATCGGCCGATGCGGGACTGGTCGGATGCCGATATCGACCGGGCTGCGATGGGTTTGGCCACGCTGGCCCAGAAGTTCAACCGGGCCGAAGCCTTCGCTCACGTCAAGGGCCGCAAGGACAAGCGCGAAGCCATTGCGTTCGTCGTGAGTGTCGGCGGCCGGCCGGAGCCGATTTTCGGCGAGTTCGACGTCAGCGAGGCGGATCGGCCGCTCGTGGACGACCTCGTGGCAAAACTCGGCACGCAATTCTCGGGCGCCGACCGCAAACACGTGCTTGCTGCCATTGCCCGGTACGGGGCGAGTATTCTCACCGCACAAAACGACGAAGACAAAAGAAAGGCGGCCGTCTGATGGCCCATCGCCATGTTCTGGGATTGTCGGGCGGCCGCGACAGCGCCGCTTTGGCCGTCTACATGCGGCACCACCACCCCGAGATCGAGGTCGAATACTTCTTCACCGACACCGGCAAGGAGCTCCCCGAGGTCTACGAGTATCTTGGCCGGCTCGAGGGTGTCCTGGGAAAGCCGATCCTTCGGCTCAACCCGGATCGCGACTTTGATTTCTGGTTGATGCAGTACAACTCGTTTCTCCCTTCCGCGCAGACTCGCTGGTGTACGCGCATGCTCAAGCTCCGGCCTTTCGAGAACTGGGTGAAGCCCATGCTCAAGGAAGGTGACGAGGTGACCTCCTATGTGGCCATCCGCTCAGACGAGGATTACCGCGAGGGCTACAGCTCGAAATCCGCAAACCTGAAGGTCCGGCTGCCGTTCCGGGAAGACGGTGTCGACAAGGCCGGTGTCATCGAGCTGCTTGACGCTTCGGGCCTGGGCCTGCCGTCCTATTACGAGTGGCGCTCGCGCAGCGGCTGCACCTTTTGCTTCTTCCAGCAGAAAATCGAATGGGTGCGCCTCATGGAGCGGCACCCTGAAGCGTTCGAAGAAGCCAAGTCGTACGAGAAGTCCGCGGTCGAGCACGGCTCCCCGTTCACTTGGAGCCAGGGAGAGTCCCTGGATCAGTTGGCAATGCCTGAACGCGTTGCGCAGATCCGGAAAGACCATGCGGTACGCCTCGAACGCGCCCGCGCCAAGATGCAGCCCAATCCGCTGCGCCCGGACGGCGAGCCGTTGGACATCGACGATTTGTACGGTCAATCCAAGATGTGTTTGACTTGCCATAAGTAACGATTGAAGGCTCGACGCCGGACTGGCGAGCGTGTCTATTGAGGCAAAGCACTGCCGTGATTGGGTAATCGCGTGTCTGGAGGGGCAATGAACAATAACGCGCTGGTCGAATTCCTGGCGGCCTATGGGCCGACCTCGGACGGCAACAACATGTACGACGAATTCGTCGTCGGCGCCGCCGCCAAGGCGGGTGTAGAACCTATCTCCATTCCCGAAACGAGGTCCGTCGAGATCGTGGATCTGCTGCGCGGCGGTCCCGGTCGATCGGTTGTGCTGACCGGGACCGCCGGCGACGGCAAGACCTACACGGCCAGGAAAGTGCTCGAGCTCATGGGCGGCGGAGCCGATGGTCTGCAGGAAGTCACGCCGTTCACTGACCCCTCTACCGGACGAAAGGTTGTCTTCGTCAAGGACCTGAGCGAGGTCGGCGCATCCGAAAAGGCCACGCTGATACCGCGCATGATCGCCTCGTTCACCGCTGCCGATCCGCAGGAACTGTTCGTCCTCTGCGTCAATGACGGCCATCTGTTGAGGTCGTGGGAGGATCATCTCGGCGGCAGTGCGGTAGGTGCTGCAGTCCTGACCTGCTTCCGCGAGTTGCTTCGGGACGACCACGAAATCCCTCCTCCCGAATATTCGTTTCGCCTCTTCAACATGTCGCGGACGTCCCACGCTTCGACCATCGACGCCATCATCGACCAGATCTGCAATCATCCGCGCTGGAACGACTGCGACGCCGGCTGCGCTTCGGGCGATGCAGGTCGCTGCCCGATCCAGATCAATCGCCGCATACTCCTGCGGGAGGGCGACGCGTCGATGCGTTCGCGTCTGCGTGCCCTGGTCGAGATCTCGGCGGCCGACGAGCGGCACCTTTCGATCCGGCAGATCATCATCCTCGTGGTCAACGCCCTGCTCGGGGACGCCAAGAACGTCTACGCCACCCCGCTTCTCAACTGTGCCCGGTCGGCACAGCGCGCCGACGAGGGCGATTACGGTTACACCAACCCCTACAGCAACGTTTTCGGCGAGAACCACCCGCCCTTCCGCCGCGCCCAGAACACGGCATTTTCCGCGTTGAACGATTTCGCGATTGGGTTCGAGACCAACAATTATTTCGACGACGTGTTGATGGATGCCCAGTTCAACGGCGTCGACCACACGCAATACGGCAGCCCCAGCTATGCGGGAAAGCGGGCCAGCTACCTCGAGAACCCCGCCGAGCATATCGGGGATCTGCGCAAGATCCTGACCGCCCAGCGCCGTCGCCTGTTCTTCGAATGGCCGGAAGCGGCGGGAGACGCGCGTGAGCAGAGCCCCTGGCAATTGTCGGTGCACAGCTACGGCGATCATTACCTCAACATCCTCGTACCCGAGGACAAGCGGGACGCCGAGAAGTTCCGCAAGACCCGGTCGCGCCTGGTTAAGGGTCTCAACCGGGCTTTGACCGGTTCGCTGACGGAAACCAGCGACCGCCTTTGGCTGACCCAACCGTCGGGCGTCTACAAGGGTGCCGACATCCCGATCCTGGTGACCGGACCGATCGGCTGGAAGGGTCAGCCCTATAGCCTTCATCTGGCGCCACCTGCCAAACCCGGGCGGCCGCCCATGCTCCAGCTGTTGGCTGCCTATCCTCCGGTCGGCGTGCTGGCGGCGCTGCCGCTCACCCCGACCCTTTTCGAATATCTCATGCGCGTCAGCGATGGTGCCCTGCCCATGAGTTTTTCGAACCAGTGCTTCCAGGACGTGCGCAACTTCCAGATCCGATGCGTCGGGCGCATCCTCGATCGCGACGGCAAGAACGGCTCCGACTTCAAGGCAGTTGACACGGAAGGCGAGAACCTGGCCGAGCGCTCCATCGGCGCCTTGGAGGACGATATCTGATGCTGGATGCGATCGAAATGCCGGCAGCGAGTGCACGCGAGCTCAAGTCCCATCTCGGTGAAGACGGGCGCGGCGCCGAGACTCTGATGTGGGTGCAGGAGCAGATCTTCGGCCACCGCTATGTGGAAGAGCAGCTGCCCTACATGCTCGTCCTCGAAGTTCTCTCGATCTGCCGGGTCCTGCAGATCGGGGATGACGGGCGGTCCTATGCGGAGACCCGTATCTTCAATCAATCCGGCCCCACCCCGCAGGACCACGAGTCGGTGGTGATCCCGATCGTCCGGTCCGTGGCGCTGCGCTACATCATCTTCAAGGACAACTCCCTGGAGCTGATCGCCAAGAACGAGCGCATCGCGCCTCAGGACCGTTTCGACAAATGGATCGAGGCGCTCAATCGCGGCTTCGCCAACGAGGTCCGCCTGGGCGGCGTCAATTTCGCCTATCTCAAGAATCGGTTCGACGACAAGTTCGAGGACGTCCGCCAGGCCGTCCGCATCATCAAGGGTCTCGAGCTCGACGTTCTGAACAACCGTCGCTACACGTCCAAGTTCCTGGCACCGCGCGGGCCCAACCTCATCCTCAACGACGTCGATCTCAAGTTCGTCGCCGACCGCTCCTTTTTCGGCCGCGGCGGAGAAATGATCTACCTGATGCTCAACCGCTCGAGCCTTGCCGGCGAAGTGGCGGCCGAGGTCTCGCGCTGCTTCCTGAGCGCGTCGGACCCGGCCGAGCGACTGGCATCCCGATTGGTGCCGGACACGGCGGATCGCACGACCGGCGGCCAGATCGGTTATCTGCCGCTCGATAACCACCCCGCCTACGACAGGCTGGCGGAAGATTGGACGGCGATCCTCGCCTTGCGCAGCCTGCCGCCGCCGCAGAAGTTCGAACCCCTGTTCCGGATGACGGCACTGAACCTGGTTTGCTACTTCGCCGACCGGGCGCGCGAGGTCAGCGGCAATGCCGTCGACCCCATTCCGCTCGACATGACCGGCGGCCGCAACGCCAACCTGCGGGACGTCTCGAAGAACTATCTCAACCGACACAGGCAGGTGATCGACGACGCCGTCGAGACTTTCATCCGCGACAGGATTGAGGGCGTGCAGGCCTGGCATTCGGCCAAGGCCCATGCCGACCCCGGTATCGGCTCGCAGATGGCCGTAGAAGCCATCGTCAAGACGTTCGAGGCCAAGCGTTGGGCCGACAAGGTAGTCCAGTCCGAAGCCGGCAGGTCGCCCGATGCCTGGCTCGACAGCTTCATCTCCGCGGCAAAGCGGCGAGACCGCAACAACATTTCCTCCATGATGAGCCCGCTCGGCCGGCACGGTGGCTTCATCGTCGCCCGTCGCAGCGCCGGCACGTGGTTTTCGGCATCCGACGAATTCCTGGAGGCGTTGGTCCTGTCCGTCGTTCGCGGGCCCATCACCGTCGGCGACTTCCTTGATCGGCTATACCGCCGGTACGGCATCGTCATCGGGCCGACCGAGCAGCGCCAGGCCTTCTCCGAGCCGCCATGCGACGTTTCGGCCTTCGAGGAAAACCTGCGGGAATTCGAAAAGCGTCTGACGGGCCTCGGCTACGTCAAGCGGTTGTCCGACGATTGTGCCTTCGTCTCCAACGTCTACTGCCTCGACGAGAACCCAGCATGAATGCGATCACCGCCAATCCCGTGCCAGCCGACCGTAATGCAGGCGAACGTGCCGATCTCATCGGCCGGGTAATCTGGGGCATGGTCCGACAGGAAGTCGACCGTAAAGCCGGTCGCACCCTGATGCTGCTTGCGGGCCTCAAGCCCGAGCACCTGGCGGCCGTTGCGAAGCACTACCCGACCATCGAAGGTAAAACCGTCGTCCTGGCGATCGCCCGCGAAGTCGACCCTGTGCTTGCCCGCACGCTCGACGCCCGCTTCCTTACGGATCGACCGGGCGTGTCATACCGCAATTCCGCCGAGGCCGATGTGGTGCTGTTCGCAGTCCCTGATGCCCAGCGCGACACCGTCGGCGCCAGCCTCAGCAACGTCACCCGTGTCGACCGCCGCTCCGTGCAGGACAAGTCGGAACTTTGGCTCGAGGCAATTCTCGATGGCGCCGGTGACGCGATCAAGGGCGACGAGCACCGCACCTGGATCTCGGCCATGCTGGAGGGCCTTGATGACGCCGATATCACTCGGGACCTCGATCAATATGCCGAGTTCGTCCGCAGTTTTATGGCGCTCAAGGAGGAGCCGCTCGACAATCGCCTGCGCAAATCCGCACCTGCGCTCAAGCTGCCCATGGCCAGTTTCGAGGCCGTACCCTCCAAGGGACAGCCACGCGCCAAACTCGTTGTCGATTTCAAGTCGATGTTCCGGAACGCCTATCGCGAGCTTTCCGACATCCCGTATCTGCTGGACGCCAAATCCACGCGCATGGCCGTCGAGCCGATCCTGCAATATCTCGACGCCCCGACTGTAGCGTTCAAGGCTGCCGAACACGACATGGCCGAAGCGATCCGCGACCTGATCGCCGATCGCAAGCATTTGCGGCACGGTGAGTGGCGACCGAGCCAAAAGCGATTCTGCGAAGTCGTGGAATGGGACGATTTCGGCAAGAGCGTATTTGCCTTCAAAGCCCGCAAGCAGACCCCGTCATTGGTTCAGCGCACGCGGCAGTTCATCGAGAACGAATACCCAAAACGCCTCGAAGAACCCGCGACCAAGGAATATCTGGAAAAGCTGGAAGCCGGTGCCAACACCTCCGAGCAGGATCAGGAATTTTTCGACACCTGGCAGGATCAGATCCGGACGGTAAAAGACAAGAAGCTCTATGAGAGCTGGCGCCGGCATCTGTTTACCGACGAGGTGAAGGAAACCGATCTTCTCTCGCTGATCGTCAAAGGCGTGAGGTCCCTGTTGATCAAGAACGCCGAAGATGACGTCATCGCTTCGGACGCCGAGATCACCGTCAAAGTGAAAAACGGCGAGAAGACGTCGGCCTGGGCCGACCTCAACCCGCGCCTGGTCAAGCTGCTTCGTCTCGAGGGTCGTCTTGTCGAGGAAGTCCTGGCGCCGCATGTCAGGTTCGACTTCGGCAAGTGGCTTACTGCCAAGGGGGAGGCCCGCACACAGTCGGCCGGCGCCAACCAGATCGAGTTCGAGCTGAGCCTGAAGATCGGCGGAGAGCCGGCCAAGGCGCAGGTGCGCCTGTTCTGGCATCCCGGCGTATCGAGCATCGCTCTCGCCTGGCCTGAAGACATCGAGGCATTTGGTAGGGCGGCCAACGAAGGTGCGGTGCGCGTCGTCGGTCACACCTTCGAATTGAAGCAAGGTGCCGCTGTTGGGGGTATTCCGGCATCTCTGAGCGATACCGCCAGCTTCGTCGACATCTCGGGCGGCGAAGCCGGTTCCACCGCCAATCCGGCCGATCATGCCTTCGAGAAGGATTTCTTCGCCACGATCCCCGCCAGTCTTGACCAGGCGGTGGCGAGCCGCACGATCGAGCCGGAATCTCGCGATGCGATTGCCTTTGCAGTCAGGGCCTTTGGCGCCGCATTCGGTGCAGCCGTGACGGCCATCGCCAACGACCCCGGGTCCGTCTATTCTGGAAATCTGATCGAGGATCAGGCCAACGCCTTTGGCGAGATGTGTCGCATTGCGCGTGAACACCTGGGCAGCCGGACGACGGTGCGAGAGACGCTGCTGCGGCCTATCGTCGAATTCGGCCTGCTTCCCGCCTCGAACGAGCAGGCGGTGATCATCCCGGCCTGGCACCCCTTGCGTCTGCTGGAGCGGAAGGCCAAGGCGCTGGACCTGGCCGAATTCATTACCCTGGCGATCGGCTCCGAAACGACGTCGGTCGACGGTCTCGAGCGCGCAACCGACGTGCAGCGGTCGATTTTTGCCGAATGGTTCTTCCCCAAGATCGTCTCGTTCGATCTCAAGCCGTACGGCACGGTCCAGGACTGCGCCGGCTACAGCCTCGCCGTGCCTGTCGACTCTCGCGTGTCCGGTGAGCAGAAACTCGAAGCTACCGCCGACATCGCATGCCGCGAATTCATGCTGGCATCGGACAAGTTCATTGAGCTCAATCCCCACGAGGAAGGCAACTTCTCGGCGGCCCTCTACAACGCCGATGCCGTCAGCCTTGCCGGGTTGGTGGCCAAGGAACTCGAGAAGCGCATGAGCAAGAAGGGCCACCTGCGGGCCAGCCTGCTCATCACCCACGACAGCTCCGCGCGCTTGCGTGAGGTCTACATCAAACAGAACGCCCGTCTGAGCGGCGAAAACCTCGACGAGGTAACCGAGGGTTTCCTATCCCGACTGCGGGTCGGTGTCGGTCGCGGCGACAACGTAAACCCGGGTCGTCGGTCCAATATCGACGTCGTCTTCCTGCATGACGCCTTCTACAAGCATGCGCGCATGGCCTGGGAGTTCGTCGACGGGGTCTCCGAAGATCTCGCGACCGATGTCGACTTCCGCAACGCGTCGCTGCCGCGCCGGCGCACGGACTCCGATACGGCCGGCAACATCGCTACCAACGCCATCGAAATCTTCATGACGGCCTCACGGCCGCCGCGAGCTGTCGCCCAGTTCACTGACCTCTGCTACGTCGCTGCCGAAGAGGCCAGAGTCCTGCCTCCGGCACGACGGGCGGTGCCGCTCCAGCGCGTCAACTGGACGGACCAGGACGTCAGTACCACGATCCGGAAGGCTCACGAGCTGGGAGAGTGGGTCGTCAGTGTCGACACGATGTCCAGCAGGCAAATGTTGGCGGCCAACGGCATCAAGGTGATCCGCGACATCCAGTTGCCCGACATCGACATGCGCGTTTTGGTGTCGTCCCGGGAGCCAAGCCAAAACCTGCTGCGCCACCTGCAGGACGACTTCTCGACGATGCAGGACAGCTATCTGGGATCGAACGCCGTCGCGCTTGCGCAACTGGTGGTCAACAAGGTGGTCGAGGTGTGCGGTCAGAAGATCTTGTCGTCGGCCCGCTCCCGATCCGCTGCGCGCGAAATCGTCGGCCTGGCCGCCGCCACCGCGATCGTTGATCGCGAGAAGTCGGTCTTGGGCAAGAAGCCGATCTGGTTTTCGCTCGACGACAATCGGGCCTTCTTCAACCACAAGGGCAAGCTCGCCGATACTCTGGCGCTGACGATCCGCAGAGAGGGAGAGAAGTTCGTCATCTCGATGACAGTGGTCGAGGCGAAATGCGTGAGCGGCGCGTCCGAACTCATCGAAGCCAAATCGAGCCGCGAACAGGTCGTCTCCACCTTGGGCACGATCGAGACCCATTTCGTGACCCAGGCCGATCTGATGGCAAAGCGGGCCTGGGGCCGGCAGCTGCTGTATCTGATGTCCCTGCGGCCCGATTACATCCAGTTCTTCAAGGACAACCGGGAGCTCGAAGAGTTTCGCCAGGCCGTTGCGGACGGTGACGTTGAATACGAGGCCGAGGGTCGCTCGGTCGTGGTCGTCCATGACGATGTCTCGTCGGCTTCGCTTTCGGTCATCGCGGCCGAAAAGAACGACGCCGTGTGGCAGTACACCGTCCGTCAGCGGTCGTTGTCGACACTGCTGCAGGCGCTGGCGGACCCGACGGGTACCGCGCCCCTGGATCTGCCGCGGCCTCACGTGAAGGAAGCCGCGTTCCTGCCGGATCGCATTGAGGTCGAGGGCGTCGACACCGCTGTCGATCTGCAGACGAATACGGGCACCCCGCCCCACGCTGATGCCCCGTCGGTTGAAACGGCGTTGCTTGGTTCCGTGGCCGACGCCCTTTCCATCATCGCCGGCGGACCGGTTTCGGAACCTGCACCCGCACCGCCGGCCCCGGGTATCTTCTCGCACAATCCAGGCCTGCCTTCCGGGCTCGAGACTGTCTTGCGTGAGGTGGCCGAGAGCAAGGGGGCCGGTGAGGTCATGGAAGCCGAGGAGCGCTTCGCGGCCGACACCGCGCGCAATCTTCAAGCTGCACTGACCGAATTCAACATGGTCGCACAACTGGCCGAGCCGCGGACGATTTCGACGCCGAACGGCGTGCTCGTGAACTTCGTCGGGCATTCAACCCTGACGGTGCCCAAGCTGAACGGCAAGCTGACGGAGTTGCGCACGACGTTCGGTATGGACGTCACCGACATCCGCGCCGGCCTCGGCAAGATTTCCTTGTTCGTCGCCGCCCAGGACCGTCGTGTCGTTGACTTGGCGCGCGTCTGGCTGGAAACGAAATGGCCCGATAGCGCGCCGGACAGCATCTCCAATTTCCTGCTCGGGCTGCGCGAGGATACCGGTGAGCCGTTGTGGCTGAACCTGCGCGGCAATTATGGTCGCAACAGCGAGCATGGCCCGCACACCCTGATTGCCGGCGAGACCGGGTCGGGCAAGGGCGTTCTGATGCAGAGCCTGCTGCTGCAGATGATCGCACTCAATTCACCCGACAATCTCAAGATCTATCTGATCGACCCCAAAATGGGTGTCGACTTCCCATGGATCGAAGACGCGCCCCATATGGCCCGGGACATCATTACCGATCAGGAAGAGGCCAAAATGGTCCTCGAGTCCGTGGTCATTGAGATGGACAGGCGGTACGAGCTCATCAAGGAGAAGCGGGTCCCCAAGATCTCTGAGTACAACCGCCTGGTGCCGAAAGCCGAGCAGCTGCCATACATCTTCGTCATCCATGACGAGATGGCCGACTGGATGGCGAGCTCGGACGAGTATCGCAAGGTCATCCAGCAGAAGGTCACTCGGCTGGCCGCGAAGGCGCGGGCATGCGGCATCCATGTCATTATGATCACCCAGCGCGCAGCCCAGGAAGCCATACCGCCGGGCATCCGCGACAACCTCAACAATCGCCTGGTGCTCAAAGTGGCCGGCGAGGCCGGGTCGGTGCTGGCATTGGGGGTCAAAGGCGCCGAGCGTCTCCTCGGGAAGGGTCACCTGGCGGCGCGCCTAGGCGGAGACAAGCCAGCAGGCGAGGAATACTTCGTGGCGCAGGTGCCGTTCGCTTCCACGGAGGAGTTACAGCGCTACGCCAATGCGATCTTGTTGAGGCCCTAGGCGGAAAACAGCGAACAGGTGATCAGCATCAAGCATGCACATGAAGCACCTGACGGTTTGCGTCGATCCTGATCCATCCGTCCTGTCAGTGCCGATGGCAAGATCAAGAGTTGGCGGTAAGGCATCGTCAGACTTTCATATGGCCATCAATCGCTGCCGCGACACAGAGATCATCTTTATGGCCGTGTCCGACAATGCTCTTCCTTCCCAGCGCTGGGAGATTTCCGTGAGATTCAATAAATTCGGCGCCGGCGAAGTGGATTACGCCGTCCATTACAGCCAGTTCGCGGCACCGTTCGTCATCGAAGGCAACGAAACCAACAACAGGTTTTTCGAGACAGAGGCACAAGAAATGCACGTTTTCGGTGTGACCAATGCCGTCAACGAGCTGACGGCGGACGCGCTATTGTTGCTCTCGATGCCGACGCTGCAGCCGGAAGCCGAAAAATTGCTCCGATATGGCGTCATGCGCCGGTGGCGGATGATCGCTGCCGCATGGGCCGACTTCGGATCGGTGGTGAGCCCGCGACGGGAGCGTCCGCTTTCCCTGGAGCAGAGCACGCTGGTCGGCAGAAGCCTCAACGCGTTGTACATCGACTTGCACGGCCTGCTCGACAACTACGCCTGGACATTGGTGCACCAATTCGGCAGCACCGAGACGCGAAATGCAAAGCCGATGGGGATTGGATTGTTCTCAAGGACGTTTCGCTCCGACCCGGGTTTGGCAGCCATAGCGGATCAAGTGGCGTCGTTCGAGACCTGGGAAACCGATTTCAAGACGCGTCGCAATCCGGTCGCGCACAGGATACCGCTGCACGTGCCGCCGGCGGCCCTGACGCAAGCAGACGTCGCCGAGCACCACCGTCTGGACCGCCTCGCCTCCGAGGCCCTGCGAAGCGGAGATTTCGAGGCAAATGCCCGCCATCGGGAAGCCACCTGCGACTTGGGTTCGTTCCTGCCCAAGTTCGTGCACGACCCAGACGAGCCGTTGATGAATATCTTCCCGACCATCCCTGACGATGTCGGCCAGGTCGTGCTTATCGGCCGGGAGGTGCAGGAGTTCATTTGCCCAACCGGCGCAGCAGGGCAGCCGGAATGACAGACCTCGGCCCCTACCCCCTGCAACCCGCAGCGGGCGCGACTCGATGCCGAATTTGGCGAGATCAAGGGGCTCTTCACCAAGAATTTCGACGCCCTCGACGGCCGAATTCTCTGGCATAGGATCGTCATGGCGGTGATCGTCTTATTATCTGTTGCCGGTGCTGGCTTCACTTTGAGGGCCTACGCGGTCCTCACCAAGGGTCGATGCCTGGCCATGTATAAGGTGAGGCAGGCAGTGAAGACGCTGTGGTTTCCGGCATCAGGCCGCGAGTATCGGCGGTTACCTGCCGTCGAGAGGACCTCAGGTTTCGAGCAGTAGGACTCCCACCCCTCGGTCAGTTACCAAGAACTCTACGCCCCCTGAGGAGAGAGCCTCCTCGATCCGTTCGATCGTGCCCGAATAAGTTTTGCCGCCGGCCTCAAACAGCCGGACGGTATGTCGAGCGACGTCAGCTTTCTCGGCCAAAGCGTCCTGACTCCAGTTCAGAAACGCTCGCCCTGCCCTGCACTGGGCGCCGGTGATCATGATGATCGATAGTCACTCGTGGAACGATTCTGGTCAAGGATTGACCGACCCAACGCCAATTAACCATGATTGAAGAACTCTATCCAAAATGGATAAAGTTTGATTGAAATTTTGCCCGATTTGTGTTTTGATGCAGCTTGTGAGGCGGCCACCTTCCCTAAGGCGCTTCTCAGCGTGGTTTTGACCGCGCCATCTCGCTGAAGACGCTGGCGGCATTCCGCCGGTAGAGAGAAAATCTAACATATCCATCGTTGACGCGACAGTCCGTCGCCAACCGGAGCCTCTTCTGATGTCTCTTGCTGCAAAACGCGGGCCGCGCCCGTTCGCCCAGAATTTCAACAGGCCCGAAGCTGTCGATCGAAGTTTCGTCGTGCGGCGTTTGCACAGAAACGCCGCCAGCCTGGTGTCCGCCCATCCCAGGGCTGACTATGTCGGCGCCGACGATCTGACCGAGAGCCTTGCCCGCGCGAAGGGATTCTCCCATGACGATCTGGCAATCCTTCGCATCTCAATCGGCGCAAAGCGGCACACCATGATCTGCGTGCCTTCCAACATCTGGCATTCCCGCAAGTTCGACCTAATCGAGCTCAAGGACATGGCAAATGCGGCCGCCAGGGCATGCATCCTTGTCCCGGAGTCCGCGATCCAGCGCGAGCCGCGCCTGAGTGTCGCCCGGGCAATCGAAGAAGCATTCGGGGTCACTGTGGGTCTCGAAGATCGCATGGCAATCCTTGTCCATATGATCGAGGCAGGCGGGCAGAGCTCCATCATGGATTGCGCGTGCGCGATCGTCCACCCGGAGCCCTTTTCCGCCGTCCTGCACATGGTCGCCTTGGGCGTCCTCAAGATGACCGCATCTGGCGACCTTACGCCTCACAGTGTGGTATGCTTGGCCGATACGACGATCGCTTGAGCACTCGCCGGTGATGCGCTGATAATCCACCGCCCCGCTCGCTCCCAATTTCAATCCTTCATTCCTGAGCTGCGCGGCAATTCGCCGGCGGCCGGACTGGCGAAACATGGAGATGCGCCATGAGTGAACTCGACTTTCTGGTTAAGCCGCATTTGATAACCAGCCTTGCCCTCGACATCGCCAAGTTGCTGGCCCATGGCGCGCCTATGCCTCAGGACCTGGATGTCGCGCCGCTGCTGGAGAATTGGAACCTTGGCATGACACGAAGGGCCCCCGCACTGACGGGTATAGTGTCCGGCCATCCCAAAATCGAAGACGGAACGCTCCACTCGTCCGAACTGATGATCATCGACCCCAGCCGCCGCTGGGCACGCACCCTTTCACGGTTTTACCTGCTCGGCGCCAAGGCCCCCTGACACTAGTCGTTTCCCTTCCATCCTGAGACGGAGCCTGGAATGAAAGAAAACGAAGCCCTCACAGCGGCCGAGGCTTTGGCACGCGTATATGTCGATGCGTTGGCTTTGGCGAATGGCGCCTCACTACACCCGATGAACCGGTCAACCGACACCACGCTCGATACGCTCCTCGGGCTGCAGGACGTCGTTCCGACCGCGGATACCGATCGACTCCGGGTCGATCAGACCCTGGCGGCTATCCTTACGGCGCGCTGTATTGCAACCGAGCCATTGCTACCGGGACGACTCCACCGTGGGGAGGATGTCATCCTCGTCATCGAGACCATTCATGCGGAATGGGTCGACTTGGTGGATGACGTCATCACCACATGCGCGACACCCAAGGGCTCGAAAAAGACCATTCTGTCTCAAGACGGCTCCGAGAAGTCGCACACTCCAGACCGCGGGAACACGTTGATCCACAAAGCCCTGGGGCGTGGTGGTCCGGTCGTTGGCATCTCGACCGCCCCATCCCGCCATTTGCCGTCGGCACTGATGCGGACTGTGGAAGTCCGCATCACCCTGCCGTCGATCGACGCTTGGGCGATCCGCCTCTTGCTCGAAGCAATGACGGGCCAGAAGTATGCTGGCACCATCGACGAGATGGTGATCCGCGCTGCAGAAATCGGTGATCTGAGCCTAGCTATCCGGCCAGGTAAAACCCCGGCAGAGTGCCTGCGCCGGTTGGCGGACTTGGTTTCGGGAAAGGCGCAGTTCGCCGGCGGCGGCCCAAGGTTGGAGCAACTGCATGGATACGGCGAGGCCGCCACGTGGGGCCTTGAGCTCGTGGACGATATCAAGGAATTCAAGGCTGGCCGTCTGAAGTGGGCGGATGTCTCGAACCGCAGTATCCTGCTGTCTTCCGAGCCGGGTCTGGGAAAGACGAGCTTCGCCCGAGCGCTTGCGCGTTCGATGGGTGCTCATCTCGTGGCGACCAGCGTAGCCGACTGGAACGCCGGGCCTCATCTCGGGGCGACCCTCCAAGCCATGCGAGGTGCTTTTGCGGAGGCCCGACGGAATCGGCCGTCGGTCCTCCTGATAGATGAATTTGAAGGCATCGGCGCCCGAAACCGCCTGTCCGGGGACTACATCGAATACTGGACCCAAATCGTAAATCAGCTTCTTGAGCTGCTTTCCAATGAGAGCGATCTCGAAGGGACAGTTATTGTCACGACGACAAATCACCCAGAGAAAATCGACAGCGCTCTGCTTAGATCTGGCCGCATCGACAAGATCATTACCCTGCAGAGGCCCGATCATCCCGATCTGGCAAATATCTTTCGCTATTGCCTCGGAGCCGACTGCCTGCCGCAGATGGACTTGATGCCCCTCGCCTTGGCCGCAACGGGCGCCACCGGCGCCGATGTGACAAAATGGGTCATGCGGGCGAAGGCGATCGCGCGACGCCAGGATGTCGAGTTGTCGATGGATCACCTGCTCTCGGAGATTCGCGGCGACGCACCGTCAATGTCGCCGGAAGTCCGGACGCGTGTGGCTGTCCATGAAGCAGGACACGCGGTGTTGGCCAGGTTCTTCAAGATCGGGACGGTAAGGGCAATGGCGATTGTGCCGAGCGGCGGTCGGACCGAGGTCGACTTTGACCAGTCGTTGGATCTCAATGAAGTCGAGTTGACGCGCACCATAGCCTTCTTTCTGGCAGGTCGGGCAGCCGAAGAGCTCGCGATCGGCACCGCCGGCGGCGGGAGCGGCGGTACGGACGGCAACAGCGACCTGGAGCGGGCGACCGACTTGGCGATCAAGGCCGAAAGTACCTTCGGCTTCGGCAAGACCCTGGGTCTTGTTCACATGCGCATCGAGCATCCCAGCACACTGGTGATGATGCCGCAGGTTTTGGCGGCGGTAAAGGAAAGGCTCGACAACGCCATGGATTTGGCTCGGCAGGTTCTCGAGGTCAGAAAGCTGGAGCTAAACACGATCGCCCAGCATTTGGACCGGATGGGTTATGTCTCCGGGTCTGAGCTACAGGCGTTGTCTGTCCCTCCCTCTGATGTAGCTGCTGCTGCGTAAGAATGGAAGTTGGCTTGGCGTGCCTATTGCCTAACCGAGCGCATCACCAAATCAAATGGCCGGAGGTCGGTGAGATGCTACCAGCCAGGGACCAGCATATTGCCAACGGGTGCTTCTACTTTTTCGCCCCCCGCCGGAGCCCCAGCGTCCGTGATTGGCCGCGTTTGACCTTTGGTTTCGGCGACCTGATCACCTTACCAATGGCTATCGGCGGCTCAGGGGTTGCTGAGGGATCCGCCATCTCTCTGGCCACAGACAAAGCGGCCTGCTTCTGGAGAAACGATCTTGGGTCGGAAATCTCAGCCAGTCGTCGCTCGGTTTCCGAGACCGCCGTCACGGTCGCCAGGACTTGATCAAGATATGCCTGGAAATCCTTGCCGCCACCGGTTTTGTCACCGAGCTCCTGTAGCCTGAGAACGATCTGACCGATCCGGCCATATGCCAATCCGCTCGGGGTCGGCCTGTCGGTCTCTCGCTTGATCGGAACATCAACCCGGAGCCGTCCTGCACCCATTTCAACCATCCCGAGGTTGGAATGATTGTTACCGTACGACCGGTGAAAGAGCGTGACGAGAAATTGCCTCTCGATGCGGTTAAACGCATGGCTGAGAGCGCCACTACTCAGTTCCTGGCGGAAGCGCATGCGTTCCGGTTTTTGGCCAAAGAACCGAGGAAAGGACCCGAACGATGGCCGCACCGCGGGGTTGCTCCTCCGGCAGGCCTCCATGTAGTCCATGTAGTGACCCAGCAGGGTCAAATCCTGAAGGGCGGCTCGGTTGTCAGTGGTCTTCGACAGGTCGAGCTTCCCGACAAAGACCGATCCCTTGCTCTCTCCATCTTCATTCGAGGTGAGGCGGAAGATGGTTTCTGCAGCCGACATCTCGCGGTCTACTGGCCAAAATTCTGGGACGGACAGAGCCAAAAAATCCTCCAAGGATAGTTCCCCTGTCCTTGTGAATGTCAGAGCCTACCTAAACCTAAACGAAGGAGTGGATTGTTGGTCTTCTTCGTTTCCTTGCGGCGAATGATCCGTCTCAGAAAATTCCATCGCTGCGCCGGCAATTTTGCCAACTATAGCCTGGTTTATCGCCTCCCGAATGGCGGCATAGCATCCAGAGCGGATTGCCGGACTTTCCTCAAACAGGATCTCAAGGTCACCGAGATTTAGGCGCTTCATCGCGGCATAAGCACACCGGATCATCACTTCCTCCGCATAGACGGAATTGATCTCGACTTCGGCCGGCGAGATGTCGTGGTCGAGCGCTTCCGTTCGCCGAATTTCATCGAGATGTTTCCTGGTTTCTTCCGCGGCTTCATTGCAGAGCGATTCGAAAAGCATGGGATTTTGAACTCCGTTCCTGCGCCAAGATCCAGCAGGCATTGGCAAGCAACAAACGACGTCCTTGCGTTTAACCGCGCCCGTCGCTCCGGCTCGGAGCGAGAGCTAGGAGCCAAAGACCATCGGCTCTGAGGATTCCTGCTCTGTAGCGGAAACTAGAAGTCGGCAGGTCGCTCCGCCGCGGAGCGATCGTTCAATTTCATGATGTTTATCAATGGGTTAGTTGAATTTCTTGGAAAACGATCCTATAATCGGCGCATAAGCGGCGAGGTCCGCCCCCAGATGGGGGGGTCGCCGAAGCATCGAAGAAGGAGATCAATCGACTGGCCCTGCTGGTACGCACGTCCAATTTTGACGTCGTCCACATCGGGACCAAGAGAACCGTAGCCTCAAAAGGAAACACCCGGGTTCGAGGCCCGGGCGTCTCATTCAATCAAGATCCAGAAGCAAGTTTGGACACAACCTTCTGAATCGAAACCTAAACAACCTGTTCGGGCTGTGATTGCAGTTTTCCGGAAGCGGACCTGTGTGTCAAGCATCCAGACGCTGCGCCACGGCCAAGGAGACATCTATTGGCCCAAAAAGTTTTTTCCGATGACAACGTCGCCGCCACGGTGCCGATCATTGCGCCGCCGTTTTCGTTCCCTCCCGAAGATACGTCGCATACATATCTCGTCACTGCCAAGTCGCGCGGTGATCGTAGTATCGCCCTCACGGGCACGAACCGCGGCTCGTTCGTGGGTGCGATCGTCGCGTGGATTGGGGATCGCTGGCAAACCATCAGTTTCGAAAGCCGGCACGAGATGATGACGGCATATCTCTTGCTGTCCCACCCCAAGCTCACTGATCTTCGTGAGCAGGTTCGTTCGCCTGGATACGTCGATGAAGACGGTGTGCACCACGACCACGTCTTCGACTTTGTGGCGACGATCGATGGCGAGGACCACGCCATAGCCTGCAAGTTGCAGAGCAGCACGGATCGCCTGAACTTCCGCGCAACACTAGGTTTGCTCGCATCTCAGATGGGAGATTTCGCCGACACCGTCGACCTGGTGGTCGAAGGTGCGTTTTCGCGCACTCGCGCTTTTAACGCAGAGCTTTTCCATTTCCTGCGGTGGGAACACGATCAGGAAGCAGACGAAGTGCTATTGGGCTTGGTCAGTTCGCTGGAGGGCGTCACGACAGTAGCGGCGATCGTCGCAGCCTCAGGGCTGAAAGGTCGTGGTTGGCGCTCGCTCGTGCGCATGTGTGCCCATCATCGTGTTGCAGTCGTTCGCGGTCGTATCGACGACTACACCACACTGATTGCCCGGGATATCGCCGCATGACAAAGCTTCGTGTCGCTGTCGGTGACGAGTTCCAACTTGGCGAGAAAACCTTTTTTGTCTCCGCCGCCGCCGGCGACGCCTGCCTTGCGTATCCTGTTGGCTTTCCGAAGCTGGAACAGCAATTCCAGAAGCGGGATCTTGCCGCCCTGCTCGATACAAATGGCTTTGCATACAAGACTTCGGAAACCACGCCCCTTTCGACAGTCGCGCGCCCGACGCTCGCCGCCCTTCATCCCCTACTGCAAAAGGAAGTGCGCCGTCGGCTGAAGTATGTGGAGGGCTTCATCGCTCTTTTGGCCGCAAGCCAATACCTCAATTCCAAGCAGGTCGTCTTGGAATCCCCCCAATGGGTTGCGGCGGTAAAGCTGACAGGCGGTAGGCGTTTTTACAGGACCAGGAACAGCGCCAATGACGCCGCCACGTTCCTCCAACCCAAAGTGGATCGCGAAGGCAAATTCGTCCTCACTGACGACCACGTTATAGAGCTGACGGAAGAGGCCGAAGTAGTCCCAAAACGCAAGCGACGTCATGGCCAGCCAAAGATCGTGGATGGCCAGGAGTCATTTACCGCGATCGATGAACCAAGCGGAAGCACCCTGCTTGATTGGCTGTCGCGTTACGAGGCGTCCGGGGGAAATTGGGAAAGCCTCAAGCCTCAATATGCAAAGTCGGGAAATCACGGTCCCAAGCTGGCGGACGACGTACAGGCAATCATTACCGAACAATTGCCCACTTATCTAACCAAAGAAGCGATCTCCGCAAAGCGGTTCCTCGAAAACGTAAATACTGCCATCCAGCGGGAAAATGAGGTCAGGAAGGTCTCTCGCGAGCCACTGCTGACCAAGGTAGGCATTGGGGCCATCAATAAGGTCATTGGTCAGATTGATCCTTATTTCGCCGATTTTTGCCGCCTTGATGCGGGCATAGTCAAAGCGAAATGGGGCTGGGTTCAGGACACGATTAGGTACCAAGTTAACGGCCAACGCATCGAAATTGACGCATATAAAACCGACTTGGTGACGCTGCTGATCCTCTCCGGGGCATGGAGCGGCCTGAACCACGAGCAGCGCAAAAAAATCAAGCGCGAGCGGCTTTGGCTTACAGTTGCTATCGACAGCGCAACGCGTGTCATCCTGGCGATGCGCTTGTCCCGATCACCCGACGTGCCCAATGGCATTGCCTTGCTCGATATGGTCGAGTCGGACAAATCCGCTATCTCCGATGCCGCCGGCGCCGAAACGAAGTGGAGCCAGCGGACCGGACTTTGCACAGTCGTTGCGGATGGCGGATTTATTTCAGCCGAAATGCGCGATGCCGTGACCGAAGCACGCGCGACTTTCGAAAACCCGATCGCCGGCGCCGCCTACCTCCGCCCCTACATCGAGCGCGTGTTCCGCACGGTCGCCACGCAGTTGATGGCGCGTTTGAAGGGCAAGACCTGGTCCAATGTGTTGCAGCGTGGCGACTATGATTCCGAAGCTAACGCCTCGCTTACAGAGGACGAGCTCGCTTGGATTCTCGTTACTTGGGTTGTCGATATCTACCATCAGACACCCCACGAAGGTTTGGGAGGGGCGACCCCGGAGCAGGCATGGGCATATGCAGAAGAACACTACGATGTTCGACCATGGCGCGACGCTCATGGACGACGCACCGCATTTGGGGTGCCTCTCAAGCGAGCGGTGACCGAACAGGGTGTCGAGGTGCTGGGCAACTTCTACCGCGATGATTCACCGGAAGGCTTGCGCATCCTGCGCAGCGTTCGTAACGCGGAGAAATGCTCGGTAAGGGTAGACGTCGCCAACATGGGCGCGATCTCCATCATTATCGGGGAAGTCGCGTACACGTTACCTGCTCGCGACCAGCGCCTGGAGGGGGTGCGGGCTAGCGATTGGATCGAAGCCACCGCCGAAGTGCGCCGCCAATTTAGCGCCAGCCAAGTGATATCACGCGAGATCGCTTATCGCGCACTCGGCCGGATTATCGACAAGAACAATCAGGCCGCCGAACGAGCTTCGATCATTACACGCGTCTATTCAGCGGCCGACCTCGACTACCTTGAAGAGGGCCTCTTCAAGAGGGTTCGATATGCACAGCCGGTTGACGGGGAAAGTGTACTCAAGATTGGCGAAACCATCGCCCCCATCGATGTGGCGCCGTCCAATTCGCAGGCAACGCGCGCTAGCGATGCCGACGAGATGCCGACGTCTCTTCCGCAGGAATCTCAACAGCCGACCACTGTCCATGGCAGCGCCAAAACGCGCCGTTGGACAATGGAGTGACCCTATGAGCCTTTCCTATGAGTCCCTGCCTTACTATCCCGACGCCAAAGTCTATGATGTCGTAGAAACAATGGCACCATTGCGTCAAAAGCAGATCGCAACCGAGGTCGATGCTCGCATACGGCAGAACTTTACTACCTTGCTGGCCAACCGAAGGCAAAACGTCGCTGCGCCCGGCACGGTAGAAAAGATGGGCATGGTCATCACTGGCCAAACCGGTAGCGGCAAATCCAGGCTGGTGAGCAAGTATATCGAAAAGGATGACAGGGTTGCGTGCCAAGCGGGCGTGGAGCATAGGCCATTCGTAAGTCTCCGCTTGACCGGCCAAGTCAACCTTAAATCAGCTGGCTACGATACCGCTCTGGCCTTGGGAGCCAGGATTGAAGAGTTCAACAGCCGAAAAAACTATTGGACCCGCGTGGCCCAACTGTCGAAGGCACTCGACACACGCGTCATCCACTTCGATGAAACGCATGACATCTTCACGAGTGCCAACGTTCTGGAGGCTGGTCGAATCCTGTCGATGTTGAAGGGGCTCATGGACCGGCCTGATCACCCCATGATCGTTATCCTGACCGGCACCGAAAAGCTCCAACAACGCATGAACTCCGGGGAAACCAACCGGCGCCTGATATCAGTCGCCATTCCCCCTGTCGACCTGGACAAAGACTGGGGCGAGGTCGTTTTGACCATCAACGAATATTGCGAGGCGGCACGCTTGGAAAACAAGCTTTCTGACGAAGACGTCCTCCGCCTCATCCACGCCGCCGGCGGGCAACTCGGCCTTACATTTGCGAGGGCGCTGGACGGTATCCAGGAAGCTCTTTGCGCCGGCAATGCGGCGCTTACGCGCATGAACTTGGCACACGCCTACCATCGAAACACTGACATCGCGGAAGAGTTCAATATTTTTGTGGCCTCTGACTATTTGAAGATAGTTCCCGGGAAGGCAGAAATTCAAACATCGGTCCCGGACGAAACCGCGAAAAGGCCCAAGCGTAAAAATGTGAAGCGGAAGGAGACCCGCTATTGATGTTGCCGCTCACCGTGCCTTTTCACCCCGGGCAAAACTTTACTTCCTATTTCTCTGGTCTCGCCTGCCGGAATTTTGCCGGTAACTCTCGCAATTTCGCGAATGAACTTGGGCTTAAGTGGCCGGATGTCGTCGGCGGGTCGGATACGGTCATCAAGACCATGTCAGATCTCGGCGGCATCGACCTCGCGACGCTGACCGCAGGCACAATGCGAAGGGTCGGACTGCGGGAATTTGCGGTAAGACAGGAGGTTCTTGGTCAATACACCTTAAGCCGGCAGCGGGTCATCGTCTGTCCCTGCTGTCTGGTGGATGATATCGCAGTTGGCAGGTTTGGCGGCCTCCTGGATACGTACCAACGGCTAGCCTGGGAGGTGACCCATATCCGCGCCTGCACGCGCCATGATGTGAGGCTTGTCGACCTCGATTTGAAACTGAACCACCGCCAGACGTTCGACTTTCACCTGCAGATCGCCGATCAGTTAGACCGGATCAATATCCTTGCGGAAAACACCAGCATGCGCCCGGCGACGAAATTGGAGCACTACCTGACTAACCGTCTTGCGGGACATCGCGCTGGCTTGGAGTGGCTTGATACACTTCCATTCGGTTTAGCGGCCAAAGTCTGCGAGATGCTGGGGGTTGTCCTCGCTTTTGATAGCCGACGTAACCTGCAAACACTGCCCGAAGACGATTGGGCGCGAGCGGGCGACGCTGGCTTCGCTGTTTGCAGCGGTGGTGTTGTCAGCGTCAGGCGGTGTCTCGAACAGCTCCAGCATGCATCACCTGGAAAACGATCTCTCCATTCGCGCATGCGGGCCTTTGGTCAGTTTTACGAGTGGCTCGCTTATTCCGACGCGGACTTAGAGCCCGTCAGGGCAATAGTTCGTGACCACATATTTGAAACGACAGCTGTCTCCCCAGGGGTGGCCATACTTGGACAGACGAGAAACAAAGCGGCGGTGCACTCGCTTCAGTCGGCACGCAATTCTTACGGGGTGAGTATCAGGATCATTCGCGGCATTGCGAAACATCAAGGTTTGTTACCAGAAGAATCGGAAAACATCGGTGACGCGAAACTGCTGATTCCTGCACCTGAACTCGCTTCCGCAGTTGCTGCATGGTCAAAGGGGATCACTGGGCTCCAAGCCCAGGAACTGTTAGGGGTAAGCAAAAACGCATGGTGGGTGCTTCAAGGGGCGCACTTCCCGCCACTCTTCGGCGGATTGGGGGCTGCCACTCGGTACAACGCTTTGATGATTACAGACTTTCTGGATAATCTTGAGAGATTGGCCGTCCCGCAGTCCCGCCAGGCCGGCATGAACCCGTTTTTTGAAACGATGTACTCGCAGCAATATGGCGTGCTGAACGCTCTTGATTTGGCCCACTCAGGTCAACTTCGAATAGGGTGGGATCGGAGCAGGCATGGTCTCAATCGCCTACTAGTTTCGGAGATCGAGCTGCGCGAGGCCTTGGCCCAACAGAGAAATCAAGCGAAATATCGCGCGAAAGAAGTGGCTCACCATCTCAATCTCACGCAATCTGCCACTGACAGAGCGATAATACGTGGCCTTATACCATGCTCGGTAGGTGCCACTACCACCGGTCAGATGGTTCGCTTCGTAGCAGGTTCTGACCTCAAATCCCTGCAGCGAAGGTTTGTATCTTTAGGCACATTGACGGGGAAAGGCTCGTCAGCATCAAAACGTGTTCAGATGCGACAGACCCTCGAGAAACGGGGAGTTTTGCCGCTGCCCGACTGGCTCGAATGCAGCGCCATGGTTTTCCGACGATCGGAGATTTAGACCAACCACACCACCCCCCGGATCGCCTCCGGGGGTATTTTTTTGCCCCGCATCCGAGGATGCCAGATCTATCGTGCGGCCAATGCCAAACCTATGGGCTCTGGAATACGAAGACGCTTTGGAATTGATCGAAGCCACAACCTTGTTTTTCAACTACTTAGGCGTCGCTCCAACACCTGAACTGTGGGGTACGGCACACTTGTGAGCCCTATGCGTCTGAACTTCGCAAACCGCAGGCTCAGCACTTGGGCTAGAGGGTCACCGTGCCGTCACGGGGCCAAGGCATAGTGCCTTCATGCAGCGCAACACGGCTAAAAGCACGACACCTGACCGGCTTCGCAGTGCCTGCGAGGATTTGCTCAGGACGGCAACTCACCCGGAAGTGGTGACCGTACGCAGCATAGCGCAGCGCGCGGGCACCAGTATTGGCGCGGTCAGCTATCATTTCGGCAGTGTTGAGCAGTTGATCTTTTCGGCCGCCGAACGCGTCTATCTCAGGCTCAATGCCGAGCGTCTGGCCTTGCTGCAGGCCGCAATACAGCGCGCGCACCCCGCACCTGCACCGGTCGAGGACATTATCGTTGCGCTGATCGGTCCCTCGATCCGCTGGAGCCTGGATCCACGCTCGAGCTATAGCGTACTCCGGCATATGACCACGATTGCCCAATCGAGCGATCACCCCGAGATTTTCCGGCCGATGATCGAGGATATCGACCACCATCGCCTGTTCATCCCGCATTTTCGCAAGATCGCGCCCTGGCTAAGCGACGTGGACATTGGCTTTCGCATCTCGTGCCTTTTGGGTGTGCGCTCGCAGATGACGCGCAGCCGGCAGCGGACGGATGAGCTGACCGATCACAGGCTCGACCTGAGCGATCCCAATGTCGTGCTGGCCCAGGTTGTGGCTGCGACAGCGCCCATGTTCACCTCGCCCCCAACACATTCAAACGCTGTTCCAAACTCGTCACGTCACTGAGACGGGACGGGCATAGGTCGTGTTCCAGCAAAGGGAGCACGGCCCATGGGCGAAACCACTTTCATCCACATCACCGACCTGCATGTCGGCAACCCGGCGGTTGCCGACGATCACCTGTTCAGTGACACCGCGGCGACGCTGACCCGGGTGCTTGAGCTTATCGGCACGATGGAGCAGCCGCCAAAATTCATCGTCGCCAGCGGCGACCTGACCAATCGCGGTGATGCCGACAGCTATCGCCAGCTCCGCTCGATCATGTCGGCCACCGACCTGCCAGTGGTCTGTGCGCTGGGCAATCACGACACCCGCCCCGGCTTTTATCAAGGCATGCTGGATCGAAACGTCGATCTCGATATGCCGTACGATCATGAGCAGGTGATTGCGGGCGTGCATATCATAACGCTCGACACCACCATTCCCGGCCAGATCGGCGGTTCCATCGAGCCGGAACAATTCGCCTGGCTGGAAGCGGCACTCGACGCCAATCCCCACCTGCCCAAGCTGATCGTGGCGCACCATGCTCCAGCGCTCGGCGATACCCCGCCCTGGGATCATTGGCGCACCATCGAGTTCAACCAGTCGCAGAAGCTGGCCGAACTGCTCAAGGGTCGCAATGTATTGGGCATTCTTTCCGGCCATATCCACCATGACCGTTTCTCGCTGTGGCACGGCATTCCCGTCATTGTCGGCATGGGCCAGCACGCGGCCACCGACATCTTGACCTCTGATGTACTGCGCATGGTGGAAGGCGCTTCGTTCGGTATCGGCACCATCCGCCGCTCCGGCCTCACCATGGCGCTGGTGCCCCTGCCCCAGACCCGTGCGGAACTCAACCGCTATGACCTCAAACTGCTCCGGCAAAAGCAGGAAACGGCTCTAGCCGAAGCCGCTGCAAGCTGATCCCTCCCCAAGGACAATCGCCATGATCAAACGCAATTTCCTCAAGCTACTGGCTGCTGCCAGCCTGGGCTTCACCGCCCTTTCCGGCGTGGCCTTCGCCCAAATGGCCGATGCCATCACCGAACCGGTGACCATCAGCTTCTACAATTACAACCTGGCCACTGCGAGCGCCGGCGCCGACGCCACGCGCGAGTTGCTGGCGAAATTCGAGGCAGAAAACCCCAACATCAAGGTCGAGACCGTCGGCGTGCCATCCAACGAAATCGTCACGCGGCTCCAGGCCGATATGGCCGCAGGCCTTCAGCCGGATGTGGCTCAACTGGTGTTCCGCGACCTCTACTACATTGCCAGCGATCTGGGCGCCAACGCGCTGGAAGACATGGCCGGCGCTGAAGGCTATGCCGAGCTTACGGACGGTCTGATCCCCCGCGGCGTCGACCTCGGCAGGATCGACGGCAAGACCTATGGACTGGCCTATACATTCTCGACGCCGGTACTGTTCTACAATGCCGACCTATTCCGCCAAGCCGGTCTCGATCCTGAAAATCCGCCCAAGACCTGGGCCGAAGTGAAGGCCGCTGCCGAAGCCATCGTCGAAAAGACCGATGCGGAAGGCTTCTTCCCCGGCGCCTATGGTCCAGCCGACGGCACCTTCGTCTACCAGGCAATCCTGATGTCCAATGGCGGCAAGGTCCGCGATGGAAACACGCTGACCTTTGCCGATCCCGAGGGCATCGAGGCCGTGCAGATGCTGCGGGACATGGTGGGTAGCGGTGCTCATGCCCGGTTGGACCTCACCAATCCGAGCGAAGCCATGGCCGCAGGCCAGCTCGGCATGTTCCTCTATACCAGCGCCATACAAAACAGCCTGTCCGCGGCTTCGCAGGGCAATTGGGAGCTCCGCGTGGCCGCCATGCCGAGCTTTGGGGACAAGCCGACTGCGCCGACCAATTCGGGCAGTGCGCTCTATGCCTTCTCCAAGGATCCGGTCAAACAGCGGGCAGCCTACGAACTGATGAAGTTCCTTACCTCGAAACACGGCTACACGATTATTACCAGCAAGATCGGTTATCTGCCGCTGCGCCTCGACATCGTGGACGATCCGGAATTCCTTGGTCCGTGGACCCAGAGCCATCCGCTGATCCGCCCGAACCTGGAACAATTGTCGCGCCTCACCCCCAATATTGCTTTCCCAGGTCCCAACTACCGCCAAGCCGAAGCGATGATGAAGGAATCCGTCGTCGAAGCCGTACTCGGTGATGGCGATGTCATCGAAGTGCTGAGCCTTGCCCAGGACAATGCCCAGAGCTTGATGCCCTGATCCCTGCCGGGCGCGGCCAAGCCGCCGCGCCCATTTCTTGAGACTGGAGGCAGCCATGACCATGGCAGCGACACGTCACTGGCCCTTGCCGGAGACCTGCAATATCCGTGACCTGGGCGGCTATGCCCGCGGCAATGGCGGCACCACGCAATGGGGCCGCATCCTGCGCGGCGAGGCCCTGCATCCCCTGCTTGACGACAGCGTCGCCAAGCTCATCGATAATGGCCTGAGCCTGGTCATCGACCTGCGTGGTCCCCATGAGACCAAGGTAACCGCGCACCCATTTCGCGAACACACCATAGTTGCCTATCGCAATATCGCGTTGTTTGACGCCCTGGACCCAATCGCCATGAGCGAGACGCCGTTCGATATGGCGCGACGCTATTGCGACGCCCTGGACAAGTGCGGCGCGCAATTGGCCGAAGTACTGCGCGCCATCATTGCCGCGCCGCAGGGAATTGTCCTGTTCCATTGCACGGCCGGCAAGGATCGCACCGGTATTATTGCCGCGCTCCTGCTGCTGGCCGCAGGCGTCGATCAAGCAGATATCGTCGCCGATTATACCCTTACCGCAGCGGCAGATGGCCTGATCGGCCAATTGCGCCAACGGGCTCTTTCGGCCGGTGGCCGGCCCGAACATGTCGAGCGTGTGCTCGCCAGCGATGCATCGACCATGCAAAACATGCTCGACCATCTCCACACCGCCCATGGCGGTATCGAGGCCTATCTGGCCGGCATAGGCCTGTCCCAAACCGAGGTGGCATTGCTGGCCGACCGGTTATGCGGCTGATCGTCTCAAGCGGCGATGGCGGCCCAGCACATGGCCGCCACCAATTGCCGGTCGGTGGCGCTCAGCGTGGTCTCGGTCATGCGCCGACGCTTGAGCGTGTTGCGGATGGAGCCGCGTACAAAGCTCATGATCATGGTGGGAGGACCAGCACGGACCACGCCTGCCGCCTGAGCGGCCTCGACCATGGCGATGCCGTGCTCGACGAAAGCACTAAAAATCGTCCTGGCATCGCTCAGCGTGATGAGCGGGTTATTGTCGAGATAGTCGAACAGAACCGCGCGATCAGCATCCTCCCAGATGAAGTCGATATAGCTCTCGATATAGCGTTGTACCGGCTCTTCGCCACTGCTGGCGGGATCGGGCGGAGTCACCAGACGTTCGGTCATCAATTCGGTGACGCGCGTATAGACGCCCAGCACCAGCGCTTCCTTGGAGTCGAAGTAATTGTAGAGCGAGCCGGTGGCCACATTTGCCTCTTCGGCAATGGCGGCCATGGAACACTGCAAGCCATTGCGGACGATGAGCCGGGCGGCCGCCGCCAGGATGCGCTCACGCTTGTCGAGGACAATATCCATAAACTGAATGAACCTTCATTCACCTGTCATGCTGAGACGGTAACCGTATCGGCGGCGCCACACAAGACGTTTTTAGGAAAACTAAGTCGCAACAAATAGTTACAGCGGGAATTTTGCCGTTTTGGCCCCCGCCAGAGCAAGGAGAGCGCTCGTGTCCGAACCCGTCACCTTCATCCATCTTACTGACCTGCATGTCGGCAATCCGGCCGTCCCGGATGATCATCTTTATTCCGACACCACAACGACGCTGCGCACCATTCTGGCAGACATCAAGACGCTGGTGCCGCAACCCAAATTCATCGTGGTCAGTGGCGATCTGACCAATCGCGGCGATGCAGGCAGCTACGAAAACCTCAAGGCGCTGATTGCTGAATCCGGCCTCGACATGCCGATCCTCTATGCACTGGGCAATCACGACCGCCGCGACGGCTTCTACCCAGCCATGCTTGGCCGCACCGATAATGTCGATGCGCCCTATGACCATGCCGCTGTCATTGCCGGCATTCATGTCATCACTCTCGACTCCAGTCTGCCCAACAAGGTTGGCGGCGCGTTCGAGCCGGGCCAGCTCGATTGGCTCAGGGCCGAGATCGAGAACCACCCCGAGCTGCCTAAGCTCTTGGTCATGCATCACGCCCCCGCGCTCGATATGCACAATCCGGATATGGAATGGGAATCCCTGTCCTATGTCGATACCGAGGCGCTGCGTCAGCTCGTTGCCGGCAAGAACGTCATCGGCATCCTGTCAGGCCATATCCATTATGACCGCGTCTCCAATTGGTATGGCATCCCAGCCGTCGTCGGCATTGGCCAGCATGCCGCCACCGACGTGCTCTGGCTGCATGAAGGCCTGCGCATGCTCGAAGGCGCTGCTTTCGCCATCGGCACCGTCCGGCCCTCGGGTCTTTCCATCACCTTCGCACCGCAGCCGGCCACCCGCCGCGAACTGCATAGCTTCAGCTTTTCCGGCATGGCCGAGATGCTGAAGAAATACGAAGCCGCTCCGGCCGCCGCCGCTGAGTGACAGGAACCAACACCATGCTCCGCACAAGTATCCTTGCCTGCCTGCTGGCGCTCTCCACGGCCGTTCCTGCGCTCGCCCAAACCATGGCGCCCAGCATCGAGCAGCCAGTCACTATCACTTTCTACAATTACAATCTCGCCGCGGCGGGTCTGGGCGCCGAAGCCACGCAGAAGCTGATCAACGAATTCATGGCTGCCAATCCCAACGTCACTGTGACTGGCGTGCCCTATGGCAGCGCCGATGGCAGCCGCATCCAGGCCGACCTTGCCGCCGGCCTGCCGGTCGACGTGGTCCAGACCGTGTTCAGCGATCTCGACTTCTCGGTCACCAATTTCGGCGCTCAGGCGCTGGAAGACATTGTTCCCGCCGGAGAAATCGCAACGCATCTGCAAGGCATGCATCCCAATGGCACCAAGCTGGGCGTCTTGAATGGCAAGACCTATGGTCTGGCCTATACGTTCTCGACGCCGGTGCTGTTCTACAACGCCGATCTCTTCCGCGCGGCGGGCCTGGACCCGGACAATCCGCCCAAGACCTGGGCAGACGTCAAATCGGCCGCCCTTGCCGTCGAGGAAAAGACCGACGCCGAAGGCTTCACCGCAGGTATTACCGGTCCCAGCGCAGTCGACTGGCTGTTCCAGGGCGTCGTTCGCTCCAACAATGGCGAAGTGATTTCGCGCGACCGAAAGACGCTCAAATTCGCCGAGCCGGAAGCGATTGAGGCCGTCGCCATGTTGCGTGATCTCTACGACGCCGGGGTCTACGAGAATTACGACTTTGCCGGTGCCGTCGATGGTATGGCTTCGGGCAATCTGGCCATGTATTTGCAGACTAGCGCGCTCCAGGGCTCGCTGGTGGCCGGAGCCAACGGCAATTACGAGCTGCGCTCGTCCACCATGCCCCGCTTCGCCGACAAGCCGACCCGCCCGAATAATTCGGGCTCAGCCTTGACCATCCACACCACCGATCCACTCAAGCAACGCGCCGCCTGGGAGCTGATGAAGTTTCTGACGTCCGAGCATGGCTATACGATCATTACCTCGGAGATCGGCTATCTGCCGCTGCGTCCCGCCATCGTCACCGATCCCAAATACCTGGCCGGCTGGATCGCCGACCATCCGCTGGTCGCGCCTAATCTCGAGCAGCTTGACCGTCTCGAGCCCTGGGACCCGATGCCGGGCGCGAATTATCGGCAGATCGTCAAAACGATGATGGATGCGGTGGAAATGTCGATCTTCGGCGGCGCCGATGTTGCGACCACGCTGGCCGACGCTCAGGCCAACGCCCAGGCGCTGATGCCCTGACCCTTTGGCTCGCCCTACGGGGCGGGCCTCCCACTCTCTGACAGGAGCGCGAAATGGCCATTGCTGCCCACGCCCCAACCCGTTTGCGACGCATCAGCAACGCGCGCTGGGCCCCCTGGCTTTATCTGGCTCCAGCCCTGATCACCTTGGTCGTGTGGATCTACTGGCCGCTCGTCGACGCCGTACGCCTCAGCTTTTTCCAGTGGAACATGCTGCCCAATTCCCCTCAGGTCTTTGTCGGCTGGGAGAATTATCAGCGCATTTTCGCACTGCCTAAGTTCTGGCAGGCCCTGCGCAATACCGGCGTCTATGTTCTGGGGCTGTTGCCACTGGCCGTGCTCATTCCGCTGGCCATCGCCATCTACACCCACGACCTGCCCGAGCGTTCGCGCAACATCTACCGCGCCATCATTTTCGTGCCGATGATCATCGCCCCGGTGGTCGCCGCTGCCGTCTGGCGCTGGCTGCTTGATCCCGCCTATGGCCTTGCCAATCAGGCCATCAAGGGCGTCGGGCTCGATCCGGTCAAGTTCCTCTCCGATCCCAACGTGGCAATCTGGACCGTCATCGCCATTACGGGCTGGAAGCTGATGGGCTTTTCCACCCTCATCCTCTCCGCCGCCAATGCCAATATCAATCCCACGTTGATCGAGGCTGCCCGCATGGATGGCGCCGGCAAATGGGAAATCATCCGCGACGTGCGCTTGCCGCTGCTCAGCTCCACCGTGCTGTTTCTGGTGGTCATGACCATCCTGCTCGGGGCGCAGTGGAGCTTCACCTATATCAATGTGCTGACCGGCGGGGGCCCGCTCGGCGCCACCACCAACATCTATTACCTGCTCTGGGATTTCGGCTTCTCCACCATGTCGGTGGGTTGGGGCTCTGCCTCGGCGGTCATCCTCTTTCTTGGCTTCGGCGTGCTGGCCTTCGTGCTGTTCCGCCTGATCGACCGGTATTCCTTCCATGACAATTGATGTGATTGCCCGTCCGGCCCGGGCCCGGCCCGTCACCCTGCGCCGCATTTCGAACCGCTCCGGTCTCAATACCGCTGCGGGGCATCTGCTGATGGTGCTATTGTCGATCTTCTGCCTGTTTCCGGTCTATTGGATGCTGGTCAGCTCGTTCCGCCCGGCCAACACACTGTTCGAAACCAGCCTGTGGCCGACGCAACCTTCGCTCGACAATTACACGCGGGCCGTGGACGCGATCCCGATCGCCCGCATGTTGATCAACACCCTGGTCTTTTCGGCAGTTTCCACGGTCTTCCAATTGCTGACCGGCATTCTCGCCGCCTTCGCTTTTGCCCGCTGGAAATTCCCCTTCGACAAGCTGGTCTATACCGGCGTGGCGCTGACCTGGCTGGTGCCCTTCCAGGTGGTGATGATCCCCAATTACCTGCTGATCGCGCAAATGGGCCTGCTCGACAGCGTACTCGCACTGATCCTGCCCAATATCGCGGCGGCACTCGCCATCATGCTGCTGGCCCAGGCCATGCGCGGTTTTCCCAAGGAGGTCATCGAGGCCGCCCGCATGGATGGCGCCAGCAATTGGCGGGTTCTGTGGGAAGTGCTGGTGCCCAATCTGCGCGGCACCATCGCCTCGCTGGCCATCCTCATCTTCATCTCGACCTGGAACGAATACTTCTGGCCGCTGCTGCTCAGCCGCACCGCCGAGAACAGCGTCATCCAGATCGGCATCCAGATGTTCATGACCGCCGAAGGCAATCAGTGGGGACCGCTGATGGCTGCCTCGACGCT
Source organism: Devosia sp. LC5 (assembly GCF_000735585.1). Classification (GTDB taxonomy): domain Bacteria; phylum Pseudomonadota; class Alphaproteobacteria; order Rhizobiales; family Devosiaceae; genus Devosia. The sequence continues at coordinate 91,980 of NZ_JNNO01000023.1, forward strand.
AGCCAGCCTGCCGGTCCTCGTCATCTATGTCGTCCTGCAGCGCCAGGTCGTCCAATCCTTCATGAAGTCCGGAATCCGCTGATGCAATCCGCACCAACCCGTCACCTGCCCATCAAGGGCACCTATAATGTCCGCGACCTGGGCGGCTATGCCGCGGCCGGTGGCAAGACCCAATGGCGCCGCATCCTGCGCGCCGACGCATTGCACCGGCTCGACGGCGACGGGGTTGCGGCGATGCTGGCTTCCGGCATTACCACCGTAATCGATCTGCGCCACGGCGACGAACTCATCCATCAGCCCAACCCGTTCAACGGACACGGCGCCGTGGTCTACCACAATGTGTCGCTGCTCGATGGATTAGCGCCCAGCCTGATGGGTGAAGGCGATGTGCTGCTCGAACTCTACAAGCTCGCTCTGACCCAGCGCCAGCCTGCCCTGGCCCAGGTGCTGCGCATCATTGCCGACGCGCCAGCCGGCGCAGTCCTCTTCCACTGCACCGCGGGCAAGGATCGTACCGGCATCGTCGCCGCGCTGTTGCTTGGCGTGGCGGGTGTCGAAGCCGGGCTCATCGTCGAGGATTATGCACTCACAGCCGAGCTCATCGCCCCGATCGTCGCTGATATCACGGCCGGCGCCGTCGCCCGCGGGGCAGACCCCGCCAGCTTTCAACGCCTGCTGGCGTCCGAACCCGCCACCATGGCGGCGACCCTTGCTTTCATCCAGGCCGAGTTCGGCTCCATCGCGGCCTATGTGGAACGGATCGGACTGGACCAGGTCACGATCGAACGCTTGCGCAACCGCCTTTTGGGAGAGTTCTGATGGCCGATGTCACGATCACCAATGTCAAGAAATCCTATGACGGCAAGCCCGTGTTGCACGGTATCGACGTCGCCCTGCCCGATGGCCATTTCGTGGTTATTGTCGGCCCGTCGGGCTGTGGCAAATCAACCCTGCTGCGCATGATCGCCGGCCTCGAGGATATCACCTCGGGCACGATCGCCATCGGGGGCACGGTGATGAACGACATCGAACCTGCCGATCGCGGCTGCGCCATGGTGTTCCAGAACTATGCGCTCTACCCGCACATGAGTGTGCGGCAGAATATCGCCTATCCGCTCCGCCTCGCCAAACTCCCTCCTGCCGAACGCGATCTACGCGTCGACCAGGCTGCCAAAATTCTCAACCTCACCGATTATCTCGATCGTCGCCCCGCCCAGCTGTCGGGCGGCCAGCGCCAGCGCGTCGCCATGGGCCGTGCCATCGTGCGCGAACCCGATGTTTTCTTGTTCGATGAGCCGCTCTCCAATCTCGATGCCTTGTTACGGGTGCAGATGCGCATCGAGATCAAGCGCCTGCATAAACGCCTCAACGCCACCTCCATTTTCGTTACGCACGATCAGGTGGAAGCCATGACGCTAGCGGATACACTCATTGTCATGAATGCCGGGCGGGTCGAACAGATCGGTTCGCCCGCCGAGATTTATCGCAAGCCCGCCTCGGTCTTCGTTGCCGGCTTCATGGGCTCGCCAGCGATGAACCTGCTGCCCGCCACTGTCGGCGAAAATGGCGCCATTACACTTGATGGCATTGCCGGCAATGCCACAATCGCCCAATCCAAACTGGCCAGGGGCACCCCAGTTACAGTCGGCATCCGCCCCGAGAGCATCTTGCTCTCAACCGAGCCCAACAAGGGATTGCCGGTCACCATCGACCTGGTGGAAGAACTGGGCGGCTCCCGCGTGGCCTATGGCAATTTGGGCGGCCGCGAACTGGCCGTCGTCCTGCCGCCAGGCGAGGAGAACCTGGAAGGGGAGACCGTATGGCTGACATTCCCGCCCCAGGCCTTGCAAGGCTTTGACCGCGTCACCGGCAAGCGCCTCGCGACCGACCTGATTGCGGGCAATTCCGCCCCGGCCAGCGCCCAAGCCGCGGCCGTCTAATGGGTCAGCCGACAATCAGCGGGAGACATGCGGGCTCGCCATGAGCTAACCCGAGGCAGACTCAAAAATGGCGGTGGCGCTGGGCCCTACAGCCCTCCCGCACCGGCTCGTCGGACAAGTTCGTCTACCACTATGCGGACCCTTGGGAGCATGGTGCGGGTTGCTGGCCAGACGGCGTTGAACGGGGATCGCACCTGACAACGGTCCGGCAACACGACGACCAGTTCACCCGCGTCGATGCGGGCCTGGACCAGTGACTGCGGCATTTGACACAAGCCGAAACCAGCTACAGCCATTTCAATGACGACCTCACCGTCGCTTGCCTGATGCGTTGCCAGCGGGTCAAAAGACTGGATACGATTTTCCTCATCGACAAAGCGCCAGGCGACTGGTCGGTCGGGCCGGCTTCCCAGAATGCAGGCGTGACGGTGCAGGTCACTCAGCCTCATCGGCACGCCATGCGTCTCCAGATAGCTGGGCGCCGCACAGAGGAGGAGGCGTTGCGATCCGAGCGGCCTGGCTGCAATATCGGCGCGATCCGGTAGCTCGCCGAACCGAAGGCACAGGTCCACCCCTTCCTCCACCGGGTCGATGATCCGATCCGAAAAGCTCGCGACCAGGCGCAGGTCGGGATGGGCCCTGAGGACGTCCAGCAGGATCGGCATGGCGACCCGACGGCCAAATGCCGCGGGCATGTCCACCCGGAGTATACCTCGCACAGTGCTTGCTCTCGAGCGGGCAAAGTCCTCCGCTGACCGGAGCTGATCAAGGGCAGCCTCGGCTTGCTGGAGATAGGCCGCGCCTTCCGGTGTCAACGACAGCCGCCGTGTCGTGCGGTGCAGCAGCTTGACGTCAAGCCGGCTTTCCAGTTGCGCCACCGATTTGGCGGCCGCTGACTTGGTTATGCCCAACCGGGCAGCTGCCGCAGTGAACGAGCCGGATTTTACCGCATTGATGAAGACTTCGACGCCAGCGAAAGTGTTGGTGAGAGCCATCTGACGCGCCTCGATTGACGCCCTCAAGTCTACGATCTGGCAACCCGAAGCGCAATTGTCTCCGGAGTGCTGCGCGGCCATATCTGCTCCCAACCCAAGGAGTTGCAGATGTCCCGCTTGTTCGACCCGTTGAAAATTGGCGCCCTCACGCTGCCGAACCGCATCATCATGGCGCCACTCACCCGCAAGCGCGCGGGTATCGAGCGCGTTCCGAACGCCATGATGGCGGAATATTATCGGCAACGGTCCGGGGCCGGTTTGATCCTGAGCGAAGCGACGTCGGTATCCCCACAGGGCGTCGGCTATTGGGGGACGCCCGGGATCTGGAACGATGCCCAAATGGAAGGCTGGAAACACGTCACCCAGGCGATCCACCAAGCCGGTGGTCGCATGTTCCTGCAATTGTGGCACGTTGGCCGCATCTCCGACCCTGAACTCCTCGACGGTGAGCTTCCGGTGGCCCCCAGCGCGATTGCGGCTGCCGGTCATGTCTCATCGTTACGCCCGAAGCGCCCACATCCCGTTCCACGTGCACTGGAAACCCAGGAAATTCCTGGCATCGTCGATGACTTTAGACGTGGCGCCGAGCGGGCGAAGGCGGCTGGTTTTGACGGGGTCGAGCTGCATGCCGCCAATGGCTATCTCATCGATCAATTCCTGCAGGACAAAACCAACAAGCGGACCGACCGATATGGCGGTTCGGTGGAGAACCGAGCCCGGTTCCTCCTCGAAATCGTCGATGCGGTGATCGCGGCGTGGGGTGCTGATCGCGTCGGGGTACATCTGCGGCCCCGTGGCGAGGAACACGATATGGGTGACAGCAATCCCAGGGCGATCTTCGGCTACGTCGCCGACGAACTCGCGAAGCGGAAAATCGCGTTCATTTTTGTTCGTGAGATTGAAGCCGAAGACAGCTTGCTTGGTGAGATCAAGCGCCGGTTTGGCGGTCCGGTGATTGCCAACGAACTCATGTCGAAGGAAGATGGCGAACGGTTTATTGAAGCCGGCATTGCCGACGCGCTGGCCTATGGGCGCGACTACATCGCTACCCCCGATCTCGCAGAGCGTCTTCGGGAGGGCCTACCTTTGAACACACCGAACAAGGATACGTTCTACGGCGAAGGTCCGGAGGGTTACATCGATTATCCGAGGCTCTTGCCGTTGCGGTGATGCGGGTCCGCCTAGATCATCGTCGCTCCAAGCCGGTGATGCAGCGCCTTGATCTTGCTGCGCATCTGCACCCGCAGCGGGCGAACCGCCGCTCGCGGGATGGGCTCCGGAATACCAGGACGCTTTGGAATTGATCGAAGTCACGACGTTGTTTTTCAACTACTTAGGCGTCGCCCCGATACCTAACCTGTGCGGTACGGCACAGCTTGTCTGATGGCGGCAACTGCATTAATGCACAAGGACACTGCCCGGGACCACCACCGCCATGCTGTTCAAGTCCGCCGATGAGTTCGTGAAGGCCCCGCGCCGCACCGTGACGGTGTTCGGCATGGCCGGCGTTGGCAAGACGCGGCTGAGCAATATGCTGCGCGCCTCGCGCTGGTTCCACTATTCGGCCGATTACCGCATCGGTACGCGCTATATGGGCGAATATATCGTCGACAATTTCAAGCGCGAAGCCATGAAGGTGCCGTTCCTGGCGGATCTGCTGCGCTCGGATTCGATCTATATCTCGTCCAATATCACCTTCGACAATCTCGACCCGCTCTCGAGCTATCTCGGCACGCCCGGCAATCCGGACCAGGGCGGCTTGCCGCTGGCCGAATATCAGCGCCGGCAGGAACAGCATCGGGTGGCCGAAATTGCCGCCCTGCAGGACGTGCCGCATTTCATCGAGCGGGCCAAGGAACTCTATGGCTATGACGACTTCATCGCCGACACCGGCGGCTCGCTGATCGAGGTGATCGATCCCTCCGATCCGCAAGACCCGGTGGTGCGGACGCTAGCGGCTTCTACCGCCCTTCTCTATATTCGCGGCACCGACAAGGACGCCACTGAACTGGTGAAGCGCTTCAAGCAGAGCCCCAAGCCGATGTATTACCGCCCCCCGTTCCTTGTCGAGAAGTGGGCCGAGTACAAGGCGCTCAACAACATCGCCGAAGACTGCGACGTCGACCCTGCCGGGTTTGGCGCCTGGGGGTTCGAGGCGCTGCTGCATGACCGCCTGCCCCGCTACCAGGCGCTAGCCGACAATTTCGGTTATGTGGTGGAGGCGTCAGACTTGGCGATGGTGCGCGACGGTGACGAATTCGTCGATCTCATGGCCACAGCGATCGAGAAACGCGAGCAGCGAATGCGTTAGCGCGTTCTCCCATTGGAGACGCGCACCTGCTTGAATCGTTTTCCGATCATTCTCGCTTAAGAGGCTGATATGCCTATCCGTATTCCCGACGACCTGCCTGCCCGCAAGACCCTCGAGGACGAGGGCGTCTATGTGATGGATTCCACGCGCGCCGCGCGGCAGGACATCCGTCCGCTCGAAATCGGCCTGCTCAACCTGATGCCCAATAAGGAGCGCACCGAGACCCAGTTCACAAGGCTGATCGGCTCGACGCCGCTGCAGGTGGACCTGACACTGGTGCGCATCACCGACCATCAGTCCAAGCACACGTCCGAGGACTATCTCAAGACCTTCTACAAGACCTGGGAAGAGGTGCGGACCAAGAAGTTCGACGGCTTCATCGTGACCGGCGCGCCCATCGCCAACCTGCCGTTTGAAGAGGTGCGCTATTGGCCTGAAATGCTCGACATCATGGAGTGGACCAAGACCAATGTGCACCACGCCATGTTCATCTGCTGGGGCGCGCAGGCGGCCTTGCACCACTTCCATGGCGCCAGGCGCTACCGCATGGACAACAAGGCTTTCGGCGTGTTCCGCCACCAGGTGACCAATCCGCGCTCGCCCTTCCTGCGCGGTTTTTCGGATAGCCCTATGATCCCGGTGTCGCGCTACAACGACATCGATCGGACCACGCTGGGGGAAAACCTCGAAGTGCTGATCGACAATGCTGAGATCGGGGTCTCCATGCTGGGCGATCGCAAGCATCGCGCGGTCTATTTCCTCAACCATCTGGAATATGACAACCGCTCGCTGGCCGACGAATATGAGCGCGATATCAAATCGGGGCTGGATACGCCGCCACCGGCCAATCTGTTTCCCAATGGGGACACCAGTGTCGAGCCGGAAAACCGCTGGCGCAGCCATGCACATCTGCTGTTCCAGAACTGGATCAACGAGATTTACCAGACGACGCCGTACGATATGGGCGAGATTGGGACGTAGCAAATGCAAACCGGCCCCGCGAGGGGCCGGTTTTTTTGTTGATGGATCGCGGCTGCGGAAGCAGCCCCCTCACCCGTCTCGCCCTACGGGCGATCCACCCTCTCCCACAAGGGGCGAGGGTTGGGATCCGAGTTCAGCCGAACCACCGAGCGTCCCTTCTCCCCTCGTGGGAGAAGGTGCCCGAAGGGCGGATGAGGGGAGCTATCCTTAGACCGCGATCTTGCCGCCGCCCTGCTTGGTGATGACGACCACCGAGGGACGCACCGGCATGGCGTCGTCGAAGTCGGGCCAGCGGGTCGACAGGTCCTCGTAATAGGACACGCGGCCAAAGCCTTCCCAATCGTCGCCGCCATCGGCGGGATGCTGCACGGCGACGAAGGCCGTTTCATCATCTGGGGTGAAGAGCGGGCCGCACATTTCGGCGCCGACAGGCACACGGAAGAACAGCTTGGAGGTCGCGCGGGCATCGCCCTCGGTATCCACCGCCCACAGGCCATCGGTGCGGCCCGTGCCCGAGGGGCTGTTGCCATCGGTTGAGACCCAGAGGCGGCCCAGCGAATCCACCGCGCAATTGTCGGGCATGCCGAACCAGCCATTGACGGTCGTGTCGGTGGAGAAGGTCGCGCCCACTTCGGCAATCGAGGGATCGCCGCATTTGAGCAGCACTTCCCAAGTGCCGGTAGTCGCAGCGAAATCGCCATCGGCTTCGGCAATTTCGATGATGTGGCCGAAGGCATTTTCGGCGGTCGGGTTGGCGGCGTCCACCTGCTCGGCCGTGCGGCGGGTATTGTTGGTCAGCATGACATAGACCTTGCCGTTGACGCCATTCGGCTGGATGTCTTCGGGGCGGTCCATCTTGGTGGCGCCGAGCAGGTCACCGGCGCGGCGGGTCTCGATGACAACGTCGGCCTGGCTGGCAAAGCCGTTGGCTTCGGTCAGCGGACCTTCGCCATACACCAGCGGCAGCCAGGCAATGGTGCCGTCTTCGGCGAACTTGGCGACATAGAGCGTGCCTTCGTCGAGCAGGTCCATATTGGCGGCGCGGTCATCGGGGTTGAATGTGCCGGCGGTGACGAATTTATAGACATAGTCGAAGCGCTCGTCGTCGCCGAGATAGAACACCACGCGGCCGTCCTTGTTGACGATCGACTCGGCGCCCTCATGCTTGAAGCGGCCCAAGGCGGTGCGCTTCTTGGGGATGGAATTGGGATCCATCACGTCCACTTCAACGATGTAACCGAAGCGGTTGGGCTCGTTCGGTTCCTTGGAGACGTCGAACCGGTCGTAGAAATTGGCCCATTCGTAGGAGCCCTCGGGAATGCCCAGGCGATCGTAATTCGCCGCTTCTGGGTGATCGGCCGGCAATTCGCCACCGAAATAGCCGTGAATGTTCTCCTCGGCCATCACATAGGTGCCCCAGGGCGTGACGCCGCCAGCGCAATTGTTGATGGTACCGAACACTTTCGTGCCGCTCGGGTCGGCATTGGTCTGCAGGCGCGCATGGCCAGCGGCGGGGCCGCTAATGGCCATTTCGGTGTTGACGGTGATGCGGCGGTTGAGCGCGCCGTCCTTGACCACGGCCCATTTGCCATCGGTCTTCTTGATTTCGACAATGGTGCCGCCATGGGCCGCCAATTCGATATCCACCTGCTCCTTGGTGAGCGGATTGAGGGTCATTTCGCCCTCGGCCAGCGTCACGATGCCAGGGAACATCAGGTGCGGATTGGTATATTCGTGGTTGACGACCAGAAGGCCATGTTCGGAGGAATCCTCGAAGGGGATATAGCCGACATAGTCGTTATTATAGCCGAACTGGCGGGCCTGGGCCTCGGCAGTCTGGGCGGTCGGATCGAATTCAGGCGCGTCGGGAAACAGGCCATCGCCCCAGCGCAGCAGGATATCGGCATCATAGCCTTCGGCGACGTGGTGAGTCTCGTCGATACCGGCTTCCACTTCGGGGAAGGAGAAGGCCGAGCCGCCGGCGGCCTTGGCATCCTGGGCGGTGAGAATGGCGAGCGGGCTGACGGTGGCGGCAATGGCCGACACGGCAAGCGAACCCTGGAGGAACCCGCGGCGCGAGAACCGCGCGCTGATCAGTTCGCCCATAGTGGGATTGGCAGTCATGTTGCGCGGCGGTGCATCGGCCGCTTCGAGCTGGGACGTCTTGAAAATGGGGGCCTGGTCGTTCATCGCGGAAAGCTCCTCAACAGCCTGGAAGTTTTGAACCATTCCAATCTGTAGGGTGTGCGGCTGACAGCCGGGCGACAATGACATGACGTTTTAACGACATCGTTTTTGGCTGGGGGCTCAAGCACTTGGCCGCAGGCGCGGAATCATCGCCTGTGGATAGCACGGCGATTGCGTCACGCATGCCGCTCTTGCATTGTGGCCGCCAGTCCTTACTTTCTGCGGGCACATGGGAGGCTCGACGTTTGGCTCAATCTCCAACCACCATCGTCGACGAACTGGGCATTGCCCTTGCCAATCTGAGCGACGCCGCAACCGGCGCTTTCACCCCGACATTGCGGTTGGGGGTGACCGGGCTGAGTCGGGCGGGCAAGACCATCTTCATTACTGCTCTGGTGCATAATCTGCTGGCCGGCGGACGGCTCCCGGGCTTCACGCCACTGGCCGAGGGACGTTTCATTGGCGCCCGGCTGGCCGAATATCCAGATGCGACCATTCCCCGCTTTGCCTATGAACGGCATCTGGAAGCGCTGACCGGCAAGACACCCACCTGGCCTGATAGCACGCGGCAGATTTCTCAACTGCGCATCGTACTCAAATACCAATCCAATCGCTGGTATTCGGGGCTGCGCGGGCCTTCGACGCTCAATCTCGATATTGTCGATTATCCCGGCGAATGGATACTCGACCTGCCGCTGCTCGGCCTCTCCTTTGCCGAATGGAGCGCCGAGGCGCTGGAGCGCGCCCATCGCCCCGGATCTGGCAAGGAGGCCAAGCCGTTCCTTGATCTGCTGGGCGCGATAGATCCGTATAAGGAAGCCAACGATCCCGATGCGGAAAAGCTGGCTGCGGCGTTTACCGACTATCTCAGGCGCAGCCGGGAGCATGGGGCGCTGTCCACCCTGCCCCCGGGCCGGTTTCTGCTGCCGGGTGATCTGGAAGGCTCGCCCGCGCTGACCTTTGCGCCGCTGTCGCCCTCGGACCAGCGCGCCCGCTCATCAAGCCTTTATGCCATGCTGGAGCACCGCTACGAGGCCTATAAGGACCGCATCGTGCGGCCCTTCTTCCGCGATCATTTTGCCCGGCTCGACCGGCAGGTGGTGCTGGTGGACACGCTACGGGCGCTCAATGCCGGGCCAGCGGCGGTGGCGGATCTCGAGACGGCGCTGACGGCGGTGCTGTCCTGCTTCCGGCAGGGCGAGAGCAATCCGCTGCTGCGGCCCTTCATGCGCAAGATCGACCGGATATTGTTTGCCGCGACCAAGGCCGACCATGTCCACCACACCAGCCACGACCGGCTGGAGGCGATCCTCAACCGGCTGGTGGCCAGCGCCAGCAAGCGGGCGCGTTTTGCCGGGGCCGAGACCAAATCCATTGCCCTGGCGGGCATCCGCGCGACGCGCGAGGGCAGCATTGTCGAGAATGGCGAGACGCTGCCCACCATTATCGGAACGCCCATGGCGGGCGAAGTCCTGGACGGCACGAGCTATGATGGCAAAACCGAAATTGCTCTATTTCCCGGCGACTTGCCGGAGCGGCCGGATTCATTGTTCGAGGATGGCACGCCCGTGGCATTGAATTTTTTGCGCTTTACCCCGCCGCAAAAGCTCGACCGCAATGCCACGGGCGACGTGGTGCTGCCCCATATACGGTTTGACCGCGCGCTGGATTATCTGGTGGGAGATTGGCTCGCATGAAACGTCCTATTGCCCGCCCGACCGCAGCCACCACCGAGAATAGCGAAGCGCTCCGCGTCCCGCGCGCCTTCGCGCCGGCCAAGGTGGAGATTGCCGAGGTCGACTTTGACCCGGCGGTGGACAAAACCCTCGCTGCGCCCCCGCCAAGACCCATGGGCTGGCTGGGTCGCTTGGCTTGGACCACGGGCGGCGTGCTGGTATCGGCCGGGCTGGGGCTGGCCGCCGACCGGCTGATCCGCGACCTGTTCGAGCGCAATGAATGGTTGGGCTGGGTCGGGATCGGCGTACTGGTGCTGTTCGTGCTGGCGGTATTGGTGCTGGCGGCACGGGAAATGTTCGCGCTGCGGCGGCTGAAAGTGCTGGATCATCTGCGGAGCGATGCCGAGCAGGCCACGGCCGACAATGACCAGCACAAGGCCAGGCATGTGGTGGAGCGGCTGGAAGCCATTTATGCCGCCCGGCCTGATCTGGCGCGGGCACGCCAGCATGTGGCCGATAACCTGCCGCATCTGTTTGATGGGCACGAAGCCATCGCGCTGGCCGAGCGCAGCCTGATGGCGCCGCTCGACGCCCGGGCCAGGACGCTGACGGCAGCTTCGGCCCGGCGGGTGGCACTGGTGACGGCAGTATCGCCGCGCGCCTTGGTCGATATTGCCTTCGTGATCTATGAGAGCATTCGGCTTGCCGGGGCCATTGCAGCACTCTACGGGGCCCGCCCGGGCCTGTTCGGCTCCTGGCGGCTCACTGGTGCCGTGCTGGCGCATCTGGCGGTGACGGGCGGCCTGGTGTTGACTGACGGCATTGTCGAGCAATTGGTGGGCCAGGGCCTCGCGGCCAAGCTATCGGCGCGGCTGGGCGAGGGCGTCGTCAATGGCTTGATGACGGTTCGGGTAGGCATTGCGGCCATGCGCGTGGTGCGGCCCCTGCCGTTCGAGACGCAGAAGCAGCCCATGGTGCGGGATTTTATTCCGGAGCTGACCAAGGTTACGGCGGATGCGGGGAAGGCCGGCTAAGTGTTTGCGGGAGCATCGCACCCCTCACCCTGATCATTCCGCTGAACGCAGAATGATCTGTCCCTCTCCCACAAGGGACGAGGGTAGGCATCGTGGATTGGGAGGCACCGCACCCTCCCTTCTCCCCTCGTGGGAGAAGGTGCCCGTAGGGTGGATGAGGGGGCCTATTCCGCCGCCTGCAATGGCTGATGCAGCACCACCCTGCCCTTGGGCCTGGGCATGGCGTCGGGATGGGCGTCGAAATAGCGCATCCGGGCGGCGATGACTTTGGGACGGTTATTGACCGCCCAGGCGCCCAAAGCCTGGAGCGGCACCTGCAGGTCGCGCCCCAATTCGGTCAATTCATAATCAACCCGTGGTGGAATCGATGGCGTTACCGTGCGGGTGACCAGGCCATCCATTTCCAGATCGCGCAGCGTGGCGGTAAGCACTTTCTGGCTGATGCCACCAATGACTCGCTTGATTTCACCGAAGCGCATCGGCCCTTCGCTGAGTTTGTTGATGATCAAAACGGTCCACTTGCCGCCGATCTGGTGCAGGATTTCACTGACCGGACGGCAATCGTGGTGGGGTTCAATTGGTTTCATTTAAGTGCCTGACATATCGCAAAAGTGCCGTCTTGCGGCATTGGAGACAGTCACTCATATTAGCGTCAGTCTCTAACGGATACCATAGGGTCCATCATGAAAACCGTCGCCGTCCTCGTTGGCAGCCTGAGCCCCGATTCCATCAACCGCAAGCTGACCCGCACGCTGGAAAAGCTGGCCGGCGGCAAGCTGAAGTTCGACTATGCCAATCTGGGCGGCCTGCCCCACCCGAGGCGGTCACCAAGTTCAAGCAGTTCGTCCCCGCTTTCGCGGGGATGACACTGTAGGTGGAACAAAATTTGGGGCAGTGCTGAGCCTTTGTCGGCTCAGTCCTTGGCCGCACTCGGCGCCAAAGTCAGCTTGAGCCCATCCAGTGCGTCGCTCATCAATATCTGGCAGGAGAGGCGCGAATTGGAGCGGACGTCGCCGACGCTGTCCAGCATGTCCTCTTCCTCGTCGCTGGGGGCGCCGACCACGTCCATCCAGTCCTTGTCGACATAGACATGGCAGGTGGCGCAGCTGAGCGCGCCGCCGCATTCGGCCTTGATGTTGAGGCCCCAGTCGCGGATCACTTCCATGGCGCGCCAGCCCTCGAGCCCTTCAAGCTCGTGGACGTCGCCGGCCTGGTCGGTGACTTGGATTTTCATGGGCGTTTCCTCAACTCCGGGGCGTCCATACCCCCCTCCCGGCCTCCCCCGCAAGGGAAAGCCCGCATACCATTCGACGAACCTGGAGGTTAAGCCACGCCCAGCTTCTTCTGCAGCTTGGTGGAGCTGGTGGTGTATTGGAATACCACGCGTTCGTCTGGCGAGACGATCTTCTTGGCGGCCTGGGCCATCAGGGCCGCTTCGTGGAAACCGGAGAGGATAAGTTTGAGCTTGCCCGGGTAGTAGTTGATATCGCCGATGGCGAAAATGCCGGGCACTGAGGTCTCGAACTTTTCAGTATCGACCTTGATCGTGTTGTCGTTGAGCTCAAGGCCCCAATCGGCCACCGGACCCAGCTTCATGGTGAGGCCGAAAAAGGGCAGCAGGCGCGTTGCGGGCACCGAGAGGTCACCGGCATCGGTGGTTAGATGCACATGGTTGATCTGCCCGTTCTCGCCATCGAGCTTGCCGATCTGGCCGGTCAGGAAGTTGATCTTCCCCTCGCCTACCAGTTCCTGCATCTTGTTGACCGACGCTGGAGCCGCCTTGAACACCGCGCGGCGGTGAACCAGCGTCAGCGAGCGCACGATGGGCTGCAGGTTGAGCGTCCAGTCGAGCGCGGAATCACCACCGCCCACGATGACCACGTCCTGGTCGCGGAAATCGTCCATCTTGCGGACGGAGTAGAATACCGACTTGTTTTCAAATTCTTCGATATTGTCGACCGGCGGACGCTTGGGCTGGAACGAGCCGCCGCCAGCGGCGATGACCACGACCTTGGCATGGAAAACCTCGTCCGCATCGGTTTCCAGCCGGAACGAGCCATCTTCCTGCTTCTGCAGCGAATTGACCATGCGGTTGAAGTGGAACTCAGGCGCGAAAGGCGCGATCTGGGCCATCAGATTGTCGGTCAGGTCCTGGCCGGTCACCACCGGGAAGCCGGGAATGTCATAGATCGGCTTTTCGGGATAAAGCTCGGCGCACTGCCCGCCGGGGCGGTCCAGGATGTCGATGAAATGACATTTGAGGTCGAGCAGCCCGAGTTCGAAGGCTGCAAACAGCCCGCAGGGGCCCGCGCCAATCACAACGACATCGGTGACGATTTCAGTGCTCATCTCAGACTCTTCTTAGGGCCATGCGGCCGAAATTCTTCTCAGGGTCATTCCCGCGCAGGCGGGAACCTCTGTTTCAGCAAAACGGGGGTTCCCGCTTTCGCGGGAATGACCCTGTGGGTTAATGTGACAAACCCGATCCACTTACCTCAATGGGCGCGGCGAAGGAAGGGGCGCGTGCCGGCGGGGATTTCTGTCAGTCCCGCTGGTTGGTAGAATAGCGCGACTTCGGGGAGACGGTTCTCGATCAATGCCTGGCGAGTCGGCTCATGGGTCACCACAAAGGCGTTGAAGCCGCAGCGGCGCATCAGCGGAATCTGATCCTGAAGGACATCACCTACCGCCCGAATTTCATTCGCATATCCGTAGCGTTCGGCTAGCAATCGGCTAACCGAATAGCCACGTCCATCGGTGAATGCGGGAAACTTGATGGCGATGGAGGCAAAACGGCCCAGATCGGCCTGCGCATCCTCGATCCGGTCACCCGGAACGATCAGCAGGCCCAGCGGATGCGGATTGGCCAGCACGGCATCGCGATTGGCGAGGAACACGGCCAGCGGCACATGCTTGTAGCTGACGCTCGCGGGATCGTCGCCTTCGGCCCATTCATGGAACGGGTCAGCGATGAAGGCGCCATCCTTCCACAGATTGTGTTTGGTCGCGGCAGTCATCGGCTTGGCGATCGCTCCGTTGAAATCGAAATGGATGCCGCACTCTTTTTTGTTGAGGCCGCGCCACCGGCCGGCACGCGGGTCCTCGCCCTCGGCAACCACCGAGGTGCAGGGCGCGCAGCCGATCGACTTGTAGCCCTTAGCGAAGAGCGGGTGCTCGGGCAAGCCGTGGTCGATCTTGTATTGGTTGACATCGGCATCGGAGAAATAGGCCAAGGGGTTGACCTTGATGCGATCATCACTCGTCAATTCGAAATGCGGCAGCACGCCGCGTTCCTTGGTCTGGAAGCGTTTGCGGCCCGTGACCCAGCCGCCATATTGCTCGGTGACCGGCTCAAGCGGCTCGGTCTTGCGAATATGGCAGCAGGAATCGGGGTCGGTTTCCCAAAGATCGCCATTGGGATCGAAGCGCTTCACATCCTCCGAATTGGGATGCAGGGCATGCACATTGATCAGGCCCAGATGTTTTTTCAGCGTCTCGACATAGTCGAGCGTTTCGCGGAAATGCTTGCCGGTTTCGAGGAAATAGACCGGCAGGCTCGGATCGACCTGCGCCACGAGATGCAGCAGCACGGCGGAGTCCGCGCCGAAGGATGAAACGACAGCCAGATCACCCGCGAGGATTTCGCTGGCGGCCTGACGGAGGACGCCGACGGCATCCATCTCGTCGAACATGCCGTTGAGGGCCAGAATGCCTAGCGCGCGCAATTTGTCATGCGCGGCCGGAACGGGGGCCAATTTAGGCATTGCCATAGAGGGCCTCCTTAAACGGCGCTTCGCCCAGGCGGCGATAGGCGGCAATGAAACTTTCATCGGCGCTTTCGCGCTTGGCGATATAGGTATCGACCAGCGTTTCGATGGCACCGGGCACCGCATCGGCCTCAAAGCCGGGGCCGATGATCTTGCCGACGGAGGCGTGCTCGGTGGCGTCGCCGCCCAGGGTGATCTGATAGAGCTCGCCGCCCTTTTTCTCGACGCCCAGAATGCCGATGTGACCGACATGGTGGTGGCCGCATGCATTGATGCAGCCGGAAATCTTGATCTTGAGATCGCCGATTTCAGCCTGCCGCTTGGGCTCGGCGAACTTTTTCGAGATTTCCTGCGCGATGGGGATCGAGCGGGCATTGGCCAGGGCGCAGAAATCAAGGCCCGGGCAGCAGATCATGTCGGTGATCAGCCCATTATTGCCTTCGGCAAGGCCGGTGGCGACCAGCGCGTCATAGACAGCGCGCAGGTCAGCAATGGCGACGTGCGGCAGGACCAGGTTCTGCTCATGCGTCACGCGCAATTCGTCGAACGCATAGCGCTCGGCGATATCGGCGATATCGTCCATCTGCTTGTCGGTGGCATCGCCCGGCGCGCCGCCGACCGGCTTGAGCGAGACGGTGACCGAAGCATAGCCGGGTTCGCGGTGCGAATTGATATTGTGGTCGAGCCAGCGGCCATAGGCCGGGTCGATGATGGATTGGTAAGCCACATCGATCTTGGTGGCCGGCTGCGCCTTGAACTGCGGCGGCGCGAAATAGGCCGTGATCCGGTCCACTTCCTCAGCCGGCAGGGTCAGCACCCCGCCGCGCACTTCGGCAAACTCGGCTTCCACCTGCCCCTTGATCGTCTCAAGGCCTTCTTCGTGCACCAGGATCTTGATGCGCGCCTTGTACTTGTTGTCGCGGCGGCCATAGCGGTTATAGACCCGCATGATGGATTCAAGATACGCCAGCAGGTGCTCATTGGGCACGAAGCTGTTGATCAGCTTGCCGATCATCGGCGTGCGGCCCAGGCCGCCACCAACCCAGACTTCCCAGCCGATATCACCGGCCGCATTGGTCGCCGCCTGCAGGCCGATATCGTGGAAGCGGATGGCAGCGCGGTCGTTCGGCGCGCCAGTCACGGCGATCTTGAACTTGCGCGGCAGATAGCTGAATTCGGGATGCAGGCTCGACCATTGGCGCAGGATTTCGGCAATCGGGCGCGGATCGATGATTTCGTCGGCAGCGGCGCCGGCGAAATGGTCGGCGGTGACATTGCGAATGCAATTGCCCGAGGTCTGGATAGCGTGCATCTCAACCGAAGCCAGCTCCTCCAGGATCACCGGAATGTCCTTGAGCTTGGGCCAGTTGAACTGGATGTTTTGCCGCGTGGTGAAGTGGCCATAGCCGCGATCATAGGTGCGGGCGATATGGGCAAACTTGCGCATCTGCTTGCTCGACAGCGTGCCATAGGGCACGGCGATGCGCAGCATATAGGCGTGCAATTGCAGGTAGAGCCCGTTCATCAGCCGCAGGGGACGGAACTGGTCTTCGCTCAGCTCGCCCGAGAGGCGCCGCTTAACCTGATCGGCAAATTGGCTGGTGCGGCCCGCAACGAAAGCCGCGTCGAATTCGTCATATCGATACATGACCGTCCTCATCCAGATGCTGGCGGTCGTAGATCTCGCCGTTCAATGTCAGGGGCGCGGTGGGGCCCGCCGCCCTAATGCGTTCGCGCAAGCGCTTGGGGACGATCACGCCGCCCTCCTGGCTCACTTCCTCGATCTCGAGGCTGATGACGCGACCACCGGCCTTGGTCGCCACCAAAGCGGCATCGCGCTCGGCAGTCTCTTCCTTGGAAAAGAGGCGGGCAGCTTGCAGGTCCTCGACCCATTCATTGTGGGCGTCGAGATAAACCGTCGCACCCGATATCAGCTCATTGCCGGTCAGAATTTCCATGCTGCTATGCTACCTTGAAGCTCATGCCGGTGAGCTGGGCGGCATCTGCCCAATCACCGGCCTCAACGGCTTCGCCTACGAAAATGATCGCCGGGCCATCGGCAAACGCCAGCGCATTGGCCGCCAGCGCCCCCAGAGTTCCGGAATAGGTTGATTTGTCGGCCCGGCCCGCATTGACCACGATGCCGATGGGCAGCGCAGCGCTGGCACCCTGCCCGATCAGCCGGGCGGCGACCTCGGGGGCGATGGACTTGCCCATATACAGCGCCAGCGTCAGGCCGGACTGGGCCAGGGCCGCCCAATGGGTCAGGTCACTATCGTCGGCGCCATGGGCGGTGGCCATGACAAAGCCGCTGGAGACCTTGCGCAGGGTGACCGGGGTGGCGGTGTCGGCTGCAGCGGCGAGCGCAGCGCTGACGCCGGGCACGATCTGATAGGGCAATCCGGCCTTGCGCAGCGCGGCGATTTCCTCGCCGGCGCGACCAAAAATCATCGGATCGCCGGATTTGAGGCGGGCAACCTTTTTGCCCTCTTTGGCGAGGCGAACGATCAGCGTGTTGATCTGGGCCTGCGAAAAGCTGTGATGGCCCTTGGCCTTGCCGACGGAAATCTGCTCGGCATCGCGACGGCCCATCTGCACCACCGCATCGGGAACCAATTGGTCATGCACGATGACATCGGCTTCCTGCAGCAGGCGCTGGGCGCGCAGGGTGAGCAGGTCTTCCGAACCCGGACCAGCGCCGATCAGCCAAACGACGCCATTGGCGTGGGCATTGTCGGCATGCTGGGCCAGCAGGGCTTCGGCGGCAGCAGCGCCCTGGCCTGCGGCTTCGGCGGCTTCCACGGCAGGCGAGGCGACCAGCGCTTCGTAAAAGCGGCGGCGGGCGGCGCCATCGTGAATCAGGCTCTCAACCTTCTGGCGCAAGCTACCGGCCAGCCTGGCGATTTTGCCGATGCGAGGCGACAGCATGGCCTCGATCCGGGCGCGGACGAGACGGGCCAGAACCGGCGCATCGCCTTCAGTGGAGATGGCAACGGTGAGCGGCGCGCGATCAACGATGGAGGGCGTGTAGAAATCGCATTCGGCGGGGACATCGACCACATTGAGCGGAATGCCACGGGCGCGGGCTTCGGCCTTGGCCAGATCGGCTGCGGCGCTTTCTTCGGCGACGAAAACCAGGGCGGCATTGTCGAGATCGGCGGCGATGAAATCGCGCTCGATCAGCTCGACAGGGCGGCCGGAAAAATCGGCTTCGATCTGTGCGGATACAATCACGACCTGAGCGGTCGTCTTAGTCACCAGCCGGGCTTTGTTGAGGGCTTCTTCACCACCGCCGACGATGACGATGCGCAGACCCTGTACCTTGTAGCTCAACGGAAATGTGTTGAGATAACCCATTGGAACCCTGTTGTGAGTGGCTGGCAAAATAATCCACTCCACCCCGAATACACAAGACGTTGAAATTCAATAGCTTTTATATTTCTCTGCCGGGGCATGGCGTGGAACGCCGACAATGGGAATACCACAAACCCGCTAAATGAATCTTTGCGGCAGGGGTGCGGAGAAAATTTTACTCTCTGCGACATGGCAGGGACTGGATTGCGCAACACCCACCAGGTCTCCCTCGGACTTGATCCGAGGGTCTTCTCGTATTCCTGCCGCGCTGAGAGCGGCCTTCGGATCAAGTCCGAGGGAGAACGGTGGGGAGGATAGTACAGGGTGTCGGCCCAGCGGAGTGTGTGCCGGGGAGAGTGCGCTGCTTAACCCTGGCGGCTGGGCACGTGCACCACCAGCCCATCCAGCTCGTCCTTGACCTTGATCTGGCACGACAACCGGCTGCTGGCTTTCACGTCGAAGGCGAAATCCAGCATGTCTTCTTCCATGTTGGACGGGCCGCCGACAATATCCGTCCAGGCGTCATCGACATAGACATGGCAGGTGGCGCAGGTGCAGGCACCGCCGCATTCGGCAACGATGCCCGGAATGCCGTTCATGATGGCGGTTTCCATCACGGTGGCGCCGTTCTGGCCTTCAGTCTCGATGCGTTCGCCGTCCTGCTGGACGAAAGTGATCTTGGTCATTGGTCTCTAAGGGCTTGCTGTTCACCAAGGATATAGAGGCTGGGGGACGGTTTAGGAACCCTGCGGATGGCAGATCCGCTTTGCACCCGCTGAGACCTCATGGTGAGCCTGTCGAACCACGAGGTCGGGAACGCAAATGGTGCCACGACCTCGTCCTTCGACAAGCTCAGGATGAGGTCTATTGGGGGAGGAATCTCAGAGCCCCAGCAGACCCTCAAGATAATGCCGCTCGATGCCGAACATGGCCTTGGTGTCGGCGATCTGCTTGAGGATCGCGTCACGGTCGCGGCCGGCGCGGCCGTCTTTTTCGGCGACGATCAGATTGTTCTTGGGCGTATGGGCGTCGGAGACGAACTCGAACACCTTGGTGCGATAGCCGTTCAGCTCAAGATAAAGCGCGCGCAGGGCGTCGGTGACCATTTCGGCCTGGCGCTCCATGAAGATGCCGTGGCGGAGCAGGTTCGATAGCGTGTCCTGGGGCTTGCCGGCTTCCATCTGGCGGCGGATTTGCTTGTGGCAGCAGGGGGCAACGGCGATCAGCGAGGCACCGGCAGCGATGCCCTTGAAGATGGCGTCATCGGTGGCCGTGTCGCAGGCATGCAGTGCAATAACGGCGTCGGCGCCGGTGGCATCATGGTCGAGAATGGTGCCGGGCTGGAAGCTCAGGCCGCCAAAACCGGATTGGGCGGCGGTGGCATTGCCATCTTCAACCAGCTTGTCGCGCATTTCGACGCCGACGATCTCGGCGGGACGATTGGCGACATTGGCGAGATAGTCGTAGAGCGCGAAATCCAGATACCCCTTGCCCGCGCCCATATCGACGATGCGGGGCTTGTCGGCCTTGATCGCCTGAATCAAGGGGGCAAAGATTTCGACCATCTTGTTGATCTGGCGGAACTTATCCTGCGCGTCGTTGCGCACGACGCCATCCTTGCCGGTAATGCCAAGGGCATGCAGATACGGCTTATTGGTCTCGGATAGCGGGCGGTTCTTGGCACGATTATGCTCGGTCGAGGGGGCTTCGCGGCCGGCAACGTCTATGCGCTTGAGGCGGATTTTGTCGCCATTGCGCTCGAAGCTGAGGTCGAACTCGGTCGTCGCCAGCTGGGCGCTGCGGAACTCATCCCTGAGGGCAATGCGCAGATTGCCCAGGGCCTCGGGCTGGATCTGGTTCTTGATGATGTCGCGCGTCTTGTAGTGGAAGGTGAAGCTGAACTTCTCCACCCCCTTGGCGACGATCTTCTTGACGTCGATGGATTTAAGATCGGGCTCGCCGCCGTGATAGCCAGCCAGTTTCAGCTTGACCAGACTATTGCCGGCAAAGGCCGATTTCACCGCGCTCAGGAACTCTTCGATACGATCGGTCAATGCCGTTCCTTCGTGGTGAGGAAGCGTATCCTGGGGAAATCCTGCTTGGCGCGATCGGCCCACCAGGCATTTTGCGCGAGGAAGACCGGGGAGCCGGTGCGATCCTCGGCAATGTTCATCTTCTGGGCGGCGATGAAGCGGTCCAATTCCTTGGGATCATCGCTCTCGATCCAGCGGGCCACTTCGTAATTGAGGCTCTCAAAGGTGATCGGCACGCCATATTCCTTGGCGACGCGCGAGGACAGCACTTCAAGCTGCAACTGGCCGACCACGCCCACGATCCAGTCCGCGCCGACGACACGGCGGAATACCTGAGTGACACCTTCTTCGGACAGGTCCGAGAGGGCCTTGGCCATCTGCTTGGTCTTCATATGATCGGTGAGGCGCACCCGGCGGATGATTTCGGGGGCGAAGTTCGGAATACCTGTCACATTGATCGTCGCGCCTTCGGTGAGCGTATCGCCCACCGAAAGAGTGCCGTGATTGGGAATGCCGACAATATCGCCGGCAACGGCCTGTTCGGCCAGTTCGCGGTCATTGCCGAAGAAGAACATCGGGTTGGACACGGCCATGTCCTTGCCGGAGCGGACATTCTTGAGGCGCATGCCGCGGGTGAAAGTGCCCGAGCAAAGGCGGACAAAGGCGATGCGGTCGCGGTGATTGGCGTCCATATTGGCCTGCACCTTGAACACGAAGCCGGTGACCTTCTTGTCGGCGGGTTCGATGGGCGCAGGAATGGCGGGTTGCGGGCGGGGCTCGGGGCCCCATTCGCCCAGTGTGCGGAGGAGTTCGGCCACGCCAATACCCTTGAGGGCCGAGCCGAACAGCACGGGGCTCAGATGCCCGGCATGGAAGGTGTCGAGATCGAAGGGCGGCAGCATGGCCGTGGCCATTTCGAGGGTTTCGAGCGCGATCATGAAAACCGGATCATCGACCAGCGCTTCGTTGTCCAGCAGGTCTTCGATGGCGTCATAGTCGGCAACAGGCTTGCCCTGGGGGCTCAGCACGCGCTTTTCCAGCAGGTCGAGATAACCGTGGAAATCGACGCCCTGCCCGATGGGCCACAGCACGGGGGTAAGATCGAGCGCCAGCTTGCCCTGGATTTCGTCGATCAGCTCGAGCGGGCTGAGGCCCTCGCGATCCACCTTATTGATAAAGGTGATGATGGGGATGTCGCGCAAGCGGCAGACTTCGAACAGCTTCAGGGTCTGGGCTTCGATGCCCTTGGCGGCGTCGATCACCATGATAGCGGCATCGACGGCGGTCAGGGTGCGATAGGTATCCTCGGAAAAGTCCGAGTGGCCGGGGGTGTCGAGCAGGTTCAGCGTCAGCCCGTCATAATCGAAGGTCATCACCGAGGAGGTGATGGAAATGCCGCGCTGCTGCTCCATTTCCATCCAGTCCGAGCGGGTCGAGCGAGTGCCGGACTTGCCGCGCACGGCACCGGCAGACTGGATCGCACCGGCAGCAGCCAGCAGCCGCTCGGTCAGCGTGGTCTTGCCCGCGTCCGGGTGCGAAATGATCGCGAAGGTCCGGCGGGTGCGATAGGGCTCAGTGATGGCGCGAGACGGCGTCTCGGCGGCGAGGGACATGCTCATGGAAACTTGCCTTTGGGCGCCCGACGCGGCGGGCTGCGAAGCGCAACAAATATTGGGCGCTCTATAGGGGAAGGCAAGGGTGGTGGTCAAATGGGGTGATCTGGGCGCGACCTCGTGGTTCGACAGGCTCACCATGAGGTCTACTAGGGAATCGCGGTCCTACACGTAGACCTCATCCTGAGCCTGTCGAAGGACGAGGGCGTGGCACGATCTGGGGCAAGACCTCGTGGTTCGACAAGCTCAAGATGAGGTCTACTGGGAGTCCTTATCCAGCACATCGCTGACAAACACGCTGACTTCCTCCACCGCCATTTTGAGGTCGTCGATCTGCTCGGGATTGATGCTCACCCCGGCCCTGGCATCGGCCTCCATACCCTTGGCGAGATCGGCAATAGTGAACGCGCCCACGCCCACGGCAGCGCCTTTGATGGTGTGGAGCGCAAAAAGCACCTGATCGGGGGCCTCGGCGGCCAGCAGCCGCGTCAGATAGGTTTTGATCGTCGTGTCGAACAGGCGCAGCACTTCGTGTTCCAGCGCGGCATCGCCCAGGCATTGCTTGGCCAGATGCACCAGATCGATGGGGCGCGACCTGCGCAGGAGGGGGACAGGCGCGGCTCTGTCGAGCGCGGGAAACCGCCGGGCCATCCAACGAACTCCTTAACAAAAGCGGTAACGCAGCCCACAGGGGCAAAACCGCCGGACAACCTTAGAAGCCCCGGATGAACAGGCGATTAAGCCACATCTTCGCCGTTCTTTGCCGTTTTTGATGCCCCTCGTTCTCCCCAAAAAATTAACCTTTGGGTAAGAAAGCGTTCGGTTTGAGTAAAATTGAATGTATGTATGGATTTTGAACCAGCGCGCGGCGGCGGTGGTGCGGAAATAATGCGCGGCATTTGCATCGAATTGTTTCCATTTGACCATCGGCCCGGAAACGGGTTGGGGGTTAACACACCGCCAGTTTGCCGCCCGATCGCTGTGAAGTCGACGCGAGAGTAGTAAAGAGTATGGCGCAGAATTCGACACCCCCAAACGATCCCGCCGCCCTGGCTTTTTCTGCCGTTGAAGACGCCCTCAAGGACTCGGTCTTCAATCTCGACAGCACGCCGGAAAAGGCACCGGAAAAGCGCGCGGCCAATCCCGCGCGGTCCGAGCGCCTGCGCGCCGCCGACAAGATCGCCCAGCAGGCCGGCGCCGTGGCCAATGACGATCGCTTCCCCACCTCCAAGCTGCTTTATACCCTGCAGAGCCGTTCTTCGGCCGCCCCCACCTGGGTAGCGCTGGCACTGTCGGTCATCTGGCTCGCGGTGACGGGCACAGCCGGCTATTTGCGCTATGGTAGCCAGCTCGGCAATTTCGGCCAGTTTGCCAGCAGCATCGATTTCATCGCACTCGCCGCCATCATGATCCTGCCCGTGCTGGGCTTTTTCGGTGTCGCCACCCTGTTCCGCCGCGCCCAGGACCTGCGCAATGCCGCGTCCTCGATCACCCAGGCCGCTATCCGCCTGGCCGAGCCTGAGGTCACCGCCGCCGACAAGGTCGCCTCGGTGGGCCAGGCCGTGCGCCGCGAAGTCAATGCGCTGGGCGATGGACTGGAACGCGCCCTTTCCCGCGCCGGCGAACTCGAAGTGATGATCCACAACGAGGTCACCGCGCTCGAACGCACCTATTCGGATAATGAATCGCGCATGCGCGCGCTGATCGCCGAACTGGCCAGCCAGCGCGAAAGCGTGCTCACCAATACCGAACGCGTACGCGAAGCCATCACCGAGAGCCATACCGGCCTGGTGTTCGACCTCGACATGATCAGCCAGCGCATTTCCGGCACCATCGTGGAAAGCGGCGGCAATCTGACCCGCGCGCTCGAAACCGCCGGCAACACGCTGACCAACGCCTTTGGCGAGCGGACCGAGAATTTCGTCTCATTGGTCGATAACCGCACCACCGACTTTATCTCGGCGCTGGACGATAGCGCGGGCCGCCTGTCGCTGACCTTCGACGACAAGACCGCGGCCATGACTGGCGCCCTTGACGAGCGCGCCGGCACGCTCAACTCTGGTGTCGAAAGCCGCATTGCCGCGCTGACCGACGCACTTGACGGCCACGCCGCGACCATTGCCGCCGCCATGGACGAGCGTACCCGCCTGATCGAGGAACGCACCGGCGCCATTGCGGGCAGCTTCGAAGACCGCACGGCGAACCTTGCCGGCCTGCTCGAAGGCACCAGCGGCCGCATTGCCGAGGCGATGGACAGCCGCACCGGCAACCTGGCCTCGGCCTTCGACGAGCGCGCTGAAAAGCTCGCCAACCTGCTCGACGGCACAACCGGCCGCCTGTCCGAAACGCTGGACGACACCACCGGCCGCCTCGCCGCGGCGCTTGATGAGCGCACCACCACC
The DNA here is from genome assembly GCF_000735585.1 of Devosia sp. LC5. Classification (GTDB taxonomy): domain Bacteria; phylum Pseudomonadota; class Alphaproteobacteria; order Rhizobiales; family Devosiaceae; genus Devosia. The sequence goes on from NZ_JNNO01000023.1 coordinate 116,273, forward strand.
ATTTCGGGCCTGCTCAGCGACGGCAGCACGTCCCTGCTCGGCCAATTGCGCGACCGCGGCCATGAAGTGACCGGCGCGCTGGACCTGATCGGCCAGAAGATCGCCGAGGACATTACCGGCCGTTCGCGCGAGGCCGAGGTGCTGCTCAACGCCCTCACCCGCCAGCTCGATGAATCGGTCTCCATCCAGCTCAACGCCATGGATAGCCGCCTGCAATCGGCGCTGATCGAAATCAACGGCGCGCTGGACGACACCTCCGACCGCGCCCGCATCACCCTGTCCTCCGCCGGGCAGGATTCGCTCAGCCAGTTCGACGCACGGCTGACTGAAATTGCCGCCATTCTCGATACCCGTCTGGGCACGCTCGACGGCGTCATCGGCGACAAGGGCGATAGCCTGATCGCCCGCCTTGAAGCACAGGGCACCAGCTTTGCCGCCCGCGCCAATGTGCTTGAAATGGCGCTCAACGAGGAATCCGGCCGCTTTGACAGCGCCATCAGCGAAAAGACCCGCGAATTGGGCGAAGTGCTGGGGGCCAAGGCCCGCGCCATCTCCGAAGACATCGGCAGCCGCAGCCAGGCCCTGTCGGAAAAGCTGGACGGCCATGTCAGCCTGATCGCCGGCACGCTGGACGAAAGCACCCAGAAGCTGGACGATATCCTGAATACCCGCGCCGGCGACATGAGCGAAGCCATCCGCGTACGCAGCGAGGAACTGGGGCAAGCCCTGTCCGCAGGCACCACCGAATTCGACCAGGCGATCTCGGGCCGCACGACGCGGCTGGCCGATACGCTATCGGAACGCACCTCGGCATTGTCGCTGGAAATCGAATCCCGCACGGGGAACCTCGCCAGCCAGCTCGATGAACGCACCGAATTGCTGGCTACCCAGCTGAGCGAGCGCACCGAAACGCTGACCAGTCAATTGGCTGATCAAACAGCCACGCTGACCGGCGCGCTGGACGAACGCTCGGCGCAACTGCGCACCACGCTCGACAGCGGCACCCAGCAATTGGCCCAGGCCGTCGGCACCCGCACCCTGGCGCTCAGCGAAGCGCTTGGCCAGCGCACCCAGGCGCTGTCGGACACGCTGGAAACGCACACCGCCTCGATGGGCGAGACCATCGGCCTGCGCACCAGCGAACTGGCCGACGCCATCGCGCTGCAGGGCGAAGAAGCCCGCACCAAGATCGAAACCTCGCTGCTCAACGTCACCGAGACCATGAACGAGCGCGTCACCACCATGTCGGACATGATCGCCGAGAAGGTGGCCGAGGTGAACACGCATCTGGGCACCGGCCTCGACAGCGCCATCTCGCGCATTTCGGACGCCGAGCATGGTGTTTCCGCCCGCATCGACGCGGCCAGCGCCACCGTGGGCGAAAGCGCCCGCAAGGCCGCCGACCTCATCGAGAGCGGGGTCAATTCGGCCCGCCGCGCCATTACCGACATGGTCGACCAGCGCCTGGGCACCCTGCCCGAGGCCATCACTGCCCGCGCCGATATCACGGCCGAGCGGCTGGCCGCGCTCAATGCCTCGATCAATACCTCGATCACCCAGTCCATGGCGGATCTCGAAGCCGGCGCCGACCGGATCGAGGAAACCATTGCCACCCGCATCACGGCAGCGACAGAAAATATCGCCACCGACGTCACCGCTACGGCCGACCGCATGGACGGCGCCGTGCGCAACGTGCTCGACCTGATCCGCGCTGCAGCGGGCAATATCGACCAATTGCTGACGGTCAAGGCGCCCGACGCGGTGGGCAGCATCGAAACCCGCCTCACCGACATCAACCGCTCGGTCGAAGAGCATACCAATGCCTTTGCGGCCCTGGTCAGCGACCGCTCCGACCAGTTGCAAAACGCCCTGCTCAGCCATGGCAATCTGCTGCGCGACGCCCTGGGTGACAATGCCAAGGAAGCCGAGGCCATCATGGCCGTCTCGACCTCGCGCATCCTCACCGACGTTACCGCCGCGCTCGGCAAGCTCAACGATTCCAACCTGCTGCTGCAGCGGGTGCTCGATGCCTCGACGGCCAATCTGGCAAACCTGGAAACCAGCGTCGCCCAGCAGACCTCGACCTATTCCAACACCATTCGCGACGCCATCGGGCAGACCGAACAGGCCGGCGTCATGGTCAGCCAGCATGTTGGTGCGCTGCAATCCACCATCCGCTCCATGGTCGACGAATTCTCGACCGTGCTCGGCCGGCTCGATGCGGAAGCGGCCAATATGCAGCAGGTTTCGAGCGAGCTCAGCTCGACCAGCGAATCCGCCCTCATCACGCTGGAAGATCGCCGCGGCGCCATGGATGCCCTGGCCCAGAGCTTTGCCAGCCGCGCCGACGATATCGATGGCCGCATGCGCATGTTCGCGCAATCCATCGCCGATACGGTCAACGATACGGAACGCCGCCTGATCGGCGCCCGCCGCGCCATGGACGAGGCTTTGCAGGCCACCACCGGCTCGGTTGCCGAAACGCTGGAAGCCACCACGGCCACCATTACCGAGGCGATCCAGTCCTCGACGGCCGATGTCAACGACGCGCTCTACCAGACCAACCAGCGCTTCACCTCGACCCTGTCGAGCAATGCCACCCAGGTGGATGGCGCCGTGCAGCGCGCTGCCGAAGCGGCTGCCAGCGCTCTCAACCAGACGGCCTCCTCGGTACGCCTGGCGCTCAACGACCAGACCAGCCAGGTCAACAACGCACTGGAAGAAAACGCCGCCAAGGTCAGCGATGTGCTGGCTTCGACCGCCGGCAATGTCACCGACGTGCTGACCACCACGACCAGCACGCTGGCCGACACGATTGCGGATTCGACCGCTTCGGTGCGCGGGGCGATCGCCTCCAATACCGGCCAGCTGCGCAACGCCATCGACCAGACCACGGGCACGTTCCGCCAGGCGCTGGACGAAACCTCGGGCGAAGTCAGCAGCCGCCTCGGCGATTTCCGCGACAGTGCCGACGCCGAGGGCCGCCGCGCCAATGCGGCCCTGCAGCAGGCCCAGCAGCAGATGATCGCCGAAATGCAGAAGGCGATGGAAGAAGCCACCCAGCGCTTCAACGACACCGCCCGCGCCATGCGCCAGACGGCCAAGGAAGTGGGCAGCGAACTCGAAGCCACCCGCGCCGAACTGGCTCGCGGCGTCAACGAGCTGCCCGAGGAAACCCGCGCCAGCGCCGCTGCCATGCGCCGCGTCGTGGCCGAGCAGATCGAGGCGCTGAGCGAACTCAATGCGATCGTGCGCAGCCAGCCGGCCACGCTCGACCTCAACGACCGCCGCCCGCCACAGCGCCCTGCTTCGCGCACCGAACCGCGTCAGGAAGCCCCGGCCTATCAGGCCCCGCGCGAAACCTATCGCGAGCCGCCGCGCCAGACGCTGGTCGACCCGATCCGCACGACCGAGCCCGTCCGCCAGCCCGAGCCTGCCCGCGCCGCAGCGCCGCAGCGCGATGTCGACGCCCAGGCCGCGGTGGAAGCCGATGCCGCCCCACAGGGCGAAGGCGGCTGGCTGCGCGACGTGCTGCGCAATGCCACGGCCAAGCAGGCCAGCACCCAGCAGCCGCAGGCGGGCCTGTCGGGGCTGACCGACGAGATCGCCCGGGCCATCGACGATGGCGCGCTGGCCGAAGCCTGGGCCCGTTACCAAGCCGGGGAATCCAACGTATTCTCGCGCCGCATCTATACGCTGACCGGCCAGGGCACCTATGACGACGTGCGCAAGAAGCTGCAGCGCGAACCCGACTTCGCCCGCACCGCGCAGGCCTATATGAGCGAGTTCGAGCAGCTGCTGAAACGCGCCGCCGCCGGCCCCCGCCCCGCCGCCGAAACCCGCGAATACCTGCTGAGCGATCGCGGCAAGGTCTATACGACCCTGGCCCATGCAAGTGGGCGGTTGAGCTAAGGCTTGGTACAGAAATTAAGAAGGCCCTGGGAAACCGGGGCCTTCTTGTTGGTGGGACGTGAGAGGAAGAAAGGAAACAGAGGTTCCCGCTTTCACGGGAATGACACTTCGGAGTTGGCAGCTTCGCGCGGAACTCCACCCACCCACAATGTCATTCCCGCGAATGAAGTGCCACGACCTCGTCCTTCGACAGGCTCAGGATGAGGTCTACTGGCGGTCCGTCACTGCTCTGGCAATAGACCTCATGGTGAGCTTGCGTCGTGCCCTCACGCATCCTTGGGCGGCTTGAGCTTCAGCGACCACAGCACACAGCCCATGCCCAGCAGTGCAAACAGCGCAGATGCAAAGAATGCCCCGGCACCGAAATGGCCGACGAGGACTCCGAACAGCATCAGCGATACGAAGGCCGCCCCCTGTTGCAGCATGGTGGCAAAGCCCTGCGCTTCGGCGGCGATGTCCTCGCTGGTCCAATTGGCGATGAAATGCACCACGCCGAAATAGCCCATGCCGAAGCTGAAGGCATGCAGCGTCTGGGTGACGAACAGCACGGCCACGGGCGGATTGAACGCCATGACGAAAAAGCGCAGCAGTGACGCCGCGCAGGCGACCAGGATCATGTTGCGCGCGGTGACGCGCCCGCCAAAGCGCCGCCACATCACCATGAGGACGGCTTCGGCAGCCGCGGCAATGGCCAGCAAGGGGCCGATGAAATAATCGGGAATGCCATTGTCGTGCCAGATCAGCGCGCCGAAGCCACCCACCACCGCATTGTTGGAATTGACCAGCGCAAAACCCAGAATCGGCAGCACGAACCAGAGCTTGAGGGCCGAGGAGAGGCGAGGCTTTTCCGGATTGGCATCGGCCAGGGTCGAGACAGGCGCGGGCGCCCGAAAACGCGGCAGGGTGAAACCGATGATCGCCCGGCCCACCGAAACGGCAAAGAACAGCGGCACGAAAGCGGCCGTGCCATAGGCGGTAACGGCCAGACCCACCAGCGCTGTGCCGATCACATAACCGATCGTGCCCCAGGCGCGCATGCTGCCAAAATCGCTGCCGGTGCGCTGCGCCAGGCGCAGTGTCGCCGCGTCGGTCAGCGGGGGCACCAGCCCGCCGGGAATGGTGCAGAGCAGCCAGACCAGCACGATGCCCCAGAATTCATGGACGAAGAACAGGCCAATCGGCGCCGCTCCGCTAAGCAGGGAAACGATCAGGATAGTCGAGCGCCAATCGCTGGCCCGATCGGCCAGACGGCCCACCAGCATATTGATGCCCAGCAGCAGCAAGACCGGCAGCGCATTGATGATGCCGATCTGTTCGGCGGGAATGCCATGCTCGGCCAGCCAGATCGCCAGATAAACGCTGCTGACGGCGCCGGGCAAATAGACGGTGAAATGAAAAATCGAAGCGCGCAGCTCGGGCGAGGCCCAGCGCGACAGAACGGATGCCATGAAAAGTGAACCCCGGGCAAATCAGCGCCCGGCACCTTTGTTCGCTTGGCTTGTTGGCGAAGGCAAGGGGATTTGTGACGTTGCAATCGTTACAATTGCAGGTGCGGCATTCGGGTGACGGGGGGTGAAGTGGGCGACGGAGGGGTACGGGAGCCCCCTCACATTACCGCCTGCGCATTCTCGCGCTTAGGGTTCATTACCAGCAGCGACACCACCACCATGACTGCACCGATCGCACTCATGATGGCCGCCACATAGAAAGCACCGGCGCCCATCGTGCCGGCGAGGATGCCGAAGCCCAGCAGCGCCACCACGGTCACCACCTGGCGTATCATCACGAAAAAGCTCTGCGCTTCCGCGGCGATGTCCTCGCTGGTCCAGTTGGCAATGAAATTGGTGATGCCGAGGAAGGTGAGCCCCACAGTTGCCAGATGCAGCGTCTGCAACAATACCAGCACCCAGATATCGGGCTCGAGCGCAAAGCCCCACCAGCGTAACGCACCGCAGAGGCAGCCGAGCAGGATCAGGTGGCGGGCGGCGAAGCGCTTGGTGATGCGCTCGAAATAGACCATGGCGAGGATTTCGGCGGTGGGCGCCACGGCCCACAATATGCCGATGACCCAGCCGGGTATCCCCTCCTCGGCCCAGATCAAGGCGCCAAAGCCCATCTGCATCATGTGGCTGCCATGCAGCAGCGCGGCCCCGATCAGCGTCATCAGAAACCACGGGCGCCAGAGCTGACCCAGGCGAATGGCGATCAGCGGATTGATCGGCGCATCGATGGGATGCATGGGGCGCGAATATTCGTCGGGCGAGCGGAACAGCGGCAGACCAAGCGATACCAGCGCGCGAATGAGGCTGACCGCGATCAGCAGCGGCACGAAGGCCCCCGCGCCCATGCGGTCGAGCACCACGCCGGCCACCAACGTCACGGCGACAAAGCCAATCGTGCCCCAGACGCGGATGGCGCCGAAATCCATGCCGGTGCGGCGCGTCATGCGATAGGCGGCGGCGTCGACCACCGGGGCGATGGCCTGGAACGGCACGATCAACAGGGTCCAGATGATGAGGATGGAGACATAATCATCCCTGAACAGCAGGAAGATTGGTGGAATGGCGGCGATGATGGAGCCGATGACGATGACGTTGCGCCAGTCGCTGGCCCGGTCGGCGAGGCGTCCCACGATCATGTTGATAACGATCATCGCAAAGATCGGCGCGGCGTTGATGACGCCGATTTCGCCGGTGCCGATGCCGCGCTCGCTCAGCCAGATCGGCAGGAACGGATTGGAGACCGCGCCCGAGGTGAACAGGGTCGCGTAGAAAAGACCGGTACGGACAGCGGGCGAACGGAGGCGCGCTGCCAAAGGCGAACCCATCGCAGAATGGCTCCGGGAAAATCACATAAAATCAATGTGACGAACAATGCGCCGCAAGTATGTTCGATGCAAGCAACGATCAGCCGGCAGCGGCCATCGAGACAGACTGCCGGGCCAATTGCAGATGCGAGACGAATTGATCGACACTGGCCGGAACAGTGAAGCGACAGCCATGCGCCCGGGCGGCGGCGCGGGACAGCGTGAGGGCGCGGCGCACGGCACTGCCCAGGTCTTCGTCGAGCGCCCCTGCTGTTGGATCAGTGAGGATATCGCGCGGGCCGGTGACCGGATAGGCAGCCACGGGAACGCCGGAGGCCAGGGCCTCGATCACCACATTGCCGAATGTATCGGTACGACTGGGAAAGACGAAGACATCGGCGCTGCGATAGATTTCGGCCAATTCATCGCCGAAGCGATAGCCGAGGAATTGCACATCCGGATAGCGGCGAGTCAGCGCGGGCAGGTCGGGGCCGTCGCCCACCACGATCTTTGTGCCCGGAACATCGAGATCCAGAAACGCGGTGATGTTCTTTTCTGCCGCGACCCGCCCGACGCAGAGCAGATGCGGGCCGGGCAACTCGGCAAACCAGGTCTTGGGGCCGGGGCTGAAGCGGGAGAGGTCGACTCCGCGCGACCAGAGCGCCAGATGCCCCAGGCCATGGCCGGCCAATTCCACCATCAGCGATGGCGTCGGCACCATGGTGCGGGCGGCCGGCCAGTGGAACCAGCGCAGATAGCCATAGCCGAGTTCGGGCGAAACGGGGACGCGTGCGGCCAGATATTCGGGGAAGCGGGTGTGGAAGCTGGTGGTGAAGACCAGGCCCCGGTCGAGGCAATATTGCCGCGCCTGCCAGCCCAGCGGGCCTTCGGTGGCGATGTGGATGCAATCGGGGGCCACGCCATCGATGAAGGCGGCCACGGCGCCCTGAGTGGCCAGCGACAGCCGGATTTCGGCATAGGTGGGGACCGGCACGGTCCAGAACCGCTCAGGAGTGAGGTAGCGGACCTCGATAGTGCGGGCGGCAAGTTCGCGGCCCAGCGTGTCCAATGTGCGCACCACGCCATTGATTTGCGGGTGCCAGGCGTCGGTAACGATCAGGAGGCGACGGAGCGATCCGCCTTGCGGAGGCGGAAGCGGCGGGGCTCGCCCGCCATCATCTCGGTCCACTTGATCAACTCGAAATTGCCGTCCGTTGTCTCGACTATCGCCGTGCAACTTTCCACCCAATCACCAGTGTTGATGTAGTGGATACCTAGCCTGTCATGCATGTCAGCAAAATGAATGTGCCCGCAGATGACCCCGTCAACCCCGGATTCCTTGGCTTCGTGGACCAGAGCCTCCTCGAATCGCCCGATCACCGAGACGGCATTTTTGACCTTTTGCTTGGCCCAGGCACTCAAGGACCAATATTGCAAACCGAGTCGCCGGCGCACCCAATTGATCGCAATGTTGACGCGCAGGGCCGCGTTATAGGCCCAGTCCCCAACATGGGCGAGCCATTTGGCATTCATCACCACCACGTCAAACTGGTCGCCATGGATGACCAGATAAGTCTTGCCGGTGGCAGTGGTGTGGACGGTGCGATCGACGAATTCGACCTCGCCGAAATAGGTGCCCAGATATTCGCGCAGGAACTCGTCGTGATTGCCCGGCAGATAGACGACGCGGGTGCCCGCATTGGCCTTTTCGAGCAGCAGGTTGACCAGCACATTATATTCATTGGGCCAGTGCCAGGCCTTGGCGAGGCGCCAGCCATCCACGATATCGCCGACCAGATAGATGGTCTCGGCATCATGAGCGCGCAGAAATTCGATGAGCTGGCCGACGCGGATCGGCTTCATGCCCAGATGCACGTCCGAAATGAACATGGCCCGGACTTGTCGGGTCTCGCGCTCGTCCGCCATCAAGCAAAGTCTCCTGCACACGCCATCCAGGGCAGGACAGCGACACGCAGTTTATCTGGGGATGGCTCCCGAGGAAACACTTAGCCCGTTTTGGCTGGGGAAAGCCCCACGGATGCGGGTTTCGGCCGCAGTCTCGATCAGTGGATACGGGCTTTGAGGGCGATGATTCGCTGATAGCTCTGCTCGATCCGCGCCGCAAACGCCGGATCGGCCTCTGCTTCGGCCACTAGAATAGCCCGGATTTCATCGGCCAGACCCGGCCGGTATTTGGCGGTATTGGAAAACAGCAACACATCCATGCCGGCCCGCACCGCCATGGTAACGGTCTGTTTGAGGTCAAAATGCTGGCGGATCGCACCCATTTCGAGATCGTCGCTGATCACCACGCCATCAAAGCCGAGGTCGTCGCGCAGCACGCCGGTGATCCATTGCGGGGAGAGCGAAGCGGGCACCTGCGCGCCCTCGTCGGAATAATCGGCGTGGTAGAGGTGGCCCACCATCACGAAATCCACATCACCCTTGGCCAGCAGTTCCCGGTAAGGATCGAGTTCTTCAGGCTTCCAAGTGCTGGTGATATCGACAAAGCCCTCATGGCTATCGGCGGTGGACGAGCCATGACCGGGAAAATGCTTGAGCGAAGTGAGCAGGCCCGCCGCGTGGTGAGCGGTGATGAAGGCCTCGTCATAGGCGACCACTGTCGCGGCGTCAGCGCTATACGAGCGGCCGAATTTGGCGATCACCGGGTTGTTGGGGTTCAAGTTGATATCGGCAACCGGGCCGAAATTGACGGTGAAGCCAAGCCCGGCAAGGGAAGCGGCCATGCCGGCGTAAATCTTCTCGGCGGCTTCGGGGGAATTTCGGGCGGCAATGCTGGCGGCGCTGGGAATTTCCTTGAAGCCGACATCGCCATCCAGCCGCTCGACGGCGCCACCCTCCTGGTCGACGGTGATGAAGGGCAGCAGCTCGGGCGACGCGGCGCGAAATGCCTGGTTCATCGCGGTGACGGTGGTGAGGTCTTTGACATTGGTCTTGAGGAACATCACCCCACCCAATTCGCTCGCGGCCAGCTTTTCGCGCAGCACCGCGACGCTGGCGTCGTCGGCATCATCGCCCTGAAAACCCACGACGATCATCTGTCCCGCCATCTGCTCGAGGGTCGCGGCATGCGCCGGTACGGCCGCGAACAAGGAGGCGGCGAGCAGCAGGTGGGGAAGAAATGTCACGGGAAAATCCAGCTTTCGGAGAATCGCAGCGACAGCGTCACCGGAAAAAGCCGCCGAAACAATGACAGCCGCAACTATTCGCATGCCTACGTCATTTGGGGTATGCCAATTGATATGCATCAATGGCATAGATGGCACAGGCGACTTGGAGCATAGGCCGTTTTTCAACCTTCCGGCCGATGAAGCCGCCGCCTTTAGCGGGCGGAGATCTTGGGGTCTCCGTCCGCGTTCGTTTTGGCGATAGCGCTACCTACCGGTTCTGCCGGTTGGTGATCAGATCGTCCACCACTGCCGGGTCGGCCAGTGTGGAAGTGTCCCCCAGCGAACCGAAGTCGTTTTCGGCCACCTTGCGCAGAATGCGGCGCATGATCTTGCCGGAACGGGTCTTGGGCAGGCCGGGCGCCCACTGGATCAGGTCGGGCGTGGCGATCGGGCCGATTTCCCTGCGGACCCAATTGCGCAGCTCGACTTTGAGCGCGTCGTCGCTGGCTTCGCCGGCCATCAGGGTGACATAGCAATAGATGCCCTGCCCCTTGACGTCGTGCGGGTAGCCGACAACCGCCGCTTCGCTGACCTTGGGATGCGCCACCAGCGCGCTTTCGACCTCGGCAGTCCCCAGGCGATGGCCGGAAACGTTGAGCACGTCATCCACACGCCCGGTGATCCAATAATAGCCGTCTTCATCGCGGCGGCAGCCGTCGCCGGTGAAGTAATAGCCCTTGTACTGGGTGAAATAGGTATCGATGAAGCGCTGGTGATCGCCATAGACGCTGCGCATCTGGCCCGGCCAGCTATCGGCAATGGCCAGCACGCCCTCGGCCTTGGTCTGCTCCTGCAGCCGCCCCTCGGGCGACAGTACAACGGGCTGCACACCGAAAAACGGCTTGGTGGCCGAACCGGGCTTGGTGGGAATGGCGCCGGGGAATGGCGCGATCATGTGGCCGCCCGTTTCGGTCTGCCACCAGCAATCGACAATGCCGCAGCGCTCCTTGCCGACATGCTTGCTGTACCACAGCCAGGCCTCGGGATTGATCGGTTCGCCCACCGTGCCCAGCAAGCGCAGCGAGGGCATGTCGTATTTATCGGCAAATTCGTGGCCCGCACCCATCAACGCGCGGATGGCGGTGGGGGCGGTGTGGAAGATATTGACCTGGTGCTTTTCCACCACCTGCCAGAAGCGCGAGGCATCGGGATAACTCGGAATGCCCTCGAACATCAGCGTGGTCGCGCCATTGGCAAGCGGGCCATAGACGATATAGGTGTGGCCGGTGATCCAGCCCACATCGGCCGTGCACCAATAGACCTCGCCATCGCGATAATCGAAGCTGAGCTCATGCGTCAGCGCGCCATAGACGAGATAGCCGCCCGTGGTGTGCAGCACGCCCTTTGGCTTGCCGGTCGAGCCGGAGGTGTAGAGGATGAACAGCGGATCTTCCGCATTCATCGGCTCGGGCGGGCATTCGGCGCCGACCTTGGCGGCGGCGTCCTCATACCAGACATCGCGGCCTTCGCTCATGGCGACGGGATTGCCGGTGACCTTGACGACGATGACGGTCTCGACGCCCTGCACCTTGGCCAGAGCTTCGTCGACATTCTTCTTGAGCGGGATGGTCTTGCCGCCACGGCGGCCTTCATCGGCGGTGAGGATGATCTTGCTGCCGCAATCGGCCACGCGGCCGGCGATGGAATCGGGCGAGAAGCCACCAAAAATCACCGAATGAACCGCGCCGATGCGGGTACAGGCCAGCATGGCGACGGCGGTGTCGATGACCATGGGCATGTAGATGGTGACGCGGTCCCCCTTCTTGACGCCATGGGCTTTCAGCACATTGGCAAAGCGGCAGACACGCTCGTACAGCTCGCGATAGGTGGCCTTGCCATCGGTGCCGGGCGTGTCGCCCTCCCAGACGATCGCCGTCTGGTCGCCGCGGGTCGCCAGGTGCCGGTCAAGACAATTGGCCGACACATTGAGCACCCCGTCTTCGAACCATTTGATCGAGACATCTGGATAGGCAAAGCTGGTATTTTTGATGATGGACGGGGGCTTGATCCAGTCGAGCCGCTGCGCCTGCTCGGCCCAGAACCCGTTTGGGTCGCTGATGGAGCGGGCATACATCTCATCATATTGAGCGCTGGTTACGTGGGTGCGTGCGATCGCAGCCGCACTTGGCTGGAATACGAGCTGCTCGCTCATAGTCATCCTCCCTTATCTCTCCCGGCTCCGTTCTAAAGACCGCCCCTGCGTCGGGCAAGCCCATGACCGTGCAACTTCGTACATGGCGCCGCCACCGCCCATTAACTGCCTCAAGCTAGTATGCTTTGTGCGCATCAGGCTGTTTGCTAGTATCGCGACAGCAGAGGGAGGGCTCATCATGGCCGAGATGACTATCCGTGCCGCCACTATTGCCGATATCGACATGGTCCATCGCGAATTGATGGACGTGATTGCGACGTCGCAATATTACAGCGAGCGCTTCAAGGCCCATGAAATGGGTCGCCTCAACAAGGCCTTCCTGCGCAATGTCATGGCGATCGATCCCTGGCATGTCATGATCATGAATACTGACGGGGTGCCTGGCGGCGCCATGATCTCGGGGCCCGAATGCGGCTCGATCTTCCGCTATTGGAGCTGGGTATTCCCCAGCCATCGCAATTCCAAGCTGGGCATGTTCGGCATGCGCGCCTTTGACGAGCACTGGGACAATGGCCGCTTCCACAAGGCCTTTACCTTCGTGCGCCCGGAAAACGAAGTCGCCCGCATGCTGTTGCGGCGCTACGGCTACAAGGAAACCTGCCTGCTCGAAAAGCACATCTTCGGCCAGGATTACATGCTGATCGAAAAGCCCTACACCAAGGTGTCCGAGGACTATGACAGCGGCGTCAATGTCGGCCGCCTGGGCCGGCTAAAGCAGCGGCTCGGCGAGTTGGTGGGCGTTTAGGCCGCCGGCAGCGCCGCTGCCCGCCGCGCGCGGAACCATTGCACGATCGACACATCCATCTTGGCGGTGCGCAGCGCAATGGCCCAAAGCGCGAACGACCAGATGGTGATGGCGATCAGCGCCGAAATTGCCGCGCCCATCAGCCCGAATGGTGGCGCCAGCAGCCAATTACCCACAAAGAGCACGGCGATGCCCAGCGCCACCGCCGGCAGGCTCGCATAGGGCCGATCATGGATCGAGAGGACCAGCGAAGCCGGCCCCATTGCCGAGCGGACCACCAGCGCCAGGCACAACACGGCAAGCGGCGCGGCGCCCGCACTGAAACCCGGGCCGAAGAATTGCAGCGCAATCGGCGCGCCCAAAGCCGTGACGCAGAACAGCACCAGCGATAGCGCCGTCGCCACCATATTGGCGTCGCCCACCTTGCGATGGAAGGCGCTGCGATCGGCATTCGCTTCGCTCTCGAACATATCGGGCATGGACACGGCATAGACAGCCGACACGCCGAACGACACCAGCGCGAAGATGCGGGTGCAAACGCCGAATATTGCCAGTTCCTCGCGACCCAATATCTGGCTGAGCAGCAACAGATTGATATCGAAGAAGAAATCCGTGGCGAGCGCAATCAGCATCCAGGGCAGCGCAAAGCGCCACCAGCGGCGGCTTTCGCGCAGGCGCACTTCCGTATCGCGCCCCGGCACGGCGCTCCAGGCAATCAGCGTAAAGCCGAACTGCACCAGTGCGATCACCACAAAACCGATGGCGGCGCCCCACACCATATGGTCGAAGGCGTCGTCGCGATTGGCAATGCCCATGGCGCCCACAAGGGCCGCAACCAGGATGATCGGGCGGAAAATGCCATCGGCGAAAAAGCCGGAAAACGGCCGCTTGAGCCCGATCAGCAGCGAGCCGCTGAGCATCACCGTGGCGCCGCTGAAGGCCAGCAGAATCACCGGCACATAATGCTGGGCGACGATGCTGCCGCCCTGCCCCACCAGCCCCAGCACGAATTGCCCGGCCACCAGCAACAGCACCAGCGCCACCAGGATATGGCCATAGGCATGCAGCATGAACACGCCAAGCTGCTTGCGCTCGCTACGGGCGCGATATTCGGCGGCGAAATAGGCTCCGATCGTATGAAAGCCCAACGGCATGGCCACCGCAATCAGGTTGCAGCTGGCCGTGATGATCAGAAAATCACCCAGATGCCCCGCGCCCCACAGGCGGGCAATCATCGCCTGCACCAGAAATACGATGCCCGCGCCAAACAGGCGCCCACCGAAAATGATGGTCGATTGGGAGACCAGACGGCGGTGCAGACTCATCCCTGGCTTTCTTTGGAGGCTGGAGCCTGATCGGGACGCGCCTTGGGATTGCGCCAGGCATCGACCACCCGGCGCAGCTGATAATAGGCGTCGCGTGCGTTGAAGGCACCGGTACCCAGCAAATAGGCCAGCGGATTGGACGCATAATTGGCGACCGGCGGTACCGGGCGGATCACCCCGGCATCGCCCACCATGCCCTTTTTGAACTGGTGCAGCCCCTGATAGCCATCGGTGCCGCCCAGATCGTACCAGGCTGCCTCGGTATTATCGCGCAGCCAGCGAATGATGTGCCAATGCATGAAATAGCCCGCGCGCAGCGGCAGCGCCCGGTCATTGGTGGCGCCATAAAGATAGACAGCACGATCGCCCGCCTTGAAGATCAACGCACCAGCAACCAGTTCGCCCTCGTGGCGGACGAAGAACAATTCGGGCCGCAGCGCATCGATATCGGTCGCCATCAACGACGGCACGGTCTCATAGGCGGAATGATCGGTGAACTGCTTGCGGTCAGTCATGGCCGTATAGAGCGCGTCGAATTCGGCCATCCGCTCCGGCCCGGCATGCTCGAAGCTGAGCCCTTCCTTCTCGGATTTATTGAGATGGTAGCGCCATTTCTGGTGCAGGCTCTTGCGCTGCTCGGCATCCCCGAGCCGCAGATTGACGATATAACGATTGGGAAATCCCAGCACCGAGCCGCGCTGGAAGCCCCGGGCGATCAGCCGCTCATAATCGTGATTGGTTTCGGTCAGCGAGGCACGCGGCAACACGGACAGCAATTGCCCGCGCTTGCCGGCATATTCGGCGACCAGCGCATCGATCATGGCGGCGTGGATAATGTCGCGATCGGCACGGGCGCCGTGCCTGACAATGGGGGCCCATTTGGAAATGGCAATGGCGCCAATACCCAGCGGCAGGCGCTGGATCATCATCAGCGCACCGCCGACGATCTCGCCCCGGTCGAGAAACAGCATCGGCTCCTGCGTCACCGCGGGCCAGCGCGTTTGCGCGAACATGTGGAGCTGTTCCTGGCAGACTTCGTCGAACCCGGCGATGGTCCGGTCCCATTCCTCGCCCGATACGATGCGGGTCTGGAGCTGAAGTGCAGCCGTGCCGGCTTGGCGCTGCTGAAGCGCCGCGTCGGCATCGTCGTGAACCAGGCGGTCGGTGATAGCGGCCATCTTGGAGCTTCCTGCTCAGAACATTTCTGAGCGGCAAGATAGAACCCCAAGGTGAGCAATTTCCTATTACGGCACAACAAATGCCGCAAAGTTCCGCCCGTGGTTACTAAAGACTACCACGGGCGGTAAGCAGTTTTAGTGGCCGCCGGCGCCACTATAGATGAAGGGGATATGCGGCAGGGTATAGCCGAGCCATTGATCGGCGCCTTCATAGATCATCTTGGCGGCGACATAGAGGATGATCAGCAGGCCGACCCAGGCGATCCAACGGTATTGATGCAAGAGGCGCGCGATGAAAGTAGCGGCAACGCCCATCATGACGACCGACAGCGCCAGACCAAAGATCAGGGCTTCAAAATGGTGCTGGGCGGCGCCGGCCACGGCCAGCACGTTGTCGAGCGACATGGAAACGTCGGCGATGATGATCTGGATGACCGCCTGGCGCAGCGACTTGCGCGGTGCCTTGCCGGCAACGGTGCCGTCGGCATTGAGATCGGCATCTTCCAGCGCTTCGGTGGCTTCCTCTTCGTCCTCATGGGAAACGGTGAGTTCGCGATACATCTTCCAGCAGACATAGAGCAGCAACACGCCGCCCGCGATCAGCAATGCCCCGCCCAGCGACAGCAATTGCGTGGTGATCAGCGCAAAAAAGATGCGCAGCACGGTGGCGGCGATAATGCCGATCAGGATGGCTTTCTTGCGCACGTCTTTGGCAAGGCCGGCCGCGGCAAGGCCGATAACCACGGCATTGTCCCCGGCCAGCACGAGGTCAATCATGATGACCTGAAGCAAGGAAGAAAAGAAACTCGGGTCGATGCCGAACATGCTGGGTCCCTGGGAGTGCTGAAATGTCGCGCCGCTATAGGCCTCTATCGCGCGGGAAGGAAGGGCATTTCCTGCGAATTAAACGAAAGACGCAGGCAATCCGGGCGTTTTGCAGGTCATCTGACAGCTTGATGACAGGTTGGGGCAAAAGCCGGGCGATGCCGTGGTCTGGCGGCCCTATCGTCCGCTCGCCCCTCAGGGGAGAGGTGAGGAGCGGATGATGAAACAAAAAGCCGCCCCGGTTTCCCGGAGCGGCTCTTTTTTGGGATCGCCAGCGAACGAGTCGCGGCGCTCCGCCGGTTCTTACTGAACCAGGGTCAGGTTGCAGGCCGAGATCTTGCCGTCACGGCCGCTCTCGAGCTCGTAAGTCACCTTGTCGCCTTCATACAGGCCCTGCAGGCCCGAACGCTCGACGGCGGAGATGTGGACGAAAGCGTCCTTTTCACCATTCTCAGGCGAAATGAAGCCGAAGCCCTTGGTGGTGTTGAAGAATTTAACAGTGCCGTTGATCGAGGCCATGTGTGTAGTCCTAATATAGCCCGAAGCATCAGCAAGCGAGCGCCGCCCACAGGCAACATGCCCGATGGGTTCTAAACGTTCGCAAGAAAGGAAGGAGCCAGAGCCGGATCAAACCGGCAGGCAGCCGACAATGGCTGAAAACGCCTGTCTCTTGTGACAGCACATCGTGTTTAAAGCAAGGCCCAGCGTGTGAACACTGTCATAATGGCGTTGCTTTTGTGAAGGACTTTGGTGGGCGAGCACGGATTCGAACCGTGGACCCGACGATTAAGAGTCGTCTGCTCTACCAGCTGAGCTACTCGCCCCCTGCCGGGGCTTCCAAAGTGGCTGCTCTCTAGCAAAGGGATTCCGGGCTGTCTAGCGCTCAGGCGCACTTTCCTGCCATCACTGGTTTGCTATTGTGGAAAGAGCGGGGGACCAACCGCCCCAGAGACCGGCAAACCATGACGTTTTACGACATTCTGTTCATTCCGATAAATTGGCTCGGCGCCAATGCCCTGACCCTGTTGGCCATCCTCGCGGTGCTGGTGGCCGGCTGGTATCTGTCGCGGCTGGCCGCCAATGCGATTAAAACCTATCTGCCGCGCGCATATGGCGTGGACAAGAATTTCGCCCCGTTGCTGTCGCAGGTCGCCCGCTACGGCATTCTGATCTTTGCGGTGGTCACCGCGCTCAACCTGCTGGGCGTGGCCAATAGCTCGATCATCACCGTGCTGGGCGCGGCGGGCTTGGCGGTCGCCCTGGCGCTGCAGGGCACGCTGGCCAATATCGCGGCGGGCATCATGCTGATCGTGCTGCGGCCCATCGCCATCGGCGAATTCATCCAGGGCGATGGCGTGGCGGGCGTCGTGGTGGAAATCGGGCTGTTCGGCACAAGGCTCCGCTCATCGAGCGGGCTTTACATCTTCACGCCCAACCAGAAGCTGTGGTCCTCGGCCATCACCAATCACAGCCGCGAGCCCAATAGGCGGCTCGACGTCAATGTGAGCGTGCCCGACAGCGTGGATATCGGCCACTCGCGCCGCCTGCTGTTGCGCATCGCTGGTGCCGACAAGCGCGTATTGGTGAACCCGGCCCCGCTGGTGCATGTGGAGAGCTTTTCCGGCACCGCGGTCAATCTGCAACTGCGCGCCTGGGTGGCGACACCGGATTATCTGCCCACGCTTTACGCGCTGACCGAGGAAGCAAAACTGGCGCTGAACCGGGAATTGATCAGGAAGGAAGGCGAGACGGGTGGGATTACGGTGGCCCCTGATCCGGCCAATCCAAGCCCCGAAACCCAATCTGGAAGCTGACGGGGCCGGCGGCTTCTGCCGCCAGCCTCCGTGATAGCGATCGTCAGTGCTGGGCAGCCTGACGCTGCCGGAAGCTCGCAAAGTCCAGCACGTTATCGGCACGCTCGGGCGTCTCGGGACGGAATTCATCCATCAGACCGATCGTCCGCTCGATGATGTGGCGGAGCTGTCGCGAGCGATGGTCTGCCCCCTGCAGAATCGTCGCGGCACGCTGAAGGTGGTCCTTTGCAAGAACGTAGGTTGGCGGCATGCGGTGCTCCTTGAAAGAATCAGTTTGGTCGAAGCGTCAGAAAACTGACACAGGCCGGAAAGTGGACCTGCATGCCTTCCCATATATTGCCGGAAAACTTCGCATTTGAAGCAAATGCCATCCTTGGAAAAGCTACCAAGAGATCCTGATTTTACCGGCACTTATCGGATGCAAGCAACTTAATCGCTGTGCACAACCGCTCGTTTTCCACCCCGCCCTGTCGCCTCCGCCAATGCAGGTTATAGGATGAAGGCGCCATTTCGAACCCGGATCCCGCCCGTGCCGCGTCCCAGCCTTGCCCCCATCGCCGCCGACCTGCCCGAAACGGTGCCGTTTACCGGCCCCGAAACCATCGTGCGGCGCAGTGGCATCAAGCTTAAGGCTCGAATCGGCGCCAATGAAAACCCGTTCGGCCCGGCCCCATCCGTTGTCGCTGCGATGACCGCGGCGGCGCGGGAGAGCTGGCATTATGGCGATCCCGAGAACCACGACCTGCGCGAGGCCATCGCCGCCCATCTGGGCATTGCCCCCGCCAATGTCATGCCGGGCGAAGGCGTTGACGCGATTCTGGGCATGGCGGTGCGTCTGTTCGCAGCGCCCGGCTCGACGGTGGTGACATCCTTGGGCGGCTACCCGACCTTCAACTATCACATCGCTGGCTATGGCGCGGTGATGCACACCGTGCCCTATATCGAAGACCGGGAAGACATCGACGCCCTGGCCCGGGCCGCGCGCGAAACCGGTGCAGCCATGGTGTATCTGGCCAATCCGGACAATCCGATGGGCACCTGGTGGGACGCCGCCTCGGTCGAGCGCTTCATTGCGGCAGTGCCCGACACCACCATGATCGTGCTGGACGAAGCCTATGGCGAATTCGCCCCCGCCGGCACTCTCCCCGCCTTCGACCTCGGCCGCACCAACCTGCTACGCATGCGCACCTTCTCCAAGGCCTATGGGCTGGCCGGCGCCCGCGTCGGCTATGTGCTGGGTGAGGCCGAAAATGTCTCGGCCTTCAACCGTATCCGCAATCACTTCGGCATCAGCAATGTCGCCCAAGCCGCCGCCATCGCCGCCTTGGCCGATGGCGCCCACTTGGAAACCTCATTGGCGGCCGTGCGGGCTTCGCTGGAGCATACGGCTGCCATCGCCCGCCGCCATGGCCTGACGCCACTGCCAACAGCCACAAACTTCCTCGCCATTGATTGCGGCCGCGACGGCGCCTATGCGCAGGCGATTCTCGACGGCCTGGCCCAACGCGGCGTGTTCGTGCGCATGCCGGTCGTGGCGGGCCTGAATCGCTGCATCCGCATTAGTGCGGGGACAGAGGCAGATCGCGCGTTGCTGGATCAGGCACTGGGTGAGGTGGTCGCCGAACTCAGGTGAGGAAGCCCCTTAAAACCACGATGTCATCCCACCCACCGCGTCTCCCTCGGGCTCGACCCGAGGGCCGCCATCAACACGGCACAAGCGGCGAGTGGCCCTCGGGTCAAGCCCGAGGGAGACGCGGTGGGTGGGGAGGTTTGGTGCGCCTCCAGGGCAGCCTCTACCTAGATCATCTTCCGCATCTGGATGCAGTCACCAGAAATCCCGGCCAGTTCCTCGGCATCCCATACGTGCCGATGCCACCCGGTCTTTTCGTAATAGCCCACCGCAGTCGGCGCAGCGTTGACGAATAGTATGCTGGTACCGAAATCCCGGGCCCGCTGCTCCACCATTTGAGACAGCACCCTGCCGTGTCCCCGCCCCTGCTCGGCCGCGGCAATGGCCACGAGCCGGAAGATGGCCGTACCGTCCCCCCGCACGTCGAGACGCGTCGTGCCGAGCGGCACGCCGTCACGCTTGAGCAGATAATGGTACATATTGGGCTCGCGCTCGCCCGGATAATTCTCGTCGTAGACGCCAAACCGCCCCTTGGCCTCGAACAATTCCTGCCGGCGGATGGCGTGATAGGCCACCCAATCGGCAGGATCGTTCACCTCGATCAGCTCATATCCCATTGCTTCCTCCCTGCCCCGGCCACGATGGGTCGGGGCACGGGGAAACTCTAAATCTATCCAGCCATTGCGCCTTGGGCGGACGCGCCGCGTTCGATCAGCAGGCGGTTATAGGCGTTGAGATAGGCGCGAGCCGAGGCGACCAGCGTATCGGGTTCGGCGGCATTGCCGGAAACGAGACGCCCGTTCAGCTCCAGCCGCACATGGGCCGATGCCTGCGCATCGGTACCGCCGGTGACGCCGTCGATGGCGTAGAGCACCAGATGGGGTTGTTTTCCCACGGCCAGTTTGATGGCGTTGAAAATGGCGTCCACCGAGCCGGTGCCTTCAAAGCTGACCGAGGTTTCCTCGCCATCGATCGAGAGCGTCAGATCGCATTTGTGCACGCCGCCGGTCTTGGAAATCACCTGCATGTCGACCAGCTTGATCCGATCGCCCACCGAGCCGACTTCGTCATCGACCAGAGCGACGATATCGGCGTCATAGACATGCTTTTTGCGGTCGGCCAGATCCTTGAAGCGCTGGAAGGCTTCCTGGAAAGCATTGTCGCCCAGCTCATAGCCCAGCTCGCGCAGCTTGTCCTTGAAGGCAGCGCGGCCCGAATGCTTGCCCATCACCAAGGTGGTTTCCTTGATGCCGACGCTGGCCGGCGTCATGATTTCATAGGTCTCGGCATTCTTGAGCATGCCATCCTGATGGATGCCGCTCTCATGGGCGAAGGCATTCTTGCCCACGATGGCCTTGTTGTACTGCACCGGGAAATTGGCCGCTGCTGACACGATGCGGCTGGCGCGGGCCAGATGGGTGGTCTCGATCTCGGTGTGATAGGGCATGACATCGGCGCGAGTACGCAGCGCCATGACGATTTCCTCGAGCGCGGCATTGCCGGCGCGTTCGCCCAACCCGTTGATGGTGCACTCCACCTGCCGGGCGCCACCGCGCACCGCAGCCAGCGAATTGGCTACGGCCAGGCCCAGGTCATTGTGGCAATGAGCCGAGAAGATCGCCTTGTCGGCGCCTGGCACTTGCGTGATGATGTCCCGGAACATCTTTTCATGCTCGTCGGGCACCGCATAGCCCACCGTATCGGGCAGGTTGATCGTGGTCGCGCCGGCCTTGATGGCAGTCTCGACGCAACGCTTCAAAAATTCCAGCGGCGTGCGGGTCGCGTCCATGGCCGACCATTCGACATCGTCGATCAGGTTACGCGCCTGAGCGACGGTGCGCGCGATGATCTCGATCACCTCGTCCTCGGTCTTCTTCATCTGGTGGGCCAGATGAATGGGCGAGGTGGACACGAATGTATGGATACGACCCTTCTGGGCGTGGCGCACGGCTTCACCAGCGCGATCGATATCGGCAGTAATGGCACGGGCGAGGCCCGCAACGGTGGCGCGCTTGACCTGCTTGGCGACGGCGACGACGGCCTCGAAGTCGCCATTGGAAGCGATGGGGAAGCCGGCTTCGATAATGTCGACGCCCATGTCGTCAAGGGCTTCGGCAACCTGCAGCTTTTCTTCGAGCGTCATGGTGGCGCCGGGCGATTGCTCGCCGTCGCGCAAAGTGGTGTCGAAAATGAAGACGCGGTCTTTATTGCTGTCGGTCGTGGGGGCGGTCATTGCTCGTTTTCCTATCGGCGGCCCAGAGTCGTGGCTCTGCAGGCCGGACATTTACTGTTCGGCTGATGGCGTTATCCCCTGACGACCCGCTCGGTAACCGAGCTGCCGGTGATCAGGGGCTGATAAGAAGGAGGAGTGCAGCAGGCAGCAAGAGCATGCCAGCAGCAATCATCAGGACGCGGGCGCGCTCCTGGCGTTGTGCGATGGCTATGGCAATTGCGCGCTTGCGCTGCATGATCTCAGTTCCGATTTACAGCAAGAATGCGCGAAACCGGAAGAAGGTGCAAGCCCAACCTGCGGCAGAGGTTGATTTTTTGCTCTGCGACGGCGTCTAGTTGAACGCAAACACCGCCGAGAGGATCACCCCGGCCAGAGCCAGGCCGGCAACCTGCCCTGCCATGCGGGCCGTGCGCGCAGCTGCCACGTCACCGGCCCGCGCTTTCTTGAACTGGATGCCGCTGACCGTGACTGCGCCCAGCAATAGCAGCACAAGAGCCATTTTTACGCCAAACCAGATCATGTACGGCGCCGAGAAGTCCCATTTGAGCCAGAACAGCACGATGCCTGTGACGATGAGTACGCCCAGCGCGCCGCGACCGGTTTTCGACAGGCGTCCGGCGATCTCGAACAGCGTTTCCCGTGTGGTGCCGTCGGCCGTTGCCAGCTTGCCGCCGATGATCGGCATTGCGACCGAACTGGCACCGCCGCCGACCAGCGCCAGCAAATGCACCCAGAACAACAAGTTTATCAGGATATCCATGCGCAGCCCTCAACGCTGTTGCCGTGATAACTTAGCAGCTATTCCGCCCGGATAAAGGCTCAGACCTCAAGATCAAGCACACCCTCGCCCACGATAATTGCATGCCCGCCAATGCCGCCATGCACCAGCGCCCCATTGTCCTTGCGCAACTGCAGGGTGATACGGCAGGGGCGGCCCATTTCGTGCCCCTGGCGCAGCACATAATCGGCTTGGCCCGAGGCGAAGTCGGCTTGTTCAGACAGCAGGCCGAGCAATGACGCGGCGGCCGAGCCGGTGCCGGGGTCCTCGCCCAGACCCATACCAGGCGCAAACATGCGCGCAGCAAAATCATTGTCTGCTTCTTCGGGTGTCTGGGTAAAGACATAGACCGATTGCCGCCCATGCGAAAAAGCCAGCGGCCAGAGCTGCATATTGCACTGGATAGTGCGCAACACATCCGCGTTGCGGACCGGAACGAGATGAAAATCCACCCCGGCCGAATAGAGGCCCGGCTGATAAAGATCGCAGCCGATATCCTCGGCATCGATGCCCAAAGCCTGCGCCATGCTCGGCTTGTCATCGAGCGGGGCAATCCGCGACGGCAATCGCGGCAGGGCAAAGCGGGCCTCGCCCGAACGCTTGTCTGACTTTTCAAACAGGGCGGTGATCAGCCCCACCTGCTCTTCCAGCCGGACAGCGCTGACCTTGTTCTGCAGGCCCAACACAACCGACGCGCCCACTGTGGGGTGGCCGGCAAAAGGCAATTCGACCGCCGGGGTAAAAATGCGAACGGCGGCGGTGTTCCGCTCGGCATGCGGCTTGAGGATGAAGATCGTCTCGCTGAGGTTGAATTCCCGGGCAATGGCCTGCATCTCGCCATCAAGCAGGCCATCGGCCTTGAGCACCACGGCCAGCGGGTTGCCCTTGAGGGGCTCACGCGTAAAGACGTCGAGCAGCAAATAATTGAGTTTCAATCGAAGCACCCCCGCAGCAATAGCGTGGCTATTCGCGGGAAAGCCACACCACAGTCAAGTGTATCGGCGACAAAAACGCCTTATTGCTTGGGCAAGGCGAAGATTTTCTTATCCAGTCGCAGATGATCGCAGAGCGCATCGACCGCCACGCCATGGTCCTCGCGGCCAGGCAGGCCCGAAATGGTGAGCGCCCCGACAATACCGGCGCCGGTCACGCGGATCGGAAAACCACCGCCCGCAATAACATAATCGGCCGGATCGGCGCCCGCTTGCGGCGGAAACGGCACCTCGCCCCGCTCCAGCACCAGCCGATAGCTGGCCCGCTGGAAACGGCGCACCGAATTGATCTTGCGCCGCACCCATTCGGCATTGTCGAAACTGGTGCCGGCCGTGGCCGCAAAGAACAATTGCCGGTCCCAGGTGCGGATATCGACCACCAGGCTGAGATTTTCGGCCAAGGCACGAGCGCGGACAACCGAGCCAATTTTGTAAGCTACGGCTTCGTCGAATACCGGCAAGACCAGGTCCTGCTCCTGGCGCTTCACGCGGGCGATATCGTCTTCAGCAGTCATGTCACTCAATCCTGATGCGAGCGGGTCCAGGCGTCGTAAAGCGGGGTCCGGTCAACGGCGCCCTTGGCGAAATTGACTTGGGCCGGATCGATCCCGACCCACGCGGCCTTGCTGTCGGTCCAGATATTGCCGACCGGCGCCGCCCAATCCATATCGTCGAGCGTGCCGGCGCGCACCACCTTGATGCGCCCCGCCGGCGGGTCGTTCCAAAGCCAATTGTGGCAATGGGCGCAGAAATTCATGACGATGACATTGCCACTGTCGGCCTTGCGATCATAGCGTTCCATCGTGCCGGAGAGCAGCTCGAAATCCTCGTCCCTGACGATCATCGACATCGACCAGGCCGCGCCTGAAAAGCGCTGGCAATCCTTGCAGTGACAATTGTAAACCGCCAGCGGCGATGCCTTGAGCCGATAGCGCGCCGCGCCACACACGCACCCGCCTTCGACAGGAAATTCCGGCAGACTCATCGCGCCCTCCTGGCTCGAGATTTTACTAAGCCAGCGCAGGTTTTAGCCGAATTTTCGGATTCAAAGAAGCCGCGAAGATTTTCGTCTCCAGAAACGAAAACGGGGGCTTTCGCCCCCGCCATTGTCTTAGTTCTTGGCCTTGTCGACCAGCGCACCGGCCTTGATCCAGGGCATCATGTCGCGCAGCTTGCTGCCGACTTCTTCGATCTGGTGTTCGTCATGCAGGCGACGGGTCGCCTTGAAGCGCGAACCGCCGGCCTTGATTTCCTGCATCCAGTCGGAAGTGAACTTGCCCGATTGGATGTCATGCAGCACGCGCTTCATCTCGGCCTTGGTTTCCGAGGTGATGATGCGGGGCCCAGTAACGTATTCGCCCCACTCGGCCGTGTTGGAGATCGAGTAGTTCATGTTGGCGATGCCGCCCTGATAGATCAGGTCGACGATCAGCTTCACTTCGTGCAGGCACTCGAAATAAGCCATTTCCGGTGCGTAACCGGCTTCCACCAGCGTTTCAAAGCCAGCGCGGATCAGCTCGACCAGACCGCCGCAGAGCACAGCCTGCTCACCGAACAGATCGGTTTCACATTCTTCGCGGAAATTGGTCTCGATGACGCCCGAACGGCCGCCACCGACGCCCGAGGCATAGGCCAGGGCGATGTCATGGGCATTACCCGAAGCGTCCTGATGCACGGCGATCAGGCATGGCACGCCGCCACCCTTCTGGTATTCGCCACGCACGGTATGGCCCGGACCCTTGGGCGCGATCATGATCACGTCAACGGTCGACTTGGGCTCGATCAGGTTGAAATGCACGTTCAGGCCATGCGCGAAAGCCAGCGCCGCGCCGTCGCGAATATTGGGTTCGATATGCTGCTTGTAGATGTCGGCCTGCAGCTCATCGGGGGTCAGCATCATGATGACATCGGCCCATTTGGAGGCGTCGGCAACGCTCATCACCTTGAGGCCTTCGCCCTCGGCCTTCTTGGCCGACGGGGAGCCGGGACGCAGTGCGACGACGACGTCGGTGACACCCGAGTCGCGCAGGTTCAGCACGTGGGCATGGCCCTGCGAGCCGTAACCGACAATCGCCACTTTCCGCGATTTGATGATGTTCAGATCGGCATCCCGATCGTAATAGACGCGCATTGGATCACTCCCTGTTATGCGTTGCCTCCACCCCATACAGGGCGAAGAATTGGTCGGTCGCGGCCTTCACATCGGCTTCGATATTGGCCTCGATATTGGACTGGGTCAGCGTGCTGTCGCCCAGCAATAGGCGGATCTGCACATCGCGGACGACAAGGCCGAAAAACGTGCGATAGGCATCTTCGCTATTGGCAAAGCGCAACAGGCGCGCATCCTTGCCGGCCTCGAGAATGGGCTTGAGGCGCCGGCGAATGCCCATCGGCCCGTTTTCGAGCACGATCAGCCCCAGCCGGTCCTTTTCCTGCGCCGCATGCGTGATGGCGGTGCGATTGAGGGTAACCGAGACATCGCCGATGATGACGGTGAGCAGGTCGCGCGCGAACTGCTCCATGCTGAGCCGCAGCGCCTTGGCGCTGAGATGGGAGCGATCGACCTGCGGCATGCGCACCTTGGCTGCCTGCCACTGCACGGTGGCGGTGAGCAGGCCATCGCGGTCGCCAAACCACTTATAGAGCGTTTCCTTGGAGCACGACGCGCGCCGCGCCACTGCGGTCATGGTCAGCCCGTCCCCATTTTCCACGAGCAAATCCAGCGCCGCCGTCAGCACAGCCTGCTGGCGGGGAGTGAACGTCTCTTCATTGACCTTGATGGTCAGCGGCACGGGGCAGTCCTCACATGGCGGGGCCGATATTCGGCCGATTTCGATCAGAGGCGTACCGTACGGTACGGTTCGTTGCAAGCAGTTTGTTGCGAGCGTCACTCTGTCACCGGCTTCGCCCACAAAACGACGTCGGCCATCCTTATGAAATCCTTATGCGACGGCAGCTCATTTCATATGGAAACCTGACGGGGCATGGGCGCAATGAATGAGCCTCAACTGGAGGCTTGTCATGCTCGACCTTGCATTTATCGCTCTTGGCGCAGGCACGTTGATCGCTCTGGCGATCTATGCCGCTGCGCTGCATCGCCTGTGAGCGGCGCCATGCTCATCATCGCTTTCCTCGTTGCGCTGGCGCTGGCCGTTTACCTCGTGGTGACGCTGCTCGCCCCTGAGCGCTTCTGATCCTTCGGAGCCAAACATGTCCCTCATTGGCTGGCTGCAAATCGGCTTCGTGCTGATTGCAGTCCTTTTGCTCGTCAAGCCACTCGGCCTCTATATGGCCAAGGTGTTTTCCGGCGAGCGCACCTTCCTCTCGCCCGTCTTCGACCCCGTCGAACGCGGCTTTTATGCGCTGGCCGGCGTCCGCCCCGACAAGGAGCAGAGCTGGCTCGGCTATACGATGGGCGTGCTGCTGTTCAGCCTTGCCGGGTTCCTCTCGCTCTATGCCATCCTGCGCCTGCAGAATGTACTGCCGCTCAACCCGCAGGGTTTCCCCGCCCTCGCACCAGATCTGGCCTTCAACACCGCAGCCAGCTTTGTCACCAATACCAATTGGCAGAGCTATGGCGGGGAAACCACGATGAGCCATCTCAGCCAGATGCTGGGCCTCACCGTGCAGAACTTCGTTTCCGCCGCCACCGGTATTGCCGTCGCCATGGCGCTGACCCGCGCCTTCATCTGCTCCGGCGCCAATGAGCTGGGTAATTTCTGGGTCGATCTGACAAGGGCGACACTCTATGTGCTGCTGCCGCTCGCCATCGTGGTGGCGCTGGCTTTCGTCGCACTCGGCCTGCCGCAAAGCCTTGACGCCAGCTTTGCTGCGACCACGCTCGAAGGCGTGCAGCAGACCATCGCCACCGGCCCGGTTGCCAGCCAGGAAGCCATCAAGCAATTGGGCACCAATGGCGGCGGGTTCTTCAACGTCAATGCCGCCCACCCGTTTGAGAACCCCAATGCGTTCTCGAACTATCTCAATATCATCGCCATGCTGTCGGTATCGGCATCGCTGGTCTATGCCTTCGGCCAGATGGTCGGCAGCCGCCGCCAGGGCTGGGCGCTGCTGTCGGTCACCGTCATCATGCTGGTTGTGGGCACCGGTGCCATCTACTGGGCCGAAACTTTCGGCAACCCGCTGCTGACCGCAGTCGGCGTCGATCCAGGCCTGGGCAATATGGAAGGCAAGGAAGTCCGCTTCGGCCCGGCCATGTCAGCACTCTATTCAGCCGTGACCACGGGCCTTTCCGATGGCGGGGTCAATGCCATGCATTCCTCGCTCACCCCGCTCGGGGGCCTGGTGCCGATGTTCCTGATCCAGCTGGGCGAAGTGCTGCCCGGCGGCGTCGGCTCGGGGCTTTATGGCCTCTTGGTTTTTGCCATTCTCGCCGTCTTCGTGGCCGGGCTGATGGTTGGGCGCACGCCTGAACTGCTCGGCAAGAAGATCGAAGCCCGCGAGATGAAATTCGCCATGCTGGCCATTCTCATCCTGCCGCTGACCATACTGGGCTTTACCGCCATTTCGGCCGTTGCCGAATTCGGCACCAGCTCGATCCTCACCCCCGGCCCGCACGGCTTAAGCGAAATTCTCTACGCCTATACCTCGGCGGCAGGGAATAACGGCTCGGCCTTTGGCGGGCTCTCGGCGAACACGCCCTGGTACAATACCACGCTGGGTATCGCCATGCTCTTGGGGCGCTTCGCCTATATCGTGCCCGTGCTCGCCATTGCCGGTGCGCTGGTCACCAAGCCGCGCGTCCCCGCCTCCTCGGGTACTTTCCCCACCGACCGGCCGCTATTTGTGGGCCTCCTCATCGGCATCATCCTCATCATGGGCGGGCTGCAATTCTTCCCGGCCCTGGCTCTGGGTCCCATTGTCGAGCATTTCGCCATGCTGGCCGGGCAGAGCTTCTAGGAAATCATCATGTCCACGACAAAATCCATTTCCATGCTGAATCCGGCAATCCTGGTTCCGGCCCTGCGCGACGCCTTTGTCAAGCTCGACCCGCGCCAGTTGATCCGCAATCCGGTGATTTTTGTCACCGAAGTGGTGGCCGCCCTCGTCACCGCCATTTTCGTCCAGGATGTGCTGGGTGGGTTGGGCGCGGCCTTTTCCGGCCAGATCGCGCTCTGGCTGTGGTTCACCGTGTTGTTTGCCACCTTTGCCGAATCCGTCGCCGAAGGGCGCGGCAAGGCACAGGCAGAGAGCCTGAAACGCGGCAAATCCGATCTGTTTGCCAAGAAACTGCTGTTTCCCGAACAGAAGGATAACCGGGCCTGCGAGGTCATCTCCGCCACCGCGCTCAAGGTCGGCGATATCGTCCTTGTCGAAGTCAACGACCTGTTGCCCGGCGATGGCGAAGTCATCGAAGGCGTCGCCTCGGTCAATGAAAGCGCCATTACCGGGGAATCCGCGCCGGTGATCCGCGAGGCGGGCGGGGACCGCTCTGCCGTTACCGGTGGCACGCAGGTCATCTCGGACTGGCTCAAGGTGCGCATCACCACCAAGCCGGGCGAGACCTTTGTCGACCGCATGATCGCGTTGATCGAAGGCGCAAAACGGCAGAAGACCCCCAATGAGATCGCGCTGTCGATCCTGCTCTCGGGGCTGACGCTGGTATTCCTGATCGCCGTGGTGACACTTTATGGGCTGGCGCTGTATTCGGGCACTGAGCTATCGGTCGCCGTGCTGGCGGCGCTGCTGGTCACGCTGATCCCCACTACCATCGGGGGCCTGCTCTCGGCCATCGGCATTGCCGGCATGGACCGGCTGATCCGCTTCCATGTCATCGCCACCTCGGGCCGCGCCGTGGAAGCCGCCGGCGACGTCGATACGCTGCTGCTCGACAAGACCGGCACCATCACTTTCGGCAATCGTATGGCCTCCGAATTCCTGCCGGTATCGGGCGTGAGCGAGAAGGAACTGGCTGAGGCGGTACTGCTCGCCTCGCTCTCCGACGAAACCGCCGAGGGCCGCTCCATCGTGGCGCTGGCCAAGGCCGATTTCGGCCTCAGCGAACCCCGCATTGTCGGCAATGGCACGACCTCTATTCCCTTCTCTGCCCAGACCCGTATTTCGGGCATCGACATCGAGGGTCGGCGCATTCGCAAGGGTGCTGTGGATGCCGTGCTGCGCTTTGTCGGGCTCGACAAGGCGCAAGCCAGCCCCGAATTCAACAAGGCGGTCGACGCCATCGCCCGCACGGGCGGCACGCCGCTTGCCGTGGCGGAAGCCGATCGGCTGCTCGGCGTCGTCCACCTCAAGGATGTGGTCAAGCCCGGTATCAAGGAGCGCTTTGCGGCCCTGCGCGCCATGGGCATCCGCACCGTCATGGTCACCGGCGACAATCCTGTCACCGCTGCCGCCATTGCCTCGGAAGCGGGCGTCGATGATTTCCTCGCCGAAGCCACGCCCGAGCAGAAGCTGGACTTTATCCGCAGGGAGCAAACCGGCGGGCGGCTGATCGCCATGTGCGGCGATGGCACCAATGACGCGCCGGCGCTAGCGCAGGCCGATGTGGGCGTCGCCATGCAATCGGGCACCCAGGCGGCGCGCGAGGCGGGCAATATGGTCGATCTGGATTCCAGCCCCACCAAGCTCATCGAGATCGTCGAAATCGGCAAGCAGATCCTGATGACGCGCGGTTCGCTCACCACCTTCTCCATCGCCAATGACGTGGCCAAATATTTCGCGATCATCCCCGCGCTGTTCCTGGTCACCTATCCGCAGCTGGGCGCGCTCAACATTATGGGTCTCACCTCACCGCAATCGGCGATCCTCTCGGCGGTGATCTTCAATGCCCTGATCATCGTGGCGCTGATCCCGCTAGCCCTGCGCGGCGTCAAATACCGCCCCGTCGGCGCCGCGGCCTTGCTCTCGCGCAACCTGCTCGTCTACGGCCTGGGAGGCCTGGTCGCCCCGTTTATCGGCATCAAGCTGGTGGATATGGCGGTGACGGGATTGGGGATCATTTGATGGAAGCCGTTCTTCATCTCTCCCTTTGGGGGAGAGGTCGGCGCGCAGCGACGGGTGAGGGGGCCTTCCCCAAACACCGAGCCTGGAAAGGCCCCCTCACCCGCCCCAAGAGGGGCGACCTCTCCCCCAAACGGAGAGGTGAAGTGGGCCACGCCCTCCACATCGCGCAAGCGGCATCATCCAGAATTGTAAGGAGCCACGAAAATGCTCAACCAAATCCGTCCCGCCATCGTCTTCACACTGCTCCTCTCCGCCGTCACGGGCCTGGCCTATCCCCTCGCCATTACCGCGGCGGCGCAGGCAGCCTTTCCCGGCCAGGCCAATGGCAGCCGTATCGAGCGCGATGGCGTCACCATCGGCTCCGACCTGATCGGCCAGAATTTTGCCGAGCCGAAATATTTCTGGCCGCGCCCGTCCGCCACCGGTCCCGAGCCCTATAACGCCGCTGCCTCGAGTGGCTCCAATATCGGGCCGACCGGCAAGGCGCTGGTCGATCGCGTTGCCGCCTCGGTGCGGGCCATGGGCGGCGGACCGGTGCCCGCCGATGCGGTCACCACTTCCGGCTCGGGGCTTGATCCCCATATCAGCCCGCAATACGCGGCCTGGCAGATCGAGCGCGTCGCCCAGGCACGCGGGGTAGAACCGGCCGCAATCGCCAAGCTCGTCGCCGATGTGACGGAAGCCCCCGCTTTGGGTATATTTGGCGAACCGCGCGTCAATGTGCTGCGTCTCAATCTGGCGCTGGACGAGGCCGCGCCCCTCGGGAACTGACATGGCTCGCCAAATCGAAAACCAGAGGCCGGATCCAACCGCCCTGCTCCAGCTTGCCGCGCGCGAAGGCCGTGGCAAGCTGACCGTGTTTCTGGGCGCGGCGCCTGGCGTGGGCAAGACCTATGCCATGCTGGAGCGCGCGCGCGGGCTCAAGGCCGGTGGCACCGATGTCGTCATCGGCCTTGTCGAAACCCATGGCCGCAGCGAGACCGCACAACTGGCCGAGGGCATCGAAATGCTGCCGCGCCAGGGCGGCGACACGCCCTATGGCGAATTCGACCTCGATGCAGCTCTGGCCCGGCGGCCGGCTTTGCTGATCGTGGACGAATTGGCTCATACCAACGCCCCTGGCTCACGCCATCCCAAGCGCTATCAGGACATTGCCGAGCTGGTTGGTGCGGGCATCGATGTGTGGACCGCGCTCAATATTCAGCACCTCGAAAGCCTCTCCGATCTGGTCGCGCGCATTGCCGGCATTCCGGTGCGCGAGACGGTGCCCGATATCGTGCTCAAGCGGGCCGATGAGGTGATCCTGGTCGATCTGCCGCCCGCCGAACTGATCGCCCGGCTCAATGCCGGCAAGGTCTATCTGCCCGACAATGCCAAGCGGGCACTGGACGGCTTTTTCAAACCCGCCACCCTCACCGCCCTGCGCGAACTGGCCCTGCGCCGCGCCGCTGACCGGGTGGATGACCAGATGGTCGATTTCCTGCGCCAAAGTGCGGTGGAAGGCCCCTGGGCGACGGGCGAACGGCTGCTGGTATGCGTGGGCCCCGATGCCATGTCCGAAAGCGTGGTGCGGGTCGCCAGCCGCCTCGCCTCTGGCCTCAATGCCCGCTGGCTGGTCGTGTCGCTGACCAGGCCGGGCTCGCCCCTGCCCACGCCTGCGGAGGCCGAACAGCTGGAGGAAACCCTGCGCCTGGCCGAACGGCTGGGCGCCGAAACCCGCCGCGAAAGCGCCAGCGATTTCGTCGACGCCATCCTGCGCATTGCGCGGCGCGAGCACATTACCCAGATCGTCATCGGCCGCCCGGCAACCAATCGTTGGTTCCGCCGCTCGCTGCCCGATGCGCTGCTGCGTGGGGCCGGCGAGATCGGCATTCACATCGTGCCCGGCGAAGGCTCGGCCCCGGCCCGCGGCACCCGCAAATGGCCCAGCCTGCCCGAATGGGCACTGACCCTGGCCCTGCCGCTGCTCTCGGTTGGCGCCACGACCCTGTTCGGCCTGGGCCTGACCGCGCTGGTCGCGCTGCAGAACCTGTCCATGCTCTATCTCGCCGCCGTGCTGGTCTCGGCCGTGATTGCCGGGCGCGGTTCGGCGCTGATCGCGGCGGGTCTGTCCTTTCTGGCCTATAATTTCTTCTTCATCGAGCCCACCGGCGAATTGACCGTAGCCCAGCCGCAGGAAGTGCTCTCGCTGGTTATCTTCATCGCCGTGGCTTTAGCCGCCGGACAATTGGCCGCCCGCCTGCGCGAAAGCGTCACGCTCTCCCGCCAGCAGGCGCGGCAAAGCCAGGCCTTGCTCGATTTTTCGCGCAAGCTCTCGGCCGCCCATGGGCAGGAAAGCGTTGTTGACGCTGTCGTCAGCCACCTGCATGCCAGCCTGGGCCGGCCCGCTATCGTGCTGATGCCCGATGAATCGGGCGACCTGCTCCCCACCGCCGCCTGGCCGCCCGATCAGGCCCTGGGCGCGGCCGAGCTCACCGCCGCCCGCTGGGCCTTCGACAAGAAGGAGCCGGCCGGCTTTCTCACCGGCACCCTGCCGCAGATCCATTATCTGTTCCGCCCCGTCATTTCGGCCCAGCGCCTGTTGGGCGTGGCAGGGCTGGTCATGGGGCCGCGCGATACCCCGCTCGCCCCCGACGAGGAGCGCACCTGGGTCGCCCTGCTCGATCAATCAGCCATTGCGCTCGACCGTGCCCGCCTCACCCGCGAAAGCGCCAGGGCGTCGGTGGCGCGCGAAAGCGAAAAGGTGCAATCGGCTTTGCTCTCCTCGCTCTCGCACGATCTACGCACCCCGCTCGCTTCGATCACCGGCGCCGTCACCAGCCTGCGCCAGCTGGGCGACAAGATGCCGGCCGAAAGCCGGGCCGATCTGCTGCTGTCGATCGAGGAGGAGGCCGACCGCCTCAATCGTTTCGTCGCCAATCTCTTCGACATGACCCGCATCGAAGCCGGTATGATGAAGGCGCGGCGCGAGCCGATCGACCTTGCCGCCATTATCGACACCAGCACCGCCCGGGCCTGCAAATTGCATCCTGACCTGATTATCGAGACCAGCATCGCGCCCGGACTGCCCCAGGCGCTGGGCGATGCCGTTTTGCTCGAACAAGTGCTGTTCAACCTGCTCGACAATGCCCGCAAATATGGCGGCGACCAGCCTATCACCATCTATGCCCGCGCCGAAAATGGTCAAGTGAGCATATCGGTCACCGACCAGGGCAAGGGCATTCCCGAAGCCGATCTCGAAAAAATCTTCGACAAATTCTACCGCCGCGCCAAGGGCGATGGCCGACCCGCCGGCACGGGGCTGGGCCTCTCCATCGCGCGAGGCCTGATGGCCTCCATGGGCGGCTCCATCAAGGCAACCAGCCCCGCCATCCGCAAGCGCGGCACCCGCTTCACCCTGCGCCTGCCCCTCTTCGAGCCGGGAAAGGCCAGTTGATGCAGCAACGTATCCTCGTGGTCGATGACGAGCCGCAAATTCAGCGTTTCCTCAAGCCCGCGCTGCTCGCGGCGGGCTTTGATGTCGAAACCGCCGCCACCGCCGCCCAAGCCAAGCGCTTCGCCGCCACCCGTGCACCCGCGCTCATCGTACTCGATCTCGGCCTGCCCGATGGCGATGGCAAGAGTGTCATCGAAACTGTGCGCGCCTTCTCAGCGGTGCCGATCATCGTCCTCTCCGCCCGCGACCAGGAAATCGAAAAGATCGCCGCGCTCGACCTGGGCGCCAACGACTATGTCGAAAAGCCCTTCGGCATTGGCGAATTGCTCGCCCGCATCCGTGTCGCGCTGCGCCAGGCGGGATCGGGGGAGGCCCCGCTCACCCAACAGCGCTTTGGCAATCTCGTGCTCGACCTCGAACTCCGCCACGTGCTGGTCGATGGCGTGCCGGTGCACCTGACACCCAAGGAGTTCGACCTCTTTGCCCTCCTGGCCTCCCATGCCAATAGGGTCGTGACCCACCGCCAGGCGCTAACCAGTATCTGGGGACCGGCCCACCAGGACGACGTGCAATATCTGCGCGTCGTCATCGCCCAGCTTCGAGCCAAGCTCGAAGCGGACCCGAAAGCCCCCAGGCATCTGGTCAGCGAGGCTGGCGTCGGCTACCGGCTGGTGGAATAGACCGCGACCAATCAGTCACCAATGAATCCCAGCGCGGTCTCAGCCAATTGCGGCGATACCATCGTGTAATGGGTTAACCCCGGAATGATCGCCAGCCGGTTCTGGTTCATACCCGAGCCATCCCAGCCCGCATCGTTGAGCCCGCCGCCCAGCAGCTCGAAGAAATGCGCAATGTGGCTGGTCTTTATCGCGTCCCAATCGGCAAAGACCAGCATGGTTGGCATTTTGAGGTTCTCGATCTCGGCGGAATAGTCGAAACCCTTCCGCATCATGTCACCAATCTTGTCGAGCAGAATCGGGAAGTTCTTTTCGCCATCGGGCTGTTCGGCGAGATAGGCGTTGTAGAGGGGCGTGCCCACCATGCCGGCTGCCATTTCGCCAGTCATGCTGCGCATGCCTTCGAAATTATAGGTATGCCAGCCCTCGAACGCATAGGGGGCGGACACCACGATCAGCTTGCCGACAAGCTCAGGGCGATCGAGCGCCAGCCGCAACGCGGTTGTCGCCCCCAGCGAATAGCCAAGCACGGCAGGCTCCTCCAATTGCAGGTATTCGATCACGCCGGCAACGTCGGCCGCCATGGCCTCAAAGCTCATCGGCCGCTCAAACGGCAATGTATGGCCATGGCCCTGCAGGTCGATGCCGATGACCTGGTGATTCTCGGTCATGGTCTCGATGATCGGCGCGAAGCTGCTGGCCGACATCAGCCCGCCATGCAGCAGGACGATGGGCGCGCCCTTCCCATGCACCTCATAATAGACTTCCACGCCATTGACTGGGGCATAGCCTGACTGAACGGGAGTGAGCATTGCAGGTGTGTCCTCAGTGGTTTGAGCAAGTACTGGATTGACGGCAGAAAATGCCGTCAGGGCGATAAGTGAGCGAAACAAGCGTGCAAACATGGCGGTCTCCATTCGAGCACGGGAGCCAGGGCCACAATGGCCGGCTTTGACCACACAACGATCAAGCCAGTTGCAAAACGACACGCCCCGCCATTTTTCCAGCCACACCAATAAAACAAGCAATTGCTTTTTTAATTTACCGGATATAACAAGGCACAGCTTGTTTATTCCAGGGAGGCGTATATGTCTGAAACTTCCAGCAGCGGCAGCTGGGCCGAGATCTTTTCGCCGCGCTATGCCACGGTGACGCTGATCCTGTGCCTGGGCGTCGCGCTCTTTGCCTTCAATGCCTTCCTCGCCAGCACCGCGCTGCCCACCGCGGTGCTGCATCTGGGCGGCATCGAGCTGATTTCCTGGGCGCTGACGCTCTATCTGGTGTTCGCCATTATGGGTGGCGCCGGCGCCGCGCTGATCAAGCAGCGCCTCGGCTCGCGCACCGCCTTGCTGGCCTCCAGCGCCGTATTCCTCGTTGGCACCCTGATCGCGTCCAACGCCTCCACCATGACCGAAGTGCTGATCGGCCGCTCGTTCCAGGGCCTGGGCGAAGGCGTCGTCGCGGCGATCTGTTTCGCACTGATTCCCGAACTCTTTCCCTCCCGCCTCGTGCCCAAAGTGTTCGGCACCCAGGCCTCGGTCTGGGCCGTGGCCGCCTTTGGCGGACCGCTCGGCGCGGGGCTATTGACCGAACTGGTCTCCTGGCGCGCCGCTTTCCTCGTCAACGTCCCACTGGTGCTGATCTTCGCCGTGATGGTCATGTTCGTCGTGCCGGGCAAATCCAAGGATGCCGA
Organism: Devosia sp. LC5; assembly: GCF_000735585.1. Lineage (GTDB taxonomy): Bacteria > Pseudomonadota > Alphaproteobacteria > Rhizobiales > Devosiaceae > Devosia. The sequence continues at coordinate 152,641 of NZ_JNNO01000023.1, forward strand.
CGCCCAAAGCCCCGGCTTCCCCGGCATTCGCCTGCTCACCATTGGCGGCGGGATCATGCTGGTTGCCCTGGCCAGCATCGCCCCGCCGCTGCAGGCGACGGCATTGCTGATCGGCGCCGCATTGCTGCTCGCCGGCTCGGTGCTGCTCGACCGGCGCAGCCGCGTCCGCCTGATGCCGACGGGCGCCTTCTGGCCCAACTCGGTGATCGGCAGCGGCTATTGGGTCGTGCTGCTCATGCCCATCGCCGGCGCGTCCGCGGCCGTCTATCTGGTGCTGCTGGTACAGCAGCTCTGGGGCTATGGCCCAACCCTGGCCGGTGCCATCGGCGCGGTGATGGCAGTGGCCTGGAGCCTGTCGGCCATCGCGGTGGCCAATGTGCGCCAGCGCGAAACCCGCAAGATGCTGATCCGCACGGGCCCTGCCCTGATCGCTCTTGGCCTCCTCGGCGTGCTGGCTGGCTTGCTCACAAGCCAGATCGCGATCGTGCTGATCGCGCAACTGGCGATCGGCACGGGATTTGGCGTTTGCAATGGCTACCTCAATCTGACGCTGATGGAATCGGCCAGCGATGCCGACCGCGACCGCACCTCGGCCCTGCTGCCCACCACCCAATCGGCCGGCAACGCCATCGGGGCGGCCCTGGCCGGCGTCGCTGCCAATTCGGCCGGCTTTGCCACCGCAGTCACCGCCGGCCAGATCCACCACGCCATCATCCCGGTCTTCGTGCTGGGAGCTGCCGTAGCGGCACTGGCCTTCATCGCGGCCCTGCGTATGACCGGTCTGGCGGGCCGTCAGACCACGCAATCGAGCTTCGCTACAGCTCGCTAGGCGAGCCCCGATCCAGTCCCCTCCCCCTTGAGGGGCAGTGTTTCACTCCGGACGCGTTCAAAAATACGGTGTCATTCCCGCGAAAGCGGGAACCTCCGTTCCGGGATGCGAGCCCAAGTAACAGAGGTTCCCGCTTTCGCGGGAATGACATCGTGGGTGGTGCGAGTTCACGATGAGCACTCCCCCTTGAGGGGGGAGGGAGGCAGACCGCGGCTCGCAAACCACCTTGCAGGCCAGCCTCAGTGAATGTTCCATCGGCACTTGCCGATGGATAGAGGAACGTGCATGCTTGTGGCTGCCGCCTTCCGGCCCTGTTTGACCGCCACGAGTCCCCCATGCCACAGCTTTTCTCGCCTGCCACCCTGCGCGGCGTTACCCTGCGCAACCGCACCGTCGTTGCACCCATGTGCCAATATTCGGCCAAGGACGGCTTCGCCACCGACTGGCATCTGGTGCATCTGGGGCGCTTTGCCATTGGCGGGTTCGGGCTGGTGATCCTGGAAGCGACCGGAATCGTGCCGGAAGGCCGCATCTCCTATGCCGATCTGGGCCTGTGGAAGGATGAGCATATCCCGGCCCTTGCCCGCATCGTGCAATTCATCCAGAGCCAGGGCGCTGCCGCCGGCATTCAGCTGGCCCATGCCGGCCGCAAGGCCTCGACGCCTGTGCCATGGCGCGACGGCTTTGACGAAACCGAGGCGGAAAAGCATGCGCTCGGCTTCGAAAGCTGGACCCCGGTCGGGCCGAGCCCGGTCATCCATGCCGAAAACCGCAATTTCACCAAGCCGGCCGAGTTGGACGAAGCAGGCATAGCCAATATCATCGAGGCCTTCACGGCGGCGGCGGTGCGCGCCAATCAGGCCGGGTTCGACACGGTCGAAATCCACGCCGCCCATGGCTATCTGCTCAATCAATTCCTCTCCCCGCTCGCCAACAAGCGCACCGACCGCTATGGCGGCAGCCGGGAAAACCGCATGCGGCTGGTGCTGGAAGTGACCGAGGCGGTGCGCGCCGTCTGGCCCATGGACAAGCCCCTGCTGGTGCGCCTGTCGGTCAGCGATCATCACCCCGATGGATGGCAGACCGAGGATAGCGTCGTGCTGGCGCGCGAACTCAAGGCGCTCGGCGTCGACGCCATCGATTGTTCGAGCGGCGGCTTTGATGGCGCCTCGATCAAGACCGGCCCGGCCTATCAGGTGCCGCTGGCCAAGGCACTACGCGACGGCGCCGATATTCCCGTCATGGCCGTGGGCCTGCTCGGTGGCGACCCCAAGGCCGACGATGCGCTGGTCGCCAAGGGCGACACCGACTTCATCGCCCTGGCGCGTGGCGCACTCGACGATCCCAATTGGCCCCAGCATGCCCGGCTAGCGCTTGGCATGACCGATTACGATCTCTGGCCGAACCAGACCAAGCGCGTGAAGGAATGGCAGCGCGTGATGAGCGCTATTGCCGAATAGCAACGCGGCCAACCTAAATTCGCCGTTTTTACCCCGCTCCCTTGGCGGGCGTGGGGATAATCACCAGATGCATGGTGAGACACGGGAGAAGTGCCGGATGGATACCAAGGCTGCGATCATTGCTTTGCTCAGCGTTTGGGGCGTTGGTGCGGCCACTTTGCCCGCCGCAGGTCAGGATGCCCAGGACGTCGAAGACGCCACCGACGACGCCGGGGAAACCGCGAACCCGCTGCTCAACAAGGTGTGGGTCCGCACCGATGATGATCCCTCGCGCCCCGGCCCGATGCAGATTTTCCTCGAGGACGGCACGTTGGTTTCCGACAGCTGCTGGGAAACCTATCGCCTGTCCAAGTGGCAGCAGGTATCCGACACCGCGATCAGCTGGGACGAGGACGGCATGACCATCAATGCCGATATCTCAAGCATCAGCGCCACCGAATTGGTGCTCAGCCTCAAGCTGGGCAGCGATGTGCAGGAACAGCACTTCGCGCTGGCGAGCGTGCCCTATGTCTGCCCGGACGTAGTGAAATAGCCAGCAGCGCTACAGCACGACCTGTGTGCCGATTTCCACGACGCGGCCGGTGGGGATATGGAAATATTCCGTCGCGTCGCTGGCATTGCGGGCCAGCCGCGTAAACAGCCTATCCTGCAAATTGCGGACCAGGCCGCTCTTGGGCCCCGGTTTCAGTGAGCGGCGCGACAGGAAGAAGGAGGTCGACATGATATCGAACTTCCAGCCCAGCTTGCGGCCTAGCGCCAGCGCCTTGGGAATATTGGGCGTTTCCATATAGCCAAAGGTGACGACCACACGGCTGAACAACTCGTTATAGGCGTCGATGGTCACCTTCTCATCGTCAGGCACCCGCGGCGAAGCCGAAGTGCGCACGGTGAGGATGACATTCTGCTCGTGCAGCACCTTGTAGTGTTTGAGGCTGTGCAGCAGTGCCGTCGGTGCACCTTCGATATCGCTGGTGAGGAAGACCGCAGTGCCCGGCACCGTAGTCGGCTTTTTCTTGGACAGATTGTCGACCAGGAATTCCAGCGGCACCTCGTCGCGGCGGGTCTTTTCCGACAGACGCCGGCGCCCCGCCATCCAGCTCCACATGACGATGGCGACCATGACAGCAACCACCGCAGGCACCCAGCCGCCCTGGAACAGCTTTGACGCATTGGCGGCAAAGAATGCGCCATCGAGAATGGCGAAGAACACGCCAAAGGCGATGACAGCCAGCGGATGCCACTTCCAGTTGCGCCACATGACGACCACGAGCAGCATGAGCGTGACAACCATCACGCCAGACACCGCAATGCCATAGGCATGCGACAGGGCGGCCGAGCTGCGGAATGACACCACCAGCAACAGCACGCCGATCATCAGCATGGAGTTGATCTGCGGCATGTAGACCTGGCCGCTCTGGGTTTCGGAGGTGTGCTCCACCACCATGCGCGGCAGCATGTTGAGCGCGATAGCCTGCTGGGCGAGGCTGAACATGCCCGAAATCACCGCCTGGCTGGCAATGATGGTGGCAGCGGTGGCCAGCCCCACAAAGGGCACCAGCGCCCATTCGGGCTGCATTTCGAAGAATGGGCTTTCCACGTTTTCGACGCCCACCCGGAGCACGAAAGCCCCCTGCCCGAAGTAATTCAGCAGCAGGCACGGAAACACCATGCCGAACCAGGCCATGACGATAGGCTTGCGGCCGAAATGGCCCAGGTCGACATAAAGCGCCTCGGCGCCGGTGACAGCCAGGAAGATCGCGCCCACCACGACAAAGGAAATGCCGATATGTGTAGCGAGGAATTCCACCCCGAGCAGCGGATTGAGCGCCCAAAGCACTACTGGATGGCCAACGATATGGACCAGGCCCGAAATGCCCAGGGTCAGGAACCAAAGTGCCGTTATCGGGCCAAAGACGATAGATACCTTGGCCGTGCCGAAACGCTGGACCGTAAAGATGCCGATGATGATGACAATGGTGATCGGCACCACAAAACGGCTTAGATCCGGCGCCACCACCTCCAGGCCCTCCACGGCCGAGAGTACAGACATTGCGGGCGTGATAATGGCGTCGCCAAAGAACAGCGCCGCGCCGACCACACCCAGCCCCGTGATCCAGGCCGGCGGATTGGTGAACGTCTTGCGCGCCAGGGCAACCAGTGAAAGCGTGCCGCCTTCCCCATTATTGTCGGCTCGCGTGACGAAGAAAATGTACTTGACCGCAACAGTCAGCGTCAGCGCCCAGACGATCAGCGACAGCAGGCCCAAAATCTCCACATTGCTTGACGCAGCGCCCGGGCGGGCATGCATGGCTTCGCGAAAAGCATAGATCGGGCTCGTGCCGATATCCCCATACACCACGCCAAGCGCCCCCAGAATGAGGACGGGCAAGTGTTTATCGGGGTGGGAATGTACGGCGCCGCTCGCATCGATTCCGGCAATATCGCCGGCAGCGTTCGTCTGCGTCATGAACCTTGTGCTCTCTTGATCAGGGCGGGCGCCGCTATACACCCGCCGCCAGTCACACACAACACCATGTCGCCACATTGGGTTCAATGCAACAGGGGCCGTCCCTTCTGGAACGGCCCCTGCTGGCAAACGAAGGCTTGGAGGTCTTCGTAAGACTTATTCGGCGGCCTGGGCGACCGCAGCGTCTTGGTCACGCGCTGCCTTGGTTGCCTTGGTCCACCAGGTCAGCTGGTTGAGCATGTCATTGGCGCTCGGCGCGATATTGGCTTCGACATCAGCCAGCGTCTGCTTGCCCATATAGATGCCGTAGAAATCGGCGCCGCCGATATGGACGGCCGAACGCGCATTGGCCATCTGCAGTTCGACTGCGATCGTGCGGGCATGCTCGATAGCGCGGGCGCCACCGACTGAACCGTAACCGACAAAGCCGATCGCCTTCTGATTCCACTCGGTATAGGCCTGATCGAAGGCGTTCTTGAGGGCGCCGGTGATCGAGCGGTTGTACTCGGCGGTCACCACGATATAGCCGTCGAATTCACCAATCTTGTTCTGCCAGGCAACAGCGCGCGGGTCCTGAGACGGCGCCCATGCATTCGACGCGGCCTCGTTGAACAGCGGCAGGTCAAAGGCCTTCAGATCAACGATTTCGACATCGAGTTCCGGGCGCTGTGCAGCAAGATCGGCAATCCACTGTGCTGGCTTGTCGCCATAGCGGTTGTCGCGGGTGCTGCCGATAATCACTGCAATCTTGAGTTTGGACATTGGAGCCCTCCTTGGTAACAAATCGTAACTGAGGCGATATATGTGCCTTTAACGAAAGCTGGCAAGGAGGCACTATTTAGTGGTGCGGAGACACCAATTGTCCTTAGGAACATTTATGTAAGTATTGGCGAGAGCTGGCTTTTTTGTGATTAGGACATCGAATCTGCCCTAATCAGGCCGTTCCGTCAGCTTATCCCTGACGCACTGTTCGATCTGCCATGACAGTAGCGCAAGGCTCAGCCAAGAGGGTGCCGGCAACCCGGCACCCCCTTGCTTATTCGGCTGCTGCGGCCAGCGGCGCGCGCGACCGCTTGATGGTCAGGCGCGTCAGGGCAAAGGCAATAACGGCACAGGCCGCGATGCCCAGCACCATGGGGCGCGCCGTGCCATCAAAGAAGCTGCCGACAATGCCCATCACCACCGCAGCTGTCACCAGCTGGAGCGTCCCCATCAGCGCCGAAGCCGTGCCGGCAATCGTGCCATGCTCTTCGAGCGCCAGCACCGCGGTGGTCGGGATGACCAGGCCCAGGAAGCCGTAGCCGACGAACAACAGCGCGGCCAGCACATCGAGCCGATCGACGCCCAGGGCAAAGACCGCCGCCAGGGCCATCATCACGAGGATGAAGCCATTAACCGCCGTGCGCACCACGGCATTGAGCCCGAAGCGGCGGGTCAGCACGCCGGTCAGCTGCGACACGCCGATAAACGACACCGCATTGATCGAGAACATGATGCTGTATTGTGTCGGGTTCAGCCCGTAATGGTCGATCAGGATGAAGGATGAATTGGCGAGGTAAGCCATGAAGCTGGCCATTCCGAAGGCGCCGATCATCGACAGGCCCAGGAAATTGCGGTCGCGCAGCAGCACGCCATAGCCCTTGATCGCGCTGCCCACGCTGCTCTCCAGCCGCGCCGAAGCCGGGCGGGTTTCCTTGAGGAAAAACATCACCAGCAGGATGCCGAGCAGGCCAATGCCGGCCACGGCATAAAAGATCACCCGCCAGTCGCCGAACTGCACGATCAGGCTGCCGCCCAACGGCGCCAGGATGGGCGACACCGAAAAGACCAGCATCAACAGGCTCTGCAATTGCGCCGCGTCCGCGCCGGTATAGCCATCCCGCACGATGGCGCGGGGCAGCGCCATGGCGGCACAGGCCCCGATCCCCTGCACGAAACGGGCAACGACCAGCCATTCGATGGAGGGAGCAAGCGCGCAGGCAATGCCGCCGGCGGTGAACAGCGCCAGGCCGAAATACAGCGGCGGCTTGCGCCCGACCATGTCGCTGACCGGGCCGTAGAACAGCTGGCAGACCGCGATGGCGGCCATGAAGGCCATGAGGCTGGCCTGCACGCCGGCGGTGTCGGCACCAAGGCTGGCGCCGATGGCCGGCAGCGCCGGCAGATACATATCGATGGCGAAGGGACCGATGGCCGACAGCAAGCCGAGCACCAGCGCTGCGCGCAGGATGGTTGGGTTCATTTGCGAAATACCTCTCGGCCGCTGCCGAAGCAACGGGCCGTACATTGGGAAAAGCTGTTCGGCGCGGTGGGGAGGCACGGCAGCCGACGACGCGATATTGGACACAAGTGTAAAATCAGTCAAGCACTGGCGTCAAATATTTTTGACAATGTTGTAAAATTAGGCATTTCGTGTATGCTCTGCTCATGAGTCAGATCGAGCTGCTGCCCACCGAAAAAGCCTTTCCCCGCGCTGTCGCCAAGCGGCAGGCGATTCTGGATGCGGCCAAGCGCGCCTTTGTCCGCGATGGTGTCAGCGCGGCCGGCATCGACGCCATTGCAATTGAGGCGGGCGTTTCCCGGCAAACCGTCTACAACCAGATTGGCGACAAGGATCAGCTCTTCATCGCCGTGGTCGAAGACGTCACCGCCCGCTCCAGCGCCTCGCTGATGCAGGTGCTGCACAGCTTCCCCGACAAGCCCGACAATCTCGAACAAGCCCTGACCGATTTCGCCGCCGGTCTCCTGGGCCGCTGCATGTGTGACATCGATGGCCGCGCCCTGGCCTCGCTGATGGAGCGCGAAGCCCATCGCTGGCCCCACCTGTTCAGTGCCTGGAAGGAATATGGCCCCGGCAAGGACTGGCCGGTCATCGCGGCCCTGTTCGGCAAGCTCGGACAGGACGGCTATCTCGACATCGACGACGCCAGCCTGACCGCCCGCCACTTCATGGCATTGATCAACGCGGATTTGCCCAAGGACCAGGGCATGTGCTCCCGCCCTACCGAAGCCGCCGTGCACAAGGCAGCAAAGGCCGGTGTGGCGACGTTTCTAAAGGCGTTCGGGAAGCGGTAATTCTCCCGTAGACCTCATCCTGAGCTTGTCGAAGGACGAGGTCGTGGCAACCAAGCCTCCACTCGCCCGACCTCGTGGTTCGACAGGCTCACCATGAGGTCTTGGCGACGCCGGAGCAAAAACGCCCCTACCCTTCCAACACGTCCCGATACCGCCGCACCGCCTCAGCAAACCCCATCAGCAGCGCATCGGCCGTCAGCCCATGCCCGATCGAGGCTTCATCCACACCCTTCACCGCGGCCTGGAACGCCGGCAGGTTTTCCAGCGTCAGATCATGCCCGGCATTGAGCCCCAGCCCGGCTGCATGCGCCGCCGCAGCCGTGTCGGCCAGCGCCGCCAGCTCCGCCTCGGCCCGCGCCGGATCGTCATAACACCCGCCATAAGGCCCGGTATAAAGCTCGACCCGATCCGCACCCGTGGCTTTTGCCGCACTGATCCCCTTGGCGCCCGCATCAGGATCACAGAATAGCGAAATCCGGCGGCCCGGCTGCTTGAGCTTTTGCACCACCGAGGTCAGGAAATTGTTGTTGGCATGGAAATCCCAGCCGTGATCCGACGTCGCCTGCCCCGGATCGTCCGGCACCAGGGTCACCTGCTGCGGATTGACCCGCTCGATCAGGTCGATGAAATCCTCGCTCGGATAGCCTTCGATATTGAACTCGGCCCGCGGATATTCATCGCGCAGCAACACCGAAAGATCGAACACATCACTGCGCCTTATATGCCGTTCGTCCGGCCGCGGATGCACGGTCACGCCGCTGGCGCCCGCATCAAGCACCACGCGGGCCATGCCCACCACGCTCGGCCACGGCAGATCACGCCGATTGCGAAGCTGGGCGACGGCATTCAGATTTACGGAAAGCAGGGTCATGGCAGGGACTCGAAAAACGCTATCCCTGCCATATACCAGACTGGGCGTGCCGCCCAATCGAACCTTGTGATGACAGCCATCAATCGCGGCTGCCTACATCCCCTGCGGGCCGCGCGAGATCGCCGCCAGCCCGGTGCGCACCACTTCCACCAGCCCAAGCGGCTGCATCAGGGCGATGAAGCTATCGATCTTGGCCGGCTTGCCGGTGACCTCGAAGACGAAGCTCTCGACCGAGGCATCCACGATCTGCGCCCGGAAGGCGTCAGCCAGCCGCAGCGTTTCGGCGCGATGATCGCCCGAGCCAGCCACCTTGATCAGCGCCAGTTCGCGCTCCAGTGAAGCGCCTTCGGCGGTCAGGTCATGCACCTTGTGCACCGGCACGAGGCGCTCAAGTTGCAGCTTGATCTGCGTCAGCGTCTTGGGCGTAGCGATGACGACAACGGTGATGCGACTAAGTCGCCGCCCATGTTCGGTCTCACTGACGGTCAGGCTTTCGATATTATAGCCGCGCGCCGAAAACAGGCCGACGACTCGAGCGAGAATCCCCGGCTCGTTATCGACCAGAACCGACAGGGTATGCCGCTCGATCTCCTGGGTTTCCTTGGTCAGGAAATAAGCCGAACCGGTAGGCTGCAAATGTGCGTTCATTTTTTTGTTCCTCAAGGCTTTGGCTAACGCGAAACTCCCATCAGACCTCATCCTGAGCTTGTCGAAGGACGAGGTCGTGGCACCATTTCGGGCACGACCTCGTGGTTCGACGGGCTCACCATGAGGTCTACTAGGTCATCGGCGTCACACCAATTGCCGTCCCTTCTCGTCGATGATGTCGCCAATGTTCGCCGTATCAGGCAGGATGATCTCGTTGTGTGGCTTTCCCGACGGGATCATCGGCAGGCAGTTTTCGTCCTTCTCCACGATCACGTCGAACAGCACGGGGCCGTCATAATCGAGCATTTCGGCAATGGCCGCGTCGAGTTCGGCCGGGCTCTCGCAACGAATGCCCTTGCCGCCATAGGCTTCGGCCAGCTTGACGAAATCGGGCAGCGATTCCGAATAGGAATGCGCGTAACGCGATCCATGCAGCAGGTCCTGCCACTGGCGGACCATGCCCATGCGCTCATTGTTGAGAATGAAGATCTTGATCGGCAGGCGATACTGCACGGCGGTGCTCATCTCCTGCATGGTCATCTGCACCGATGCCTCGCCGGCAATGTCGATCACCAACGCATCGGGATGCGCCACCTGCACCCCGACTGCGGCCGGCAGGCCATAGCCCATCGTGCCGAGCCCGCCCGACGTCATCCAGTGATTGGGCTTGTCGAAGTGGAAATGCTGGGCGGCCCACATCTGGTGCTGGCCCACTTCGGTGGTGATGAACACCTCCTTGCCCTGCTTCCTGGTGGCTTCATACAGCCGCTCGATGGCGTATTGCGGCTTGATGGTGGTGTCCGAATTCTTGTAGCCGAGCGAATCCACCGCCCGCCACTTCTCGATCTGCTTCCACCATGGCGCAATGGCCTCGGTGCGCGGCTGATTGGTTCTGCTCCGCCAGACACGGACCATCTCGGCCAGCACCCGCTCGCAATCACCGATGATCGGCACGTCGACGCGCACGACCTTGTTGATCGAAGAGGGATCGATATCGACATGGATCTTGCGGCTATTGGGCGAGAAGGCATCGATGCGGCCGGTGATCCGGTCGTCGAACCGTGCGCCGATATTGATCATGACGTCGCAGTCATGCATGGCCAAATTGGCTTCGTAGGTGCCGTGCATGCCCAGCATGCCCATCCATTGCGGATTGGACGCGGGGAATGCGCCCAGCCCCATCAGGGTCGAGGTCACAGGAAAGCCCGTGAGTTCAGCCAGTTCGCGCAGATGCTTGGAGGCCTCCGGCCCGGCATTGATCACCCCGCCGCCGGTATAAAAGATCGGGCGCTCGGCCTTGAGCATCAGATCGACAGCGGCCTCGATGGCGGCACTGTCGCCATCCATCTGCGGGCGATAGCTCTGGTGGCGCAAGGTGTCGAGGTCAGGCTGGTAGTATTCACCCAGCGCGAACTGCACATCCTTGGGGATATCGATCACCACCGGGCCGGGGCGGCCGGTCGTGGCGATGAGAAAGGCCTCATGCATGATGCGCGGCAGGTCTTCCACGCGCTTCACCAGGTAATTATATTTGGTGCAGGAGCGGGTAATGCCGACCGTGTCGCATTCCTGGAAGGCGTCGCTGCCGATCAGGGTAGTGGGAACCTGGGCCGTGATGCAGATCAGGGGAATGGAATCCATCAGCGCGTCGGTCAGGCCGGTCACCGCATTGGTCGCGCCCGGGCCTGAGGTCACTAGCACCACGCCAGGCCTGCCGGTCGAGCGGGCATAGCCTTCGGCCATATGGGTCGCGCCCTGCTCATGGCGCACCAGAATGTGCTGGACCTTGTCCTGCTGGAACATGGCGTCATAGATCGGCAGAGCCGCGCCGCCGGGATAGCCGAAAATATGCTCGACCCCCTGATCGGTCAGCGCCTGTATCACCATTTCTGCGCCGGTCATCTGTTCGGCCATCGTATAGTCCTTCCCTAGTCCAAATCTGGGAGCCCGTTCTCGTAGCGGCAAAAACCGGGCAATAAAAAAGGCCCCGTTCGGGACCTGTTTTCGGCGCACCAGCTATCGCGCGGGATTTCATCCCACGTTGCCGATGCGCCTGCCTACTACGAGAATGAGTGCCCGCACGGGACCTCTCCTTAAAATTACCGGGGCATTGATAGGAGCAAGCCAGCGCAGGTGTCAATAGCGCAGTGGCGAATGACAAAATACTTAACCAAAGACTTAATCGTTGACAGGGCGCGCCGCACTCACTTAAGGTTCAGCTTAAGTTAACCCGGAAGGACATCCTGAAATGACCGAACGCTCCATCGCCCACGGCACCTTTGTTATCGAGCGCAAATACCCCGCCGATCCCGCCCGCGTCTTCCGCGCCTGGGCCGATCCCGAAATCAAGAAGCGCTGGTTCGCCGCCGGCAACGACACCAAGATGTTCGAATTCCGCGAGGGCGGCCGCGAATATGCCGAAGGCGATGGCCCCAATGGCGGCAGCTACAGCTATGACGTGACCTATCAGGACATCGTGGAGAATAACCGCATCGTCTATACCTACCAGATGAGCCTGGGCGGCCAGCGCATCTCCGTCTCAGTCGCTGCCGTCGAGCTGTTCGCCGATGGCACCGGCACCCGCCTCAGCGTCACCGAACACGGCTGCTTCTTCGATGGCCTCGACACTGTCGACCAGCGCAAGCAGGGCACCGAATGGCTGATGGGCGAGTTGGGCAATGAACTGCAACGGCAGGTAGCGAATTGAGGGCTAACGCCGGATACGCCCCGATCCATCCTCCCCGTCATCACCCGGCTTGTCCGGGTGATCCATCTTGGGTAAGATGGATTGCCCGGACAAGCCGGACAATGACGGCCGCTGAGATATCGGAGGTGGAACGCAGGCTCTCCTCCCCATTTCAGTCGACAAATGCTGCAAACAATTGTCCAAGGTGGAGACCCATTCTGGACAATGCACCACAGATGATTTCGGCCGCCCCAACCTCCCTGCCCTCTCGCGCTGAAGCGCCGCGAGCCCTGGCGTGAACCGCGCCCTGCTCATTTTCATCGCCGCCCTCTTTGTAGGCGCGGCGGTACTCTGGGCCTCCTGGTTCATTCCCGATGGCCCGCTGCGCTATCTGGCGGTGATCGGCGCGGCGGCGACCGCCTACATGGCGCTCAATGTCGGCGCCAATGACGTTGCCAACAATGTCGGCCCGGCCGTCGGCGCCAAGGCCATCACCATGGGCAGTGCCCTGGCCTTGGCCGCGGTTTTCGAAATCTGCGGCGCCCTGTTTGCCGGCAATGAGGTCATTACGACGGTCTCCGGCGACCTGCTGACTTTGGGCCATGGATTTGCCGATCGCACCATGATGCTGGCCATGACCTCGGCCCTGCTGGCCGCGGCGCTGTGGATCAATATCTCGACCCTGTTCGGCGCCCCTGTCTCCACCACCCACGCCATTGTTGGCGGCATTGTCGGCGCCTTCGCTGCTGCGGCCGGGCCAAGCGCCATCGCCTGGCCAATCGTCGGCACAATTGCCGTCACCTGGACCCTCTCCCCCATTCTCGGCGGCATCCTGGCGGCCGCTATCCACGCTATTATCCGCAAGCTGATCACGCGGCGCATCGACAAAATCGGCGCCGCGCGGCTCTGGGTGCCGCTGCTGGTGGCGGCCATGGCGGGCCTGTTCGCCGCCTATCTCAGCACCAAGCTGCATCCGCAGGGCTGGCGTCCCGATTTCTACACCGTCGCCGCGATAAGCCTTGCGACCGCCGCCCTGGGCTGGATCCTCGCCATGCCCTGGGTGCGCATGAACTCGCTGACCATGGAGAATCGCAAGAAGCAGATCGGCCGCCTGTTCCGCCCGCCGCTGGTGGTCGCCGCAGCGCTGCTGTCCTTTGCGCATGGCTCCAACGACGTCGCCAACGCCATTGGCCCATTCGCCGCCATCCTGTCAGCTATCGGGGCAGCGCCGGGCCCGGTTGCCGGCGGTGTCGCCCCGCTCTGGACCCTGGCCATCGGCGCCTTCGGCATTGCCTGCGGCCTGTCGCTGTTCGGCCCGCGCGTCATCCACACCATTGGCGAGCAGATCACCAAGCTCAACGAAATCCGCGCCTTCTGCGTCGCGCTATCGGCCGCCGGCACGGTCTTGCTGGCCTCAGCCTTTGGCTTGCCTGTTTCATCAACACATGTCGCGGTGGGCGCAGTGTTCGGCGTGGGCTTCCTGCGCGAATATCTGGCCATGCGGAACATGCAGGGAGCCGCCGCCGGCAATGCGCGTTTCCTTGATCCAGCCTCGCTCAATGCTACCCCGGAAGAAGCCATTGCCCGCGAACGGCGCCACGACCGGCGCTATCTGGTGCGGCGCCTCAAGGTCGCACGGATCGCCGCGGCCTGGGTCATTACCCTGCCGGCCGCCACCGCCATGGGCGCACTATTCTATTGGCTGGCAAGCTCCGTCATCAGCCTGTGATGCAGCCGGTAGGCCACCTTGGTCAGGGCGCGGTCCTTCAGCAGTCGCTTGGTTTCACTGAGCAACGCCCAATGGCGCCGGCGCTGGTCCATCTCGTCCCAGCTGTCGAGCTGGGTTTCCACAAGCAACGGATAAAGGTCGACATCGACCAATTGCCCCTTGTCGCTAAGGCGATAACTGCCCAGTGGCTCGGCCTCCACCACCCCGGTTACCCCGGCCTCCTCGAAGGCTTCCTTGGCCGCGCTGTCCCAGGCACTCATGCCATCGCTGATCGAGCCCTTGGGAAAAATCCAGCGCCCGGTGCGCCGCGAGGTGACCAGCAGGAACACGACCCTGCCGTCGCGCACCACATAGGGCACGGCGCCGGACTGGCGCAGCCCGGGCGGCGACTCAACCCTCGGATTCCACAGATTGAAAAATTCACGCAGCATGGCGCTGTTCTAGGGCAATCGCACCGGCCTCGCCAGCTAACAAAAAAGGGCCCGCAAGGGGCCCTTTCGTCAACGCAAACCGCCGCTTAGCTCAGCAGGGTCAGGTTCGTCGCCGAAACCTTGCCATCGCGGCCGGTCTCGAGTTCGTAGGTCACCTTGTCGCCTTCATACAGGCCCTGCAGGCCCGAACGCTGAACGGCGGAGATGTGGACAAACGCATCCTTTTCGCCATTTTCAGGCGAAATGAAGCCGAAGCCCTTGGTAGTGTTGAAGAATTTGACGGTACCGGTGATGGTAGCCATGAGTGCATCCTCTTAATGAGTGCTCGCCGCTCACGCGGCCAGGAGTTGAACATAGGCCTCTTTGAGACAGGCCCTGCCGAACGATTCACAGATCAGGAGGTAGCCAAGTTTCCGGCATGCCGGTCGTCAGATAGCGCAAGACAAGTGTAACGTCAGACGTCAAATATTGTCGCTATCGGATGCAAATTCAAGGCACTTCGCTCGATCGATGAAACACCCGGCCCAGGAGGGACTCCGGACCGGGTGCTTTTTTGGCGCCTGAGGGCGCATTGCAGCATGGGGCGATGCTGCAACTCTATTTAGCCGCGCGGGCAGCTATCAACGTAGCGCGTGCCATTGGGGCGTTCGTAGACGCAGCGATTGCCGCTGCCTTCGACGCGGCCAATCATGTTGCCCGCTGCAGCGCCGACCACGCCGCCGACACCGGCACCAACGACAGTGCCCAGAACGCTACCAGTGGTGGCAGCGCCGACAATGGCGCCTGCGCCCGCACCCACCGCAGCACCCTGCTGGGTAGGCGTGCACGCTGCTAGCGACAAAGCGGCGGCGGCGATGATCAGAAACTTATGCATGGAAACCCTCCAAAGATATTATCGACGACCAAATGCGCCGGACGGCGGAATGGTTCCGCCATGATTCCAGCTTTTTTGCAGCAAGCCCAGTCATTGCCGCGAAAAGAGTGCACCAATTACAATCAGAACCCAGCCAAAGATCATCCCGGCACCGCCCAAGGGCGCGGCTCCAGCAAAAGCGCCATGGCCCAGCCACTCGCGAATCCCCAAATCCGCGCTGAAGATCAACGTGCCCGCCGCGAGCAGATAGGCCGCAAGACGGAACATCCGGCTGTCGAGTCCAATGGCGCACAAGGCCAGCAAGGCCGGGCCATGCGCCAGGCAAATGGTGGCGATTGCCGATAGGTTCCGGCTCTCCCCGGCATGGGACGCGGCCGCAGCCGATATGACGCCAACGGCCCCGGCCAGGCCCGCGGCGAGCAGCAGAATACGCCGGGGCAAATCGCTATTTGGCTGCATGACTTGGTTCCTTTTGCCGCCATGCCCTATCGCGTCAGGCGGGCTTCGTCTAATGCTGACTGGCGATTGGGATGATATCAAATGAACGAGCACATCACGGCGGCGCCCGGCGCGGCCGCCAGTTCCGTTCCGGCCGATTCGGGCTGGTGGGATGAACTTCGCGCCACATTCACCCTGGCCTGGCCGCTGGTTATTGCGCAATTGGCCGGCACGGCGCTGACCATGACCGACGTCATCATGCTCGGCTGGCTCGGGCCGAGCTATCTCGCCGCCGGCACGCTGGCGACCACCTTCCTGATGCCATTTCTGGTCGGCAGCATGGGCATTGTCGGTGCCGTAGCGCCACTGGTGGCCCAGGCGCGTGGCGCACACGACATCAAGGCGGTGCGCCGCATCGTTCGGCAAGGGTGCTGGGCAGCCATTGCCCTGACGGTCTGCCTGACGCCGATTCTGTGGCAGATCCGGCCCATCTTTGCCCTATTGGGCCAGGACGCAGACCTCTCCATCATGGCCGAACAATACATTCATATCGCGGTGTGGATGCTGTTCCCGGCACTGGGGCTTGTCGCGTTCCGGTCGCTGCTGTCGGCCTTTGCCAATACCCGCATCATCCTGCTGGTTACCGTGGGCGGCGTCGTGTGCAACGCTCTGGTCAATTATGCGCTGATCTTCGGCAATTTCGGCTTTCCACGGCTTGAACTCCGTGGCGCGGCCTTGGCGACGCTGCTGACCAATCTGGCGATGTTCACCGCGCTCGCTGCTTACGTTTTGCGGCACCGCCGCTACCGGCGCTTTCACCTGCTGGTGCGGTTCTGGAAGCCGGATTGGTCGCGATTCGCACAGATTTTCCGCATCGGCACGCCAATCGGACTGACATTGCTATCCGAGGTTGGCCTGTTCACTGCCGCCGCCCTGCTGATGGGCCAATTGGGCACTGACGAAGTGGCAGCCCATGCCATCGCGCTGCAATGCGCCAGCATGGCCTTCATGGTGCCGCTGGGCCTGGGCACGGCCGCCACCGTGCGCGTGGGCCTGGCCTATGGCCGCAACGACCCGCAGGGCATCCGTCGCGCCGGCTGGACGGCTTTTGCACTGGGCACCGGCTTCATGGCGCTGTCCTGCATCGCGTTTCTCACCTTGGCGCCAGTTATTGTCCGTCTGTTCCTCGACCCCAGCCACGCTGAAAATGCCAATGCCCTGGCGCTGGCCGCCAGCTTCCTCATGGTGGCCGGCGTGTTCCAGCTGGTCGATGGCGCCCAGGTCGTAGCCGCACACGCGCTACGCGGCCTCAGCGACACCAAAATCCCCATGGTGCTGGCCTTTATCGGCTATTGGGCCCTTGGCTTGCCTGTCGCCTATGTTCTGGGCTTCATCCTCGGCTGGCGCGGCATCGGCATCTGGACCGGCCTCGCCGTCGGCCTCGCCTTCGTCGCCCTGGTCCTGGTAACCCGCTTCGCCCTCCGCGAACGCCTCGGCCTGGTATCCCGCGCGCTATGACCCAGCGAGCCCTCGCCGTGGCCAATCCCCCATCCGGTTACGGAACCAGGTCCGCTGCCTTTTCGCATATTGCTGCGTCGCAATCGTCGCCAACCGGATCGCCTCGCCCTCCCCCATCGCCCCATCCAGCCACGCGCTGATTTCGGGCACACCAATCGCCTTCATTACCGGCAGGCTGGGATCGAGCTTCTGCGCGCGCAACGCCTCGACCTCGGCCACCGCACCGCTCTCGAACATGGTGGCAAAGCGCTTGGCAATCCGCCCGCGCAAGACATCCCGGTCGGGATCAAGTACCATGCGTTCCACGGCAAACTCACCAAGCAACCCCGCCTGCGGCTCATCCTGAAAGCTCGACAACATCCGCCCCGTCGCCCGCTTGACTGCCAGAGCACGGATCAGGCGCTGCGGATCGGCCACCTTGAGCCGGGCAGCGGTAGCCGGGTCCTCCCGCTGCAACAAAGCCAGCCGCTGGCCCGCGTCCAATTCCTGAATCTCTTGTTGAACTTCAAGCGCGACGTCAGCCGAAACCTCCGGCACATCCGCGAATCCGTTTAGCAAGGCATCGAAGTAAAGCCCTGTTCCACCAACAAAAAACAGCGGCCCCTCATTCGCCTCGATCACCGCCTTGGCCGCGCTCAGCCATTGCCCGGTCGAGAACCGAGCAGACGCCGGCACTCTCCCATAAAGCCGGTGATCGGCCCGTGCCTCCTCCGCCTCGCTTGGCCGCGCCGTGACCACCCGCACCGTGTCATAGACCTGCATAGCGTCGGTATTGACGATAACGCCGCCCTCTTGCTCCGCCATGGCGAGCGCCAGCGCCGACTTGCCGCTGGCAGTCGGACCCGCTATCAGAACGGCGCGCCTGCGGCCCGTCACGCCGCCCCCCAGAAAGTGTTGCCTACCATGCCGGTCCTTTGCCTCATCGCCAATCCCGCCGATTCCGAACTCGACCCGGCTTTGGCCGCTGCCGTCGTCAAACAGATCGGCGGCCAGCTCAATTGGCTCAATCACGCCATTGCCTGCGAGATCATCGAGCCGAAGTCAACCAATGCGCTGGCCCTTGCCCGTGAAGTCATCGGCACGCGCAAGGTCGACGCCGCTCTGGTGGACACCGAAGGCCGCCGCAAGCCGATCCTCGTCGCCGACATGGATTCCACCATGATCGAGCAGGAATGCATTGACGAGCTGGCCGCCGCCCTTGGCATCAAGCAGCAAGTCGCCGAGATCACCGACCGCGCCATGCGCGGCGAACTCGATTTCGCCCAGGCGCTCGATACCCGCGTCGCCCTGCTCAAGGGGCTGGAACGCAAGGTCATCGAGGAAGTGCGCCGCGAGCAGATCACCCTCGCTCCCGGCGGTCGCGCCCTGATCCAGACCATGAAGGCCTATGGCGCCTATACCTCGCTCGTCTCGGGCGGCTTCACCTTTTTCGCCGACTATTTCGCCAAGCGCATCGGCTTCGACGAGGCCATCGCCAACGTCCTGCTCTTTGACGGCGACGTCCTGACCGGCACGGTGCAAAAGCCCATCGTCGATAAATCCACCAAGCGCGAGCGCCTCACCGCCCTCGCCGCCGAGCGCAACCTGCCGCTCAGCGCCACCATCGCCGTCGGCGACGGCGCCAATGATCTGGACATGATCCGCGTCGCCGGCTTCGGCGTCGCCCTCCATGCCAAGCCCGCCGTAGCCGCCCAAGCCGGCATCCGCATCGACCACGGCGACCTCACCGCCCTGCTCTATCTGCAAGGCTATGCCGAAGAAGATATCGTGCGATGAAGCTGGAAACCGAACGGCTGCTGCTGCGCGAATGGCGCGATACCGACCGCGAGGCCTTCGCGGCAATCGTCGCCGATTCCCATGTCATGCGGTTCTATCAGGCCACCCGCAGCCGCGCGGAGGCCGATGCCTGGATCGACAAAATGATCGCCGGGCTCGCCAATGGCACCGCCCATTTCCTGGCGGTGGAGCGAAAGTCGGATGGCGCCATGCTCGGGCTGACCGGCACGGCCGACATCAATTTCCCCATTCCCACCGAACCCAAACTCGAAATCGGCTGGGTATTCGGCAAGGACTATTGGGGCCAGGGCTACGCGCCAGAAGCCGCTCGCGCCGCGCTCGAACACGCCTTCACCCAGTTGCACGCTTCCGAGGTCGCAGCCTTCACCGCCCGGGTGAACCTGCCCAGCCAGCGCGTGATGCAAAAACTCGGCCTCGTCCGCGACCCACGCGCCGACTTCGAACACCCCCGGATCGCCGAGGGCCACCCCCTGCGCCCGCATGTGCTCTATCGGATTGCCAATCCCAAAACCTAGACCACCCCCCCAAAACAAAACCGGCGCCCTGAGGCGCCGGTTTATTCTTATGGACTTGCGGGCGGACTGGCCGGCGGCGTCGTTGTCTGGGTCGGGGTGGTATCGACCGGAGCCGGTTCCACTTCCACAGCCGGCGGCGCTTCCGTGCCGACGGTGGGAGCCAGCTGCGAGCCGTCCTCCAGCGTCATGGTCGGCGCCACGCTATCCTCGATGCCCAACCCGTCCAGGGCCGGCTCATCGCTGGTCGCCGGCGTTTCTGGCACTGGCGCGATCGGCAGCGGCGGCGCCAGATTGGCATTGGCCGCCGGGATTTCCCCATTGGAGCCGAAATAGCGGAAGAATTCGCTATCGGGCGACAACACCATCGTGGTCCCGGTGCCGGTCAGCGCGGTACGGTAGGACTGCATCGAGCGGAAGAACTCAAAGAATTCCTCATCCTGACCATAGGCCGCCGCGAACAGACGGTTCCGCTCGGCATCGCCCGTACCACGGATGATTTCCGCATCGCGGGTCGCCGCTGCAACGATTTCGACGGCCTGACGGTCCGCGATGGCGCGCAGGCTCTGTGCCTGCTCCTGGCCACGGGCCCGCAACAGGGCCGCTTCCGCCAGACGCTCGGCGCGCATGCGCTCGAAGGTGGTGGCAGACACGTCCTGATCCAGGTCCGTGCGCAGGATGCGAACGTCGACCACTTCAATGCCCAGCTCCGCCATATCCGGACGGATCAGGTCACGCGCTTCCCGCATCATCTGCGGGCGCTGTTCGGACAGGGCCGCATTGAATTCGCGCAGACCATAGACCTGGCGCAAAGCCGAGTCGAAACGCGTCCCGATACGGTCATCGACCACCGAAAGCTGGCCCAGGGCGCGTTCACGGAACAGCCGCGGATCGGAGATGCGATAGGTCAGGAAGGCATCCACCTGGTAGAAGGCATTGCCCGAAACCTGCACCGTCATATTGGCAATGTCATAGCGCAACAGCCGGTTTTCGATGATCTGCACCGTATCCACGATATCGGTCGGGATCTTGAAGTAAAGCCCCGGTTCGGTGCGGATATCGGTGATCTGGCCAAAGCGCATGACGATGGCCTGTTCGCGCTCGTTCACGATGTAGAGCGAGGAGAACACGACATAAAGGGCGGCGAGAATGGCAACGCCAAGGATAATCAGACGATTGCTCATGGCTTAGTTCCCCGTCCCGGTTGTCGGTGGCGTGGTCGTTCTGGCGCCTGGGCGCAGTTCAGGCAATGGCAGATAAGGCACGACACCCTGCCCATTGGCCCCGCTCTCGATCAGCACCTTTTCGGAGCCGCTATAGACCTCTTCCATGGTCTCGAGGAACAGGCGCTTGCGCGTCACTTCGGGCGCATTGACATATTCGGCATAGATCGCGTTGAAGCGCTGCGCCTCACCGGTTGCTTCCTGCACCACGCGGTTGCTGTACGCAGCCGCATCTTCGCGCAGGGCCGCAGCCCGGCCACGCGCATCACCCAACAGGGTGTTGGCGTAGGAGCGAGCTTCTTCCTGCAGGCGCGTTTCGTCCTGGCGGGCACGCTGCACTTCGTTGAAGGCGTCGATGACTTCGGCCGGCGGACCGGCATTTTCGATCAGCACCTGCCCGATACGCACGCCCAACTGATAGCTGTCGAGGATCGACTGGGTGATCTGCTGGACTTCGAGCTCAATGCCGCGGCGGTCATCGCTATAGATGTCCTGGGCCGGACGGCGCCCTGCCACTTCGCGCATCGCGCTTTCCGCGGCATTGCGGACCATTTCTTCAGGGTCACGCACATTGAACAGGTAAGCCACCGGATCGCTCACCGACCACAGCGCCGAAAACTGCACATTGACAATATTCTGGTCACCAGACAGCATCAGCCCGCTGCCGCCATTGGAATTGGCGCGCGAACCCGAAGCCGTTGCCGCCCCGATCGTGGTCTGGTTCTCGGTGACCGTGACACGCTCGACGGTTTCGATCGGCCAAAGATGGAAATGCAGGCCCGGCATGGACAATTCGGGCTTGGGCTTACCGAAGCGCAGCTCGACGCCCACTTCCTGCGGATCGACCGTATAGATCGAATTCAGCCCCCAAAACGCGATGACGGCAAGCACGCCGCCAATCAGCGCCCAGCGTCCGCCGGGTACACCGCCCTTGAACTGGTCACGGCCGCGATTGAGAATATCTTCGAGGTTGGGCGTATTGCCACCCCCTGGCCGGCGTGGACCACCACTGCCGCCGCCACCGGGCGCTTGCCCCCAGGGGCCGCCATTATTATTGCGGCCACCCCCGCCTCCGTTACTCTCCCACGGCATCGCAATCCTTTCAGGATATGTTTGTTTCGTCGTGGACATATATAGGCAAGCGCGTCACCCGATCAATGCGCGGTTCCGTTATGTCGCTCATACACTTTGACGCGGTAGCCGGCCTGGTCCTTCTCCATCGGGGTCACCTCCGGCTCGTCCACAATCGCCCATTCTGCGGGGTTTATTGCGGGAAACCGGATGTCGCCCTCTGGCGAAAGTGCGATATGGCTGATGTAAAGACGGTCGGCCACGCCCATAAGCTGGGCATAAATATCGCCGCCACCGATGATCATGATCTCGTCAACACCGTCTTTTTCCGCAATTTCCCGTGCTTTTTGCAGCGCCGCATCCACGCTGGAAACCACCACCACCCCCTCGGGCTGATAGCCCTCCTGCCTTGTGACCACGATATTGGTGCGGCCGGGCAAAGGTTTTCCAACCGTCTCATATTGCTTGCGCCCCATGATCATGGGCTTGCCCATGGTCATGCGCTTGAAAAAGGCGAAGTCGGATGGGATGCGCCAGGGAATGGTCTGTTCGCTGCCGATCACGCCATTTTCGGCGACGCCGGCGATCATGGCAATTCTGATGCTCATAGCGCCCCCAGCCGGGCCAGCGCGTCGCCATCGACCCGCACCTTGGTCCATTCGTCCTGCATCACCCCACCCTGCGATTTATAGAAGTCGATGCTCGGCTCGTTCCAGTCGAGCACCCACCATTCAAAGCGTCCCAGCCCCTCGGCCACGCAACGCTGCGCCAGATTGATCAGTAAGGCCTTGCCGATCCCCTTGCCGCGCAAGGACGGGTCAACAAACAAATCCTCGAGCCAGATGCCGTGCCGTCCCTGGAAAGTGGAATAGGTATAGAACCAGAGCGCGAACCCCACCGGCTCGCCCTGCCATTCGGCAATCTCGCAGAACACTTTGGGATCCGCGCCGAACAGGTCGCGCACTATATCGGCCTCATTGGCCTGCACTTCGTGTTTGAGCTTTTCATAGGCTGCCAGCGCCCGCACGAAACCGACAATGGTCGCGGCATCAGCCGCAAGAGCCGGGCGAATGACCAGGCTCACGTTCAGTAATCCTCGTGCCGCTCAAGAATGAGAATCTCCAGTTCCTTCTCCGGGTAGAAATCGGTCGCCACCATTTCAAACGTCGTCGGCCCGGTCTTCTTGATACCCTCGCCACAGAATGACACCAGATTGGCTTCGTCGCCCTTGTCCACCACCAGCCGGAACTTGGGGATGTAGCCACCGCCCCAATTGCCGCCCGTGGTCAGGATGTAGGAAATCCAGCTTTCGTAGAACGGCGCCGCCCAGGGCTCATCCCCGCTCTTGACCGTCTTGCGCACGGCATTGAGGAAGGCCTCGTCCGTGCAATAGCGCTCCCGGTATTCCGCCGCCGGGTCGAACCCCTCATAGGGCTCGCTCAGGAAGCTGACGCCGGTCGTGCCGCCCACGCTGGGCTTATAGCGATGCTCGACCTTGACGGTTTCCCCGGCCGGGAAATTGGCCTCCCAGGTATAGGTCGCCCGATAGGTCCACATTGGATAATAGTTGGTCTCGGCGCCGTCGCTCTCGTCATACATATCGGGCACGAACATGCCCAAATGCAGCATTTCCGCCTTGGTCGCATCATCCAGCGCATCGGTTGCTTCATTGGTCGATTGCGCAAACGACACCAGCGAAATGCCCTTTTCGCGCAGATAGTCCGAGCGATCGACCCCCGCCGCGATGGCATATTCATGCAGCTCGGCCTTGACCGGCTGACCATTGAACGTGGTCTGGAAGTGGAAGAGATTGTCGTTCGGCCCATCGGGGAACGCGGTCGGCGACCACCAATCCGGCTCGATATCGGGCATGGGGAAGGCCACCAGCACATTCTGGTCTGTGTCGGTATTGTTCTGGAATTCATAGACGACGCGGATTTCGTCGCGCGAGATGAACAGCTCTTCGCTCAGCATCTTGATGTCGTCATTGATGACGAATTCCAGCCCGCCGGTAACCAATTGCGCCGCCGTATCATTCGCCTGCGTCGGCACCGCCACGGAGGCGGCGAGCACACAAACCAATCGCGAAAACACCCTCATGTTCCAACACTCCAAAAACGCATATGGCGTAAAGGGTTAGCCCCTTGTCCAGATTCTTTGCCACCAGATGAAATGGCGGCGCGACGTACGCCTGGCGTAAATCAGCCAGGCAAATGGCTGAACCATTTGCGTTCCAGCGCCGCATCGAGATCGATGCCATTCTGTCGCGCAAACAGCAGCAGCATAGCTAGGACGTCTGCCGCCTCGTCTTCCTTGGCCTGCTGCACGATACTTTGCGTAGCGCCCTTGAGCCGCCCGCGCCCGCTGGCCTTCAGATGCTCGGCCGTGAGTTCGCCCAGCTCCTCCTGCAGCTTGAGGATGTACCAGTCGTCATCCCGGGCAATATCGTTGCGCTCCGCGTAAATATCGGAAACGCGCGCCACCAGTTCGCTGATTTCGCTCAGGCTCCGGCTCATACCGCTATGGGCGCTTTGATATTGGGATGCGGATCGTAGCCCTCGAATGTGAAATCCTCGAACACGAAGTCCTCCAGCCGTTTCACATCCGGGTTGATCTTGAGCACCGGCAACGGTCGTGGCTCGCGGCTTAGCTGCTCCCTGGCCTGCTCGAAATGGTTGGAATAAAGGTGCACATCGCCAAAGCTATGGACGAATTCCCCCACTTCGAGCCCCGTCACCTGCGCCATCATATGGGTGAACAGCGCATAGGACGCGATGTTGAACGGCACGCCCAGGAACGTATCGGCCGAACGCTGATAGAGCTGGCAGCTTAGCTTCCCATTGGCGACATAGAACTGGAACAGGCAGTGGCATGGCGGCAGCGCCATCTCATCCACCTCGGCCGGATTCCAGGCCGAAACGATGTGCCGCCGCGAATCCGGCTTGGTCTTGATCGAATGCACCACATTGGCGATCTGGTCGATTTTGCGCCCATCCGGTGCCGGCCAACTGCGCCATTGCGAACCATAGACCGGTCCGAGATCGCCGTTTTCATCGGCCCACTCATCCCAGATCTTGACCCCGCGCTCCTGCAACCAGCGCACATTGGTCTCGCCGCGAAGGAACCAGAGCAGCTCATAAATGATCGATTTGCGGTGCAACTGCTTGGTGGTCAGCAGGGGAAAGCCCTGCGCCAGATCGAACCGCATCTGATAGCCGAACAGGCTGCGCGTACCGGTACCGGTCCGGTCGGACTTGTCCGTACCATGTTCAAGAATATCGGAGAGAAGTTTTAGATAGGGCTGCATGCCGGCACTCTAGACGATTCTCTTGGCGAACGGGCTCATCGTGATGCTGTGTCCACATCCCGACCGGTCAACGCGGTTCTCCATCATCGCCCGGCGGGGAACTGGATCGCCAACGGCCGGTTGTAGCAATACCGCGTCGCAAAGCTGGTAATAGAATACCGCATCAAGCACTGACACAGGCTGTCAGGACCCGGTGCTATTCGTTGGCCGCACCGCAAGGAGAAATTACAATGGCCGTCCAACATATCAATCCCCAGGGCATGTATAAGAGCCCGGTTTTCTCGCAAGGCATCATCCTGCCGGCGGGCGCCCGTATCCTGTTGATCGGCGGCCAGAACGGCGTCGATGCCAATGGCCAGATCGTCGGCAAGGGCGATGTCGGCAAGCAGACCGCGCAGGCGCTGGCCAACCTGCAAAAGGTGCTGGACGCCGCCGGCGCCAAACTTGAGGACCTGGTCAAGGTCACCATCATCATGCAGCAGAACATCGACCTCAACGCCGCCTTCGGCGAATGGATGAAAGTGTGGGGCCAAAGAACCAACCCGCCCACCGTCACCGGCTTCCGCGTCGCCGCCCTCGCCAATCCCGATGTCCTGATCGAGATCGAGGCTCAGGCGGTGCTGAAATGAGCCCGGTCCTGCGTCCCCTGCGTCCGCGCGAGACCATGCCCGGCTTCGTCAGCGCCGCGCTCGACGAACGCGGCCTGCGCGAAAAATACGACGCGCGCCCACCCTATCAGCGCAATGATTACCTGCTCTGGATCAACAAGGTCAAAACCGAGCAAACCAGGCAGAAGCATCTGGCGCAGATGCTCGACGAACTGGAATCCGGCGGCGTTTATATGGGGATGCAGTGGAACGGGTGAAGTGTTAGCCGGTACGCGCCTCGATGCTAACAGTCCGCTAACCAATTCGCCCTGTCGGTGAACGATTGCATCACCGGTCGGGTGCGCCTATATAGGAATTGCCCGCAAGGGCTATGGCAATAAACTGTCATCGTAATAAACCTTTCGGACCCGGGGGCAGTACCCGGCGCCTCCACCATCTAGCCCGCCAAAGGGCCAGCCAATGGGGGCGAAACAGGATCGACGAGGGCGTAAAGGGTGTGCTTTTGCTCGGTGAGGTACCACCGTTATCGGTCCAAAACTTATAGTTGCAAATGACAACCATAAGGCTCCAGTCGCTCTCGCTGCGTAAGCAGTGCTAGCATTGGGAAATTAAGTCCTCCGCTCCTAGCCGGGCGACAGGCGGGGTCCGCAGGCACCTGGCAACAGAAGCCTGCATTAACATTGTCCCAATCGCCCAAGCGTGACGCCTTTATCCTTGAATTCTCATGGAACGTGAGGCTGATATGGGCCATTCGGGATTCGCTCCCCAAGGCGCAAGAAGGGTAATTATGGCCGAAGATCACATGCGATACGACATTCTCGCCCAGGAAGCCCTGCGCGGCGTCGTGCGCAAGGTTCTGGCCGAAGTTGCCAAAACCGGCCTGCCCGGTGACCATCACTTCTTCATTTCCTTCGTAACCCGCGCCCCCGGCGTGCGCCTGAGCGAAAAATTGCTCGGCCAGTACGACAAGGAAATGACAATCGTCATCCAGAACCAGTATTGGGACCTCAAGGTCAACGAAACCGGCTTCGAGGTTGGCCTGTCCTTCGACGGCATCCCCGAAACGCTGGTGATCCCGTTCTCCGCAGTCAAAGGGTTCTTCGACCCCTCCGTGCAGTTCGGCCTGCAATTCGACCCGGCAACGGCCGCGCGGGATGACGGGCAGGAAGACAATGCCGACGACGCCCTTGAACACGCGGCCGATCCGGCTACCCCCGCCGACGACGAGAAGCCCGGCGAAAAGGTCGTGAGCCTCGACGCCTTCCGCAAAAAGCCGTAACGCCAGCCGGGCATGGAAAAGCGCTCGCTCTCCATTGCCGGCCATCGCACCAGCATCGCGCTTGAGCCCGAATTCTGGGCAGCGCTTGCCGAACTCGCCGCCAGCCGCGGCCAGACCATGGCCGGTCTCATCAAATCCATCGACGAAACGCGCCAGACGACAAACCTGTCCTCGGCGGCGCGATTGGCCGCACTCAAATGGTATCAGGACCGCGCGGCCGCTAGTTCAGCGGCAGAGTGAACGGCTGGTTGACCGGTGGCGGTGCCGGCAGCCCCAGGTCAAGCGGACCCTGCGGCTGAGACGGTGTGGGTTGAGGCTGCGTTTGCGGCTGCAATTGCTGTAGTTCGAGACGCCGCGCCTCTTCCGCCGCCTGCCGCGCAGCTTCTTCCTCGGCCCGGCGGGCAGCTTCTGCGGCGGCACGCTGGCGCTGTTCCTCGATCAGCCGGTTGCGCTCCTCGGCCGCCGCCCGCTGGCGCTCCGCATCCTCGGCGCGCAGGACTTCCAGGCGTTCCACTTCCAGCTCATTGGCGCGCACCTGAATGGCCGCGATCAGCGTATCCAGATCGAGCGTGGACACCGGCGTCAGCACACTACCCGATAGCTGGGTCCCGATCCGCGCCGTGTCGGCCGAGATGAGCCCATTGGCATCGTCGAACCCAAGCGGGGTCAGCGCAAACCCACCCTCGAGGCCAAGCGTGGCAAGCTGTACATTGATATTGCCAGCCAACCGGCCGCCCTGCCCTTCGACGATGAAATTGGCCAGCCGCGCCACGCCGCCGGCCACGGTGAAGGCACCGGTCGCCTGGCTCGCGGTAAACGGGCCCTGTTGCAAGGCCACGCCGATAATTCCGGCCAAAGCATCGGGTTCCATATTGAGCACATCATCGAGGCCCGACACAGCGCCGAACACGCGCGGATCAAGCTGATCCACCGCCAGATTGGTCAGCGTGAAATTGCCTTCGCCGGTCATGGCGCCAAACACCGAAGCCAGGCTTGCCCCGGTGCCCTCGAACCGCACGCCGCCCTCGATCGTGCCCCCCACCATCGCCGCCAAGGCCGGAAAAGCAATGGAGTTGACCGGCACACCGGCCAGGGTCAGTCGGCCGCTGACCGTCTTGTCCAGCAGCGCTCCGGCACAGCACACAGACAGATCGAGCGTCGCCTTGCCGCCGCCCAGCCCAGCTTCGAAGCGAGCGAGGCGCAGGCGGCTCTCATCCCAGCTTAGTTCAAAACTGGCATCGGTCATCCTTGCGACGCCGCCAGCCGAGACGAGCGGCGCAGTAATGCTGACCGAACCCCGCGTCTGGCGCGGTGCATCCCCCGAGGCGATTGGCCCTTCGGGCCATATGCTATCGCCCGGAACGAGCGCTGCGGAACCGAACACGGCAGTGGAAAGGCCTTCGACGGAAACCTCCTCAATGGTGAAATTACCTGCCACTGCCGCCGCATTATTGGTACGGGACAAGGAGAGCTCGCCGGTAAAGCCGGTTTCGCCGGAAGTTCCCTGCACATTGGTCAGCCGCGCCAGCCGCTCACCCTCGAAATGCAGGTCGGCACTACCCTTGGCCATGGGCAGGCTGAGATCGCGGCCGCCGGCAATCTGCGCTAACCCCCCGGCATCGGCCAGATCGACATTGAGCTGCCCCGTGCCTTGCAATTCGGCATTGGGGCCGAACACCAGATTACCGGCAAACCCGACGCTCTCGCTGCCGAGGCTGGTGGTAATGCTGCCATTCAGACTGGTGGACGGCGTGCCTTCGAGGCCAATGGCCACCAACATGGAACCCGGCCCGGCGAACAGATCGGCTTCACCCAGGCCGATCTGGCGCGTCAAGCCGGCGGTGTCGGTCGATTCCAGCATCGCAGTAACACGCAGTGGCGCGCTGAAAGCCGCCGCCAGGCCGCCGCCAAGCTGCAGGCGGGCATCGAGATTGGCGGCGCCAAGCGTGCCATCCAGGGTGAGCGTCTGCCCGTTCTCGCCCGCCGGTGCGCCCAGATCAAAGGCAATGTCGCCCGGTACGGAAAGCGCGAGGAAATTGCGCCAGTCCGCCGGCGTCTTCAGCCCCTCGTAAAGCGCCAGAAGCGCTGGCGCATCGCCCGAGCCGATTTTGATATTGCCATTGCCCACGAGCTGCGGCGCGGTCAACGTGCCGGTAAATTGGCCAGCGGCGTCGAAGCCCACGCCACCCAGATCATCAGCGGCAAGCCGCGTGAACTCGACCCCACCGGCGCTCCACATACCCTCCGCGACAAGACCCGCACCATCCAGCCCAAACAGCTGAGCGCTGTTGCCGCTGAGCGCAAAACTGCCCATGGGAAAGCTGATACCGAAAGTGGGGCTGGCGCCCATATCGGGCAGCAGAGCGCCGATCAGCGTGCTGCCGCTGGCGCCCAGGTCGTCGAAATGACCCACCACATCGAGCCGCTTTTCTGCGCCAAAACCCAGCCGCAGTTCCACCGCGTGGTCATGCTCATCCAGCGTCAGCCGCCCGTCGGTCAGGCCGAACG
Source organism: Devosia sp. LC5 (assembly GCF_000735585.1). Taxonomy (GTDB): domain Bacteria; phylum Pseudomonadota; class Alphaproteobacteria; order Rhizobiales; family Devosiaceae; genus Devosia. The sequence goes on from NZ_JNNO01000023.1 coordinate 181,972, forward strand.
CGTCGCCGCCCAGCATGACGCGGCCCTCCAGCCTGCCCGGCTGGTTGAACAGCGGATTGTTCTCCAGCGGCTTGCGCCACAATGCAGCAAGACCATCGAGCCTGCCGCTGTCGAGCGAGGCCTGTCCGCGAAATGCCGGCGAACCATTTTCATCGCTCAGCGTGCCGCTGGCGCGCAATTCGGTTTCCCCCGGCAGACCGGCGATGAATTGCTCGATCTGCCAGGCCTTGCCATCGGTGCTGGCATCGACGCGCACATTGCGCAGGGCAAAACCGCGCAGCCCGATTTCGGCCAGGTCCACCCCGATACGGCCGGGAATGGGCGGAATGAGCGGCGCGGGAAGCTCAGCAAGCAGGCGGACGGCCTCATAGGGCTGGGCATTGGCGTCTTCCTTGGCATCGCGCGGCGGCAGCGTGAACACGCCGCCCGAGATCACCGCATCAAAACTCTGCTGCGTGCCCAATTGAATGCTGGCAGCGCCGGTTAGCCTGGTGCCGGCCCGATTTTCGTCTGGCTGCAAAGTATAGCCCGACAGCACCACCCGATCGGTCGACGCCGTGATTCGGCTTTCGAGCACCAGATCGCCATGGATTTCGTCCGCATTTTGCGCCACTGGCGGGCGCTTCCGATAGGTCATCGTCCCGTCGAATTTGGGCGCCATGCCCGCCGCCAGCAGCCCTTCGACGGCAAACGAAAATGCATCCGATTCCGGCCTGACCGCAGCCGTGACCCGGCTCGATCCGTCGCTGGCCAGCGGCGCCGAATTGAACCGCGCCGTGTAGCGCCCGCCATCATAGCTGCCCGAGCCCTGAAATTGCAGTGGCCCGGCAAGACCGGAAAGTTTGAGTTCTCCATCGACCTCGCTGGCCTCGTAGGTCTTGCGCACCCGCCGATCCATCAGCCGAACGGTGGCGTCGATAATGCTGGCCTGCGCCAATCCCACCCCGGTTCCCGTGCCATTCGGAGCAAATCCGCTGCCAAACAGACCGCTTTCGTCGATAGTGAAATCCACCACCGGCTCGCGCAGCACCAGCCGGGTGATGTTGTAGTGATCGCGTAGAAAATCCATCAGGGAGAATTCGGCCTCGACTGCGCCGACGGTCGCGGCGGGCTCGTCAGCCGATCCCACCAGCACATCGGTGAAGTTCAGCCGTGGCTGCGGCAGCAGGGAAAACTCAATATCGCCGCGGATGATGACCTTGGCGCCCAACACCCCGCCGGCAAGCTCTTCCATGCGTTCGCGATAGTCACCCCATTGGATGAAGCGCGGCGCGATAAACGCTCCGGCGAGTACGAAAATCGCCAGCAAGCCAACGATGATATAGATGCGATTCAGCACGGTTACGCATGGGTCCGGTTTGCGCGCAGAGTTTAGGCACTTGCGCCCCCTAAGCAAGCCCGCCATTGCCTTGATTCACGCTATGAAATTGTCGGGGTAAAGGCAGGTGCCATCACGCCTTTGCGACGGGCAAAGCAAAAACGGCCGGGCGCTGGGCCCGGCCGTCACCGTCAATTGGTCTCTATCGATCAGAGCTTGCCGATCGACCAGAACAGGGTCTCGCCCGAGCTGTCATCGACACCGTCATTGTCGGTGATGACATAGCCCACACCGTCGGCGTCGACGGCAAAGCTCTCAACCTTGTCGACCACATAGCCATTGAGGCTCTTGAGGTCGGGAACCAGGTCGCGCACCAGCTCCTTGGTGACGACAGGCAGTTCGCCGCCAAGCTCGGCAGCCACAAGTTCAGCGACCGGCACGCGATAGAGTGCCTTGAGCTGCGCATTGCCGGCGATCTGGTTGTCACGCTCGATGATATAGACGTAGTCGCCATGGGCGGTGATTTCCGACAGGCCAACCCACGCGCCTTCCGAGGGGGCCTCCAGCGCGTAGGCGACAGCGCCCCATTCCTCGGTTGAAGGCTTGTAGCTGACGAGCTTGACCTGGCCCTTGGGATCATCCTTCCACTCGCGCTGGATAGCGATCCACAGGGTCATGTCGTCACCCTCGCCAATGGCGGTGATGCCTTCCGAACCCGAGCGGATTTCATTGGCCAGCAATTCGGCCGGGAACGCGACCTCGTCCTCGATCTCGCCATCGGCGTTCACGTGGTAGAGCGCATGCGGCGTCAGCTTGGCGGTATAGCCCTCCGAAGCCAGCCAGAAGCCGCCTTCCCCATCCAGCGCAATGCCTTCAAGGTCGAGCTTCTGGGCGGGAGCGCCGTTGCGGGTGATGATGGTCTTCTTGATGATACGGGCAGGCTTGGCGGTCGCATCGATCTCGTAGATCGCAGCTTCCGCGAAGGCGCTGTCGTTGACGGCATAGAGGGTGCCTGGCTTTTCGGCATCGCCCACGGCGCCCGAAAGTGCCGCCCAGCCAATCGGCTTACCGTCGGCGTCGAGGTCGGACATGATCTGTGGATAGGCCGGCTCGCTTTCGCTGAGTTCGAAGATCATGACATGGGAACCGGCCAGCCCATCGGGCGACAGGTCGGTTTCGTTGGCGGTCACATAGAGATTGCGCGACGGGATCGCCAGCGCACCTTCTGGACCGACCCCCGAGGGGAGTGACTGCCAATATTCCGGCTCGCCGCCGGTATCCTTGTAGACGGCCACGAGCGAGGAACGTTCCTGGTTCACGAAAATGAACCTGGTGTCGCCATAAGTGCCCACTTCCATGCCTTCGGGCTCAACGCCCTTGGCGTCCGAACGCCCCTCTGGATAGTGGCCGAGCTGGGCCGCGATATATTCCATCGACGGGCCGCTTTCATAGAGAACGGTGCCGTCTTTGTTGAAGATGGTGAAGCCGCGCGCACCGCCTTCATAATCGCCTTCATTGGCAGTGACGATACGATCGTCATCCAGCCATTGCAGGGCATCGGGTTCGCGCTTGCGGCCCGGCTGGCTCTCGGTGAAGCTGAGACGGTCGTCTTCGGTGGCATCAATGCCTTCGAGATCGACGGTGCCGGCGCTGAAATCACTGATGATCTCGCCGGTCTCGCCGTTGAGGATCACAATATGATTGTTTTCCTGCAGCGTCACCGCGAGTTCGTTGGCGCTGTTGAAGTCGGTATATTCCGGCTCGGCATCCTCACCGGCAAAATCTGCCACGCCGGCCAGTTCGGTAACCCGCATGCTGGCGCAATCGACGGTGCCATCGGTCACCGGGAAGAACGTGATGTTACCGCTCGGCAATTGCGGAATTTCACCATCGTTGAGGTCTTCGTCGCGCTGGTTTTCCATCGAGATGGCCACCAGCGATGCGTCTGCATTCTTGGCAATGGCGTCAGGCTGCCCCCCAAGATCACAAGTAACCTCGATAGCCTTGGTCGCAATGTCGATGACCGACAGATAACCGGTGGGAGCGGTGAAGTCTTCGCTCGTATCCGAAGTCACGAGGACCTTGCCGCCAATGACCGTTACAGAGGTCGGGCCGCCATCGAGTGCAACAAAGCCAGCGGGCTTGGGCGCGGCCGGATCGGTGATGTCGACAAACCCGATGCCACCCAGCAGGGCGTTCGAATAGACCAGCGTCATACCGTCTTCGGTGGCCGTAATGATCTCGGCCGAATTCTCGGTGCCTTCCTCGGCGTCCGGATTGTTCAGCGCGACGGGAAAGCTAGCAATGCGATTGAACACTTGTTCGGCATGGACCGAAACGGTCGTCGCCAGCAAGGCGGCCGTGAGTGCGGCAAGAAATTTCGTGGAATACATGGTTCAAGCCCCTGTTGAAGTCCAGGGGACTGCCCTAGGCCGCGCGCATAAAACTTCGATGACAGGGATATGACGGTGCTGTGACGCCGCGTTCTTCTATACAGCGGAGCCCGCGCCACCTATATTGCACCGTGAACAAAAGAAGATTCGTCAATACCCCCACGGCGCAGCCAGCTCGCGGCGCGACGTGATGGAAAGGCTCTGGATGCCCGGCACTAATCACAACACCGAACGCCCGCCTGCCGGGTCGATCACCAGCCAATTCGGCCGGCGGGAAACCCCTGCCTATCTCGATGGCCTCAATGATGAACAGCGGCTTGCCGTGGAGACCATTGATGGCCCGTTGCTGGTGCTCGCCGGCGCCGGCACCGGCAAAACGCGCGTGCTGACAACGCGCATTGCCCACATCATCAATACCAATCGTGCCTGGCCCTCCCAGATTCTGTCGGTGACCTTCACCAACAAGGCCGCCCGCGAGATGAAGGAGCGGATCGAGAAACTTGTCCCCCGGCTCGAGGCAATGCCCTGGATGGGCACATTCCACTCCATCGGCGCCCGTATCCTGCGCCAGCATGCTGGCCTCGTGGGTCTGACCAGCACCTTCACCATCCTCGATACGGACGATCAGATCCGGCTCATCAAACAGTTGCTTGATGTGGAGAATATCGACGAGAAGCGTTGGCCCGCCAAGCAATTCGCCGGCATGATGGATGCCTGGAAGAACAAGGGCCTGTTGCCCAAGGATGTTTCGCCGGCCGACAGCGGCGGCTATGCCAATGGTCGCGGCGCCAAGCTCTATGCCGATTACCAGGCGCGGCTGAAGGTGCTCAACGCCGCCGATTTCGGCGACCTGCTGCTCGAATGCATTCGCCTGTTCAAGGAACACCCCGACGTCCTGGCCGAATATCACCGCAAATTCAAATACATGCTGGTAGACGAATACCAGGACAGCAATGTCGCCCAATATCTCTGGCTGCGGCTTCTCGCGCAGGGCAAACCGGCCAGCGAGGCCAATATCTGCGTGGTCGGCGACGACGACCAATCCATCTATGGCTGGCGCGGCGCCGAGGTCGACAATATCCTGCGCTTCGAAAAGGACTTTCCCGGCGCCAAGGTGATCAAGCTCGAGCGCAATTACCGCTCGACCTCCAACATCCTCAAGGCCGCCTCCAATCTCATCGCCTTCAATGAAAGCCGCCTCGGAAAAACGCTGCAGACCGATGTTGGTGAAAAGGGCGAGCTGGTTTCTGTCACCCAATTGTGGGATTCCGAGGAGGAAGCCCGCACCGTCGGCGAGGAGATCGAGCAATATCAACGGGCGGGTGAAGCGCTCAATTCCATGGCTATCCTGGTCCGCGCCTCCTTCCAGATGCGCGAATTCGAAGAGCGCTTCATCACGCTGGGGCTGAATTACCGCGTCATCGGCGGCCCGCGCTTTTACGAGCGCAAGGAAATCCGCGATGCCATCGCCTATCTGCGCCTTGTCGCCCAGCCGGCCGACGATCTGGCGCTAGACCGCATCATCAACACCCCTAAGCGCGGCCTCGGCGATTCTACGGTTCAACTGCTGCACAGTGCCGCCCGCGCGGCCAATGTCCCCCTGCTTTCAGCCATCCGCATGCTGGTCGATACCGAGGAACTCAAGCCCAAGCAGCGCACGACCTTGCGCAGCCTGGTGTCCCAGTTCGACGACTGGACGTTCCACGCCCAGACCATCAAGCCGTTCGAGCTGGTCGAACGGATCCTCGAGGAGAGCGGCTATACCGACATGCTCAGCGCCGACAAGTCGGTGGAGTCCGAGGGCCGCAAGGAAAACCTCAAGGAACTGAGCCGCTCGATGGAAGAGTTCGACACCCTCGGCGGCTTTCTCGAACACATCGCCCTGGTGATGGACCGCGACAGCACCGAGGCGAGCGATGCCGTCACCATCATGACCCTGCACGGGGCCAAGGGTCTGGAATTCAACACCGTTTTCCTGCCCGGCTGGGAGGAAGGCACCTTCCCCAGCCAGCGCTCGATGGATGAAAGCGGCCGCGCCGGGCTCGAAGAAGAGCGGCGCCTCGCCTATGTCGGCATCACCCGTGGCCGCAAGCGCGTGCGAATTTCTGCCGCCCAGAACCGGCGCATCCATGGCCTGTGGCAATCGGCCATTCCCTCGCGCTTTCTCGATGAATTGCCGGCCGACGCCGTCGAGGTGACCGATACCGGCTCCTCCTATGGCGGCTATGGCTATGGCGGGGGCGCCACCAGCCGCTTCAACAAGGCCGACCCGTTCGAAAGCGTCTATGAAACCCCCGGCTGGCAGCGCGCCCGTGCCCAGCAGGCCAGCCGCAAGGGCAGCGGCCCGATGACGATTGACGGGGACCTGGTCGCCCGCTCGGTCGATCTGGGCAACGACAAATCCGCCTTCAGCTTTGGCGAACGCGTCTTCCACCTCAAATTCGGCTATGGCGCAATTGCCGGGATCGAGGGCAACAAACTGACCATCGACTTCGAGCAAACCGGCCGCAAGAAGGTGCTGGACAGCTTTATCAGGAAGGGGTGAGGCCCCGCGCCCCACCCCGCTCTGGTTACTCCGCGAACACTTCCTTGGCCGCAAATAGCCCGTTGAGTGCGGCCGGGAAACCGGCATAGACGGCCATTTGCATGATCGTTTCAACGATCTGGTCGCGGCTCAGGCCGACATTGAGCCCGGCCCGGATATGCACCTTCAATTGCGGACGCGCATTGCCCATTGCGGTCAGCGCAGCAATGGTCGCGACCTCCCGTGCCCGCAAATCGAGGCCCGGCCGCGAATAGATGTCGCCAAACGGAAACTCGACAATGTAGCGGGCGAAATCCGGGGCGATATCGGCCAGCGAGGCGATCACGGCTTGGCCGCCCTCGCCATCGATCTCAGCCAGCTTGCGCGTGCCGCGCTCATAGCGGCTTTCGGATACTTCATTCATGGCAGTGCCTTTCAGTTCTGATCAATCGTCATAGGAGGCGATCTTGGCACCGAGCACTTCAAGACAGGCGATCAGCTCCTCGACATGCTGTCGCACCGCATCGCGATGCTCGCTGAGCAGGGCTTTGCGTTCGGCATTTGAGGATGGCCCGGCGGCACGCAATTCGGCATAGCGCAGCATCTGCCGGATCGGCATGCCGGTGGTTTTGAGCCGGCCAAGAAATTCGATCCAGTTGAGCGCCCGCTCGTCATACTGCCGGTGCGTCGCACCATTGCGCGGCGCCGGCGGCATCAATCCAATGCGCTCGTAATAGCGGATCGTGTGGGCCGAAAGGCCTGTCCGCTCTGCCAATTCGCTGATCTTCATAGCTGCCTTCTCGTCTCGATTTACCTCTGCTACAACTTCGAGCGCACTCTAAGTCAATAGGTAAACCGAGCGATGATCGTCAGCACCACACCCACTCTGGAAGGCCGCCAGATCAGCGAATATCTGGGTATCGTTACCGGCGAGGTCATTGTCGGCGCCAATATTTTCAAGGACCTGTTCGCCGGTATTCGCGATATCGTGGGCGGCCGCGCGGGCGCTTATGAATCAACGCTGCGCGATGCCCGCCGTGAAGCGTTCAGCGAATTGGAAGCCGAAGCCAGGCGGCTGGGCGCCGATGCCGTGGTGGGTGTCGACATCGATTACGAAGTCGTCGGCCAGGGCGGCTCCATGCTGATGGTGTCGGTTTCCGGCACCGCTGTCAGGCTCTAGAATCCGATCCCGCCCAACGGTTCGGTTTCGAAATACTCCCCGAAACCGGCAATGATCGGCTTGGCCCTGGCAATGGTCGCTTGCACATGCGGCAGTTGCAGCGAGGCGGCGTGGCTTTCCTTGCTGTCCCACACTTCGGTGATCCAGATGCCGTCCTCGCTCGCCGGATCGCGGGCGATCACATAGCTGATGCAGCCGGGCATGGCGCCATTGCCCTCCAGCATGATGGCCAGCAATTCCTCGCGCCTGCCCGGCGATGCCAGCATTTTGCCGATCAGGCCATACATTGCACTTCTCCCCCTAAGGCTTGATCAGGCCGCCGCTATAACGCAGCCCGTAAGCCTTTGTTCCAGCGCAATAAATGGCCTCCTCGCCGGAGAACAGACCGACTGCGCCTTCGGACTTATCCACGTGTTCCCCGTGAGGCCCGCCCCCCAGAAATCGGTGCCACCAAAATAGCTGTCGCGATAGCGCCACGGCCCTTGCGACCATACCAAATCATGCGAGCCCTCTCGGCTCGACGCGGATTTTTCGCCTCCGCCGACATAACAGGCTTGTTTTGCAGCCACTATGGCGGCGTTGAGCGCAATCAAATCCATTTTTCTGCCTCCGAACAAACCATGAACGAACGCTTGGTATTCGTCAAGGAAATCGTGGCGCATTGACTTGTTTGGAGCGCTGCCGCAACAAGGGGCCGATCAAATGAAAGCCCTGCCCATGTCCGTTGACCAGCTCTCCGCCCCGCTCACCAAGGAACAGGCCTATGCCCTGGTCGATGCCGTGATGGAGCGGGACGATCTGGCGCTGACCGCCTCGGCGCATGAGAATGAAGAGACGGGCGAATGGTTCTTCGAGGCTACGTGCGATAGTCCGCCCGATCTTGAATCATTTTCTGAACTTGCCCGGCAAACCCTTGGCGGCGCTGTCGATTTTTCCGTTTCGCCAATTGATCCGCAGATCAATTGGGTGGCCAAATCGCTGGAAGGTCTGGCCCCGGTGATTGCGGGCGGCTTCTATGTTTATGGCAGCCACGAAACCGGCCCCATTCCGGGCGGGCTGACGCCAATGCGGATCGATGCGGCGCAGGCTTTTGGCACGGGACACCATGAGACGACCACGGGATGCCTCGAAGCCATCGACAAGGTGCTCAAGCGCCGCCGCCCGCGGGTTTTGCTCGACGTGGGGACCGGTACGGGTGTGCTGGCAATTGCCTTGGCCAAGCGGCTGCGGCTGCCGGTCATTGCCAGCGATATCGACCCTATTGCGGTGAAGACGACCATTGAAAATGCTCAACAAAATGGCGTCGGCAAGTTCATTATCGGCATCGAGGCGACGGGGCTGACCAATCCGACCATTGCGGGCAATGCGCCCTATGACCTGATCGTCGCCAATATCCTGGCTGGGCCTTTGACGGCGCTGGCGCCGGCCATGGGGCGGGTGGCCGGGCGGGGTGCGACCATCATCCTGTCAGGCATTTTGCAGCACCAGGCGCGGGGCGTGATCAATGCCTATCAGCGCCAGGGCATGATCCTGATCGAAAAGCTGCAGCGCAAGGATTGGACCACGTTGATCCTGGAAATGCGGTGAATAGCTTCACATTCGATCCCGGGGCGCCCTGGCCGGCTTTGAGCTAGCAATCGGCTAGCATAGGCGGTCACCTTTTGGCCCGGTGCGGGCAGAGCGATCATCCTGCCCGGAAAAGCAAAATCCCCGAACTCGCGTCCGGGGATCGATCAGATCGTCAGCAGTAAACTGCAGCGGCCTTACGGGCGCTTGGTGAATGCGCCGATCAGCTGGTGCTGCATGCGATAGCTGACCTGACGGCTCGACTCGCGGCCACGGGCGTCGATAACGGCTCCCAGTGCCTTGCGGAAATCGTTCTTGCTCTCGGTCATCTCAGTCTCCATGCATGTCGATGATCTATTGCCATCGACAGCAGGATATCTAGTCCCTCCCCTTGGCTTTGGTTAGGGGGCAAACGGCAAGCCAGCCATGTCAGTTTCGCAAGCCCCGTTACTGCCACGTTAATTTGCCGTTCAGACTTCGCAGCGCGCCGGCCTCTGGCCGAGCCGGCAATTTGAAAAATCAAATCGTCGGCTCGGTTTCTTGTTGTCGCAAGGTTTTACGCGAAAAGCCGGTTCCCACCTTTTCGCACCTTGCTTTAAGGTGTCGCATGAGCCGAACAGGAACGACGCCATGACAGACCAGACTTTTCCGCCAGCCATCTTCCAGAGCTTTGAGGAAAAGGCCGATCCCAAAAATGTCGCGCCCCGCCTGAAGGCCTTGCGGGCGGCCATGGCCAAGGCAGGGGTGGACGGGTTCCTGGTGCCACGGGCCGATGCCCATCGCGGCGAATCGGTTCCGGCCAGCGAAGCGCGGCTGGCCTATCTCACCGGCTTCACCGGCTCGGCCGGTATCGCCATGGTGGGTAAGAAGAAAGCGGGGCTGTTCATCGATAGCCGCTATACCTTGCAGGCGCCGGCGCAGACCGACACGGCCAAGGTGAGCGTGCATGAAGTGCTGCAAGGGGGGCTGCCGGTCGAGATCGGCGATTATGTGCCCAAGGGCGGCACCATTCGCTACGATCCCTGGCTGCATACGCCCGCCGAAATCCGCGACCTGCAGGCCAAGCTGGGCAAGCGCGCCAAGCTGATGCCCGGCCCCAATCTGATCGACGCGATCTGGAAGGACCGGCCTGGCGCGCCGGTCAGCCCGATCGAAGTGCTCGGCCATAACCGCGCCGGCAAGACGGCGGCGGACAAGATTGCCGATATTCAGGCGAGCCTGGCCCAGGACCGGGCCGATGCCGCTGTGCTGACACTGCCGGAATCGATCTGCTGGCTGCTCAACATTCGCGGGCGCGACGTGCCCAACACACCCTTCGTGCTAGGCTTTGCATTGGTGCCACGCAAGGGCGAGCCCTCGCTCTATCTCGACCCGGCCAAGATCACGCCGGAGCTGACCAGGGCTCTCGATGGCGTCGCCAAGGTGGTGAGCAGCAAGAACCTGCCCACGGCGCTCGCCAAGCTGGGCAAGGACAAGAAGACGGTGCTGATCGATCCGGCGACGGCGCCAGAGGCCATTGCCGCGACGCTCAAGAGTGCAGGCGCCGCGCTGATCGAGAAACGCGATCCGGTACTGCTGCCCAAATCGCGCAAGAATGAAGCTGAACTGGCAGGGATGCGCGAGGCGCACAAGCTGGATGGCGTGGCTCTGGCCAAGTTTCTCGCCTGGTTCGACGACAAGGCGCCATCGGGCGAGTTGACCGAAATCGGCATCGTCACGGCACTCGAAGCCTTCCGCCGCGAGGACGAGACTTGCGTGGATGCCAGTTTCGACACCATTTCGGGCGCGGGCGGCAATGGCGCGATCGTGCATTACCGGGTGACCGACAAGACCGATCGGGTGCTCAAGCCGGGCGAATTGATGCTGGTGGATAGCGGGGCGCAATATCTGTCGGGCACCACCGACATTACCCGGACGATGGCGACCGGCCCGGCGACCGACGAGCAGCGCGACCGCTTCACCCGCGTACTCAAGGGCATGATCGCCATTTCCATGGCGCGCTTTCCCAAGGGCACCTCGGGCGCCCAGCTCGATGTGCTGGCGCGGCAATTCCTGTGGCAGGATGGGGTGACCTATAATCACGGCACCGGACACGGCGTGGGGGCATATCTGGGCGTGCATGAAGGCCCGATCGGGATTTCGCCGCGCTATACGCTGCCGCTCGAGGTGGGGAATGTGATCTCCAATGAGCCGGGCTATTACAAGACCGGCGAATACGGCATCCGCATCGAAAACCTGATCGTGGTAGTGGAGAGCCCCAAGACGGGGTTCCTGGAATTCGAGACGCTGACGCTGGCGCCGATCGACAGGCGGTTGATGGATGTTGGGATGCTGACCGCGGGTGAGCGGGACTGGCTCAATGGCTATCACCAGCGGGTTTGGGCGGAGATTGGTCCAGTGGTGACGGGCGCGGTGAAGGATTGGTTGAAGGCGGCGACGGCGGCGATTTGAGGGGGCTATCGGGATAGGCTATCCAGCGCTGGATGTGTGGATAGGGGTGGATTGGCACAAAATCACTGCATAACCACCGCTTTCTCCCTCGGGCTTGACCCGAGGGCCTACCGGGGTTCCACCCGGGCGCCTGGCTTGCGGCGAGTGGCCCTCGGGTCAAGCCCGAGGGAGATGCGGTGGGGAGGCGAGCTCACCATGAGGTCTTCTATTGTCGCCAGCTAATTAGCGATGCTAGCGGCGCCGGCGAAGATTTCGCTGAGGCGATATTGGTTTTCCGGATTGGTGGAGACCACGTCATCGATCCGCCAGCCGCCGTCTTCGAAGACCAGGTCATAGGTCAGGTGGCGTGCCGCGCCGAAATTACGGAAATCGACATCGACAATGGCCGTGTCGCCATCGATCTGCGGCTCGCCGATGACGAAATCGGTCAATTCGTAATCCTGCCCGTCGATATAGGGATCAAAGCTCAACGCGCCCATTTCGCCCGCCGGGGTGGAATCCGCATCGGCATCGTAGAGCGCCTGCAGGGCGGCGGAGCGGAACGGGCTCTCGTCCTCGTAGAATTCGCCCGAGACATAGGGCTCGTAGAAAGCCTCGAGCAGATCCTGCGGCGTATCATAGGCCTGGGCATTGGCCAGGCCCGTCAGGGCAAGGAACAGGCTCGCGGCCAGGGGGACGAGGCGCATGATGGTCTCCACAATTAGGCTCAGTTGAACCAGAAGGCGTAATTGAGCCAATTGGTGCCGAAGACCCGATTGGCCTCGGCAAAGCTGGCGCCATCGGCAATGGGCCCGTCCTTGAGATAAGGCAGGGCACCGGAGCCGGTGATCAGCATGACGATGTCGGTGCGCGTGGCGGTTTCGAAATAGGCCTTGAGATCAAAGCCCTGCTTGAAGCGCCAATGCGGCACCAGCAGCTTGCCATCGAGCACTTCATCGACCGTATCGAGCGTTGCCATCCAGGCATCGACGGTTTCCTGGGTGACAGGCGTGTCCGGCAGCAGCGAGGTCTGGCTTGGCGAGGGCACCAGCTCACGGTTGTCGTCGGTCTCGGCCAGGATGGCTTCCCAGTTCTGGCGGGACAATGCGGTGATCGACTTGAGGCGGGTCAGCACGCCGGCCAGGCGGGCGGTGTCGAGGACCGGGAAATTCATCGTGTGGATGGCGGCGATGATATCGGCAATGCCGGTATCGCTCTCCGGGTCCATGAACAGCATGCCGCCGCTCGAATAGTCCTGCATGGGCAGGCCGGATTTGGGGAAGGCGCGATGCAGGTAGGCGTTAAAGAAGTCCGAGAAATCATGGGCAAGCAGCAAATCCACCGGCGCCGCCACGACCTGTGAATAGCCGGCGAACCAGATGGCGTCGGCGCGATCGAACCCGATCGTGGTATCGACCGGTGCCGGCGTATCCCCCTTGGTCTTGCCGCCGGGCGGCGGGCCATCCGGAGCAGGAATATCGGTGAATTCGCCCATCGAGCCGATCAGCGCACCGAGCGTCTCACCCTCGCCGGCTTGTCCGTCGCCGTTGAAATCGATCCGCACCTTGAATGGATCGATGGCGATGACATAGTCACCCTCGATGCTGGCAAGGTCAAAACCAGTGCGCGCTCGATCGAGATCATCCAGGAAATCGCCAAGGACGGTGCGCAGCCCCTCATAGGTCAGCGGTTCGGGGTTGGGATTGGCCGGGATGCTTTCGACCCCCATATTCAACCCGAGCAGCATGGCCGCGGGAGAGGTGCCGGGCGTGGTCGCGCCATACCGATAGAGATCCTGCGCCAGACCTTCATAAGCCGTGACGAATTTCAGCAAGCCAAGGGCGAAGCACCCCTCCTGGTCCGGGGCGTCGCAGGCACGGCCCGCGTCGGCGAGACCTTCGGCCGCCGTGCCGGCATAGAGATGCTCGATCAGCGCATCGCCCGCCTCCCCCGCCATGGCCGGAACAGCCAGAGCCAGAAGTGCCGCCGCCGCCAGAATATTGCGCTTCATCGTCTCTCCCTTCGATGAGCCGCGCTATTTGCCGACCCGCTCGAACCACGCATCTTCGCTGATCACCTCGACGCCCAGCTCCTCGGCCTTTTTCAGCTTGGAGCCGGCGCCGGGACCGGCCACCAGGATATCGGTTTGCGCCGATACCGAGCCGGCAACCTTGGCGCCCAACCGTTCGGCCATAGCCTTGGCTTCCGATCGTGACATTTTTTCGAGCGAACCGGTGAAGACGACTGTTTTTCCGGCCACCACACTGTCGGCTGAAACGTTGACGATATAGGGCTTGGGGTGAACCTGCTCCAGCAGCCGGTCGAGTACATCGTCATTGCGCTCATTGCCGAAGAAATCCGTCAGCGCCTCGATCACCGTGCCGCCAATGCCGTCGACGGACGGGAAGACGGCCTTGGGGTCTTCCGCTCCGGCGGTTTCCTTGCCGACCCGGATCAGCTCTTCCATCGTCGAGAAGGTGCGGGCCAGCACCGCTGCGGTGGTCTCCCCGATATGGCGGATGCCCAGGGCGAAGATGAACCGGTCAAGCTCTGGCTCGCGGCGGTCGTCGATGGCCTTGAACAGCTTGTCGAGGCCTTCAAAATTGCGGTCCTCGACGCTGCGGACATTCTTGCGCGTCTTGCCCGAGGCGGCTTCGCGCAGCCTGGCCTGTTCCTCGCGCCGCTCGGCCAAAGCCTGCTGCACGGCGGGGCGGCGCTCATGCAGCGTGAAGATATCGGCCGCCGTCCGCACCAGGCCCTTGGAAAAGAACAGCTCGATATTCTCGGCGCCCAGCCCCTCGATATCGAGCGCGCCGCGCGACACGAAATGGCGCAGGCCTTCCACCGCCTGGGCGGGGCAGATCAATTCGCCGGTGCAGCGGCGGCGGGAATCTTCCTTGCCGGTCTTTTCGTTGATCTCGCGCGTGGCGGGCGAGCCGCAGACCGGGCATTCATGCGGGAATTCGTAGGGCACGGCGTCCGACGGGCGCTTTTCCAGCACCACGCGGACGATCTGAGGAATGACATCGCCGGCGCGCTGAATGACCACCGTATCGCCGATGCGGATATCCACGCCCTCGCGGATCGGCATTCCGTTGCTGTCAAAGCCCTTGATATAGTCCTCATTGTGCAGCGTGACATTTTCCACCACCACGCCACCCACCGTGACCGGCTCAAGCCGCGCCACCGGGGCCAGGGTGCCAGTGCGGCCGACCTGGATATCGATGCGTTTGACCACGGTGCTGGCCTGTTCGGCCGGGAATTTATGCGCCACCGCCCAGCGCGGCTCGCCGGTGACGAAGCCCCAGCGGCGCTGCAATTCGAGCTGGTCCACCTTGTAGACGACGCCGTCGATATCGTAGCCGAGCGAGGAGCGCTGTTCCTCGATCAGCCGGTATTGCGCGATGAGTTCGTCCACAGATCTGGCGCGCACCATCAGCGGGGTCACCTGGAAACCCCATTCGGCAAATTTCTGCACCGCATCATATTGGGTGGGAGCCGGGTCCTCGGTGGTGGCGCCCCAGGCATAGGCGAAGAATTTGAGATTGCGGCTGGCGGTGACCGAGGCATCCTTCTGGCGCAGCGAGCCGGCGGCGGTGTTGCGCGGATTGACATAATCCTGCCCGCCGGACGCGGCCGAGCGGGCCTTGAGCGCCTGGAACTCGGCATAGGTCATATAGACTTCGCCGCGGATTTCGATGCTGGCCGGCCAGCCCGAGCCTTTGAGCTTTTCGGGAATGTCCTTGATGGTACGCAGGTTTGCCGTGATGTCCTCGCCCACCGCCCCGTCGCCGCGCGTGGCGCCGCGCACGAAGACGCCGTTTTCGTAGAGCAGCGAGGCCGAGAGCCCGTCGATCTTGGGTTCGGCGGTGAAGGCGATGTCGAGATCCTTGTCGCGCTCGAAGAAGCGTCTGCCGCGGGTGATGAAATCGACCACGTCCTCGTCGGTATAGGCTTTGGCCAGACTCAGCATCGGCACGGCATGGCGCACCTTGGCAAAGCCCTCGGCCGGCGGCGCGCCGACCGAGAGCGAGGGGCTGTCCTCGCGCACCAGATGGGGGAAGGCTTCCTCGATGGCGTCATTGCGGCGGCGCATGGCGTCATAATCCGCGTCGGTGATCTCGGGCGCGTCATTCTGGTGATAGGCGATATCGGCTTCGGCGATGGCCCTGGCGAGGCGCGCCAGCTCGGCATCGGCTTCCGGCTCGGTGAGTTCGTCGACGGGTTTGTTGGATAGGTCGGTCAATTATGCCTCGGAAAACTCGGAGACCTCATGGTGAGCTTGTCGAACCATGTGGTCGGGAACACTGTGCCACGACCTCGTCCTTCGACAAGCTCAGGATGAGGTCTACTGAAAATCTTGCCCGCGTGGTGAGACAGTCGCGCCACACGGTTAGGGGGAGACCTACCCCACTTCGCTCAATAGCTTGCTGGCGGCGGCGCGGGCTTCGTCGGTTATGCTGGCGCCGGCCAGCATGCGGGCGACTTCTTCCTTGCGGGCGGTGATGTCGAGCGGCTTGACATGGGTGCGCACGAAGGCGCCCTCCTCCACCGCCTGCTTTTCGATCAGGAGATGGCGCTGGGCGCGGGCGGCAACCTGGGGGGCGTGGGTGACGGCGAGCACCTGCACCTTGCCGGCAAGCCGCGCCAGGCGCCGGCCGATGGCGTCGGCGACGGCACCACCGACGCCGGTGTCGATTTCGTCAAAGATCAGCACGGGGGCCGAACCGCGATCAGCCAGCACCACTTTGAGGGCCAAGAGGAACCGGCTGAGTTCGCCGCCCGAGGCCACCTTGAGCAAGGGGCCGGCGGCAGTGCCGGGATTGGTCTGCACGTGGAAGGCGATCTGGTCGAAGCCAGCGGCGGCAATGCGGTGCTTGTCGACCTGATGATCAACGATGAACTTGGCCGAACCCAGCTTGAGGTCGGGCAATTCGGCGCCCACGGCCTTGCCGAGCGCGATGGCGGCCTTGGCGCGGCCTGTGCTGAGCGTTTCGGCGGCTTTGCGATAGATTTCCATCGCCTTGGCCTCGGCTGCAGTCAGCGCCACCAGCTTGGTTTCGCCATTCTGCAGGGTTTCGAGGTCGGCCGTGTATTTGGTCAGAACCTCGATCAGCCCTTCGGGCGTCGTCTGGTGCTTGCGGGCAGCCGCGCGCAGGGAGAACAGGCGCTCCTCGACGGCTTCCAACTCGCCCGGGTCATAGGCCATTTCGCGCTTGAGCTCTTCGAGCGCTTCGCTGGTGCGGTCCAGGGCGATCAGGGATTGGTCGAGCGCGTCCACGATGGGCTGGAACTGGGTGCCGCCGCTATCGATCTTGCGCAGGAGGCGGCGCATCAGGGCGGCAAGCGCCGGCGCTGGCGCCGAGGGCCCGTTGAGGATTTCATCGGTCTCGGTGACATCGGCAGCCGATTTCTCGGCCTGCTGCAATTGCTGGCGGCGATCGGCCAATTCATCTTCTTCGCCGGGCACCAGCCTGAGCTTGCTCAATTCCTCGACGGTGTGGCGGGCATATTCCTCGGCGGCGAGCGCTTCGGCCACCAAAGCCTTCTGCTCGGCGACGGCTTCCTGCGCCTCGGTCAGCGCCTGCCAGGCGTCACGGACGGCGGCTACGGGCCTTTCCAGCTCGCCAAAGGCGTCCAGAGCCGCGCGATGGGTCGCGACATCCACCAGCGCGCGATCATCGTGCTGGCCGTGGATTTCAACGATCTGGCTGCCGACGCGCTGCAGCAGCGCGGCAGAAACCGGCTGGTCATTGATGAAGGCGCGGGTGCGGCCATCGGCGAACTGCACGCGGCGCAGGATGATGTCTTCGTCATCGGGAATGGCATTGTCGCGCAGGGCGGCGCGCGCGGGATGGTCCTGCGCCAATTGCAGCACGGCCACCACCTGCCCGCTGTCGCAGCCAGTGCGCACCAGCGAAGCGTCGCCCCGCCCGCCCAAAGCCAGCGTCAGTGAATCGAGCAAAATGGATTTGCCGGCGCCGGTCTCACCCGTCAGCACGGTCATGCCGCCATCCAGCGCGAGATCGAGCTGATCGATCAGGACGATGTTGCGAACCGAAAGCGCGTTCAGCATGCGCGGACTAGTCCCTAAGACGCCAGAACATCGAGCGGCAACAGCTTCACCAAGTGCCCCCATGATGAGCCCGTCGAACCACGGACTCTGGTAGCACGACCGCGTCCCTCAACAAGCTCGGGATGAGGTCTACTTCAACTTTTGCCCCGATTTCTACAATAGAAGAAGGCGCGCCAGCAAGCTAGCGCGCCTTGGAACAAAATAGCAACATTTATTATTAGCGGCGGACAGCGGCCAGCCAGCTACCAGTGTTCATCTCGGGCGCCAGGCCCTGCTTGCCCAGCAATGCGAAGGCCTGCTGATACCAGGTGCTGGACGGATAATTGTGGCCCAGCACGGCGGCGGCAGTCTTGGCCTCGTTGACCAGGCCGAGCAGCAGATAGCCCTCGGTCAGGCGATACAGCGCTTCCTCGATATGTGTCGAGGTCTGGTATTGCTCGACAACCGTACGGAAGCGGTTGATGCCGGCCAGATATTGACCATTGCCCAGATAATAGCGGCCAACCGACATTTCCTTGCCAGCGAGCTGGTCAAAGGCCACCAGCAGCTTTTCCTTGGCATCCTGGGCATATTCGGACTTGGGATAGTTCGAGATGATCAGGTTGTAGGTGTCGATGGCGTCACGCGACAATTGCTGGTCGCGGGTAATGTCCTTGATCTGGCCGAAATAGGAATTGCCCTTGAGATAGAGCACATAGGCCACGTCCTTGCCGTTCGGATAAATGGCGAGGAAACGGTCAGCGGCAAGGATGGCTTCGGAGAACCGGCCGATTCGGTAGTTCGCGTAGACCACCATCAGCTTGGCTTTTTCGCTCAGAGCCGAGGTGGGGTGCTGACGCTCTAGCTTTTCGAGATGCCCGATGGCCGTGACATAGCGCTGCTGATCCATGTTATCGAGCGCCTGCTGATACAGCGCCTCGGCCGGAATGATCGGCTCTTCCCGGGCCTTGGGCGGCCCAAACAGGTTCATGCCCGAGCAGCCGGCGAGCACCAGGACCAGAAAGCCAAGTGTCAAGAACCGGGCGGCCCGGCTGGTGAAACCACCAATAGCATCAACTGTCACGAACTGCCCCGTCTCTATCAGGAAACCGCTATGTGCGGCGTAGTTAGCAAATGGTTCAAAACTGTGGCGCTGCAACTGACCCCACCGGGTCAGCGCACGGACCGCAAGTAGTGATTGATCTCTAACCCATCAGGCTGATCGTCGAAAGCCTCGAATTCGAGCGGCAAATCTTCCGCACTGACGATTTCATAATTGGCTTCGCTGGAAAACAGCCCCGTCAACACATGTGCGTTAAGAGCGTGACCGCCTTTATAGGAGCGGAACCGGCCCCAGATGGGCAGGCCACCCAGCGACAGGTCCCCGATAGCGTCGAGCAGCTTGTGGCGCACGAATTCGTCTTCGTAGCGCAAGCCGCCCGGATTGAGGATACGGTCTTCGTGCAGCGTGATGGAATTGTCGAGGCTGGAACCCAGGGCGTAGCCGGCCTGGCGCAGGATCTTGGCATCCCGCACGAAGCCAAAGGTGCGGGCGCGCGAAATGTCTTCGTAATAGCGGCGCGGCGTCCAATCGAAGATCATCCGCTGGCGGCCGATGACCTTGGAGTCGAAATCGATCTCGAGATCGAACGAGCGGCCATTATAGGGCTCGAGCGCGGCGAACGCGTCATTGTTGCGCACGGTAACGGCGCGCATGATCTTGAGGAACTTGCGCTGCGCCGGCTGGATTTCGAGGCCCACCTGCAGGATGGCATCGGCAAACGGGCGCGCGCTGCCATCCAGAATCGGGCATTCCCCGCCATCGAGCGTGATCAGCGCATTGTCGACGCCCATGCCCGACAGGGCGGAGGTCACATGCTCGATCGTGGCGACGCTCATGCTGTCGCCCAGATCGAGCGTAGTGCACAGGGTGGTGCGCGAAATACGCGCGAAATGCACGAGAACAGGCCGTGTCGTGCGGCCTTCGCCCAGTTCGCGGCAGATCAGCAGACCGCTATCGGGCGCGGCCGGGCCGAGCGTGAGGGTAACGGGTTGCGCGCTATGAACACCATAGCCCGCGAACGAGATCGGCGCCGCTAGGGTACGCTGGCGCGTGGTTAGTTTTGACATGCTTGAAGTTACTCCGACCCAAGCCCTGGGACGACTGGCTACTCTATTATCCAAAAAAAACTCGGTGCGGAAGCCGCACCGAGTCACGTTTCACGAGTCCGTAAGCGGAGTGTTAACCGTGCTTTCGGAGGAATGCTGGAATTTCAAGGTGTTCTTTCTGTGGCGCCGGGGCCGGTTGGCGGCCATGCAGGTCAAGACGCCCCTGGGCCCCTTCGGCCGGCGGGGAAACCCGCGAAGTCCTTGCCGGACCGGCCTCAATCGCGCTGCGGGCAGCCGCATCATCGGCGCTGGAATAGGCAGTTTCGTCACGTTCTACCGGCTGGGACTGGCCCAGATTGAGCCCGACATTGGAGGCCAGGCGCTTGAACAGTGCACGGGCATTGCGCGGCTCGGTGTCAGGACGTTCCTGCTCCTGCTGTGTCCGGCGCGCAACAACCGGCAGCTCTTCAGTGCGCGGCATGCGGCGCTGGCCATCGGGACGGGCAGCGTGAGAAGGCACATAAACACTGGGCACGGGCTCGTCCTGCACCATGGCAGGCTCATCCGCATCATGGATCGAGTCGGCGGCCGGAATATAGGGCTCAACGAAAACGCCATCGTCTTCATGGCCATGGCTCGGCGTGGGATTGTCGAACGTGATGGCTTCGGCGACGGCCGCCTCGACCTGATGCTCGATAGCCTCGCTGGTCGTCGGCGCAGGGGTCGCAACAGCAGCGCGTTCGGCGGCGACACGGGTCGGCTCAACCGGGACATGGCGGCGCACTTCGAGCGGGGTGCGCGAAGCATGCGACTTGGCCGGCTCTAAAGCCTGCACCATGGTCGCGTCGGTGCCGGTGGCCACAACGGCAACACGGATCGTGCCGGTGAGGTTCGGATCGAAGGTAGCGCCCAGGATGATATTGCAATCCACATCGACTTCCTCGCGGACGCGGCTGGCCGCTTCGTCGACTTCATAAAGCGTCAGGTCAGGACCGCCGGTAATGGAAATCAGCAGACCGCGCGCACCCTGCATCGACACGTCATCGAGCAGCGGATTGGCAATGGCAGCTTCCGCGGCGTGGCGGGCACGATCTTCGCCCGAGGCTTCGCCAGTCCCCATCATCGCCTTGCCCATGCCACGCATCACGGCACGCACGTCGGCAAAGTCGAGGTTGATCAGGCCTTCCTTGACCATCAGATCGGTGATGCAGGCAACACCGGAGAACAGCACCTGGTCGGCCATCGCGAAAGCGTCGGCGAAGGTGGTCTTCTCGTTGGCAACGCGGAACAGGTTCTGGTTGGGAATAACGATCAGCGTATCGACATGGCGATGCAGCTCATCAATGCCATCATCGGCCAGACGCGTGCGACGGTTGCCCTCGAAGTTGAAGGGCTTGGTGACGACACCAACCGTCAGAATGCCTTGCTCGCGCGCAGCCCGAGCCACAACGGGCGCAGCGCCAGTACCCGTACCACCGCCCATGCCGCAGGTGATGAACACCATATGAGAGCCGGAAAGGTGGTCGTTGATCTCGTCCCAGCTCTCTTCGGCTGCAGCGCGACCCACTTCGGGGTGCGAACCGGCGCCCAGGCCCTCGGTGACACCGACGCCGAGCTGGATGATGCGCTGCGCCTTGGACAGGGCCAGGGCTTGAGCATCGGTATTGGCGACGACGAAATCCACGCCATCAAGACCGGACTCGATCATGTTGTTGACGGCGTTGCCGCCACCACCGCCAACACCGAATACGGTGATGCGGGGCTTGAGTTCCTGAATATCCGGGATGGTGAGGTTGATGGTCATGGATGGCCTCATAGTGGCTTGATTGGTTAAGGTTTACCCCCCAATTCGTTAACCGCGTCCTAACAATTGTCTCACCGGTGTTAACGTGATCGCAAAATGCGACACCAACCATTCCGCCATTGCAGAGTTGTTAACCACGCCGGCCCGGCGGCCGGTTGACACACATAACCAATCAGATCTATAACATAACGGTTATGCAATGAGGAGACTGCAAATGACCGACATCATGCCCTGCCTGTGGTTTGATAATCGCATTGATGAAGCTATCGAATTTTACACCAGCACCTTCAAATCGGCCAAGGTGCACGAGGTGACCCACCAGGACCCCAATGGCCCCGCCTTCACCGCCGTGATCGAGCTGGAGGGGTACAAATTCATGCTGCTCAATGGCGGCCCGCAGTTCAAATTCACCGAAGCCGTCTCGTTCATGATCAATGTCGATGGGCAGGACGAGGTCGACTATTTCTGGGATCGCCTGACCGCCGATGGCGGCGCGGAGAGCCAGTGCGGCTGGTGCAAGGACAAGTTCGGCCTGTCCTGGCAGGTCGTGCCCAAGCAGATCTATGAGACCGTCCTGGGCAAGGACCCGGCCGGCTCGCAGCGGGCGATGCAGGCCATGCTCAAGATGGGCAAGCTGATCGTTGCCGACCTGCAGAAGGCCTATGCGGGCGCATAGACCGAATTGCCTCTGCTGTCGCGATATGGTCCTTTGCCGCAAACGGGGAGAGGACAATGGACCAGCACGAGCTGATCGCGGCTGTTAAGGAAGCAATGACAGGCAAGGAGGCCATTCGTGGGCTCTTTCTGGCCGGCAGCTATGGAAGGGGAACGGCGGACGCCTGGAGCGATGTCGATCTGGTCGCGCTGGTCGAGCCGGAACACCATGCGACTGTTGCTGCCGATTGGCGGCAGACGCTGGATGCGATCACCCCGATCGTGTTCTGGCAGGAATTGCCACGCGGCGGCCTGCTGCTCAATGCGGTGTCCGAAGAATGGCTGCGCTGCGACATGAGTATCGTGGCGCCCGACAATTTCGGCCGGCGGGCCAAGAACACGGTCAAGCCGCTGGTCGACCGCGACGGGCGCTATGACGGCCTGCCCGATGCGCTGCCGCTCAGGCAGCCGGACAAGGGCACGGTCAACTATCTCATCCATGAATTCATTCGCATGCTGGGGCTGATGCCCGTCGGCGCAGGAAGGGGTGAATATGTAACCATGGTGCTGGGCGTCAGCATGATGCGCGACCATCTGACGACATTGCTGATGCAGGACGTGACCAATCCCGACCCGGGCGGCATCCTGCATCAATCGACGCTGCTTTCGGCCGAGGACATGGCCCTGCTCAAGTCCCTGCCCTATCCCAGGCCGGAGCGTGATGCGGTGATCGCGGCCAATTACGCCATTGCGCGGGAGTTCATGCCGCGGGCCCGGGCGATGGCCAAGCGGCTGGATATCGCGTGGCCGGAGGCGTTTGAAGCGGCGACGCGCAAGCGGTTGGCCGCGACGCTGGGGGATGAGGCCGGGCGGGCTTGGTAGTCACTTGGAAAAACGCCTGCCCCCGGTTGCATCATTCGCCTCTGGCATAAAAAATAGTGTGCCACGCGAATGATATGGGGAGACCATCGGGATGAAACCGGGACGACACCCAGTGATGGCGATCGGGCTTGTGCTGGGCCTTTTCGCAGCTACGGCCGGCCAGGCGCAGCAGGTGGATAGCAGCGCCGGCGCTGAATCGGCGCCGCTGACCGTCGGCGTCTATGTCAGTCCACCCTTCGTGATGAAACAGGATGACCGGTTCACCGGCATGGCCATCGACCTCTGGGAGCATGTCACCGAACCCCTTGGCCTGGATTCCACCTATGTCGAGCTGGACACGATTGCCGATCTGATCGAGGCCACCGCCAACGGAACTGTCGATGCCGCGGTGACCAACCTCACCGTGACCCGTGATCGGGTCGAGGTGCTCGATTTCACCCATCCCTGGTTCGATGCCGGGCTGCGGGTGATGGTAGAGGAAAATCGCAGCTCCAGTTTCTGGGACATCCTGGCCGGACTGCAGGCCTCCGGACACTTGACCGCCTATGCCTGGATCATCGGCATTATCCTGGTGGCAACTGTGCTGCTGACCCTCTTTGACCGCCGCTTTGACAGAAACTTCCCCGAGCCCTGGCACGACGGCATTGCCGAGAGCTTCTATACGGTGATGTCGGTGGCGACGACCGGAAAGCCACCATCCCGCAAGAACCTCTTCGGCTGGATAGGCCGTGTCTGGCAGGGGCTGTGGCTGGTCTGCGGCGTCGCGGTGCTCGCCTATGTCACGTCCTCGGTCACCAGCGTCATGACGGCCCTGACGCTGACCAACCAGGTCAACAGCGTTGCCGATCTGCCGGGCCGGCCGGTCGCCGTGTTCAGCGGCACGGTGGCCGAACGCTATGCCGCCGATGCCGGTTTCGATGCCCGTTCCTTCGCCCATATCGACGAAGCGGTCGATGCCCTGGTCAAGGGACGCGTCCTCGCCGTCGTGGCCGATGCGCCCGTATTGGAGTTCTACACCTACAGCAATCCGTCGGTACCGGTCGCCGTCGTCGGCGCCATCTTCGAGCCCGACAAATACGCCTTCGGCCTGCCCCATGGCAGCCCACTCAGCCGTCCGCTGACGGTGGAAGTGATCGGCGCAGCCGAGAGCGGCGGCATCGCCGAAATCCGCGAACGCTATTTTGGCGACCTGCCCTAAAAACTGGTTCTGAGCCAGTTTCCCACGCGGGCGAAATAGCCGTCGGTGCCGGTGAGTTTGCGGCTGCCGCGGGGTTCGGCATATTCCTGGGAGCAGACCTGGGGATAGACCAGCATGCCGGCGACGGTGGCGAAGGCGGCGCCCTTGGCCATTTCGGGCAGGCCGGCAATGCCCATGGGGCGGCCATTGCGCACGTTACGCGCGAGGATGCGGCGGGCAACTTCGGGCAGGCCGGTCATTTCGCTGGCACCGCCGGTCAGCACGAAGCGGCGGCCGCAGACATCCATCATGCCGGTGGCCTGCATGCGGTCACGGATGGCGGTGAGGATTTCCTCGATGCGCGGGCGCATGATGCGGGTCAGCACCGAACGGGCCACCTGCCCCGGCGCTTCGTCGTGCGTGGCGCCCACGGGCTGGATCGCGATCATGTCGCGCTCATCGGCCTGGCCGGGCAGCACCGAGCCGTAGAAGGTCTTGAGGCGCTCGGCATCGGCGACGCTGACCGAAAGCTGGCGGGCGATATCAAGGGTCAAATGATGGCCGCCAATGGCGATGGCGTCGGCATAGATCAGATGGCCGTCGTTGAAGACAGAAACGGTGGTGGTCGCGCCGCCGAAATCGACGCAGGCAACGCCGAGCTGGGCTTCGTCATCGACCAGGGTGGCAAGGCCCGAGGCATAGGGGGTGGCGATCAGGGCTTCGATCTGCAGGTGGCAGCGATGCAGCACCAGCTCGAGATTGCGCATGGCCAGGGTTTCGGAGCTGACCACGGCGACATCGACGCCCAGCTTTTCGCCCACCATGCCCTTGGGATCGCGAATGCCCTTCTGGCCATCCAATGCGTAACCGATGGGTAACGCGTGGATGATCGATCGCTCGGGACGGACCGAGCGTTCATTGACGGCGCGCAGCACGCGGTGAATGTCGGCCTTTTCGACTTCCAGACCATCCAGCGACACGGCGGCAGAGAAGGTCTCCGAGCCCAGCCGGCCAGCGGTGACATTGACGATGACGCTTTCGAGCGTCAGGCCCGCGGCGCGTTCGGCCATGCCGACAACGGAGCGGATGGCGTGCTCGGCCTTTTCGATATCGGTGACAACGCCGCTCTTGACCCCGCTGGAGGGGCCATAGCCAAAGCCGATGACCTCGACCTGATGCGAGCGGCCGCGCAAAGCCTTGCCCTCGGCGCGCGGGGTGAGCCGGGCGATGACACAGCAAATCTTGGTCGACCCGATATCGAGCACCGCGACCAGCGTGGTCTTGCCTGGTTGAACGGGCCGCAGCCGGGAGGTCATGGCGTCGGTCATCATCGCTTCTTGGTTTCTTCTACGGCAGGTGTGGTCGGGCGGAGGGCGACGAGATTGTCGACGCGCAGGTCGATCACGGTGATATCGCGGTCGAGCAATCGGTAATCGGTTTCGTACATGGCGAGCTTGCGCAGCGCCTGGGCAACACCCAGCTCCGGCAATTGCACACGCAGGCCCGTATCATAAATCATGTCCCAGCGGCGGTCGGCGATGCGGGAGAGGGCCAATAGGCCATTCTTGAGGCCGGGAAATTGATCGAGCGCGCGGATCATCACCAAAGCGTCGTCGGCAGCGCCATCGCCAATCACCAGCGGCAGGTCGCCATAGGCGCCCCGGTCCTCGCCGATCTGTTCGCCCTGCCCGTCGACCACAAAGGTCACGCCATCGACGCGCCAGCGGGCAATGGGGGTCTTTTCGGTGATGGTGACCAGCACATCGCCGGGATAATTCTTGCGCACATTGACGGTCTCGACCGAAGGGAGCTCGGCAATGCGCTGGCGGGCCGCTTCGACATCGAAGCTGACGGTGGAGGTTTTGGGCTGCACGCCCAGGGCGTCGAAAATGTCCTGCTCGCTGGTCAGCGACTGGCCGGTGATGGAGATTTCACCGATGGCAAAACCAGCATCGGCGAATTCGCCCTGCGCAATGCCGCCCAGCGCGGAGACACCCATGCCCAGCGGTTCGCGGATCTGATAGATGACGCCGATCACGGCCAGCAGAGCAATGGCCGAGCAGGTGCGCACAATGGCTTTGCGGTGCAGCACCCAGGCGCGGCCGAAATTGTTGATGAGCTTGCGCCGCGGAGAGCGGACAGGAACAGGCAATGCACGGGGATTTACGATCCGCGCGCCAGCGAGAAATGCCTCGCTTTTTACCTGTTGCAACTCGCGTCCTCCACCATCCAGGAGACAAGATCTTCGAAGGAATGCCCGGCATATTTGGCCTGCTCGGGCACCAGGGACGTCTCGGTCATGCCCGGCTGGGTATTGATTTCGAGACAGACCAGTTCGCCATCTTCGCCCACCGCGTCATTGTAGCGGAAGTCCGTCCGCGACACGCCCCGGCAGCCAAAGGCCGCATGCGCGGCAAGGCTTAGCTTTTGCACTTTGTCGTAAATTTTCGGTTTCAGCTGTGCCGGAATAATGTGGACCGAACCGCCTTTGGCGTATTTGGCCTCGTAATTGTAGAAGCTCAGCTCGGTGACGATCTCGGTCACCCCCAAAGCCACATCGCCCATCACCGCGCAGGTCAGTTCGCGCCCGGGAATGTAGCGTTCCACCATCACCTCTTCGCCCGAATTCCAGTCTTCGCCCAGGATGTCCTGCGGCGGCCGATTGGCGCCCTGCTTGACGATGTGGACGCCAAAGCTCGAGCCATCGGCAATCGGCTTGATGACATAGGGCGTCGCCATGACGTGGCTGCGTGCCGCGTCGGCCCGCGGCACGACAACATGGTCGGTGACCGGCAGGCCCGCGGCCTTGAGCACGATCTTGGCCTGGTGCTTGTCCATGGCCAAGGCCGAGGCCAGCACGCCCGAATGGGTATAGGGCAGCTGGATCAGCTCGAGAAAACCCTGGATCATGCCGCTTTCGCCAAACGGGCCATGCAGCGCATTGAAGGCCACGTCGGGCTTCAGATCAGCCAATACATTGGCAATGTCGCGGCCGACATCGACTTCGGTGACGCGATAGCCGGCGCGGCGCAGGGCAGCGGCGCATTCGGTGCCCGAACTCAGCGACACCTGGCGTTCATTGGACCATCCGCCCATCAGGACGGCGACGTGTTTGGTCATGGGGAAGTCCGATCGGCCTGAGAAAACATAGGAAAGAGACCCCTCATCCGCCCCTTCGGGACATCTTCTCCCTCAAGGGGAGAAGAGGGGTATTGGGTTTTGGCGATGCGGCCAGCGGCCATCACACCGCCCCGGTGAAAACATCGCCATCGAGGAATTCTCGCACCTCGCGGCCGGGCTCGAAATGGCCCATGCGGCGGATTTCCCATTTCAGCTCGATGCCCGAATGCGCCCGCACCTTGTTGCGCACGGTCTCGCCCAGGGTTTCGATGTCATGGGCACTGGCATTGTCGATATTGAGCAGGAAATTGGCGTGCAATTCGCTCATCTGCGCGCCGCCGACGGTAAGGCCCCTGCCCCCGGCAGCGTCGATCAGCTTCCAGCTCGAATGCCCTTCGGGATTCTTGAAGGTGGAGCCGCCGGTCTTGGCCTTGGTGGGTTGTGAGCTTTCGCGCTTCTCGGTGATCTCGCGCATGCGGGAAAGGATGTCTTCGCGCTCACCGGCAAAGCCCTGATAGACGGCGGAGGTGAACACCGCGCCGCGCGGGCCGTTCGACTTGCGGTAGAGATAGCCCATATCGGCATTGGTGAGGGTGATGATCTCGCCCTGCCGCGTCACCGCGCGCAGCTCGACCATGCGGTCGCGCGTTTCGGTGCCGTAGCAGCCCGCATTCATATAGAGCGCGCCACCAATGCCGCCGGGAATGCCGCGATAAAAGGTCAGCCCGTCAATGCCGGCCTCGGCAGCGGCGGTGGCAACCTTGACGTCGGGCAGCGAGGTGCCGACGCGGATCTTGTGGTCGTCCAGGATTTCGACCTGCCCGAAGGCCCTGCCGGAGAGCTTGATGACCACCCCATCCAGGCCGCCATCACGGATCAACAGGTTCGAGCCCAGCCCGATCACGGTCATGCGGATGTCGGCGGGCAGGTGCTTGAGGAAATAGGCGAGGTCTTCCTCGTCGGCCGGAGTAAAGAACAGCTGGGCCGGGCCGCCGACGCGGAACCAGGTGACTTCGCTCAGCAGCTGGTTGGGAACCAGCCGGCCGCGAACCCCGGCAATCCAGGGCTGGAACTGGGGAATGAGGTCGGGATAGCTCACTGCACGTCCTTTCCCAAAAGCGTGGCCAATTCGCCCGGCAAGGCGGCGGCCCATTGGGTGATATTGCCGGCGCCCAGGCACACGATATAGTCGCCATCCTCGGCGCGGCCGGCGATCAGTTCCGCCAGGTCCTCGGGACGCTCGAGTACACGGGCATCGCGGTGGCCCCGGGCGCGAATGCGGTTGACCAGTTCGTCATTGGTCACGCCAGCAATGGGCTGCTCGCCGGCGGCATAGACCGGGGCGACGATGACGGTATCGGCGTCGTTGAAGCAGGCGGAAAAATCGTCGAACAGATCATGCAACCGGCTATAGCGGTGCGGCTGCACCACGGCGATGACGTCACGCCTTGTCGATTGGCGGGCGGCGCGCAGCACCGAAGAGATTTCCACCGGGTGGTGGCCGTAATCGTCGATGATTGTAATGCCGCCGACCACGCCGGTGCGGGTGAAGCGGCGCTTGACGCCCGAAAAATTCTTGAGGCCCTTGCGGATGGCTTCGGCCGGAACATGCAACTGGTCGGCCACGGCGATAGCGGCGGTGGCATTGAGCGCATTGTGTTCGCCCGGCATGGGCAATTCGAGCCCATCGATGCGCAACTGGGTGAGGCGGATACGGTCGCGGATTTCGACGGCGAAATGGCTGACGCCGTCGATGGTTTCAAGATCCACCAGACGCACATCGGCCTGCGGATTGCGGCCATAGGTGATGACGCGGCGATCCTTGACCTGGCCGACCAGCGCCTGCACTTCGGGATGGTCGAGACACATCACGGCAAAGCCGTAGAAGGGAACGTTCTCGACAAACTGGTGGAAGGCCTGCTTGACGCCTTCGAAATCGCGATAATGATCGAGATGTTCGGGATCGATATTGGTGACCACGGCCACATCGGCCGGCAGCTTGACGAAAGTGCCGTCGCTCTCGTCGGCCTCCACCACCATCCACTCGCCCTCACCCAGGCGCGCATTGGTGCCATAGGCATTGATAATGCCGCCATTGATGACGGTGGGGTCGAGATCGCCGGCATCGAGCAGGGTCGCGACCAGCGTGGTCGTCGTGGTCTTGCCATGCGTGCCGCCAATGGCGATGGCGTTCTTGAAACGCATGATCTCGGCCAGCATCTCGGCGCGGCGCACCACGGGCAGCGCGCGGGCGCGGGCAGCGACCAGTTCGGGATTGTCTTTCTTGATGGCTGACGAAACGACGACCACGGCCGCTTCCCCGAGATTTTCGGCCTTTTGGCCGATCTCGATGCGGATACCCATGTCGCGCAGGCGCTGCACATTGGGATTGGCGGCGGCGTCCGAGCCCTGCACTACATAGCCCTGATTGTGCAGGATTTCGGCAATGCCGCTCATGCCGATGCCGCCGATCCCCACAAAGTGGACCGGGCCGATATTGCGGGGCATTTTCATGAGACTTGTTCCATTTCCGTAGTGCCCTTCCCGGCGAGAGTCTCGGCGATATCCGCCAGCTTCTCGACGGCGCGGGGCTGGCCCAGCGCACGGGCGGCGGCGGCGGCCTTGTTGAGCGTCGCCGGGTCGGTGATGAGGTTGGTGAGGCGAGTGCCTAGCGATTGCGGCGACAGCGTGGCCTGCTCGGCAATCCAGCCGGCGCCGGCAGTGTCGACGACCAGGGCATTGTTTTTCTGGTCGGCATCAAGCGCACCGGGCAGCGGCACCAGGATCGAGGGGCGCCCGATGACGCAAAGCTCGGTAATGGTCGAGGCGCCCGAGCGGCCGATGACCAGATGGCTCCGTGCGATCCGCTCCGGCAGGTCGCCAAAGAACGGGGCAAGTTCGACATTGACCTTGGCCTGCCGGTAGACCTCGGCCACCCGGTCCAGGTCCTCGGCACGGCATTGCTGCACGATGCGCAGGCGCTGGCGGATATGTTCGGGGATGAGCGCAATGGCTGCCGGGACGATGTCGGACAATGCCTTGGCGCCCTGGCTGCCGCCGAAAACGACAAACTGGATCGGCCCGTTTTCCTCAAGCGGCGGATAGGGCATGCCGGCCAGCACCCGCACGCGGTCGCGCACCGGATTGCCGGTGACGCGCTTTTCGATTTTGAGCGTGTCGGCGAATTTGGTTTCGGCAAAGCTCAGGGCCAGCACGTCCGCAAAGCGGCCCAGCGCGCGATTGGCGCGGCCCATTACCGCGTTCTGCTCATGCAGGATGCCCGGAACACCCAACAGGCTCGCCGCGACGAAGGGCGGGAAGGTGGGATAGCCGCCAAAGCCGATCACGGCATCAGGCTTGGCTTTGCGCAGCTTGCCCATGGCAACGGCAATGCCGCCCAGGATTTTGAGGCCACCGGCGACAAATTTGATCGGATTGCTGAGCGAGGGCGTGGCCGAGGGCACGATGTGGACCTGCGTGGCGGGAAAGTCCGAGCCATAGCTTTCCACGCGATGATCGGTCATCAGCTCGACCAGATGCCCGCGCCGCGTCAATTCCTGGGCCAGCGCCATGGCCGGGAAGAGATGCCCCCCCGTGCCACCCGCCATGAGGATGAACTTCTTCATTCAGCTGGTGCCAATGCGCTCTTGTAGACGGGCAGACCTGTGACCATTCGCTCCTCGGGCTTGGTGCGTGTGAGGGCCAGCATCAGCCCCATGCCGAAGGCAATCGCGATCATCGACGTACCGCCATAGCTGACGAATGGCAATGTCATGCCCTTGGGCGGAACGAGGTTGAGATTCACCGCCAGATTGATGCCCGACTGCATGGCGAACTGGATGGCCAGCGTCGACGAGGCCAGCCGCGCAAACAGGCTCGTCTGCCGTTGCGCGCCCATCATGGCGCGAATGACGATAAAGGCGATGAGCGACACCAGCACCATGCAGAAGATGATACCGAACTCGCCAGCGGCGGCCGAGAAGACATAGTCGGCATGGGCGTCGGGGATCAGCTTTTTGGCGATGGATTCACCGGGCCCCCGGCCGAACCAGCCGCCTTCGAGCAGCGACTGCAGCGCACGGTCGATCTGGTAGGTATTGCCCCCGCCTTCGGGGTTGAGGAAAGTATCGATGCGGCGCGAAAAGTGCGGGAAGAACAGATAGGCCCCGAACAGCAGCCCCCCGGACGCACCGGCAAGGCCGACAATGATCCACCAGGAAATGCCGGAGATGAAGAGCAGGCTCGCCCAGGTCGCCAGCACCAGCGCCGTCTGCCCGATATCGGGCTGCAGCAGGAGGGCTACAACGATGGACAGCATGATCAGCGTGGCCAGCATCTTGCCGGGCACATTCTTGTGCACCATGGATTCCGAGAACAGCCACGCGCCCAGCACGGCAAAGGCCGGCTTGACGAATTCGGAGGGTTGCACCGATTGGCCGGCAAATGAGATCCAGCGCCGCGCGCCTTTGACCTCGGTGCCGAAGCGCAGCGTGGCCCAGAGCAGGACGAGGCTGACCACCAGCGTTACCAAAGCTGCGATACGTGCCTGCCGATGGCTCATCAACGAGGCGCCGAGCAGCACCGGCAAAGCCAATAGGCAGAACAGGGCATGACGGATGATGAAGAACCACGGCGACAGCCCGATGCGCTCGGCCACCGGGGGGCTGGCGGCGAAGCTGAGGACCATGCCGCAGGTCATCAACAGGATCAGCGCACCGAGCAGTTCGCGGTCGATTGACCACCACCATTCAGCCAAAGGGGTCTTTTCTGCGCGGGAAAACATCATGGGCGAGCCGGTTCAGCCGGCCTCCTGACAGATAAAATTCGTGTCGAATTGTATCTCGCCGATGGTTACCGATTTCCCACCGCTTTTGCGTTTTGCGAATCGAATGATGGGACCGGCATCTCTGCCATCGTCATCACCCGGCTTGTCCGGGTGATCCATGCGTCAGCGCGCGCTGAAAGATGGATTGCCCGGATAAACCGGGCAATGACGATGTGGGTAGCATGGGGTAACGGCCGGCAATTCGCAGTAGGCTTACCGCAATTTCAGCGAGCTCAGGCCGATCAAAGCGAGGACGAAGGAGATGATCCAGAAGCGGATCACCACCTGGCTTTCGGTCCAGCCGAGATGCTCGAAATGGTGGTGGATCGGCGCCATGCGGAACACGCGTTTGCCGGTGAGGCGGAACGAGGCGACCTGGACGATCACCGATACGGTTTCGAGCACGAATAGCCCGCCGATAATGGCGAGGACGATTTCATGCTTGGTGGCGACGGCGATGGAGCCCAGGGCGCCGCCCAGAGCGAGCGAGCCGGTATCGCCCATGAAGATCTGGGCCGGCGGGGCGTTGAACCAGAGGAAGCCCAGCCCTGCCCCGATCAGCGCGCCGCAGAGCACCGAAAGCTCGCCGGTGCCGGGGACGTAATTGAGCAGCAGGTAATCGGAGAAATTCACGCTGCCGACGAGGTAAGCGATCAGCGCGAAGCAGGCGGCGGCAACCATGACGGGGACGATGGCCAGGCCATCAAGGCCATCGGTCAAATTGACCGAATTGCCGGCCGCCATGATGACGAAGCCACCGAACAGAATGAAGAAATAGCCCAGATCGATGGCCAGACCCTTCACGAACGGGAACAGCAGCGAGGTCGCGTAGGGCTCGGGGCCCAATTGGGAAATGGCGTAGCAGGCTATAGCGCCGATCAGCGCTTCGAGGGCCAGGCGCTGCTTGCCGCCAAAGCCCCTGTGGCTCATGCGCTTGACCTTGAGATAGTCGTCATAAAAGCCGATTGCGCCGAAGCCGACGGTGACCAGCAGAACCACCCAGACATAACCATTGGTGAGATTGGACCAGAGCAGGGTCGAAAACACCGCGCCGGACAGGATCATCAGCCCACCCATGGTGGGCGTGCCCTTTTTGGTCAGCAAATGCCCGGCAGGGCCATCTTCGCGGATCGGCTGGCCCTTGCCCTGGCGCAGGCGCAGGCCGTTGATCATGGCCGGCCCGAACAGGAAGACGAAGAACAGTGCCGTGATCACCGCGCCCGCTGTGCGGAAGGTGATGTAGCGGAACACGTTGAAGGCCGAGACCGCATCGCCCAGCTGACCGAGAAAATAGAGCATGAAGGAAGCGTCCTCGTTGGCTGGGGTTTATGGTCCGGAGAACTTGCTGCGGATCTTTTCGACGATGCCCGACAGCCCCACGCCGTTGGACCCTTTGATCATAACTGCGTCGCCATAGGCAAGGTCGCCAAGCACGATGTCCGCGATATCCGCAGTGGTATTTGCGTGAGCGGTGACGCGCCCGGCGCCCAGCGCCTCGGCCAAGGCGGCCATGCCCGCACCCACCAGATAGATGCGCTCGGCGCCCGAGCCGATCACCGCATTCTTGAGGCTGGCATGGAGGGCCGGCCCCTGCTCACCCAATTCCAGCATATCGCCAAGGACCAGCACCTTGCGCCCGCCGGGGGCTGTTTGTTCGGTGAAGACGTCGAGCGCCGCGCCCATCGAGGCGGTATTGGCGTTGTAGCTTTCGTCGGTCAGCACCAGCGGCTTTTCGGACGGCCCGAACACCAGCCGCTGGCCGCGGCCGGGCTGGGCGCCGAAACCGGCCAGGGCGCGCAAGGCCACATCGGGTTCGACGCCGGCAATATAGCCGACGGCCATGGCGGCGACCGCATTGGCCAGCATGTGGCGGCCGGGCACGGCGAGAGCCAATGCGTGGCGGTCGTCGCCATGCAGCACGGTGGCAAAGCTGTGGTCGGCGGCCGATTGCACATCCACGATCTGCCAGTCGCAGCCCCGGCCGAAACCATAGGTGATGACATTGCCGACCCCCGCCGCCATGGCGGCGTCGAGCAACACCTGCAACTGGGGATGATCGGCATTGAGCACCGCCGTGCCGCCCGGCTCCAGCCCCTCGAAAATCTCGGCCTTGGCGGCGGCGATGCCCTCGAGCGAGCCGAAAGCCTCAAGGTGGGCAGCGGCGACATTGGTGATGACGGCAATATGCGGGCGCACCAATTGGCTGAGCGGACGAATTTCGTCTGGAGCATTCATGCCCATTTCGAACACGCCGAACTGGGTCGTCTCAGGCATGCGGGCCAGCATGAGCGGCACGCCCCAATGATTGTTGAAGCTCTTGATCGAGGCATGAGTCTGCCCAGCGGCCTCAAAGACCACGCGAATGGCTTCCTTGGTCGTGGTCTTGCCGACGCTGCCGGTGACGCCGACGATGACGGCGCGGCTGCGCTCGCGGCTGGCGATGGCGATATCGCGGAGCCCCTGCAGGGCATCGGGAACGACGATGCGGCCGGGGCCTTCGCTGCGGCCTTCGGAGACGAGGGCGGCGGCCGCGCCGTTCTTGAGCGCGGTGTCAACGAAATCATGGCCATCGAAACGGTCGCCCTTGATGGCGACGAACAGCGCGTCGGGGCCGAGTTCACGCGAATCGATGGAAATCGAGCCAATGGCGTCCCCGGTCACCGCTTCGGCGCGACCGCCCGTGGCGGCCAGCAGGGCTTGGACCGTAAACAGATGTGCCATCAGAGCCCCTTGATTGCCTCCGCCACCACTTCATGGTCGGAGAAATGATGCTTGGTCGTGCCGACGATCTGGTAATCCTCGTGGCCCTTGCCGGCAACCAGCAGCACGTCGCCGGGCTGCAGCGATTTGATGGCTGCGACAATGGCTTCCCTGCGGTCGCCGATTTCGCGTGCGCCCTTGGCCGCTGCAAGAATTTCCGCGCGGATGGTCACGGGGTCTTCGGTGCGCGGATTATCGTCGGTGACGATGACATCGTCGGCCATGCGCTGGGCGACTTCGCCCATCATGGGCCGCTTGCCCTTGTCCCGATCGCCACCGGCGCCGAACACCACGCGCAACTTTGCCTTGGCATATGGCCGAAGCGAGGCAAGTGCGGATTCCAGCGCCACCGGCTTGTGGGAATAATCGACAAACACGGCCGCGCCATTGTGCTCGGCCACCAGCTCGAGCCGACCCTTGGCGCCGACCAGTTCGGACAGCGCCGGGAAGGCATCGGATTTGTCGACGCCCGTCGACATGGCGAGCGCCGCCGCGATCAGGGCATTGGACACCTGGAATTCGCCGGTCAGCGGCAGGTGGAAACTGAGCTTTTCCCCGACATGGCGCACTTCGACGCGCTGGCCATAGCCTTCGGGCTCGATCGAGAGGATTTCGATATAGGCCCCCTCGCGGCCCACGGTCAGCAGCGTGGCGCTGGCGCTGAGGGCAGCGAACATGAAGGGCTCGTGCTCGGGATCATCGACATTGACCACGGCCGGGCCGCTATCGACCAAAAGGTCGGTGAACAGCCGCAGCTTGGCATTGCGGTATTCGTCCATGCCGGCGTGATAATCGAGATGGTCACGGCTGAGATTAGTGAAGGCCACCGCCTCGAAATGGATGCCATCGAGCCGGCGTTGATCCAGGCCATGACTGGAGGCTTCGAGCGCCACATGGTCGATGCCCTGCGCCTTGAGCGCGCGCATCGACTGATGCAGCGTCCGGGAATCGGGGGTGGTCAGGCTGCCCTCGATCAGGCGGTTGGCGGTTTCAACGCCGATCGTGCCGATGCTGGCGCCGGGAATGCCGGCATAGGTCCAGATCTGGCGCACGAAGGAGGCCACCGAGGTCTTGCCATTGGTGCCGGTGACCGCAACGGTGATTTCCGGCTGTGGCTCGAAAATGCGCGAGGCGGCGCGGGCATAGGCGGCGCGCACATCCTTGACCACGATCACCGGCACGCCGGGATCGCCGGCCGGGGCGATGTCGCTGATGATGGCGAGCGCGCCGCGCCGGACGGCCTCCTCGACATGCTCATTGCCATGGGAATGGGTGCCCGGCAGGGCAAAGAAAATATCGCCCGGCTCGATCCGGCGGCTATCCGAATTGAGGCCAAAGACTGCGCCCAGGCCTTTTTTCGGCCGGGCGCCGGAGCCTTCGAGCAGCTGCGTTACGCTAAGTGACACGGGGATAAATCCTTCTGGATTTCAGCGATAAGCGGAAGGGACGAAACTATCGTCAATGATCGGAGAAAAATCGGGCGCAATTCCGAGCATGGGCGCAACGCGCTGCACAATGCGGCCGGTAACGGTGCCGGCGTTCCAGCCAGCCGTGGTGCCCGATTGCGGGTTTTCGGCCTTCGGCTCATCCACCATGATAATCATGGCATAACGCGGATTTTCCATGGGAAAGGCGGAACCGAAGAAGTTGGTGACCTTGTTGGACGAATAGCGCCCATCGACCACCTTTTCGGCCGTGCCGGTCTTGCCGCCGACGCGATAGCCCAGGGCTTCCTTGTTCATCTGCGAGCCCGAACCGCCCGCCCCAATGGCATTGAGGCGCATGAGGGCGCGGATATTGGCGCTGGTCTCGGGCTGGATCACCCGGCGATACAGCGCCTCGGCCTCGGCCTCGGTGCGCTTGTAAAGCGTGGGCGCGATGTAATTGCCGCCATTGACGAAGGCGGCATAGGCCGTGACCATGTGCAGCGGGGACACCGACAGGCCGTGGCCGAACGAGGCCGTCGCCGCGCCCACTTCGGACAAGGTCTTGGGGACGGTGGGCAGGCGCATCTCGGGCAACTCGAACGGCACGCGCTGATCGAAGCCCATGGTGGAGAGGAATGCGCGGAAATTGTCCTTGCCCATGGCCTGCATGACCCGGATCGTGCCGATATTGGACGAGAATTTATAGACTTCCGGCAAAGCCAGAATGCGGTGCTTGCCGTGGAAATCGTCAATGGTGAAGCGGCCGAAGCGCACGCCGAAACGGGCATCGAACTGGTCGGTGAACCTGACCGAGCCGCTATCGAGCGCACCGGCCATGGTGACGGTCTTGAAGATCGAACCCGGCTCGAAAATCCCCGCCGTGATGCGGTTGAAACTGTCCTTGACCAGGGCGGTCTTGGGATCGTTCGGGTTGAAATCGGGCAGCGAGGCCAGCGCAATGACTTCCCCCGTATGGACATCGATCATCACACCGGCCGCGGCGATGGCCTTGTAGCGGCTCATGGCATCGACCAATTGCTCGTGCATTACATGCTGCACGCGCATATCGACCGACAGCTCCACAGGCGCCAGCGCATTGCCACGCGCCAGCCCAAGCTCCTGCAGCAGGGCGACATTGTCGTCGTCCATATGCTTTTCGATGCCGGCAATGCCCTGATTGTCGATATTGGTCGAGCCCAGAATGTGGCTGGCCTCGCTCATACCCGGATAGAAGCGCTTGGATTCGGTGAGGAATTCCACGCCGGGAATACCCAGGCGCATGATGCGTTCCTGGATGGCAGGGGAGAGCTCACGCTGCACCCAGACAAAACCTTTGTCGCCGGTGAGGCGATTGCGCAGCCAGGTCTCGTTCAGATCGGGCAGGACGGTGCGGATCTTGGCGACGGCCTCTTCCACATCGATAATGCGGCGGGGCTCGGCATAGAGCGAGGGCACGCGAATATCGACGGCCATTTCGAGACCATTGCGATCAAGGATCGGCGGGCGCGTCGCGGTGATGACGTCGCGTGCTTGGCCCTCAATGGTGGAATCGGGCACGACCATGCCCAATTGGATGAGCCGCCCGCCCACCGCGCCAAAGCCCAGCACCAGCGCCAGCACCATCCAGCGGATGCGGGCCTGGGTGAGATTGCCGCGGATCTTGCGGCCGCCATCCAGCGCGATTGTGGGCGAGAGATCTTCTGCGGTCACGGCCATTACTCGATCCCCTCGAGTTCAAGGATGGCATCGATGGGGTCGATTCCCGCCTCGAGCGATTGGAACAGGGCATCCATCTCGGAATTATTGGGCTTGACCGGTCGCATGGGAATATCCTGGAAGGCGCCGAATTGCTTCTGCTGCACCGGCCCGATCGCCAGCGCCACCTGATGCCGCTTGACGATGGGGTCGATATGGCCGGGCTGATTCAGCACCGCCCAATCGGCCTTGAGCAGGGATAGATCGCCTTCCTGGCTTTCGATTTGCGCCGCCAGCGCAGTGCGTTCGCTGGCTGTGTGCTCGATGGAGAATTTGAGCGTATAGACGCCGGCCAGCATGATCACGCTGGTAAAGATCAGGATGATATTGAGACTGCGGATCATGCCGTGCCCCTCACGACCGGCACGCCGAGCCCGGTGAACTTGACCGCGCGGGCGGGCGCATCCGAACGGGTCCCGGCGCGCAGGATGGACGAACGTGCCCGGGGGTTGCGGCTCAGTTCGGCCTCGCCGGGCTTGCGCGCCTTGGCCACGTCGATCCAGCGCAGAGCTTCGCCCTGGGTCTGCGGCAGGTGGCGCGACTGGGCAGGGCCACCCTTTTCGGGGTCGAAGAAGCGTTTGACGATGCGGTCTTCCAGCGAATGGAAGGTGATGACGACCAGCTTGCCGCCTTCGGTCAGCAGGCGC
The DNA here is from genome assembly GCF_000735585.1 of Devosia sp. LC5. Taxonomy (GTDB): domain Bacteria; phylum Pseudomonadota; class Alphaproteobacteria; order Rhizobiales; family Devosiaceae; genus Devosia. Next base: position 220,598 of record NZ_JNNO01000023.1, read on the forward strand.
TCGGCAGCGAACAGCCCCTCGACCAATTGGTCGAACTCGCCATTGACCGCGATGCGCAAGGCCTGGAACGAGCGGGTCGCCGGATGGGCATCGCCCGGCTTGCGGCCGATGGATTTTTCGATGATGCGGGCCAGCTCAAGCGTCGTCTGGATCGGCGCGGTTTCGCGCGCGGCAACGATGAACTGGGCAATGCGGCGCGATTTGCGCTCTTCGCCAAAGGCATAGAGCAGATTGGCCAGCGCTTCGACTTCCAAACCATTGACCAGATCGGCAGCGCTTTCGCCCTCCCCGCTCATCCGCATGTCGAGCGGCCCATCGCGCATGAAGGAGAAGCCGCGTTCGGCTTCATCCAATTGCATGGAGGAGACGCCGATATCGAGCACGACGCCATCGATGGGGCCATGCTCGGCGGCGAGGGTGTCGAGTTCGGAGAACGTGCCGGGCACGAAAATCAGCTGCCCGGTGAATTCGGCCATGAGGGCATCGGCAAAGGGGCGCACGCTCGGATCGCGATCGATGGCCACAACATGGGCGCCCGCCTGCAACAGGGCGCGCGAATACCCACCAGCACCAAACGTGCCGTCAACGATACGCTTGCCTTCCAGCGGCGCCAAAGAGGCCAGCACCTCGTCCAGGAGGACGGGGATATGCGGGCCAGCATTTTGGCTGGTTTCGGGCACAGAACGCTTGCCCATAAAGGCCACTACTCCACTGCCGGCCGGAACCGGTTCGTAAACTTCCCGCCACTTTGACCAAGGACGTTTAAGATTCTGTTTCCCATTTCGCGGTGGCGGGAAATTTTGGATGTGGTGAGAATGGAAAGGTAAACGCCAGTTGACCTGTAAGCCGGGTTCTGTAGGGCCGCGTTTCCGCGACGTGGTGACCATTCATCTGCGACGCCTGTTACCAGGCGCCTGTTGCAACCAACCCGGATGATCTGGCCTCAAAACAGGCTGGGGCCGAAGCCCCGCGTCATCCCTATTTGGTCTTGCTCCCGGTGGGGTTTACCGTGCGGCTTCCATTGCTGGTCACCCGGTGCGCTCTTACCGCACCCTTTCACCCTTACTCCGGCATGCCGGAGCGGTTTGCTTTCTGTGGCACTTTCCCTAGGGTCGCCCCCGCCGGGCGTTACCCGGCACCGTGTTTCGAAGGAGCCCGGACTTTCCTCCAGCGGACAGTTACCCATCCGCCAGCGGTCACCCGGTCAACTGGCTGGCGCGTTTGTGGTGCAGAGATGCGGTGGCGTCAAGCCAGCAACGGCGCGGGCCGTGGTTTGGTGATGGCCTGATAGGCCAGATTGATCGCGGTCATCCGCGCCGTGGCCACATCGATCAGTTCTTCGGGAACGCCCTTGGCGATCAACCGGTCAGGGTGATGCTCGGAGACCAGGAGGCGATAGACGCGGCGCACTTCCTCGGGCGGTGCATTGGGCGCCAGGCCCAGCACCACATAGGGATCGACCCCATCGGCCAGCACCACATGCTGGCTGGCCATCTGCTCGAACCGCACGTCGTCAAAGCCAAAAATGTCGCTCACTGACTTGAGATAATCGAGCTCGGCCTCATGCACCATGCCATCGGCCGTGGCGATGAAGAACAGGCTGTCGAGCACATGTTCCAGCGTTTCGGGGCTGGTGGCAAAGAAGCGCGCAATCTTGCGGGCATAGCTTTCGTAGCCGGCGACATCCTGCTTGGCCAGATTGAACAGCCGCTCCACCTGCGGCTCCTGGCCCTGGGTGATTTCGACCGTGGCGTTGAAAGCGCGCACTTCGGACGCCGTCACAATACCGTCAGCCACCGCCATCTTGGCGGCCAGAGCGATCAGCGCGAGCGTAAACGCCGCGTCCCGTCCGCCGGGCAGCCAGGTGTCCGGATCAAGCATATTGGCGATGGAGCCGGCCATGCCGGTTCGTTGGCTGAACGACCCCAGGAACTGGGACAGCTTTTGCCAAACATCCCGGTTTTCTTCGGCTTTGCGCACGCAGCACAGCATGGTGACGTCTTTCACGAAGCGACCACGCAAGGGGGAATCCGAGCGTGATATGCTGGACCAGCATATCCTTCGCAACGCGTCCGGTCCATTGCCGGGCGCGCATGGCAGCTTACATCAATTGGTGAATGGCAGAAAAATCGGCGGATCGATCGGGCCGACATAGCGGTCATAAACCTCGGGGGGCGCCGCTTCATCGAGATAGAACCCACCAGGACGGTAATCCTGCGGGGCCTCGGCCTGCTGCTGGCGGCTGGCGAGGAATTCGGACAGCGGGCCGCTTTCCCAATCCTGCAGATCATCGGCGGTGACCGCAACCGGCGGGGCCGGGCGGACAACCACCTGCTGGGACGGCGCCACCGGCGCATAGGCTGCGACCGGCTTGGGCCGCATGGAAAGCGGCATGGGCACCGGCGCGATCTTGTCAGGTGGCAGCGAGGCGACCTGCACCGGATCGGTCGCAACGGGCGCCGGAGCAGCCGGTGTCGTGATCGGCGGGCGGGCAGGTTCTGCTGCAGCGGTGGCGGGCACAGGCTTTACCGGCGCTGTCACAGCGGGCGCTGCCGGAGCGGTTTCTTCGGTGCCACCAGTGATATAGCTGGGCAATTTCTTGCCCGATTGCAGATAGGCATTGAGCGGGTCGGCCGGATTGGCGGCTGCCGTTGGCGCGGGGGTAGCGAGCTTGACCGGGGGCGCCTCGGCCACTTTGACTGGCTCGTCGGGGCGCTGCGAGGCGGGCGCCGGCACCGGCGCAACCGGCTCGATGACGGCGACCTGCGCGGCCTGGCCATTGCCCAGGAATTGCGCGGACAGCAAGTCGGCGGCCGGAATACCGACGACGAGCAAGGCGCCGGCCCAGGCCAGGCCATTGGTAATGCGGCGATCGATCTGCATGGTCTTTCACGTCCCGATTTGCTTCGCCCTCCGCAGAGGGAAAGAGCCGGAATTGATGGCGGTTTTATGGAACCGCCCTGCTCCGTCTCAATGCTGCCCATAAGCTGAATGGGACCTGAATGACGCTTTTCCAGGCCACCGCCCCATGGGCGGCGACCTGATGGCACCAGAACATGGTGAATGCAAGGTTAATCCGGGCGCCGTCCGAGAATGCGGGCCAGCGCCAAAGCCAGGTTCGAGCGATTCATCGTATAGATGTGGAACTCGGTGACACCCTCATCCAAGAGCTCGATCACCTGCTCGGCCGCGACTGCCGAAGCGACCAAAGCGTGGGTTTCCGGATCTTCGTCGAGCCCGGCGAAGCGCTCGGCCAGCCAGGCCGGAATCGAGGCGCCGCAACGGGATGCGAAGTTGGAAATCTGCTTGAAACTGTGGATTGGCTGGATGCCGGGCACGATTGGCGCGGTGATGCCAGCGGCGCGGGCGCGATCGACATAGCGCAGGTAATCGGCATTGGAGAAAAACATCTGCGTGATGGCGCGATTGGCCCCAGCATCGAGCTTGCGCTTCAAATTATCGATATCGGCCTGCCAATCGGCACTTTGTGGGTGCTTTTCGGGGTAAGCGGCGACGGAAATATCGAAATCGCCGATCTTGCGAATGCCCGCAACGAGGTCAGCGGCATTCTGATAGCCCTGCGGATGCGGCGTAAAGGGTTGCCCGACACCCTCCGGCGGATCACCGCGCAGCGCAACGATGCGGTTGATGCCCGCTTCCTGATAACCGCGCACGACGGTATCGACTTCGTCACGGGTAGAACCGACACAGGTGAGGTGGGCCGCGGCGTCGACGCCGGTATCGGTTTTCACCGAGGAGACCATGCGCAAGGTGCGCTCGCGGGTGGAGCCGCCTGCGCCATAGGTTACCGAGACGAAGCGCGGCTGCAGCGGGGCGAGCTTGTGGATGGAGTCCCAGAAGCGCTCTTCCATCGCATCGGTCTTGGGCGGGAAGAACTCGAAAGAAAGCTGCAGGTCGGGGCGCTGCCCGGCGATCTTCCGGCTGGCGCGCGCATTGTCATCGATCATCTTGGTATCCATTCACGTCTTGTCGCTGAGGCGCCAGAGGCAGACCGTCAGGCCATTGTCACCATTCTCGCCGGGAAATTCCCGCACCGCCTCGACTGAAAGACCGGCGGCAGCGGCCCACAGGCTCATTTGCGCCTGCGACAGGCCGAGCCGCCGATGGGCATGTTCGGTGCGCAGGAATTCCAGATTATGCGGGGCAAAATCCACGATCAGCATTTCGCCGCCAGTCTTGAGCAGGCGTCGCGCCTGCGCCAGCATGCGGCCCGGATCGTCGAAATAATGCAGCACCTGATGGATCACGATCACATCGGCCGAACCGGTCGCGGTATCGAGATCGGCAATATCGCCCAGCCGGACCTGCGCATGGCCGAGACCGGCAGCGGCAAGGCGCGAGCGGGCCACGGCCAGCATTTCGCGGCTGGAATCGATGCCGATGCCGCGCTTGTAGAACGGCGCCAGCACTTCGAGCATGCGGCCGGTGCCAGTGCCCAGATCGACCAGGAGGCCAACTGAGCGGCCGCCCAGCGCCTCGACAATACCGGCCTCCACCGCCTCTTCGGGCACATGCAGGGTCTTGAGCAGGTCCCAGCTGCCGGCGACCTTGGCGAAATATTCGGCCGCCTGCGCCTGCTGGGCGGCGCGCACCGCCACCTGCCGCTCGATGTCGCGGCGGCGTTCGGGATCGCTGGCATCGAGCCGGTCGATGGCCCATTGCGCCAGCGCCGCGCCATCGCCGGACTGTGCCAGGCCATAATAGGCCCAGGCGCCCTCGGCATTGCGCTCGATCAGCCCGGCATCAGCCAGCAGCTTGAGATGGCGCGACACACGGGGCTGGCTTTGGCGGAGAATTTCCGTCAAATCCTTGACCGAATGATCGCCATCGGCCAGCAATGCCAGAAGACGCAACCGGGTCCCCTCACCCGCCGCCTTCAGCACCCCCACCAATGTCGCCAGCTCGGCCATCACGCCTCACGAGATATAAAGATGTCTTTATATCTGTTTAAGGGCGGAGGTCTAGAGGCATATGGAGGAATGCGGCACAACTTGATTATGTAGATCAATCAATCTACATATAATGGCGAAATAATCTACATGGGTGAATGCCATGGCTTTGAACGTCAACAACAAGCAAGCGGATGAACTGACCCGCAAATTTGCGCAGCTTGAAGGCGTGGGGCTAAGCGAGGCAATTGTCATTGCCATGCGCGAGGCCATAGCCCGTCGGAGGGCAAGCGAAACACCTCGCCAAACCGTGGAACGGGTGTTGAGCAAGCACGGCATTTCGAACAACGCCAAGATAGGCCAGCCGCTGCCCAGATCCGCCTACGATGAAATGTGGGGCGACGAGGACAAGCAATGACCCTGTTCGTCGACGCCTCCGCGCTCGTTGCACTGCTCTCGGCAGAACCGGAGGCAGAGCGCGTCAGCAACGCCATTGCCGCAGCCGAGGGACCATTCACGTCGGCATTGGCCATCCTGGAAACCGCACTCGCCCTGTCCCGTCCTGACAAATGGAACCTGCCAATCCAGCAGGTGCAAACGGTCGTGCTGGAGGTGCTGGAGGAACGCGACATCGTCCTCAAGGACCTGCCTGAGCCTCTCACCGCCGTACAGCTCTCGATTGGCGCGGCGGGCCGATTTCGTCGGGGTCGTCATGGTTTGAACTTGGCGGATTGCCTGCACTATGCCTGCGCCAAGCATTATGGAGTTCCGGTGCTGGCAACGGATGACGAGTTTCGCCAGACCGATCTGGAGGTCGTGCCTTAGGGGTGATTGCCCCTAAGCCACGTTCACCCGCTCGTCGCTGGCGGCGCGTTTGCGGAAGGAGTGGGCGCGCCAGAGTTCGAAAATGCCGGCGGCTTCTTCGCGGTCGAGGGCTTCGAAGCGGGACTTGACCATGGTCTTGTCGGCCTGGGATGGCAGGTCGCGCCATGGCAGGGTGGCGACGATGGCTTCAAACAGTTCAGGCGTCAGGCCGGCGGCGCGCAGGGCGACGGTGATGGCGACATAGTCCTGGCTGGCGAGCCATTTGACAAAGACTTCGGGGCTGACGCGCAGCACGACAGTGAGCGCGGCGGCGGCATGGTGGCCATAGCCGAAACGGGCGAAACGGGCTAGAGCACGGTCATCGAGCTGCTTGCGATCGCTGAGTGCCTTGACCTGATTGTAAGCCACTTTCCACTCATTGGCGGAAAAACCGGCACGGTTGCGCATGCGATTGTAGACCACGGCATTGACCTTGCCGGCAGCGACCGGATCGAGCGAATTGTCTTCGTCCAGGGTCTCGAGAACCTTGCTGGCAACGCTGTCGATCTCGCCGCGCAACGAGCCCCAATCGAGCTCGGGCCGGCCGCGCAGGTCGGCCGCGATCTCCGCATCGGCATTGGCCCGGGCGACGAGCTTTTCCAGCGTCGCCTTGTCGAATTCGGCATTGGTATTGCGCACGAGGCGGGTGATCGAGGATTTGGCGCCGTGCTCCACGATCGCCTCGCCCACTCGCTCGGGCACATTGGAGCGGCCAGCAATCGCAACGCGATGCTCCTCGCTCTGCTTGCCAATAATGTCGATCAGATCGTCATCGGACAGCACATTGGAGAATTCGAGCAGCGGCTTGGCTACCTCGATATCGTCATTGGCCAGCTTGACCACAACCGTGCCGGGCGCGCGTTCGAGCGGCGCAAGGAGCTTAGCGACGTGGATGCGGGCTTCGACCTCGACCAGCTCGGCCAGCTGGCACAGTACCTCGTCATATTGGGCGACCTGTTCGTCGTCGCAGCGATCCGACACATAGCTGAACAGCTGCGCCATATTGCGGAAGAGCTGCTCGCGCTCGGCGTGGTCATTCTCGCCGTTGAGCACTCGAAAACTCGAAAACGCCCGCTGGCCCTGGTCAAGTTCGGTCATAACGTTCCCCGGCTCCTGCCGCATAATTCAACAACGGCAAAGTGGACCTGCAGGTTCTTGCACGGGCTGAAAGCAACAGCGCGGATTTGATTCAAATTTTAGGCGATCACTTGCCCGTTACCGGCGGCGGTGATTGAATCACGCGGTTTGAAGGAGGATTTTCATGCGTATCATTGCACTGACGACGATCTTCGCCGCGCTCAGCATTGCCCCGGTTCTGGCGGATGACGTGCCGGCCAATCTGAACGGGCATTGGGCCATCGATGGCGCCTGCGACAATGCCGACGATTCCGTCCACATCGAAGGCAACATGCTGGCTCTGGGTACGGGCGAGCCGCTTGCTGTCGTGTTCTACCCCGATGATAGCCCGTCGGGTAACGGCGCCATCCACTGGGAAGAAGAAGGCTCGGTCGATAATTTTGAATATGTGCCCGACAGCGACGAGCTGATCTACAATCCTGAGGGCTACGGCATGGGCGACGCCAAGCCCTCGCTCTACAAGCGCTGCAAGAGCTGATGTGAAAAGGCCGGCCCCACAGGACCGGCCTTGCTTTTTTTCGGACCTATTCGGCCGCGGCGCTTTCCTGGTCGGAAATGGCGTCCTTGGCCTGACCGGCCAAAGCCGCGCGGGCGGCGCGGATGCCCTGGGCATAGGCCGGATCGATCAGGTGGAAATGGGCCAGCTGGCGCTCGATAATTTCGTCGGGCACGCCATCCATGGCGGCGGCGAGATTGTCGAACAGGCGGCCCTTCTGGGCATCATCGAACAGATTGAACAGCGCGCGGGGCTGGCTGTAATCGTCATTGCCGTCGCGATGATTATACCGGTCGGCATCGCCGGTGATGCGCAGCGGCGGCTCCTTGACCGACTTGTCTTCCACCGGACCGCCAAACGAATTGGGCTCGTAATAGGCGTCGGGATGGCCGGTCTTGATGCCGCCATAGACATTCATCTGCCCATCGCGGTGATAGTGATGCACCGGCGACTTGGGCTGGTTGACCGGAATGCTCTCGTAATGCGTGCCCAGGCGATAGCGGTGGGCGTCGGCATAGGAGAAGACGCGAGCCTGCAGCATCTTGTCGGGCGAATAGCCGATGCCGGGCACTTTGTTGGAGGGCGAAAAGGCCGCCTGCTCGATCTCGGCGAAGTAATTGTCGGCGTTGCGGTTCAGCTCGACAATGCCGACCTCGATGACCGGGTAATCGGCATGCGGCCAGACCTTGGTCAGATCGAAGGGATTATACGGGGTTTTGTCCGCATCGGCCTCGGGCATGATCTGCACTTCCATGCGCCAGCGCGGGAATTCGCCACGCTCGATGCCGCCGAACAGCTCTTCCTGGTAGGTCTCGCGGCTCGCTCCGATGATCTTCTCGGCTTCGGCATTGGTGTAATGCTTGTGGCCCTGCAGGGTCTTGAAGTGGAACTTGACCCAGAAGCGCTCGCCTTGCGCATTCCAGAACGAATAGGTGTGGCTGCCATAGCCGTTCATATACATCGGCGCGACCGGCAGGCCGCGATCGGAAAACAGCGTGGTGACCTGATGCAGTGATTCCGGGCTCTGGCTCCAGAAATCCCACATCGCGGTCTTGGAGCGCAGATTGGTCTTGGGATGGCGTTTCTGGGTGTGGATGAAATCGGGGAATTTCAGCGGATCGCGCACGAAGAACACGGGGGTATTATTGCCCACCAGGTCCCAATTGCCTTCCTCGGTATAGAACTTGAAGGAGAAGCCGCGCACGTCGCGCTCGGCATCGGCCGCGCCCATTTCACCGGCCACGGTGGAGAAACGGATCAGCAGGTCCGTCTTCTTGCCGACTTCGCCGAACACCTTGGCGATGGTGTATTTGGAAATGTCATTGGTGATGGTCAGCGTGCCGAACGCACCCCAGCCCTTGGCATGCACGACGCGCTCGGGAATGCGCTCGCGATTCTGGTGCGCGAGCTTTTCGAGCAGTTGATAGTCCTGCAGCAGGACGGGGCCGCGGGCGCCGGCAGTTTCGACATTCTGGTTGTCGGGCACGGGCGCGCCGGCACTGGTGGTGAGGCGGGGTTTGTCGATCATTGCTGCAATCTCCCTGGAATAATTCCAAACTGAGGTGGTTTTGCCCCTTTGGCGTCGATTAGGCAAATTGATTGATCCTTTTGTTATGATAAGCTGCGCCTATCATGAGCTTCACCCTCAAACAGCTGCGCTATGCCATTGCCGTGGCCGAAACCAACCATTTCGGACGCGCGGCGACAGTCTGCAATATCAGCCAGCCGGCGCTGAGCCAGCAGATCCAGGCCATCGAGGACTTTTGCGGCACTCCGCTGTTTGATCGTCTCAACCGCGCGGTGCGCCCAACCCCGTTTGGACGGGAGTTTATCGAGCGCGCACGACGCGTTATTGACGGCGCCGACGCACTGGCCGCCTTTGCCATCGGGCAGGCGGGCAATCCTGAGCGGCCTATTCGCTTCGGGCTGATTCCGACGGTGGCGCCCTATCTCTTGCCCGAGATTTTTCCGGCGCTGACCAAGAACCTGCCGGGCCTCGACTTTGCGGTGAGCGAAAACCGCACCGAGGCGTTGATTGCGGGATTGGTGGATGGGAGTCTCGATATCGCGCTGATCGGCACGGATGCGCCCGAGCATGGCCCCAAGCTCACCAGCGCGGCGCTGTTCGACGATCCCTTCGTGCTGGCGACCAGCCGCGACGAGGAAACCGCCGCGCCGGTGGCGCTATCGACGCTGGCGCCCGAACGTATCCTGTTGCTCGACGAGGGCCATTGCTTCCGCGACCAGACCATTGCCGCCTGCCGGCTGGACAGCGACCTATCGGCCCGCACCTTCGCCGCGACCTCGCTATCGACCATCGTGGAATTCGTGGCCAATGGTCAGGGGGTCACGCTGCTGCCCCAGATTGCGCTGCGCAAGGAAGCGACCGACCCACGCATCGCCATCCACCAATTGGTATCACCCGGCGCTGGAAGGCGGCTGTCGCTGGTGTGGCGCGAGGCGACCCCCTTTGCTGACATGTTCGCGCAGATCGCGGGCATCATTCGCGAGACGCGGGCAGGCAAGGCGGCGCGGGCGGCTTAGCTGCGTGCCCGGCGGCGGAAGCTGTCATAGCTGAACACGGCCAGCGATACCCAGATCAATGCAAAGCTGGCGAGGCGGATGCCGTTGAGATGTTCGTGGAATACGACAATGGCGACCAGGAATTGCAGCGAGGGCGCCAGATATTGGAACATGCCAATGGTGGTGAGACGCAGGCGGCGGATGGCATAGGCAAAGAGCAGCAGCGGCACTGCGGTGGCCGGGCCGCTGAAGACCAGCAGCAACATGGTCTGCGGATCGGCATGCACGCCAATGCCATTGCTGGCGAGGTCGTAGACGACATAAGCCAGCGCGAACGGGGCGATTAGCAGCGTTTCGGCAAACAGGCCCGCGGCCGGGCCAAGCGCTGCGGTTTTGCGGAAGAAGCCGTAAAAGCCGAACGAAAGCGCCAGGCCCAGCGCGATGAACGGCACCCCGCCCAGGCCGGCGGCCTGAATGGCAATGGCAATGACGGCGATGAGTATGGCGATGGACTGCATCCGGTTTTGCCGCTCGCCCAGCATGACCATGCCGATGGCAACATTGACCAAGGGGTTGATGAAATAGCCGAAGCTGACTTCGAGCACCTGCCCGGTTTCCACCGCCCAGACAAAGAGCAGCCAATTGCCGGCCAGCAAGGCCGCCGACAGCAGCAGCACCCCGCTCTTGCGCCAATCTGTGAGCAGGGTCAGCACTTCGCCCAGCTTGCCCATGACGCCCAGAATGATCGCCAATAGCAGCAGCGACCACAGGGTGCGTTCGGCCACGATCATCACCGAGCCGACATTGCTGAGCAGCCCGAACAGAATCGGCAGAAAGCCCCACAGCACATAGGCGCCCAGGGCCGCGAACACGCCATTGCGGGTTTCGGTGGCGGCGATCGGAATAGCTGCGCCGGGCGCGGTTTGAGGCGAGGTCATTGAGTACTCCACGCCTCGCGGGAGAGGCGTCCGGCCCTTGGTAGCAGGGGATGGCGGCGCGGACCAATGACAGTTTTTGATCGGCGTGCCGGGGCAAAGCTGATGGACCAGGCAAACCTTTTGCGCGCCGGGGCGTTCTGCTCAAGGGGCGGCTGAGGCGTCGCCCCTTGCTGACCATCCACACAAGGAGCAGACCATGAAGAAGACCATAACCTGGATTCTGATCGCCGATGGCACGCAGGCCCGCGTGCTGGAGAACACCGGACCAGGCAAGGGACTGCGCCAGGTGGATGGGCTGGATTTTGCCATCGATCCGCTGATGGCGCAGGAAATCGTCACCGACAAGCCCGGCCGCAGCCACTCATCGGTCGGCCACGGCCGCAGCGCCATACAGCCCAAGACCGACCCGGCAGAGCATCGCGAAACTGTCTTCGTCAAATCGCTGGCCCACATGCTCGAGCGCAAGCGCCAAGAGGGCGAATTCGATCGCCTGGTGATCGCCGCCGCCCCGATCGCGCTGGGCGAAATCCGCCGGGCCATTTCACCGGCAGTGAAAAAGACCATTCTGGCAGAACTGGACAAGGACCTGACCAATCTGCCCACACCGCAGCTGGACCGGCATCTGGATGGGATTATTGCCGTTTAGGATCAGCAGGTTGGGCGTAATACCGGAATCAGGCTGATAGGCAGATGATTCGCGGCGCGAGCTCGGTGAATCGGAACATGAGGTGGCCGGGCAGTGTTCCTGCCAGCTTGATTCAGGGGGTGAGGAGATCGCGGTAGATCAGTTCTCCTCCAGTAGACCTCATCCTGAGCTTGTCGAAGGACGAGGGCGTGGCAACCAAAGCCTCCACCCGCTCGACCTCGTGGTTCGACAGGCTCACCATGAGGTCTTTTGGGCAGCCTATTCCTCGTCCCCCTCGTCCGCCTCGTCCGCCTCCTCATCACCCTCGCCGCCAATCGCATCGAGAAATTCCAGCAGCATCGAGTTCACCAGGTCCGGGCGCTCGATGCTGGGGATGTGGGCGACGCCTTCCAGCACGGCAGCAAAGGCGTTGGGCATTTCTTCCGACAGGTAATCGTGCCGCTCGATCAGGGCGGTGAAATCCTCGTCGCCCACCAATAGCAGTGTGGGCGCGCCCACTTCGGCGACGCGGCGCCAGGCGCTGGGGCGCTCTTCTTCCATGGTCAGTGGCGGCTTGCTGAGGGCCAGCGCATTCATGTCGAGAAAGAGGTCGCGCGCCGGCCCGCTGACGCGTCCGCTCTGAGCGCGCGGGCCATCGAGCCATTCATGCGCCTGTACGCGATTGAGCATGTCCCAATCGCCGCGTTCATAGGCATCCTCCTCGGCCGCTTCGATCATCCGCTCGACATCGGTAGCGGTCCAGGGCGAACCGGTGACCGAAGTACCGATCAGGACGAGCCCGATGACGCGGCCGGGATGGCGCAGGGCAAAATCCATGGCCAGCCCGCCGCCCATGGAGCAGCCGACAAAGACGGCGGCATGAATACCAAGGCGATCGAGCACGGCTTCCAGATCATCGAGATGGTTGAAGGCCTCGTCTTCCGAGACGGTCTCGCCATAGCCGCGCCGGTCATAGGCGATGGCATGCCAGCCCTCCTCGGCCACGGCTGCCATCTGGCTGAGCCACATGCGCTTGTCGCACACGCCCGCATGCAGAAAGACGACGGCAAGCCCCTCCCCCATCTCAATGCCGGCAAGGCTGGCCCGACCGATGTCGAGCGCGAATGACTCTGCTGACACGGCTATTCTCCATATTATTTGGCGGGCCCGCCCGGGAAATGACGGCGCCCTTGGGGCGGCATCTGGTGTGGACGCCGCCCGCGATCGTTACCGCGTTAGCGGCTTGTAAGTCGCGCGCTTGGGGTTCACCGCGTCGGCGCCGAGGCGGCGGACCTTGTCGGCTTCGTAGTCGGCAAAATTGCCTTCGAACCATTCCACGTGGCTATTGCCTTCAAAGGCCAGCATGTGGGTCGCCAGGCGATCGAGGAACATGCGATCGTGGCTGATGATCACGGCGCAGCCGGCGAATTCCTCCAGCGCTTCTTCCAAGGCGGCGAGGGTTTCGGTGTCCAGATCATTGGTGGGCTCGTCAAGGAGCAGCACATTGGCGCCGCTCTTGAGCATCTTGGCCAGGTGCACGCGATTGCGCTGCCCGCCCGACAGATTGCCCACCTTCTGCTGCTGGTCGCCGCCCTTGAAGTTGAAGGACGAGGTATAGGCGCGCGAATTGACCTCGCGCTTGCCCAGCATCAGCACTTCGTCGCCTTCCGAGATTTCCTCCCAGACGGTCTTGTTGGGGTTGAGGCTATCGCGGCTCTGGTCGACATAGCCAAGATGCACGCTCTCGGCCACGGTGACTGTGCCCGCATCGGGTGTTTCCTGCCCGGTCAGCATGCGGAACAGGGTGGTCTTGCCAGCGCCATTGGGGCCGATAATGCCCACAATGCCGCCTGGGGGCAGCTTGAAGCTGAGATTGTCGATCAGCACGCGATCGCCATAGGACTTGGACAGGCCCTCGATGTCGATGACGTTCTGGCCCAGGCGTTCGCCGGGCGGAATGACGATCTGTGCCGTGCCCGACTGGGTGCGGGCCTCGTTGATCTTGACCAGTTCGTCATAGGCCTTGAGGCGGGCCTTGGACTTGGACTGTCTTGCTTGTGGAGATTGCCCCATCCATTCGCGCTCGCGTTCCAGCACCTTGGCGCGGGCGGCGTCTTCGGATTTTTCCTGGGCGAAGCGCTTGGCCTTGGCGGCGAGATAGGCCGAGTAATTGCCCTCATAGGGCACACCGCGGCCGCGATCGAGCTCCAGAATCCAGCCGGTGACATTGTCGAGGAAGTAGCGATCGTGAGTGATGATCAGCACCGCGCCCTCGAACTCGCGCAGATGGCGCTCGAGCCAGGCCGTGGTTTCGGCATCCAGATGGTTGGTCGGCTCGTCCAGCAGCAGCAGGTCGGGCTTGGAGAGCAGCAGCGCGCAGAGCGCGACGCGGCGGCGTTCACCACCCGACAGCTTGGTCACGTCGGCATCGCCCGGAGGGCAACCCAAGGCTTCCATGGCGACTTCGACCTGCGATTCGAGATCCCACAGGTTTTCGGCGTCGATCTGGTCCTGCAGCTTGCTGGCCTCGTCGGCGGTCTCGTCGGAATAGTCCATCATCAGCTCGTTGTAGCGATCGATGACGGCCTTCTTTTCCTTGACCCCGGTCATGACATTGCCGAGCACGTTGAGCGCCGGATCAAGCTCGGGCTCCTGGCTGAGATAACCGACCCTGGCGCCCTGGGCGACCCAGGCTTCGCCGGTGAATTCGGTATCGATGCCGGCCATGATCTTGAGCAGCGTCGATTTACCCGAGCCATTGGGGCCCAAAACGCCAATCTTGGCATCGGGGTAGAAGGAGAGATGGATATTGTCCAAGACCTTTTTGCCCCCGGCATAGGCTTTGGACATTCCGTGCATGTGATAGATGAACTGGCGAGCCATAGGCTTGCGGACCTCTTCGCGGCTGATCGTGAATTTGGCCGTCTATGTAGGGCAAGCCGGGCGGCGGAGCAACGGGGCTGGCGGCGGGCAATGCACAGCGCGGGCTGGCGCCTGCCATTCCACGCAGCCGGACCACTGATCCACGCGGCGGGCGTCGATGACATTACGCCCTGGGGCAGACGTGCCAAGGCCCGGCGATGCCGGGCCTTGGACAGTGCGCAATAGGCGGATTTAGTAGACGTAAACCGTCAACTGCGAGCCGGAGCGCTTGACCGCAAAGACGCGGTCAGGCCCGAAGCTGGCGCGGCCGAGCGAGGTGCTGATCAACGCGTCGTTCGCGACGGCATTGTGCAGCACCGGGCCGAGACCCGAACCGCTCAGCTGGCCTTGCAGCCAGGTCCGGATTTCCGGGCATACCCCAACGCGCTGGATCTGCACGTTCGATGCACGGGCCCAGGAGGCATCCACCCGGGTCGAGCGCACCAGGCGCACCAACTGGTTGGGCGACTGGCCGGCACAGGCCGCATTGGCAAAGCCGCCGGCTCCACCGCCGCCGCCCGGAATGACGCCGGGGCCACCAGGGCCTCCCGGTCCGCCAGGGCTACCCGGACCGCCAGGCCCTCCGGGTCCGCCGGGGCCGCCAGGACCTCCTGGGCCACCGGGACCGCCAGGCGACCCCGGGGAGCCGATGCCAATATCAACATCGAGCAGACTGCCCCCACCAACCGAGGCGGAAACCCCCACGGTATCCAGCAGATTTACATCTGCGTCGAGCAAGCTATCACCGCCGCCCACACCAACCGTGGCGCCTGCAATCGAGCCGCCGCTGCCAACCGCGACATCTGCGTCGAGCAGGCTACCGCCCCCGGTGCCGACCGTGGCGGTCGCAAGCGGGTCTGACCCGCCCACATTCACGTCAAGCAGGCTATCGCTGCCGCCGATACCAATATTGATCAAACCGGAATCGGAGGCAGACCCCGAACCAAGATTAATCAAACTGCTATCGCCGTCATCACCCAGAATATCGCCAAGCAAGTTCTGGGAAAATGCGGGCATTGCGGTACTCGCAAGAAAAGCTCCGGCGAGAAGTATAGAAACAACCCTCTTCATCGTACGTCCTCTCATGACACAGCCCCCTTGGCCGTGCATAGAAGACGCAGAGGCGACCATTTGGTTTCAGCGTCTCGCCAACACCTTGGAATCATGCAGAACGGCGCGTAAATCACGCTGTGCAATTTTCATAAACTCTTCAAAGAACTTGAAGAAAAGGGCGCGAAACCGGAGTTTCGCGCCCCACCGGAGACACCACAAAGGAGCGTCAGCCTCTGCAGCAGTCCACCGAACGTTGGCGCGTCGAAACGGCGACACACCAATGTGGGCCCGCCATAGGCAGGCTCGGTAAATTAAACGGGGTTGGGCAGCATGAGTTCCCGGCAAGCCGCAGACGTGATCGGTCCGATCAATCCTCGAGGGATGACTGCAGTACATGGGTGGCGCGGATGGCGGCCGAGGCGCGGTTTTCCACCCCGAGCTTGGAATAGACCTGTTCCAGATGCTTGTTCACGGTGCGCGGGCTGAGGCCCAGGATATCGCCGATATCGCGATTGGACTTGCCGCGGGCGATCCACAGCAGCACCTCGCTCTCGCGCTGCGTCAGGCCGAACTGGCGGCGCAGGATGCCATCCTGGTTCTCGTCGCCCGGCGTGAGCAGGCGGAACAGATATTCGTCGGCCCCGATCATGCCCAGGCACATCAGCTGGATCCGCGCACCATTGCCCGGCTCCAGCATAAGGCTGTCGCCAGCGATGGAATTGGCGCCCGCACGGGCATCAAGCCAGGGCCGGACCTGCTTGGCGATAAAGCTGGCGGCATCCATGCCGGGCATAATGCGCTCCAACAGCTTGCCCGCCTGCGGTGTCGCCCACAGGGTCAGGCCACCACTCGACAGGGCCATCAAATGGCGGCCTGCGGCGTCGAGCGCAACGCGAGCGCTCTGCGCCCGGCGGGCATTGGCCAGGTGGACGCGGATGCGGGCGCGCAATTCATCCAGATTGATGGGCTTGGTGAGGTAATCCACCCCGCCCACATCGAGCGCATGCACGATATGCTCGGTCTCGGTCAGCCCGGTCATGAAGATCACCGGCACCTGAGCCACGCTGGGCATGGCCTTGAGCCGCGTGCAGGTTTCAAAGCCATCGAGCCCCGGCATGACTGCATCCATCAGGATGATATCGGGCACGATCTTGTTGGCAATGCTCAGGGCAGCCTCGCCGCTGCGAGCCAGCAGCACGGTGACGCCTTCCGCTTCCAACGCCGTGGTCAGGAAGCCCAGCGACTCGATGGAATCATCGACAACCAGGGCGATGTATTGCTTCTCAACTTCGCTCATGTTCGCCCACGCTGTTGAGGATCGCGGCATAGCCGTCGAAATCGTAGGTCTCGATCTGCTGGCGCAAGGCCGCGACCAGCGGGCCATGGCGCGGATCGTCGGCAAGGGCCGAGAGCCGCGCATCAATGCCACGGACATGGCCGATCTCGCCCAAGGCAAGAAGCTCGCCAACCACATCGGCGCCGGGTGAAACAATGTCGGCGGCCGGGGTCACCGGAACATCTACTGCCACTTGATCCTCAACCCAGCTGATGCCGAGATGAGCCCCGAGCTTGTCGAGCAATTGCCCGTAGTTGAGGGGCTTGGCCATGCTGTCGCTATGGCCCGTATCGGTTGTGGGTTGGCCCAGGCCATCCCCGATATTGGCCGAGAGCATGATGATGGGGGCGCCCTGCCCGCCATCGCGCAGCTTTTCCACCAGCTCCCAGCCATTCATTCCGGGCATCAGGATATCCACGAAGAACAGGTCCGGCTTGATGGCCTCGACCAGGGTGAGGCAATTGGGGCCATCGACCGCCGTCAGCACGGTAAAATCGAGCGGCACCAACAATTCGCGCATCATTTCGCGGTGTTCGGCATTGTCGTCAACCACCATGATGGTGCGGCGCGGCCCGCTATAGGTGCGGATGCGCAACTCCTCATGCGGCTTGGCGGCGGGGCGCTCCACACGGGCCAGCATCAACCGCACCTTGAAGGTGGAACCCTTGCCCGGCGTGCTCTGCACCTGGATTTCTCCGCCCAGCGTTTCCGCCAGCAGCTTGGTGATGGTGAGGCCCAGCCCCAACCCCGGCGTCAGCCGATTGCGCTCGGCCGCGCCGCGCGCGAAGGGCTCGAAGACGCGGCCCAGATCGGCCTCGCCAATGCCGTGGCCGCTATCGGTGATGGTGAAGGTGGCCACCTGTGAGCGATAGGCCACTTCGAAGGAGACGAAGCCCGTATCCGTGAACTTGATGGCGTTGGACAGCAGATTGACCAAGATTTGTCGCAACCGCTTTTCATCGGTGCGCACGAATTGCGGCAGGTTGGGCGCGACCTTGTAGCGGAACTCCAACCCCTTGGCCTCGCCCTGCAGGCGGAACATTTCGCGGATCTGGCTGAGGAAATCGTGGATATTGATCTCGTTGGAATAGACCTGCAACCGGCCGGCCTCGATGCGGGAAATGTCGAGCAGCCCGTCGATCAGGCCCGATAGATGCTCGGCGCTGCGGCGGATGACCTTGACCGAGGCGCGGCGTGGCGCGGGCACGGTCTCGTCGCGCTCAAGGATTTGCGCATAGCCCAGCACGGCATTGAGCGGGGTGCGCAATTCGTGGCTGAGGCCCACCACATAGCGGCTCTTGGCCTGATTGGCGGCTTCGGCGACTTCCTTGGCCTTTTGCAGCGCCGCGTCGGTGCGGTTATGGGCGGCGATTTCCTTCATCAGCAGCGTGTTCTGCCGCGAGCTTTCTTCCTCGGCCACCAGACGGCTGTCATGCGCCAGCACGAGGAACCAGGCGACAATGCCCGCCACAACCGCAAAGACGAAGAAGACGACGAGGATCGTGCCGCCCACCACCTCCTCGGTGTCAGGTGCGGCGCCAGCGGCGAAATAGTAGATCAGGCCGAGGATCGAGCCGATCAGCGCCAGCGAAATGCAGAACGATATGCCATAGCGGCCCAACCGGCTTTGCAGCTTGTCGATCGCCCAATCGGGCAGGATGCTAGCGGCGACGGCGCGGGTCTGCGCGCGGAAATGCGCATTGGGCTTGCACATGTCATGGCAGCGCGCATCGAGCGAACAGCAGAGGGAGCAGATCGGGGCAGCATAGGCCGGGCACCATGCCATGTCCTCGGGCTCGAAGGGGTGTTCACAAATCGAGCAGGTCACCGATTTGAGGTTCTGCCACTGCTTGCGCGGCTTGCGGGCCAGATAATATTTGCCCTTGGTGGCCCATGCGATGGTGGGCGAGGCGATAAAGGCCACGACCAGCGCGATATAGGGCGCCAAGGCAGCAGCCATTTCGCCAAAGACGCCAAAATGGGCCACCAGCGCCACCACGGCCGAGAGCAGCATGGAGCCCAGCCCCACCGGATTGATGTCATAGAGATGGGCGCGCTTGAACTCGATGCCAGGAGGGGCCAGGCCGAGCGGCTTGTTGATGAAGAGGTCAGCCGAAATCGAACAGAGCCAGGCCATGGCGATGATCGAGAAAATGCCCAGGGTCTCCTCGAGCAGCCTGTAGATGCCCAGTTCCATCAGCAGCAGGGCGATGCCGACATTGAACAATAGCCAGACCACGCGGCCGGGATGGCTGTGGGTCAGCCGGGAGAAGAAGTTCGACCAGGCGAGCGAGCCCGCATAGGCGTTCATCACATTGATCTTGAGCTGGCTGACCACCACGAACACGGCCATCAGCAACAGCGCCACCACCTCATTGGGGATCATGTAGCCAAAGGCGATGGAGTACATATAGCCGGGCTCGGAGGCATGCTCGGGCGACACGCCCGATGAGAGCGCCAGATAAGCGAGGAAGGAGCCGGCCAAGAGCTTGGGCGCGCCGACCACGACCCACCCTGCCCCCGCCAGGAATATCGCCAGCTTGTGCCGGAACTTGGAACTACCCTGGGCCGGCAGGAAGCGCAGGAAATCGACCTGCTCGCCAATCTGGGTCATCAGCGCCAGAATCACCGCCGAGGCCGCGCCGAACTTGGCGACGTCGAACGGGGCAATGCTGCCCGCTACGCCTTCGGGCTGGCCCAGGCCGCCAAAGGCGCGCCATAGATCGAATTTCTCCCAATCCATGAAGGCGATGAAGAAGAACGGCGCAATATTGAGGATGATCCAGATCGGCTGCGTCCAGATCTGGAACCGGCTGATCATCCGCACACCATGCGTCACCAGCGGAATGACGATGATGGCGCTGATGATATGGCCGATCCACAGCGGAATGCCGAAGGCCAATTGCAGGGCGCTCGACATGATCGAGGCCTCGATGGCGAAGAGGATGAAAGTGAAG
Source organism: Devosia sp. LC5 (assembly GCF_000735585.1). GTDB lineage: Bacteria > Pseudomonadota > Alphaproteobacteria > Rhizobiales > Devosiaceae > Devosia. Next base: position 240,359 of record NZ_JNNO01000023.1, read on the forward strand.
CTGGCATAGATCAGCGAGGTAATGGTCGAGCCGATATAGCCAAAGCTGGCGCCCCGGGTCAGCAGGTCGATATCGACGCCATGCCGCCGCGCATAACGGGAAATGGGCACCCCGACCAACAAGATCGCGATGGAGGCGATCAACACCGCGATCATCGCATTGGTCGTGCCATAGGAGAGCGTGATGGCTCCGCCAATGGCTTCGAGCGCCAGGAACGAGATGGCGCCTATCGCGGTCTGCGAAATGGTGTCGCTGGAATATCGGCGCGCCGACTTTGCGGTAAAGCGCAGCGCATAGTCTTCCAGCGTCTGGTCGGCGACCCAGCGATTATATTCGCGCCTGATCGGAATAATACGCTGCCGCGCCATGGGCCCTGTCTAATTGTTAATCGCGTTGCGGGACTGCCCAAAAAACTATCGTTGTTATCTCTGCCACGCAATGCACCGCAAAGCCAAGCCAGCCCTGCATTTTTCGTCATCTGGCTAGACCGCGTCCCAGCCGGGTTACGTCAATCGACGTATACGCCCCCGTTAACAATGGTCCCAAGGTCAGCCTCCGTGACCCATCGCCGCCTGGGGGCGTGTTGGGCAAGCGAAATGAACGAGGGACGATAATGATGACTGGAAAACGCCTGATGCGCGCGCTCATGGCGCTGGGCCTCATGGCCGGAACTGCCCTGCCAGCCGTGCCGGCACTGGCGCAGGAAGACACCATCAAGGTGGGTATCCTGCACTCGCTTTCGGGCACGATGGCAATCTCGGAAACCACGCTCAAGGACACGATGCTGTTCCTGATCGACGAGCAGAACAAGAAGGGCGGCGTTCTGGGCAAGCAGCTCGAGCCGGTCGTCGTCGATATCGCGTCGGATTGGCCGCTGGCCGCTGAACTGGCCCGCCAGTTGATCGAAGTCGATCAGGTCGACGTCGTGTTCGGCTGCTGGACCTCGGTGTGCCGCAAGTCGGTGCTGCCGGTGTTCGAGGAATTGAACGGGCTGCTGTTCTACCCCGTGCAATACGAAGGCGAAGAAAGCCAGCGCAACGTGTTCTACACCGGCGCTGCGCCTAACCAGCAGGCCATTCCGGCCGTCGATTACCTGATGGAAGAAGAAGGCGTCGAGCGCTGGGTTCTGGCAGGCACCGACTATGTCTATCCCCAGACCACCAACAAGATTCTTGAGCAATATCTCAAGGACAAGGGCGTGGCCGCTGAAGACATCATGATCAATTATACCCCCTTCGGTCACTCCGATTGGCAGACCATCGTCTCCGACATCAAGGCCTTCGGTTCGGCCGGCAAGAAGACCGCCGTGGTCTCCACCATCAATGGCGACGCCAACGTGCCGTTCTACCGTGAACTGGGCAACCAGGGCATCGACGCCGCCGATATTCCGGTCGTCGCCTTCTCGGTGGGTGAAGAAGAACTGGCCGGCCTCGACACCGCTCCGCTGGTGGGGCACCTGGCCGCCTGGAACTACTTCATGTCGGTTGATACCCCCGAAAATGAAGATTTCATCGCCGCCTGGCAGGCCTTTATCGGCAGCACCGACCGCGTGACCAATGACCCGATGGAAGCCCATTATATCGGCTTCAACATGTGGGTGAAGGCCGCCGAAGCCGCCGGCACCACCGATGCCGATGCCGTTATCGACAACATTATCGGCGTCGCCGTGCCGAACCTGTCGGGAGGCCTGGCCTCCATGGCGCCGAACCATCACATCACCAAGCCCGTACTGATCGGCGAAATCCAGGACGATGGTCAGTTCGACATCGTCTACGAGACCCCCGGCCTGGTGCTGGGCGACGAGTGGAGCGACTTCCTGCCCGAATCCAAGCCCCTGATCGCCGATTGGCGGGCCCCGCTCTCCTGCGGCAATTTCAATACCGCCACCATGACCTGCGGCGGCGCGACCACGCCATAAGTCCGAATTCCGGGGAAGGCGGCACAAGCTGCCTTCCCTGTTCTTGCCGTCTTACACCTGGAGAATGCCGATGTCCGTCAAGCGCCTGTCCGCCGCATTGCTGGCGCTGCTCATGGTCCTGACTGCCATTGTGCCCAGCCTGGCCCAGCCATCGGATGCCGAGCTCACCACGCTGATCGACGCCCTGGCGCCCGGCAGCTATTCCGACCGCGAAGCGGCGATCGCCGCCCTTGTCGCCACCGGCGACACCCGCGTTTCCCCCATTCTCAATACCCTCTCCGAGGGCGACCTCTATGTCGTCGAAGCCACCGGCCGCGTCGTCTATGTCGAGCGCCAGGGCGACAATTACGCCACGACCGACCCGCTGACTGGCGCTGACCTGGGCGAAGTGGGCCGCCGCGATGCCGAAAAGGTGCGGGTCAACAATAATCTCCGTCGCGTCATCCGCTCGGCCATCGGCCAAATGACGCTGCTCAGCGACGATCCGGCGACAAGGCGCGCCGCTGCGCAATCGATCATGCGCGATGCCGACCCGGTCAATCTGCCGCTGCTCGATGAGGCGCTGGCCGCCGAAACCGATCCGGGCGTCAAGACGCTCATGGAAACCGCCCGCGCCTTTATCGTGTTGCAGGACCCCGACGCCAGCATTGAGGACCGGGAAGCCGCGGCGCCCGTGGTTGCCAAGTCCGGCGATAGCTCGGCCATCACCGTGCTGCGCGGCGCCTTGGCCAATGCCCCTGATGGGCTCAAGGCCGATATTCAGGCCAGCCTTGATGGCCTCAATCGCGATGCGGCGGCCTGGGGCGCGGTACAGAATGTCTGGTACGGCATCTCGCTCGGCTCGGTGCTGCTGCTGGCGGCTATTGGACTTGCCATCACCTTCGGCGTGATGGGCGTGATCAACATGGCGCATGGCGAAATGGTGATGCTGGGCGCCTACACTACCTTCATGACGCAGGCGCTGATCCGCCAATATGCACCAGGGCTGGCCGAATATTCGCTGGCCGTCGCCCTGCCCGCCGCATTCCTCTTCACCGCCCTCGTCGGTATCGCCATCGAGCGCGGCGTGATCCGCTGGCTCTATGGCCGGCCGCTCGAAACCCTGCTGGCCACCTGGGGCATTTCGCTGATCCTGCAGCAATCGGTGCGCACCATCTTTGGGCCAACCAACCAGATGGTGTCCAATCCAAGCTGGATGTCGGGCTCGGTCGCCTTTTACGGGCTGTCGATCACCTGGAACCGCTTCTGGATCGTCATGTTCGCCATCGCGGTCTTCCTGATGCTGCTGATGATCCTCAATCGCACCCCGCTCGGCCTGCAAATGCGGGCCGTGACGCAAAACCGGCGCATGGCCTCGGCCATGGGCATCCGCACGCCGATGGTGGATGCGCTGACCTTCGGGCTGGGTTCAGGCATTGCCGGGCTCGCCGGCGTGGCGCTCAGCCAGATCGACAATGTCTCGCCCAATCTGGGTCAGGGCTACATCATCGACAGCTTCATGGTCGTGGTGTTCGGCGGGGTCGGAAATCTCTGGGGCACTTTGGTGGGGGCACTCACCCTGGGCGTTGCCAACAAATTCCTCGAACCCTATGCCGGCGCCGTGCTCGGCAAAATCCTGATCCTGGTCATGATCATCCTCTTCATCCAGCGCCGGCCGAGAGGCCTGTTTGCCCTCAAGGGAAGGGCGATCGAGCAATGAGAATTTTGAATACCATAAGCCCGTCGACCGTCGCCTCCCTCTCGGCTCTAGCGTCCCCTCGCCCCTCGGGGGAGAGGGCCAGGGTGAGGGGTGCGATGCTGATGGATTATCGCTTGTTGCAGCGTCGCACCCCTCACCCGGCGCTACGCGCCGACCTCTCCCCTGAGGGACGAGGTGAGCATCTAGCCGGGAGCCCTATGCCATGCTGACACAAGCCCTGTTCCGCGCCCTCGACACCAAGGCCTGGTGGCTGATCGGCATCTTGCTTGCCGCTGCCATTCTGGTTCCGGCCAGCAATCTGCTGCTCTCGCCCGGCCAGTTTGGCTATGTGCCGACTTATCTGGTGTCGCTGTTCGGCAAATATCTGAGCTATGCCATGCTGGCGCTCGCCCTTGATCTGGTCTGGGGCTATTGCGGCATTCTTTCGCTCGGCCATGGCGCCTTCTTCGCGCTAGGCGGCTATGGCATGGGCATGTATCTGATGCGCCAGATCGGCCCGCGCGGCGTCTATGGCAATCCCACGCTGCCCGATTTCATGGTATTCCTCAACTACAAGGAATTGCCCTGGTATTGGCTGGGCTTCGACAATTTCTGGTTCGCCATGCTGATGGTCGTGCTGGTGCCGGGCATTTTGGCCTTCGTCTTCGGCTTCCTCGCCTTCCGCAGCCGCGTCACCGGGGTTTACCTCTCCATTATTACCCAGGCGATGACCTTCGCCTTGCTGCTGGCCTTCTTCCGCAACGATATGGGCTTTGGCGGCAATAACGGCCTGACCGACTTCAAGGATATTCTGGGCCAGCCGATTGCCGCACAGACCACCCGCCTCGCACTCTTCGCCGCGACCGCCATTGCCCTGGCACTGTCGGTGTTCATCTGCTCGATGATCGTCAATTCCAAGCTGGGCAAGGTGATGGTCGCCATCCGCGACGCCGAAAGCCGCACCCGGTTCCTGGGCTATCGCGTGGAGTATGTGAAACTCTTTGCCTTCACCGCCTCAGCCATCATGGCGGGCATTGCCGGCGCGCTCTATGTGCCGCAGGTGGGCATTATCAACCCGTCCGAATTCGAGCCATCCAACTCCATCGAAGTGGTGATCTGGACGGCGGTGGGCGGGCGCGGCACCATTATCGGACCGATCATCGGCGCCATATTGGTCAATCTGGGCAAATCCTATTTCACCAGCGCCCTGCCCGAATTCTGGCTCTTTGCGCTGGGTGCGCTGTTTGTCTTCGTCACCCTGTTCATGCCCAAGGGCATTGTCGGGCTGATCGGCCAGTGGCGCACCATGACGACCAAGCGCGAACAGGCCCCGCCCAATGCCGCGCTGCAGCCAAGTTCACCCGAAACCTCGCAAGCCGCCGAGCGCGGCGAAGACCCTGCGACCATGCTGGTCGAAACCGCCCAACCCAAGCCCGCGGAGTAAGACATGGCCAAGGCAGCAGACACCATGCTCTATCTCGACGGCGTCTCGGTCGCCTTCGATGGGTTCAAGGCGATCAACAATCTTTCGATCATCGTGCGGCCCGCCGAAATGCTGGCCATTATCGGGCCCAATGGCGCCGGCAAGACCACGATGATGGACATCATCACCGGCAAGACACGTCCTGACTCGGGCGACGTCCTGTTCGACGGGCGTACCGACCTCACCAAGCTCGATGAAGCCGCCATCGCCAATCTGGGCATTGGCCGCAAGTTCCAGAAGCCCACCGTGTTTGAGAGCCAAACCGTGTGGGACAATATCGAAATGGCGCTGAAAAAACCGCGCGGGGTCTTCGCCACCCTGTTCTATGCGGCCAGCGCCGATGACACCGCCCGCATTGATGAAATCCTCGACACCGTCCGCCTCTCAGCCCGCAAAAACGACTTCGCCGCCAATCTCAGCCACGGGCAAAAGCAATGGCTTGAAATCGGCATGCTGCTCGCGCAGGACCCCAAGCTGTTGCTGGTCGATGAGCCCGTCGCGGGCATGACCGATAGCGAGACAGTGGAAACTGCCAAGCTGCTCAAGCAAATCGCCACCACACGTTCGGTGGTGGTGGTGGAACACGATATGAGCTTCGTGCGCGACCTGGGTTCGCGCGTCACCTGCCTGGCCGAAGGATCAGTCCTGGCCGAGGGGAGCCTGGAACAAGTCAGCGCCAATCCGGTGGTGATCGAACGCTATTTGGGACGCTGACATGACCGCCCTTTCCATCCAGTCCATCGACCTGCATTACGGTGCCGCCCAGGCGCTCAAGGCCGTGTCGCTCGAATGCAAGCCCAATCGCATCACCGCCGTACTCGGCCGCAACGGGGTCGGCAAATCATCGACTTTGCGCGCCATTACGGGGATCAATGCGATCTCGGCCGGTGACATCACCTTTGGCGAGCAGGTGCTGAAAAAATCCCCGCCCTATCGCCGCGCGCGCATGGGCATCGGCTACGTGCCGCAGGGCCGCGAGATTTTTCCGCTGCTGACAGTCAAGGAAAACCTTGAGACCGGCTATGCCGGGCTCAAACGGGCCGACCGCAATATCCCCACCTACATTTTCGAGCTGTTCCCCGTGCTCAAATCCATGTTGAGCCGGCGGGGCGGCGACCTCTCGGGTGGCCAGCAACAACAATTGGCCATTGGCCGTGCGCTGGTCACCCGACCCAAGGTTCTGGTGCTCGACGAGCCCACCGAGGGCATCCAGCCCTCCATCATCAAGGATATCGGCCGGGCACTGCAATTCCTGCGCGACGAAAAGGGCATGACCATCCTGCTGGTCGAGCAATTCCTCGATTTCTGCCGGGAGATTGCCGACGATATCTACGTCATGGACCGCGGCGAAATCCAGCATGCAGGCCCAGCCAGCGACCTCGATCTGCCGGAGGTGCGGCGGCATCTGATGGTCTAAAAACGCAAAACGCCCGGCACAGGTGCCGGACGCATATTTCGAGGGATGCAGACCCCTCGACTACATGGCAGATACGAGGCCTGCCTCCACGCAGGCTTCGAGCGTCAGGGAATCCAGGTCCACAGCGGTCGTTGCATTGGCCGCTTCATTGGGAAGCGGGGCATCTGGAGTGGCGGCATCACCGGCATTTTCGGTGGTTTCATCACCGGCTTTGGGATCGGCCAGCGATGCGGTATCTTCGGCGGTCTTCAGCTCATCGCAGCGTTGCTGCACGGCAGGAAGATCAGCTTCCGAAACCGCCGCCCCGTTGATCATGGTCTGGGCGAAAGCCGGACCTGACAGAGCAAAAGCGGCGGTAAGCGCAACGGCCGACAGAGTAGATTTGAGGTTCATTTTTCTTATCCTATCAAACATTCAAGGTAGAGCCTGTGCACCCATCAAAAACGCATCCCCTTGCAAATCGTTGCCAATAACCTCGTGAAAATGCAGCGCGCGCGCGGCGCCGGAACGCTCGCAACCCAGTTGCGCGATGGCGGAACGCACCTGCACACCCTCTATCAGGACGGCTGTGCCAAGATCCGCCTGCCCCACACCCATGACCAGAGTCTGGAGGCGGTTTTGATCAATACGGCCGGCGGACTGACCGGTGGTGATTACATGCGCTGGCAGGCAGATATCGCGCCCGGCAGCCGCGCCACCATCACCACGCAAGCCTGTGAACGCATCTACCGTTCGACCGGCGCCACCGCGCAGGTCGAAACCCACCTCACGGTCGGCGCCGGCGCGCATCTCGATTGGCTGCCGCAGGAGACCATTCTTTTCGCCAAAAGCCGATTCGAGCGGTGGATCAACATTGACCTGGCGCCCGATGCCAGCCTCACCGCCATCGAAGCTGTGCTACTGGGCCGCGACGCCATGGGCGAGGACGCGCGCGATGCCCTGTTCCGCGACAATTGGCGCATCCGGCGGAACGGACGGCTGGTGCATGCCGAGGCAACCCATATCGATGGTTCGGACATGAGCCGAGACAATCTGGCACTGCTGGCGGGAACACGGGCTTTTGCAACGATCATCCATTTTGGAACCAACCTGACGAGCCGGCTCGAACAGGTGCGCGCATTGCTGCCGGAGGGGGCGATGGCGGCCGCCAGCGTCAGCGGCGAACGTCTTGTCATACGAGCCATGGCAAATTCCGGGCTTGCGCTTCGCCGCACGATCGTTCCAATTCTTGGCGCACTTTCCCGCGCCGGCAGCTTGCCGCGACTTTGGCATCTTTAGGAAACGTCGATGAATCTTACTCCGCGCGAAAAAGACAAACTGCTGATCGCCATGGCGGCCATAGTGGCCCGCAAGCGGCTCGAGCGGGGCGTCAAGCTCAACCACCCCGAGGCGATCGCGCTCATCACCGATTTCGTCGTCGAAGGCGCCCGCGACGGCCGCCCGGTGGCCGAATTGATGGAGGCGGGCGCCCATGTCATCAGCCGTGACCAGGTGATGGAGGGCATCTCCGAAATGATCCATGATATCCAGGTGGAAGCCACCTTCCCCGACGGCACCAAGCTCGTCACTGTCCACCAACCCATTCGCTAGGAGCCCGGTATGATCCCCGGTGAAGTCATTCCCAAATCCGGCGATATCGAACTCAATGTCGGTGCGCCCCAGATCACCATCGAGGTGGCCAATACTGGCGACCGGCCGATCCAGGTCGGTTCGCACTATCATTTCTACGAAACCAATGCGGGATTGCGGTTTGACCGCGAACAGGCGCGCGGCATGCGGCTCGATATCGCCGCGGGCACCGCAGTGCGCTTCGAGCCGGGCCAGACCCGTGAAGTCCGGCTCGTGCCATTGAGCGGCAGCCGTACCGTCTACGGCTTCCGCCAGCAGATCATGGGACAACTCTGATACAATGACTGAACAGACCAATACCGACGCCCGCCTTGCCGATCTGCGCCAGCGCCTCGCCGCAATATTGCGCGACCTGACCGAAGCCGGCGTGGACGATGGCGAAGCCATGTATCTGCTCGGCGGCTCCACCGTCGGCCTGATCGACCGGGGCGGCGCCAAGGACTGGCGTGGCTTCAAGGCCGGCCTGCCCGCAGCCGATTTCGATCGCCTGCTCAAGCAGATCGAAAAGGAAGGCAATCAGTTGGTTGCCGATGGCAAGGGGAAGGCAGCCTATGCGCTGCAGGCGCTTGCCGTATCGCTGGTCGCCAGCCGCCAGGACGACAAGGTGCTGCGCGAGGGCGAGCAATTGCTCGATGCCGTCATTGTTGCCAGCGCCGCCAACTACCGCAAGCACGCCAAGCCCGCCGCGTCCAAGGCCCACTAAGCCGGAGTCATCATGCCAGCCCGCATTTCCCGCGCCACCTATGCCGACATGTATGGCCCGACCACCGGCGACAAGGTGCGCCTGGCCGATACCGAGCTTTTCGTCGAGGTGGAAAAGGACTTCACCATCTATGGTGAGGAGGTCAAGTTCGGCGGCGGCAAGGTGATCCGCGACGGCATGGGCCAAAGCCAGCGCACGCGGGCCGAGGGCGCGGTCGATACCGTCATCACCAATGCGCTGATCATCGACCATTCCGGCATCTACAAGGCCGATATCGGCCTCAAGAACGGCTTGATCGCCGGTATCGGCAAGGCAGGCAATCCCGATACCCAGCCGGGCGTCACCATCATTATCGGCCCCTCGACCGAAGTCATCGCCAGCGAGGGCCGCATCATCACCGCGGGCGGCATGGATGCCCATATCCATTTCATCTGCCCCCAGCAGATCGAGGAAGCCCTGATGAGCGGCGTGACCACCATGCTGGGCGGCGGTTCGGGCCCCGCCCATGGCACGTTGGCCACCACCTGCACCGGCGCCTGGCATGCCCAGCGCATGATCGAGAGCTTTGACGGCTTCCCAATGAACCTGGCTTTGGCCGGCAAGGGCAATGCGTCCCTGCCCGCCCCGCTGGCCGAAATGGTGCTGGCCGGCGTCTCCTCGCTCAAGCTGCACGAAGATTGGGGCACCACCCCCGCCACGATCGACAATTGCCTGTCGGTCGCCGACGAATTTGACGTGCAGGTGATGATCCACACCGATACGCTCAACGAGAGCGGGTTCGTGGAAGACACCATCGCCGCCTTCAAGGGCCGCACCATTCACGCCTTCCACACCGAAGGCGCCGGCGGCGGCCATGCCCCCGACATCCTGCGGGTGGCGGGCCTGCCCAATGTCATTCCGTCCTCGACCAACCCGACCCGGCCCTATACGCAGAACACCATTGCCGAGCATCTCGACATGCTCATGGTGTGCCACCACCTGTCCTCGTCCATTCCCGAGGACGTGGCCTTTGCCGAAAGCCGCATCCGCAAGGAGACTATCGCGGCCGAGGATATCCTGCACGATATCGGCGCGCTCTCGATCATTTCCTCGGACAGCCAGGCCATGGGCCGCGTCGGCGAGGTGATGATCCGCACCTGGCAAACCGCCGACAAGATGAAAAAGCAGCGCGGTCGCCTGCCGGAAGAAACTGGCGAGAACGACAATTTCCGCGTCAAGCGCTACATCGCCAAATACACCATCAACCCGGCCATTACCCATGGCATGAGCCAGCATATCGGCTCGGTGGAAGTGGGCAAGCGCGCCGATTTGGTGATGTGGAGCCCGGCCTTTTTCGGCGTGAAGCCCGAAATGGTCCTGCTGGGCGGCTCGATCGCCGCCGCGCCCATGGGCGACCCCAATGCCTCGATCCCCACGCCCCAGCCCATGCATTACCGGCCCATGTTCGCCTCGTTCGGCAAGCTGCGGACCAGCTCGTCGGTGACCTTCGTGTCGCAAGCCGCCTATGACGACGGGCTGCGCAACAAGCTCGGCGTCGAAAAGCACATGCTGCCCGTGGGCAACACGCGGGGCGGCATAGGCAAGTCCTCGATGATCCACAATGCGGCGACGCCCTTTATCGAGGTCGATCCCGAAACCTATGAAGTGCGCGCCGACGGCGTTTTGCTGACCTGCGAACCGGCAACGGTGCTGCCGATGGCTCAGCGTTACTTCCTGTTCTAGGCGATTGCGCTTGGCGTAGAACGGAATAGTCTAGGCCGGGCGGCAATGGATCCAGATCGCGGCGATCCAATTTCTGCCGCCTGCATGGGTCAAGGTTGGTGCTGGACAAGCGAGGAGACAGCGCCAAAATGACTTTTATGATCAGGACGATTCTTGCAGCATTGCTTCTAACCGGTGCGGTGACGGCCGCGAATGGTGTCGAGGCGTCATTGTCGCTCACCTTGGGCACCGATGCCTTCGCCGATATCCAAAAGCGCACCGTGCAATATGAATGCGGCACGGGCGCGCCGCTGAGCGTCGACTACATCAATGCCTCGCCCAATTTCCTGGCGCTGGTCAATGTGCCCGAGGAAACCGAGAAGCTGGTCTTTGCTTCCGTCGTCTCGGGCTCGGGGGTGCGTTATGTCTCAGGCCAATGGGCCTGGCTGACGCAGGGCACCGAAGCAAGCCTGCATGACACGACGCTGGGCGAGGACGCCCCGGCGGTCAGCACCTGCTCCGAAGCCAGCAACGCACCCTGAGCCGATATGGACCCGCAGCCGATCCACCCAGAGCTGTTCCCCCATATCCGCATCGTCATGGGCATGGTTATCGGCCTTGGCATCACCCGTCTGCTGATGGGCGTTGCCGGCCTCATCCAGCATCCCCATCGCAACAAGCCCTCCACGGTGCATCTGCTCTGGGCCGGCTCGATCCTGGTAGAGCTGGTACTGTTCTGGTGGTGGGAATTTGCCCTGTTCCAGATCAATAGCTGGTAGTTCGGGCTATTCTTCTTCCTGATTTTCTATGCCGTCACGCTTTTCCTGCTGGCGGCACTGCTGTTTCCCGACAACATCACCGAATATGCCGGCTATGAGGATTTCTTCCTCAAGCGGCGCAAATGGTTCTTCGGCCTATTGGCGGCGACCTTTGTGTTCGATTCCATCGATACGCTGATCAAGGGCACCGAACATTGGGAACGCTTCGGGCCGGACTATTTCCTGCAGGTGCCGTTCGGACTGGTGCTCTGTGCTTTGGGCATCTGGTCGGCCAATCGGCGGCTGCATGTGGCCATACCGGCATTGCACATCGGGTATCAGCTCTATTGGATCATCAAGGTCTTCAATACCATGACCTGACGCGCTAGGGTGGATACGGGCCGGGAAGCCTCGTTACCTTGGAAAAGTTCTTCATGCTTCGTGCCGTCTCCATCCTGCCGCCAGACCATGGGCAGGGCGCCCCTTTCGATCTTGTTGTTCTCGAACATGACGAACGCCGCCTGCGGCGCAAATTGCTGCGCCTGCGCGGGGGTGCCGAGGTGATGGTGGACTTCCCCCAGACCATTACGCTCGAGCACAAAAGCGCGCTTTTGCTCGACGACGGGCGATTGGTGGAAATCATCGCCGCCGAGGAACTGCTCTATGAGGTGCGCGGCCGCGATACGGCCCATCTCGTCCGGCTCGCCTGGCACATCGGCAACCGCCACACTTCGGCGCAGCTCGAAGAAAACCGCATCCTGATCAAGCGCGACCACGTGCTCAAGACCATGCTGGAAGGCCTGGGCGCGACGGTGAGCAATGTCACCGAGCCCTTCTATGCCGAGCATGGCGCCTATCACAGCCATGGCGATAACGGCCACGCGCTGCTGGCGCGATGAGCGATCTGCAAAAGCTGCTGACCTGGCTATCGCCTGCCTTTCCGGTGGGTGCCTTCGCCTGGTCGGCGGGGCTCGAAGCCGCCATCGTCAAAGGCGTGGTGACTGATCGCGCGACGACCCAGCAATGGGTCGAAGGCATTCTCGCTCATGGTGGGTTGCGCACCGACGCCATTCTCTTCGCCCATGCCCATCGCGGCAGCGGTGATGCCACCACCCTGCAGGAGCTCGCCGATCTCTGCCTCGCTTTGACGCCCGCCCGCGAACGCCATGACGAAACCACCATTACCGGCGATGCCTTCGCCACGGCGGCAAAGGCCTGGCCGTCACCCGTGCTCGACATCCTGCCGCGTCCCTGCCCCTACCCCATCGCGATCGGGGCCATCGCGGCCAGCCACGGCATTGACTTGCAGGCGGCCCTCACCGCCTATCTCACCGCGACGGTTCATGCCCAGGTGTCGGTGGCAGTGCGCCTGATCCCGATCGGTCAATCCGATGGCCTTGCCATCGTGGCCGCGCTCGAACGCCCCATTTCCGAAATGGCTGTGCTATGCCAGCATGCGACGCTGGACGATATCGGCTCCATCGCCTATGCCGCCGACATTGCCCAAATGGCCCATGAAACACTGACGACGAGAATTTTTCGCTCATGAGCATGCTGATTTCCGCATTCATGTTCATCGCCTTGCTGGCCGTGTCCTTTGCCCATCTGCTCTGGTCCTTCGGCCGCACCTGGCCCATTCGCGACGAGAAGCTGCTGGCCCAGACCGTAGTCGGCTTCCGCGACATCGAACGCATGCCACCGCGCCTCGCCTCCTTCGCCGTGGCCGTGGCAACTTTGGCTGCCGGCATCCTGGCCCTGGCCCTGGCCGATCATGACAGCGGTGGCCTCGCCTTGACCTTGCTTGGCATTCCGGCGGCCGCCGTGTTCCTCGCCCGTGGCGCCATCGGCTACACGCCCTGGTGGGCAGCGCAAACGCCCGAACCCAATTTCCGGCTCAACGACAGCCGCGTCTATTCGCCCCTGTGCCTGCTGCTGGGCGCAGGCTTTGTCGCTCTTACCATCATGAGGCTGCTATGAAATCACTGAATGGCCCCCTGCGCATCGGCATTGGCGGCCCGGTCGGCTCGGGCAAAACGACATTGTGCGAAATGCTGCTCAAGGCGCTGCGCGAGCGCTATTCCATGGCCGTAGTCACCAATGACATCTACACCCGCGAAGACGCGCTGATCCTCGCCCGGGCGCAGGCCATTTCCGAAGATCGGATCGTGGGCGTCGAAACCGGCGGCTGCCCGCACACCGCCATCCGCGAGGATGCTTCGCTCAATCTGGCCGCCATCGACGATCTCAACCGCAAATTCCCAGACCTCGATATCATCCTGGTCGAAAGCGGCGGCGACAATCTGGCGGCGACTTTCTCGCCGGACCTGGCGGATCTCACCATCTATGTGATCTCGGTGGCCCAGGGCGAAAAAATCCCGCGCAAGGGCGGACCGGCCATTTCGCGCTCGGACCTGTTGGTCATCACCCATACCGATCTGGCGCAATATGTCGGGGCCAGCCTCGAAGTGATGGAAAGCGACACCCAGAAAGTGCGCGAGGGACGCCCCTATGTCTTCACCGACTTGCTGCGGCGCGAGAGTCTCGACCAGATCATTGGCTTCATCGAAAAGGCCGGCGGCTTCACCGGCGCGGTAGCCGCCGAATAGCAAGGCGCCGGACCCTGTGCAGCGGTCCGGCGCCATTATCGGCCCGCAAGGGACGGTGCGGGCGACGGCTCCAAGCTGCGCGTCCGTCGCGGCAAATTTCCGGGCAATTGATGGAATTGTCCGGGCGCAATTACGGCTTTGCGGTGGTGCTGCATCGAAGACCTCATGGTGAGCTTGTCGAACCACGAGGTCGAGCGAGTGGAGGCAAGTGTGCACGACCTCGCCCTTCGACATCCTGAGCTTGTCGAAGGATCAGGACGAGGTCTACTGAAGTGAGCGATTGATCACGCCCGCACCAGCGCCACCACCGAACGCGGCGTCAGTGTCGCCGTGCCCTCGGAAAACGCCACTTCGGCTGTATTGTCCGATTGGATGCCCACCGCCCAATTGCCCTCGGGCAGGCGCGCCACCACCGGTTCGGTACGGCGATTGAACCAGACCAGCACCTGATCGTCCTTGTTGATCAGATGCATGCCCAGCACTGAGGCAGCGGAATCGCGCCAGTCGCCTTCATTCATTTCGCGCCCGTCCGGATGCAGCCAGACCACGTCGCGCACGCCATTCTTGTCCTGGCCGGTGAGAAAATGGTCATGGGTCAGCGCCGAATGCGCCTTGCGGAAGCCGTTCACGGCGGCGACGAAATCCACCAGGTCGCCATCGGCGGCTTCCCAATCGAGCCAGGTGATTTCATTGTCCTGCGCATAGGCATTGTTATTGCCCCGCTGGGTGCGGAACATTTCATCGCCCTGCTGCAACAGCGGAGTACCGCGCGACAGGAACAGCGTGGCCAGCAGCGCCCGCACGTCGCGCTTGCGCGCCGCATTGATGGCCGCATCGTCCGTCTCGCCCTCGACGCCGCAATTCCATGACTGGTTGTGGTTATGCCCGTCGCGATTGCCCTCGCCATTGGCCTCGTTGTGCTTGTCGCTATAGCTGACCAGATCGCGCAGGGTGAAGCCGTCATGCACGGCCAGCATGTTGACGCCATGGCTGGGCTTGCGCCCCGCACTATCGAAAATCTCGGCCGAGCCGGCGACCTTGCCCGCGAGCGCACCGATCTTGCCGTCCTCGCCCCGCCAAAAGCCGCGAATTTCGTCACGATAGGTATCGTTGTGCTCTTTGAATTCCTTGCCGAACTGGCCAAGGTGATAGCCGCCCGGACCCGGATCCCATGGCTCGGCAACCAGGATGCACTGGCTCAGCACCGGATCGGCCTTGATCTTCTTGAGCATTTCCGCATTGGGATTGAACCCTGGCTCGCGGCCCAGCACGGTGGCCAGATCGAAGCGGAAGCCGGAAACGCCCATTTCCTCGACCCAGTAACGCAGGCTGTCGATCACCAGCCGCTGCACGGCCGGATGATCGCAGCGCAGCGTGTTGCCCGTGCCGGTATCGTTGACCAGGTGCTGTTTGCCGTCGACTTCGACGAACCGGTAATAGGTCTTGGCATCCAGCCCCATCAGGCTGAGCAGCGGGCCATCGGAATCCCCTTCCCCGGTGTGGTTATAGACCACGTCGAGGATCACCGAGATGCCGTTCTTGCGGTAGAGATCGGTCATGTTGCGCAATTCATGCGGGCCCCGCGGCGCCAGGCGCGGATCGATGGCCGAATAGACCACCGGATTATAGCCCCAGGCATTGGTCAGCCCCAATGCCGGCAAATGCCCTTCGTCAATCCAGGCGGCCGTCGGCATCAATTGCAGCGTATCGACGCCAATGAATTTGAGATGGTCGATCACCCGCTGCGTGGTCAGCGCCGCCACGGTGCCACGCAACGGCCCCTGCACGCTGGGATGGCGCATGGTATAGCCACGCACATTCATTTCGTAGAACAGCCCCGGCGCCTTCTTGCGCGGCAGTATCAATTCGTCATTGGGCGTGACGACAATGGCCTTGGGCACCAATGGCGCGGTATCCACCGCCTCGGCGCGATCCAGCCGCAGCCGGGGTGAGCGCACGAAAACCCGGTCGAGCCGCTTGGCATAGGGATCGACCAGCAGCTTTTGCGGATCAAAGAACAGCCCCTGGTCGGGATTGTATTCGCCATCGGCGCGCAACCCATAGCGTGTGCCGGCGCCTAGCCCGGCCACGAGCCCCGCATGCACATGATCGCGGTGAACATCCAGTTCGAAGCGGCCGGTTTCCTCGTCCTGCTCGTTGAACACCGACACCCAGATTGCCGAAGCGCTTTCGGAATAGACGGCAAAATTGACGCCCTCCGCTGTGAGCGTTGCACCAAGCCGATCTGTCGTCCCGCCATTGGGGACCAGTTCTGGTTTCATGGGTCGTCCAATATCAAGGCATGCCCGAGCACCGAAACCGGCCCTCGCGGAACACATGCAACTACAAAAATCTAGAGCCGGCGATTTGATTTCGTCAATTCGCCCGACGTTCAGGTAATGACGCTGGGCTGCTCACGCCCGGTGCGCTGCTTGATCCCCGCCAGGGTCTCGGACAGCGCGATCAGCGGCTCAAGCGCCAGTTGGGTATCCAGGTCATGCCGTCCGTCGGCGGCCTCATAACGTTCAAGGTAGAGCCGCAACGTGGCACCAACCGTGCCCGTTCCGCTCAACCGCAATACGATGCGCGACCCATCGGTGAACCCGATGCGTACGCCCTGCTTGGCGCTAGTCGAGCCATCCACCGGGTCGTGATAGGTGAAATCATCGGCATAGGCGATTTGCAGGTCTTCCCCGAAAACCTTGCCCGGCAGCGCGGGCAATTGCGCGCGCAGGTCATCGACCAGCTTGCCGGCAATGGAAGCATCGACCTCTTCATAATCGTGGCGGGTATAGTAGTTGCGGCCATAGGTGGCCCAATGCTCGCGCACGATCTGGTCGACCCCCTGCTTGCGCGCGGCAATGATATTGAGCCAGAGCAATACGGCCCATAGACCATCCTTCTCGCGAACATGGTTGGAGCCCGTGCCGGCGCTCTCCTCGCCGCAAATGGTGACGCGGCCGGCATCGAGCAGGTTGCCGAAGAACTTCCAGCCGGTCGGGGTTTCGTGCATCTCGATGCCCAGCTTTTCGGCGACGCGATCGGCAGCGGCGCTGGTCGGCATCGAGCGGGCAATGCCGGCAATACCAGCCTTGTAGCCCGGCGCCAGATGCGCATTGGCGGCAAGCAGCGCCAAAGAATCCGAAGGCGTCACGAACCGGTTCTTGCCGATGATCAGGTTACGGTCCCCGTCGCCATCCGATGCGGCACCGAAATCGGGGCCCTCCGGCGTCATCAGCAGGTCGAACATGTCCTTGCAATAGACCAGGTTCGGATCTGGGTGGCCCTTGCCGAAATCGGGCGATGGCGTGCCATTGACCACCGTCCCCTTGGCCGCGCCGAGCTTGCCTTCGAGAATGGCATGGGCATAGGGGCCGGTAATGGCATGCATCGCATCGAACGTCATGGTGAAGCCGGAGGCGAACAGCACGCGGATCGCCGGGAAATCGAACAGCGTCTCCATCAGCGCCGCATAATCGGTCACCGGATCGATGACCTCGACCACCATGCTGCCGACCTGCTGGGTGCCGATCTGCCCCAGCGCGATATCGGGCGCATCGACGCTTTTGAAGCTGTCGATCACCTTGGTCCGCTCGAACACCGCATCGGTAATCTTCTCGGGCGCCGGCCCGCCATTGCCGATATTGTACTTGATGCCGAAATCGCCATCCGGCCCGCCCGGATTGTGGCTGGCCGACAGCACCAGCCCGCCATACGCCTTGTGGTGGCGGATTACGTGGCTCGCGGCCGGCGTCGACAGCAGGCCATTCTGCCCCACCAACACCTTGCCGAAACCATTGGCCGCAGCGATACGGATGGCCTTCTGGATGGCCACGTCATTGTAGAACCGGCCGTCCCCCCCGATTACCAGCGTCTGGCCTTCAAAGCCTTCGAGGCTGTCGAAGATGGCCTGGATATAGTTCTCGACGTAATTGGGCTGCTGCCACACCGTCACCCGCTTGCGCAGGCCGGATGTGCCGGGCTTCTGGTCACCAAAAGGAGTGGTCTTAATCGTCTGAACTGTCATCTGTCTTCTGCCCGATAAGGGTGGCGTAGAGGTCGGCATAGCGTGCTGCGCTGGTTTCCCAGGAAACATCCGACTTCATTCCCCGCCGTTGGATTTTCTTCCAGAGCTTGTCATTGGCATAAAGCCGGACAGTGCGCCGGATGGCTTCGTACAGCGCATGCGCGCTGCCGGCGTCGAACATGACGCCAGTTGCAACTTCGGCGGCAATTGCGGCCGGATTGGCATCGATCACCGTATCGGCCAGCCCGCCAATGCGGCTGACCACCGGCACGCAGCCATAGCGCAACCCATAAAGCTGGGTCAGCCCGCAGGGCTCGAACCGGGACGGGATCAGGATTGCGTCGCACCCTCCTTGCATCAGATGGGAGAGATCTTCGTTATAGCCGGTGATGATCGAAACCTTGCCCGGATGGCGGGCCGAGGCATAGCGGAAGCCATCCTCGATAAAGCCCTCGCCCGACCCCAGCACGGCAAGCCGCGCGCCCAGATCGACCATTCCGTCCACGATCTGCAGCAGCAGGTCCATGCCCTTCTGGTCGGTCAGCCGGCTGACCACGCAAAACAGCGGACCATCGACGCCATCAAGCGCGAACCGATCGGCCACCGCCAGCTTGTTGGCACGGCGCAGATGGGTCGTGTTGATGCCGTAGGGCTGGGCCAGCGCCTTGTCCGCCGCCGGATCCCAGGCGGTGATGTCGATGCCGTTGAGAATACCCAGCACCGTATCGG
This sequence comes from Devosia sp. LC5, assembly GCF_000735585.1. Taxonomy (GTDB): domain Bacteria; phylum Pseudomonadota; class Alphaproteobacteria; order Rhizobiales; family Devosiaceae; genus Devosia. The sequence continues at coordinate 259,008 of NZ_JNNO01000023.1, forward strand.
CCCGGCCGTTGAGCAGGCCTTCGAGCCCCATGCCAAACGCTGGCGTGCGGATTTCGTCAGCATAATTGGGGCTGACCGTGGTGACGTAATCGGCGCATTCCATGCCCGATTTGAGATAGGAAATGCCGCCATAATATTCGACGCCGTTGACCCCATAGGCATGCGGCGGCAGCCGCAGCTGCGAGAAAATCTCGGGTCCGAAGAACCCCTTGAACGCCATGTTGTGGACGGTCATCACCGTTTTGACGCGGTCGGATGGGCCATATTTGACATAGGCAGGCGCCAGCCCCCCCTGCCAGTCATGCGCATGGATGATCTGGGGCTGATAGCCCTCGACCAGCCCCTGCCCCAGCTCAGCGGCCACCCAACTCAGGGCGGCGAAGCGCTTCCAATTGTCCGACCAGTCCCAGCCATCGGGGCTGACATAGGGATTTCCCGGCCGGTCATAAAGCGCGGGCGCTTCGATGACGATGATGTCGAGCCCTGCGACCCGCCCGGCAATGAGCTTGGCCGGCACGCCGAACAGGTCGGCGATCTCAGCCACGACCCGCCCACCGGTCAGTTTGCCCATTACCGCCGGATAGCCCGGCACCAGGGTGCGCATGGTTATGCCGCTTTGCGCCAAGGCACCGGGGAGTGCCCCGGTGACATCGGCAAGACCGCCTGTCTTGATCAGCGGATAGAGCTCGGAAGCAACCGAGAGGACTTCGATCATCGGCTCGCCAGATATTTGTTGATCATGGCCTGCGTGATCAGCGTCACCCCATCATCGGTGCGTCTGAACCATTTGGCGTCAAACTCGGGATCGTCCCCGACCACCAGTCCTTCGGGAATATTGACGCCGCGATCGATCACCACTTTCTTGAGCCGCGCGCTGCGCCCGATATCGCAATAGGGCAGCACGACGGCCTCATGCAGCTCGGAATAGGAATGCACGCGCGAACCGGTCGAGAGCAGCGTACGCTGCAAATGCCCGCCCGAAATGATGCAATCGCCCGACACCAGCGAATTGACCGCCGAGCCGCGCCGCCCATCGAAATCATGCACGAACTTGGCCGGCGGCGTGATCTCGGCATAGGTCCAGATCGGCCAGTCACGATCGTAGAGATCGAGTTGCGGCTCGATATCGGTCAGATCGATGCTCGCCTTCCAATAGGCATCGATCGTGCCGACATCGCGCCAATAGCTGACCTCTTCCTTGCTTGAGCGGACGCAGGAGCGGTTGAAGCGATGCGCCCAGGCCGTGCCGTTCTTGACGATATAGGGGATAATGTCCTTGCCGAAATCGCGGCTCGAACCCTCGGTCGCGGCGTCGCGCCGCAATTGCTCCATCAGGAACCGCGTCTCGAACACATAAATGCCCATCGAGGCCAAAGCCATGTTCGGATTATCCGGAATGCCCGGCGGGTCCTTGGGCTTTTCCACAAAGTCGATGACCCGATCGCGCCCATCCACCGCCATCACGCCGAAGCCGGTAGCCTCCATGCGCGGCACTTCCAGGCACCCGATGGTAACATCGGCGCCGGTATCCACATGCTGGCGCAGCATGATTTCATAGTCCATCTTGTAGATGTGGTCGCCGGCCAGGATCACGATATAGCGGGCGCCGTAATCCTCGATAATGTCCATGTTCTGGTACACGGCATCGGCCGTGCCGGCATACCACATGTCCTCGGCCACGCGCTGGCTGGCGGGCAGCACATCGAAACTCTCGTTACGTTCCTGGCGCAAAAAGTTCCAGCCACGCGACAGGTGGCGGATCAGGCTATGAGCCTGATATTGCGTCGCCACCGAAATCCGGCGAATCCCTGAATTGATGGCATTGGATAGCGCAAAATCGATAATGCGGGACTTGCCGCCAAAATACACCGCCGGCTTGGCACGCCGGTCCGTCAGTTCCATGAGTCTCGTGCCGCGCCCCCCCGCAAGCACATAGGCCATGGCCTCGCGGGCCAATGGTGATGGAATTCTATAGTCTGCCATTTCTAACCCTCCACGCGTCGCCCGGATTGATCCGGGACGTATCCCTCACGCCCGATCATTCGGGCTCGAATTTCAAGAACAGCGTCGACAACGGCGGCAGGTATAGCTCTGCCTCCGCCGGCCAATACTGCCCCTCAACAGCATAGGCCTCCACGGCACCCTGGTTGCCCGTGTTGGATCCCGAATACCAACCGGCATCGGTATTGATGCGCTCCACCCACTTGCCGGCATGCGGCATGGGGATTTTGTACCCGCTACGTGGCACTGGCGTGAAATTAGAGACGACGAGAACCGGATCGGCCCCCGGCGCCTTGCGCAACCAGGCCAGCACCGAATTGGCGTGATCATTGCCGATCACCCATTCAAAGCCATCCGGCTCGCAATCGCGCTCATAGAGCGCCGGCAATTGGCGATAGGCCAGGTTCAGGTCAGCAATCAGCCGGCGCATGCCTTCATGCATGCCGGCGTCGAGCAGATACCAATCGAGCGCTTTGCCATCGGCCCATTCCTCGCGCTGGGCGAATTCCTGGCCCATGAACAGCAACTTCTTGCCCGGATGCCCCCACATGAAGGCGTAATAGGCCCGCAGATTGGCAAATTTCTGCCAGTCGTCGCCCGGCATCTTCTCCAGCAACGAGCCCTTGCCATGCACCACTTCGTCATGGCTCAGCGGCAGCACGAAATTTTCCGAAAAGGCATAGACCGCGCCGAAGGTCATGTCGTTATGGTGGAATTTGCGATGCACCGGCTCGCGGCTCATGAAGCGCAGCGTATCGTTCATGAAGCCCATATTCCACTTGAAGCCGAAGCCCAGCCCGCCCGTATAGGCAGGTTGGCTGACGCCGGGCCAGGCGGTGGATTCCTCGGCAATCATGAACGTGCCGGGATGCAGCCGATAGGCTTCCGTATTCACCCGGCGCAGGAATTCGACAGCTTCGAGGTTTTCATTGCCACCATGCTGGTTGGGTACCCATTGCCCGGCTTTGCGCGAATAATCCAGATAAAGCATCGAGGCGACCGCATCGACGCGCAGCCCGTCAATATGGAATTTCTCCAGCCAATAGAGCGCGTTATTAACGAGGAAGCTCACCACTTCCTTGCGCCCGAAATTGTAGATCGCGGTGTTCCAGTCCGGGTGATAACCCTGCCGCGGATCGGCATGCTCATAAAGCGCGGTGCCATCGAAATGGGCCAGGCCATGCGCATCAGTGGGGAAATGCGCCGGCACCCAATCAAGGATTATGCCCAGCCCCGCCTCATGCGCCGCATTGACGAAGCGGGCAAACGCCGCCGGATCGCCGAAGCGCGCCGTGGGCGAATAGAGCCCGGTGGGCTGGTAGCCCCAGCTCGGATCGAACGGATGCTCGCTGATCGGCAGCAATTCGATATGGGTATAGCCCATATCGGCCGCATAGGGCACGAGCTGTTCGGCCAGTTGATCATAGGTCAGGAAGCCGCCATCGGGCCGGCGGCGCCAGCTCCCCAGATGCACCTCATAGATCGACATCGGCGTGCGCCGCCAATCGTGGGTCGCCCGCTCCTCGATATATTTGGCATCGCTCCAGGTGAACGGGGTCGGATCGGGCACGACCGAAGCCGTGCGTGGCCGGAGTTCGGACTGCCGCGCATAGGGGTCTGCCTTGAGCGGCAACACCACCCCATCGGGCCCGACAATCTCGAATTTATACAGCGTGCCGGTCCCCAGGATCGGTACAAACACTTCCCAGATGCCGGTCTCGAAGCGATTGCGCATCGGATTGCGCCGCCCGTCCCATTCGTTGAACGGGCCGACCACGCTGACGCGCTTGGCATTGGGCGCCCAGACGGCGAAATGGGTGCCATGGATGCCCTCGAATTCCATTTCGTGGGCGCCCAGCTTGTCGAATAGCCGCAGATGACTGCCTTCCCCGATATAGTAATCGTCCATCGGCCCCAGCACTGGGCCGAAGGAATAGGGGTCGTAGACATCCCATTCGCCGCCGGCATTCCTGGCGCGGTAGCGGATCGGCTGGCGCTTGTCGACACTCACCTTGCCTTCAAAAAAGCCGCTCGGATGACGCGGGAACAGATGCCCCAACTCAGTGCCGTCCAGGGCGTGGGCCGTCACCATTTCGGCATGCGGAATGAACGCGCGCAGCACCCAATTGCCCGCGACCTCCTGCAGCCCCAGAAAGGCAAAGGGATCGGCATGGCGGCCATTGACGATGGCGTCGACGTCCCTGCTGTCGGCCTGCCAGATTTCCTTGGTCACACGCACGTCCCCCCGTGAACCACCTGCGGGCCTATGGCCCCGCGGGTTCCAGATTCAAACATCAAGCGAGCCCGATCTTGCCTGCCGGGTACCTCGCGGCTCACCTTCACGCCGGGGTCGCCGTAACGCCCCAGATATTCTTGGCATATTGCCTAATAGTGCGATCCGAGGAGAAGAACCCGACGCTCGCCGTATTGCGGATGGCAACAGCGTTCCAGTGGTGCTTGTCGTTCCACAGCGCGTCCACCTGGGCCTGTGCCGCGACATAGGCGTCGAAATCGCGAGCCACCATGAACCAGTCATGGTCATACAGCCCGCCGATCAGATCGCGATAACGGTTCGGATCATCGGGCGAGAACACGCCCGTGGAGATCGATTCCAGCGCTTCCTTGAGCCGTGGCGAGGCCTCGATGGCGTCCTTCGGCAAGTCGCCCTTGGCGCGCGTATCGTTCACCTCTTCGGTGGACAGCCCGAAAATGACGATATTGTCGGCCCCAACTTCCTTGTGCATTTCCACATTGGCGCCGTCCATCGTGCCGATGGTGATGGCGCCATTGGCCATGAATTTCATATTGCCCGTGCCCGATGCTTCCATGCCCGCAGTCGAAATCTGCTCGGACAAATCGGCGGCGGGAACGATCACTTCGGCCAGGCTCACATTGTAATTGGGCAGGAACACCACCTTGAGCAGACCCCGCACCGCCGGGTCGTGATTGATGACCTTGGCGACGTCATTGATCAGCTTGATGATGAGCTTGGCGTTCCAATAGCCCGGAGCCGCCTTGCCTGCGAAAATCTTGACGCGCGGAACATATTCGCGTTCCGGATGCGCGCGAATTTCATCATAGGCGGCAACGGCTTGAATAATGTTGAGCAGCTGGCGCTTATATTCGTGGATGCGCTTGATCTGCACATCGAACAGCGCGTCCGACGACACCGTAATGCCCATCCGATCCTTGATCAGCTTGGCCAGCCGCTGCTTGTTGGCGGTTTTGACGGCGGCGAACTGCGCCTGAAAACCCGGGTCTTCGGCATGCGCCTTGAGGCCCTGCAGCAGATCGATGTCATCCAAAAAGTCCAGGCCGATCCGTTCGCCAATCAGCTTGGTCAGCGCGGGATTGCACTGCATCAGCCAGCGGCGCGGGGTAATGCCATTGGTCTTGTTGTTGATGCGGTCGGGGTAGAGCTTGTGCAGGTCGGAAAACACCGTCTGCTTCATCAATTCGGTATGCAGCGCCGACACGCCATTGATCGAGTGCGACCCCACGAAAGCCAGTTGCCCCATGCGTACACGGCGACCGCCGGCTTCGTCGATCAGCGAGACATTGGCGATCTGCGCATCGTTGAACTTGGCCCGCTGCCGCGCCTCGGCCAGCACATCGGCATTGATCTGGTAGATGATCTGCATATGGCGCGGCAGCAGCCGCTCCAACAACGCCACCGGCCAGCTTTCCAGCGCCTCGGGCAAGAGCGTGTGGTTGGTATAGCCAAACGTGCCGCGCGTCAGCTTCCAGGCATCGGCCCATTTGAGCCCATTGTCGTCGATCAGGATGCGCATCAGCTCGGCAATCGAGATCGAGGGATGCGTGTCGTTGAGCTGGATGGCCACCTTGTCGGGCAGCGAACCCAGATCGCCATATTGCTGCAGATGCCGTCGCACGATGTCCTGCAGCGATGCGGAGGAGAAGAAAAACTCCTGCCGCAACCGCAATTCCTGGCCCGCCGCCGTTGAATCGGCTGGGTAAAGAACCCGCGTAATGGCCTCGGCCCGCGCGCTTTCTTCCAGCGCGCCGATATGGTCGCCTGAATTGAACTTGTCGAGCAGGATGGGATCGATGGGCTGCGCGCTCCACAGCCGCAGCGTATTCACCCGCGCCCCGCGCCAGCCCACAATGGGGGTGTCATAGGCCACGGCGAGCAGATGGTCGTTAGGCCGCCATTCCTGCCGCACGCTGCCATCGGGATCGGTGACCGGCTCGACATGGCCGCCAAACCCGATCTCATAGGCGCTTTCGCGGCGCTCGAATTCCCAGGGATTGCCATGCGCCAGCCATTCCTCGGGCAGCTCGACCTGCCAGCCTTCGCTCATTTCCTGGCGGAACAGGCCATGCACATAGCGGATGCCATAGCCATAGGCCGGAATTTTCACCGACGACATGGATTCAAGAAAACACGCCGCCAGCCGGCCCAGGCCGCCATTGCCCAAGGCCGCGTCTGGCTCGAGATTGATCAGTTCACCCAGATCGACATTGAGATTCTTGAGCGCATCGCGCACCGGCTCCATCAGCCCGACATTGCTCATGGCATCGCGCATGAGCCGGCCGATCAGGAATTCGAGGCTGAGGTAGTAAACCCGCTTGTTGGAGGTCCGCCATGTCTCGCGCGAGGACTCCATCCAGAGGTCCATCACGCGGTCGCGCACCGCCAGAATTGTTGCCGCCAGCCAATCATGCGGCCGCGCAACGATCGGGTCCTTGCCGACGGAATAGATCAGTCTTTCGAGGATCTCGCCCTGGATGGCCTCAACTGTTGCTGCAGGGCGTTCGAGGGTAGGCGCGTCGTAAACGATTGGCTTTTGCGGCATATCGCAACCCAGTTTTCATGACGAACAGTTCCCCTCTGTTATGCTCAAGCATTGCACTTAATTTGGGCAGGCGGAAGCCCCCTCGCGCAGTCCTTCCATGTCTAGGACGCAGGCTGCGTACTCTTGGCGATAGTGTCCTCCACCGCCTCTTCCGTCAGCACCACCCCGCCTTCGCGGGCCTGGTCGCGCGCATTGCTGAGCAGCAGGCGGCTGCCCGCCAGTTGATCCGCGCCGGCCAGTTGCATCTCGAAGCGCTGCCGGTCGCGGTCACGCACACCCTCCACCACCTCGGCGGCCTCCTCGTCGGTTGCGCCCAGCATCTTGATCACGTCGCCGCCAAAGGTCAGCGCGGATTCGAACATCTCGCGCAGCTGATATTCCACCCCAGCCTTGATCAGCTCCATGGCATGGCCGCGGTCAAAGGCGCGCGCCATCACCCGCACCAGCGGAAATTCATCGCGCAGCAATTCGGCGATACGAGTGGTCTGCTCCCGCTTGTCGGTGCAGATCAGGATCACGTCGGCAGTACCAGCGCCCGCGGCACGCAGGATATCGAGCCTCGTGCCGTCCCCATAATAGACCTTGAAGCCGATCTGCGCGGCGACCCGAACCATCTCGGTATCATTGTCGATGATCGACACCGAATGGTGCATGGCCAGCAGCGGCTGGCTGGCAATTTGTCCGAAGCGCCCAAAGCCGATGATGAGAATCTTGCCTGATAGCCCATCGGCCTTTTCCACACCCTCCATCGACTGCGTCTCCTCCTTGGGTAGCACATAGCGCAGCCCGATGATGAAGAACGGCGTCAGCACCATCGAGATGATGACGGTGGCCGTAAAGATCGCATTGGTCGGCCCGTCGATCAGCCCGGCGGTAGCAGCGGTGGTGTAAAGCACGAAGGCGAATTCGCCGCCCTGCCCCATCAGCACGGCGCGCTCCAGCGCTTCGCCATGGCTCGATTTGAGGACCCGTGCGATGAGGTAGATCGCCCCCGCCTTGACCAGCATATAGGCCACCACGCTGATGGCGATAATGCCCCAGTTCTGCAGCACGATCACGAGGTCAAGCGACATGCCGACGGCCAGGAAGAACAGGCCAAGCAGGATGCCGCGGAACGGCTCCACATCGGCCTCGAGCTGATGCCGGAAGGTCGAGGTCGACAGCAGCACCCCGGCCAGGAACGCCCCCATGGCCATGGAGAGCCCGCTGACCTGGAACAGCAAGGCCGCGCCCAGCACGACCAGCAATGCGGCAGCTGTCATCACCTCGCGCAGCTTGGTCGAGGCCAGGAGCGAAAAGAACGGGTTCATGATGCGCCGGCCGAGGAAAATCAGCAGGCCGATGGCGCCCAGCGCGATGGCAATGCCGGTTAGCCGGCTGACCAGCGTCTCCTCGCCACCGGTCGGCGCCAGAATCGCGACCACCGCCAAAAGCGGCACGATGGCGAGGTCTTCGAGCAGCAGGATGGACACCATGCGCTGCCCGCTATCGCTCGATAGCTCGCCCCGCTCGCCCAGGATCTGCATGACGATGGCGGTCGAGGTCAGCACGAACCCCATGCCGAACACGAAGGCCACGGCGGGCGCAAAGCCGAGCAGGATGCCGACTCCGGTCAGCAGCGCCCCACAAACCGCCACCTGAATGACGCCAAGCCCGAAAATCTGCTTGCGCAGCGACCACAGCCGCGACGGCTCCATTTCGAGCCCGATGATGAACAGGAACATCACCACGCCCAGTTCGGCCAGATGCAGCACGGATGCGGGGTCGTTGATGACTTCCAGACCCGATGGCCCCAGCAGCAGTCCCGCCGCCAGATAGCCCAGCACCGAGCCCAACCCCAGCCGCTTGAACAGTGGCACCGCAATCACCCCGGCGGCCAATAGCGCCACGACCGGCAGCAGGTCGATGCCATGCGATGCGGCTTCTGCCGCGTGTCCAACCGCTTCGCCTGCCACCACGCTCTCCCAATATGAACCTGGCTATGCAGTGTTCCGATCTGCCCCCGCGCGTCAAGCAGCGCGCGCGCAAACCAGCTTCACGCCGCCGGCTCCGCCCCGCTTGGCGCGGTGCCATCGGGGGGCTGCATACGCTCGTTCTTGCGCTTGCTTTCGGGCTTTTTCTGCTCCTCGGCCTGCTCGCGAATGGCCACCGCGGCATTGGCCAGCAACTCGTCGCGGTCGGTCATGTTCCGCGTGCGCCGCACCGGGCGCTTGGGCAAGACGGGCTTGGTCGGCACCGCATGGCTGAGAATCGATTGCGCCATCAGCAGCGTCGGCACGGCCACCAGCCCGCCGACCGGCCCCCAAGCCCACAGCCAGAAAGTGATCGACAGGAAGATGATGAAGGGGTTGAGCGTCATGGTCCGCCCGATGAAGTGCGGCGTCAGGATTTGCCCTTCGACGAAGTTGATCGCCACATAGCACCCCACCGGCAGCAGGATGTTTTCGAGCCCCGTCTGCGTACCCAGCCCCACGGCCAGCAGCACCAGGATCATCACGCCCTGCCCCACATAGGGAATGTAATTGAGCACCGCCGCCATGGCGCCCCACAAGATCGGCGAGGGCATGCCGATGGCCCACATGGCCAGCGTTACCGCGCAACCGACGCAGAAATTGATGAAGGTGATCGACAGCAGAAAGCGGCTGACCTTGGTTTCCACATCGAGAAACACATGCGCCGTGCGCCATCGCATGCGCCGGCTGACACACAACGACAGCACTGAAATGCGGATGTGATCCCGCGTCGCCATGAAGAAATAAAGGCTGGCCAGAAAAATCAGCACCTGCGCCCCAATGGCCGGCGCCAGCATAGCCAGACCAATCACCTGCCCGCCATCCTCCACCGTCACCGCCATGGCCGAGGCGCTGCCGAACAGCGAGGTCAATTGCTCCTGGAACGCGGCCACCGATTCCATCGGTTCGCGCAGTGCCGAAATCTCGTTCTGCAGCTTCTCCCAGATCGCCGGCGCCCGCGCGACCCATTCCGACAGCGGCACGGCAAACAGCGCCACCCCGCCGAAAATCACGGCCAATAGCAGCAGCACGACCACCCCGGCCGATAGAGCCGGCGGCACGCCAACGGCCTCGAGCCGATCGGCCACCGGGCCGAACATCAGCCCGATAATGATCGCCAGCGTAACCGGCGCCAGAATGACCCGCCCTTCCTGCAACACCACCAGCAGCACCGCAAAACCGACCAGGACAATGGCGATGCGGGCGGAATTGCCCAGCATCCGCTCGAACTGGCTCTCGTCCATGTCGTTGCTTGCAACCGTTCGCGGCGAGCGGGCCATATAGCCTTCCAGCAGCAGGGGAATTCCTGCCCATCACCAACGTTAACCCGCCCCAAACGTTCCTTTGCACAACCCGCACATGCCCAGTCGACCCAGGCCATGACCGCCGATAACATCGCGCCGGTTTTCAACGCGCCAAGGTTCCGACATGTCCCGCAAAATCATCATCGATACCGATCCCGGCCAGGACGATGCCGTCGCCATCCTGCTGGCGCTGGCCTCCCCGGACGAACTCGATGTGCTGGCCGTGGTGGCGGTCGCCGGCAATGTCGGCGTCGCGCAAAACGCCATCAATGCCCGCAAGGTGGTGGAACTGGCCGGCCGCAGCGACATCCCGGTCTATGCCGGCTGCTCCCGCCCGCTGCGCCGGCACCTGGTCACCGCCGAGCATGTGCATGGCGAAACCGGCCTTGATGGTCCCAGCCTGCCCGATCCGCAAATGCCGCTGCAGAGCCTGCATGGCGTCGATTACATCATCAATACGCTGATGGCCGCCGAGCCCAATACCATCACCCTGTGCACCCTGGGGCCGCTGACCAATATCGCCATGGCGCTGATCAAGCAGCCCGCCATTGCCGATCGCATCGCCGAAATCGTCATGATGGGCGGCGCCTATTTCGAGGTGGGCAACATCACCCCCGCCGCCGAATTCAACATCTATGTCGATCCCGAAGCCGCCGACGTCGTGCTGCGCTGCGGCGCCCCCGTCACCATCCTGCCGCTCGACGTGACCCACCAGATCCAGTCAACCCCCGAGCGCCTCGCCGCCATCAAGGCCATCGGCAATGCATCCGGCGCGGCAGTCCACGCCATGCTGACCTTCTCGGAAACCTTCGACCTCAAGAAATACGGCTGGACCGGCGCGCCCCTGCACGACCCCACAGTCATCGCCTATCTGCTGCAGCCGGACCTGTTTGAGGGCCGCTACTGCAACGTCGCCATCGAAACGGCGAGCGAGCTGACGGTCGGGATGACCGTGGTGGACTATTGGCACGTTACCGGCAGGGTCAGGAACGCGAATTATCTGCGCAATGGCAATGCCGATGGGTTCTACAAGCTGCTGACCGAACGGCTGGCGCGGCTGCCGTGATGCGATGGGCCTGGTCCTCTATCTTTTCGGCGCCGTAATATTTGTGCTGGTGGTGGGCTGGGCCGTCTACGTGCTGCCCACGCCGGGCCCTCTCGGCCCGACCTCGCTCGCCACTGCGCTCATTCCCGTCGCGATCATCATAGGATCGGTATTTGCCCTCGTACTGCTAACCTGGCTCCTGCTGACACTCGCCCGGACGCTGCGCCGCATCTGGCGGCATCTCACGAAGTCCTCCTGAAGAAGCCGATTGGCAACCGGCACGGGCAAGCGTAGTGTCCGCCTCCCAAACCGAGACCTGCCATGGAACCCTTTACCCTCCTCACCTTCACCATCGCCTATGCCATCGCCGTACTGGTGCCCGGCCCCGGCGTTGCAGCCGTTGTCGCCCGCGCCCTCGGCGGCGGGTTCAAGGGCGCTTTCCCCATGGTGCTCGGAATTCTGGCGGGTGATCTGGTCTATTTCGTCTTCGCAGTGTTCGGCCTTGCCGCCGTCGCCACCTGGTTCGGCCCGGTCTTCACCATCATCCGCTGGGCCGGCGCCGCCTACCTGCTCTATATCGCCTATAAGTTCTGGACCGCGCGCCCCGGCGCCGAGCAGATGAAGCCCAAGAACGAAGATGGCTGGCGCACCTTCCTCGCCGGGTTCTCGCTCACCATGGGCAATCCCAAGACCATCGTCTTCTACCTCGCCATCCTGCCCACCGTGATCCCGCTCGACCAGATGACCCCAGTGGCCTTCGCCGAACTGACCGCCATCGTGATCGTGGTCCTGCTGATTATCGGCTGCGGCTATGCCTGGCTCGCCTCCGCCGCCCGCGAGATGTTCAAGAGCAGCAAGGCCCTTGGCCGCCTCAACAAGACAGCCGGCGTGATGATGGCCACCGCCGCCGGCCTGGTCGTCTGGCAGCATTAGGCGGCACGGCCTCGTCCTTCGACAAGCTCAGGATGAGGTCTACTGCGAAAACACAGCCTTACCAGCAGGCCTCATGGTGAGCCTGTCGAACCACGAGGGCGTGGTATTAAATCGCCTTCTCCGTCGCCGGATCGAACAGGTGCACATTGCCCGGCTCGATACTGACCGAGATCGTATCCCCCGCCTTCACACTCGTACGCCCGGTATCGACCACCATGATTTCCGGATCGCCGCCCAGCGTCAGATAGGTCATCGACCCCGTCGATTCGACCGCTGAAACCGGCAGCCGCAATACCGCCGGGCCATCGCCGCCCACTTGCAAATGCTCGGGCCGCAGCCCGATCAGCACCGAACGCCCTGCCCCGACCGAACGGCCCAGAGCGACCGAGCCCGCTCCTGGCAAATCCGGCTGCACCGATTGGCCATCCGCGCTCACTTTCCCCGGCACGAAATTCATCGCCGGCGAACCGATAAAGCCCGCCACGAATTTGCTGGCCGGCGTGTCGTATAGCTCGAGGGGCGAACCCTGCTGCTCGATCACCCCATCGCGCATCACCACCACATGGTCGGCCATGGTCATGGCCTCGATCTGGTCATGCGTCACATAAACCGAGGTTGCGCCCAGCCGGTCATGCAGCGCGCGGATTTCCTTGCGCATATGCACGCGCAGAGCCGCATCGAGATTGGAGAGCGGCTCGTCGAACAGGAACGCCTTGGGATTGCGGATGATCGCCCGCCCCATGGCCACGCGCTGCCTCTGCCCGCCCGAGAGCTCGCGCGGATAGCGTCCCAGCAGCGGCGTCAGCCCCGTCGTCTCCGCCACTTCACGCGCCGCCCGCGCGGCTTCCGCCTTGGGCACCCGCTTGAGCCGCAGCGAATAGGTCAGGTTCTGCTCCACCGTCATATGCGGATAAAGCGCATAGCTCTGGAACACCATGGCCACATCGCGCTTGCGCGGCGGCACGCCATTCATCTGCTCTCCGGCGATTTTCATCGTACCGCCCGAAATGGTTTCGAGCCCCGCCAGCGAGCGCAGCAAGGTCGATTTGCCACAACCCGATGGCCCCACCAGCGCCACGAAGGCCCCCTTGGGAATGGTCAGGTCGATATTCTTGAGGGCATGGAAGCTGCCATAATGCTTGTCGATACCGACGAGTTCGATTTGCGGCTCTGCACTCATTTGAGAGCTCCCGAGGTAAGGCCGGAGACGATCCGGCGCTGCAGGATGACGAAGACGAGGAGGATCGGTGTCACATAGATGGCCGAATAGGCCATGATGGCGTTCCAGTCCGACGAATTGGGCCCGAGGAACCCGGATAGACCGACGCTGGCTGGTTGCAGCAACGGGCTCTGGATGATCGACTTGGAATAGATATATTCGCCGAACGCACTCATGAAGGTGAGGATGGCGCAGACCAGGATGCCATTGCGCGCCAGTGGCAGCACGATGAAGAAAAACGCCCCCACCCGCGAATTGCCATCCACCAGCGCTGCTTCCTCAAGCTCGCGCGGCACGCTCATGAAGGTGGCCCGCACCAGCACGACAAAGAAGGGCATGGCCTTGGCGGCGGCTGCCAGCACCACCGCCGTACGCGGATAGTTGAGCAACCCGATCTGGTTGAACCCCACAAAGAGTGGCGTGATCATCACCGAGGCCGGCAGCACCTGCAGCATCAGGATGGCGAACAGCCCCAGATCGATCCAGGCGCTGCGATAGCGCGCCAGCACATAGGCGCAGCCGGTACCCAGGATCACGGTAATGGCGGTCACGCCCGAGGCGATGATCACCGAATTCCACAAGAAGGTGGACATGGTGCGCCGCGCCCACACATCGGCATAGATGTTCGCGTTGGGCGCAGCAGGCCAGAAACTGGGCGGATTGGCGAAGATTTCCGAGCCCGATTTGAGGCTGGTCACATACATCCAGTACAGCGGAAACAGGTAAACTGCGGCCAAAGCCAGCGCGATGGCGAGCAATGCCCAGGGGGTATAAGTCCGGGTCATCCGCGCACCTCATGCCGGGTCGAGCGCACGTAAAGAATCGAGGCGAACAGCACGAGCACGAACATCATCACCGATACGGTCGCGCCCTTGGCAAAATCGTAGAGCTGGAAGCTCAACTGCCAGGACCAGTAACCGGCCACATTGGATGTATTGGCCGGACCGCCCTCGGTCAGCGCAGGGAAAAGATCGAATTGCTGCAACGTACCGATCAGCCCCAGCGACAGCACGGCGCCAATGGTCGAGCGCATCATGGGCAGGGTAATGGTCCAGAACCGCTGCCAGGCATTGGCGCCGTCAAGTTCGGCAGCCTCATAGAGATCGCGCGGAATGGCCGCCAGCCCCACCGATAGCAACAGCATGTTGAAGGCCAGGCCCAGCCAGATATTGGCGATGATCACCGCCCAGATGGAAAAGCTCGGATCCGATTTCCAGAAGATATTGGACTGGATGATGCCCAGCCCGCGCAGGATGGAATTGAGCACGCCGAAATCGCCGGCCAGGATCCAGCTCCAGATGGCGCCGACCACCAGGCCCGGCATCACCCAGGACACGAGGAACAACCCGCGAATGGTCGCTGCCCCCGGAAATTTCTGCGCAAAGAACACCGCCAGCGCGAAACCCAACACGAATTGTCCGGCCATCGAGCCAACGACAAACACCAGCGTATTGCGCGTCACCATCCAGAATTCGGGCTGCTGTACCACCGCCACATAGTTGGAGATGCCGGCAAAGGGACGGATCAACTGCCCCAGGGTGAACATATCCACCTGCTGGAAGCTCATCAGCACATTATAGACCAGCGGCAGGCCGGCCAGCGCCAGCAGGAACACCATTGCCGCGCCGACCAGGATCAGGTCGAACCCGACCCCGTCCCGCAAACTATTGAAAAATTTCGCCATCCGGCCTTCCTCTACAGGGGAATGCCCCGGCCGGATCGCTCCGGCCGGGTAGGATCAATCGGGCTAGCCGGTAATCCCCTTGATGGTGGCCTGTGCCTGGTCGAGCGCATCCTTGGCCGACATCTGGCCGGTCAGCGCCTGTTGCATGGCGTCGAAGATCGCCTTGGAGATTTTCTGCCATTCCGGGTGCGGACCACGCGGCTGGGCATATTGCAGCTGTTCCTGGAACACCTTGAGTGCCTCGTCCTTCAGCGCCACGCCGGTGACGGGCAGCTCGATATCGCTGCGAGCCGGGATGTTGCCGAATTCTTCGAAGATACGGTGATCCTGCGCCGCGAAATATTCGAGTGCGCGGAAGGCTTCATCGGGATGCTTGGTGGTCGACATGATGCCCCAGTCGAACCCACCCAGCGCCGAGGAACGATCGCCCCCTTCAGTGATCGTGGGCAGCAGGGCCACGCCCCAATCGAACTTGGCGTCTTCGACCATGCGGTCGATTTCCCAAGGGCCAGAGATCGCCATGGCGGCATTGCCGGAGTTGAAAGTGCCGGTGGAATCCCACTGGCCCAGGCTCAACACGTCCCTCGAAGCCCAGCCATTGTCGATCATCTTCTTCCACAGATCGAGCACTTCGGCAGCGCCATCCGTATTGACGTTGTCATAGCCGCCACCCGACATCTGGATGATGGGCAGGAACTGGAACGTGCCTTCTTCACCGGCGCGGGCCGAGAAGGTGGCGCCATAGACGTTGTTGGCCGGGTCGGTCAGCTTTTCGGCATATTCGGTCAGTTGCGCCCAGGTCTTGGGCGGCTCGGTAATACCGGCCTTGGCGAACAGGTCCTTGTTGTAGAACACGCCGATCGTGTCGGTATATTTCGGAATGCCGAAATACTTGCCATCCCAGGTCACCGAGTTCATCGGGCCTTCGAAATAGTTCTCGGCCTTGATGACCTCGGAGGCCGCGATGCGGTCGGTAATATCGAGCATGGCCCCGCGCGAGGAGAACATCGCAAAATCGGGATTGTCGAAGGAGACGATATCGGGCGCATTGCCGGTGGCGAAAGCGCGCAGCGTCTCGTTCACCAGGTCATCGAACGCAATGCCGCGGTATTCCACCACGATGTCTTCGTTCTGTTCGTCGAATTCCTTGGAAAACGTGTCGGCAATACCCACACGGTCCACCCCGTCGATCGACCAGATCTTGAGCGTCACCTGCGCCATGGCGGGTCCTGCCACCATCAGCGCGCCCAATGCGATACCGGCTGCAAGGCCGAGTTTAGTCAGCTTCATTGTCTTCCTCCCTTTTGGCGGCATCTGCCGCATCCAAAGCCAGGCGGGGCCCTCCAGCCCCACCCGGCAATCTAGCTGGCCATGGCGACGAATTCGCCGCCGCGGCAATTCTTGAGGTAGTTGAGCCCGCGCACCTGGCCGGTCATTTCCAGCGCATCGCGATAGACCGGATCATGCCAGCCTTCGATGTCGATCGAGCCTTCGTAGCCGGCGAGGCGCAATTCGGAGATCACATCGGTCCAATTGGTGTCGCCAAAGCCCGGCGTGCGCATGAACACGAACTTCTCCTTGCCGAAAATGCCGTGTTCCTTGATCACTTCCCAACGGATGGTAGCGTCCTTGCCATGCACATGGAAGAATTTGTGCGCCCATTTGCGAATTTGGGGCAGTGGATCAATCAGATAGACCATCTGGTGGCAGGGCTCCCATTCGAGCCCGATATTGTCATCCGGCGTTTCGTTGAACATCAGCTCCCAGGCATCGGGATTATGCGCGATGTTCCAGTCCCCGCTGGCCCAATTGCCATCCATGGCGCAGTTCTCGAAGGCGATCTTCACGCCCTTGTCAGCTGCCCGTTTGGCCAGCTCGGACCAGACTTCCTTGTAGCGCGGCAGGCTATCGGTCAGCGGCTTGTTGCGAATGCGCCCGGTAAAGCCGGCCACGCAGGTCGCGCCGAAATGATGGGCATTGTCGATACAATCCTTCCAGCCCTGCAGGGTCTGGCGATCCATTTCCTGGTCTTCCAGCGGATTGCCAAACATGCCGATGGTGGAAATGGTGATGTCGCGATTGCCTATGGCATCAAGGCTGCGTTTGCCCAGCTCGGCCAGGTCCTGCCCATTGGTGGTCTGCCAGAAAAACGGCTCGAAACTCTCGAATCCCAGATCGGCAATGGCCGCAATGTTCTCGGCGGCCTTGCCGGCCGTGCCCTGGATCATGGTGCCGATACGGATGGTCTTGGCTGGATCGCTCACGTCAAAAAATCCTCAAACTGCAATGGTGACGCGCTGCTTGGTCTTGGCGCTTTCGATCGCCGCAAAGACCATGGCAAGGCTTTTGATATTGTCGTTGCCGGCGGTTTCCGGCTGGCGGTTCTCGTCAATGGCGGCAAGGAACTCGGCAATGACGCTGGCATGGCCATGCGTCTGCGCCAGATCGGCCGGCTCGGGCACGTCGATGCCAACCAATTCGCGCAGGAACCCGCTGTCCCCCGCCACCACTTTGGCCTCGAACTTGTTTTCGCCATCCCAAAGCAGTGTGCCCTTGGTGCCGACAAAGCGCCACGCGCTTTCCCAGCTGGTATTGGCGCCCTCGGCCGCCCAGCTGCCGCGATAGGTGAAGACTACATCGTCGGAGAATTCAAAGATCGCATTGGCCGCTGCGCCGTGAGAATACCAGGAGCCGCGCGGATTATTTTCTAGGCAATAGACCGCCAGCGGCACCTTGCCGGCCATGAAGCGCGCCGCGTCCAGCGTATGGATCGCCATGTCGAGCAGCAGCACATTCTCCATCTGCTCGCGGAAACCGCCGAAATGCGCACCGATGAAGAAATCGCAATGCAGCCCCGTCAATTCGCCCAGCGCGCCGCTCTCGATCAGTTGCCGAATGCGCCGCACCCCGGCAATAAACCGCCGGTTCTGCACCACCGCATGCACCCGACCGGCAGTTTTCGCCTTCTCGATCAGGTCCTGCCCCGCGACCAGCGACGTCGCCATCGGCTTCTCGCTCAACACGTGGCAGCCGTGCTTGAGTCCCGTCGCGACCACGTCGTGCCGCGCCACCGGCACCACCACGTCAAACAGCAAATCCGGCTTGACCTTGGCCAGCATGGCATCGAGGTCCGACCCAATGGCCGCCCCGCTCAACCCGAATTCATCAGCCCGCGCCTGCGCCACTGCCGGGTCGAGATCGACCAGGCCGACAACCTCGACGCAGCCGGTCACTTCCGGCGCCTCCAGGATGGCTTTTAACCACCCCTTGGACATAGCTCCGCACCCGGCCAGAACGGCGGTTTTTGTCAAACTGATATCCTCCATACGGGATCTTTGGCCCGAGGGGTCCTCCTCCGCAGGCCAATTCCGTAAACGTTTACGAGGCTATATAAACCGGCTATTCCATGTCAATAGGGGTTGAAGGGGGCCGTGCAAAACCGGCCTCCCCACCACGAGGGGAGCCGCCAGAAAAATGATCGGTATCAAGCGTTTGGCTGAGCATCTCAATGTATCGATCGGCACTGTGTCGCGTGCCCTCAATGGCAAGCCGGACGTCAATGAAGCCACCCGCAAGCGCATATTGGAGGCTGCGGCGGAGCTTGGCTATGTCCCCAACCAGGCCGGCCGCGCCCTGCGCAAGGGCTCCACCGGCGTTGTCGGCTTCATGATGCAGACCGGTTCGCAGATCACCGGCGAAGGCGATGTGTTCTTCATGAGCGTCTTCGATGGCGTGCAGACCGTCTTTGCCCGCCACCAGCTCGATCTGGTCGCCCTGCTCTGCTCGTCCGAGGAAGACCCCCACGCCTATCTGCAGCGCGTCGTTGCGCGCGGCTTTGCCGATGCCCTGATCATCTCGGCCACCAAGCGCCACGATCACCGTATCGATTATCTGGCCGGGCACGGCATTCCCTTTGTCGCCCTGGGCCGTAGCCTCACCGATGCGGGCCAGCCCTGGCTCGATCTGGATTTCGAGGGCATGGCCGAAACCGGGGTCAATCGCCTCGTCGCAAAAGGCCACCGCCGCATCGGCGTCTTCGCCCCGATAGACGATACCAATCTGGGATTCGTCTTTGTCGACAGCTATCGCAAGACACTGGAGCGCCACGGCGTCGCATTCGATCCCGACCTGGTCTTCCGCACTCATCCCAACGAGCGCGGCGGTCACCAGATTGCCCGCGCCATTGCAGCCATGCCAGACGATAGGCGCCCCACCGGCTTTGTGCTGATCAATGAGAAGCTCTCCGTCGGCCTTTATGGCGGCCTCCACGAGGCGGGCCTCATACCCGGGCGCGACATCGCCGTCATCGGCCGCGACAGCCCCCATGCCCATTACCTCACGCCCAAGCTCACCTGCTTCCGCCTCTCGCTGCGCGCGCTGGGCATTAGCCTGGCCGAGGCCCTGCTCGCCACCATGCCCGCCTATGCCGGCCAATACCCGCTGGGCGTGGTCCGCAAGGTTCTGCCCATGGAATTGGTCGAAGGCGACAGCGACAACGCCCTCCCCCTTTGACACGCGCCACGACCCTGCTATGAGGCTGGCAGGGGCCTATAGCTCAATGGTTAGAGCCGACCGCTCATAACGGTCTGGTTCCAGGTTCGAGTCCTGGTGGGCCCACCATTTCCCTGCGCGACTGCCACAGATGCGCCGCCTAATGCCCGCTGGAGCCGATCAGGCGGGAGCGGATGGCATTGGACAGATTGTCGAAAACGAACACGACGATCAGGATGAGAACCACCATATAGGCGACATTTTCCCAATCCTGGTTGGTCCGCATGGCTTCGATCAGCTTCAGGCCAATGCCACCCGCGCCCACCGCGCCGATCACCGTGGCTGAGCGCGTGTTGGATTCCCAGAAATAAAGCACCTGGCTAAGGAAGACTGGCGCCACCTGCGGCACCACGCCATAGCGCTGGATGGCCGCCGGCGAAGCGCCGACCGAGCGTACGCCCTCGCGCTGCTTGTCGTCTATATTCTCGATCGCTTCCGTGCTGGTCTTGCCCAGCGTACCTGTATCGGTGAAGAAAATCGCCGCAATGCCGGGGATGGGGCCAGGGCCAAAGCCGCGCACGAAGAACAGGGCCCAGATCAGCATATCGACCGAGCGCAGCAGATCAAAACTGCGCTTGGTGAACCAGTTGGTCAACCGGTTCCGTGTCACGTTGCGAGCCGCAAGGAAGGATAGCGGGAAGGCGACCACGGCCGCAAACAGCGTCCCCACAAAGGCCATGACAATGGTCTGCAGGAGCTTGTTGTAGACATCAAGGTGCTGCCATTCCGAATTGGTGAGGAATTCATCCACCGCCAGCTGCAGGTTCGACCTGTCAGGCTCGATCTGCGGGCCTGCTGTCACCGTGGTCCAGACTTCTCCGGCCGACATGCCGAAAAAGGGAGAATTGGTGTCAAAGAAGAAATTGGGCCAGCCGAAGAACCGGCGGCGTATATAGACCTGTGTGGCACGGATTTCGGCAAGCCCGGCAAAACCGTAATAGACGGTGACGCGACCGTTCTTGAGAGCGAAGGCATCGGTCGCGGTTTCGGGCAGGACAGCCGCGCCATCGGCGAAGCGCACCACATGCTCGACCCCATCGACCACGGCAATGACCTGATCCTGTGCCACCTCGACGCGATTGGTGTCGCTTCCGAATGTGATCGCATAGGCATTTTCGCCCATCTGGGTAATCCAGTCCGGGTCCGGATCGTCGCCCAGAAGCGAGCGGGTCCATTCCACGTCTATCCCTTCGTCACCGAAGCGGAAGCGCGGCGTTGCCTCCCAGGACACCCAGTCGGCCATATAGGTGCCGGCACGTTCCCACTGGGCATCGCCCAATACCTGCGGCACGCCGAAAAAGAAGAAGCAGAAGACGAAGTAGGCGGCCGTCACAGCCACGGCGGCCGGCGCCCAGACGCGCTCGAACAGGCTTTTGTGGAACACTCCGGGATGACGCGCCATCAACGCGTTGCGTTCGGCGGGGCGCAGGCTCGACTGGATCATGGCTCAGGCTCCGAACTGGAAGGCGGCATTGCCCACCAACCTCTGCCGCAACCAGCCCGAGAACCAGTCGATCAGCAGGATGGTGGCGAACAACAGGACGATGATGGCGTAGGTCTTGGCCGCATGGTCGCGGCTGAGCGAGAGACGGAACACCTCCCCGATGCCGCCACCGCCCACCGCTCCGATGATGGTTGAAGCGCGCACGTTGATCTCGGTGCGCAGCAGGGCATAGGAGACAAAATTAGGCAGGACCTGCGGCACCATGCCGTAGCGAACACATTCCAGCCAGGTCGCGCCGACCGACCGCAGGCCCTCATCGGGCTTCATGTCGGCATTTTCGACCACTTCAAAGAACAGCTTGCCCAGCGCGCCGGTCGTATGGATGAAGATGGCGACCACTGCCGCAATCGGGCCGATGGAGAGGATGGCGACCAGCAGGCCGGCAATCACGATCTCGGGGAAGGCGCGCATCAGTTCGAGCAGGCGCCGCACCAGGAAGCGCACTGCGCCCGCGCCAACGAGGTTGGTGGCAGCGAAGAAGCAGAGCACGAAGGCCATGGCCGCGCCAGCCAGCGTAGCACAGAGTGCGATATTGATGGTGACCAGCATCTGGTAGAAATATTCGGGCAGATAGACGCTGCCGAAAAGATAGACCCGCCCTTCCTCATAGTCATATTTCAGCGAGCCATCGGCATAGGGCGAAGGCAGGTCGAACAGCGCGCGGACGATCTCGAACGGATCGTCGGGCTGGAAGTGAATGAAGAAGTCGAAGAAATAGGGCAGCCGGTCGAAGAACTTTCCAGCATTGTTGTCGTTGGCGAACCACAGCGCGAAGAACAGCAGCGTTGCGACGCCGCCCAGCGCGAGCAGGCTGTAAAGTCGCCTGGTGCGCAGCAATTGCTGATAGTGGCGATGGATGGTGCGGCCTGCCTCGGACAGCTCCGTCCGGCCGGGACCGGCATCGATCATGCTCATGAAATGGCTCCGCGCAGGGTGCGGCCGGCGACGTGGGGTCGCCGGCCGGCGAAGGTCTTAGCCGCCGATGGTGGCTTTGCGGGCATCGATAACCGGCTTGTAGAAGTCGGCATTCACCGGCGTGTATCCCGAGAAGTCGCCGTTCTCGATCGCCCGGAAGCACTCATAGTCTTCAGTCGGCAGGGCGGTGTAGAAGGCGATGATCTTGTCCTTCATCTCCTGCGGCAGGTCGGTGCGCATGACCAGCGGGCCGTTCGGGATCAGCGGCGACTGCCAGACCTGGGTGACGTCTTCCATGTCGAGCATGCCCTTGCCGACCATCGAGCGGATATTGCCCGAGGTGTAGCCCTCGGAGAATTCACCCACGCCCGAGGCCCAGGTCACGGCCACGTCGATCTTGCCATCGAGCAGGGCCAGGACGTTGTTCTCATGGCCGCCGTTGAACGAGGTCTCGAAGAACTCTTCCGGATCGGCGCCGCCGATGGCTTCGGGCAGGGTGACCTTGGGGATCAGGTAGCCCGAAGTGGAATCGGGGTCGGCCCAGCCCAGCTTCTTGCCTTCGGCCTGCTCGATCGAGGTGATGCCCGAGTCGGCCAGCGCCAGGGCGACCGAATAATAGCCGGTCGAGCCATCGGTCTGAACGTTGGTCAGGAAGGGCTCGACGGCGTTCGGATCCTGCAGGTAGACGGCGGCAAAGCCCGAAGCGCCAAGGCCCGCCACGTCCAGCGTGCCGCCCAGCAGGCCCTGGATCACCCCGTCATAGTCCGCGGCCGGGAACAGCTGCACTTCCTTGACGCCGAGAGCGGCCGGCAGCTTGTCGATCAGGCACTGGTTGTCGGCCAGGCGGTCGGCCTCGTTCTCGCCTCCGAGCAGACCAATGCGAATCACATCGATTTCCTGGGCGAAGGTGGGGGCGGTAACGCCGGCAAGGGCAATGCCGGCCAGCAGGGCGGTACGGATCGCGGTCATGGATATCTCCTTTAGTGACGCGAGGTTTATCAGCCGGCCCGCTAGGCGGGACCGACGTGAAAGGATCAGGCGGTTGGGGTCGCGATGGGCACGCGCGGCGCGATCGGCGCGATGGCGGTGGACGTCAGCGCTTCCTTGAGCCCATCGGCGCCGTAGATGGTGCGGGCGACTTCGCTGGTCAGCTCGTCCGGCGTACCGTCAAACACCACCTTGCCGGCCGCCATGCCGATGATGCGCTCGCAATAGGCGCGCGCCGTATCGAGCGTATGCAGGTTGGTGATGACGGTGATGCCCTCGGCATTGATGTCGCGCAGGCTGTCCATGACGATCTGGGCATTGCGCGGATCGAGGCTGGCGATGGGCTCATCGGCCAGGATCATCTTCGGCCCCTGCATCAGCGCCCGGGCGATGGCCACGCGCTGCTGCTGGCCGCCCGACAGGGTCTGGGCCCATTGCGTAGCGGTGGCGGCGATGTCGAGCCGCTCCAGGGCCTTGAGTGCGTGCAGTTGTTCTTCAGTGGTGAATATCTGCAGCAGGTTCAGCACGGGATTGCGGCCATTGAGCCGCCCCAGCATGACATTGGTGATGACGTCGAGCCGCGGCACCAGGTTGAACTGCTGGAAGATCATGGCGCAGTCGCGTTGCCAGTTGCGCAGGGCCTGCCCGCGCAGCGTCGAGACCGGCACCTTGCCGTAGCTGATCGAGCCCGATGACACATCGGCCAGCCGGTTGATCATGCGCAGCAGGGTCGACTTGCCGGCCCCCGAGCGGCCGATAACCCCCACCATCTGGCCTTGGGGAATCTCCAGCGTCACATCGTCGACGGCAAGTTTGTTACCGAACCGTCGCGAAACGTGAGAGATCTTCAGCATGCAGCCCGCCCCGCCAATAAACTGGGGGCACACCTAGGGCCCTCGATTGACGGGACCATGTAAGTTTAGTGAAGGTTGAGTGACGCTGCACAGTATAAAAACAAAAAGCCCCGCCGAGATGCGGGGCTTCTTTGCTAGTGTTCGTGATGCATTGCCGGGGGAATTTCAACACCGGTTTCGGCATATTCCCTCAACTTGTTCCGCATCGTCCTGATCGAGATGCCCAGGACATTGGCGGCGTGGGTACGGTTTCCTTCTGTCTGCCGCAACGTCGCCAGGATCAGATCTCTTTCGACATCTGCTACCGGCAGTCCTACCAGGGCCTCGGTGGCGCTGGCGTCAGGCGCGAAGTCATACATTTGGTTATCGCTTTCTGAGCCCCCAAATCCAAGCCACTCAGAATGCTGTAAGGGTGCCCCCTTATGGTTAACCAAAGATTAATTTCAGACCGCTTTTGCCGGGTGGCCCGGAGCGACCTCCTCGCTGGCGCGCCGATTTACTCGCCGCGCCGCATCACCTAGGCTCGCCCGCCAAGCACCAGCCCAGAGACCACAATGCCGATCCATATCCGGCCCGCCCGCCCGGCCGACCGCGCCGATCTCTTCCGCATCTGCCTGCTCACCGCCGATTCCGGCACCGATGCCAGCGCCCTGTTTTCCGATCCGGATTATCCGGGTCTGGTCTGGTCTGTGCCCTATCTCGACTTCGAGCCAGCCCATGCCTTCGTTGCCGACGATGGCGGCGAAGTGGTCGGCTACATCGTCGGCACGCCCGATACCAACGCCTTCGAGGCCAGACTGGACCGCCAATGGTGGCCCCGATTGGCCCGGCTTTATGCCGGCCGCGCCGCCACCGCCCCGTTCGATGCCAAGGTGCTCGACCGCATCGCCAGCCCCGTCCATAGCCATGCCGGCGTCGTCGCCAGCCACCCTGCGCATCTGCATATTAACCTCTTGCCGTCCGCCCAGTCCGGCGGCTGGGGCCGCAAGCTGATCGAAACCGAACTGGCCTCCCTGCGCGAAGCCGGCGCCAAGGCCGTCCATCTGGGCGTCAGCCCCACCAATGCCCGCGCCATCGGCTTTTATCACCATCTCGGCTTTGTCGAGATCGAGCGCAGCCAGGGCCTGCATCTCGGCAAGGCCCTCTAGCCTCCGCAAGCTGAAGGAACCGCCCGCGCTGCGGGTCGTTTACCGGGCAGCTGTTTAGCGGGCCATATTGATCGGCCAGTGCCGGCATCCTATCGTGGCTTTGGAGGCAGCTGAAATCGGAGGGGCGCGACACTTGCGTTACTGGCGCTCGACCAAGCCGTGTCCTATGGGTTTGCGCGCCGATGTATTTGCTGCACCGGCTCCGCACGACATTGCGCCTCAGGCGCCAGGAAGGAGTATTCAACGTGAAGATTTTCGGTATCCTCGCCTTCGCGGTCGCTACCGCTGTCTCGACCATGTCGCTCTCCGCGGCCGAGTTCGAAGTGCAAATGCTCAACAAGGACGCAGCCGGCAACACCATGGTGTTCGAGCCCGCCTTCCTGCAGATCGCCCCCGGCGACACCGTCACCTTCGTCCCCACCGACAAGGGCCACAATGCCGAAACCATCAAGGGCATGTTCCCTGAAGGCGGCAATGAATTCAAAGGCAAGATCAACGAACAGTTCAGCGTCACCTTCGACGTTGCCGGCGCCTATGGCTATAAATGCGCTCCGCACCTTGCCATGGGCATGGTCGGTTTGATCGTCGTCGGCGAAGATCCGGCGAACCTGGCGGATTTGCAGGCAGCCCGCGTACCGCCCAGGGCCAAGGCCAAATTCGACGAATTCGTCGCCCAGATCGGCCAGTAGCCATCCATCTCAACGACATCATGTCGGGCCGGGAGCGAGAACACTATTTTCGCGCACCCGGCCGGAGTGTATTTGAGGCCTTGAAAGCGTGTTCCGCGCCCCCCGCCGCACGCCAAGGTGGCCATTCATGAAAATCGCAGTCTATCGCCTGCTCTTTCTCGCCGCCCTCATTGGCCTGTGGTGGCTGGCCTCGACCCAGGTGGCGCGCAATCTCGTCCCCTCCCCGCTCGCCACCCTCCAAGCCGCCCAACGCCTCATCGCCGAAGGCCGGCTGGGCACCGCCCTGTTCGACAGCCTCTCGATTTATCTCGGCGGCTATACCGTCGCCATCTTCCTCGGCGTGCCGCTTGGCCTGCTGATGGGCACCATCCGCCCGCTGGGCAAGACGCTCGAAATCTTCGTCTACGCCCTCTCGGCCACGCCCCGCGTCGCCTTCATTCCGCTGATCATCGTCTTTCTCGGCCTGGGCCCCCAGGCCAAAATCCTCATAATCTTCCTGGGCGCCGTTATGCCCATCCTGATCAATACCTATGCCGGCGCGCTCAATTCCGATCAGGACCTCGTCGAAATGGCCCGCTCCGTCGGTGCCAAACGCCAGCGCATCTTCACCCAGATCGTACTGCCGGGCGCCGTGCCCTTCATCATCGTTGGCCTGCGCGTAGGCGCCACCATCGGGCTGATCAACACCGTCGTCGCCGAACTCTATACCGCGGTCAAAGGCCTGGGCGGGTTGCTCGCCATTTATGGCAACACCTTCCGCATGGCCGAATATTTCGTCGTCGTGCTGACCCTGGCCCTTGTCGGCGTCGTCGTGACCGAGGCGCTGCGTTTTGTTGAAATTCGGCTGGGACGCTGGCGCCGAAGTGAAGTAATCGTCTGACAAGAATTTTTGCGCGTCCAGGAGTCATCCCCGTGAACCTCAAACTGCTCGGCGGCCTCGCTGCTGCCTTCCTGCTGTCCACCCTGGCCGCCCAGGCCCAGCCCTTCCGCCTCATCGTCACGGATCTGGAAACCCCGCTCGTGCCCAATTCGGTGATGGATCTGGCCCTGCAGGAAGGCTATTTCGAGCGCGAAGGCGTCGAGGTCGAACTGGTCCGCGTGCAGCAGACCCCCTCCGCTCTGGCCGCGCTCCAGGCCGGTGAAGGCGAAATGGCCAATATCGGCACCGATGCGCTATTGCTGCTGGTGGCCGGTGGCGCCACCGATCTGCGCGCCGTAGTCTCGCCCAACAAGTCCCTGCCCTTCCTGATCGCCGCCAAGGATTCCATCGCCACCCCTGCCGATCTCGCCGGCAAGAGCTTCGGCATCGGCCGCCCCGGCAGCCTCGATCAATCCCTCAGCACCCGTGTGCTGCAAGCCGCCGATGTCGATACCAATACGCTCGAATTCGTCGCCCTGGGCCAGCCCAATGTCCGCGCGCAGGCGCTGGTCGCCGGCCAGGTCGATGCCACCACCATGTCGATCGGCACCTGGAGCGCCATGGCCGATACGACCGGCCTGCATGTCCTGATCGATCAGGATGCCTATTATGCAGCCGCCCCCGTGGTCAGCAAGGTCAACATCGTCACCCAGAAAGTGCTCGATGAACGCGCCGAAGACATCAAGAAGGTGATCACCGCCCTGATCAAAGCCTCGCGCGATTTTGCCGCCGATCCCGCCGCCTGGGCCACTGCCATGCACAAGGCCCGTCCCGATATCGACCTCGCAACCCTGCAGTCCCTCGGCACCAGCTTCGCCAAAAGCTGGAGCGTCAATGGCGGGCTCAACAAGGACGAGCTCACCTACACCACGACTTCCCTCTACCAGGGCGAAGACTTCGCCAATCTGCGCAAGGTGGAACTGGCCGAATGGACCGACTTCTCCATTCTCGACGCGGTCCTTGCCGAACTCGGCCCCGACGCCACCATGGATAACATAACGCGATGATCGGCGACGCCCCCCAGCATACCGGCTTGGCCGATAGCGAGGCCCCCGCGCCGCGCATCCTGCTGCGGGGCGTCTCCAAGACTTTCGGCAACCAGAACAATGGCGGCGGCACGCTCGCCCTCGCCAATGTCGATCTCACCGTGCGCGACGGCGCCTTCGTCTCCCTGCTCGGCCCCTCCGGCTGCGGCAAGACCACCATATTGCGCATGGTCAACGGTCTCATCGCCCCTGATGCCGGCACCATCACCGTCTCCGGCCAGGCGCCCCGACCCGGCCCCGATATGGGCTTCGTGTTCCAGTCCTTCCGGCTCATTCCCTGGTCGAGCGTGCGCGGCAATGTCGAATTCGCGCTGGTCGAAACCATTCCGGGCAAGGCCGAGCGCCGCGCTCGCGCCGATCGCTATATCGAGCTGGTCGGCCTTAGCCGCTTTGCCGATGCCTATCCCAGCGAACTCTCCGGCGGCATGAAGCAGCGTGTCGCCCTCGCCCGTGCCCTGGCCTCCGAACCCGCCATTCTGCTGCTCGACGAACCTTTTGCCAGCATCGATGCCCAAACCCGCGAATTGATGCAGATCGAGCTGATGCGCCTCTGGACCCTGCGCAAATCGGTGGCCCTCTTCGTTACCCACAGCGTGGACGAAGCCATCCTGCTGTCCGACCAGATCGTGCTGATGGGCCCCCGTCCCGGCCGCGTCCTCGAAGTCATCGATGTCGGCCTCAACCGTCCGCGCTGGACCTATGATGTCCGTGCCGAACCCCGCTTCATCGAACTGCGCAGCTATTTGTGGGACCGCATCCGCACCCTCGTGCTGACCGACCCGCAATCCGACTTCTACGGCCGCGACCTCAGCGCGAACATCTAGCGCCCAGCGTGCGCAATGCGCTATCTGTTCGCCAGCCGAACAAGAGGAGCCGGCCATGCGCGAGGGCGATATCATCAACGGCCTGGTCAAGGGTCTCGCCGTCATCGAGTGTTTCGACGAAGGCCATGCCAGCCAGTCGATCACCGACGTCGCCAATCGCACCGGCCTCGAACGCGCCACCGCCCGCCGGTGCCTCTTGACCCTCACCAGTCTTGGCTATGCCAGCTATGATGGCAAATTCTTCCGTCTCACCCCGCGCGTGCTCAATCTGGGTCATTCCTATCTGGCCGCCACGCCGCTCCCCCGCCTCATCCAGCCTTTCCTCGAAGAGCTCTCCACCGCTACCGGCGAAAGCACATCCGCCGCCATGCTGGAAGGCACCGACATCCTCTACATTGCCCGCGCCTCCATCCGCCGGGTGATGTCGATCAATCTGGCACCCGGTGCGCGGCTGCCGGCCTATTGCACCTCGATGGGCCGCGTCCTGCTCAGCGCCTTGCCGTCCACCAAGGCCAAAGCCGTGCTCGATCAGTCCGAGCTCATCGCCTACACGGCCAGGACCAAGGCCGATCTGCCCACCATCACCACCGAATTGGCCGTCGTCGCCGCGCAGGGCTTCGCCGTGATCGATGAGGAACTGGAGTTGGGCCTCTGCTCCATCGCCGTGCCCATTTTCAACGCCCAGGGCCAAACCGTCGCCGCCCTTAATATCGGCGCCCAAACCGCCCGCGCCTCCACCTCCCATATGATCGCCAATTTCCTGCCCCTCATGCGCAAGGTCCAGGCCGAGGTACGGCCGCTGCTGCGGTAGGCCGGAAAGACCCCTCACCCGCCCCGGGCACCTTCTCCCGCAAGGGGAGAAGGAAGGCACAGCGGCCCGCTAGCCACAGAGCCCCCCTCGCCCCTAGAGGGAGAGGGGGGATCGGCCGACAGGCCGAGACGAGTGAGGGGTCAGGAGCCATCAGCATCCCCTGCCCCCTGAGACAATCCACACTCCCAAACCTTACTCAGACTGTCACAAATCCTCCCTAGGATACCCCGTACCGCCACCCGCCGCCGCCCGGCGGACTCACCAGGCCGCCGTCACAAAATACCGTCACACGGCACCATCCCGGCGGAGTCAAAATCTGCAAAATTCTTTTCTTTCATACACTTACATTGTCACAAACCAGTCATCGAACCGAAATAAAACTGTTGCGAAGCGCCCATATGGTCGGCGGCGTCAGAGGGTGGCACCAGCAACAATTGCTGGATTGGCTAGCCAGGTTTGAAATCGAATTCGTAAAAGGGAAATCCCCATGAAAACCGCACTTTACGCCAGTGCTGCAGTGGTCGCGCTCGCCGCGTTTGGCACCACTGCCGCCGTCGCCCAGTCGCGCGACACCATCCAGATCGCCGGCTCGTCCACCGTGCTGCCCTTCTCCTCGATCGTCGCTGAAGAATTCGGCAATGCCTTTCCCGATTACAATGTTCCCAACGTTGCCGGCGGCGGCTCGGGTGGCGGCAAGCGTCAGCTCTGCGAAGGCGTTGGCGAAGCCACTCTCGACATCGGCAATTCCTCGAGCAAGATGAGCGCCAGCGAGCTGGAAAACTGCCATGCCAATGGCGTGACCGACGTGCGTGAAGTCGTGTTCGGCTATGACGGCATCGTGTTTGCCACCGGTATCGATCAGGGCGACTTTGCCCTTGAGCCCGTGCATCTCTACAAGGCCATTGCCGCCCAGGTCCCGGTCGACGGCGAAATGGTTGCCAATCCCTACACCAACTGGTCCGAGATCGACCCCTCGCTGCCTGACCAGGCCATCTTCGTCGCCATCCCGGGCACCAATCACGGTACCCGCGAAGTCTTCGACATCCGCGTCCTGGAAGCTGGCTGTGAAGCCGCTGGCCTGCCGGAAATGGAAGAAGATGCCATGGAAGCCGCTTGCCTGACCCCGCGTCAGGACGTGGTTGTGGAAATCGCTGGCGATTACACCGAGACCCTGGCGCGCCTGCAGTCCAACCCGGAAGCCATCGGCGTGTTCGGCCTGTCCTTCTACGACCAGAACCGTGACACCCTCAAGGTTGCTACCGTTTCGGGCGTCGAGCCGACCCTGGAAACCATCGCTGAAGGCGAATACCCCGTCTCGCGTCCCCTCCAGTTCTACGTCAAGGGTGCCCATATCGGCGTGATCCCTGGCCTGGAAGACTATGTCGCCTTCTTCCTGTCCGAGCAGATGGCCGGTGCCGGTGGCACCCTGGAAGCTGCCGGTCTGGTTCCGGCCTCCAGCGAGTTCCTCGCGGCCCAGCTCGAAGCCTTTACCAGCGCCGTTCAGTACCAGCCGTAATCGTCGGTTGCACGACCTTGGGGATCCCGGCCGCGCCGGGATCCCCTCCTGAATTCACAGTCCGCGCGGGATCCACAGGCCCCGTGTCACCAAGAAGGACCAGTTCGCCGTGAACGCTCTCGTTGTCGCCGCTCTTCTTCTGGTTCTCCTCACCCTTTCCTACCAGATCGGCTGGTCACGCAGCCGCAAGCTGGCCCAGGGCGGTACCGAGACGCGCCTGCACTCGCGCCCCATCTATCACGGTGTGCTGGTCGCGCTTTTCGCCACCCTGCCGGCTATCGTCGTCCTTGGCCTCTGGGCCCTGTTCAGCGACTCGGTCGCACACAATTTCATCCTCAGCCAGTTGCCCGCCTCGGTGTCGCAGTTGCCGCCTGTCGAAGTTCACGCCGCCGTGGGCCGCGTCCAGGCTATCGCTAACGGCTTTGGCGTTATCGGCCAGCCGAGCCCCGAAGAGACGGCCGCCGCCGGCAGCTTTGCCAGTTTCCAGCGCCTGTCGTTCTTGGCGGTCATCGCCGCTGCCGCAGCATTGGGCGCCGGCGGGCTGTTCTGGGCGCGGCGCCGCATCGGCTTGCGGCTGCGTGCCCGCACCGAAGTCGAAATCGCCATACGCATCGCGCTGATCGCCTGCTCGACGGTCGCCATCCTGACCACGATCGGCATCGTGCTGTCGCTGCTGGCCGATGCCATCCGCTTCTTCACCTTCATCAGCCCCATCGACTTCTTCTTCGGCACCACCTGGAACCCGCGTTTCCAGAGCGCCGGCACGGGCTCTGCAGGTGCATATGGCCTGCTGCCCCTGCTCTGGGGTACCGTGATGATCAGCATCATCGCCATGGTAGTGGCGGTGCCGATCGGCCTGATGTCGGCGATCTATCTGTCGCAATATGCCCACGAGCGCGTCCGCAACGTCGTCAAGCCGATCATCGAAATTCTGGCCGGCATTCCCACCATCGTCTATGGCTTCTTCGCCCTGGTTACAGTCGGCCCCTTCTTCGCCGCCGCTGGCGACGCCGTCGGGCTGGACATCAACGCCACCAGCGCCCTGACCGCCGGCGTCGTGATGGGCATCATGATCATTCCCTTCATCTCCTCGCTCAGCGACGACATCATCGCCCAGGTGCCGCGCGCCATGCGCGACGGCTCGATGGGCCTGGGCGCTACCAAATCCGAGACCATCCGCAAAGTGCTTCTGCCCGCCGCATTGCCGGGTGTCGTCGGTGCCGTGCTGCTCGCTGTCAGCCGCGCCATCGGCGAAACCATGATCGTGGTGCTGGCCGCCGGCAACAGCCCGGTCCTGCGCGCCAATCCGGCCGAGCCAACCTCGACGGTCACGGTGAGCATCGTCAACCAGCTGACCGGTGACGCCGATTTCACCAGTCCTCAATCGCTCGTGGCCTTCGCCCTGGGCCTGACCCTATTCGTCATGACCTTGCTGCTGAACGTCATGGCCCTCTACATCGTGCGCAAATTCCGGGAGCAATACGAATAGCCATGACCGACACAACGCTCCCCACCAACGCCGCCGGCAATGCCACCCGGGCCCTTGTGCGCAAGAGCCTTGCCCGGCGCCACCGCGACGAAATGCTGTTCCGTTGGGCCGGCATCCTGTCCATTGCCGCGGCCCTCGGCTTTGTCGCCATCCTGTTCGGCATGATCCTCGCCAAGGGCATGCCGTCGTTCTGGCAGTCGACCCTGCATGTAGAGGCCTATTTCGATCCCGAGCTGATCGAGGGTGGCCCCCGTCCGGAGCGCCAGGCCGGTGCTTCGGAAGCCGATTACCAGAAGGCCATTTCCGATTGGCAGCGCGCCGTCACCCTGTCGAACTGGAACGCCATCGTCGACAAGGCCGTCCGCACCGCAGCGCCCGATTTCGAGATCGAAACCCGCGACCTGCTCAAACTGGTGACAAGCGCCGCCCGCTTCCAGATCCGTGACCTATACTTCGCCAATCCCGACCTGCTCGGTCAGACCGTGCCTGTGACCATGCTGGGTTCGGCCAATACCGACAACTGGCTTAAGGGCACCATCGACCGGAACCAGCCCGACGAACGCCAGCAGCTCGCCGTCAGCACCCGCCAGCTGGCCGACCAGCTCGTGGCCAATGGCGCCATCCGCTTCGATTTCGCCTGGCACATCTTCACCAATGTGGACAGCCGTTCCGCTCCGGCTTCGGCCGGTCTGGCCGGTGCCTTCATGGGGTCGCTCTACATGATGCTGATCGTGATCGTGCTCGCCGTGCCCATCGGCGTCGCCAGCGCGGTCTACCTGGAAGAGTTCGCGCCCAAGAACCGCTGGACCGACCTCATCGAGGTCAACATCAACAATCTGGCCGCCGTGCCCTCCATCGTCTTCGGCCTGCTCGGCGCGGCCGTGTTCATCAACTATCTCGGCCTGCCCCGTTCCGCCCCGCTGGTGGGTGGCCTGGTGCTGACCCTGATGACACTGCCCACCATCATTATTGCCACGCGCTCCTCGCTGCGCGCCGTGGCGCCGTCCCTGCGCCAGGCAGCGCTCGGCCTGGGGGCCTCGCACAATCAGACCGTGTTCCACCACGTGCTGCCGCAGACCTTCCCCGGTATCCTGACCGCCACCATTATTGGCGTCGCGCAGGCCCTGGGTGAAACCGCGCCGCTGCTGCTGATCGGCATGAGTGCCTTCATCGCCAATATTCCCGCCAATCCGCTGGACTCTGCCACCGCCCTCCCGGTGCAGATTTACCTGTGGCAGGGTAACGAAAACCGCAACTTCTTCGAGGCAAGAACCTCCGCCGCCATCATCGTCTTGCTCGGGCTGATGCTCCTGCTCAACGCGATAGCGATCTTCTTGCGCACTCGCCTGGAACGCCGGGCCTAACAGGAGTAAGCAAAATGGACATTCTGGCCGGCAAGGTGAAAATGACGCAGCAATCAGTGAACACCGCGATGAACCCAACCGACATGCTCGACCGACAGATCCGGCTGACCGCCCGCGACGTCACCGTCCACTACGGTGCCAAGCAAGCCCTGCATGGCATTTCGATCGACATTCCCGACCGTGCCGTGACCTCCTTCATCGGACCGTCGGGCTGCGGCAAGTCGACTTTCCTGCGCTGCATCAACCGCATGAACGACACCATCGAGGGCGCCAAGGTCGGCGGCACCATCAAACTCGATGGCGAGGACATCTATGATGCCGACCTCGACGTGGTTGAACTGCGTGCCCGCATCGGCATGGTCTTCCAGAAGCCGAACCCGTTCCCCAAGTCGATCTACGACAATGTCGCCTATGGCCCCAAGATCCACGGCCTGGCCCGCTCCAAGACCGACCTTGACGAGATCGTCGTGTCGTCCCTGCGCAAGGCCGGCCTGTTCGAGGAGGTCAAGGACCGCCTCAACGAACCCGGCACCGGCCTGTCCGGCGGCCAGCAGCAGCGCCTCTGCATTGCCCGCGCCATCGCGGTCAGCCCCGAAGTCATCCTGATGGACGAGCCTTGCTCGGCTCTCGATCCGATCGCCACCGCCATCATTGAGGAGCTGATCGACGAGTTGCGCGAAAACTACACTATCGTCATCGTCACCCACTCCATGCAGCAGGCCGCCCGCGTCAGCCAGCGCACGGCATTCTTCCATCTGGGCAACCTGATCGAGGAAGGCGTCACCGAAGACATCTTCACCAACCCGGTCAACAAGCAGACCCAGGACTATATCATGGGCCGTATCGGCTGATCCAAACCCGGACCAAGAGAGACACCGCTATGCCCAATTCCGGCCCCGAACACATCGTCTCCTCCTACAATGACGAACTCGTCGCCCTGGCCCAGTTGATCGCCGAAATGGGCGGTCAGGTCGAGGTCGCCATCGACAACGGTACGAGGGCGTTGCTCAAGCTCGATCGCGAGCTCGCCGATGTTACTGTCATCGCCGATCAGCGCATCGACGAC
Organism: Devosia sp. LC5; assembly: GCF_000735585.1. GTDB lineage: Bacteria > Pseudomonadota > Alphaproteobacteria > Rhizobiales > Devosiaceae > Devosia. The sequence goes on from NZ_JNNO01000023.1 coordinate 293,706, forward strand.
ATGCAGCGCAAGATCGACGACATGGCGGTTTCCATGATCGCCCGCCGCCAGCCCATGGCCTCCGATTTGCGCGCGATCATCACCGCCATTCATGTGGCGTCCGATCTCGAACGCGTCGGCGACATGGCCAAGCAACTGGCCCGCCGCTCGCTCAAGATCGAGGGCCTCACGCTGCAGCCGACTTTCTACAATGGCGTCAAGAACATGACCAATCTGGTGCTGCGCCAGATCAAGGATGCGCTGGATTCTTATTCGAGCCGCGACTCCGCCGGCGCTATCGAAGTGTGCAATCGCGATGACGAGGTGGACGCCATGTACACTTCGCTGTTCCGCGAATTGCTCACCTACATGATGGAAGATCCGCGCAATATCACGCCCTGCACCCATCTGCTGTTCTGCGCCAAGAGCCTGGAACGCATCGGGGACCACGCCACCAATATCGCAGAACGCGCTTATTACCTGCAGACCGGCAAGCAGCTGACCTCCGACGTGCAAGAATTGCACCGGACCCAGATCAAGGCCTGATCCATGCCTGCAACCATTCTCGTCGTCGAGGACGAAGGCGATATTGCCATCCTCCTGCGCTACAATCTCGAAGCTGAAGGTTTCCGCGTCGTCACCGCGGAAACCGGAGACGAGGCCCAGAGCCAGATCCACGAAAAGCTGCCCGACCTCATCCTGCTCGATTGGATGCTGCCGGAAATTTCGGGGATCGAACTCTGCCGCCGCCTGCGCGCCCGCGAGGAAACCGCCCGCATCCCGATCATCATGCTCACCGCCCGCGGTGAAGAAGAAGAACGCGTGCGGGGCCTCTCGACCGGTGCCGACGACTATATCGTCAAGCCCTTCTCCGTGCCCGAACTGATCGCGCGCATCCACGCTCTGCTGCGCCGCGCCAATCCCAACCTGGTCACCGCCGCCCTGCGCGTCGGCGATCTCGAACTCGACCGCACCACCCACCGCGTGCGCCGCGCCAATCGCGACGTGCATCTGGGCCCCACCGAATATCGCCTGCTCGAATACCTCATGCGCCATCCCGGCCGGGTCTATTCGCGCGAGCAGCTGCTCGACGGCGTCTGGGGCAATGATGTCTATGTCGATGAGCGCACCGTGGACGTCCATATCGGACGCCTGCGCCGCGCCATCAATCGCGGCCGCGAATCCGACCCCATCCGCACCGTCCGCGGCGCCGGCTACGCCTTCGACGAACGCTTCGCCCAAGTCGCGTGAGCCCAAGTCGCCTAACCCAACGAAATCCCCGCGAAAGCGGGGATTTTCGTTTCTGCGCGCCGAAGGATTATGACCGGGATCACTGGATATGCACCGGCTCACCTCGCCCCTCAGGGCAGAGGTCGACGGCGCAGCCGGCGGGTGAGGGGTGCAATGCTTCCACATTCACGATGTACCCAGCATAGCACCCTCACCCACCTTGACCCTCTCCCCTGAGAGGGACAATAGAACCGCAGGACCGGCACATACGACACGACAAGTGGAGAGCGCACCAGATCGGGGCCCATCATCCCTCCCACCCGACAAACCGCATGCTACCATCCCGCGTCTCCCCATTCAGAGTCGCGCCATCCATGCCCACCTCCCCGTCCCGGCTCAATCCGCTGCACCTGCTGATCGCCTTTGGCACCGGGGGCCTCCTCACCCTGATGGTGTTTTTCAACGGCGAACTGGGCCGCTACGGCAACCCGCTCTTCTCCTCCTGGGCCGCCCACGGCACTGGCACCGTGGCCGCAATACTCTTCCTCGCTTTGCTCTACCGGCGCCACCCCGCCGCATCCCCGCAGCCCCAGCCGGCCG